>CANOZK010000005.1 GCA_947571775.1 uncultured Lachnospiraceae bacterium | reverse complement strand
CCCTTTGAGGGCGGCACATCGGACGATTACGATCTGACCATCGGAAGCGGCCAGTTTATTGAAGGTTTTGAGGAAGGGCTGATCGGAGCGAAGAAAGGGGAAACCAGAGATTTGAACCTGACTTTCCCGGAGGAATATCACAGCGAGGAGCTGGCCGGCCAGGAGGTTGTATTTACTGTATCTGTAAACGCGATCAAACGGGTTCCAGAACTGACAGAGGAATGGGTAACTTCAAATACGGAAAGCGACAGCATAGAGGCATACAGACAGAGCATCCGTGAGGAACTGGAAGAGAGCAATGAGTTTACAGCCGATTCTTCTGTAAAGAACGAGGCGTGGAATCAGGTGGTTTCCGACAGTGAGATTAAGAAGTACCCGGATGAAGATCTGAAAGCGGCGGCGGAAGAATACAAGAATTCCATGAATACCTATGCAGAACAGATGGGACAGACTGTTGAGGAATTCCTGGAAGCACAGAATATTACCCAAGAGGAACTTGACGAAGAGAGCCAGCAGTATGCAGAATATAAAGTAAAACAAAACCTGGTGCTTCAGGCGATTATGGATGCAGAAGGCTTTTCTCTGGACGACGAGGGAAGTAAGAAGACCGCAGAACAGATGGAAAAAGACTATGGCATTACCATTGAAGCGATGAACGAGCAGTATGGAGAAGCATCTGTTCGGGAATCCATAGCCCTCTCCAGAGTGATGGACTTTATCGTAGAAAACGCTGAAGTCAGCAAAACAGCCATAACTTCCGATGAGAAGGATGGCATCCTTACCGATGAGGACGACACGAAACTTACAGACGAGGATAATACAGAAAATGAGGAGAACACAGAAGAATAAAATATGGCCAGCTCTGCTGGCACTGTCACTCTGCCTGTCCGTATGGCCGTTTCCGGTATACGGGCAGGAGGAACAGGCAGATCCGCAGTCCTGGGAGACGGAGCAGGAGGCAGATCCACAAACCGATTCGGAAACGGATCCAGATTTGCCGGAGTCTTCCGAGGAACCGGAGGAAACGCCGGATCCATTTCCGCCGTCGTATTACCTGCCCATACAGACCAATGAACTTCCAGGGTGGCCGCAGGGGCCCCCGGTAGAGGCGGAATCGGTCGTTTTGATGGATGTGGATTACGGAGTCACTCTTTATGAAAAAAATGCGCATCAAAAGCAATATCCGGCCAGCATTACTAAGATTATGACAGCTCTGCTCACAGTGGAAAACGCCAATCTGTCAGATGTAGTGACCTTTTCGGAAACCGCGGTTTACGGCATTGAGCCGGGAAGCAGTCATATCGGCATTGACGTAGGAGAGCAGCTCACTGTGGAGCAAAGTCTTTACGGACTGATGCTGGCTTCGGCCAATGAGGTTGCAATGGGGCTGGCGGAACACGTAGCCGGGTCGGTGGAAGTGTTTGTGGATATGATGAATCAGCGGGCACAAGAGCTGGGATGCAAAGACACACATTTCGTCAACCCCCACGGCCTGCACGACGAGAACCATTATACTACGGCTTACGATATGGCGCTGATAGCCAAGGCGGCCTACCAGAACCGCACATTTCGGGGTATCACAGGCACTGCGCAGTATGAAATTCCTGCTACCAATATGGAGGAGGAGACTCGTTATCTGGTAAATAATCAGAAACTGTTATCCACAGACGAGTGGTATTATCTGGGATGCCGGGGCGGAAAGACCGGATTTACGGATCAGGCGATGAATACCCTGGTTACCTATGCCAAGCGGGACAACTGCACGTTGATTTGTATCAATCTGCATACCAACGGGATTGTGCCGATTTATACCGATACCACAACACTCTTGGATTATGGCTTTGCCAATTTCCAGTGGAAGCATCCCAAGAAGGAGCCAGAGATAAACGCAGAGTCTTTGCTTTATAGCCAACGGTACATTTATCAGAATGGGAAAAACACCTGCTGGACGGAAACTCGTTCTCCCGGATGGGTGCTTCTGCCCAAGGGAATTTCCAAAAAGGATTTGACAAAGAAAAAAGCCATGGAACCCAACGCAGCCGGGCCATGGCGTATCAAAACCACATATTATTATGAAGATCAGTATCTGGGATATTCGTATCAGTATGAGATCCCGCTGTTGAGAACATTACTGTATATTCAGTGATTAGAGAACGCCGAATATACAGCCCTTTGGGGGATGCGCGCTTGCGCGAAAACGTAGATACCGCAGAGCGCGTGCTCGGCGCAGATGGTGATAATTAATCACCATCTATATATATTGATTTTCTGTGCAGCCTTCTTTTGGCGCAAAGGAGTTCTTTTTTTTCCAGAATTCTCTTTGCGTCTTTTTCGTCTATCAAGGAGAGCGTCTTCTCTACGTAAAATTTTCCCTCGTCAGTTTTTTTCATTCGGACTTTTCCCTTGATATGTCCATGTTCCGAACAGACGGACACGCTGAAATACCTTCTGGCGTTCACAGAGAACCACCGGATTTTCTTTTTGGCGGGCTTATGGCATAGAGGGCAGTGGGTACTGCTCACCTCCCGGTCGGCAATGGCGTCCTCTTTGCTGTCAAATTCCCTGGAGATAAATTTCTCGTAGCTGTCATAGAAAATGTGGATCTCTTCTTTCTTGGATTTCGGATTCTGGTATACATCAATGGAGAAATTCCGAAGTATACAGTCCTCTTCAATCTGTTTGAGGATTGCCGCCGCATAGCGGGCGTCCGCCAGGGCCTGATGAAAGTACTCGGTCTTGGGCAGTTCCAGAAAATCAATGGCGTATTCCAGGGATTTGCGAGATTTGCCGTCCTCAAAGTTCAGGCTGAACAGCTTCTGGACATCGTAATATTCCATAGGGCCGGGCAGCAGGCTCTCCAGATGATAATATTTTAAGTTTCGTTGAAGCTCCATCAGATCCTGATTGCCCCAGCTGCAAAACTGGTAATCCTCTCCACACCATTGAAGAAACTGGCGCGCCGCGTCGGGAAACAGGGTTCCCTCCTTGAGATGGCTGTAATCCAGATGAATGATCTCTCTGGTTTTGTTGTGAATCCAGTGATATACTTGTGGTTTGATAACACTATGGAATTCAGCCACGGTTTTCCGACAACTGTTTAGTTTTACCGCGCCGATTTCGATAATCTCAAAGGGCAGATGGATATCCTCAGCTTCTTTTCCTTTTGGACATTGGTTCCATTCCAAGTCAATAACTATATAATTCATGTTTCCTATTGTACCCCATTCTGTGATAGAGTGCAACGAAAGATTCAAAAAAGGAAAAAGGGAATAAGAAAAGGAAAGGAATGCTGGTGCGCTTTTTATACGCACCAGCGTATGAAAAAGAATTTGTTTGAAAAGGGTTTATCCTTAACACTCCTTTACTATAATGGAAAAGTGTGTAGAAAATGTGATTTACCGGTGAAAGAAATGTGAAAAAAATATAAAAACTTCTAAAGAGATTCCGAGCCAAAAAATCCCGACTATTCATAGAATGTTCATAACTATTTGTTAAAATAACTGTATTCTGGGGCATATTTAATATATAACTCTTTGGAACATACATATGTGGGGATTTTGCAGATCATTTGGAGACAACTCCCGGAAATGGCAGATTCTGATAGTAACAGGAGAGTTTTTAGGATGGGTGACCGGAAAGAAGCTTCTAATAGAGATACAGAGGAATACAGTTTTATCAAAGAAACAATCAAAAACAGGCCAGTGAACAGAAAACAGCTTTTGGTATGGGCTGTTGCAGCCGCGGGCGGGGCAGTTTTATTTGGCGTGGTCGCGGCAATCGCATTTTCCCTGACTGTCCCGGTGGCGGAACAATATTTGGGAGAGACGCAGAGTCAGGGTCAGGAAGTAGAGATTCCCAAAGATAAGCCAAAGGAGACCGTACAGCCGCAACAGACAGACACTCCAACGCCTCAGGTTGTAGAAGTTCCCCGTAATATTACGCTGGCGGATTATGAGAAGATATACAATGAAATCCTCAGTATTGCGGAGAATCCCCGGAAAGCTCTGGTTCATGTATGGGGCGTACAGGGAGAGGAAGACCTGCTGGACAACAGTCCGCTCTCGGCAGGGGAGTCGGAGGGAATTATCATCGAAAACAATGGAAGTGAGCTGTATATTCTGACTGGGCTGGCGGCGGTTTCGGAGGCGGACGCGGTAAAAGTGAGCTTTGTGGACGGGACTGTCGTACAGGCTTCGCAGCTCAAGAGCGACGAAGCCACGGGGCTGGCGGTGGTTGAGGTGCCGGCAGCCACTGTGAAAGCGGCAACCCTGCAAAAGATTGCCGTTGCCGAGCTGGGAAATTCTTACAGTCTCGTGCAGGGGAAAGCGGTGATTGCCATCGGCTGTCCCACCGGATATAATGATTCTGTGGCCTATGGAAATGTAACTTCGGTTTCCAATAAAGTTTCGGTGACGGATATGGAATACAATCTTCTGACTACGGATATCTTGGGCAGCAGCGGTGGAAGCGGCGTGCTTTTGGATACCACAGGAAGCATCATTGGGATTATTGCCATGTCCTACGGGCCGGAAGATACCCAGACTATGGTGAAGGCTTTGTCAATATCCCAGTTAAAGCCCCTGATTGAAAAACTGTCCAATGGGAAGGATATCCTCTATATGGGCATACGGGGATGGGAGATCTCAGAAGAAACGGCCGAGCGGATGGAGATTTCCAGAGGGATTTTTGTGGATAAAGTGGAAGAAAATTCTCCAGCCATGGAAGCAGGGATTCAAAAGGGAGATGTGCTCATTACATTTAACCGGAAAAAAATACACACCATGCAGCGTTTTTATACAGAGCTGCAAAAATGCGAGGAGGGACAGAAAGTGGAGGCGGTCGTTATGCGCAGAGGAACCGAAGATTACGGCCGGACGAAAATCAATCTTACACTGGACGTCCGATAGAGAGGGAGGAAAAATGAAATTTATCAGCGATTTACGCGAAGGAGAGCGGGTTGGAGATATCTATCTGTGCAAACAGAAGCAGGCGGCCGTGACCAAGAATGGAAAACCTTACGAAAGCTTGATTTTGCAGGACAAAACAGGTGTCATTGATGCAAAAATCTGGGACCCCAATTCCCAGGGCATTGATGAATTCAGCAGTATGGATTACATTGCCATTGTGGGGGATGTCAACAGTTTTGCCGGGGCTTTGCAGATCAGTATCAAACGGGTGCGCAGAGCGAAAGAAGGGGAATTCATTCCGGCGGATTATCTTCCTGTCAGCGAGAACAGCGTGGATGAGATGACAAAAAAGCTGCTGGGTTATATCCATTCGGTAAAAAATCCGTATCTGTCGCAGCTTTTGCATAAACTTTTTGTTGAAGACAAAGAATTTTTGGAAATTTTTCAGAATCATTCCGCGGCAAAAACCGTGCATCATGGTTTTATCGGCGGCCTGCTGGAGCATACCATCGGGGTGGCAAAGCTGTGCGATTTTTACGCGGCCTCTTATCCGGTGCTGAACAGGGACTTGCTGGTTACTGCGGCGCTCTGCCACGATATCGGAAAGACAAGAGAGCTGTCTGCGTTTCCGCTGAATGACTATACCGACGACGGTCAGCTATTGGGGCATATTGTGATTGGGACGGAGATGCTCCACGACATTATCCGGGAAATACCGGACTTCCCAGCTATCTTGGCCAGCGAACTGAAACATTGTATCCTCTCCCATCACGGGGAATTGGAATACGGTTCGCCAAAGAAACCAGCCCTTGCGGAAGCCGTTGCTCTGAATCTGGCAGATAATACGGACGCGCGTATGGAGACGCTGACAGAGGTCTTCGGGGCGGCAGGACAGAAGAAGGAATGGATCGGATACAATCGGTTGTTTGAATCCAATCTGAGAAAAACCGGGGATATTTAGCCCCGCGTTTTTCTTAATTTTGGAAGCGTTCAGATATTTTCATGCTTGCGCTATTCTTTCTTTTTTCCTTTCTTTGTCCCAGCGGAATCTTCCTTTTGAGGAGAATCGCATTCTTTGATGTCGTCCAGAATTTTTTCCAAAAGCATTTTTTTGACATAGACGTCGAAGCTGAGCAGACAGAGAAAAGAAAACAACTGCAAATATTCCCGATCTTCTTCTGGAGCTTGGGAAAAAGTTTCGCCGGCCACGTGATACCGTTTGATCAAATCTTTTTCCAGGTATTCAATCTGGCCTTTTTCCATACTGAAAACTTCTGTGTAAATATCTTTTAGATTCCATCCGTCCTTGTTTTCAAAATACTTGTTTGTGATAGGGCCGAGCAGGGACTGGATATCGTTGATGGAGAGGATATTTTTAAAATAATAGATAAAAATCAACAGCAGCAAATGCTCTTTGCCGTATTTTTTCTTCTCAGGCGGCGGAAGCAGACGGTTTTTCGCATAATTATTAATCATCGTCTTTGTCAGAATCTTGTCCTGCGGATGACGTTTGGTAGATTCCAATTGGGCGTCCATAAAAGTAGTCACTTGATCCATGTATAAGTGGATGTTGGGCAGATCGTCTGGATCGATGTAGCCGAGCTTGGAGATACTTTTGAGGATACTGTTCATAATTTCTTTGTTGTCTATTTTCATGAAACCACCTTTTTTATCTTTGTTATCTGTTTTTCACCTATATATTATAGAGTTTTTCACAATTCGGGGCAAGTTTTTTTTGAAAAAACACATAAAATTCAGTAATACTCCTCTCGCCTTTTTGTCGAAATACGGTTGACATTTCACAAAAAGCAGAGTATAATATAAAAAAGTTCATAAGATCAATAATCATTTATTGTAGGCAGGCTATAAGTTCCATAAACGGATTAATAGACAAATCGGTTTAAATCCGATACGATCCCGTCACTGTGATAGCGAGCGAACTGTACATATGTCACTGGAATGCTACATTCTGGGAAGGCACAGAGAGCGATGACCTTAAGTCAGGAGAACTGCTTATAGCTTCTGTGAATCCATCTTACGGTTGATGAGAGTATTCATGCTAGTGCGTACCAGGTTTTGGCTCGGCGAAGATAGACGGCAGGTAAGCGATTAAAATGTGATCTATAAGAGGAAAATTGTTTTTCTGTATCTATTTTTCTGGGCGCTTGTAGGTCTGATGTTTATATAAAGGTATCGTTAGTTTGAGAGTAAGTCAACTGTGAAAACAGTTGGCTTTTTTGATCTTTATGGACGGAAACTTAGAAAAGAGTGGAGGACGAAAAAATGAAAAATAATTTGCTGAGAAAATTGTTACTGTTTGGGATGACCGGAGCATTGACGATCGGGGCGTTGGCCGGATGTGGCGGCGGAGGTTCTGATAGTGGTTCTGGATCAGGTTCCGGCAGCGCGGCGACAGAACAAGCAAAGTCCGACGGAGACGACAAGCATCTGAATTTTGGGTGTTATGTATATTCTACCTCATATGACCCCGCAGAATATCAGAATGCAGCCTGGGACGGTACCCGCCACGGGGTTACCGAGGGCTTGTTTAAATTTAAGGATGATTTGACAGTGGATTATAATCTCTGTGATGAATATAAAGTATCGGATGACAATAAGACTTGGACGTTCCACATTCGTGACGGCGTGAAATTCTCCAACGGCAATGACTGCAACGCCCAGGCGGTAGCGGATTCTCTGAATCGTCTGTATACAGTCTGTGCAACGGATAAGAAGAGTTCCACACCGGAGACTTACCTGGAAACGGATTCCATTACCGCGGACGCGGATGCAAACACCGTTACGATTGTAACCAAAGAAGCTTATGCGGACATCACATCCATTCTATGTTTCCCGTTTTATACTATCATCGATGTAGAGGGCGACCTCACAGACGCAGAGCATGACTACACTGCAGACAGCACATCGGTTATCGGCACCGGCCCCTATGTGATTGAGTCCATGGATGAGACCACCAAGTGTTCCGAGCTGGTAAAAAACGACAATTATTGGAACGGGGAAGTTCCCTATGACAGCGTTTCCGTTATCTTCATCGAGGACGACAGTACCAAAGCAAGCGCGCTGAAGACCGGCGACATCGACTTGACCGAGAATATTACCACTGCCAGCGATTTGGAGGAACTCTCCAACGACGATGCATTCTATGTATCCAAAACACCTGGTATGAGAAGCGGCTTTGCGTATGTAAATTTTAACGGAATTCTGGGCAAAAACGAAGCCTTGAGACAGGCTGTATTCAAAGCAGTAGACGGCCAGACCCTTTGTGATGTAACCGTCGGCGGCATGTATACTTACGGTCCTGCTGTACTTCCATCCACTCTTTCTTATGATTATGAATCTCTGAAAAACGATTTTGCGTACGATGTAGACGGCGCAAAGAAGCTTTTGGACGATGCTGGTATCGTAGACAGCGACGGCGACGGATTCCGTGAACTGGACGGCGAGAAAATCACTTTGCAGTACATTACATATACAAATAGATGCTTGAGCGATTTTGCAGAAGCCATTCAGATCTCTCTGTCTGAAATCGGCATTGATGTAAACGTAACCAATACGGACTCCGATACAGAGTGGAACATGATGCAGGCCGGAGAATATGACCTGTGCGACTCCAACTGGACAACCGTTGGCACTGGCGAACCAAGTGCATTCCTGAAAAACTGGTACGGCGGCGACAAAGGAAGCGAATTCTATGTAAACAGCCAGGGAACCAATTACTGCTGGTATGAGAACGACGAGTACGACGAGCTGTACGACCAGTACATGGCTTCCACAGACGTGGACGAGCGTGCAGACCTGGTTATCCAGATGGAACAGATTTTGATTGACGATTGTGCAGTATTGGTACACGGCTATTACAACAGCACCTTCCTTTCCAATGCATCAAAAGTAAGCGGCGCAGATATCCATACTGTAGATTACTACTGGCTTTCCACAGAAATTGCACCGAAATAAGAATACAGACAATTACAGCCGGGATGGTTGATACCTCCCGGCTCCCAAACAACGGACGGGATCCGAAAGGAGGAGAAGGGATTTGTCTATAAAACAATTGGGAAGAAGACTGGGGCAGATTGTGATTGTGCTCATTGGTATCAGTTTTCTGACCTTTCTTTTGACATATATGGCGCCTGGCGACCCGGTGCGCACCATGTATGCGGCGTCAGGGATTGTGCCCAGTGAGGAAGTCATGCAGCAAACCAGAGAAGAGATGGGGTTGAACCGTCCGTTTCTGGTTCAGTACGGGGACTGGCTGACCAGTTGTCTGAAAGGGGATTTCGGCACTTCCTATTCTTTGAAAAAGCCGGTGCTGGATCTTCTGGGTTCCAGATTGTGGCCGACGATGAAGCTGGCGCTGTTTTCGATGATTTTAATGCTGATAGTCTCTATTCCTTTCGGAATGCTGGCGGCGGTAAACAAAAACAAATGGATTGACAACCTGGTTCGGGCGTTTACTTTTCTGGGCGTATCTGTTCCCAATTTCTGGGTAGGACTTTTGTTGATTTCCTTTTTTTGTGTAAAATTGAAATGGCTCCAGGTGGTTTCTACGGATATAACATTTAAAAACATGATTCTTCCGGCAGTAACCCTTGCTTTTGCCATGTCCGCGAAGTATACCAGGCAGGTGCGTACCGCCGTTTTGGAAGAACTGAACCAGGACTATGTGATCGGAGCGCGGGCACGAGGCGTAAAGGAATGGAAGATCCTCTGGCTGAATGTATTTCCCAATTCCTTACTTCCGCTGATTACGATGCTGGGTCTGTCCGTGGGAAATCTGCTTGGCGGTACGGCGGTTGTGGAAGTCATTTTCTCCTATCCGGGCCTGGGAAGTCTGGCCGTGTCGGCGATTACATCCTACGATTATCCGCTGATTCAGGGATATGTGTTATGGATTGCACTGATTTATATGGTGATCAACCTTGTGGTGGATATTTCTTACAACTTTGTAGATCCAAGAATGAGAGAAAAGAGGTGATCGGGCGATGAACAATTTTGTGAAAAAAAATAAATCTTTTTTATTCTTTTGCTTTCTGGTTCTGTTGGTCGTGCTGGTTGCAGTCTTTGCTCCGTTTTTGACAGGAGGGCAGGATCCGACAGAAGGTATTTTGGCAAATGCCCTGCAAAAACCCAGCAGCGAGCATTGGTTTGGAACCGATAAAATGGGAAGGGATATTTTTGCACGCGTGATTTTCGGGACAAGAGCTTCCCTGACGGCTGCTCTCAGCGTGGTTGTGATTATTTTTGCCGTAGGTACGGTTCTGGGAATTCTGGCCGGATATTTCGGCGGGATTGTGGACGCTGTGATTATGCGTTTTTCCGATATGATGGTATCCTTTCCGGGAATGGTTCTGGCGATTGCCATTGCAGGTATCTTAGGAGCCAGTATCCAAAATG
The DNA here is from genome assembly GCA_947571775.1 of uncultured Lachnospiraceae bacterium. Classification (GTDB taxonomy): domain Bacteria; phylum Bacillota; class Clostridia; order Lachnospirales; family Lachnospiraceae; genus MGBC164599. Next base: position 219,765 of record CANOZK010000005.1, on the reverse strand, counting down.
CGGTTCTGGCGATTTCAATGGTGAGCTGGACGAAGTATGCCCGCCTGGCGCGAAGTCTGGTTTTGAAAATCCGGCACCGGGATTATGTGGCCGCGGCGGTTGTCACTGGCTCGAAGACTCCGTATATTCTGGTAAAATATATGCTGCCGAATGCGCTTCCCACTCTGATTATCACAGGAGCTACGGATATCGGAAGCATGATGCTGGAGCTGGCCGGGCTGTCTTTCTTAGGGTTTGGCGCGCAGGCGCCCACGCCGGAGTGGGGACTGATGCTCAACGAGGGCAGGGCGTATATGTCGGCGGCTCCATGGCTGATGATTTTCCCAGGCCTTGCAATCTTTGTCGTAGTTGTGGTTTTCAATCTGTTTGGCGACAGCCTGCGGGATGTGCTGGATCCCAGAGACGAGTAAAGGAGGAAACGGATCATGTTGGAACTAAAAGACGTGACCATATCTTATAAAAACCGCCCAACAGTCAGAAACTTCAATCTTACGCTTGAACAGGGAAAGATCTGCAGCATTGTAGGCGAGAGCGGGAGCGGAAAAACCACCGTTATCCGTGCGGTTTTAGGACTTTTGGGAGGAGGAGGCAAGGTGACCGAAGGAGAGATTCTCTTTGAAGGAAAATCCCTGCTGTCCAATACAAAGGAAGAGTGGAGAAAGCTCCGCGGTACGGATATTTCCATGATTTTTCAGGATTCCGGCGCGATGACCAATCAGACTCGGATTATTGGAAAACAGTTCGTAGAATACATCCGTACACATAAGAATATGATGAAAAAAGACGCTTGGGATATGGGTATCAAGATGTTGGAGCGTATGCGCCTCCCAAGCGGCGATAACATTATGAAAAGCTATCCTTTCCAGTTGTCCGGCGGTATGCGCCAGAGGGTAGGGATTGCCATGGCGATGACGTTTCAGCCCAAGCTGCTTCTGGCCGACGAGCCGACGAGCGCGCTGGACGTGACGACACAGGCGCAGATTGTCCGTCAGATGATGGAGCTTCGGGACGAGTACAAAACCAGTATTATTGTGGTGACGCATAATCTGGGCGTGGCCGCTTATATGGCGGATTCTATTATTGTTATGAAAAATGGGGAAATTGTGGACGCGGGCGACCGCGAGCAGATTTTGCACCATTCGCAGAGCGATTACACCAAGAATCTGCTGGATGCAGTGCCGTCGTTGGGAGGTATGCGTTATGTTTGATGAGAAAGACTTAATTTTGGACGCAAAACATGTGACACGGAAGTTCCCGGCATCCAATCACCGAACCCTGGTGGCATGCAACGATATCAATTTGAAGCTATATAAAGGAAAAACCCTGGGGCTGGTAGGCGAGTCCGGATGCGGAAAAAGTACGTTTATGCGCTTTTTGGTTTCTCTGGATACCCCCACGGAAGGAGAGATTCTTTTTCACGGAAAAGACATCACAAAGATGAAAGGGGAGGAACTTCGGCAGAACCGCCAGAAAATTCAGATGGTATTCCAGGATCCGTCCGGTTCCTTTAACCCGAAAATGAAAATCCGCGACATTATCTGCGAACCCCTGATGAATTTTGGACGGATTAAGAAGAGTGAAAAAGACGCAGTAGCGCGCAAATACCTGGAGCTGGTAGATTTGCCCGGAGAGTTTGCAGACCGGTATCCCCACAATATGAGCGGCGGGCAGCGGCAGCGTATCGCCATTGCCAGGGCCATTGTGCTGGAACCAGAGATTGTGGTGATGGATGAGGCCACCTGCGCACTGGATGTATCCGTGCAGAAAACCATCATTGAACTGGTGGTAAAATTACAGAAGGAAAAAAATATTGCCATTGGGTTTATTGCTCATGACCTTGGACTGATTCAGTCTTTCGCCCATCAGATTGCGGTCATGTATTTGGGAAATATTGTGGAGGTGCTTCCGGCTGAAAGTTTGAATACAAAGGCCGAGCATCCGTATACAAGGGCATTGATGGGTGCGATATTTGATATCAATATGGATTTTTCCAAAAAGATTGAGAGTATCGAGAGTGAGGCGCCGAGTCCGCTGGATGTTCCGACAGGCTGCCCGTTCCAGGACCGCTGCGAACATTGTATCGAGATATGCCGGCAGAAGCGCCCGACCTTGATGGAGCTGGAACCGGGACATGAGGTGGCTTGTCATATTTTCGGAAAGAAAGGAGGCAGACAGTGAGAAGGTTATTCTCTATCCTGATAGCAGCGATGATGCTTGTATTTTGCATGAGCGGCTGCCAGAGTTCTTCGTCTTCTCCATCGGGAACAGAAAATCGGACAGATGCAGCCGATGTGAAAGGGGAAGAAGGCGGCCGGACGGCAGACAAAAGTACAAAGTATAAAATCGGTGTAGCGGTTTATGATGTGACGGACGACGAGGTGATTACGTTCCGCGAGTATTTGACAGGCTATATACAGAGATGCTTCCCAGAAGTGCAATTCTGCTATTCTTATGCCATTCGCAGTGCGGAGGATGAGATGAAGTTTCTGGAAGATGCCTGTGCAGAAGGGGTAGAAGGGATCCTGTCGTTTATTACCTATGACCTTTCAGATGAAGTGGCGTACTGCCGCTCACAAGGAATCTATTATGTGTTGGCTTCCGGTACGGTAACAGAGCAGGAATATAATTCCGTGGCGGACGATCCGTATTTTCTCGGAGTCATCGGTCCCGGCAACAAGATCGAACGTCAGGCCGGCGCGGATCTGGCAGATTACTTTCTCAACGAGATGGACGGAAAGTCTTATATTTTATTTACCGGCGGTGCAAATGCGGGAAATGAGATGCACCATGCCCGCTCGGAAGGAGCCTTGGAAGTCTTTGAGAAGAAATTCGGCGATTTGGGGCGGAGTGTGGAAGAACTATCGCTTACCGAAGAACCGGTAAGGCTGACGCTTAAAGATGCCAATCTGACCGTTTTCCCAGGGTATACCACCAGATCGGACGTCGAAGAAATGGCAACAGAGGAATTGGAGAATTATGAATATGATTTTGCTCTTTCTATGTTCTCTATGTACAGTATGGTGGATGTGCTGCAAAAAGAGGGAATCAAACAGGGCGTCATCGACTGTTACAGCATGGCCAACAAGGAACTGTTTGAGGATGGGACCCTGTGCTATGTGGCAGGAAAATTCAGCTCTACCATCGGCCCGGCCTTTGCCGCCATGTACAATGCCATTACCGGATATGGAGAGGAATTTCGCGAAGACGGCAAAGCATTTCAGATGACGCAGGGATACTGGCTCTCAAAAAATAAAGAAGAATACAACGACCAGTATGCACTGGCCACAGGTATTTATGTGAATGCTTATGATTACAAAGATTTGTGTTCTGTGATAAAAGCATACGATACTTCTGCAAGTTTTGAGAAATTAAAAGCCCTTACAGAGGCGTATACCCGCGAGGAAGCAGAAGCCCGAAGATCGCAATAGCGTATCCTTGGAATCGCCCTGCACTTGTGTTTACTGAGATATTTTTTTACCCGATATGCAAAAAAATATAAAGTATATATAAAATATAAATTAACTGTTTGGCGGATGGGGCGTGACAGCAGCGGTATTTGCAGATACAGGCGTATCGGCGCTGTGCCTCTTAAATTCCATCCAAATTTTGTACCAAAAATAGAAGGACATAGAAGGGAAGATAACAGGGAAGGCCTCTGAACTGTTACAAGGGAACGAAAGATGGGCAGATTAAAGAGCAAAAACAGCTATGATTTAACAGAAGGCGCAATATGGAAACAGCTTGTTTTGTTTGCCCTTCCTTTGCTGGGTTCGAGCCTGATCCAGCAGCTTTACAACACCGTCGATCTTTTGTTTGTAGGCAATTGCCTGAGCAAAAATTCTTATGCGGCGGTGGGAGCCAGCTCTTTGATTATCAACTGCATGGTGGGTTTTTTTACCGGTATGTCGGTGGGCTCTGGGGTAGTTATCTCCCAGGCCATCGGCTGCCGGGATAAAAAAGCCACCAGGGATTCGGTGCATACGGCGGTGGGTTTGAGCCTGACAGGGGGCGTCGTCCTGATGCTGGCGGGCTGCATCGGCGCACCTTATTTCCTGAGGTGGATGGGCGTGGAAATCGCAATCATGGCGGAAGCCGTTTCCTATCTGCGGATTTACTTTCTAAGCCTGACCTCGGTGATTACCTATAACATGGCTTCCGGCATTATCCGTGCCACAGGGAATTCCAGTGTCCCGATGCTGACGCAGTTGGCTGGGGGAATCGCCAATGTGATTGCAGACGCAGTGCTGATTCGGAATTTTCCCTGTGTGGAGAGCGCTGCCTGGGCCTCTATGATTTCCCAGACTTTGGCGGCCGGGATGTGCCTGGTATACCTGATGAAGCAGGACGGGGACTGCCGCCTGATCTGGAGGGAAGTGCAGATTCAAAAGGAAATTTTGCTGCGGATTATCAAGATCGGGGTTCCGGCCGGATTCCAGAACTTAGTGATTACCCTTTCCAATATTTTTGCCCAATATCATATCAACAGTTTGGGCGTGGATGCCATCAGCGCGTACACCACCTACTTCCGTGTGGAACTGCTGCTGTACCACCCGATTATCGCGCTGGGGCAGGCCATGACTACATTCACTGGGCAGAATATTGGAGCCGGAAAGCCGGATCGGGTAAAAAAAGGCGTGAAAATCTGTATCTGCATGGGCGCTTTCCTGAATGTGGCCACGGCGATTTTCCTGCTGTTGTTTGGACCGCAGGCGTTCGGCCTGTTTACTAAAGATGCGGACGTAATCGAATGTGGAATGAAAATCATTCGGATTACCTTCCCGTTCTACTGGTTCTATGTCATTTTGGAAGTGCTGGCGGATACCATCCGGGGGGCCGGGAAGGCTCTGCCGCCGATGATCATTATCCTGTCTAGTATGTGTATTTTGCGGACAGCGCTTTTGTTTTTCATTATGGGGAAATGGCATGAGATCCAGGGGATTGCAGTGACTTATCCCATCAGTTGGGGCGCGGCGGCCCTGTGTATGCTGATTTATTACCTGAGAAAAAGCTGGATAGAACCGGGAAACCGGATTTCTGCATCGTAAATGTGAAAAAAAGGCACAGGCCGTCTGGTATCTGTGGAAAAATTCATACAATTTTTGTCCTGCCGACTGATGTGGGGCCATCATGCGGCAAATTGTAAATCCTCCATAGTAAAAATAAATTTTGTATGGTCTTCCACGGATACCAGACGGCCTGTGCTTTTCAAAGCTTTAAAGTTTCAGCCTGATTATAGTTTGATATTTGACTGCCGATACCATAGACACGATTTTCTTAGAAATGTATTTCCGCTCTGCTTCCTCCAGTCTTTTCTTTTCTGACTAGAATCTGCCGGTCGATTTTTTCTTTTAATTCTCCCACATGAGAGATGATTCCCACGAGGCGGCTGCCGTCTGTGAGGCTGACCAGCGCTGTGTAAGCCTGTTGCAGAGCGTCAGAATCCAGTGAGCCAAAGCCTTCGTCTACAAACATCGTGTCTATCTGGATACCTCCGGCTGAACATTGGATTTCCTCGGACAGCCCCAGTGCCAGAGATAAGGCGGCGAGAAAGGATTCCCCGCCGGACAAGGTTTTGACGCTGCGCTCTGTGCCGTTGTAATGGTCGGCGATATTAAGTTCCAGGCCGCTCTGGCTTCTGCCGCCGCCGGACTGTGTCAGGCGTTTGAATTCATATTGGCCGCTGGACATAATCAGAAAGCGCAGATTTGCCCGCCGGAGGATCCGGTCAAAGTAGCTGGTCTGAATATAGGTTTCCAGCATAATTTTCTCTTTCCCGGAAATGGTGCCGTTTACCGTGTTTGACAGCGCGCGCAGCCATGTATAGTTTTCCTCAAGCGCGGCTAGTTTCTTGGATTTCTTTTGGATATTGTCTAACACGTTTTCGTTTGTGACTCGTCTTGTATGAATGTCTTTTTGGTTCTCTGTGAGTTCCTTTTGTTTGTCTGTAAATTTGGCTTGCTTTTCCAGTTCCTTTTCTTTATCGATTTGTTCCGCTTTTTCTAGTTGTTCCTGCAGAGATTTGATTTTTCCTTTTAAACCTTGCATCTTACTGCTGCACTGTCGGCAGGATTGCTCGGCTTCCTGGTAAGCTTTTTGCAGGGATTTTAGTTCTTCTGTCAATTTTGTCTGTTCGGCTTGAGCTTCTCGTTTGTCTGCATAATGCAGCTTTTGGGTCAAATCTTCTATCTGAGCGGTTAGGGCTTCTTTCCGGGCTTCCATGGAAATCATCTTTTCTTTTTGCTTTCTGGTTTTTGCTTCCAGTTGCCGGGCGGTTTCTTCTTCTTTTGGAATCTGTTGATCCAGTTTTGCTCTCCGCTTTGCTTTTTGCGTTTCTTTTGCGATTTGATTTTCCAGTTCTGCGATTTCCTCCGCTAGTATAGGCAGAAATTTTGCGGTTTGTTCTATGTATTTCGGGTTTTCCAACTGTGTTTGTAAGGATTGGATTTGACTCTTTAACGCGGTACATTTATTGCAGCAGGTTTTCCAGGCTGTCTCGGCTTTTTGGTAGGTTTTTTGCAGAGTGTCCAATTCTTTATTCAGGTTGGTTTCGGCTTTTTTGGCCTCTTTTTTGCCTGGATAATGCAGTTTCTCTGTCAAATCTTCTATTTGAGCGGCCAGGGTTTCTCTTCTCGTCTTTTCAGAAATCATCGTTTCTGTCTGATTTCTAAGCTCTGTTTCCAACTGTTTTGCGGTTTCTCCTTCTGCTGGAATCAGCCGATCCAGTTCTTCCTTTCGTTGAGTCTGGAGTTTTGCCTCTGTGATCTGTTCTTCCAGCTCTGCGATTGTTTTCGTTGTCTCGGACAACAGTTCCTGTGTCTGTTCCTCTGCAATCAAAAGATCCGTATGGTTCAGCAAATCTTCCAGTTGTTTTTTGAGCTGCGCCTCCTGTTCGGAAGCTTTTCCAGAGAATTCTGCTGCTTTTTCACTGGCCGTTTTTGCCGCTTTGTCGGCTTTCTCATAGTCTTTTTTTGCCTGTTCCAAGCTCTCTTTGGTGGGAACTTCTTCTGGCATCTGCGCCAGATGAGGGTGGTGTTCGGAGCCGCATACTGGGCAGGCTTTTCCCTCATCCAGATCAGCCGCCAGAATGCCTGCCTGCCCGTCCAAAAACGCCCGGTTCATCCGGGAATGGATCTGTTCCTGCATTTCCGCACGCTCTTGGGCCTTCTGATAAGCTTTCTGTTTCTCTGAGAGCTTTTTTTGCAGAGTTTTAAAATTCTCGATCTCTGTGCAGAGCATTTTCAGTTTCCTTTGGCGTTCCTCTTCTTGTTCTTTTTGACGGAACAGCTTTTCTTTTTGTTCCCCGGCTTTTGCCAGTTTTTTCAATTCTTCTTTTAGCTCTTCCAGCCGCTTTTGCAGTTCTTGGGCTTCTCTGCGTGTTTGGGCTTCTTCTTTTCGTTTTGTTTCCAGACTCTTGTCCAGATTGTGAATCTCCAGACGCAGTTTATCCAAGCTGTCATATTCCGGCAACTCTTCCTCCAGCAAGGTAAGCTGCTTTTGGATTTCTTCCTGTTGGGCTTTTTTTCCTTCTTCTTCCTGAAATGCCTGTTCCAGTTCTTCCAGCAGCCGTGTTTGTTCCCGCTCCTGCTTTCGGACTTCCTCCAGGCTTTCGCAGATCTTCTCGCATTCTTGGGCTTTCTCTTTTTGGCGGAGCAGTTTTTCTTTTTGTTCTCCAGCATGGGATAGAGATGCCTGCTCTTGTTTCAAATCTTCTAAGAGCTGACGAATTTCTTCGGCGTCTTGACGGTTTTTCTGCTCTTTTTCTTGGCAGGCGTTTCGATCTGTTTCCAGTTTTCGGATTTCCTGCTTCCAGTTTTCTAGGTTATCATATTCCGGCAGTTCTTTTTCCAGCAGAGCAAGTTGCCGTTTGATCTCCTCTTGCAGTTCCTTTTTTTCCTCTTCTTTTTCAAGTGCCTGTTTCAGCTCCTTTAAGAGAAGTTTCAGTTCTTGTTCCCGTTTTTCTGTCTCTTCGAGGCTTTGTCTAGCTTTTTCATAGGCTTCGGTTTTACCCAGATTGGCGTTTATCTTGGCCAGTTCCTGCTCCAGCGCGGCCAGTTCCTGTTCCATTTTTTCCTCGGCCGCTGTATCCTGGGCAAGAAGTTTTTCAAGCAGATCCATTGTGTCTATAATGGGCAGTTCTCCAGCTCTGGCCTTTTCTGCTTCAAAGCAAAGCAGATCTGCTTCTTCGCAGGCGATGCCTTGGATATACTGCCGGACACTGTTTCTGGCTTCCTGACATTGGGCATAGAGTTCCTTGGCGTGGTCTTTGATCCGCAATTGCAAAATCTGGTAATATCTGGTCTGGAACAGTTCCCGGAAAATTTTCTGCCGCTCGGCGGTATCTGCCAAGAGCAGTTTGCGGAAATCTCCCTGGGCAAGCATGGCAATCTGGGAGAACTGATTCCGGTCAATGCCCAGGATTTCCACGATGGCCGCGTCTACTTCCCGTTTTTTTGTGAGCACCCGCTGATCTGGATAGAGAAGCTCGGCATTGGCCAAAGCTTTTGTCATCCCTGTGCCCCTTTTTGCCGGGCGCATATATTCTGGGTTTCTTTTGATCGTATACTCTTTTCCGGCATGAGAGAAAACCAGCTCTACTTCTGTGGGTGTATCCGGCTGGGCGTATTTCGATCGAAGCATAGAAGGTTCCCGGCTTTCCCCGCTGGCCTCCCCGTAAAGGGCAAAGGTAATGGCATCAAAAATCGTCGTCTTTCCGGCTCCGGTATCCCCGGCAATCAGATACAGACCGCTGCTGCCTAAGCTGTCCATGTCCAGCTCCATCCGATCTGCATAAGGCCCGAACGCCGATATCACGAGTTTTAACGGCCTCATGTATTTCCCTCCCAGATTTCCTCAATCAGCCCCGATACAAAAGCTGTCTGCTCTTTGTCCATCGCCTGATTGTTCTGCTGTTCGTAAAAGTCCTGCACCAGTTCCAGAGGCGTTTTTTGTTTTATATCGTCAGCCGTGGTAATCACAGTGTTTTCTCTGGTTCTCTGGTTGTCGTAATCGAGTTTCATCAGGTTTGGATAAATCACGCGCAGTTTTCCGATGGCATCCAGAATGTCTTCTTCGTCTGTGAGTGTAATATGGAGGTAATCGTCCACCGCCGTTCCCTCATAATTTTTTCTGTTGGTCAGTTCTTCATAGGTGCCTTTTAATTCCCGCATATCGTGCAGGGGAAGCAAATCTACGGTGCGAATTTTCAGATTTCCTTTTTCCCGCAATTCCAAAACCGTCACCGACTTGTGATGTCCTGCCTCGGAAAAAGAATATTTCAGCGGGGTGCCGCAGTAGCGGATGCTTTCCCTTCCCATATGCTGCGGGCCGTGGATATGTCCCAGTGCCACGTAATCGAACGCCTGAAATACGGACGCGTCCACGTTGTCCGTTCCCCCTACGGAAATTTCTTCTGACTCGCAGCGCTGCGCCCCGGTTACAAACTGGTGCGTAATCAGAAGATTTCGCTTTTCCTCATGGATTTCCATATGGGAAATGGCCGTGCGGATGGCCTCGGTATAAGATTCGGTGTTTTCCTTTGGAAAAACGCTGCGCACGTGGGCCGGCCTGACAAACGGAAGCATATAGATATTTACCGTTCCGTAGTCGTCCTGCATGGAAATCGGGCGCACCTTTCCGTCATAGGCCGGGGAAATATGGATGCCGCTTGGCTCGATCAATTCCGCCGCAAAGGCAAGGCGTTCGGGCGAATCGTGGTTTCCGCTTATGATAAAAGTCTGGATATGCGCTTTTGCCAGCTCTTTCAGAAAATCATCCAAGAGTCCCACCGCCTCCACCGAAGGGATAGACTTGTCGTACACATCCCCGGCGATGAGTACCCCGTCCGGTTTTTCTTCTTGGATGATTGTTAAAATTTTCTTTAGTATATAGTCCTGATCTTCAAACATGGAAAATTCGTTGACACGTTTTCCCAGATGCAGATCGGATAAATGCATAAATTTCATTTTTCTAAGTCTACTCCGATCGTTTAATGAGCGCTGAACAAAGGAGTCGATAAATATCTGTCGCCGGAGTCCGGGAGAATGACGACGATGGTTTTTCCTTTATTTTCTGGGCGTTCTGCCAGGATACTTGCGGCCTTTAACGCTGCGCCCGAAGAAATACCCACAAGAATCCCCTCGCTGACTGCAAATACCTTTCCTTCCATAAATGCATCTTCGTTGTCGATAGATATGACTTCGTCGTAAACGTTTGTGTTCAAAACTTCCGGCACAAATCCTGCGCCAATCCCCTGAATCTTGTGGGAGCCTGGTTTTCCTTTGGAAAGCATCGGGCTTCCCGACGGCTCTACCGCCACCACCTGTATCTTGGGGTTTTGCTCTTTTAAGTATTCCCCTACTCCGGTAATGGTGCCGCCTGTGCCTACGCCGGCGACAAAAATATCTATGTTTCCATCGGTCTGTTCCCAGATTTCCGGGCCTGTGACGGCCTTGTGCAAAGCCGGATTGGCCGGGTTTTCAAACTGTCCCAGGATGATTGCCCCTGGAATGGACGCTTTCAGTTCGTTTGCTTTGGCAATCGCCCCTTTCATCCCTTTTACGCCTTCTGTGAGCACCAGTTCGGCGCCATAGGCTCTTAGCAGATTCCTCCGCTCTACGCTCATGGTATCTGGTAAGGTGAGAATCGCGCGGTAACCCTTTGCCGCTGCGACTGCCGCAAGGCCAATCCCCGTGTTTCCGCTGGTGGGTTCGATAATGGTCGCCCCATTTTTTAGTTTGCCTTTCTTTTCCGCATCTTCAATCATGGCAAGGGCAATTCGATCCTTTACCGAACCGGCTGGATTCAAATATTCCAGCTTGGCAAGAATCGTTGCATCTTTGATGCCCACCTTTTTGCTATACCTGTTTAATCTCAGCATTGGCGTATTTCCGATTAATTCCAATGCGCTTTCTTTTATCTGTCCCATGACGCCTGCCTCCTTTATTTGCCGCTTTCAATCCATATCTATTCTATATGTTTTATATGATTTTTATTAAAATTATATCCTGCCATTTTTGTCCTGTCAATAAAAACTGAAAGCGAAATAAAAAAATCTCCTTGAAATTTGGCATTCCAAAGAGATTTTTGTGAATTTATTATTTTACCAGATATGGCCGCAGCAGTTCCAGAATTTCTCCGGCTTCTGTCTGGTCGTCATGAATGCGCAGTTCCATGGGATTGGACAGATTCATGCTGAAAATACCCATGATGGATTTTGCATCCACGATATACCGACCGGAAACCAAATCCATTGCTGCGTTAAACTTCGATACAATATTTACAAAATTTTTTACAGATTCAATGGTGTTTAACAAAATTTTTGCTGTTGTCAAAATCATTCCTCCTCTGCGGTATATAATTGAATGGCTTTGGAAACGCTGCTGGTTATATACCGTCCCAGATGATACACGGCGTTGGTAATCACGTATTCTCCATCGTTGACAAATGCTTCCACCATGTTTTCATCCACCAGGACTTCCAGATGCGCCTCCCCTTTTATTTCGGGGGTTTCGGAAATCAAACGCGCGGACTGGGCGTAATGGCCGCCGTTTACCGCTGCAAAGACTTTTCTCCTGTCGGTGCAGATACGGTTTCCTTTTCTGTAAATGAGAAACCCTCCCAGATCCACCGTCTCCTCCTCCTGCAAATCAAAACAGGCCATGTATCCTTCTGGGGAAGCCTCCGATACGTCTGCGATTTTCCTGGAATATGCCTGACGGATATTGGGATGCATCTGAAAATAAATATGCCCGTTTCGCACGCTTACCACCCGCGGCGAGCTGAACATTCCGATCCAGCCGGCGTCCGTCTTCTCCGGCATCCGCAGCCAGGCCATCATCACCCTTCTGCCCGCCTCGTCCAGCGTGGTCTGCGGCGCGTACAGATCCATACCGTAATCCAGAAACTGGTAGTCGTCCGGGATGTCCATTTGGCAGGCGTCTTCTTGAAAGTCCACTTCAAAGCAGACGGCATGTTCTTCCCTTCTCCCGCCGTTTTCCACAATTCCCATCACTGACAGCAGCAGGACTTTGCCGCCCTCTGTCTCAAAATAATCTGGACACTCCCACATCCAGCCAGGCAGCGAAGGCTTTAACGCCCGGTTTACATATTCCCAGTTGTGCAGATCTTCGCTTCGGTAGAACAGGACCGTCCCCTGCTTTTCGTGAAGCGTGCTGCCCACAATCATATACCATGCGTTTTGCCCCCGCCAGATTTTTGGGTCTCTGGTGTGCATGCGGTGGCCAATCTGGTTATCCGTCACCGGGGGAATAATGACGCTTTTATCCGCCCAGTTATCAAAGGACTGGCCGTCCTGGGAGATCATCATCATCTGCGTGGCCTCAAAACGGTGTTCCTGGTGTACATGAATATCTTCTGGATTGCTTCCCTCGTAGCGAATCCCCGTATAAACGATATACATTTTTCCGTCTTCTTCTACCGCGCTTCCAGAGAAACAGCCGTTTTGATCTTCCCTTTTCGTGGGAAACAGCGCAATCCCTTTGTGCTCCCAGTTTACCAGATCGTCGCTCACCGCATGGCCCCAGTGCATCGTCCCCCACCGGGGGCCATAGGGGAAATATTGGTAAAACATGTGATATTGTCCTTTGTAGTAAATAAAGCCATTGGGGTCGTTCACCCAATTATCCGGCGCCTTCAAATGTAATTTCTGCCTGCTCATTCTTCCCTCATCCTATTCTTCCGCGTCGTTTTTTATGTAATTCTCTCCGGTCTTCTTGTCAAAGAACTGCATCTTAGACGGCATGAACACGAACTCAATCTCATCGCCAATCTGACTGATTTCATATTTGGAAACCCTGGCCACGGCCTGGCTGCCTCCAAATGTAAAATACAGATTGTTCTCATTTCCCATGACTTCCGTGTTGGTAATCACCGCCCTCTGACTGTTCGCCCCATACAATTCCATATTCTGAGCGTCCAGTTTCAAATCCTCCCCGCGGATTCCCAGAATCATCTCGCCGCCTCTGCCGTTTAATTTGGCCAGCGCGCCTTTTTCCAGAATCAACTGATTGCCGTCGGCAAATGAAACGGTATTTCCTTTCACCGTCACGTCGAAGAAATTCATCTGCGGGGAGCCGATGAACCCGGCTACGAACTTGTTGGCGGGATGGTTGTAAAGCTCCAGCGGCGCGCCCACCTGCTGGACAATCCCGTCTTTCATAATGACAATCCGGTCGGCCATGGTCATGGCTTCCACCTGGTCGTGGGTTACATAGATGGTCGTTGCGCCCAGCTCCCGGTGCAGTTTGCTGATTTCGGTACGCATGCTGACTCTGAGCTTCGCGTCCAGGTTGGACAACGGTTCATCCATCAGGAACACTTTCTGGTTTTTCACAATGGCGCGCCCTAAGGCCACCCTCTGGCGCTGGCCGCCGGAAAGGTTCTTGGGCTTTCTTAAACGGTATTCCTCCAGACCCAGGATTTTCACGGCCCAGTCAACTTTTTTCTTGATTTCAGCCGCAGGGACTTTCATGTTTTTCAGCCCGTATGCAATGTTTTTTTCCACGGTCATATGGGGATACAGCGCATAGTTCTGGAAAACCATCGCAATCCCCCGGTCTTTTGGGGCCATCTCATTGACCCTTTTGCCGTCAATGTACAAATCGCCGCCTGTGATTTCCTCGAATCCCGCCACCATGCGAAGGGTTGTAGATTTTCCGCATCCAGAGGGGCCTACAAACGCGATAAATTCTTTTTCCTGAATCTCCAAGTTGAATCCGTCCACGGTGTTCTTTTCCGCTCCCGGATATTTTTTGCAAATATTTCTAAACTCTATAAAGCTCATACGATCATCCTTCCTTTGAACCTGTTGAGGTAACGCCTTCTACAATCTGTTTGGAGAACAGGGAGTAGATGATGATTACCGGAATCGTTATCATTGTAATGACTGCAAGGGTCTGTCCCATGGTGGTGTTCTCGTTTGAGGTAATGGCATTCAGGCCGATCTGGGCGGTCAAAAGGTCGCCTGAGGTGAATACCAGCGCCGGCCAGAGGTAATCGTTCCATACATTTAAGAATGTAAATACGCCCACCGTGGCCACCACCGTCTTGGACATGGGCAGAACCATGGTAAAAAAGTATTTCACCGGGCCGCAGAAATCCAGTTGGGCCGCTTCGTATACATCGTCCGGCAGACTGACGAATACTTGCCGGAACAGGTAAATATTAAAAGGATTCACAATCATGGGCAGCACATATCCCAGCACCGTGTTCAACAGTCCCGCTTTTGCAATAATCAGAAAGTGGATGGTGATCACCGTCTCTGTGGGCACAATCTGAAGCATCAGGATAATCAGCAGCCATTTGTCGCTGAACGGGAACGGAATCTTCGCCAGGGCGTACCCGGCAAGGCCGTTTACGACGATGCCCAGCACAATCATTACCGCCGCGTAGAACAGGGTGTTGCCCATATATCTCAGGAAGCTGGTATCCTTGATAATCGTTACATAATTCTCAAAAAAGTTTCCCTGCGGCATAGGCGGAATGAATGCCGCGACGGAATTCATATCTGCCGTAATCGCCGCGTCCGGCTTAAAGGAGTTTGCCAGCATCCAGATGACGGGGAACAGGAAGAAGATAGACAATACCAGCAGGAAGATGACCAATACCCAGTTTATCCGCTTTTGCTTTTTCGTCAACATTTATTTGTCCTCCTTATCCTTCGTCAGTATGTTCTGAATAATAGTCAGAACCACCACGAATATGGTAAATATAATGGCCATTGTGGAGGCAAGGCCCATTTCCCAGTTCACGGTGCCGGTCTGGTAAATATCATACACAATGGTGTAGGTGGAATGATCCGGACCGCCGCCGGTCATAACCATGGGCTGTACCAGCATACGGAACGCTCCAATGGTAACGGTGATAAAAATCAGCACGCATAAGGGTTTCATCTCCGGCAGGGTGATATCTTTGAATTTCTGCCAGTTGGTGGCGTGGTCCATCTCCGCCGCTTCGTAAAGGGCCGGGTTGATGTTTTGCAGGCCGCCTAGGAGAATCAGCATCTGGTAGCCCATGCCCTGCCATACGCTCATGATGGCGACAGACGGAAGCGCCTGCTTTGCGCTATGTATAAAAGGCTGCGCGTCAATCCCAAAGTTTGCCAGCAGGGTGTTTAAGATACCTTCCGGGCTGTAAATCTGCATCCACAAGGTGGATACCACCGCCAGCGACATAACCACCGGAACGAAAAAAGCTACTTTAAAGTATTTCTTGCAGTGCGCCGCATGGTTGATGGCGATGGCCATCAGCATGGCCCCGCCGCACTGGCATGGTACGATGATGATCACGAATTTTACCGTGTTTAGAAATGATTTTACAAAAAGCTCATCTTTGAAGCAGTCCAGGTAATTTTTCAGCCCCACAAAATGCGTCAACTCTGGATTCAATGCAAAGTAATCGGTAAAGCTGAATCCGAACGTCAGCAGCATCGGCAAGAACAAGAACAGCGTCAGGAGTATCAGCGCTGGGGCGAAAAAGGCCATTCCCATAATCGAATTCTTTTTTCTCATGATTATTCCCTTGTGTAACGCTCCAGTTTTGCGTTCATCCTTTCTACTAATTTATCCATTTCGGACTGGGCGTCTTTGCCTCCCAGCGCCACGCTTTCCAGAACTTCCTGGAAGTACGTGCTCACCTGCGGATATACAGGCGTCTTCGGCCTTGGATGGCCGTAATTGCTTAACTGGTCATATAATGCTTTATAATTCTCATCGGTCTGGAATACGTCGATATTTTCAAAGGCTTCGTAGGTGGATGGGAAGGTTTTCGACATTTCCCAGATGCGGATTCCACTTTCCACGCCGCTCATCCACTGCACCAGTTTCGTGGCGCCTTCGATGTCCTCTGTCTCGGATGAGGCGGCAAACGCCCAGGAACCGGTGGGGGTGTATTTTCCTTTGTCCCAGTCGTCGGAAACCACATAGGGAGCTACGCCAAGGTCGATATCCGGGTAGTTTCCGTAAATGGTGTTGACCTCCCACGCGCCGTCAAATTTAAAGGCGGCCCGTCCGCTCTCGAACAGATTTTCAATTTTCGCTTCGGACATATATTTATTTTTTACAATGCTCTGGAAATAGTTCATGGTTTCCACATTCTTTTCCGAATTGAAGTAACCGTCCACTGTCAGTCCGTCTTCGCTGACCAGATTGCCGCCGTTGGACCAGATAAACGGCGCATAATAATAAATGCTTGCTTCCCCCACTGGGAAAGTCATATCCAGCGGATAGCCGTTTTTTTCTTCCATAATTGGCTTTAACTTTTCCAGAATCTCCAGAAATTCTGTCCAAGTCCACGGATGATCCGCGTCTGGAACCTTGATTCCCGCTTCTTTTAAGATTCCTTTATTGTAATAGAGTCCCACGCTGGATTCCATTACGCCCAGCGCGTGCAGCTTGCCGTTATACGTCCCCTGCTCAATGATGGACGGAAGATAGATGTCCTTTTCTCCCTGCGAAATCTCCGCAAGAGGCTGGATGATTCCGTTCGCCGCATAAGCTGCGATGTTCGGTCCGTCCACAGTCAAAACGTCCGGCAGTCCGCCCGACATGACAGACGCGTTGACCTTATCGGAATACCCGCCGCCGCTGTCGTTTCTGGGGACAAATTCAATGTCTGCGAAATACGTTCCATTGTATTTCTCATTAAAGCTTTCCACAGACGCTTTGTACGCCTGCCCTTCTTCGGTTTCCTCAATGGAATGCACCCACATGGACAGATACGTTTCTCCCTGGTCGTAGCCTGCTATGTCGCCTGGGTTTACCTCTTTCTTCTGACATCCCGTCAGAGCGCCCAGGGCAAAAAGAACTCCCGCCAGGCATAGCAACCGTTTTCTCATTCCCTCTCCTCCTTTTTATCTAATAGTAATCGGTTTCGTTATCGGTTAAGTTACCGGTTACTTTAATCTAATAATAATATACGCCCCTATTCTTGTCAATCCTTAATTCCAGTTTCAGCGTATCTCCTATTTTCGGCTGGCTGTTTTTATTCAATTTACACAAAACGAAACGGGGCAGCCAAATAAGGCCCCATCTGCCGCAAAGACAACTTTTGAGGAACTGAAGCCAGCAGAGGACGAAAGCTCTGTCGCTTTTATTCATGTATGTTGGCAGTTTAAAAATGTATTTCAGCTACAATCACATTCAATCATAAAGCAGATTTTGATATAATCTATGCAGGGAGGGACGCCTATGATAATTAAATTAGAACAGGATTTATCCTGCGCCGATATGGAAGTGGTTATTAGATATGGCAAAGACAAAGAAAATCTCCAGCGCATTGTAGAATTGTTGAAATCCGTTGATATACAGATTCCATGTGACAAGGATGGAACAAAGAGAATGGTAAATATTTCTGATATTTATTACATAGAAAGTGTTGATAAACAAACTTTTGTTTATCTTGAAAAAGAGGTTTATCATACGGACTTCCGTTTGTATCAGCTTGTAGAGCAACTAAAAGGATATGGTTTTGTCCAAATCAGCAAATCATGTATTTTGAATATACATTGTATGGATAGTATCAAACCGATTTTTAACAGCAGAATGGAAGCAACGCTAAAAAATAGCGAACGGGTTTATATTAACCGCAATTATTTAGGCGAGGTAAAAAAAGCATTGAAAGGAGAAACACGCGTATGAAAAAAGGGGTCATTCATATTTTTGCAACAACGGGAATTTCTTTGGTATTGCTGGCAATTATTGCAACGCTTTATAGTGCGGAATTTCTTTGTGTTAAAACTGTTTTCCAAGTATTTTTGGTAAATGTGGTTGCGCACTTGATACTTTTACTCATGTATAAAATAGAAATAAAGTATTTTGCGGTTGAGGTTGCAGTAGAAATTGTTCTGACTGTTGCTTTATCGCTGTTATTTGGAGCAATCTTTAACTGGTATATAAGCACGCCGCTTTTTGTTCTAGTCCTCATGAGCATTGCAATATATATGATCTCAATTATTTTAAATATATTGCATATGAAGCGGGAAGCAGATGAAATTAACAAACTAATCCAAAATATTAAAAAAGAGTAGGAAATATATTTTTGTAAAGGAAAGTTAGGATATGCCAAATAAAAAAAGTAAAACATTATTTATTATATTTTTAATTTACATTGTATGCTTTGTATTTCGCGGCTTTGAGTATTTTGTATTCCGAACAGACCAAACATTCTGGGGTGAGGCGTTCATCCACAAACTGATTGGTATTGTGATTTTTTATGCTATTGCAAGAATGTATGGCATGAATCCAGCAGAGATAGGATTTGAAAAAAACAGTGTATTACGCAATTTGCTCAAAGGACTTGGATTTGGACTGTCGGTGTTTATAGCAGCGTATATCATTGAAATCCTTATCCTTGTTGTTCAAAATAAATTTGCAATGGTTCAGATTTATGTGAGCGCTTATGCTATTGATGGAAATATCAGTAATCAGACGGCTTTGATTTTCTTTGTTATTTGTATTAGCGGCAATGTCATCAATGTGGTTATGGAAGAAGGCTTGTTTAGAGGGTTGTTTCAAAAAATGTTTGAATATAACTATACGTTTATTGGAAGTGCAATCGTCTCTTCCAGCTTATTTGGCATATGGCATGTTATGGCTCCTATCAGAAGTTATTGCGATGGAATGATTGGGGTGAGCGGGCTTATTGCAAATATCATTATGCTGGTAATTACTTCTGGCATGATTGGTTTTAAATTTTGTCTTCTTGCAAACATGACAGGCAGTTTGTATATGGGTATGGGCGACCATTTCGTAAACAATACAATTGTTAATATCATTCATATCATATCCGATACAGGCGCGGACGAACTGCAAGTCGTGAGAATAGCGGTTGCTCAAAGCCTGTCATGTATCATAGTATTCATATGTTATATACGAAATTATCATAGGCCGTAAACGATTCTCCACGATTGATTTCCACGACCATTTTTGCTATACTCTTTTTCAAGAACGTCTAGGCGTTCTTGCGGCGCGCGTGCAGGTCAGCTTTGCTGACAAAATACGTCTTTGCAAGCCTGCCATAAAATGATGAAATCAAAAAAAGTTACCTTTGCCGACATGATTTTAACAGTCCAGACTCCCTGGCTCTGGAAAATCAGCAAAAGCGAAAGTGGGTGTTGACCATGAAGGATCATTTTCACGCGATTTTTCCCAATGATGATTACCTGGATCTGCGGCCCTATCAATATGGCTGGGAGGTGTGTGCGCCGCTTCACTCCTTCGGCCCGTTCATACGGGAGCATTTCCTGTTTCATTATGTAATCAGCGGATATGGGACTTTGTATTCCCATGACTCGGATGGGGAGATCCATGAATATCGGTTGGGGGAGGACCGGGGATTTTTGATCTGTCCTGGACAGATTAACCTCTACACGGCCGACGAAACGCAGCCGTGGACGTATGTCTGGCTGGAATTTGACGGGATGCGGGTAAAGGAAAATCTTTTGAAGGCGGGACTGGATCAGAATTCTCCAATCTATTCTCCGCAGAGCGCCAAACAGGGGCAGCTGCTGCGGGAGCAAATGCTTTATTTTACCCAGAACGCCTCTAGATCTACGCTGCATTTGGTGGGACGGCTGTTTATGTTCCTGGATGACTTGATTGAGTTTTCGGCCAACCGCAGGGAAACCAACGATAAGAAAGAATATGATTATTATATCCACGAGGCGGTGGTCTATATCCAGCAAAATTATCAGCGTGAGCTGTCCGTGGAAGAGGTGGCAGACTTTTGCAAATTAAACCGAAATTATTTCAGCCGGCGTTTCAAGGAGCTGGTCGGCAGCACGCCGCAGGAATTTTTAATCCAGCAGCGTTTGACCAGCGCGGCAAAATTGCTGCGGCTCACCGATCTGCCCATCAAAAATGTGGCAGATCAGTGCGGATATCCCAATCAACTGCACTTTTCACAGGCGTTCAAGAAATATTATGGGCTGCCGCCGCGGGAATGGCGCAAACAAAATAGCTGAATGGCCTTTTTTTTATCATTCGATTGCTTTGAGATAAAGCTGGACAGCCTGGTAATCCTTCTGGATTGCCGGGAGCGGGTAACCTGCCTGCATCAGCGTACTGCCGCGATAAAGTTTGTCTCCGTGGTTGACTTGGTACTGCAAGGCGGGGTTTAGCCCTTTTAGATGCAGCCGGAGAAATGGCGTGGCGGGACGGACGCTGCCGGTGACCAGGGAGACGAGCGCTTCTTGTTTATCTGGGGATACATGCGCCCAGGCTGTGAACAAATCGTCTGTAAAAGGACTGCTCAGCCGATAATAGTCGCCCTGGCAGAGCAGGTCATAATGCGCCTGGTATGTTTCAATCTGCCCGCGAATCGTTTCTTTTTCTTTTGCTGTGCATTTACCCAAGTCCATCTCATAGCCAAAAGCGCCGCTCATGGCCACGATTCCCCGTGTTTACAGGGGTGTGACCCGCCCGTTCTGTTCGTTGGGGACGGCGGAGACGTGCGCGCCCATGGTACAGGTGGGGTAGGCAAACGAAGTGCCGTATTGTATCCGCAGGCGGTCGATGGCGTCCGAGTCGTCGCTGCACCAAATCTGAGGCGTATAGTAGAGCATCCCGCCGTCGAACCTGCCGCCTCCGCCACAGCAGCCCTCGATAAGGATGTGCGGGTAGTCTTTGCGAAGACGTTCCAGCAAGTCGTAAACCCCCAGAACATACCGATGATACACTTCTCCCTGACGCTGTGCGGGAAGGGCGGCAGACCATACGTCTGTCAGGCTGCGGTTCATGTCCCACTTGATATAAGAGACAGGCGCGCTTGAGAGGACGCTCTTTAGTTGACTGTAAATATAATCCCGGATATCCTTGCGGGAAAAATCCAGAACCAGTTGTCCACGTCCCCTGGCAGGGGCGCGGCCTGGTATGTGCAGCGCCCAGTCGGGGTGCGCCCGGTATAAGTCGCTGTCTTCATTTACCATCTCCGGTTCCATCCAGATGCCAAAAGTCATGCCCAAAGCGTGGATCCGCTCTGTCAGGTCTTTGAGTCCGCCGGGCAGCTTCGTCTCATTGACCCACCAGTCGCCAAGCCCGCTGTTATCGTCGTCTCGCCGGCCAAACCAGCCGTCGTCCATGACGGACAGGCCGATTCCAAGAGCGGCCGCCTCTTTTGCAATGTCTATTAGCTTATCTGCTGTAAAATCAAAATAAGTGGCTTCCCAGTTGTTAATCAAGACCGGCTTTTGCTGACCGGGACCGTAAGGGTCGCAAAGCAGGCATTTCCGGATGGCCCGGTGAAACTGCTGGCTCATCTGTGTAAAACCCCCAGGGGAGCAGATCAGCGCCGCTTCCGGAGCTGTAAACGCCTCGTCGGGTTCCAGCGTCCAGCAAAAATGATAGGGATGTATCCCCATCACAAACCGGCTGTTCTCAAATTGGCTGCATTCCGCCGCCGCCTCGAAATTCCCGCTGTATAGAAGCATCGCGCCATAACACAGGCCCCTGTCTTCATCCGCGTCTTGGTCACACAGAATCACAAAAGGATTGTGCTGGTGGCTGGAGGCGCCCCGTATACTGCCGACGCTCTGTATGCCGGAGCGCAGGGGGGCCCGGTCCAGACAGCGTTCCATCAGATGATGGCCGTTGAAAGTGACAAAATCCATATCGGAGCGCAAAAAATCCAGGCAAAGGGAAGCGCATCGGCACAGGCGGACAGTCTCGCTTCCATGGTTGAGCACGCGCACGGCACGGGTAATCAGGTCAAATTCTTCAAATACGCCATAGTACAACGCGACGGTCACCTGTGCGGCGGCGTCTTCCAGATAGATAATTAACGTCTCCGCGTCTTTTTCCCCGCCATAAAAGGCCGGCAGTCCCGGCAGAGAGTATTTTCCTTTCTGCAGCTCGTATCTTAGATAACGCAAATCTGCCGAGCGGCTCCCGTTGGGAAGTTCCAGCTCTATGGAAGGCAGACGAAAGTCCCCCACTCCGCAGGTGGAATATTCCTGGGGCATCACATCAAGAGAGTAGGTGCGGTCGCTTCCAGCTTCATTTGGATTTGGGGAAAAGCTGTAGTCGGCGCACTGGATGAAATCGGAGAGGTCGCTGTCGACGTCGGCAGGCGGGCCATAATAGGCATGCAGCAATACCTGGTAGCGGTCAACTTTCATCTGATACATCGTATGGCGGGTAAGCAGTGTAAAGGTCTGGTTTTGTTCGTTATGTATGATCATAAGATGCTCCTTGTATGATGGTGATACTATATATATTTCGAGATGGAGGCACACGCGCACATCCGGCGTATGCCCCCAAGACATTTTATTACTTACTGCCTGTCATGGCAATACCCTCGATAAATTGTTTCTGGAAGAACAGGTACAGAATAACCATGGGTAGCATGGCCAGCAGGCTTCCGGCCATCAGAACCGGGAAGTTTGTGGAGAACTGGCCTCGCAGGGTGGCAAGACCGGAGGAGAGAGTCATCATCTTCAAGTCAGAGTTTACCACCAACGGCCACATCAAGTCGCTGTATGCAAAGACAGCCGTGAATACCGTCAGAGCCGCCACAGAGGAGCGGGTCAGCGGGAACATAATCTTTGTAAAAGTCTGCCACTGGTTGCAGCCGTCTAAGTAGGCGGCTTCCCCAATCTCTTCCGGGATGGCCAGATATGCCTGGCGCAAAAAGAAGGTGCCGAACGCGCTGACCAGGCCGGGAAATACCAGAGCCGCCACCGTATTGGCCAAGCCTAGTTTTGCCACCATCTGGTACTGCGGAATGATGAAAATCTGGCTGGGCAGCATCATCTGCATCAACACGATGCTAAAGAGGATGTTTTTCCCTTTGAATTTCAACTTAGCAAAAGCATAGCCAGCCATAGAGCTGAACAGCACGGCGAAGATTACGCGGAAAAGAATCATCAAAATCGTGTTTGCATACATATTTACGAAGGGCAGGCTCTTGAGCGCGTCCGTAAAGTTCTCTGCAAGCAGATGCTTGGGGAAAATCGTGGGTGGAATCTGCATACTCTCGGCCACGGTCTTTGAACTGGTCAGGATCATCCACACAAAGGGGAAAATCATAATGACAGAACCGATAATAAGAGCCGCGTAAGTGATAATCTTGCTGATGCGTTTTGAATTTTTCATGATGGTTCCTCCTTAAACTTCGTAATTGACCCATTTTTTCTGGCCAATGAACTGGAAGACTGTGGCGACGCCAATGATTAATACAGTCCAGACTGCGATAGCAGAACCTAAGCCGCGGCTGCCGGCGACGAAAGATTCCCGGTAAAACAGATAAATTAGGCTTTGTACGCTGGTCAGCGCCGGGTTCGTCTCCTCCACCATCATGTAAATCAAATCATAGACTTTTAAGGAAGTCATCAGGCGCATAATCATGGTCACGAACAGGGTTGGGGAGACCATCGGCAGGGTAATCTTGAAAAACTGCGTAATCTTGCTGGCTCCGTCGATGGAAGCCGCTTCATAGTAAGACTTTGAAATATTCTGCAAGCCGGACAGCAGCAAAACGGCGTCATAGCCGATGGAACTCCAGACAGCTACGATGGCGCAGGAGATAAGGGCCACTTTTGGATCGGTAATCCAGGCTATATGAGAGCCGAAGATCTGGTTGAGGATACCGTATTCGCTGTTGAAAATCCACCGCCAGACCATGGTGACGGCAGCCGGGGCGCAGACCATGGGCAGGAAAAAGATGGTTCGGAAACCGCCCTTGAACTTCACCTTTGCGTTGAGCAGAATCGCCACCAGCAAGGAGATAAAGATGCCCACAGGAACCGTCAGAACACAGAAAATTAAAGTGTTTCCGGTAGCTCTCCAGAAATCGGTGTCCTGGAACATGCTGACATAGTTCTCCAGCCCGACAAATTTGTAGTGGCCGAAGCCTAAGTGTTTGCAGAAACTGGCGTAAATCGTCTGAATAAAAGGCCATACGTTCAGCACAATCAGTCCGATGATGGTGGGAGCAATCATAAGATACCCCCAGGCCTGTTCCCGTCTGGCGGCAGTGGATATTTTTCCTTTTTTCATAACAGGGCCTCCTTTCAGTCCTCTGCCAATTTTCTGGCAGTCTCTGTATCCACAATTTTCTGCATATGTTCCAGTCCGGTCATCAAGTCCTGGTCACCGGAATAGACCTTGGTTAGCTGGTCTAAGACCTGGCTTTTCCATACAGGGCTGGCAGAGTTATAGACAGCCTGGACAGCGTAGTCAAATTGTTCAAAGATAATATCCAGGTCCAGCTTTTCATCATATGCGTCAAAAGCATTGCGCCAGGTTTCTTCTGCGCCAAGGTAAGCGGGAATCGCCGCGCCGTTTTCACCCTGGATGCGCTGAGCTTCCTCGGTTCCAAAGAACTTAATCACATCCAGCGCCGCCTCTAGCTGCTTGCCGTGGGCGCCTGTGGAGTAACACAAGCCGTTGGACATGGTCGCCCGGCCGTCGCCGCTTACGGGATCGGGGCATTTGGGCAGCTTTGCGATGTCCCATTTACCCCGCATTTCCGGGTAGTTTTCCATTAACTGGGGCAGATTCCAGTTGCCCTCCATGTACATGGCGCCCACCTGGGAGAAAAAGGCCGTGGCGGGAGTCGTCTCGGTAAAATATGTCTGTGTGGGACACCAGTCGCAGTCCTGCATCCCTACATAAAATTCGATTCCTTTGACAGAGGCAGGCTGCGTATAGCCGGCCTTCGTCCGGTCGTCATTTAGGATGTAGCCTCCTGCCTGGTAGACAAAAGGCCAGTATCCAAGCTGGTCGTCGTTATAGGCCATGAAACCGTATTTGCCAGTGGTTTTATAAATCTTTTCAGATGCGCTGACCAGATCGTCCCAGGTCCAGTCATCGTTGGGATATCCGACGCCAGCCGCATCAAACATTTCCTTGTTATACACCAAATGTCCGTTGTCCTTATCCTTGGGGACTCCGTACAGCTTTCCGTCACTGCCGCTTGCGTTGCTGCGGGAAATCTCGGAAAAATGTTCTTCGTAATAATCATCCGACACATCGTCGTAGAGATGGGTCACATCCGCCAGCATTCCGAAATCAGCGTAATACAAAAGTTGGTTGGTGTGCATCCAGAAGATGTCCGGCAAAGTGCTGCTCTCAGCGGCAGCCTCCAGTTTCGTCCAGTATTCCCCCCAACTGGTGGCCTGCACATCGATGACCACATCCGGGTGCTGGGCCGTATAAGCGTCGCACATGGCCTGCATGCCGGGACGCTGGTAAACATCCCAGATCTGGAAGGTCAGATGGGTCTTGCCGTCTGACGCCTTGCATCCGGTCAAAGACAGAAGCAGCAGCAAGGACAGAGTGACGGCAGTCATGCGGGATATTTTTCTCATAACTATCTTCCCCTTTTCGTATATTTTTTGCCTGAGATATGTAAGAAAAGACGGTCCGGACTTTATTTCTATGTATCTTGCATAGGCTAATTGTATTATAAATTGCAAAGAATGCCTCTGTAAATGAAACAATGTGCCCAAAATATACCATCGTTCACCAGAAGTTACATTTTTATATATTAATGTGAGATTTTTGCATATCTGAATTTTCGATCGTCATCCAAAATCACGGAAATTCATTTTCTAAATCAAAATGGATTTTCGTGGTCCAAAATGCTACCCGATTGATTTTTGCATATATTTTTGCTATACTCTTTGTATGATGAAATCAAAGAAAGTTACCTTTGCCGATATTGCGGCTTACACCAATTTCTCAAAAACAACCATATCCCGCTATTTCAATAACCCGGACTCCCTGACTCTGGAAAATCAGCAGAAAATTGCGGACGCTCTGGTGGCTCTGGACTATAAGGAAAACAAAGTGGGGCGTATCCTGGCCAGCGGCAAGACCGAGTTCGTGGGCATTCTCATCCCCAATCTGTACATGCATTATTACGCGGAAATGCTCAACCAGATTCTGGCCACCTACGAAACTTACGGCTATAAATTCCTGGTCTTTGCCGGACACGAGAAAAAAGACGTGGAAAGAAAATACATTGAAGAGCTGCTGGCCTATAACATCGAAGGCATGATTGTATTAAGCCCCACCATCTCTTCAGAAGAATTGGCGGCCTATAACATCCCCATTGTGGGCATTGAGCGGGAGGACCGCTGTATATGCAGCGTGAACACGGATAACTATATGGGAGGAGTGCAGGCTGCCAGTCTGCTGAAAAAATGCGGCTGCGACATTTTCATCCATATCAACGCGGATCTGTCCAAAGGCGTCCCGGCCTACGGCCGTATCCAGGGATTTGTGGATATCTGCGAAGAATACCATCTTCTGCATGAGTTGATTTTCACGGATTTGAGCAGTTCTTTTGAAGAAAACCGTACAAAATTGTTTCAGATCGTAGAAAACTTGGAGGAAAAATATCCTCTGAAAAAAAAGGGGATATTTATGCCAAACGATACTCACGCCAATGTGCTTTTAAATATCTTAATCCAAAAATATGGGGAACTTCCCAGTACGTACCGGATTGTCGGATTCGACAACTCGCCTATATCCAGCGAAGCCGTGATTCCTACAAGTACCGTAGGTCAGCAGATTCCGGTGATTGCAAGGGAAGCGATGGAACTTCTGTCCATGCAGATGACCGAACGGAAAAAGAGGAAGCCTACGCCTTTGGCCGAACCCATTCATAAAATTATTCCGCCTGTTTTAATCTGCCGGGAGACTACTTAGAGCGCGTTTAAAAAAATAGGAGATTCATTTCCTGTTCTGATTATAAGAAGTTACAAATGATTCACTTACTGTATTGACATCTTGTTATTGGAGTGATATATTTATAACTAACAAGTGAAAAATATATCACATGGAGGGACGGAATATGAAATCAAAGGTGACTTTAAAGGAGATCGTAGGAACAAAAATTATTTATGCGGCGCTTCTTGTCTGCTATTACTGGATGTGGGCAAGACGGGATTGGCATGATTATTATATGACGATTCAGAATATGGTTGTTGTATTCACCATCGCATTTTTTGCAATACAGGCAGGCCGTATTCATAGGTATAGTAAAGAAGAAAAGGACGAGCTGGCAATTCAAAATTTGTGCAGAACAGATGCAATCGGGTTTAAAATTATGATGGCTGCCACTATTATTATTGCCTTTGCATGTGCCGTTACATTTATAGACGGCGTAATGGCAGGCTATGCACTTGTGGGAATGATATTGGTATTAACGATTATACGATTTATTATATTTTGTGTGATGGACAGCAAAGGAATCTAATATGGCTCTTAAAACAAAGGTAAAGGAATATAGGGAAAAAGCAGGGCTAAAGCAGAACGAACTCGCAGAGTTAGTGAAAGTAAGGCGTGAAACAATCGTGCATCTGGAAAACGGACGCTATAACCCATCTTTAAAGTTAGCAATGGATATTGCCAAGGTGTTTCATGCAAGAGTAGAAGAATTGTTTGAATTTACAGAGGATTAAAAATATCCATATATATCTGAAAATTGCAGATGTTAAATTGATATAAGTCCAATTTCAACACATAAGAATACCGCTGCCAAAAAGAATGTCGTCCTTTTTGGCAGCGGTATTGATTTGCAGTAAACGTTTATTTGTTCTGTTCTTTTTTGATTACATCTTCATAGGCAAAGCATTCTTTTGCCACCACGCCGCTCATAACCAGCAGACAGATCAGGTTCGGAATTGCCATCAGCCCGTTCATCGTATCGGAGAAATCCCATACGATGCTCAGTGTCTGTGTAGCCCCGATAAATGCGATCAGGGAGAAGAACAGACGATAAGGTTTGTTCGCCTTGGTAGAGCCAACCAGAAATTCCAGGGATTTTTCACCATAATATTCCCAACCTAAGATCGTGGAAAAGGCAAACAGCATAATACCGATGGATACCATCCAGCCGCCGAAGGTTCCCAGCGCGGAGCGGAAAGATGCGATGGTCAGGGAAGCTCCTGTGAGCAGTTCTCCATTTACCTCAACGCCCAGTTGTCCAGAGCAGGCGACTACAAGCCCGGTTATGGTACATACTACGATGGTATCAAAGAAGGTACCGGTCATATTGATGTAACCCTGTCTGGAGGGAAGGTCTGTCTTTGCTGCGGCAGCCGCAATGGGAGCGGATCCCAAACCAGCTTCATTGGAGAATACACCGCGGGCTACGCCCCAACGCATAGCGGAAAGCATGGAAGCGATAATGCTACCGCCCACGCCGCCGGATACAGCTTTCATACTAAATGCCATAGAGAAAATCTCTGTTACGCCGGCAGGCAGATTTTTGGCATTGATGATGATTACCAAGATGCCGCAGATAAAATACAAAACTGCCATAAAAGGCACGATTTTCTCGCACACTTTACCGATGCTTTTGATACCGCCCAACAGCACAATCAGAGCCAATACCGTAAGCAGTGCGCCGGTTACCATGTTGGGTACGCCAAAGGTAGTGTTCAAAGCTTCGGCGATGGAGTTCCCTTGGGTCATATTGCCGATACCAAAGGAAGCCAGCACCGCAAATAGCGCAAAGGCCACGGCCAGGATTTTGCCTAAAATCGGGATGGGAAACGCGTTTTTCAGCACATACATAGGTCCTCCGGCCATCTCGCCGTCCTGGTTCGTCTCCCGGTATTTTACAGCCAGCAGGCTTTCCGCATACTTGGTGGACAGTCCGAACAGGGCGCTGATCCACATCCACACAATGGCTCCCGGTCCGCCCAGAACCATTGCCGTGGCAACACCTACGATGTTACCAGTTCCGATGGTGGCGGCCAGCGCCGTCATCAGAGACTGGAACGGGGTAATGTCGCCTTCTTGCTGCTCCTGCGTTTCTTCCGGTTTCTTAAATACGGATTTCAGCGCATATCCCAGATTTCTCCAGGGCAGAAACTTCAGACGGATGGTAAGAAACACGCCGGTTCCCACCAGAAGAACCAGCATAACCGGCCCCCAGACAAAGTCGTTGACGCTGTGTAAAATATCTTCAAATAATTTCATTTTCTAACTCCTCCCTCTCTTTTGCGCAGATTCGATTATCTGCTACATCGGTAGACTAGGTCTTCCCACCTGCGGTCTACTTCCTTCTGGAATTCTCCAATCAAATATTCGTTTTCTTTCTTAAACAGGTGTTTGAACCGTCCTTGTTTGATCAGAAAATCTTCGATGGGAAGCTTTTTCTTCGGCTCATAATTCAGCGTCCATTTTCCCTGTTCCACCTCGAACAGCGGCCAGTAGTTAGTTTCCACACCCAGACGGCAGATTTCCATAATATCTGCGGTGGGGTACTGCCAGCCTCTGGGACAAGGGGCCATAATATTGAGGAAAGCCGCCCCCTCGGTGTAAATGGCCTTTTCTGATTTCACATGCAGGTCTTTGAAATTTTTCCAAAAGGTGGTCTGCGCCACATAGGGTACGTCGTGCTCTGCGATAATCGCCGCCAAATCCTTCCGGTTCTGAGGCTTTCCGTTGCTCTCGCTTCCCACCGGGGTTGTGGTGGTATTGGCGTACATGGGTGTGGCGGATGAACGCTGGATACCCGTATTCATATAGGCGCCGTTGTCGTAGCAGACATACACCATATCGTGGTTGCGCTCCATCGCCCCGGACAGAGATTGCAGTCCGATGTCGTAGGTTCCTCCGTCACCGCCGAACGTAATAAACTTATAGGTTTCGTCGATTTTTCCACGTTTTTTCAGTACGCGATAGGCAGTTTCCACACCGCTCAAGGTGGCTCCTGCATTTTCAAAAGCGTTATGTATATAGCTGTCCTCCCAGGCCGTATAAGGATACATAAAGGTGGAAACCTCCATACAGCCCGTGGCGTTTCCGATGACCGCCCGATCGCCCTCATGCAGTCCGCGCAGCACATTTCTTGCCGCAATGGTACCGCCGCAGCCTGCGCACATCCGGTGCCCGCCGGCCAGACGTTCCGGTTTATTCATTGTCTCTTTAAAATTATAGCCCATGGTTTTTCCCCGTCCTTTCTACTCTCTCAATCCCAGGTAACGGTATGCGTCCGCGATTTTTCCTGCTGCCGCATCCTTCTCAAGCTGCCCGAATACCTCTGCCACCTGGTCTACCCGCACATCCCGGCCTCCCAGACCATAGATATAATTCACGGCCAGTACCTGAGATCTGGCGCGGTACAAAGCCGCCATCACTTCCGATCCCAGCGGCCCGCCTTGGGAGGAGAGGCTCTCCGCCCGATCCATAATGGCGACAACTTTCGCATGGGAAAGCGCCTGGGCAATTTCTTCAGCGGGGAACGGACGGAACAGACGGATCTTCAGAAGCCCCGCCTTTACGCCTTTTTCGCGCAGAGCGTCCACCGCGTCCTTGGCTGTGCCTGCTGCGGAACCGATGATTACCATAGCGTACTCGGCGTCTTCCAGACGGTATTCCTCAAACAGGCCGTATTCCCGGCCGGAGATCTCTGCAAATTTCTTTGCCACTTCCAGCACGATTTGCTTGGCGTTGGTCATAGCCTGGGCGTGCTGTTTTTTGGCTTCCATATAATAATTGGAAACGGCATAAGGACCTACCGCCATGGTTTCTTTCTGGTTGAGCAGATAATGTTCGGGGGTGTAATCTCCTACGAATGCCTGAACTTCTTTATCTTCCAGCAGTTCGATATTTTCCACTGCATGGCTGGTGATAAAACCGTCCTGGCAAATCATGATGGGCAGCCGCACTTTGGCGTTTTCTGCGATGGGATATGCCTGGATAAAGTTGTCATAGGCTTCCTGATTGTTTTCTGCATAAATCTGGATCCAGCCCGCGTCTCTGGCGCCCATGCTGTCGGAATGGTCGCAGTTGATGTTAATCGGGCCGGACAATGCCCGGTTTACGAGAGCCAGCGCAATCGGCAGACGATTGGAAGCTGCCACATACAGTTCTTCCCACATCAGGGCCATACCGCAGGAAGACGTAGCGGTCAGCGTCCTTGCTCCCGCCGCTTCCGCACCGATGGCGGCGCTCATGGCGCTGTGCTCGCTTTCTACTGGAATAAATTCGGTGTCCACCTGGCCGTTTGCCACAAAGGATGAGAAATATTGGGGTATCTCTGTGGAAGGCGTGATGGGAAACGCCGGCATCACATCCGGGTTAATCTGGCGCATGGCGATGGCCACGGCCTCATTTCCTGATAAACGGTCTCTTTTTCCCATAGCTATTTTACCCCCTCCATCTTAATTGCGCCGGCATGACAGGCATTTACGCAGATGCCGCAGCCTTTGCAATGGTTGTAGTCAAAATTTCCCCGTTTCTTATCTTTTACGGGAATCGCGCTGTCCGGACAGACCGGCACGCACAGAAGACACTGTGTACAGTCTGCTTCTATAAATTCTGGTTTGACAGCCGTCCACTCCCCGGTGGCAAACTCGGCAGAAGTCCCGCCCTGGTAAATCTGCATTCCCTCTGTCAGTTCCTGCCAGCCGCAGGTTTCGCCTAGTTTATGTAAATCCATTACCGCACCTCCTGTAATGCCATTTTCAGTGCCTTCATGTTGCCCTCGATCACTTCCGGTTTGGAAGCAAATTTATGCCGGAAGGAGCTTTCCATTTCCTGTAAAAAGATTTCTTCTTCCATCACGCCGCTGACTTTTACAATCGCCGCCAGCATCGGTGTGTTGGGGAAATATTTGCCCAAGGCTTCTAGGGATACTTTCTTGGCGTCGATGGTGTAGAGCTTTCCTTCATAACCTTGTAAATGTTTTTGCAGCTCTTCTTTTGGCAGGGCGGTGTTTACCACAATCGCCCCTTCTTTTTTCAATCCCTGGGTAACGTGGACGGTTTCCAGCAGACTTTCATCCACCACTACCACGAAATCCGGTTCGTAAATATTGGAATGTACCCGGATTTTCTCAGAGCCGATCCGGTTATAGGCAGTGATGGGCGCGCCCATGCGTTCCGGCCCGTACTCTGGAAACCCCTGTACATACTTTCCGGTCTGGAAAGCCACGTCCGCAAGCAGCAGAGCCGCCGTCTTCGCGCCCTGGCCGCCTCTTCCGTGCCATCTGATTTCTACCATGTCTTTCATGCTTTTCCTCCGCTTCCTGTGCACTCTTTTTTGAATGCTTTTCCTTCGCAGATACAGCCGTTTCTTCCTCCGGCTGCCGCGTTCACTCTCTATTGTAATAAAGTTTTTAGAAAATTACAAGTTCTTTTTGTTTTTCAACAGAACTCCGCAAAGGACTTCAAGTATACGGCGCTTCCCATATGCCCCAATTTGTGTTATGGTTATAGTAAATTAACGCATCCTGCCATAAGAAAAATGAACAGGATATTCCAAGATCCAAATGATAAGATTACAGAGGTGTTTTATGAAAAATCTTCTAATCGCTGATGACAATGAACAGATCTTAGATGTTTTAAAAGAATATGCCGTCAAGGAAAACTATACGGTTTATACGGCAAAGACTGGAAAAGAAGCTTTAGATGAATTTGGGAAACGCAATTACCATGCCATTTTGCTGGACGTTATGATGCCTGTGATCGATGGATTTGAGGTATGCAGGAAAATCCGGGAGAGATCGATGGTTCCCATTATCATGATTACCGCCCGCGGAGAGGATTTTGAGCGGATCATGGGATTGGATATCGGAGCCGATGATTATGTAGTCAAACCATTTTCACCGTCTGAGGTGATGGCCCGGCTGCGCGCGATCCTGCGGAGACTTGAACTGACAGAAAACGGACAGCAGCAATATGTGAAAAAAGGAAGCTTGAAGATCTCTATGGAAAAGTTCCAGGTTTTTATTCATGGCGAGGAAGTCCACTTGACAAAGAAGGAGATCGAAATTTTATTCCTTCTGGTCTCAAAGACAGGAAACGTATTCTCAAGAGGACATATTCTGGACTCTGTCTGGGGATACGATTATTATGGAGATGAGCGGACCGTTGACACGCATATCAAAAGAATGCGCGCAAAATTGGACAGACACAGCCATCCTGACTGGAAGATCGTAACCGTCCGGGGCGTGGGATACCGATTTGAGGTATGTTATGAATAAGATCACCAAGAAGCTTTTTCGGTATTTTACAATGCTTGCTCTTTTCCTTGTAATCCTTGTTTTTATCGGGTTTTACAGTGCGTTTCGTTTTTATGATTACCGTTTCCAAAAAGACGAGTTAAAAGAGCGGGCCAGAACGATAAAAACCCAGTTGGAGACTTTCATGACGACCACAGGCCCGCACAGAGGGCAGGGTGCTTATCTGAGATTTCTAGATGACATTTCCATGGCGGACACATACATCATCAGCAGAGGAAACGAGATGCTTTTCTGTGGAAATTATGCGGCGCCGGAAAAGGAGCCTTCCAAAAAGATTCTTACGATCGCGGAGAAAATTTTTGTTTCGGGACAGGAACAGCAGTTGGAGGAACACGGCCAACAGGGAGAACACATTATCTATTTGGGATTTCCGGTCAAAAGAAACAAGAAACCCATTGTTGCAGTCGTGATCCGTGATACATTGAGTCTCAACCAGGATAGCTTCTTGCTGTCTATCACCATTTTGGGGTGCTGTCTGCTCTTTGCGCTGGCTATGTCAGGCTTTCTTTCCGCATTTTTGTCCAGGCGTTTTCTGATTCCAATCCAGAAGATTGCCGCGGCTACCAGGGAATTGGCGCAGGGAAATTACCAGGTAGAAACAAAAGTCTATGACAAAAACGAGATAGGCGTATTGGCCAGAGAAACCGATATTCTAGCAGAAAAATTAAGAGCTGCCCGCCGGGAGAGCGAGGCGCTGGAACAGATGCAGAAAGATTATATCGCAAATATATCCCATGAGCTGCGGACTCCGGTCACCGTAATCAGAAGTTCGCTGGAGGCTGTCTGTGATGGAGTCGTATCCGGTGACAAGTTAAAGGAATACCAGGAGCAGAGCCTAAAAGAGAGCATCTCCTTGCAGCGGTTGGTAAACGATATGCTGGAGTTATCCCGCCTGCAAAATAAAGAATTTCCAATTGAGAGATCAGGACTGGATCTGCTGATGGTTCTGGACGATGCATTGCGGGCGACCCGGATTATTGCCAGGAACAAAAATATGCTCCTGCACTACAACCGGCCAAAAACAGAATGGTGTATGAAAGGAGATTACGGCCGTCTGCGCCAAATGTTCACGGCTGCCCTGGATAATGCTATTAAATATTCACCAAATGACAGCAACGTCTGGATTCAAACATGGGAGACACAAGGCGAACATGGTATCTCCATAAAAGACGAGGGCTGCGGAATCCCTGAAGACGAGCAGGAGCATATATTTGAAAAATTTTTTCGTTCACAGAAGACAAAAGAAAAAGGATCTGGGCTGGGCCTTGCGATCATGAAAAATATCGCTGACAGGCATTCGATCGTCCTCAAGATCCGCAGTGTCTATGGACAGGGGACAGAAGTCATCTTTATCGTGCCTGATATACCATTTCATAAATAATTAAACACTAAGCGCTTGCCATTTTCAACAGCGCCATGTTGACTCTCGTCAACGGCGACGCCGAAAGCAGTGTGTTAAAGTCATAAAATTACCTCAGATCGTACCGTAAATGCCATCAAAATGACACATAAAACATATAAAATGCTAATTAGATCGAGCACAAAAAACCCATTAGATCTTGGAGGTACCATAAATGAAGAAGAAAAGCATAGCTGTATTATTACTGACAACCCTGATGATCGGAAGCACGATTCCGGTAACAGCGGCGCCATGTTGCGGCGGCAGAGGCTCAGATCCCCGATGCGGCCAAAATTATGTAGATGCCAATGGGGATGGAGCCTGTGACAATTTCGTGGATAACAATGGGGACGGAATCAACGACAACTGCCCTGGATACGGATACGGGCAAGGGCAGGGACAAAGACGCGGCCAGGGCGGCGCAGGCGTTACCAGCTCCATTCAAAATACTGCTGTGAAAAATGCTGCTGCGACAAAAACCGTCACAAAAAAGAGCACGATCAAAAAAGTTCAAAGGAGACTGAACAAAATCGGCTATCGCTGCGGTAAAGTCAACGGGGTTATGAACGCAAAGACCTGCAATGCCCTGAGAGAATTTAAAATGGCAGAGGGCCTCAAAGCAAACAGCGTGATCAACCAATCCACATTAAAAGTTCTGGGAATTTCCTGAGAAAAAAGCCATTCCTGTCTGATGCAGGGATGGCTTTTCCGGTTTTATAAGCGATCGACTTTATAAACGTTTTGATAAAGAACGGTTTTGATCGTTTCAAATCTGTCCTCTGGGATTGGGCTTTGGGATGTCATAATCATAAGAGGCAGCGGGTTTCGCCCTTTGGAAATCGGCGGCTGCAGATACGGATATTCATTCAGGAAGAAACCGTTTCTTTTGTAAAATTCGATTCTTCTTTCTGCCATATCGTTTTCTGGAAGCTCTACTTCCAGACAGATTTGACACGCCAATATTTGCCTGATTTCGCCCAGAATCAGTGAGCCGAGGCCCTGGCTGCGGTATTTTCGTGCCACCGCGAAATGCTCAATGTAGGTAAAATCTGTAAATTGCCATACGGAGATAAACGCCTTTATGTTCCCGCTTTTTGAATCCGGCAGAATATAGATTCCGTATTTGGATTCTTTTAACAAAGATTTTTGTTCCTCATAAGGCCGGTATTCGTCGAGGGGAAAACTCTCCTCCATAATCCAAAATACCTGCGCAAAATTCGCAAGCTGCATTTTCTCTAACATTTTGTCATCTTCCCTCTTGAATCCGACGGGTAATCTCGTTGGCCCGCGCATAGATTGCCTCCGGGTCTTCTCCTACAAAGAATTTCCCGTCTTCGTAAAGGATTTCCCCATCTACCATGGTCAGTTTGATATTCTGCTTGCTGCCGCTGTACACCAGGTTTTTCGGAATGTGATTCAGCGGCTGCATATTGGGCTGATGCAGATCTACAATAATCAGATCTGCCAGTTTTCCTGTGGTCAGACAATCGCATTCTGGCAAACCCATGGCGTGGGCTCCGTGACAGACAGCCATGCGCAGCACTTCCTGAGCATCCACAGCCGCCGCGTCTTCTTCTCTTAACTTTGCCAGGGCCGTGGTCAAAAACATCTCCCGGAACATGTCCAGACAATTGTTGCTGGCCGGCCCGTCTGTTCCCAGAGCTATGGGAATGCCCATCTCCATCATCCGGGTAATGGGCGCAATCCCGCTGGCCAGCTTCGCATTGGAGCCGGGATTGGTCACCACATACAACCCCCGTTTGTGGAAAATCTCCATATCCTCCTGATTGAAATGCACACAATGATATCCTCCGCCCCCATAGCGGAACATCCCCAGCTCGTCCAGAAACGCTGTGGGCGTTTTGCCGTAACGTTCGATACACTGCGCTACCTCTGCCTTTGTCTCGGAGTTGTGGCTATATACAGGGGCCTTGTATTTCTCTGCCAGGGCCGCCACTTGCTCCAGCCGCTGCCGGCTGTTGGTGTATTCCCCGTGAAAGCCCAGACAGAACCGGATTAGCGGATGATAGGCATTGAGCTTTTGAAAACAGGTTTCCAATTCTTCGGGAGATTGTCCAAAATCATTGACCGCCCCAACTAATACCGTGCGGAAGCCGCAGTCCACCGAGGCTTTCGCTACCTGATAAGAGTCTAAATACATATCAAAATTACAGGTGATTCCGCTGGTGAGATACTCCAAAATGGCCACTTTCGCCAGATGATACATATCTTCCCCTGTTAATTTTGCTTCCAGTGGAAACACCTTGTCATTCAGCCATTCCTGCAAAGGCAGGTCGTCCGCATAACTGCGCAAAAACGTCATGGAAGAATGCGTGTGGGCGTTCTTAAACCCAGGCATAATCAGATTGCCCTGTACATCTATGTCGCGATCAAAGGGCAGATCGGACGCCTTTTTTGCTCCCACATAGGAAATGTGCCGCCCGTCTACCCATACCTCGCCCTGTTGTACATCCATAGATTCCTGCATAGAGAGAATCCTGCAATTATAAAAACGTGTCCGCATAGGTTTTTTCACCTCCTGAATAAAAAATTCTGCTGCTGGTATTTTAAAATTATTATATTCGCCGCATGTATATTTTACAAGGAAATTTTACCAATCGGGAAATTTCCGCGGACTTCTGATTTTTCCAGTTGACATCCCATCTGGGAAATTGTAAAATACGTGTAAATTGAATATGCAGGTTACGGACCTAAACTTACTTTGGGATAACGACTGTATGATTTGCAAAAAGAGTACACAGAAAAAGTAAGGAGGGTCTTTTTTATGTATTACATGGTTGATAATTACGATTCTTTTGTCTACAACCTGTCCGCCTATTTTGAGGAAGCCGGACAGGAAGTCTTAGTCAGACGCGCCGATCAGGTGGATTTGTCTGAAATCTATGCGCTGAAGCCCGAGGGTATTATTCTCTCGCCCGGCCCAAAACATCCAGAAGACGCCGCAGAGTCTATCCAAGTTCTTCAGGAATTTCAAAATAAAATCCCCATTCTCGGCGTATGTCTGGGCCATCAGGTCATTGGATATACCTTTGGGGCAAAAGTCTGCAAGGGCACGCGGCCTATGCATGGAAAGCTCTCTGCCATCCGCCACAACCGCACCGGATTATTCTTCGATCTGCCTGCCTCCTTTGAGGTTACCCGCTATCACTCGCTGGTAGTCTCCAAAGAGCAGATCCCCTCTTGTTTTTGGATCAACGCCTGGAGCGAGGATGGGGCGATTATGGCCATGTCCCACTGCGCCATGCCCATTTACGGAGTCCAGTTTCACCCGGAAGCGGTGCTGACACAGTACGGCCGCGAGCTGCTTGTGAATTTTCATAAAATCTGTGAAAGGTGGAATCTGTCCTATGCAGCTTATTCAGGAATTTGAACAGTATCCGCCCATTGACCAGATTTTTGCACTGGTGCATGACCGGGAGGACGCGGTTTTTCTGGATTCCTCTATGACAAACCAGCTTGGCAGATTTTCGATTATCGGACTCAATCCTTATCTAAAGCTGGTAAAAGGAGAAGCCTTTACCATTAACGGCACAATATCAGAGGAAAGCTATGAAGTCTGGGTAAAGAATTATTTGAAGTCACATCAAGAAGAAAATCGAACAGGGCTTCCGCTGACTTCCGGCGCAATCGGTTATTTTTCCTATGATTATGGGCGAAAAAAAGAACGGGTAGCTTCCCGCCATCCCAGAGAAGTGGACATTCCAGATAGTATCCTGGTCTTTTATGACAATTTTATGATTGAAAATCATGCGCAACATCGTCTGTATCTTGTGGCCAACAGCCACGGACAGGATGCGGCGGCGGCCATGGATGAGATGAAGGGGCTGCTCGAGCAGGCGGAAAAAAATTCGTCCGCAGCGGCTTCCTTTGTAAAAACGGATTCCCCTGTACTGCCGGCGTTTACCGCTAATTTTGCCAAGCAGGATTATATGGATGCTGTACAGCGTATGATCCAGTATATTGTGGAGGGGGATATTTACATTGCGAATATGACGCAGCAATTACAGATTGCCAGTCCGGTAAAACCCTTTGAGATGTTCCAGAGATTGCGTGTGAACAACCCGTCTCCCTTTGGCGGATACTTCAACTATGGAGATTTCCAGGTGGTGTCCGCGTCACCGGAACGTTTTCTGCAAATGCAAAAAGGCCGGATCCAGACCCGTCCCATCAAGGGCACCCGAAAGCGCGGAAGCACGCCTGAGGAAGATGCGGCGTTAAAAGCGGAACTGGAACAGTCCGGGAAGGATAAAAGCGAGCTTTTGAT
The DNA here is from genome assembly GCA_947571775.1 of uncultured Lachnospiraceae bacterium. GTDB lineage: Bacteria > Bacillota > Clostridia > Lachnospirales > Lachnospiraceae > MGBC164599. The sequence continues at coordinate 181,084 of CANOZK010000005.1, read as the reverse complement.
GATTGTGGATTTGGAGCGCAATGACCTAAATCGTGTCTGTATTCCTGGAAGCGTGAAGGTCACGGAATTGTTTTCTGTGGAAACATATGCCACTGTTTTTCATCTGATTTCCAATGTTATCGGAACTTTGCGTCCAGATCTGACAGTGATGGATTTGCTGGAAGCGGCTTTTCCCGGAGGTTCCATTACCGGCGCGCCGAAGCTGCGGGCCATGGAACTGATTGACGAACTGGAACGTGACAGAAGGAATCTATATACGGGATCGATGGGATATCTGTCGTTGGACGGAAACTGCGATTTTAATATTGTGATTCGGACGGCCCTCTATCAAAACGGTCTCTATCATCTGGGCGTGGGCGGCGGCATCACCTACGAATCCGATCTGGAATTTGAATACGAAGAAACTTTGCAGAAAGCGCAGGCCCTGCTGCGTGCGCTTGCGTTTTAGATTCAGAAAGGAAACTGTTATGCAGATCACATTAGATGAAGGATATCAGTTTGGATTGGGCGTTTTTGAGACGATTGCGGTGGAGCAGGGGGCTCCTCTTCTTCTTTCCTGGCATCTGGAAAGGCTTTGCCGCTCCATGAAAACGTTTGGAATCCAGCAGTCGGTGACAGAATCCGACGTCTTTTCCTGGCTGTCTGGGCAGACGGCCGAGCATCATGCGCTGAAAATCATGGCCTCCGGCGAAAACCTGTTGTTTACCCTGCGTCCCAATTCCTATACCCCAGCGCAGATTCGGGCGGGATTTCGTCTGGCTTACAGCAATGTCTACCGCAATGAAACCTCCCCTCTAATACGCCACAAAACCCTGAATTATGGGGACTGCATTTTGGAAAAACGCCGGGCAAAGTCTTTAAATGTCGATGAACTAATTTTCTTAAATAGCCGCGGCAATATCTGTGAGGGAACAACCACGAATATTTTCTTTGCCAGCGGCGGGAAACTCTACACCCCTCCGGTCGCCAGCGGCCTGCTTCCAGGAATTATGCGTCGGTTTATTCTGACGCATTTTCCTGTAACGGAGCAGACCCTGGACAGAGAAGATGCGTTAAAAATGGACGAATGTTTTGTCACGAACTCTCTGATGGGCGTGATGCCAGTAAATGCGCTGGAACAAAAAGAGTACGTCAGAGGGCCGGTAAGCCAGTCCTGTCTGGAAGCTTACCGATCCGCCTGCAAAGTCTTTTGATATTCTTTTAACGCCCGTTTCTGCTGCGCTGTGAGATTTCGGGGGATTCGTATGTTCAAGGTAACGTACTGATCGCCTCGGCCTCCCATTTTCTTCGGCCGGATCAGTCCCCGGTTTAACAACTGTATCCGGCTGCCCATCTGCATTCCCTCTGGTATCTCGTGCCAGACGTCCCCTTCAATGGTAGGGATTTTGACTTTCCCCCCCAGAACAAGCGTAGCATAATCCACGTCATAGGTGGAATAGAGATGGTAACCCTTCCGTTCAAACTTGGGGTCCTCGTCCACCAGTACAATCACGATCAGGTTTTTATCTTCGTGGGGTACCCGATCGATTTCTTCTTTGTCGCAGCAGGCAATATCCTCCAGCAGAAAATACTGCCGCTCATAGGAGCCGGCGGGAATCTTCACTTGAAACTCCCATTTCTTTTCTTTGTATCCCAACCCGAGGCATTCGGGACAGATTTCTTCGGGAATCTTGCCCTTGCCCCTGCAAGTGTTGCAGAAAACCTCCTGGCGCACCTTATATCCCCAGTTGTTTTCAAAATACACGCGCCGTCCTTTGCCGTTGCACACCGGACACTCTACATATTGGATCTTTGCGTGTTCCCCTTGGCACCGCGGACATTGTTCTTTCGTATAAAATGAAACCGTCTTGACGATTTCCTTTAATGTCTCTGCTAGAGTTAAATGAACTGCCATTCGGATGCTTTTGGGCGGCGGCCCCTCGTCTTCGTCTTTTTTCTTCCTGCCCATATCGCAGGCTCCGCAATGGCCGTCCTCCGTCTCGTAATCCGCAGAGGCGCTCCGTTGAGCGCCCGAACTCTGAAACGCTTCGTGGCCCAAATAGTCGTATTTGCTGCGCAGGTCCGGGTCTGACAGAACCGCATATGCTTCTGATATCTCCTGAAATCTGGCATTGGATGCCGGGTCGCTGCCGCCAGAGTCTGGATGGTATTTCTTCGCCAGTTTTCGATACGCTTTTTTTATCTGGTTTTGTGTAGCGTCTGGCTCCACCCCCAGTATTTCATAATAGCTCTTCATAACCTTATCCCTCTCTCTTATCCTTTGCGGATATCTGTCATCATTATACCACACTCTGTGCGCATTTCACTCAAAACTTTGCGATAATCGGTCAAATTTGAGAGGTAAATGAGAAACATTATCATTTATGGGTTTGACAGCGCGTATCTAAATATGATAATCTATTCATGAGTTAGTTATAACTAATATATTTCTGTTAAAACAGGCCATTTGAGTTTGGGCGTATTAGTAAGAAAAGGAAAGGAAGCAATTCTGTAAAAATGAAAAAAATATGGAAAATTGTCCCTGCGCTGGCGCCGATTCTGGCCGTAGGCGGCGTGGCCGTGGGCGCAGCGGTCAGCCTGGACGGTTATACGGTTCCCGCTTATGGACTGGAAGATTTTCAGATTACCAAAAAAGCAGATGTGCCTGCAAAGACCAAAAGGACGCAGACCGCAGTACCAACAGAGACACCGGCGCAAGAAGAGGCGGTAACTCCTACGCAGGAACCGCAGGCAAAAGGAGCCTTCGATTTGAAAGATGGCACTTACCAGGGAACTGGAACCGGTTACCGCGGGGAAATTATGGTTTCTGTAAAAATTCAGGATCAGTCGGCGGGTGCGATTGAGATCCTTAGCCATTCGGATGACGAGGCATTTTTTAACCGTGCAAAAGAAGGCGTGATCAGCAGCATCCTTTCCGCTCAAAGACTGGATGTGGATACCGTAACCGGGGCTACGTACAGCTCCAGAGGAATTATCCAGGCAGTAAAAAACGCCCTCACAGGGGAATCGGATACTGGAGAAAATACAAGTACAGAGGTAAAAACCAGCAATCCAACCAGCAGTCCAACCAGCACACCCAGGACTGTATCCATCGGGCAGGGGGCCTTTGACTATGCAGACGGCACCTACGAAGGGAGCGCCGAAGGCTTTTCCGGTCAGGTAAGAGTCTCGGTGACCGTAAAGGACAAAACCATTACGGCGATTGAGATCCTCAGCCATTCGGACGACGAGTCATTTTTTAACCATGCAAAAGAAGGCGTGATCAGCAGCATCCTTTCCGCTCAAAGACTGGATGTGGATACCGTAACCGGAGCGACTTACAGCTCCAGCGGAATCATCGGTGCAGTAAAAAATGCTCTTACAGGAGTTCAAAGCGCAACAACCGCTCCGCAGCCAGTCACAGTGCCTCCTATAACACCTGCCATATCCAATCAGAAACCTGCCGTAACCATCGAACCTGCCGCGCCCACCGGGTTATTTCCTTATCCGAATGGAGCTTATACCGGAGTAGGAGAGGGCTTTGGGGGAGACATTGCCATTATTGTGGTAATCAAAAACAAAACCATCCAGAAAATTCAGATTACCAGCCATGACGGGGAAGACGATGCATTCTTCCAGCGTGCAAAGACGATTGTAGATCAGATTATTCAAAACCAAAGTACGAAGGTAGATGTTATAACCGGAGCGACTTACAGCTCTCAGGGTATCCTGGAAGGAGTCGGCAATGCCTTGAAAGCAGCCCAAGAAGCGGCAGACTCGAAAACCGAAGTGAGTCCAAAGCCGCAAGAAACGCCAAAGCCAGAGGAAATACCAAAACCTCAGCCAGAAGAAACACCAAGTCCTCAGGAGCCAACGCCTGCTCTTCCAGAAGAGAGCAGCGCACCGGATAACAGAGATGATTTGGAAGATAAGGAGGAAGATAATGACAGTGGCACTTCTTTTTATCTGGACGGAGAATATATGATAACCGTGCCCTGCACCCCAGATATGTATGAAGATTTTGCTCCCTATGGCCTGACACTGACTCTCGTCATGGAAAACGACAAGATAGCAGAAATCAAAAATATTTCTGGGGATGGGGGTTCCGAAAATGCTTCCTATATCCGGCGGGCGGTCAGTGGAAGCACAAAGTATCCCGGCGTGGTCAGCCAGATCTTGGAGAAAAACAGCCTGGAGGACATCGACGCCGTGTCGCACGCGACCTGTTCCTCTCAATCGATCCTCGAAGCCTGCCGGCAGGCACTCAAAAAAGCACAAAGGCAGCAGGAGTAAGTAGGCGATGCAAGGACTTTTTATAAAAACAGTAAGCCTAGCAGCGGTTGTATGTATGCTGGCGGGTTATAACGCGGTGTTGAAAAACAGAGAAAAAGAGGATGAATTTGCCAAACTCTGCGCTCAGGTAGCGGCGCTGGAGAAATTTATCCAGAGCAGCCAAGAAACTCAGGAAACCGAGTCTGCGGGCGTCTATACCGATGGGGAATGGGACGGAGAGGCCCAAGGATTTGGAGGAAGCATCACGGTGAAAGTGAAGGTGGAGAAAGGAAGGCTTACAGAGATTGAGCTTTTATCGGCAAAAAAAGAAGATGCGGCTTATCTGTCCATGGCAAAAGAGATCATTCCAGCTATGTTGCAGAAACAGTCAGCGGATGTGGATACTATAACTGGAGCCACATTTAGCTCTGCCGGAATCAAAAACGCCGTGGCACAGGCATTAGAAAAGGCGGAAACCTAGCATGGAAAAATCCAAGAGAAAAAAACACCAAAAATATCAGTGGCTTCGGGCCGCTCTGCAACTGTTTTCCTTTCTTTTCTTTTCCTCTGCATTTACCGCGTCTTTTGCCGGAATCACATATATTGCCGCGCAGTTGGGAGCCGGAGAAAAAATTGCCTGGACGGCGTTTCTGAAAACGCTTGTGGGATTATGCGGATTTACCATTGTATTCGGACGGTTTTTCTGCGGCTTTTCCTGCGCGTTTGGAAGTCTTGGAGACGGCATACATACTTTTTATTGCTGGATATGCAAGAAATGCGGCAAAGAACCGCTCAAGCTAAGCGAAAAAATATCGGAAAAGCTTTCTGCTGTAAAATACTTGGTACTGGTGCTGATTGTAATCTTATGTTACCTGGGAGTCTATCCCCCGATAAAAGGAAGCAGTCCCTGGGAAGTGTTTTCTATGCTTCATGCTGGGAACTTCCGTCTAAGCGGCCATCTTCCTGGAATGCTTCTGCTGTTTTTGATTTTCTTAGGAATGGGTGTACAGGAACGGTTTTTCTGCCGCTTCCTTTGCCCTATGGGGGCAATTTTCTCCCTGCTTCCGGTGCTGCCGGCTTTTTCTCTGCGCCGAAGCCGTGGGGATTGTCTCAAAGGATGTTCCAGATGTACGCGTAAATGTCCGTCCGACATTGCACTTCCTTTTGACGGTTTTTACGAGACAACAGAGGATTGTTTTCAGTGCCAGAAATGCATTGGCGCCTGCCCCAAACAGAACATTCATTGCGGGCTCAAAGAAATTCAGGGGAATGAAATTGTTTTTACCCTGTTACGGACAGGGCTGCTGATTGCCCTGTATCTGTGGATTGGTTTATAAAGATTAATCGTTGGCTGATTTTAGCTGACTTTTAATAAATAGTGAAAACATTTGAAGGAGGAAACCAAATATCATGAACAGAAAAGATTTAAAAATGAGAGTTTTTGCCGAAGTTCTGGCCCTATCTGTGGCCGCCGGACTCTGCGGGCCTTCGGCAGCCGTTTTTGCCGCCGGAGGAAATGACCTGGTCATTACAGAAGAAGCGGCGGGACAGGAAAAAGCGGACGCTGCCGAAAACAGCCAATACGTACTGATGAATATCCCTTATGACGATTTTTACAAAGCGGAGGTAAAAAATAACACGATTCCGGTGGATGCATTTACATCTGCAACTTTAAATAAAACCAGAACCAATTCCTCAGCTATGGCGGAAGGTTCCTACCATGTGGATCCAAACGGCGGCGATATTACTGGAATTACCTATCCGGTGAAAGTCGGTGAAGGTGTAGATCTGTCTAAATACCATCAGGTGAAACCAGAGGATTCTGTCTCCATCACCGTAACCAACCGCGGACAGACCAGCACCAGCACCTATACTGGCGCAGACGCTCTGTTTGAAAATGAAAGCTATTCTTATTATTTACTGGACGACAGCGAGATTCCGCAGAATTACAAGGAAGTGACGGTTCAGGCAGACGGAACACTGAGTTTTGGAGCGGCGCAGGGCGAACGCACTACGAAAACGGGTGTGATGCCAGAGCTTTTGACCGAAACTTCCTATGGAGATTATCAGTTGAATTTGGACGGACTGGATCTGGAAGGGGAAAAAGTACACGGCGTCGTAGTAGAAACTGACGAGGCCGGATATGGACTCCGCCATCTGGAAAATATTTGGAGACAGACCAATCTGTCCTGGTGCGCCGGATTTACCCAGTCTGTTCATAACTGCCCCACATCTTCGGTTCATTATCAGGGTATGATGGGACAGACGATCAAAAAAGTTATCTACTACACCAGCAAAGGGATTTATGAAATTCCCATGGAAGAATATGTACCTGTAAAATTTGGAAATTATACGCTGAATGTGGCCAATGCCCCGGCGGCATCAGGCTCTACCACTCTGGAACTGTCTGGACTGCCGTCAGACTATGAAGCGCAGTACAGCGCAGAGGGCCTGCAAATTGAAGTTGCCGGAAACAGCCTGAGCTTTGCCGCAGCATCAAAAGGAGAATATACCTTTACTGTAAAAGATGCTAAAGGCCACTATGCACCATTACAGACAACCTTTGAATTATATGTGGAGGATATGCCGGCGGCATACGATTCTGTCAACAAAACATTGACAGCAGCAGAGGGATTTGGCGAAAGCGACTTCTTTGATTATCTTGCAAACATTACTTCCGTAGAAGTTGACGGAAAGAATTATTCAGCCAGCGGACACGGATCCGTAAAAATTATCAGTGACAACGGCATTCTGGTAACTGACGCAGAACCGTTGGCAGACAAAGAAAGCGCACAGCTCAGCGTTTCCTCTACTGGATACCTGCCATTCACATTTACTTATACAAAAGTACCAGAACCAACCGCCACCCCGGAACCGGAGAATCCGGCACCGGCAAGGCCGAAAAAGGGAACCGTTTCTGTTTATAATAAAGTACAGTATCGGGTAACCGGTTCCAATACGGCTACTGCATTGAAAGCAAATACAAAAACCCTTACAGCGGCAAAAATCCCGGCGACTATTACCATCGACGGATACCGCTTTAAAGTAACTGCCATTTTCAATCAAGCATTTGCTAACTGTAAAAAGCTCAAATCCATGGAAATCGGAAGCAATGTCGCCTCCATTGGAAAAAAAGCATTTTTTGGAGACACCAATCTGGCAAGCATTTCTGTAAAAACCAGTAAACTGACAAAAGCAAAGGTTGGCGCAAACGCGTTTAAGAACATAAAATCCACCTGTACATTGAAAGTGCCTTCCAAAAAAACAGCCGCTTACAAAGCTATTTTTCAGGCAAAAGGAGCAGGAAAGAAGATTCGAGTAAAAAATTTGTAAAATGACAACATCGTTTACTTTTAAAGAAGTAAAGCAGAAATTGTTGGGCGCTTTGCCTTGAAGAACAGCGTTTTAAGGGGGCCGGGGAAATCACAATCCCACGCCCCCTTTGGAAAATATTTGGAAAAAAGTGATTCGTCTCGATTTTCTTTACCAATCCGTTTTCTGTCCAAAAACATGGTATAATCGGTTTAAATATTTAAACCAAAGGAGACTTTATTATGGACGTTTTGGAAATTATGAGAGCTCGCCATAGTGTACGGCAATACAGCGGGAAAGAGATCGAGGAGGAAAAAAGAAATACATTGATGGATTTGGCGAAAGAATGCAATACCAAAAGCGGTTTAAACATCCAGATAATTTTTGACGAGCCAAAATGTTTCGACTCTACCATGGCGCATTATGGCAAATTCCGTGGAGTAGAAAATTATATCGCGCTTGTCGGAAAGAAAGGCGTGGATTTGGAAGAGAAGGTTGGATATTATGGAGAAAAACTGGTGTTAAAAGCTCAGGAACTGGGATTGAATACCTGCTGGGTTGCGTTGACGCACGGAAAGAGCACCGCTAAAATAAAAAGAGGGGAAAAGCTGGTGTGCGTCATCGCCTTGGGATATGGAACCACGCAGGGAATCAAACATAAGAACAAACCTGTGGAGCAGTTATGCAACTGTGCGCCCGCGATGCCAGATTGGTTTTCCAAGGGAATGGAAGCCGCCCTGCTTGCTCCTACGGCGGTGAATCAGCAGAAATTCTATTTTACCCTAAAAAACGAAAAGATATTTGCCAAGGCAAAAAAGGGATTCTATACGAAGCTGGATCTTGGTATCGTAAAATATCATTTTGAGGCTGCCACAGGTCGTAAGGTACAATAGATTTATTCATAACAATTATACAAAATAGTTAGGCAGGTGACCATCTATGCATGCCCAGACAGATATAGAAATGTTAGCAGAGGATTTTGAAAAATGTCAGAAAGTGTTGACTGCACTTGGAGATGAAAATCGGCAGCATTTGATTCTTGAGATGATGAAAATAAGGAATTGTTTCGGGGCGCGGGTGGGGGAAATTACGGAAAAAACACATCTCTCACGTCCGGCGGTATCCCATCATCTCCAGATTTTAAAGGATGCCGGAATCTTAAAAGTACGCAAGGAAGCAACCAAAAATTATTATTATTTCGATCCAGATACCAAAAGCTTCGACAGGCTGATTCACGTGCTGCAAAGGGCAAAAGAATTCACAGCAGAATTGCCGGATCGAAGCGGTAAAACAGAAATTGGTTGAATACTTTCCCTTGAAGAACAGCGTTTTAAGGGGTCCGGGAAAAATCGCAATCCCCTGGGGCTTTTGGTATTTTTCTCATAGAAAAGTACAAATAAAAAAATGGGAGCAGCCGTAAACGGCGCCAAGTATTCGCCGAACTCACGTTAGTTTAAATAAATGACATTGCGCAAAAGGAGGGATGTAAATTGCTGGTGTTTTTGGAAAATATCTGGAAGAAAGTGGAAAAAATATTTTTCAGATTTGACTTGTAATCCAAAGTTTGTTCTTATATAATAACCATAACTATTCAGGATTTCATCCTTCATAGCCACAAGCAATGTATATCGGCGACAGAATGTACCGGATTTTTCCGGTACAGTGGCTATTAAAATCCCCTTTTTTGCTGACTGTATAGATTAGGAGAGCCGCCCATCGAGCGGACAGCTCTCTGCGACATAATTTATTCTTTGTGGATCATCTGTTTATCAAATTCCGGGTTGTAGAAATAATAATTCTTTTCGTTTAATTTCTCTTTTGTTTTCTCCAATGCTTCCCCAAAACGCTGGAAATGGACGATTTCTCTCGTACGCAGGAATTTCAACGGTTCCCGTACCTCTGGATCGGGAATCATGCGCAGCAGGTTGTCGTAGACGGTTCTTGCCTTTTGTTCGGCCGCCAGGTTTTCCGTTAAATCCGCGATGGCGTCGCCTTTTGACTGAAATTCCAGCGCGGTAAAAGGAACGCCGGCGGCTGCCTGGGGCCATAGGCCGCAGGTGTGGTCGATATAGTAGGCGTCAAATCCGGCCGCCTGCGCTTCTTCTATGGTTAAATTCCTGGTAAGCTGATAAACCATGGCGCAGATGATTTCCATATGGGCCAATTCTTCTGTGCCGATGTCGGTCAGAAGTCCGCCCACCGCTTTTACGGGCATGGTGTACCGCTGGGACAGATAGCGCAGAGAAGCGGATAATTCGCCGTCCGGCCCGCCATACTGGCTGATGATCAGTTGAGCGGTTTTGGGACAGGTTTTGGTGATTTTTACCGGGAACTGCAATCTTTTTTCATACGTCCACATTAGACACACGCTCCTTCCCAGGGCATCGGCCCTTCCTGCCAGCAGTAACATCCAGTCTTATCTTGCATCTGTTCACAATTCGCCATACAGTCCATGGTCAGTGGATAAAATTGCTGGGCAAAATTTTTCAGTAACTGCCTGCGCTGCATCAGACGGTTCTTTAACAGCTCCAATGCCTGGGCATCCTGAGGGTGGGTATCCAGATAAAGGCGCAGGTCGTCCGCCTCAAAGCTGACCTGGTAGATTTGCAGCATCATGGCTTCCCGTTCCTGTTGTTTGGGGTCTGAGGCGTTGGACGGTTCACAGCAGCGATTGGTTGTTTCGGTGTCGTTCGCGGCAAAAAAAGGCATGTCCAGATCCTGGAAAATAGTTCCTTTTTTCAAAGCCAGCGCTCCGTCATAAATCGGGCCCCAGGACTGTATTGGAACCGACGCAATGGATAAATGCTGTAAATTCATGGAAAACACTCCTTTCTGATGTGCTTTTCTCAGAGATATATCCTAGTATCCGCAAAAATTTCTTGTTTTTTTCAGGGATTATTTGTTAAAAGTGTATATACTACAAGAGGGCGTGTACTCTCAGTCAAGAAAGGAGGTTTTGTATGGAAAAAAGGTTAAAATCTTACACAAAGTGGGGAATGCTGTTGGTGACCTTCCTGGGAATCTTGCTGCATTTTTTGTATGAGTTTACCGGAAAATCAATGTGGGCTGGTTTCTTTTCCCCAATCAATGAGTCGGTGTGGGAACATATGAAGCTGGCGTTCTTTCCATTGCTGGTTTATTTTTTATATGAGATTCTCTGTATCCAAAAGCAATTTCCGTCTCTGTCCTCTGCAAGCGCATGGGGGATTTTGATAGGAACGTTTTCGATTCCGATTATTTTTTATACCTATACGGGTATTCTGGGATTTCATCTGTTGGCTTTGGATATCGCAACGCTTTTGTTGGGGCTTTTTCTGGGATTTTACGGACAGCGAAAAAAGATGAATCAAAACAGTTTTTTGCCGGCGGGCAGGGGCTTTTTATCCTGGGGGCTGGTTATCTTGACGTGTCTTTGCTTTTTTATCTTTACGTTTTGGCCGCCTGCTCTGCCTCTGTTTATAGAATAGCTCCAAAATAGATGCATTTAAGAAATGTAAAGAGTTTCTCCTGGGTAAATCAAATTGGGATTTGCAACGTTGTTTATGGCTGCCAGATGGGATACCGTGGTTCCATATCTTTGGGCAATGTTCCATAAAGTATCTCCGGGACGTACGGTATAAGTCTCAGCGGCGGAAGACCCCGTCGTCGGGATCTGTAGCCGTTCCCCGATATAGATCAGATTTGGGTTGCCAATGTCATTGAGGGCCGCCAGCCGCTGTACGGTAGTCTGGAATCTAGACGCAATGGCGGTTAAAGTATCGCCCGCGCGCACGGTATAGGACGTGTGGCTGTCTGCCTCCGGGGTGTCGTCATGGATGGTGATGCACAGAGTTTCTCCTGGGTAAATGAGATTTGGATTGTCAATATCATTCTCCTGCACAATCGCGGCTACGCTGGTGTGGTATCGCCGGGCGATGGCCCGCAGAGTGTCCCCGGCTTTGACCTGGTAAGCGATTATTCCAGAAGAAGGAGAGGGTTGAGGGATGGGGCTTACCTGGCCGGAATCTTTCAAAAGCATGGAGTCTGTAAAGACGTCTCGATCCACGTAACCGGATATTCCAGGCACCCGCCCTTGATCCGTGTACTGCCATCCTGCCCAGGAAGACCAGTTGACAGCGGAAGAAGGCTGCGAGACGCCATATTCAGCTATCCATAACGGATAGTCTGTCAAAGCGCCGCTGAACATGGAACCCGCATTGTACGCATTGCTGTAAACAACGGCTTTTTTACCGGATGCTTTTTCCAGTTCCTGAATAAAGGCCAGGCCGATTTCATTGGCTTCCGCTGCCGACAGATTGGTCAAGTCTTCAAAATCCATGGCCAGGCGGCAGTCAAAGTCTTTGCCTTGGATTGTCTGGACAAAAAAGCGCGCCTGGTATTGAGCCTGAGAGGCGGTGCGCGCCGTTACATAATGGTAAAAGCCGATTTGCAGTCCCGCCGCCTTTGCCCGCTGATAATTTTGCTCAAAATAGGGATCGATAAAGCCACCTCCCAGGCTGGAGCGGATATAGACCACGCTTATCCCGGAAGCCGCTACCTGTTCAAAATCAATATCTCCTTGCCACTGACTGACATCTATTCCCTGATGCTTTTTTCCCGGAGTAGGCGACAGAGCAAATGCGGAAGTCGCCGAGGTCACAAGAAAGATGAGCGTGAGGGTCATAAACATAAATAATTTCTTCATCATATCAAAAAATCCTTATTTTTTGTTAATTTATGTTATGTCCACACGCCCTTTGGGGTTACAGTTTTTCTTCTGTCTCTGCTCTATATATTCAGTAATTAGCAAACGTCGGATTGTAGATTCAAGGTTAGGATTGCAGCAATAACCAGAGCGATTCCGATTAGTGAGAAAACGGTAAGTTTCTCTTGAAATATCACGAATCCGGCAATGGTCGCCACCACAGGTTCAATGGACGCCATAATGGACGAGGAACTCGCTTTTACAAAAGACAGACCGATGGTGTAGGCCAAATAGGGCAGCACCGCAGTTACGATAGCGGTAAGGAAGATCAGCAGAACGACGTTCGCTGGATTCTGCGCCGCCTGTATTTTCCGCAAAATATCTGTTGGATGGCTAATCAGCAGCGCGCCGATTCCGGCACACAGAAAAGAATAGGTGGTTACCGTAATGGGATGATAACGCCGAAGTACGAAGGTTCCCAAAATACTGTATAACCCGTATCCAAAAGCAGAAGCCAGGCCAAAACCGATTGCCGCTGCGGATATACGGCTGTCTCGGCCGATTCCGCTTACCAGGACGCAGCCCAAAAAGGCCATCAGCAGAGCCAGAAATTTACGTTTGGTCATCTTTTCATGAAACAAGACCAGAGACATCAACATCACCATAATCGGCGCAGTATAGAGCAAAATTGCCGCTACGGACAGGGATGCCAGCGAAATCGCCTGAAAATAACAGATGGTAAAAAGAAGGATGCTGCAAAGTCCCATAGCCAAAAACCATCCGGCGTCCCGCAGGCGGATTTTTAATTTATCCCGATTCAAAGCCGCGGTAACGGCCAGCAAAATGACAGATCCTACCACAATACGCAAAGCGGCGATCTGTATCGAGGTAAATTGGAATGCGCTTAATTTTCGGACGAAAATCCCCATCGTTCCCCATAAAGTTCCGGCCGATAAAATCAGTATCGGCGCTGTTTGTTTTGTGAAATTTGCCAATTTTTTCTTCCTTTCTCGTTGTATTTGAGCAGAGATTCTACCACAACTCGACAAAGATTTCAACAGTGTAACCGCTTCCATTTTGGAATACCTTTTTGCTTACGATTCTTTGGACGATTGCAGCGACAGGATATCCTCTCTTAGAAAATTAAGATAGGATTCCTCTATTTGGCTGGCAGTATGCCCGTTTTTGACAAGATAGCCCAGATGCAGATCTCCCAGCGGATCCTCCAGCGGTTTTGCCAGGATTTCCCCCTGTCCTTTGTGAAAATTGTCTGCGTTGCTGTTGGTCAGTCCGGGGCCTATGCTGAAGCTGTCGGTTTTTCTCACGACGGCTATTTTTGTGCTGCGGTCGCACACATGGACGTTTCTGCTTAAAATTTTGTAAAACAGGGGTTCTTCGGAAAAATGTGAATTTTCCAGTCCCTGGTCATAGGTGACAAAGGGGTACTCTTCCAGATCCTTTAACGTGACAGACTGTTTGTCAGATAAAGGGTGGCCAGCGCGGAAAAAGGCATAATTTTTCATGGGCGCAATCTCGTGAAAACAGACGTCACAGGACGAGAACAGCATTTGCAGGCTTTTCATATGCGTATCGTGAATGGCCAGGATGCCCAGATCGCTCCTTCCGGCAGAGACGTCGTGGATGACGGAATTGGTATCACACTCCCGGATGGCGATATCATAACTTTGCGAATCCATATCCTGGAAAATCCGCGTGAACGCCAGAGCGGCAAAGGGCAGTCTCTGAGACGACACGGAGAAGCGCATAGGGATGGTTTTGCGCGCATGGTATCGCTGTTCGAGATATTGGGAGCGCTCGACAATCTCCTTTGCATATTTGATAAAATCTTCTCCGTCATAAGTGAGCGTGATGCCCCGATTAGTCCGGTGAAAAATCTGTATTCCCAAGTCCTCTTCAATATCCCGAATCGCAGCGGACAGCGTAGACTGGGAGACGAAAAGGTGTTTTGCCGCTTCGGAAAAAGAATTGCAATTGGATATTTCGATGGCGTATTTCAGGTTTTGAAGTGTCATAGCGATTCCTTTCTCGATATAAATTGTCAAGTGTCTATATATTTGGCGATTGTGAATTACCGTCTGTTTTGATCTATGCTATCAGAAAAAACGATAGCTGACAATGAAAAAAAACGTTTTTCTATCTGGTTGCTATTAAAGAGAACGTATGTTATATTAATTACAATTTCAGCAGAATATTTGAGGGAATCCGGTGAGAGACCGGAGCGGTGCCGCCACTGTAAGACCGATCAGCCATTGCTGTGAAGTTAAGCCAGGATACTGAAATATTTTGTCGGAACCCTTAATTTAACGATTCATTGAATTTTGGAGAGCATGGCGGTAAAAATGGTCGGACTGGATATGGAAGGGCTTTGCAGACTGCTTCGTGCCAAAGGCAAGGACGTGATAACGATATAGAGAAAAACACTGGAAGAGACGGGAACTGTCCATATGGCAGCGCCCGTTTTTTTGTTTTAGTTTCTTCGGCGGATAGGGGATTGACAGAATGACAACACTATGTTATATTAAATAACAACATAATGTTATACATTTGGGAGGGTAAGAATATGATACAGAAACTATCCGACGCCGAACTTGAAATTATGAAAATCGTATGGGGAAACCCAGAGGAGGTGACGTTGTTCGCCTATATCATGGACGGACTGGCGGCCAGGGGCAGGCCGTGTCAAAAGAATACCTTGATTGTGCTTTTATCGCGGTTGATAAACAAAGGCTTTTTAAGCGCCAAGAAAATTGGACGCCGCAACGAATATACCACGCTGGTTTCGGAAACAGAATACCAGACAGCGCAGACGAAAAACTTCCTGGATAAGATTTACGAGGGGAGCGCAAAGGGTCTGGTTTCTAATCTGATTATGGGCGATCTGCTGGCGGACGAAGAATACGAAGAGTTAAAAAGGCTGCTTGAGAAAGGGAAAGAGAAACAATGAACACGGTTTTGAAAATTTTCCTGTCCATGTCGTTTTCCGGCGGTTTGCTGATTGCGCTTCTGCTCTTGGGAAAGCGATTTTTGCAAGATAGAATCAGCCGGCAATGGCAATATTATGTTTGGCTCATTGTCCTTTTGCGGTTGCTGCTCCCTTTTGGGCCGGAAACAAATCTGCTGGGGAAAACTTACCAAGCTGTCGATCGGGCGATAATCCAGACCGATCCTTTGCCGCGGCAAGCCTCGCTCAATACTCCAGGAGGTGTTCCCGATTCTGCTGCCGGTTTAGAACAGGACAATGAGACTGCGAATCGTCCGGCAGAAGATTTGACAACCGTCCGCCCGCTTCAAGAGATTAGGTCTGTGCTGGCAAATCATATCTGGCTGATTTGGCTGGCGGCCGCACTGGGGATGCTGATACGAAAAGTAACGGTCTATCAGGGGTTTCTGCGGTATCTCAACGCTGGATTGGTTCCGATTGCGGACATTGGGATTTTAGACCGGCTTTCCGTCATTGCAGAACAGGCAGGCATTAGAAAGCCGGTAGAATTATGTAGCAATCCACTGGCTTCTTCTCCGCTTCTGATCGGATTTTTCCATCCATGCATTGTGCTTCCAAGCGCGGATATTTCCGAAAAAGATTTTTGGTATATCGCCTTGCACGAACTGACGCATTATAAACGGCGGGATATGTTCTATAAATGGCTGGTACAGGTTGCGGTCTGTCTGCATTGGTTCAACCCTCTTGTGTATTTTATGAGCCGGGAAATTACAAAAGCGTGTGAATTTTCTTGTGATGAAGCCGTTCTTGCCAAAGTGGGGTGTGAGAATGCGCAGGATTATGGGAAAACTTTGCTTGACGCTATGGCCGCAGTTGGAAAATACAGGGAAAATCTCGGAGCCGTCACTTTAAGTGAAAATAAACAATTATTAAAAGAAAGGTTAGGTGCGATTATGAATTTTAAGAGGAAGTCAACGGCAATTCGGCTTTTGACGGGAGTGCTGACGCTGTGCGTGATTTTTGGCGCTTCTTTTATCGGGGTTTATTCCACTGCTGCGGCATCCAACCAGGCAACAGATGAGCCGTTAGCGTCTGAATGGAGCAAAAATGCTACTCAGGAAGGAACAGGCACGCACAGCAAAGACTATTCCTCGCAGGCGCAGCGCTACTATGAGGCTGGCAGTTTGCCGTTGTTTGAAATTGCTTTCTCCCAGCTGGATGAGAACGCGCAAAGGGAATGGCTTGAAAAACTCTATACCAATAACGATATTAGTTTTTTCTCCGTCGCTGTGCAGGTATTGGAGGAGAGCGGCGCCTTGTTTCTTGACGACTTTGCAGAAAAGGCATATTTGGATGAAGAAATTGCTTTCTTTTCCACCTTGACGGACTGTATGGATGAAACAGAATTGGAAGATTGGCTGGATCGGGCGTTGAAAGATGGGGATTGGGCTTTCCAGTCCGTATTGTTCGACGCGCTGGATCGGGGCGATGAATTTGATGAACTGGAAGAGGAACAGGAAAAAGCGCAGTTGGCTAAATATCAGGCGGTAGGCGTTACAATGGAGGGTAAGAATTATTATTACCAAGGGCAGTTGGTCAATATCTTTCTGGACATTCGGCCAGATAAATCCTTTTATACGCTGGATACAAACCCGGCTGGAACCGTAAATATCAAGATTATGCGTGATACAGATAATGAGATTACAGGCGTTGCCTATATGACGGAAGCAGAGGTGGCTGAACTATTTGAAGATGAGGAAGAGTTGGACGATGAAAACAGCCCGGAAATTATTCCGGTCAATCTGAAAAAGGTGGCAAAAAAACAAGTTATTTGGCTGGGAGAATATACCTTATCCAAGGGCGACAGAATTTGGTATGACGTTTCTGCAAAAACCGGAAAAGGAATGCAGATTGGTTTCGCCAAATCTGGGGACAAACGTTTAAAGACAACTTATTATTCTGTGAAGAACCTGCGTCAAAAAGGTGAACCCTTGAAATGTACTGCGAATTTTACTTTCGGGCCCCCAGTAAAACCCGGAAAATATAAGCTGTTTCTCCGGGCTACAAATAACACTTTGAGAAATATAAAGGGCAGTATTTCGATTGCATTGGAGGACGCATCTTTGTTTTCGGCGCAATCTTGCGGGTGACCTAAAGCCAGGGCTGTTGCGCTCTGGCTTTTTTATCTGAATTCAATCTGCTTTCTTTATAGTGCGATCATATCCCGCAGCGTCTTCGGCCCGGCGATCCCATCGACTGCTCCGATAATACCTGGAGAATCCTTTTCTCTGGCTTTTTGATACTGTTTGATGGCGTATACCGTCTGGGCGTCGCACGTCTTATCCAGCAGCAGGTCTTTTCCATTTTTACCCTTGAAACCTCTTGCCCGCAGGATTTCCTGCACCAACAGCACATGATTTCCGGTTTCACCTTTTTTTACCGTCTTTACTTCAAACATGTAATCTCCTCCTATGCTTGCAATGGCTTTTTTGAATCCTGTCCATGTGTGGGCGCCTGTGTTGTAAACAAATGGATTGGGACAGATTTTTCCGGTTACGTCGTAATGTCGGATGACATGGTCTGCGTCGATGCTAAGTTCTCCCATCAAGTGTTTGACAAGCTCCACGGCGGCCTGATAGGTCTGTTCTGTAAAATACCAATCTTTGTCTGTGGCGTTCATCGTGGCTGTGCTGCGCTTTTTCACACACACTTCAATCCCGATGGAATTTTTGTTGGTGCATTTTCCGTAATGAGAAGCCCCGCTGTTTCCCTGCAAACCGCCGCCGCAGTGCCAGCTATAAGCTTGGTAATAATCGACTGCCTGGTAAATTTCCCCATCATGGCCCACAAAGAAATCTGCGGACGCGTTCCGACTGCCGCCTGCGTAATAATCTATATTTTCCTGCGCCCCGCCTAACGCTCCGACGTAATGTACCACGATGTACTGGATATCTGCTGCGGAACGCCGCAGAGGTGTTTGGTTGATTCCGATTAGCTTCTTTTGGATAGAGATGGGCATTTCCTTTTCCTCCCTTTCTGTATGCATGGTTTCTTCTTTCTGACGCACTTGTATCCTTACATAATTATTCGGAGCCAGTATGACCGCAGAACCGGAATTTGGATGGAATTTTTGTTGAGGTTTCAGAGTTGTTGTCTGTTGCAGAAGTGATTAATTGGGAAGATCTAAAGTGTGAAAAAAACCGCTATGATTCAGCGGTTTTTTGTCTTTTCCAGCAATTTGATAATCTTGTCGTTATGAGAGCGAACTTTTTCCACAGATATGTTATGGTTGATGTTGTTCATAATGCTGGCCAAATATTTGCTCATGTTTGCTTCTATATAATAGGGGCGTTTCAGCAATTCGGGTACACGGTAGTTTAAGTTAGTGGTAATCAGCCGGTAAATATACCCTTTTTCATAATATTCATCAAACTTTTCCAATCCGTCTGTGAATAAACCGAAGGTGGTGCATATAAAGACCCGGTTGGCTTTGCGTTCTTTTAATTGGATTGCCACATCCAGCATACTTCCCCCAGAGGAAATCATATCGTCGATGATGACTACGTCTTTTCCTTCCACAGAAGCGCCCAGAAATTCGTGTGCAACGATAGGGTTTTTGCCGCCGATGATGGTGGAATAATCCCTGCGTTTGTAGAACATGCCCATATCCACGCCGAGGATGTTAGAGAAATAGACTGCTCTGGACATAGCTCCTTCGTCCGGGCTGATGATCATCAGGTGGCTGGGATCCGTCTGGAAATCAGGGACGTTTTTAATCAATGCTTTCAGAAATTGGTAAGTGGGGAAAAAGTTGTCAAATCCGTTTAAGGGTATGGAGTTCTGCACCCTGGGATCGTGAGCGTCAAAGGTAAGGATATTGGAAACCCCCATGTCCGCCAGTTCCCGCAGTGCCATTGCGCAGTCCAAAGACTCCCGCTTGGTGCGTTTGTGCTGTCTGCCTTCATATAGGAAAGGCATCACCACGTTAATCCGGTGCGCTTTGCCGTTGGCGGCAGAAATGATTCGCTTTAGATCTTGATAGTGGTTGTCGGGGGACATATGGTTTTCGTGTCCGCAGACTGTATAAGTCAGACTGTAATTGGTGATATCCGCCATGATGTATAAATCTACCCCGCGCACAGATTCGTTGATATAGGCCTTGCCCTCTCCGGTGCCGAAACGGGGACATTCACAGTCAATGAGAAACGTATCCGGGCTGTATCCGGGAAGCTGAATTCCAGATTTGTCATGGTCTGCCATTTCCCTGCGCAGCCGGACAAGCTTCGTGTCTACTTCTTTTGCCAGTGTCTTGCATCCTGCCAGAGCTGCGATTTTCAGCGGTGCCACAGCCATGGGCTTTTCCTGTAATTCTATGTTGGACATAGTGATCCTCCCTATTGTATCATTGGTATTTCCCTTTTATTCAGTTATAACATTTGCCCCAATGCCAGTCAAGGAAATTTATTGCTTTTTTATCTATAAATTGGTATGATAGGGAAAGCAAACAAAAAGCAGGTGTATCAGGATGAAAAATGCAAAAAGCGTTTGTAAGGGTCATGAAGTCAAAAGCATAGAGGCGGGCAGCATTGCCGAGGAGCTGGGATTGGCTCCGGGGGATCGTCTGCTGGAAATAAATGGACGCAGAATCCGGGATATTTTCGATTATGAATATGAAATGCGAGAAGAATATGTGGAACTGCTGGTGGAGACGCGGGAGGGGGAGCAGTGGCTTTATGAAGTGGAAAAGGACGAGGAGGAGGAACTTGGCGCGGAGTTTGAAAACGGACTGATGGACGATTACCAGTCTTGTTCCAACCGGTGTATTTTCTGCTTTATTGACCAGATGCCTCCAGGGATGCGCGATACTCTGTATTTTAAAGATGACGATTCCAGACTTTCTTTTTTACAGGGGAATTACATCACGCTGACCAATATGGACAGACAGGAGCTGGAGCGATTGGCCCATTACCATTTTTCGCCCATCAATGTTTCGGTTCATACCACGGACCCCGAGCTGCGAAAAAAGATGCTGCGCAATCGTTTTGCCGGGGATATAATGGAGAAGCTGGAGTTTTTGGCTCAGGCCGGAATAGAGCTGAACGGCCAGGTGGTGCTCTGTAAGGGCTGGAACGACGGGGAGGTTTTGGAACAGACGATTCGGGATCTGGTCAGGCTTCGCCCCCATATGAGAAGCCTTTCGGTGGTTCCGGTGGGGCTGACCCGCTGGCGGGAGGGCTTGGAGCCTTTGCAGCCGTTTGGCCGGGAAGAAGCTGAAAAAGTGCTGGAAAGAATCGAAAAATGGCAGAAACGCCTGCGCAGCGATGGGGCTGGAGGCGGTACGGGTTTTGTCTATGCCAGCGACGAATGGTACCTTCTGGCAGGCCGATCTCTGCCGTCCGAGCAGGAGTACGACGGCTATCCCCAGTTGGAAAACGGCGTGGGGATGCTGCGGCTGCTGGAGGAGGAATTTCGGGAAGCGCTGGAGGAGCAGGAGGGCGACGACAGAGAGGTTCAGGGCAGCCTTGTCACAGGGCTTTTGGCCGCGCCGTTTCTGGATACGTATATGAAATGGCTGAACCGGAAATTTCCGCGGGTGCATATCCGGGTATTTGCTGTGGAGAATCGTTTTTTTGGAAAAAATATTACGGTGTCTGGGCTGTTGACCGGGCGGGATTTATGGGAACAATTACAAGGGCAGGTATTGGGAGAGAAGCTTCTGATTCCCTGCAATATGTTAAGAAGCGGGGAGGAAGTGTTTCTGGATGATTGGAGCGTGGGGGAGCTGGAGCGGCGTCTGGGCGTTTCGGTGGCTGTGACAGATTCTTCTGGAGCAGATCTGCTCTGGGCGGCACTTCATCCTCCGGCAAGAGGAAAGCATAAAAGGAGACAAGTTTATGAGCAAACCGATCGTGGCCATTGTGGGCAGGCCGAATGTGGGGAAATCCACACTGTTTAACGCTTTGGCCGGTGAAAAGATTTCGATTGTGGAGGCAACCCCTGGCGTGACCAGGGATCGTATTTATGCGGATGTGGAATGGCTGGGCAGGCATTTTACCATGGTTGATACCGGCGGTATTGAGCCGGAGAGCAGCGACGTGATTTTATCCCAGATGCGGGAGCAGGCTCAGATTGCCATAGACACGGCGGATGTAATCCTGTTTATGACGGACGTCAGGCAGGGGCTGGTGGACGCGGATTCCAAGGTAGCGGATATGCTGCGCAGAAGTGGAAAACCGGTGTTGCTGGCGGTGAATAAAGTTGACGACAAAAAATTTGAAATGGATGTCTATGAATTTTACAATCTGGGAATGGGAGAACCTCTGCCCATTGCGGCGGCAGGCAAGCTGGGAATGGGGGAACTCCTGGATCGGGTTGTTGGCAGTTTTCCAGAAGACTCTGGGGAAGAGGAGGACTCGGAGATCCCGCATGTCGCCATTATTGGAAAGCCGAATGTGGGAAAATCTTCGATTATCAACAGAATTTTGGGGCAGGATCGGGTCATTGTATCGGATATTGCCGGAACCACCAGAGATGCCGTGGATACACAAGTAAATTGGAACGGACAGGAATATATTTTTATTGATACGGCAGGACTGCGCAGAAAGAGTAAAGTCCGGGAAAGCCTGGAACGGTACAGCGTTATCCGGGCGGTAACGGCCGTAGAACGGGCGGATGTGGTGCTGGTGGTCATTGACGCCGAGGAGGGCGTGACCGAGCAAGACGCAAAAATCGCAGGCATTGCCCATGAAAACGGCAAGGGCGTGATTATAGCGGTAAATAAATGGGATGCGGTCGAAAAAAACGATAAAACCGTGTACCGGTATACGGACCAAATCCGCCAGGTGTTGTCTTTTATGCCTTATGCAAAACTGATTTTCATATCGGCTAAGACTGGACAGCGGATTTCCCGGATGTTTGAAACCATCGACGCGGTAATCCAAAATCATGCCCTGCGGGTGCAGACCGGGGTGCTCAATGAGATTCTTACTGAAGCGGTAGCCTTACAGCAGCCGCCGTCCGACAAGGGAAAAAGGCTGAAAATCTTCTATATGACGCAGGTATCGGTGAAGCCGCCCACGTTTGTGCTTTTTGTAAACAGCAGAAAGCTGATGCACTTTTCCTATGTCCGGTATCTGGAAAATCGGATTCGGGATGCGTTTGGTTTTGAGGGAACTCCTCTGAGATTTATCATCCGTGAGCGTAAGGGGGCGGGTGCATGATTCGTGTGATATGTTTGTTGATCGGATATTTATTTGGTTTGTTTCAGACTTCGTATTTTCTGGGAAAGATGCACCATATGGATATCCGGGAGCATGGAAGCGGGAACGCCGGAACGACCAACGCCCTGCGCACTATGGGCAAAAAAGCGGCGGCTATCACGCTGCTTTGCGACTGTTTGAAATGCGTGCTGGCTGTATGGGTGATCCGGCTTGTTTTCGGAAAAACCCACCCGGATATGATGTCCCTGCTGGTGCTCTACGGGGCGGCCGGCTGCGTCTTGGGGCACAATTTTCCGATTACTATGGGCTTTAAAGGCGGAAAAGGAATTGCAGCGTCGGTAGGCATGGTGCTCGCCTTCGACTGGAAATTGTTTCTGATTGCGGCGGTAATATTTTTTGCCTTGTTTTTCCTTTTTCACTATGTCTCGGTAAGTTCTTTGGCCGCTTATCTGTCCACGTTTATCGGAACCATTGTTTTCGGGCGGATGGGCTGCTATCATCTGGAAAAGGCGTATCGGATAGAGTTGTACGTAGTGATGGGCGCGTTGCTTTTGCTGGCGGTTTACCGACACCGGGAAAATATTCAGAGGCTTTTAAAAGGTACAGAGAGTAAAATTACGTTTTCAAAAAAATGACTTCAGGAGGGCTGACTATGGCAAAAATTGGGATACTGGGCGCAGGAAGCTGGGGGACGGCACTGGCCATACTTTTGGACAATAACAGGCATCAAGTGCAGGTCTGGTCTGCGCTTGCGGAGGAGATCCAGATGCTCAGTCAAACGCATGAGCACAGCGCGAAGCTGCCAGGGGTAAAAATCCCGGAGACGATTTTTTTTACGGAAGATCTGGAAGACAGCGTGCGGGGTAAAGACGTCGTGGTATTGGCGGTTCCCTCGCCGTTTACCAGAAACACAGCGCATAAGATAAAGGACTTTGTGGAAAAAGGACAGCGGATTGTGAATGTGGCAAAGGGGATCGAAGAGAGCACGCTGATGACGCTCAGTGAGATCATTGAAGAGGAAATTCCCCAGGCAGACGTGGGTGTGCTGTCCGGACCCAGCCATGCCGAAGAAGTGGGAAGGAAAATTCCGACTACCTGCGTAGTCACCGCCAAGACGCAGAAAACGGCGGAATACCTTCAGTCTATTTTTATGAATCCAGTATTTCGAGTGTACACCACGCCGGATATTCTGGGCGTGGAATTGGGCGCGGCTCTCAAAAACGTCATCGCCCTGGCGGCTGGAACCGCAGACGGCCTTGGTTATGGAGATAACACCAAAGCGGCCTTGATCACCAGGGGCGTGGCCGAAATCTGCCGGCTGGGTATGAAGATGGGCGCGAGAATGGAGACTTTTTACGGCCTTTCCGGTATGGGGGATCTGATCGTGACCTGTGCCAGCGTACACAGCAGAAACCGCAGGGCCGGGTTCCTGATCGGACAGGGCAGAACCATGCAGGAAGCTATGGATGAGGTGAAAATGGTGGTTGAGGGCGTGTATTCGGCGAAAGCCGCCAAAGGATTGGCAGAAAAGTATCACATTGAAATGCCGATTGTTACAGAGATATGTAGAGTATTGTTTGAAAATAAACCGGCTGCCGATGCGGTCAAAGATCTGATGCTGAGGGATAAAAAGGTAGAATCCCCTGCTCTGCCCTGGGAATGAGGGGGCAGGCAGGATTTGCCTTGCAGGTGTCAGAAGGACACATCCTTTAAGTCGTCCGGGAGGGATGCGCTGCGGAAGTCCCGGTTGAGCTGGTCGATGGCGTCGACATCCTCGTCTTCCAGCACAAAATCAAAAATATCTCCATTGCTGATGATGCGCTCTTCCTGAGTGGATTTGGGGATGACGGCTACGCCCTTTTGCAAAATCCAGCGCAGACCAATTTGGGCCGGCGTCTTCCCGTATTTTGTGGCCAGGATACAGATCACATCGTCGTCTAAATAGGCGCCGCGGGCGAGAGGTGCGTAAGCCTGTACAACAATTCCTTTGGATTGGCAGTACTCGACTAGTTTTTTCTGATACCAATAAGGATGAAATTCGATCTGATTGACGGCTGGCGTGATATCTGAGACGCTGGCCAGCTCCTCCAGATGGCGGATTTCAAAATTGCTGACGCCGATGGAGCGCGCCCGGCCCTGTTTATATAGATTTTCCAATTCCTTCCAAGTACTTAAATAGCAGCCGGGAACCGGCCAGTGGATCAGATAAAGATCGACATAATCGGTCATCAGACGTTCCAGGCTTCTGGCGAAAGAACCTTCTACATCGCCTAACCGCTGGGCGTTATTCCAGATTTTGGTAGTGATAAACAAGTCGCTGCGTGGGACGTGGCACTCCCGGATGCCGCGGCCTACTCCATCCTCGTTTTTGTAGGCGGACGCGGTGTCAATCAGTCGGTATCCGGCGTTTACCGCATAGCCGATGGCACGCTCCACTTCCCGTTCTCCGGTTGCTTTATATACGCCAAGCCCCAAAAGGGGCATTTCATTTTCGGAATTTAATTTTATGAATTTCGTTGTCATGAGAACCTCCTTAACTGGTGTAAGATGGGAGAATATATTGGTGGAGTATAACATATAAATGTGAAGTTAATGCAAGAAAAGTATTACAAAAATAATAAATCCATCAAAGGAGAATCGGCACATAATGGGCGTTTTTGCACAATTTGATCAGGAATTCCAAAAAAGAATTTCTGTTTTTTATAAAAAATTAATAAGATTTCCTTGAAAAAAATTTGATAAGGTTGTATAATTACAAGCACTTGATAAATTCATGTCACGAGAAGGATTTCCTACAAGTTTTTGTGGGAGCCGGGTTAATGGAAAGGAGCAGGAGATGCACTTAATTAAAGACGAGAATGGCAATGTGATTTCCCATGACCATGGACACGGAGAAGATTGCCCTCATGGCCATCATGAGCACTGCGGCCATCACGGAGAGGGGCAATGTCCTCACGGTGGCGGAGATCCCAAGAAAGAAACCGTAGCTTTGCTCGCCTATATGGTTCAGCATAATGAGCACCACGCGGCGGAACTGGATCAGATGGCGGATAATCTGGAAAAGCTGGATATGTATGATGCGGCCAGGACTATCCGGGACGGCGTAGCAGATTTCCAGAAGGCCAATATGCGTTTCAGCCTGGCTTTGACTCAAGTGAAAGAACTGATAAAGGAGGCATAAAGCATGTGCTTGGCAACGGTAATCAGGAAGAGGGACGGAAGCACAATCCTCAAAAACGTAAGCCGGATTGATGTGGAAGGCGATATGCTTCGGATTCGGGATGTTATGGGGGATGAGAAGGAAGTGCAGGGATCCATTCGTATGGTGGACCTGGCAAACAGCATTGTAGAGCTGGAATGCGCAGACTGAATATAAATCGAGTAAGAAGAATGGCAAAGTGGTTTTCACAGAGGGAAAAGCAGTATGAGCAAGCGTTTGGCAGAGAGGATGAAGGAAAGGACGCTTCTTTCGTTTGAAGTGTTCCCGCCGAAAACAGATAAAGGATTGGATAAGCTGAAAGATTGTCTGGATCACTTATATGCTTTCCGGCCGGACTATATCTCATGTACATATGGGGCCGGCGGAACGAATGTAGGCAGGAATATGGATGTCTGCAAGATGATTCGGGAGGCGGACAACGATACGGTTCCGGTCACCCATTTCACCTGCATTGGCAGCATGAAAGAAGATATCAGAGAAAAACTTCAGAATTATCTGGATAATGGAATCGATCATATGCTGGCGGTGAGGGGCGACCTTCCTAACGGGTGGACAGGTACAGGAGGAGATTTTTCCTATGCTGTGGATCTGGTCAGTTTCGTCCGTAAAGAATTTGGGGATAAATTTGAAATTGCCGTGGCCGGTTCGCCGGAAGGGCATATTTCCTGCAGGTCCCTGGAAGCGGATATCGCTCATCTGAAACAAAAGCAAGATGAGGGCGCAGATTACATTATGACGCAGCTTACCTTTGATATGGAGCAGTTTGAATATTGGCTGGACGCGATTCGATCCGCAGGCATAACCATGCCAGTTGATGTGGGCGTCATGCCTGTTTTGAACAGGGAATCTGTGATCAATATGTGTTTGTCCCGCAATGGATGCGCAATTCCCCGCAGGCTGGCAGAAATCATATCGCATCATTGGTTTGACACGGATGCAGAAGGGAAGAAGCGCCAGGACGTTCTGGACGCGTTCCGGGAAGAGGGAATCGAGTACACGGTGGATCAGATTCTGCAATATATGGCTTTAGGTGTGGAAGGCATCCACTTATATGCGCTGAATACCTGGGAGAATTCCACAGAAATTTTGAAAAAAGCCGGTATCCGCTCAGTTGTCTGAGCGTTTACATACGGTTGCCTGCGAAAGTTTGGCGGCCGTGGGATATATTTTATAGTCACTGGCGCATTGTTTGTGACTATGAAGGAAGTATCATTGAATAGTTAAAGTTTTACAAAAAAACAATGTGATTTTGGAGGGAACCTGATGGCACATGTAATTGCTGTCGCCGGCAAAGGCGGAGTAGGGAAGACAACTTTATGCGGGCTGATCATCCAATATCTTGGCGAAATGGGGAAAGGTCCGATTCTGGCAGTAGATGCGGACGCAAATTCCAACCTGAATGAAGTTTTGGGCGTGGAAGTGGAGAAAACCCTGGGGGATATCCGCGAAGAAATAGCCCAAGCGGAGATCGCAAAGGAAAGTCCGATCCCCCCCAGTATGTCAAAAGCAGACTATGCTGAGATTCAATTTCAGCAGGCGATCATTGAAGATGATGATTTTGATATGTTGGTTATGGGACGTACCCAGGGAAAAGGCTGTTACTGTTTCGTAAATGGACTGCTTCAGTCGCAGCTTACCAAGTTGCAGAACAATTATCCGGTTTTTGTTGTGGATAATGAGGCGGGCATGGAGCATATCAGCCGTGGTATTTTGCCCAGCATGGAGACAGCGATTTTAGTCAGTGACTGCTCCAGAAGAGGCGTACAGGCCGTGGGGCGTATTGCTCAGTTGATTCGGGACTGTGGCATGAAGCCAAAGACCGTGGGCCTGATCGTAAACCGGGCGCCCAACGGGGAATTGAACCAGGGTACGCGGGAAGAAATTGAAAAGCAGGGGCTTGAATTGCTGGGGGTAGTTCCCCACGACGATACAGTCTATGAATTTGACTGTGACGGAAAGCCAACCGTACAGCTTCCGAACGATTCGCCAGTAAAGAAGGCTGTTCGGGATATTGTACAGAAACTGCACTTGTAAAGCGAGAATGGCATTCACCCTTATTGCAGAGGGAAAAAATTTCAGGGGTTTACATTCCTCGTTAAATCGATTATATTATTAGATGAGAATGCCACATTTATTCTAAGGAGGTTTATTAATGAGTGAGTTCAAGTTAACCACAGTGGAAGAATTTGAGGCGGCTACCGAGCGGCTTCTGGAGACTGGGGCAAAAGTTGGTGCCGATTCTTGGCAGATGCGTGTAAAAAACCAGACTCCCCACTGTAAGTTTGGTGAATCTGGCGCATGCTGTAAGATTTGTTCTATGGGACCATGCCGTATTACTGCGAAAGCGCCAAGAGGTATCTGTGGATGTGATGTTCATGGAATCGTTGGTAGAAATTTCCTGAGATTTACAGCAGGCGGCGCTGCAACCCATTCCGATCACGGACGTGAAATCTGCCATACCCTGTATGAGACATCAGCGGATGGAAACTACAAAGTTAAAGATCCTGAGAAACTGATCCGGATCGCAAAAGAGTGGGACATCGAGACAGAGGGTAAAGACATCTACGATCTGGCTCATGAAGTGGCTGAAACAGGTTTGATGGAATATGGTAAACCTTTTGGAACACAGAGATTCTTAAAGAGAGCAGACAAACATACCCAGGAAATCTGGGAAAGAGAAGAAATCGTTCCTCGTGCAATCGACAGAGAGGTTTCCTGTTCTCTGCATATGTCTCACGTAGGATGTTCTTCCAAACCGGAAGCTCTGGTTCGCCAGGCGTTAAGAGTTGGTCTGTCCGATGGATGGGGCGGTTCCATGATGGGAACAGAATTCTCTGACGTAATGTTTGGAACACCTAAGGAAATGGAAACAGAAGCAAACTTGGGTGTTATGGTAGAAGAAAATGTAAACATCGTGGTTCATGGACACGATCCGTCACTTTCTGAGATGATCTGCGAGTATGCAGAAGATCCAGAAATGATCGCTTACGCTAAGGAAAAAGGCGCACAGGGCATTACCGTATCCGGTGTTTGCTGTACTTCCAACGAAGTAGCAATGCGTCGTGGAATTCCGATGGCTGGTAACTATTTGCAGCAGGAGAACGTTGTTCTGACCGGAGCTTGTGAAGCAATCGTCGTAGACGTGCAGTGTATCTTCCCAGCTCTTGGACCGTTGAGCAAATGTTTCCATACAAAATTTATCACCACATCACCGATTGCGCAGATGCCAGAGTCTGACTTTATCAGATTTAATTCTCATACAGCAGGCGAGAATGCAAAGGCTATCGTGAAAACAGCGATTGAGAACTTCCAGAACAGAAAGAAAGAGCTCGTACATATTCCGCAGATGAAACAGAAAGCATATGTAGGATACTCTTATGAAGAAATCATTCACAAACTGGACGGCGTAACCAACTCTCAGGTTGACGATCTGGGTACTACACTGCCTCTGGTTGACTGTGTGAAATCTGGTGTTCTTCGTGGAGCAGTGGCTATGGTTGGATGTAACAACCCGAAAGTTCGTCCGGATGCTGCACACATTGAACTGATGAAGAAACTGCTGAAAAACGATATTATCCTGGTATTGTCTGGATGTTCCGCACAGGCAGCAGCCAGAGCAGGTCTTATGGACAAAGAAGTAATTCATACAGATATCGTGGGCGCTGGTATCAGAAGAGTATGTGAACTGGCCGACATTCCTCCAGTTTTGCATATGGGTTCCTGCGTAGATATCAGCCGTATGATGATTCTTGCCTCAAATATCGCGAAACATTCTGGATGGACTGTTTCACAGATTCCGCTGGTAGGATGTGCACCAGAGTGGATGTCTGAGAAAGCCGTATCTATCGGTAACTATGTAGTATCTACGGGTATTGATACATATCTTGGCGTAGAACCTTATGCTTATGGTTCTTCTGAGGTAGATGGTCTGCTCAAGGGCGGTATCAAAGACTGGGTAGAGGCTTGCTATACAGTAGAAAAAGATATTGACAAATTAGGCGATTTGATGATTGAAAAAATCGAAGAGAAGAGAGTAGCTTTAGGTATCTAATGACAGAAATGTGGAGGGATGTATGAAGATTGCAATTACCGGAAAAGGCGGAGTAGGAAAGACAACTTTTGCGGCTACATTGGCCAGGCTGTATGCCCAGGAAGGCAGGAAAGTGTTGGCCGCAGATGTGGATCCGGATGCAAATCTGGGACTGGCATTGGGATTTGATGAAGAAACGTTGGATTCTATTGTCCCCATCTCAAGGATGCGAAAACTGGTGGAAGAACGAACCGGAGCCAGTCCAGATAATCAGTTTTATCGGATTAATCCCAAAGTGGATGACATTCCAGATGCTTATGGAAAGGTATGTAACGGCGTAAAACTGTTGGTACTGGGCACTGTGGAAACCGGAGGCGGAGGCTGTGTCTGTCCAGAGCATGTCATGCTGAAACGCATCATCAACAATATGGTGCTTCGGAGGGACGATGTGGTCATTCTGGATATGGAAGCCGGCCTGGAACATCTGGGCAGGGGAACGACAGAAGGTATGGATCAGTTTATCGTAGTCATTGAGCCGGGAGCCAGAAGCGTGCAGACTTATAAGAATGTGAAGCGTTTGGCCGAGGATTTGGGCATCAGGCAGGTGCGCGTGGTTGCCAATAAAGTTCGGGGACCAGAAGACGAAGCATTTATCCAAGCCAAGATCCCTCCAGAAGATTTGCTGGGCATGATTCATTATAATACCGAAGTGATGGATGCTGACCGTCAGGGAAAATCTCCCTTTGACTTTAGTCAGACTGTAACCAAAGAAATTGAGATGATAAAAGAAAAAATCGATCATCAATGATTCGTTGTAGGAGGTAATTGAAAAGTGCTATTATTTGATATCGTTTTCAATGGAAATGATAAGATGTATGCTGAGGCAGAAGAAGCTGTAAATGCAGCGATTGCCAAATATGGTGAAGAAAAAGCCGTAGGCTTCCCAGAAACCGCTTATGCTCTGGCAGCATATTATGCAGAAACCGGAGACAAGATTACAAACCTGAAAGAATGTAAAGCTGGTCTTGAGTATATTAAAACACAGATGCCAAGAGAGAGAAGACTGGATTCTGTCTTCAAATCTGGTGTTGCTACTGCTCTTGCAGCAGAGATCCTGGAGGTTACCAAATATATCGAAGGCGACCCATATGAAGGAATTTCCGAAGGCGCTATGACCGACGCACAGCTTCGTGAGCTGGGTGTACCGCTTGTAGTTTACGATATTCCTTGTGTTGCTTTGATTATTCATGCTGCACCAAGCGTACAGGAAGCAGTAGATCTGGTTAAGAGCTACCAGTCACAGGGTAACTTCGTATGTCTGGTTGGTGGTATCATCGATCAGTTGAAAGAAGCGAATTACAACATGGGCTTCAATGTACGTGTATACCCAATCGGAGATAACATTTCCTGTGCTGCACACGCAGTATCCGTAGCATCCAGGGTTGCTATGGTATTTGGTAACATTACACCTGGTGATAAAGTTGGTCTGCAGAAATATCATTTTGAACGTTTCCGCTGCTTTGTAAACGCTTTTGGTCCTTTGGATGAAAAGACCGTTGCCTGCGGTGCTGGCGCTATTTACTATGGCTTCCCAGTTATCACCAACGATATGGAATACACACCGTCTGTACCGAAGAGCTTGATCAAACTGGCAGACGTATCCAAGTTCAACAAAGCTTCTCTGGAAGCACGTAACATCAAGATTAAGGTTACCAACGTAGATATTCCTGTTGCATTTGCAACCGCATTCGAGGGCGAAATCATTCGTCGTGGCGATATGCAGGTGGAATTCGACGGTTCCCGTATAGACTCCTTCGAGTTGGTACAGACCAAAGAACTTACAGAGATCGAAGATCATAAGATTGAGGTTGTCGGACCAGAACTGGATGAGTTTGAACAGGGAAGCAAGAATGGTATTGCGTTTATCGTAGAAGTAGCCGGCAAGAAGATGCAGCCAGACTTCGAGCCTGTATTTGAGCGTAAATTCCATGCTTGGATCAACGGCGCTGAGGGCATTATGCATACCGGACAGAGGGATATGATCCGTATCCGTGTAAGCAAGGATGCTTTTGAAGCTGGATTCCGTGCAAAACACTTCGGTGAAATCCTGTATGCGAAGATCAAAGGTGAGTTTGAAGCCGTTGTAGACAAATGCCAGGTTACGGTTTATACCGATCAGGCAGAGTGCAGCAGACTTCGTCATGAAGTTGCACAGGCATCCTTTGACAAACGTGATGAGAGACTGTCCAGTCTGACAGATGAAAACGTAGATGTATTCTACACCTGTATTCTGTGCCAGGCATTCTCACCATCTCATGTATGTATTGTTACTCCTGAGAGACTTGGTCTGTGCGGTGCTGTTTCATGGCTGGATGCGAAAGCTACCCATGAGTTAGAGCCTGACGGCGCATGCCAAGTTGTTGAAAAAGTAGGTTTGATTGACGAGAACCTGGGCGCTTACGAGTCCTTTAACGAAGCAGTACATAAATACTCCATGGGTGCACTGGAGAGAATCACGATGTACTCCATCATGGTAGACCCAATGACCTCCTGTGGATGCTTCGAGTGTATCTGCGGTATTGAGCCATTCTCCAATGGTGTGGCTATCGCTAACCGTGAGTATGCAGGTATGACTCCTCTGGGTATGACTTTCCCAGAACTGGCTTCTATGACCGGTGGTGGTGTTCAGACTCCTGGTTTCATGGGACATGGAAAACATTTCATTGGTTCCAAGAAGTTTATGGCAGCCGAGGGTGGTATCCAGCGTATCGTATGGATGCCGAAAGAACTCAAAGACGTAGTGGCTGACAGACTGAATGCTACGGCGAAAGAACTGTATGGAATTGACAACTTTGCTGATATGATTGGTGATGAGACCGTTACCGATTCCGATCCAGAAGCATTGTTTGCATTCCTGACCGAGAAAGGTCATCCTGCACTTGGACTGGATCCACTGATGTAAGCGATTTTGCCTGACCTGCCTTTGGGCAGGCAGGCTATCGATAGAAAATTTTTATAAGGAGGCTAATGAATAATGCCGTTTAATCAAAAACCAGAAAAATTTGCTGCAAAAATTAACACTGTAACCATTGGCAATGGCGACAAAGCTATTGCACTGGGCGGGGAGAGCGTACTTCCTTTGTATACTTTTGACGGCCCTATTGACAACGCGCCAAAGGTAGGCGTAGAAATCACGGATCTTGGCGTTGAGGATATTCCTGGAGTAAAGGCTTACTATGAAGGATGCGGTTCTGTTGCCGATATGGCAAAGAAAGCATCTGAAATGGAAGGCGCAGATTTCGTAGTTCTTTCCTTAAAAGGCGGAGATCCCAACGGTGAGGACAAACCTACGGAAGATCTGGTAGCTATCGTTAAAGAAGTTGTAGCTGCTCTCGGAGATTACCCTCTGGTAGTGGAAGGCAGCGGAAATGTTGAAAAAGACAACGAACTGCTCACAAAAGTTTCTGAAGCATGCCAGGGCACAAACGCTCTGATTATGTCTGCAAAAGAAGAAAACTACAAAACAGTAGGCGCGTCTGCTGGTTTGGCTTATGGCCTGAACGTAGGTGCAGAGTCTGCCGTAGATATCAACTTGGCAAAACAGTTGAACGTTATCACTACAAAGTTGGGTGTAAATCCTGAAAAAATCGTTATGAACATCGGTAATGCTGCAGTTGGATATGGTTATGAATATGTAGTATCTACAATGGACCGTATCAGAAACGCTGCACTGAGCCAGAATGACGATACACTGCAGATGCCTATCATTACACCTGTATCTGTGGATGCATGGAGCGTAAAAGAGTCTATGGCTTCCGAAGAGGATATGCCGGAATGGGGACCAGCAGAAGAAAGAGGAATTGGTATGGAAATTATGGGGGCTGCAGCTGATTTGGTTTCTGGATCCCATGCAGTAATCCTGAAACATCCTCAGTCTGTTGCAACAATCGCTAAAATGATCAAAGAATTAGTGTAATAGAAAAAAACAGGAGGATTAGGAAGAATGGCACTGAATGGTATTCAAATCTTTAAAATGACACCAAAAACAAACTGTAAGGAATGTGGATCTCCAACCTGTATGGCTTTCTCTATGAAAGTTGCTCAGGGTGCAGCGGAGATCTCAGCTTGCCCACATATGTCAGAAGAAGCTCTGGCTACATTGGCTGAAGCAACAGCTCCTCCAATGAAGACAATCAAAGTTGGCGCTGGCGACAAAGAATACACATTGGGCGGAGAAACTGTACTTTACAGACATGACAAAACATTTGTTAGCCGTACAAGATATGCAATCAGCCTTTGCTCATGCATGGACGATGCTGACATCGACGCAAAACTCGAAGCAATGAAGAAAGTTGACTACGAGCGTATCGGCGAGCAGATGTATGTTGAGATGGTTTATGTAAACTATCATGAAGGCGATGCACAGGACAAGTATCTGGATATCGTAAAGAAAGCTGCTGCAACAGGCAGAGTTCTGGTATTGGGATGTACAGATGAAGCAGTTGCAAAAGCTGCTCTGGATATCTGCAAAGACGGCAAGCCAATCTTAAATGGCGCAAACGCTGCAAATGCAGAAGCTATGAGCAAACTGGCAACAGACGCTGGCGTTGTATTGGGCGTTAGCGGAGCTGACTTAAACGAACTGTATGACACCGTTGCAAAACTGGAAGGCCTGGGCAACAAGAACCTGGTGCTTGATACAACTGGTGCTGACGTTAAGACTACATTCGCAAATACTGTACAGGTAAGACGTGCAGCTATCAAGAATGAAGATCGTACATTTGGTTATCCTTCTATCGTTAACCTGAGCAAGATCGCAAAAGATGACAAATATATGCAGGAAGCCCTGGTTTCTCTGTTTACCATGAAATATGGTTCTATCGTAGTTTTGGATCAGATGAGTTATGATGTAGCTCTGCCACTGTACGGCCTGCGTCAGAACGTATTTACCGATCCACAGAAACCAATGACCGTAGAGCCAGGTATCTACCCGATCAACGGCGGAGACGAAAATTCTCTGTGCCTGACAACCGTAGACTTTGCTCTTACCTATTTCGTTGTATCTGGCGAGTTGGAGAGATCCGGCGTACCTTGTAACCTGTTAATCAGCGATGCTGCTGGTATGTCCGTTTTGACTGCATGGGCTGCTGGTAAATTGTCCTCTGGAACAATCGCTAAGTTTGTTCAGGAAAACGTTGAAGATAAGATCAAATGCCGTAAGCTGGTAATCCCCGGAAAAGTTGCTGTACTGAAGGGTGATTTGGAAGCTAAACTTCCAGGCTGGGAAATCATCGTAGCTCCAGATGAAGCCGTTCAGCTTGTGAAATTCATGAAAGAATTTAAATAATTTTTAATTTTTATACAAAGAAAAGGAGAACGAATATGGCAAAATTTATCGTAGTTGGTGAGAGGATTCATTGTATTTCTCCCGTTATTCGCGAAGCTTTCGAGAAAAGAGATCCAGAACCAATTTTGAAAAGAGCGAAAGAGCAGATCGAAGCTGGCGCTACTTACATCGACCTGAACATTGGACCTGCTGAAAACGATGGCGAAGATCTGATGAAATGGGGCGTTAAGTTAATCCAGGAGAATTTCGATAACATTCCTCTGGCACTGGATACAGCTAATAAAGCTGCTATCGAAGCTGGTATCTCTGTATACAACAGGGACAAAGGCAAACCAATCATCAACTCTGCAGACGCAGGTGATAGACTTAGCTACATTGACCTGGCTGCTCACAATGATGCAATCGTATTCGCTCTGTGTTCAGCAGGCGCTGTTCCTGCAGATGCTGACGAACGTATGGTATTCTGCCAGCAGATGTTAGAGCATGGTTTGACACTGGGTATGGAAGCAGAAGATCTGTGGTTTGATCCGTTATTCTTAGTTGCAAAAGGAATGCAGGAACAGGCTCAGCACATCATGAACGCTACACGCATGATGAACGAAATGGGTCTGATCACAACAGGTGGTCTGTCCAATATTTCCAACGGTATGCCAAAAGAAATCCGTCCAATCGTGGATTCTTTCATGCTCGCTATGTGTATGGCTAATGGTCTGTCATCTATCATTGCCAATCCATGTGACCGCAAGCTGATGGAAACAGTTAAGACTTGTGATATGCTGTTAAATAATACAATGTATGCAGATTCTTATCTGGAACTTTAATATGGATTGCCTGCATAGCTGTATAGCTGTGTGATAATTTTCTAAGAGGTGGAGAAAAAAGGTGGATTAGCCCCTATTTCCTCCACCTTTTTTAATAAAACAGAAGCGGAAATTGAGTAGGCGGCGGTTTCCGGATTCAAGAGGATAAAGGAGATTTCATCTATGTATAAGGTGACATTTAAATTTGAAGATGGTAGTCAGGTGGAAAACTATGCAACAGAAGGTGAGAGTCTTCTGGAATTAGCCCGGAAGTCTAATGTGACAATTGATGCGCCTTGTTCTGGTAATGCTTCCTGCGGAAAATGTAAAGTAAAACTGCTGAACGGGCAGCTCGAATCAAAGAAGACTCGTCATATCGAGGACGAAGAATACGAAATGGGCTGGAGGTTAGCGTGTATCAGCGAACCTTTGAGCGATGTGGAGATTTTGGTGCCGGATATTGCGTCTGCGTTTAAGAGCCGGATGAAAGTAGCGGATCTGAGCTCTAAGGATGAGATTCAGATTTTTGAGCGGACAAAGGAAAGCATCGAATTGGCGGGGATAGCACTGAGCAACAGCTTGGATGTGGTAGAGGTGACTATGAATCCGCCGACATTGGATGATACAATGCCGGATAATGAGCGGCTTGCCCGTGCATTGAGGAAGTATTTAAATCTGGAAACGATAAGATTCCCCTATTCTGTTCTGTTGAAAATGCCAGACGTACTCAGGGCCAGTGATTTTACGGTAAAATGTGTATTGCGCACAACGCCCAACGATGTATTCGTATACGATATTTTCCCGAAAGATCAAGATGTGGTCATCGCAGGTCTTGCAATTGATATTGGGACAACAACGGTTTCTGCATTGATTATCAATATGGAGAATGGAGAGATCCTGGCAAAAGCATCGGCGGGGAATGGACAGATCCGCTATGGGGCAGACGTAATCAACCGGATCATCGAATCCACAAAACCAGGCGGGAAAAAACGCCTTCAGGATGCCGTGATACAGGAGACTATCAATCCCCTGGTTCAGCAAATGTGTCAGAGTATCCATTTGCCAAAAAATCAAGTTTACCGTATGTGTGTAGGCGGCAACAGTACCATGAACCATTTGTTTGCGGGAATCAATGCGAATCCTCTGCGTATGGAGCCTTATATTCCTGCATTCTTCAAGACCAATTCCCTGTTTGCAGGAGATCTTGACATTGACATCAATCCAGATGCGCATATCATTGTGGCACCGAACATCGGCAGTTATGTAGGCGGCGACATTACAGCCGGAACGTTTGTCAGCATGATTTGGAACAAACCAGAATTTTCTCTGTTTATCGATCTGGGAACCAACGGAGAATTGGTATTTGGAAATTCAGATTTCCTGATGAGCTGTGCATGTTCGGCAGGTCCGGCCTTTGAGGGCGGCGATATCAGCTGCGGAATGCGGGCCACTGACGGCGCGATTGAGGCATGTACCATTGATAAAGAAACCATGGAGCCGACTTGCAAGATTATCGGCGATGAAGGGACGAAGCCGGTTGGTCTGTGTGGTTCTGGAATTATCGATGTGATCTCCGAACTGTACCGAGCAGATATCATCGATCCAAAGGGTAAATTTATCCGGGAAGGGAAACGCATCAAGCACGATCAATATGGGATGGGAAGTTATGTGCTGGCCTTTGAAGAAGATGCCGGATCGGTAAAAGATGTGGAAATCACAGAGGTGGATATCGACAACTTTATCCGTGCAAAAGGAGCCATTTTTTCAGCCATCCGTACCATGCTTGCATCTTTGGACTTTGACGTTTCTATGATTGAAAACGTGTACGTTGCCGGGGGCATCGGAAGCGGGATCAATATGCAAAATGCGGTATATATCGGAATGCTGCCCGATATTGATGTGGATAGATTCCATTATGTGGGAAATTCTTCGCTTTCTGGTTCTTATGCGATGCTGCTTTCCACGGAATCAGAGCGGAAAGTTTATGAGGTTGCAAAGAATATGACTTATTTGGAATTGAGCACAGTGCCTTCTTATATGGATGAGTTTGTGGCAGCTTGCTTTCTGCCTCATACGGATATTACCCTGTTTCCATCCGTTGATAGTGAAAAACATTAAGAAAACTGCATAATAGGAGGAAAAAATGGAAAAGACTAGCAAAGAATTTCCATATGGAAAGGACAACAAAGACCGTCTGCCCTGGGAGCATTACTTGGCGGAATACAAGCAGGCCGATCCCCAGGAAATTACAGAGCGGACGCAGCTTCCATACGATCCAGATGCAAAAACTTTTGAGATGAAATTGCTGGGAACCGTTTATTTTATCACATGGCCGGAATTTGAAGTATCCCATAAGGAAGACAGCATCGGTTATTATCCGTTAGAAGAAATGATAGCTGCCAAAATCCTTGCCATCCGTTATCTGCTGTATGGAGAGCCATCCCTTGCAGGCGGAGAATTCTTCACTTACCGGGAAATGCCTTCGGGGGATCTCTATGACAGGCAGTTTAACGGACGCTGCATTACCCGTTTAGCCTACGGTTTTGGAAATAAAATCGATCGTTTCCGTCTGGTTATGGAGCACATGGGCGGAAAGAAGCTGGAATTTGGAGACATTTCCTATGAAGTCTGTCTCACAGGCCAGTATTTTGTGCGTTTTATCTTATGGGAAGGGGACGATGAATTCCCGCCGTCTTCGCAGATTCTATTTTCGGATAATTTTCCCGTTGCTTTTGAGGCGGAGGATCGAACTGTGGTCGGCGATGTATGTATCGGGATGATGAAGGCCCTGGACGGCTGTATAGGCTCCTAAACGGAGCATTTGAGGGACGGGTAAAAAAGCCTGTCCCTTAAATCACGTGTACGACGGGCATAATTTTTGAAAAATAAGGAGGGCGAGATGGAGTTTTCGACAAAAACCTGTGCAGAATTTATAGAAGTCTTGGCATCAAAAGCGCCTGTGCCGGGAGGAGGCGGGGCCTCTGCCTTGGCGGGAGCTTTGGGAACAGCCCTGGGAAATATGGTGGGAAATCTGACTGTGGGCAAAAAAGAATATGCCGATGTGGATCAGGAAATGCGGGAACTGACGCGAAAGTGCGATAGCTTACAGGCGGATTTCCTGCGGCTGCTGGAGAGGGATGCGGAAGTGTTTGCACCTCTGGCAAAAGCCTACGGAATGCCGCGGGAGACCGAAGAACAGAAAGCAGAAAAAGATCGGGTAATGGAATCGGTATTGCAGGAAGCCTGCATTGTTCCGATGGAAATTATGGAAAAATGCTGTGAAACCATTGAGATTTTACAGGAGTGTGCGGAAAAAGGATCGAATCTGGTTATCAGTGATGCGGGTATGGGAGTAGCTTTTTGCAAAGCGGCCCTTGAGGGCGCTAGTCTGAATGTGTTTATCAACACCAGATCCATGCTGAATCGAGAGCGCGCGGAGACTTTGAATCACAAAGCAGAAGCGATGCTTCAGAAATATCTTCCTTTGGCGCAGAGTGTTTTTGACAGTGTCCGTGACAGGTTAAAGTAAAAGGGGGGATATTTATGGCAAAACGATTATCAGGAAAAGAAGTGGCGGCGGCATTAAACGAGAAAACCCGCGCCAAGGCGGCAGAGCTGAATGAAAAAGGCATAAAACCTACCCTGGGCATCATCCGCGTAGGGGAGAACAAAAGCGATTTATCTTATGAAAAGGGGATTACCAACTGCTGTCAGTTTCTTACTATTGAATGTGAGAAACTGGTTCTTCCGGCAGATGCTTCCCAGGACGAATTGCTGGCTGCCGTGGAAAAAATGAACCGGGCGGACCATATTCATGGGGTGCTGTTGTTTCGTCCGCTGCCAAAGCATTTGCAGCAAAATCAGGCCATGATAGAAAATGCCCTGCTTTCCAGCAAGGATGTGGACGGCATGACCGATATCTCCATGAGCAGCGTATTTACCGGAAAAACAGAAGGATTTCCGCCCTGTACACCGCAGGCGTGTATGGAAATTCTGGATTATTATGGAATTGATTGTAAAGGAAAAAAAGCGGTGGTAGTGGGGCGCAGCCTTGTGACGGGCAAGCCGGTGGCCATGATGCTGCTGAGGAGAGATGCCACTGTGACCATCTGCCACACAAAGACCGAGGATATGGCCTCTTTGGTAAGAGCGGCAGATATCGTAATCGCAGCCGTCGGGCGGGCGGGCATCCTAGACGATACGTATTTCTCACCGGGGCAGGTCGTGATTGACGTGGGAATCAATGTAGATAAGGAGGGCAAGCTCTGCGGCGATGTGGACTACGCAAAAGCAGAACCCATTGTGGGTGCGATTACTCCAGTACCCGGAGGCGTGGGAGGCGTGACGACATCGGTATTGGTGAGCCATGTAGCAGAGGCGGCTCTAAAGAACTGCAAAAAAGGGAGATAAGAAATAATGAGGTTTGATTTACACTGCCATACCAAAAATGGTTCCCTGGATGGAAAGATTGATATCGAGGATTATATGCGGCTTCTGCGGCAAAAGGGCTTTGATGGGATGTTGGTCACAGATCATAATACTTACAATGGATACCGCGCCTGGAAA
Organism: uncultured Lachnospiraceae bacterium; assembly: GCA_947571775.1. Taxonomy (GTDB): domain Bacteria; phylum Bacillota; class Clostridia; order Lachnospirales; family Lachnospiraceae; genus MGBC164599. The sequence goes on along the minus strand of CANOZK010000005.1, from coordinate 140,692 downwards.
AAAATCCGTACCAGAACGGATGAATACGATGATTTTGTGATTTTAAAAGGTGTGGAATACGATACCATAGACGCCGGCCATATGCTGGTCATTATGCCGGATCAATGGAAGCTGCGGATTCTGGAGGTTCGCGGACTTCCAGTACAGTTATTGATGAAGATTGTCCACCGTTATGGTGGGATTATTGGCCCGGCCCATCCGTTTGGGGCAAAATTTTTGAGTGCGATGCGCTCCAAGAAACTGAGAAAGAATCCAGGGCTGATTCACCAGTTTGATTTTATTGAGGCTTTCAATACCTGCGAGCTACCGGAATCGAATCGGAAAGCCAGGAACCTGGCCAGGAAATATAAGATACCCGCTTTCGGCGGATCGGATTCCCACAGAGAACAGTATGTGGGAACGGCTTATACCGATATTAACTACGAGATCCGTAATTGCAATGATTTTATTTATGCGGTAAAAAATGGATATGTGGTAAGCTGCGGAGGCCAGGAGCGGGAGCCGGTCAGGCAGCATCCAGCCTGGAACCTCGTGCCTGTGGGGACAGCCTGGAAAATCTATAACAATGGTCTGGCTGTCTTGAAAGCCCACAAGCGGGAGGTCAAGGTTCAGGAAATTTTTGAGTTGGATAAACGGCGGACAGTGCGCAGGCTGATCCGATCCCAGAAATAAAAGAGGGATATCAGTAACCGTAAAGTTATCTGAACTGGTATGGATAACCAGTCAATAATAGGTCAAAGTCACCTGTTTTCCTAATTTTTCCATCAATCGTTTCAGGTGTTCCGCCAGTTGGTTCCTTGCATGCAGCCGGAAAGCCAGGTTGGCTTTCTGATGGGCCTCATTAACGGCAGTGCCGAGAATGATTTCCAGATCGGTGCATTCCTCGATCAAAACCTTAGCAATCATAGAGCCGCCGTTTTCCTCGTCCAGCTCGTCGTAAAAAGCCTCGTCCAAATCCGGGTCTGTGGTATAGCGTTCCAGAAGCTTTAGGGCGTAGCTTAGAGTCAGAACGCCTTCTGTGGTTAAATCGATTCCGTTTATATGGGCAATCGGAGGAACATATGGGTGAAGGGTCTGATCTTCGATATCCGTCACTTCTTTGTTTAGAATGCGGGCAACGATATTGGCGCTGGTGCCTCCACTGACAATCCGGCAGGCTTGCCCTTCCATAAGCTGTTTTACAGCCATTTCATCGTTCTCTGGATAGCGGGGCGGGCCGGTCATCAGTTTTACCCGCTTTTTCGGCGAAATCCGCATAACGGCTACGGTGGTGTCGTCTCCCGGCCTGCCTTCATATAAATTGTTGCAGGCCTGGGTCAGCACAGTGGCCAGGCGGGAGGCAGAACGGGTGGATTTTGCCTCTTTTACGGCTTGGGCGGACATGCTCTCCCAAGTCCAGCTCAGATTGAACAGCTTGCCCGTTCCCACATAGAGGGTGCCGTCGCTGGTCAGTACGAAGGTGTCCCCTTCTTTTACCCGAAATCGGTACTCGTTGATCTTCTTGCCCTCGATTTCGCGGATGTTCTGCGGAATCATCACCTGTTCTCCGTCCCGGATAAAAATGCAGGAGGGGTTGTCGTATTCCACCAGATAAGCCTCTTTGCTGTCAAATACCTGGAGAATGCTAAAGGTGGCGTAAGCCACCAGCCGTTCCTGGCAGATGGGCAGGGTTTTGGCGATGGTTTCCACGCAGTCCTCCAGGTTTGCCCCGTTTAAAAACATGGTTCCCAGGATCTTGGAAGTGAGGGTGGCAAGAATATTTGCCTTGACGCCGCTGCCCATTCCGTCTGCGAGAATCAGGATATGAGAATTTTCCGTATGGAGAATCTCCACTTTGTCCCCGCACAGCTCTTCATTCAGTTTGTTCAGGCTTTTGTAAGCCATATCGATACTGATACTCATCTTTCTTCATCCCCATCGTCGTCTTCATCCAGAAGCGTTTTGCAGACATTGGTCAGGGTTACTTTCGTTTCCGCGGTGGTTTCTCCCAGAAGGCCCGCAATCTGCTGGGCGACCATCATCTGTTTGTCGATCACTTTCTGAGCCAGCTCTACGGTTTCCAGCTTCTTGGTGTAATCTTGCAGAGCCGTTTCCTCCTCTTTGGTGATGTCGATCAGGGTGGCCAGCACTGCGTTTTGCTTTTTGATATAGACTAGGCTCATTGTGGCGATAAAACCGTATTCGGGAAATTTTACTTTCTTGTTTTGAAGCTGCTGTTTGTGCTGGAATACCCATTCAAAATCATCCGTGTCCATCAATTCAAACAGATACGTTTCCAGAGCTTCCTTTCGGGTGATGCCGAAATGTTTTTCCGCGGCTGCGGAAAATTCCTGGATTTTCATATCGGTGTCTACGATGATGGTCATATTGGGGGAAGTCTCTAACACTACATTGGCCAGTGACTGTGCCCTTTCACTCATATACGGGATGCACATGGTGAGTTCGGCCTTGCCCTGGAATACGGCGGCCGCCTTGTCACGGCAGGTTGGATAGCCGCAGGCGCCGCAGTTCAGTTCGTCTTCTTTGGAATATTTTCCGATTTTTGCCAGGATCTTCTGTAACTCCTGCTCGGAAGGCAGTTTTTTCCGCGGAGCTTTGTTGCGGAAGATTTTTGCAGTGGAAAAACCAGAGGGCTGAAAGTTCAGCAATCTGTCATCTGCCGGTACGACTTCGATATCTTCTTCCAATTCCACTCGTGCCAGGAACCGGGGTGCGTGGAATTTTCCGCTCATAGGGCCTTGGATGCAGCCGCCTTCACAGGCATTCATCTCGATAAAGCACCCGGATAGCTCCCCGGTCAGGAGATTTTCACACAAATCAATACAGTTTTTTACGCCGTCTGCGGCAAACTTCCGGTAAGTCTCCTGGGTTCCCGGCTTCGTAGCTTTCACAGAAGTAATGATGCCGCCGGATATGGGATAGAGTCTGTTCACATGCGGATCCGGTGCGGCTGAGACTGTGGATACGCAGTCCTTTACCTGTATGTTTTCCTCCAAAAGCCACTGCCTGGTTTCGGAGAAATTGAGGACGGCGTCCACGGCGTGCTCCACAGGATTCTCATAAGCTTCCGCACGTTTGGAAATACACGGCCCAATGAAAATCACTTTGACGTCGGGGCCATATTCCTGCTTTAACATTCTGGCATGCGCAGTCATCGGAGAGACGACAGGGGCCAGATATGGAATCAAAGCTGGATAATAGGTTTCAATTAGAAGGTTGACGCTGGGACAGCAGGACGTGATAATATTCGCCATGGTTTTTTGTTCCAGCAGCTTCCGGTAGTCGTTGGTAACCAGGGCCGCTCCCTCTGCCGTCTCGCGGATATGGGTGAAGCCCAGACGTTTCAGCGCAGTGAAAACCTGTCTAGGCTCGTGAAAAGAAAACAGGCTGCGGTAAGAGGGCGCCAGTGAAACAACCGTTGTCACACCGGAGGCAATCCACTTTTTTACCTTATCCAGATCGCTGAGGCAAACCTTTGCATCCTGGGGGCATTCATTCAGGCAATACCCGCAGAGAATACAAGAGTCTTCCAGGATCTGCGCCTGCTGGTCTTTAATGGTAATGGCTTTTACCCCGCAGGTGCGGACACAGCGGTAGCAATGGCTGCACCTGGCGGGTTTAAAATCAATCGCTTTCATCCGTTATGTACCTCGTTTAGAGCTGCAAGCACAGCTTCTGGTGTCCTATCTTCAATCATAAGGCTGTATCCGGGGTCCCGCATATGTTCCAGATAGTGGGCGTCGGAACTGCTGATGACGTTGCATTGTCTCAAATAGGGATGGTCTTTCCGAACCTGGTGCAGATTTGCAAGGTTCTTTAGCTCAAAGCAGGTAAACCGGCTGCCGTCCGGGACGAACCCTAAGTTTGATAAAAGGCTTGTAGTGGTCTTATCCAGATGTGCCGGAATCATAATTCCATGGAACTGGGTGACCGCATCGTAAACGTCGTCAAAGCCTATGGACGTGGCGTTGATCAGCAGATTGGGCAGCGAGCCGCAGATCTCGTCTTGCTCGTCGCGGATAATCTGCCGTCCAAAGATTTCTTCGTTGTTGGGAAAAGGAATCATCCGTTCTTCCACGTAAGCGTCAAAGTCCATGGCGTCTGCCAGCTTGGCGAACAGGCACAGCACATGTACCTCCTCCTGGGTTGTCAGCTCCATCCCCGGCAGGGCCAAAAGCCCGTAGTCGTTGGCTATTTTCAGAAAAGCAGGGCAGTTCTTGCAGGTGTTGTGGTCGGTGAGGGCCACCATATCCAGTCCGTTGACCACAGCCATACCCGCAATGTTTCCAGGGGTCATATCTTCATCCCCGCACGGGGAAAGGCAGGAATGCAGATGCAAATCATAGGTTAAACTAATCATCAGGCGTTTAGCTGCTGATGGATGGCCAGCGCAGTGTCAAATACTGGTTCCCCGGTTGCCAGAACAGTGAGCCCCTGCACTTTCGCCTGTTCAATGACGGCTTCATCCAAAACGGTCCCTTCCGCCAGCACCACGCATGCGGCGTCTGTGAGAGAAGCCACCGCCAACGTATTGACATTACCCATAACGGTTACCCATGCGCAGTCAGCCGGAGCCTTGCTCATGGCAACGCTTAACAAATCACAGCAAAATACCTGGGAGATTTCCCGTGAAGTATCCCCTTCGGAAATTGTAGTCAGGGGCTGCTGTTTTAATAAATCATCAATTGTCATTCTTCCTCCTCCTTCTCATTGGCATCTCCACGCTTTAAATCTTTGTCCAACATGGAAAACGGACTGATAATCTGTTTTAAATATTCTCTTAAAATATGGATACAGTCATTCTCACTGGCTTTTCCTCTGACGATATCCTCTGCCAGAGCCTTGCAGGTAGGCGCGCCGCAGGAACCGCAGTCCAGTCCGGGGAACCGATTGCATAATTGTTCCACTTGGTTGATCTTGTTGATATTTTCCAGCAAACTTTCGCCCAGTTTGAATACTGGTTCGTATTGCAGCCGGTTTTTCCAGTGGGGCTTTTCTACTGGCGTCATATCCAGATGGGAACGGGCCACCGCCTCGTATTTGAGCAGCCGTTTTAATTTTGCCTGGGCGACATAAGGATTTTCCACGGTTAACACGCCGCCGACGCAGCCGCCGTTGCAGGCGTTTAACTCGATAAACTGCAAATCATGGAATTTCTCATCCTCCAGATCCTCCAGCACATGGATCACGTTTTCCATGCCGTCTGCGGCTAGATAACTGTCAGAGAGAAGCCCTCCGGCTTCGCCGCCGGTAGAACCCCATCCGATACCAATCCTGCCTGAAATAGACAGGTCTTCCGGGGCCAGCACGGCCTGTTTCATAGGGCCGAGCAAAAGAGGATAAACGTCCTTAATCGCCAAAACGCCGTCAATCTCGCTTTTGTCAGTACACAGAGGCGCTTTTACAAACGTAGATTTGGCCGGGCAAGGAGAGATAAACAAAATGCCGATATCCTTGGAAGGCAGCCCCGTTTTCTCTATGGCTTTCTTGCGCGCGAGACGTGCCGCGATTTCCACTGGAGGAAGAACTGGAAGCATGTGTGTAATCAGGTTGGGAAAACGTACACGGATCAGACGCACAATGGTGGGGCAGGCAGTAGAAATAATCGGCCAGTATTCCTTATGCTTTAGCACATAATCCCGCGATATTTCCGAGACAAGCTCTGCCGCGCCGCTGACTTCGTATACGTCATCGAACCCCATAATTTTCAAAGCAGTCAGCACAACCCTGACATCCGTCAGGTTGTTAAACTGTCCATATAAGGCAGGCGCGGGCAGAGCAACGGTATACTTATAATTCTTCATAATATCCACAGAATCATAAGTGGGAAGCTTGGCGTGGCTTTGGCAGATGCGGATGCATTCGCCGCAGTCGATACAGAATTCCGATGTAATGACGGCTTTGCCGTTTCTAACCCGGATAGCTTGCGTGGGGCAGCGTTTGATGCAGTTGATGCAGCCTTTGCATAGAGACTCGTCCAGGCGTACAGAGTGGTAAAAATTAGCCATAATAACGATCCTTTCTAAAGCTACAATGATAAAGGAAAATCAGCCCTCAATGTGGACAGACATGGTGATGGTCGTGCCTACGCCGATTTCGGTTTCCACCTTCATCTCATCGGTATAGTTCTGCATATTGGGTAAGCCCATGCCTGCGCCAAAACCCAGTGCCCGAACTTGTTCCGGGGCGGTAGAATAGCCGGCCTTCATAGCTTTTTCCACATCCGGGATGCCTGGTCCGTCGTCCCGCAGCACCATACGGATTTCCTCTGGGGTGATGGTTACGGTAATATCGCCGCCGTGGGCATGGATGACCATGTTGATTTCCCCCTCATACATGGCAATGGATACTTTTCGGATCACATCCGGGGAAATTCCCATCTGTTTTAAAATATTTTTTACTTTACTGGAGGCTTCTCCGGCTCTGGTGAAATCATCAGGTGAGACCATGTATTTCAGCTCTACGCCGGAGGTGCCTGTTTGTTCGCTCATTATGTAGTACCTCCCTCCAAGCCTAATCCATATAAGATTCCGCAGGCAGAAAACATGATATATTTGGTCTCAAGGATAACCAAATTCCTTTCTTCCGCCAGACGAATCATTTCTTCATTAGCTTCTTTGCCCCGGATCAGGACAATGCAGGTGATGTCCAGCATTTCGGCGGTTCGGATTACCTGGGGGTTGCACAAGCCCGTAACCAGGACAGACTGGCCCTTGGAATAAGCCAATACCTCGCTCATCATGTCGGAGGCAAAAGCAGAGGTGATCTCCTGATCCAAATGTTCGCTGCCGCTGCTCACTGTGGCATCCAGGGCTTTCAGGATATCTTTTACAGTCATTTTTCGCAGTACTCCTCTCAAACTGGATTTTATAATATTGTACAGTATCAGTATATCATCATTTGGCGTTATTTTCAATAAAATTGCTCAAGCTTCCTAAAGTCGTATTCAAAGCATTTGCAGGAAATGTTTTCCTGTGATAGTATGGTATCACCAAAGGAGGACGAATTTATGGGAAAAATATTAGCAATCTGTACGAGTGAAAAAAAAGGAACGCAGAAAAAAATGATAAATACAGCCAGATTGATCGAGGACTGGGGGATCGAGAAAGATGCGCACGGCGGCAAATGGCACCGTCAGGTCAGTCTGTTGTCATTTGAAAAGATCGAAGCGTTCCGGGAGAAAGGGGCCGAGGTTGACTTTGGAGCGTTCGGGGAGAACCTGGTGGTGGAAGGGTTTGATCTAAGGCAAGTTCCGGTGGGCTCTCAGTTTCAAATCGGAGAGGCGGTGCTGGAGCTGACGCAGATTGGGAAAGAGTGCCATAATCATTGCGCCATTTACCAGGCCGTGGGCGACTGCATTATGCCAAGGGAAGGAGTCTTTACCAAGGTTATCAAAGGCGGCGAAATCAAAACCGGAGATGAGATTCAGCTGCTTCCCCTGCCGAACGACCGTCCGTTTACGGCGGCAGTGATTACGCTGAGCGACAAAGGTTCAAAGGGAGAGAGAGAAGATAAAAGCGGGCCTGTGATTCAGGAAATGCTGGAGCAGGAGGGCTATCATGTGGTGGAAACCTTGCTTCTGCCCGATGGGAAAGAGCCTTTGTCCGCACAGCTTTGCAGGCTGGCAGATCAGCGCCAGGTCAACGTGATTTTTACCACAGGGGGGACTGGATTTTCGGAGCGGGATTTGACGCCTGAGGCAACCATTGCGGTCTGCGACCGCATGGCAAATGGGATTGCCGATGCGATTCGGCAGTATTCTCTAACGATAACCGGCCGTGCTATGTTAAGCCGCGCGGTGTCTGGAATCCGCAAAAAAACGCTGATTATCAACCTTCCCGGAAGCCCGAAGGCAGTCAGAGAAAGTCTGGAATATGTACTGCCCCAGTTGGATCACGGCTTGGGTATCCTGCGGGGAACCGCCGGGGAGTGCGGAAATTGAAATCTGCAATCCCCCGGCGCTTTTGGTACTTTTCCAGCAGAAAAGTACCAGATGTTTTTATTGAATGCCCGGAATTTTTGGCAGTTTGGCAAAGCTTGCTTCTAATTCTTCATCGGAAGGAATATAGTCTGCCATAGTATGCTCCATATAAGATTGGTAAGCCACCATATCAAAATATCCGGTTCCGGTCAGCCCGAAGAGAATGGTCTTGGCTTCTCCAGATTCCCTGCATTTGATTGCCTCCTGGACTGCGCCGTAGATCGCATGGGCAGATTCCGGTGCGGGAAGGATGGTTTCCTGTTTTGCAAACTGCACGGCGGTTTCAAAAATCTTGGTCTGTTCGGCGGAGACGGCCTCCATATATCCGTCATGGTATAATTTCGATAAAATGGGGGACATTCCATGATAACGCAGGCCCCCGGCATGGTTCGCAGACGGAATGAAATCGCAGCCCAGTGTATACATGCGGGCCATAGGCGTTACTTTTCCGGTATCACAGAAATCATAAGCGTATTTTCCACGGGTCATAGACGGGCAGGAAGCCGGTTCCACAGCGACGATCCGAGGATTGGCCTTTCCGGTCAGCTTATCCCGCATAAAGGGCGCGATTAATCCGCCCAGATTTGAGCCGCCTCCGGCGCAGCCTACGATCACATCTGGATATTCGTCGATCATCTGCATGGCCAGCAGGCTTTCTTCACCTATGATGGACTGGTGTAGCAGGACTTGATTTAACACAGAGCCCAATACGTATTTGTAGCCGTCTGTGGTGACTGCTTTTTCCACAGCCTCGGAGATGGCGCAGCCCAGGCTTCCGGTGGTGTCTGGATTTTCCTCCAGAATTTTTCTGCCCACCTGGGTGGTGTTGCTGGGGCTGGGGATGATGTCCGCGTCAAAGGTCTGAATCACCGATTTGCGGAAAGGCTTCTGTTCGTAAGAACATTTTACCATATAGACGGTCAGCGGCAGGTGGAAGAAGGAACAAGCTTCCGCCAGCGCCGTTCCCCATTGTCCGGCGCCTGTTTCCGTAGTCACGCCCTTTAAGTTTTGTTCTTTTGCATAATAAGCCTGCGCCACAGCGGAATTGAGTTTGTGGCTTCCCGACGTGTTGTTTCCCTCGAATTTGTAATAAATCTTGGCCGGAGTGTCCAGGGATTTTTCCAGGTTATAGGCCCGGATCAAAGGTGAGGGGCGGTACATTCGGTAAAACTCCAGGACTTCTTCTGGAATGGGAACGTAACGGGTGGTGTTGTCCATTTCCTGACGGGCAAGTTCTTTGCAAAAGACCGGGTAGAGGTCTTCCTCTATGGCGGGTTTTCCGGTAGCGGGATTTATCATGGGATCGGGCAGGTCTTTCATATCAGCCCGCAGATTGTACCATTGTGTGGGCATCTGTTCTTCGCTTAGATAAATTCTGTGAGGTACCTTTCTCATATCATTGACTCCCTTCTGTAATTCACTTTTCTGCTTTACTATATCAAACATACTCTAGTATAAGGAACACAAGGAAATTTGTCAAAAGATTTTCATTATAGATTACAAATAAGTTAAAGTTTGGTATAATAACAAAAAGGCTGATTATAGGCCGTTTAGAAAAAGGATGGTGACAGCTATGAAGAGATACGACTATTTGATTGTGGGGGCTGGGCTGTTTGGCGCAGTATTTGCCCGCGAGGCAGTGCAGAAGGGAAAGACCTGCCTGGTGATCGACAAACGGGAGCACATCGGGGGGAATATTTACACCAAAGAAGTGGAAGGCATCCAAGTACACTGCTACGGCGCGCACATTTTCCATACCTCTAATAAGCAGGTTTGGGATTATGTAAATCAATTCGCAGAATTTAACCATTTTGTCAATTCCCCGGTTGCCATTTATAAAGATGAATTGTACAACCTTCCGTTCAATATGAACACGTTTCATCAACTGTGGGGCGTGGTGACGCCGGCGCAGGCGCAGGCAAAGATTCAGGAACAGATCGCCCAAATGCATATTGTGGAACCGAAGAATCTGGAGGAACAGGCGCTGGCCCTGGTGGGCAAGGACGTTTACGAAAAATTGATCGAAGGCTATACCAGAAAACAGTGGGGGCGGCCGTGCAAGGAGCTTCCGTCTTTTATCATCCGCAGGCTGCCGCTGCGCTACACCTACGACAACAACTACTTCAAAGACCCTTATCAGGGGATTCCCAAGGGCGGTTATACCCGTATTATAAAAAAACTGCTGGAGGGCGTGCAGGTGTGTCTGGGAGTCGATTTTATTGAGGAAAAAGAAGCGCTGCTTGCCCAGGCGGACAAGGTGATTTATACTGGGATGATCGATGAATATTTCGATTACTGCTACGGGCCGTTGGAATACCGGTCTCTGCAATTTGAAACAGAAGTGCTGGACATGGGCAATTATCAGGGAAATGCGGTTATCAATTATACAGACTACGAAGTGCCGTATACCCGGATTATCGAGCACAAACATTTTGAGTTCGGCACCCAGCCGAAGACGGTGATCACAAAAGAATACCCCCATCCATGGGAGCAGGGGGCGGAGCCGTATTACCCGGTCAATGACAGCCAAAACACAGAGCTTTTCAACAAATACGAAAAACTGGCGCTGGACGAGCCAAGGGTTCTGTTCGGCGGAAGACTGGGAATGTACCGCTATATGGACATGGATAAGGTAATCGAAGCGGCTTTAAGTATGGCAGAAAGCGAACTGCAATACACGAGCAAATAAAAAGGAAAGCGAGGAATGTTTATGGATAGAGATAAGATACCAGCTTACGAACTGGTGAAGGAGGAAGACCTGGCGGATATTCGCTCTAAGGGAACGCTCCTTCGCCATAAGAAAAGCGGGGCCAGAGTGATGCTGGTGGAAAATGACGACGACAACAAGGTATTCTATATCGGGTTTCGCACGCCGCCCAAGGACAGCACCGGAGTAGCGCATATCCTAGAACACAGCGTGCTGTGCGGCTCGGAGAAGTTTCCGTTAAAAGACCCGTTTGTGGAGTTGGCCAAGGGCTCCCTGAACACGTTTTTGAATGCGATGACTTATTCCGACAAGACGGTTTATCCGGTAGCAAGCTGCAACCAGCAGGATTTTCAGAATTTGATGCATGTCTATCTGGATGCGGTATTTTTCCCGAATATTTATCGCCATGAGGAGATCTTCCGTCAGGAGGGATGGCATTATCAGTTAAAAAATACAGAGGATGCGATTTCTTATAACGGCGTGGTTTACAATGAGATGAAAGGGGTCTTTTCCTCGGCGGATGAAGTGCTGGATCGGGAAATCTTAAACTCCCTGTTCCCAGATACGCCTTACGGGGTGGAATCCGGCGGCGACCCCAAAGATATTCCCAACCTGACCTATGAACAGTTTCTGGATTTTCACAGGCAGTATTATCACCCGGCCAACAGCTATATCTATCTGTACGGGGATATGGATATGGCGGAAAAACTGGATTTTATCGATCGGGAGTATTTATCCAAATTCGATCGGATTGCCGTGGACTCGGCGATTTCTCTGCAAAAACCGTTTGATAAAGCAAAGGATCTGGAGCGGTATTACCCGATTCTGGACAATGAGGATGAGGAGGGCAACACCTATCTGTCCTACAATATGGTCATGGGCAGCAGCCTGGATATTCCGTTTTGCATGTCCTTTTTAATTCTGGACTACGCTCTGTTAAATTCTCCGGGCGCGCCTTTGAAAAAAGCCCTGTTGGACGCGGGCGTCGGCAAAGATATTTACGGCAGTTTTGACGACGGTATCTGCCAGCCGTATTTCTCCATTGTGGCAAAAAATGCCGACGAATGCGACAAAGAACGGTTTGTCCAGATTATCCGGGATACGCTTTCCCATCTGGTAAAAGACGGTATGGACAAGAAAGCCTTGGAGGCGGGCATTAATTACTTTGAATTCCGTTTCCGGGAGGCGGACTTTTCCTCTCATCCCAAGGGATTGATATACGGGCTGGAAGCTTTCAGCAGTTGGCTGTACGACGATGAACAGCCGTTTGCAGAATTGAAGCAATTGAAGATTTATGAAGATTTGAAAGAAAAAGTACACACAAACTATTTTGAAAATCTGATCCAGACTTATATGCTGGATAATACTCATGTTACCTGCCTGACATTAAAGCCCAAGAAAGGCCTGGCCGCCGAAAATGACCAGGAAGTACAGGAAAAGCTGGCTGCCTTAAAGGCGGGAATGTCTCAGCAGGAGATTCAGGAAATGGCGGATCGGACAAAGGCTTTGGAGGCGTATCAGGAAGAGGAGGAAACGCCGGAGGCTCTCGCCAGCATTCCGATGTTAAAAAGAAGCGATATCCGCAGAGAAGCGGCAAAATTATATAACAAGGAATATTTTATCGGCGATACGCTGTTTCTGCATCATGACGTAGATACCAACGGCATCGGCTATCTGACGGTTTTCTTTGACCTAAAAGGAATTTCACAAGAGCTGATTCCGTATGCGGGGCTTCTGCGCTTGGTGCTGGGATATGTGGATACCAAAAATTTCACCTACGGAGAGCTGTTTAACGAGATTAACGTCAATACCGGCGGCATCCACTGCGGCACGGAGGTCTTTCAGCAACTGGAAAAAGAGGACTCGTACACTGCCCTGTTCGGCATCCGCAGCAAAGCCCTTTATCCGAAAATGGACTTTGTTTTCCAGATGATGGAAGAAATCCTGACCACTTCCAACCTGAAAGATACCAAGCGGCTTTACGAGATTATCGCCCGCTTAAAATCCAGAATGCAGACAGGTCTGGCGAGCGCCGGCCATTCCACGGCCGTACAGCGGGCCATGTCTTATTTCTCCCCGATGGGCTGGTTCCAGGAGCAGATCGACGGGATTGCTTTTTACAAATTTATAGAAAAACTGGAGCAGGAGTTTGACTCCCGAAAACAAGAATTGATAGAGAAGCTCCAGGATCTGATGGGCAGGATCTTCCGCCCGGAAAATCTGAAAATCAGCTTTACTGGCGAAGAGTCGCAGCGGGAGAAGGTCATGAGCTTGGCAGAAGCGTTCCGCGGTACGTTAAGAGACGGCAAAGCTTTGGAAACAGCCAAGACAGACAAAAATCCATGGCACAATGAGGCATTCTGTACCGCCGGGCAGGTGCAGTACGTGGCGCAGGCCGGAAATTATCGAAAAGCCGGATGTGAATATACTGGGGCTTTGAATGTCCTGAAAGTGATCTTGAGTTACGATTATCTGTGGAGCCAGGTGCGGGTAAAAGGCGGCGCGTATGGATGCATGAGCGGATTCCGCAGAAACGGGGAAGGCTTCTTCGTCTCCTACCGTGATCCGCATCTGCGGGAAACGCTGGACGTATACCAGGGAATTCCAAAATACCTGAGAACATTCCAGGCGGACGAACGGACGATGACCAAATATATCATCGGAGCCATCAGTGTAAAGGACGTACCGATGACGCCGCATATGAAAGGGCAGATCTCCACCTCCGCGTATTTTATGGGACTTACAGAGGAGATGATGCAGCGGGAGCGGGATCAGATTTTGGACGCCACGCCGGAGGACATCCAGGCGTTGGCCGAAATTGTGGAGGCAGTTCTGAGCCAGGATTGGATCTGCGTCATCGGCGGCGAGGAGATGATCGGCAAGGAAAAGGAGCTGTTTGCAGACATTAAATATCTTGCGGAAGGGAAAAAGTGAAAGAATTTATGGAAAAGAAATCAGGATTTACCGCAATCATTGGACGGCCCAATGTAGGAAAATCAACCTTGATGAATCAGTTGATTGGGCAGAAGATTGCCATCACCTCCAAGAAGCCGCAGACCACCCGCAACCGCATTCAGACAGTCTATACCGACGAGCGGGGTCAGATTGTATTTCTGGACACACCGGGAATCCACAAGGCGAAAAACAAGCTGGGCGAATATATGGTGCAAGTGGCCAACCGGGCTTTGCGGGAAGTGGACGTCATTCTGTGGCTGGTGGAGCCTTCCGACTATATCGGGCCGGGAGATCGGCATATCGCAGAACAGTTAGAGAGCGTGCAGGTGCCTGTGATTCTGGTTATCAACAAAGTGGATACGATCCAGAAAGAAGAGGCGCTGCTGGTTATCGACGCTTACCGCAAACTGCATGATTTTGACGAGATCATCCCAGTATCCGCGTTAAAAGGCGACAATACCCAGGATGTGGTGGACAGCATTTACCAATATCTCCCCGAAGGCCCGCTATTTTACGACGAAGACACGGTAACCGACCAGCCCGTAAGACAGATTGTGGCGGAGGTGATCCGGGAAAAATCCCTGCACGCCCTGGATGAAGAAATTCCCCACGGCATCGCAGTCGTCATCGACACCATGAAAAAGCGAAAAGGCAAGAAACTGGTGGACATCGAGGCGACCATTATCTGCGAAAAGGCTTCTCACAAAGGAATTATCATCGGAAAGCAGGGGGCTATGCTGAAAAAAATCGGCACCAACGCCCGGTATGAGATCGAACAGATGCTGGAGCAGAAGGTCAATTTAAAATTGTGGGTAAAAATCCAGAAGAATTGGCGGGACAGCGATTTCCTGATGAAAAACTTCGGCTATGAGAAAAAGGATGTGTAAAACTTGAGCGGCAGCGTTACCGTCACAGGCATGGTACTTTCCTCCATGCCTGTGGGGGATTATGACAAAAGGTTGGTACTTCTCACAAAAGAGAGGGGGAAGCTGACCGTTTTTGCCAAAGGCGCGCGGCGGCCCAACAGTTCTCTGCTGGCGGCCGCAACTCCTTTTGTCTTCGGCTCCTTTCAGCTATACGAGGGAAGAAACAGCTATCATATGCAGCAGGCGGGCGTGCGCAGTTATTTTACAGATTTGCCGAAAGCACAGCCGGAGATTTACTACGGCTTTTATTTCCTGGAACTGGCAGATTACTACGGACAGGAAAATGCGGACGAAAGCGGGATGCTGAACTTGCTGTATCTCTCTTTAAAAGCTTTGATGAATCCCAGCATCGACAACCGTCTGATTCGCAGAGTGTTTGAGCTGCGGACACTCGTGGTACAGGGGGAATACCCCCAGGTGGGGGCCTGCGTATCCTGTGGGAATCTGGAAAGGCTGACGGCCTTTTCCTGGAAAAAGCATGGGATGCTGTGCCCGCTCTGCGCTCCGCTGGCGCAGGACGCTCAAAAACTGGATGCTCCTGCCGTCTATGCTTTGCAGTATATTGTCTCGGTTCCGTTAAAAAAGCTGTATTCCTTTACCATAAAACCAAAAGTCCAGTCACAGCTTGATCTGGTGGTGGGCGGGCTGATGCAGCAAACGCTGGAGCGGAAAATCAAAAGCCAGGAAATCCTGGATCGGATGACAGGGGATACTGTGCGTTTGATTCCGATCCGAAATCCAACCCGGATATAAAAAGGGTATTTCATTTGCTGGATGGCTGTAAAAAAGAAGGTCTGTACAATATATTTTCTAATCCATGTTTTGAAGTATGGTTTGTACTGCATTTTGGGGGTGATCCATATGGAAAGACTGCTACGCAAATGAATGCAATCCTTATACAGATATATTTTGTTTTATTGATCATATGGAAAAGATAAAGAGAGAAAATCTGCATTTAGGAAAATGATCTGGGTAGAATGACGGGAGGATAAAGATATGTTAATCGCGGATATGCACTGCGATACCATCAGTGCGTTATATTGGAGAAAGAAAAAAGGCCATACGGAACATTTGCCTGCTAACAGCCTTTCCATAGATCTAAATAAAATGCAGTCGGGGGATTACTGTCTGCAAAATTTTGCGATCTTTGTGGATATGGGAAAGGTGGACGATCCGTTTGAGACGGCATTGGAAATGATTGCGTTATACAAGCAGGAGTTGGAATTGTGCGGCGAGGGGATCGCCCCTGCGCTTTGCTGGGAGGATATTTGCCGAAACAGGGAAGCGGGGAAAATCAGCGCGTTTTTGAGCATGGAGGAAGGCGGGATCCTAAAGGGCAGCCTATCAAATTTGCAGAAATTATACCAGTTAGGGATGCGTATGATCGGTCTGTCCTGGAATTATCCCAACGAAATCGGTATGCCCAATCTCCAGAAGGACAAGAACGGCAATCCGCTGTTTACCCTGCGCAGCAACCAGGGTCTTACGGAATTTGGGGTGGAAGTGGTCAGGGAGGCACAGCGTCTGGGGATGATTGTGGACGTTTCTCATTTGTCCGACGGGGGATTCTGGGATGTGGTTCAGCATACCAGCGGGCCTTTTGTGGCCAGCCATTCCAATGCATCTGCCATTTGCGGCG
The DNA here is from genome assembly GCA_947571775.1 of uncultured Lachnospiraceae bacterium. GTDB lineage: Bacteria > Bacillota > Clostridia > Lachnospirales > Lachnospiraceae > MGBC164599. Next base: position 124,484 of record CANOZK010000005.1, on the reverse strand, counting down.
TCACCAGGAACCTGACCGACGAGATGATTCGCGCCCTGGCAGACAAAGGCGGCGTAATGGGAATCAATTTCTGCGAAGATTTTCTGTGCATGGAGCATAAAAGAGAGCAGGGAAGGCTGCTGGATGCCATCATCTGTCATATCCGTCATATCATTCAGGTGGGCGGAGAGGACTGCTGCGGCCTGGGCAGCGATTTTGACGGTATCGAGGGCAACCGGGATATGCAGACGGCAGGAGATATGAAAAAGCTGGTGCTGCGGCTAGAGCAGGAAAAGTTTTCGCCCAGACAGATCGATAAAATCTGTGGGGAAAATGTGCTGCGGGTTTACCAAGAGGTACTGAGATAAAAATGGAATAATCCGCTTTTTTTCATTGACAAATGATAAAAGTATGGTAGTATAAATCGTAAGTAGTAAGTGGTAAGTAGATGTTACCAGAGGATGCATTAGAATGCGCCGGTAACATCCGAAGCAGCACAGCAAAAACAGACTGGGGGAAAACTTAAAAATGAAAGATTTATCGATTATACAAGAGTATGTGATTTGTTCTGTGAATGAAAAAGGCAAAATATCCGGGTTCAGCGTGGAAAAGAGGGTTTGCTTTGTGGCGGCGGGTATTTTGGAGCTGCAGCTTGAGAACTGTATTTCCATAGAGGGAAAAAAAGTGACCATAATCCATCAGCTTCCGGCCGCCCTACCATATCTGCGGCCGCTGTATGATTCGATTAATCAGAAAAAGACGGCAAAACTCAATAAAATCCTGGAGGAGTTTTGTTTCGGGTTTACCGATAAGCAGTGGAACGAACTGATGAACGCAGTCGGCGATTCTCTGGTGAATATAGGCGTGGCCCAAGAGAACGCGGGAGGCGTTCTGGGGAATAAGAAAAATTACATACCGGATTCCAAAGCCGTTCGCTGCATTGTGGACAATATGCGGGCAGAGCTTTTGGAAGAGGGAAAAATCACGGAGGAAACGGCGGCGCTGGCAGTTTTGCTGGAGAGGAGCAGATGTCTGAAAACCTATTTTTCTAAATACGAACAAAAAGAGATGAAGCACAAGTTGCAGAAGATTCTGGATTCCCCTGAAGGAAAATTGGTCAAAGAGATGGTGGATTATATCAAAACCATTCTGGCGGCCGTCAGCGTATCGGCTTCCGCCTCGGTGTAGGTGAGCGGCATGTCCAGACGCAGAAGCATGGAAGTAATTGAGAAAGCCGAATATGTGACCATTGGCGAGCTGGCCCGGCTAACCGATGTTCGATACAGCACGCTGAAATTTTATACGGAACAAGGGATGTTGGCTTTTGAGCAGGCAGGAGAAAATCTCACAAGGCGTTACAGGCGGCAGGATAGTGTAGCGAAGGTTCAGCGCATAAAAAAATTGCGGGAGCAAAGCAGAACCATTTTGGAAATAAAAGAAATCTTAAATTCGTGACAGCAGAAAGTTTCACGGCAAAAGCCAAAAGCGTCGTTGATTTGTCCAAGCGCGGCCGCTTTTGGCTTTTTTGTGAGCAAATATACTTTAATTATTTTTTTCCTGGTATTTTTTGGCTACCGGCAGGATAGCGGCCATGATTACAAAAGCGATCAGAGCGGCGATTAGGAACAGCTTTTCCGCGGTACAGATGGAAATCAACAGCGCGGAGAAGAACTGTCCCGCAAACATAGCCATCGTACAGAAACTGATATTCAGCCCTTTGTTTTTCGGCGTGCTTTTGTTTACAATCAAATTGTTGTAGAGCGGCGTAGAGAAGCCAAAGCCAATTCCCACAAAGCATGCCGCGGCCCAGAGCAGCATGGTTTTTCCAAAAAAGAAATACAGCAGAAAAGCGATTCCATAGCTGCAAAAGGCAATGCTTAAGCATCCCTTTTCTTTTACCCGTTTGACAATATTGGGCGAAAATCCGGCGGCCAGTACCGAAACCACATCGATCGAGGCGAGGTAATAGCCAGTAAAAGAAGGGGAGTATCCGAGCTGGTTTTGCAGGTAAAGGGGAAGGACGACCATGACTGTAAAAAACATCAGCATACCCAGAAAAGAAATCAGCAGCACCAGAGGAATGGGCACTCCTTTCGCGTTTTCTTTGGCGTTCTCCTCCTGCGTCTCTTTGTCTGTCTCTGCGGCGGCCGGCACCTTGGGAATGAACAGGGCTAAACCAAGAAATGCGAGGAAGCCCAGACCATAAATATAAAACGGGCAGCGCCACGACACATCGACCAGCATACCGCTGATACTTAAATAAACCACGCCTCCGCATTCCATCGCCATGCTTTGCAGCGCCAGGATTTTTAACTGCTTTTCCCCCTGAAAAAAGGCTGAGATAAACGTGACGCTTGCATTCATAATGGCTGCTGTGGCGGCTCCGAGCAGAAGGCGATCCAGCAAAAGGGTAACAACATTGGGCATAAGAGAGCCGGCGATTCCAAATGCGCCATAGCACAAAAGCCCGATGAACGCCACCCAGTAAGGCCCTTTTTTGTCAATGATTCGACCGAATAAAACTGTGGTAATCACCACCCCCAGGGCCGGAGTCGTAATTAGCCAAGAGGCGTAATTCCCCAGTTGATAGACCCTGCCCAGCTCCGCCACCGCCGGGGTGACCGCAGTCCCCACCATCACGGTCAAGCTGCTCATCAGCAGAATCGCAGCAATTCCCAGCGTTGAGAGTTTCTTTTGATCCAATGACTGTTGTTCAGACATTTCAAATCCTCCTTCTTTATTTATGTAGAAAATTTTTGTTTTTTACAGCATATTTCTTTGATTAAACTCTATTATACAGAAAATAAGACGAAATTTCAAGCATATAAGGAGTCAATCTCTTTTCACAGCTTGATTTTCTTTCTCTGTCTCTATATAATAATCGTAAAAAAAACGGCGTTCCCATATGGGGATGCAAAAAGGAAAAGTTATGCGCTATTTTATAGGAGTTGATATCGGCACTTCCAGCGTCAAATCCCTGCTTCTGGGAGAAGACGGGACAACGGCGGGAATTGCCCAGAGAGAATACGATATACTCAAACCACAGCAGTCTTGGGCAGAGCAGAATATGGAGCGGATTTGGGAAGCGGCTGCCTGGACGCTTCGTTGTCTGGTGGGGCAGCATCCAGAGCTGAAAAAGAACATCTGCGGTATCGGCTATTCCGGGCAGATGCATGGGCTGGTCATGTTGGACGAGTCCGGTAAAGAAGTCCGAAATACGATGATCTGGGCGGACCAGAGATCTTCGGCGTCTATTGAGCGCATTTATGAAGCCGTTCCCCAAGAGGAATACCAGGCTGTTTCTTTGAATGCCCTCAGTACGGGATTTCTGGTTAGTTCGCTGGTCTGGGTCAGAGATCAGGAACCTAAGAATTACGAGCGGATCTGCAAAGTGATGCTGCCGAAAGATTACATCCGGTTTCGGATGTGCGGACAAATGGGTACCGACATGTCCGACGCTTCATCCACAGGAATTTTTGACACCGTAAATAGGCAGTGGGCGTGGGAGCTTATCCGTCGGATTGGGCTGGAGAAAAGTTTCTTTGTGCCATGCCACGAGTCCGCCGAGCTTGCGGGGACGGTATCCAGGGCGTGCGCGCAAGAGACGGGCCTGCCGGAAGGGATTCCTGTCGCTTATGGCGGCGGGGATACGATGGTACAGGCTGTGGGAAACGGGATGTTGCATCCAGGGACTGCGATTTCCAATATCGGGACTGCGAGCCAGTTGGTGACGATCTCTGACAGTCCGCTTTCGGATACAGAATTTCGGACAAATACGTTCTGTCATGTGGACAAAAAACAATGGCTGCTGATGGGAGCGAATTTAAGCGGAGGGGTTTCCTTAAAATGGCTGAAAAATAATATTCTTGGCATGAAAAATTACGATGAGATGACGGACCTGGCGGGGCAGTCCGCGCCCGGCAGCGGCGGATTGTTTTTTCTTCCGTATCTGAGCGGAGAGCGGACGCCGTGGAACGATCCCAATGCCAGAGGCATCTATTTCGGCCTGAGCTTAAAACACGATCGGGCGGATATGATTCGGGCGGCGATGGAAGGCATTATTTATGCACAGAGGAGTTCTCTGGAAATTTTCCGGAGGATGGGGCTCACATTTGACCGCGTGATCGCTTCCGGCGGCGGGGCCAACAGTAAGGTGTTTCGTCAGATTATTGCGGATCAGTTTGGATGCGAAGTGGTGACAAATCTGGTAAAAGAGCAGGGCTGTATGGGCGCGGCAATGATTGCAGGCGTAGCCGTTGGAGCCTTTTCCGATTATGAAGAAGCGTGCAGCCAGATCGTGCGTTTCAGCGATGAAATCACAGAACCAGATACAAATAATCAGAAATTGTATGCACAGGACTCTCAGATATTTGAAAAACTTTATCCGGCGAACCAGGCGTTATTCTCTCTTTGTACAAGGCAGTGATGAGGTGGTAAAATGTTGCATATAGCGATTTGTGACGATGATGAGCGTGCCGTTTGTTCCCATAGAAAAATTGCAGAGGAGTGTTTCCGACAGTGCGGGTGCGTTGGAGAAATTGCCGCCTATACGGACAGCTATCACTTGCTCTGTGATATTACGGAGGACGACGTTTTCTTTGATTTTATTTTGCTGGATATTGAAATGCCCGGCAGCAGCGGCATGGAGCTTGCCCGAAAAATCAAACCATATCTGCCGAATGTGAAAATTATCTTTATCACTTCCCATATCGAATATGCCATAGACGCTTTTGAACTGTCTATTTTTCGATATGTGCCCAAAGAAGAGGCAAATAAGCGGCTTTCCGCCGCAATTTTGGACGCTATCCGGCTGATTCTATTAGAAGACGGCAAATCCTATACCATTCGGACAAACAGTAGGCTCGAAAAAATCCCGTATAGAGAGATTTACTATATCGAGCGTGACGGCAAAAATGCCAGCATTGCCGCTAGCGGCGGATTGTCAAAGGTGCGGAAAAGTCTGCGTCAGGTTTATGAAGAATTGAATGCGCAAGAGTTTATCTATATTGACCGGGGATGTATTGTCAATCTGATACATATTATGCAGGTAAAGGACAGTATGGTTATTTTGAAAAACGGCATGTCGCTTCCGATTAGCCGTTCTCATTTGCAGGAAGTGAAAGAACAGATCAATACCTATTGGGGAGCCCATATATGATACTTGTTTTGTTTTCAAATATTCTGACCGGCGGTTTGCGCGTTGCCGCCGGTCTGTGCCTTCTTTCCCGCCTGCTGTCCGCAGAGAAACCGGGGAAAAAACCGATTGCGGCAGGGATTGTCGGCGCGCTTGCCATTGCCGCGTTTCTTTTTCGGACGAACTTACCGGATTTTTACCGAATGGTACTGGAAGCCGTCTGGATTGCGGCCTGTGCCGGACGGTGGCAGAAAGCCGATATAAGAATGGGCCTATTTGTCGGCAGTTTCTATGAGATTGAGGTTTCTTTCTGGCAGTTTCTTTTATCCGCAGGGATGGGCGTTTTGTTTCGCTCTCTGGCATTTCTGGATGCGCGGACGTTTTGCGGGCAGACTTCCGTCTGGCTGCTTCATCTGCTGCTGATTCTTTTGGCGGTCTTTTTTTCCAGAAAAATAGGTATGTCCGGGGAGGCTATCTTTCGGTTTGCCTCAATGATGACCCTGGCCGGGTTTCTTTTGGTCGTGACGCTGTCGGAGCAGACTCGCCTTGCGCTTCCCGCAGATGCGCTTTCCATGTGGACGATTCTGGCCGTTGTGCTGTTGATGTCGAGCTTGGTATACAAGGTAAATCGGCAGTATGAAATGGAAAAGGAATTGGCCGAGTTTAAATCTCAGCAGGCAGAGCTATTGGAACGGGATTATACGGCGCTGAATCACGCCTATGCGGTAAATGCAAAGCTGTTTCATGATTTTCACAATCATATCGGAGCGCTGCGTCAGCTCCTCTCCCATGAAAAATACAGGGAAGCGATTCAATATCTGGACGAGCTGCAAGCGCCCATTCGTGAGATGACAGACAGCGTCTGGACTGGGGACGAGACAGTGGATTATCTGATTAATCAGAAAGCGGCAGAAGCTGCGGCTGACAATATACAGTTGCAGGCACAGGTGGAATTTCCGCGTCATACCAACATCCGAAGCGCAGATCTGTGCGCCGTACTGGGAAATCTTCTGGATAACGCTTTGGAGGCGGCGCGGCAAGTGCCGGGATCTGAACAGCGCTGCATCCAGCTTACCATACGCCGCATTCACCAGATGTTGGTAATTAAGGTGGAGAATCCTTTTTTGTCGGTATCTTTGCAGGAAAACGGAACGCTCAAAACTACAAAAAAAGAGAACGGCCTGCATGGATGGGGGCTAAAAAGCGCCCAGACTGCGGCAGAGAAATACGACGGCATGGTGCAGACCACTTGTATGGGCAATACCTTTCGGGCGGTCGCTACTTTGTCCTATCATGGGGTGCGCGTGGAATGACCAACTGATTCGCGGTCAAAAAACTGCCGATTGCGGACACTTTCGCACAGACCTCCTTTTTCTGTTAGGATATAGACATCACAAACACAGATAGTTTAAGGAGGAAAAGATTATGCGTCATGTATGGGTTCGCAGTATTTTGGCTTTGATCTGGCTGGCGGCTGCCGTTGTCAGCGGATTGTCCGGCAATATAGAAATGACTTTGGTTTATGTGATCATCGGCGGGGTGTTCCTGTATTTTGCCTATACTTCATGGAGAAAGAAAGGTGAATAACAGTTAATTTTCTTTCGCAAAAGTTAAAAATGGTTCAATTGTAGCGTCCGGCATGGTCTGATATGATAAAGACAGGAAATCAAAGGAGGATGTCATATGCAAATCGGTGAAGTAATACGGAAAAACAGAAAAAGCAAAAACATGACACAAGAGGAAATGGCAAACCGCCTTGGCGTAACGGCCCCGGCAGTCAATAAGTGGGAGAATGGAAATTCCTATCCAGATATTATGCTGCTGTGCCCGATTGCCCGATTACTGGGCGTTACGCTTGACACTTTGTTATCGTTCCGTGAGGAACTCACAGAAGAGGAAATCAATCACTTGATTTATGAGGCGGATCGGAAACTGCAAAACGAAACGTTTGAAGAAGCGTTTCAATGGGCGAAAAGGAAACTGGAGGAATATCCCAACTGTGCGCCGCTGATCTATCGCATGGCTTTGATGTTTGATGCATGGCGTCTGGCAAAGAAACTTCCCGTTCTGGAAAATTTTGAAGAATTTATTTATGACTGTTATGTACGGGCTTTGCAAAGCGACCAGGAAGATCTCAGAAACAGTGCAGCGGATTCTTTGTTTGGTTATTATGTAAGAAAGGAACAGTATGAAAAAGCAGAAACATATCTGTCTTATTTTTCCAGGAGGGATCCAGAGAGAAAAAGAAAACAGGCAGTAATTTACGGCAAAACCGGGAGAACCGACGAAGCATATCAAGCATATGAAGAACTGCTGCTTTCCAGTTATCAATATGTCAGTATGGAACTGCACGGTATTTATATGCTGGCTATGGAGGAAGGAAACCAGGAAAAGGCCCGCATCTTGGTAGAGAAGCAAAAAAGCCTGGCAGATATATTTGAGATGGGCGAATATCAGGGAGTTTCCTGCGCACTGGATCTGGCGACGGCAAAGAAAGATGCAGATACAGTTATAGAGATTATGGAAAAAATGCTTGCAAACGTAAAAAATATCTGCGGCTGGGTCAAATCCCCGCTCTATGAACATCTGGCGTTTAAAGCACCGCAGGAAGATTTCCTGGCGGAGATAAAAAAGAATTTGCAAACCCATTTTCAGGATGAAAAAGTCTATGGTTTTTTGAAGACAGACAAACGGTGGCAGGAATTGGTGAACGAGATATAAAGGATAAAGGTAATTCCGGGGGAAGTCTATCCCCCGGAATCGCTGTGCAATGGGTATTTATACCGTTATTTTCTCGAAGTCTGAGGCGGGATGTTTGCAGAGAGGACAGACGAAATCTGCCGGCAGTTCTTCGCCCTCGTAAATATATCCGCATACCGTACAGCGCCATGCAGTAGTTCCTTTTCCTGTGGTTTCCTGCGGTTTTGGCTTGATGGAGGACTGATAATAGGCGTAGGAAGCCGACGGCTCCGACGCCAGTACTTCCATATCATCCACGGAAGCAATAAACAGCGTATGGCTTCCAAGGTCAATCGCCTGTTCTACGGTGGCGCTGATATAGGCATTCGTCCCCTCTGTGATATAGTAAAGACCGTTCTCGCTGCGTTTGCAGGCAAGGTAGTCTTTAAACTTGTCCGTGTCTTTTCCAGATTGGAAACCAAAATGTTTGAAGATTTCAAAACTTGCCTGTTCACTCAAAATGGAGAGGTTGAATTTACCGCTTTCTTTTATCAATTCTTGTGTAAAATTGTCTTTGTTTACGGCGATGCTGATTCTGTTGGGAGTGGAAGTCAACTGTATTGCGGTATTGATAATGCAGCCATTGTCTTTCTCGTCCAAACGGGTAGAAAGTACGAATAATCCATAAGTTAAGTTATACATTGCTTTTTTATCCATTTTTATACACGCTCCTTTTACGCTGTTGGGTTTATAGTTCTTTCCCATATTTTGTCATATTTCCTTTATTTGTCAAGAGAAAAATGCCTGCTTGAGTTATACGAAATAATTAGCTGATAAAAGCCACTAATTCTTGTATGCTCCAAATAGCAGCTTTTATCAACTAATAAAAGAAAAGGGGCGGGGAAATCAACGAGATTATTGTGTCTTATGAAAATCGGTTCCTTGCCTATTGTCAGACGGAGGAGACAAACCGGCAGTTGATGACGAGTCTTTGCCGTGACGTGCGCACGTGGTGTTCTGGAATGGAGCGAAGTAAAGTATGAGAAGCTTCCCGCGGCTATCCAGAAAAAGTATACCGTGTCAAGAAAATAGATTGACATTTTTCAATCTGATGTATATAATAAACATATAAATCGAAAAAAATAGATATGAGGAGAGACAATGCGAAATCATACTGCGGATGCAAGAGTCTTTAAAGCATTTTGTGATGAAAACCGTTTGCAGGTTTTGGCGATGCTACGAAGCGGCGAAAAATGCGCCTGTGTGCTGCTGGAGCAATTACAGATCAGCCAGTCAACGCTATCGCATCATATGAAAATATTATGCGATTCCGGGATTGTCACAGCGCGGAAAGACGGAAAGTGGACATATTATTCCATTAGTCAGGAAGGGAGCAGACGGGCCGAGGAGATGCTGAGAGAGCTGACTGATTTTTCAGACGCGAAAAGATAAAGAAAAAAGCGTTTCGTTATGGAAAGGAGGGAATGGATATGTATTTTGACAATGCGGCAACTTCTTACCCAAAACCAGATTGTGTACCAGAACAGATGGTACATTACATAAAAAACATTGGCGCCAGTCCAGGGAGGGGAACCTATGCGGCGGCCTTGGAGGGTGATCAGCTGCTATACGATACCCGAAAAGCAATCTGTCGTCTGCTGCATATTTCCAGGGCATCTAATGTTGTTTTTACGGCAAATTCTACCGAGGCCATCAATCTGGCAGTCAAGGGTATCCTGCAGCCGGAAGACTGTGTGGCGACTACTGCCATTGAGCACAATGCCGTGTGGCGACCATTGAAAAAGATGGAGCAATCCCACAGAGTTCATATCCGCACCATCGGCGTTTCTTCTGACGGCACGCTGGATTTGGCGGAAGCTAAGCGCGTGCTTTCCCAGGGATGCCGCCTTGCGGTATTTATCCATGGCTCCAATGTGATTGGAAATATTTTACCCGTTCAGGAACTAACGGACTTGGCTCATCAATATGGGGCTTTGGTACTGCTGGACGCGTCGCAGACCGCGGGCGCCATTCCAATGGATTTGACAGAGATTGGCGCGGACTTTGTAGCATTTACCGGACACAAAGGTCTGATGGGACCCACTGGGACAGGCGGCTTGTACATCAAAGACGGGTGTGTTTTGGATACGCTCAAAGAGGGCGGCACCGGAAGCATGTCCGTATCTCCCTACTCGCCCGAAGACCCGCCGGATCGCTATGAGGTCGGAACGGTCAACATCATTGGGATTGCCGGGTTATATGCCTCCGTAAAATATATCTCGGAAATCGGCGTGGATAAAATCTGCAAACAGGAACAGCAGCTTATCAAACGACTGATGGTTTCGCTTCAGGATGTGGAAAATATCACTCTGTACGGGCCGGGAGAAAAAGAGGAACGCCTGGGTCTACTCTCTTTGAATATCAAAGACATGACACCATATGACGCGGCAAAAATATTAGATCAGAAATACGGGATGATGGCCCGCGCGGGACTTCATTGCAGCCCGCAGGCGCACCGGGCAATCGGAACCATTCAGACCGGAACGCTGCGGATCAGCACAGGCTGGTTCAATACAGAAGCGGAGATAGACCAGCTCGCTCAAGCGCTTATGGAAATTGCAAAGGAAAGGGTTTGAAATGATTCACAGAATCGATATTATAGAAACATCCCCCTGTATGGCGGATAAATCGAAGTTAAAAGGAATTACCGTGGCGGATTGTGATCTGACACCGTTGATCCCTTACATCAATGCAGAACTGCCGAAGGCAGATTACAAAAAAGAATCAGAAAGCATTTCGTTCAAAAAGGGCATCATAAGGTTTACAATCATGAAGAACAATATCAATGTCACGCGATTTGATACCGTTACGCATTTGCGGGAGCTTCTTGAATGGGTGATGGATTTTTTGAATGATATTGATTCCAGAAAGGATAAAATCACCCCGGATTACCGCACCTTTGTACATCCGGCGCCGCCTCTGATTTACAAAGAACTTCCCCAGACAAACTGCGGCAAATGCGGGCAGAAATCCTGTATTGCATTTGCAGGGAGACTCAGCCGCAGGAAGATCGATGTCGAGGAGTGCAGCCCGCTGTTTCTGCTTGAAAACGAAGAACATTTAGCGAACATAAAGGAATTATTTGCCGGCGGGAAACCATTGTAGTTGCCGTTTGGCTTTTAGTGAACGATTCATTGATTTTACATAATGAATCGTTCACTAAAATGTATTGTCAGGAAGGGATGGATCCTCAGGAATGGGAAAACGGACATCTTTTCCCAATACATTGATTGTTTTTCTCGGAATAATGACAGACAATCTTCTGTGTCTCCATTTCGACTCCCAGCTTTTCTTTTACAAATGCTGCTGCTGCCAAAATAGCAAGATAAGAATCCCGTTTACAGCATCTGGGGCCGCCGACTTCTCCAACTTTTTGCAGCGCATGGGAAGTCATCTGATTTGCCAGTCCCCATCCTTCCTGGGCAAGCGGCGTTGATTTGGTAACAATCGAAAGGAACATCCCGCTGCTGATGCCGGCGCCGCAGGCTCCCCAGAATCCGCAGGTGCCTCCGGGAACGCTTTTTCCGCGGCTCTGCATCTCCATCAGGGCCGGCTCCAGTTCCAGTTCTCCGCCCGCATTGTTATAGGCCGTCAGCAGTGCACAACCAACCATAATATGGTGTTCCGGGCCGTGCATATGGCAGAAATCCAGATCCATCAGCTTTTCCATAACCTGAATGGGATTGGCGGAAGTTTCTTTCAGGCAGACTCCGATGATGCGGTCAATCCCCTTTTCGTGGCATTCGTTGCATACATAATGTTGGTTTATGCACTGGGTTTTGCTGTTTTCTTTTTTATGGCAAATTGCGCACTCCATCAGCGTATCCTGTTCCAGATATTGAAGGGGCGCTTTGCAAATCATACATTCTTCCTGCATAACAGAATTCTCCTTTTTAAATTTTAAAACCGGGGATATTTCCGGCAGTTTTTGCATGTTTTCATAGGATTTTGTATGGATTTATGATAACATGAATAAATGGAAGAGAACAAGTCTTTTTGTGACAATTTAGCCTTTACTGTTACAAAAAAGGATGGATGATCCCATTAGATTTTATTTTAGAAAGGGGAGGATGGATACGACAATACAGCAATTAAAATATATGATTGCAGTAGCAGAGAAAGGCTCTATCACAGAAGCGGCAAAAGACTTATTTATTTCGCAGCCAAGCCTTTCTGGAGCAATCAAAGAAGTGGAGAACGAAGCAAAGATAACCATTTTTAACCGATGCCGGACGGGTGTTGCGTTGACAACGGAAGGCATGGAATTTCTAGGGTATGCAAGGCAGGTTGTGCAGCAGATGGAACTGCTGGAATCTCGTTACATAGACAAGCGCCCGGAAAAACAGAGATTTTGTATCTCTACACAGCATTATACATTTGCCGCCAATGCCTTTGTGGAACTGGTAAAGCAGTTCGGACAGGAAAGATATGAGTTTATTTTAAATGAGACGCAGACATATCAGATTATTATGGACGTCAGGAACCGTTTCAGTGATCTTGGCGTGCTTTACATTAGTAAAGCAAATGAAAATGTGTTGTTAAAAGTTTTTGAAGAATATGGACTGAATTTTTATGAATTGTTTGCAGTAATTCCACATGTGTTTTTGCGAAAAGGCCATCCACTGGCAGAACACAAAAAGATCAGACTGGAAGATCTAAAGCCATATCCAAGGCTAAACTTTGTACAGGGGGCTTATGAGTCTTCCAATTTTGCGGAGGAGCTGTTTAGCAATGAGATTGCAGAAAAGAATATTAAGATCAGTGACCGTGCAGCTATCGTAAATTTTATGATTGGGCTGGATGGCTATACAATTTCAAGTGGTATTTTTCCAAATTATCTCCATGGAGATTCGATTATTTCTGTCCCTCTAAAAGAGGATGAGACTATGCGGATTGGATATATCCTGAATAAAGATAGGAAGCTATCCAGATTGGGAGAAATTTATGTGGAAGCTCTGAAACGGTACCAGGACAACTGAGACATAGGTTTAGCCTATGTTTTGGCATAAGTGATCGGTATTACCTGTTACATGAAGTTTGCTGTATAATCATAGGCAGAAGGAGGCGTTATTATGCCAGGTTATGTAATAGGTAATTTTTTTGTTTATTCTCTGATCAATGCGTTTACACCAGGGCCGGGTAATATTCTGGCTTTGAATACTGTGACAAATTATGGATGGAAAAAAGGCGCTCCACTCTTTTTGGGGATTTTTTCTGGATATTATGTTGTACAGATGATCTGCGCGGTATTTGTCTATGGAGTGAGTACCCTGCTGCCGGATGTGTTGGGAGTAATGAAATATGTGGGCGCGATATATATCTTTTGGCTGGCAGTTCATATTGCATTTGGAGATCCAAATGAAGAAAGTAGGGAGAGGGCCGCTTCATTTTGGAAAGGGTTTTTACTTCAGTTCGTGAATGTAAAGATTTATCTGTTTGGAATTACGGCCCTGACCGGATATGTGACGAATTACAGTACATCTTTGCATGTGCTGGTTTTCTTTGAGTTTGTGATTGCGACGATTGGAACAGCTGCAACATCGGCATGGATCGGTGCAGGGCTGGCAATTCAGAGGATCTATCTGCGGCATTATCGCTTGATTAATATCGTTCTTGCTGTAACTCTATTGGAATGTGTATATAGCATATTGAAATAAATTCAGCAGAAGACGGCGGATTTCTGGCTATAAATTAATCCTATGCTAAAATACTTTTCCGGCAAACAGCGTTCCCGCCTCTTTGCCTTTTAAAATTTCATACAACGCTTCGGGATTCTTCCCATTCGTGATAATCGTGTCTATGCCCTGCGCGATGGCTAATCCGGCTGCCTGCAATTTGGTTTTCATGCCGCCCGTTCCGCGCCTTGAACCTTCCCCTCCCGCAAGGGAATATACTTTTTCATCTATCTGTTCTATCCGGCTTATTCGTTTTGCGTTGGCGTGCAGGCGCGGGTCGGCGTCATACAGGCCATCAATATCCGACAGAATAACCAGCTTTTTCGCTCTGCATAAAACAGCGACAACAGCGGAAAGCACATCGTTATCGCCAAATAATCTCTCCTCGGATTCTATCTCTGTAAACTTCACGGAATCGTTTTCGTTGACTATGGGAATGATTTCCATTTCCAGCAAAGCGTTAAATGTATTTATCAGATTTTCCCTTTTTTCTTCCTGCTCAATATCGCTTGCGTTCAGCAGAATTTGCGCGATTGTCTTATCATAATCACCAAAAAACTTGTCATACAGATACATAATGCTGCACTGGCCAACTGCCGCGGCAGCCTGTTTCATACGGATACTGGCCGGGCGTTCTTTCATGTTCAGTTTATTTGTTCCGACCGCAATCGCGCCGGAAGACACCAAAATCATTTCATAACCCATATTCTGGATGTCCGACAGGACGCACGCAAGACGGTCAAAAGAACGCAGGTCGCTTTTTCCCATTTCATTCGTGAGTGTGGAAGTCCCTACTTTTACCACGATTCTGTTTTGATAAAGTTCCATAAATTACACCTCGATAACGCCCGCAGTGTGTTTGGAATGCGGTAGAAGTTTCTGGTAAATATCCTGTGTCCGCACTTTCATATATACTGTTGTCGTGCCGTCGCTGCACCCATACCATTTCCTAACGCATTGCTGAAATTTTTGGAAGAAAACGGTTTATTTCCCGCTGTAATAAATAAGTAAAACCGCGTCCGCTGACGATTGCAGAGGAACAGCGTTTTTACCATGCTCATATTTAATTTTTTGTCAATGGCGGCGCAATCCTTCATTGTAATCGCTTCGTCTGTATCGACGCGTTCAAAGGGAATCTGCAGTCTCTCCAACTCTTTGTAGACAAGTTCCTGAAGCCGCGTCTGAAAACGACCAGGGGCTTCGGTTTGTATTTCACTTACATAAAACATATGGCATTTACACTCCTGCTTGACTTTTTTTCTTTTTCAGTCTACCATTTGTTTTGAAATAACAAAAGCGAATGTTTATCATAGAAAACATGATAAAATCAGATTTCAGGAAGGTGACGATATGGATATGAATATTCAAAAATATATGGCGTTTGTGAAAACAGTAGAATACGGAAGTTTTACAAAAGCCGCTGAAATATTAAACTACTCCCAGTCCGGCATCAGCCGTATGATTAACGACTTGGAAAAAGAATGGAAAATCGTCCTGCTGGAAAGAGGAAAGTCCGGCGTAAAGCTGACGAGTGACGGAATGAAGCTGCTTCCCCATGCAAAAAATATCTGTATGGAATACGAAAAACTGCAAATGGAGTTGGACGAATTGAACGGATTGCAATCGGGACTTATCCGTATCGGCACATTTTCGAGTGTGGCGACACATTGGCTTCCGAACGTTATCCGAAGATTTCAACAGGCATATCCAAACATTGACTATGAGTTGCTTCTCGGTGATTATACGGAAATTGAAGAATGGATATTGACTGGGCGCGTTGACTGCGGCTTCCTGCGCCTGCCCGCCCATCCCGAATTTGAAACTTATTTTTTGGAGCAGGACAGGCTGCTTGCCATCCTTCCGGTAAACCATCCCCTTGCGCACCTTGAGAAATTTCCAGTTGTGGATCTGTGCGGCGAACCGTTTCTGCTCTTGGAAAAAGGGGCGAAAGCAGACGCTTCGGAAATATTTGAACGCTGCCATCTGACACCCCAAATACATTTTACCACATGGGATGACTACGCGATCATGTCCATGGTGGAAAGCGGACTTGGCATCAGTATTTTGCCGGAACTGATATTGAAGCGGGCGCCTTATCGGATTGTCGCAAAAGAATTAGACGTTCCCGCATATAGAAAAATCGGTATTGCTTTGCGGAGCAAGAAAAACGCCTCCCTCGCGGTAAAGCGGTTCTTAGAGTATTTGCCGTATCGTTAAAATTCTCAAAAAAATATACGAAAAGACACATTTATATTCAGACGGATCGCAATTGCTTCTCTGTGGCCGTAAACTCTCCTGTCCGTTGGCTTTTTGTGTCAACTTATGATAACATAGATGCAAATAGGAGGAGGCATGATGAATAACTATAAAATTCTGCTGGTAGAAGACGATACCGAAATCAGCGAAATGCTCAAAAGCTATCTGGAAACGGAAGATTATGAAGTGCTTTGTGCGTTTGACGGACAGGAAGCTTGCAGGAAGTTTGACGAGGTTTTCGTTGACCTTGTTTTATTGGATCTGATGATACCGAAAATCAGCGGTATGGACGTGATGCGGCATATCCGCCAAAACAGCTTTGTCCCGATTATCATTCTTTCTGCAAAAGATACGGAGAGTGATAAGACGCTGGGTCTGGGATTGGGCGCGGACGATTACATCACAAAACCGTTTTCCGTGGTGGAGGTTCTGGCGCGGATCAAGGCGAACCTGCGCAGGACGACGCAGTATGACCATACATCTGCTGCGGATCCGGTGATTCTTACGGCGGGAGATTTGAGCATGAACCTGTCGGATTATACCCTTACCAAAAAAGGGAAGCGGGTGGAGCTGACCGCGAAAGAATTCCAGATTTTGAAGCTGTTTCTGCAAAATCCAAAAAAAGTTTATACGAAGGATCAGGTCTATTCCCTTGTGTGGAACGACGCCTACTGCGGCGATGAGAATGCCGTAAACGTACATATCAGCAGGCTGCGCAGTAAAATCGAAGACGATTCCCGCCATCCTCAGTATGTGGTCACCGTCTGGGGAATTGGTTATAAGCTGGGGGAAATAAAATGAGCGATGAGACAATTATGTTATTTTTGAGTTTTATTATCTTGTTTTTGCTGTGTATACTCATTTATCAGCAATTAGCGTTCCGAACCGGTATACAAAAAAGTCTGCGGGAAATTCATGAGAAGTTAAAAGAGATTCTAAATACGGACAGCGACGAGCGGGTGATGGTGTTTACCGAAAACAAAGAGTTGATGGAGCTGGCTGCCCAGATTAATCGCTTGCTGGAAAATCATAGAAAAACCAAGGCGGATTCCCGCCGTTCAGAGTTAGCGGCCAAGCGGATGCTCTCGAACATTTCCCATGATATGAAAACGCCGATGACTGTGATTTTGGGGTATCTGGAGATCCTGCGGGTAAATGAAGATGCGGCCGCCGTGCAGGAAACGTTGGGAAAGATTGAGCAAAAGGCCAGAAATGTGATGGAACTGATTCATCAGTTTTTTACGCTGGCAAAAATAGAGGCGGGCGATATGGACATAGAGCTTTCCACAGTGGATATCTGCGAGATCTGCCGCGAAAGCATTTTGGATTTTTATGAGATATTGTCAAAGACGGATTTTCAAGTGGAGATTGTTCTGCCTGATACTGCTGTCTATGTGCAGGGGAATCCAGAGGCCTTGCAGCGTATTTTCCTGAATCTGATCTCCAACGCCATCCGCTACGGTTCTGCCGGAAACTATTTGGGTGTATTTCTTAGAACAGAAGAAAATACGGTGTATGTGGAGGTGACGGACAAAGGGCAGGGAATAGACAAAGTCTTTGCCAAACGCATTTTTGACCGCCTGTTTACCATGGAGGATTCCCGCAGCCGCAGCATACAGGGCAATGGACTGGGACTGACCATTGCGAAGAATCTGGCGCAGCAGATGGGCGGGGAGATTCTTTTGGAGAGCACTCCCTTTGTAAAAACTACATTTACCGTAAAATTAAAGTACATGGAAAGAAATTTGTAAGATTCATTCAAGAGTTTTGAAAATCGCATCCGTTACAATGGTAACCAGATTAGGAAGGAGGGAATCAAATGTCTTATATTTTACAGACAAATCATCTGACAAAGACCATTGACGGAAAAGAACTGGTAAAAGACGTCAGCCTTCACATTAAGAAAGGAGAAATTTACGGCTTTCTCGGCCCGAACGGAGCGGGGAAGACCACGGTGATGAAGATGCTGACGAATCTCTGGAAGCCCACAGACGGTAGCATTGAAATCCTTGGGGAAACGCTTACCCCGCAGTCCTATGAGGTTTTGAAGCGCATGGGGAGTATCATTGAATTTCCCACATTTTACGGACATATGACGGGATATGAGAATCTAAAGCTGCACTGCGAGTATATGGGATATTATGAGCATGGGAGCATTGAGAACGCGCTGGAAATGCTGGATTTGACAAGTGCGGCGAGCAAACCGGTCAAGAATTATTCCCTGGGAATGAAAGAACGGCTTGGGATTGCGCGGGCGATTCTGTGCAAGCCGGAACTGCTGATTCTGGACGAACCGACTAATGGTCTCGACCCTGCTGGTATGAAACAAATCCGCGAACTGTTTCATATGTTGTGCCGGGAATACGGAATCACCATTATGATTTCCACGCATATCCTTTCCGAGATTGAGAGCATCGTCGATACCATCGGCGTGATCCATCACGGCAAAATGAACAAAGAGATTAGCATGAGAGAAATCGAACAGATGAGTCTGGCTTATATTGAGCTATCCGTACAAAACCCGGAAAAGGCGGCGTATGTCCTGAGCGAAAAGCTGGGGCTTACGAATTTTAAGATTGTCGAAGACGGGCAAATCCGTATCTACGATAACCAAGTTTCTACTCAGGATCTCTCCAGGGTTCTGGCCTTGAACGGCGTTTCGGTCAGCGCCCTTGCGAAAAAAGGGGAGACGCTGGAGGACTATTTCCTGAAGCTGACAGAAGGAGGGGAAAAAGAATGCTGAAATTAATCAAATTAGAATGGAAGAAAAACAACATTGGCAAGTATATCCGAAATGCCGCAATCCTAGCTGTAATCTTGTATCTGTTTCTTTTTTCCTTTGCCTTTTTGGGGATTGCCAACGATCCAGACACCGGAGTACCCGATACGGCTCCCGGCAACGAGACAATCTCGCCCTCTATTGAGCTGTTTACAAGTATGTCCTTTCTGGTTTTTACCGGGGTGATGCTGGCCTCTTTTATCGTAAGCGCTTACAAAAACAAGACGATGAATCTGATGTTTTCCTATCCGATTAAGCGTCAGAAAATCCTTATTTCTCAGATGCTTGCGGTTTGGATTTTCAATTTCACAGCGCTGGTGCTGACCAAGCTTGTGATTTACGGGGGCATTTTGGCAAATTCACGGTTTCTGGAATCGGCGTTTCCAATTGACTTTGACATGACAGGCCCCGGCTTTTATATTCAGTTGATTGTAAAAGCCATGGTGATTGTGACAATGGGTTTTATCGCCTTGTTTGTCGGTATGGCGATGAAGTCTTCCAAGGCGACGATCATTACCTCTTTTCTGCTAATTTTTCTGACGCAGGCGAATATCGGAGATCTGACCATGGCGAACAACACTGTTCTTCCGGTAATTTTGACGATTGTCTCGCTGGCTTTTGCCTTTCTTTCCGTTTGTCGGGCGGAGACAAAGGATTTGACGTAAAGCAGGTTTCAGGCTTCTATGCAAGCAGGGAAAAAGAAAGCATTAAGTGCTGGACCGTTCGGGGGTCGTCCAGATCCAGGGAGCATAATCCCTGGATCTTTTTCAGCCTGTGGATCAGGGTTGTCCGATGGATAAACAAAGCCTCGGCAGTATTCGTAACCGAAAATTTATGTTCCAGATAGGATTTCAAAGTCCTGTGATATTCCGTATGGTTTTCGGCGTCGTGTCGGCGAAGTTTTAAAATAGCCGGATGGCAGAGTTCTTCCGCGGGAAATTGCAGCGTGCATTGGGAAAACATATAATCAAGCGCATAATCTTTGAAATAATGATACCAGTGCGTGGGGTTCTTCTGCCCGCCGATTTCCAGCGCAGTTTTTGCCTGCTGAATAAAAAGAGAGGTACGTCCGATGTCGGTATAATTGTTGCTGATTCCGGCCTGGCATAAACTTTCGCGCAGAAAATAAGCAAACGTGTCGTAAAACGGGTAATCGTGCGAATGCTGGTAAAGGTTCAGATTTAGGAGCCAGAGGATTCCCTCATCATGCGGGAACGTACAGGAGCCTTTCCACATTTTTTCGATTTTGGAACACAAGTAGGCCGTGTTCGCGGTAATTCCGGAGGAGGCAAATAATTTCAGGTAAATCATTAGATAATGGTCATCGCGGCGCCATCCAGAACCAAGGAGTATCCGGTCAACATCGGCTTCGCGCATTGGTTTGTTTTCCATAGCAAGCGTTTCCACAAGCTGATGGACATTTCCGGCGCGGCTGGAAAAAGTTAAGGACTCGGTCCGGGTATCAAAGATAAGCTGGATACTGCGAGCCAGGATGGACAGGTGTTTTTTGTCCGCCTCGCTTATCGGGTGGTGAGATTCGTGCATGATCAGCCGTGCAAAGTATCGGTTGTGATAGGTGAGATTATAGCATAGGAGCCTTCCCAATTCTCTATGCTCCTCATACAAAAAGACGCCCTTTTTTCGCGTAAGTTTCTTAAATTCGGGATCCAGCCGGAACTCGTTTACATAGTTTAAAGGAGTGCTGGAAGAATCTGCACTGTCCAGAATCAAATTTTTTTCCGCAGTGAAAAAGTTCGTGCTATACGCCATGTAGGAAAAGTCTGTATCAATTAAAATACATGGATTTTCCAGAATTTTTTCACTGGTACGCAGCATCTTTGGAATATCCTGGCTGCCATAGGCAATCTCGGTAAGCGCATTTCCCCATTCCTGATACATTTGAAAAATCATGGACACTTCATTATGGAGGCTGTAAACGTCGCAGCAGGGATCGTCGTCCTCAACTGTGATCCTTTCGTAACGGGCGTTCTGAGACGTAGAAGACGGCGCGCCAAGACACAGAATATGCAGTCTGTCCATATGGTTATCCATATGCCCCAGATTTTCGCTGTCTGTAACGTACAGGTAATCCGGGGACGGTAAAGATCCAGTAAAATGCATGGGAAGCTTCAGCGGCGTTTTGTCCAAGAATGTTTTATGATTGTAGGATATTTTATGATTTTTTTGAAGCTGGTAGTATAACATGCTCATATAGATATTCATATGGACTCCTATACTGCTTTTTGTAGTGTTTTTGTGCGTAAAATTCTCTTTTTCGAGTATAGCAGAAGAACAGGGCATTGTCTATAATGAGGGCATATTAAAATATTGTTTTTATAAGGAGAAGAGGATGATTACCAGTAAAGAAAATTGTTTGTTGGCGTTGGAACATAAAAAACCAGAGTGGGTGCCTTCTTTTGCAGAGATGTTGATGTGCGGCGGGGCGGAGGAAACTTTTGAAAACGGCCCGCGTACAGGAGGAAAAGACGGTTTCGGCGTGGGCTGGGCGGTTACCCGCTCTTCCGGCGGACAGGGTACGCCGCTGCCAAATCAGAGCCAGTTTGACGACATTGCCGAATGGAAAGAAAAGGTGGTATTCCCGGATTTGGACGCCTATGACTGGGAGGGCAGCGCGAAAGCCCAGCTTTCTGCGGGAAACCCGGAAACCCAGTTGGTAGAGTATCAATGCTGGAACTGGTCTTTTTTGCGGATGACGCACATCATGGGATTTGAAAACGCATTGTGCGCGATGATCGAAGACGAAGAAGCCTGCCTGGAGTTCTTCGACGCGGTTGCGGATTACAAAATCCGTCTGGCCGAGAGGATCCATCAATATTTCCATCCCGATATGATTACGTCTTTTGACGATGTTGCCACAGAACGCGGGCTGTTTATGGCTCCAGATATTTACCGCCGGCTGATCAAGCCCAGCCATAAGAAAGTCAACGACGCCATCCGCCAGATGGGCATGATTCCGGCTATCCACTGCTGCGGCAAGTGCGAAGATGTTATCCAGGATTTTATTGAAGAGGGCAACGTGGCCTGGAGTTCTGCGCAGCCAATCAACGACCTTGCCGGAATATTGGACAAATACGGCAGCCAGTTAACGGTTATCGGCGGATACGACACCAACGGCAAACCGGCTCAGCCTACGGCGTCAGTGGAGGAGATGCAGGCGGAAGTCCGCAGGGCGATCGATACTTATGCGCCTTATGGCAGTTACATATTCTTTGGTTTCATGCTGGTTGACTCAGACAACCCAGATGAAGTTATGAAGGCGATGATGCCGATCTTTGAAGAAGCTGGCAGATATGGACGGGATTTTTATAAAAAATAATGGTGAAATTGGATCTATACAGCGGCCTGCTGGGAAATGGAAAGACGACATTAATTAAAAAGATGCTGCAAACTGCGTATGCAGGATATCGGGTGGCGGTTATTGAAAATGAAATCGGGGAGATCAATCTGGACGCGGAGGAATTTGCCGAACATTCGCTTTGTGTAAAGGAAGTGACGGCCGGATGTCTCTGCTGTACAGTAAAAGGAAGTTTTCAGGAAGCGGTGCGGCTCCTTGTCGAGCAGGAAAATCCAGACTATATCATTGTGGAGCCCACTGGCGCCGCCGATATCCGGGGCGTGGCAGAAGCTTGCGAAAGGATTGCCAGGGTAAAGCTAAATCGCTGTATTATGGTTGTAAACGCCAAAAAGATCCAGGTTTTGCTGAAAGTGGCAGGCGAGTTCTTCTATGACCAGATCCGCACAGCGCGCACCATTTATCTGAATTTTGCGGAAAAAATAGATTTACAGCAGGTTCAAAATATCAAAGAGGACTTGCGAAAAGTCAATCCCGCGGTTGGAATTGTGGATGTACCCATGGAGAAGATTACCAGAGATACTTTTGGCGAAGGGGAATGCCCAGACCGCAAATGGGAGGCAGCAGAAAATAGAAATAAAATAGTTGTTCGTGATGCAAGAAAAACCGTGAAAATGCTTCTGGGGGCAAAGAATGTGAAAGAACTGCTCACTTGGACCATTCACTTTTCAGAAGCATTTTCGTCGGAGAAAATCGGCCTTTTGTTGGAGTTGTTAAGAGATACAAACCACTGCAAACTTTGGCGGGCGAAAGGCTATCTGCCTATGGCGGATGGTTCTGTCAGAAAAGTGGATATAGTGTATGACGAGGTTTTCCAGGAAGACAGAAGAACGGTTTCGGAAGAAAAGATTGGAATCCTCATTTTGATTGGTACAAAATTAGATATACAATGGCTGCAAAAAGAGCTGAATCAGTTCCAGGCAAAGAACTGATTCCGTTCTTTTTTTGCTGTTTGAAATTCCTCTTGCGCACAAACGCCTGTTTGCATATAATTAAGTTCAAAGAAAAAAACAGATTGAGAAGGTGTTTGATATGGGAATGAATGGAAAAAGTAAGATCATTTTATGGATTCTCAATTTGCTGGCCTGCGCCGATCCGGGTATTCTTTACAATTTGGCAGGACAGGACAATTTCCTGCCTCTGCTGGTATACCGGGTGGGTATGCCGCTGATCTGGGGAATGCTATGGGTGCCGTTTGTCCGAACTTTCAGAAAGAGCCGATGGGATGCAGGGAGCAAAAAGCAGGCGCGGACGATGATGCTGGCTATGCTGGTTTTGAATGTATGCTCTGTATCCGTTGCGCTGAGCCGTCAGGGAAATCTTGCGGTCTATTCTCTGATTCTGATCGGCTTGTATCTGGGGAAGATTGTGGAACACAAGATGCGTTAATCTTCCTGCTTTTTCTCCTCCAGCTCCCGAATGCGTTTTTCCAGGCAGGCCAGCTCCTGCGTGAGCGTCCGCAGCTTGCCGGCCTGCCTAGAGACGATGGAGGTCAGAGACATGCAGATAATCATCAGCATTCCAATAAAGAACACAAACAGCCCGTTCATGGTGCTTGTGATGCCTAACAGGCGGATGAACGCCCGGAATATATACGGGAAAAAGACCATCACGGCCATTACAATTCCGCTGAAAATCCACAGCAGGGTATATCTCAAATCCAAAGCCCGATGCTTTAAAAAAACGAGGATAAGGATAAAGTAAATGGATAGGCCGATGCCTAAAGTTATCATAAGTTTTGCAGACAGCATAATTTCCTCCTCCTGACGCACTTGCTGCATCATCCAGGTAGATTTTGGAAGTTTATTTCCAAAATTTATCTTCGGATTCCAAATGTAATGCGGCAGATGAGAATGGACAGGGATACTTTGACCATATAATAGGCAGACCGAAACCCGCGGATGGAGCTGGTGCCGGATTCCCGCTGCCGCATAATGACGGGGATTTCTTTTATCCGGCCCTGATGCATGACGGCAGAGATGATGGCCTCCGGTTCTGGATAATCCGTGGGGTAATAATCTGCGTAAATGCGGATAAATTTCCGGTTGACCGCCCGAAACCCGCTGGTTACGTCATAAATGCGGATTCCAGTACACAGCCGGATCAGCAGGCTCAAAAACCGGATGCCCGCTCTGCGCAGCAAGGAGGACTGAAACCCTTCTTTGCTGATAAAGCGGGAGCCAATGACAATATCGGCTTCCTGGCTGACCAGGGGTTGCAGCAGTTCTTTGAGAAAGTTAGCATCGTGCTGACCGTCCCCGTCCATCTGTACCGCGATGTCATAATGATTTTTCCAGGCATAGCGGTAGCCGGTCTGTACGGCGCCGCCGATCCCTAAGTTAATGGGCAGATGCACCGCGCAAATACCGTGGCGCGCACACAGGTTTTCGGTGTCATCAACAGAACCGTCGTTGACCACCAGATAATCCCACTGCGGGCAGCATTGCCGGATGGATTCTACTACCTGGAGCAGATGTTCTCCCTCGTTATAGGCTGGTATGATAATCAGTACTCTAGGTTGTTTCAGTTGTTTCAGTCGCTTGTCCATAATCGTTTCCTCTTTGGGGAACCATTATAATATATCTGGAAAAAATAATCAATGTGTCCAAACGCCGAAAACAGGACGAATCCCCCAACTGTATCTGGAAATTTCAGACATTCCGTGGTATACTATCCCAAGTAGCCCATTTTTAAAAACAGGAGAAAACCAATGCAAAATTACAGTGATATGATCGGTTTTGTCTATTCTGACAACGGAACGTATTTTTTCCAGAGGCTGTATCAGGAAGTGGAGCACATACGCAGCAAATCTCTGCCCATAGAAGGCAGCCATTATATCGCAGAGCTGGACATGACTCTTTCCCAGGCTCTTGCCCTCGCCGTTTCCGCTACTTTCGCTATACAGGACGAATTTGTGAAAAAGGACCATCATAAAGATTTTGACGCCTGGCGGGAGCAGCATCCCCAGGAAGACATGAATTACCAGACCTGGATTAGCAAATCCCTGATTTACCAGCTCAATGAGTTGAAGCTGACGGACATCAACCAGGTTTTGAGCAGCACAGTTGTGTTTCCGAAAGAGGCTGATTTGGCCGCGGAAGAAAAAAAAGAGAAAAAACAGCGAAAAAAGAAAGGCTTTTTGGGAAAACATTGACTTTTTTGAGCCTTAATTATATAATAAACGCAGTGAAAAAGGCAATATTTTCGCATATTACAACGATAGTACAGGGGGATAGCTTGTGGGCCTGCAGACGGAAGATAAAGAACAGGAATATGTAAAAAGAAAGAACAAAAAACTGCGCAGGGGCTATACCACCGGTTCCTGTGCCGCCGCCGCCGCTAAGGGGGCGGCTAAGATGCTGCTGGGCAAAGAGCAGGTGGACGCGGTAGAGCTGATGACTCCCAGGGGGATTTTGTTAAATCTTCCCTTGGAAAGTATTTGCCGGGAGGCGGATTTTGTGTCCTGTGGCGTGGTAAAAGACGGAGGAGATGACCCGGATGCCACCCATGGGCTGTTAATCTGCGCCCAAGTATCCAAATGCGAGGGGACAGGTGTGCGGATTGAAGGCGGCCTCGGCGTGGGCCGGGTGACGCTGCCGGGGTTGGATCAGCCTCCGGGAGCTGCGGCCATTAACCGGGTTCCCCGACGGATGATCACCGAAAACGTGCAGGAGGTATGCCGTCAATATGGCTATGAGGGCGGCATACAAGTATTGGTTACCGTGCCTTTGGGTGAAAAAACTGCCCAAAAGACGTTCAATCCCCGTCTTGGCATCGAAGGCGGCATTTCCATTTTGGGGACTAGCGGTATTGTGGAGCCAATGAGCGAACAGGCGCTGATTAGAAGCATTGAGGTAGAAATGAATGTGCGCATCGCTCAAGGCGGCCAAGTGCTTTTGGTGACTCCGGGGAATTATGGGGAGACTTTTTTGAAAGAGCATATGTCTCTTCCCTTTGAAAAAAATATGAAATGCAGCAATTATATCGGGGAAACCATAGACCTGGCAGTGGAAAAAGGCGTTTCCGGCATTCTGTTCGTGGGTCATATTGGAAAGCTGATCAAGATAGCGGGGGGAATTATGAATACCCATTCCCACTGTGCGGACAGCCGATGCGAACTGATGGCGGCCAATGCCCTGCGGGCAGGGATTTCCAGGGAGGGCGCGCTGGCCATTTTGCAGACCAGGACCACGGACGAGGCGCTGGATATTCTGGAGCAAGAACAGGTGCTGGAAGCAACGATGGAACAGATTGCAGATAAGATCCAGTTTTATCTGGAACACCATTCCTATGACCAGATCGAGCTGGGGGCAGTCTTTTTTTCCAGTACCCGCGGGTATCTGGGAGAGACGAGAAATGCCAGAGAACTGATGAAAAAAATATAAGGAGAAAATATTTATGCAAGGTAAACTTTATGGAATTGGCGTAGGGCCGGGAGATCCAGAGCTTTTAACACTCAAGGCGCTGCGCATTGTAAAAGAAAGCCCGATTATCGCCGTTCCCGGAGAGGTGGCGCAGGAGAGCGTGGCTTATAAAATCGTAAAGGGCGCGTATCCCAATCTAGACGAAAAAGAACTTGTGGCTGTTCCCATGCCCATGACAAAAGATAAAAAGTTATTGGAAGAAAGCCATGAGAAGGCGGCTAATCAGATCGCCGGATATTTAAAAGAGGGCAAGCAGGTGGCGTTTTTGACTTTGGGCGATCCCACCGTATATGCTACATACATTTACGTACACAAACGGATCCAGGCGATGGGATATCCCCTTGAGATCGTCAGCGGAATTCCGTCTTTCTGTGCAGTTGCCGCCCGGCTGAACATGGGTCTGGTGGAAAAAGCTGAGCCGCTTCATGTAATTCCGGCTTCCTATGGGATTGAGGAATCTCTGGAGCTGCCCGGTACAAAGGTATTGATGAAAGCCGGAAAGAAAATGGGCAAAGTCAAAGAGATCTTGAAAGCACGCGGAGACATGTGCCGGATGATCGAAAACTGCGGGATGGAAGACGAGAAGATTTACGATTCTGTGGAAGAGATCCCGGATCAAGCGGGATATTATTCGTTAATTATTGTCAAAGAGTAACTGTTTGGTACCTTTATCGTTACAGGCAAAAATCCATACGAGATAACCGTTTACTGAATAGTTGCGTAAAAGATACAGAAAGGATAAAAGATTATGGTACATTTTGTGGGAGCAGGACCGGGCGCGCCGGATTTGATTACCCTGCGGGGAAAACAGTTTTTAGAACAGGCGGATGTGATTATTTACGCGGGGTCTTTGGTCAACCCGCAGCTTCTGGACTATGCAAAGCCGGAGTGCAAAATTTATGACAGCGCGAAAATGACGCTGGAGGAAGTCCTGGAAGTGATGCGCCAGGCAGAAAAAGACGGAAAGACCACTGTGCGCCTGCACACCGGCGATCCCTGTATTTATGGGGCGATTCGGGAGCAGATGGATGCGCTCGACGAGGACAAGATCGCTTACGATTCCTGTCCGGGTGTCAGCTCTTTCTGCGGGGCGGCTTCCGCTTTGAATCTGGAATATACGCTGCCGGACATTTCCCAGAGCGTGATCATCACCCGTATGGCCGGGAGAACGCCGGTTCCAGATAAGGAGAGCATCGAATCCTTTGCGGCACACCGGGCGACCATGGTGGTATTTCTGAGTACATCTATGTTGGAGGAACTGAGCAGAAGACTGGTAGCCGGCGGTTACCAGGAGGATACACCAGCGGCGATTGTTTACAAAGCTACCTGGGAAGATCAGAAGACCTTTGTATGCACCGTGGGGACGCTGGCTAAGACGGCAAAGGAGCATAACATTACAAAAACAGCCCTGATGATTATCGGGGATGCCGTATCCACTGGTTCTTATGAGAGGTCAAAACTCTACGACCCGGAATTTACCACGGAATTCCGAATCGGAAGCAAACCAAAGTAACGATGGGGGCCGACATGGAGATTGCAGTCATCAGTTTTAGCCGCCGGGGATTGGCGCTTGGTCAGAGGCTGCTTGCGGGACTGAGAGAAAAAGGCTGGCAGGCGCATGCTTTTGCAAAATGCAAATCTGTGGAAAATGAGTTTATACAGTCCTGTCATCCAATAGAGGAATCAATCGGAGAATGGACGGGAAAACATTTTTCCAAATTTGACGCTCTGATTTTTGTGGGAGCCTGCGGGATTGCCGTGCGCAGCATTGCGCCTTATGTGAAAAAAAAGACCACAGACCCGGCGGTGGTGGTGGTAGACGAGCGAGGGGTGTTTTCCATTTCCCTATTATCCGGCCATATCGGCGGAGGCAATGATCTGGCGCAGACAGCGGCGGAGATCATCGGCGCACAGCCGGTAGTCACCACGGCGACGGATCTGAACCAGGTTTTTGCGGTGGATGTATTTGCCAAACAAAATGGATGCTCGATTTCGGATATGAAATATGCCAAAGAGATTTCCGCCCAGCTTCTGGAAGGGAAAACCATCGGCTTTTCCAGTGATTTTCCCTGGAAAGGGGAGCTGCCTGCGGGACTGGTGCCGAAAGGGCAGGGGAAGAATCCCAAGCTGGGGATCGCCCTGACTGCCTCTCTGAAAGAGCGTCCGTTTCTGCACACGCTGTATCTGATTCCAAAGGTGATTACGGTGGGAATCGGATGCAGGAAAGGTACGTCTGTGGAAAAGATTACAAAAGCGGTGTCAGAGGCCAGAGCGAGGCTTCAGATACCACAAGAGGCTCTCGTACAGGCGGCCAGCATTGATCTAAAAAAAGAGGAGCCGGGAATTATCGAATACTGTCGGAGGCAAAACCTCCCCTATGTGACGTTTTCTGCGGAAGAACTGCGCGCCCTTGAGGGCGAGTTTACGCCGTCCTCTTTTGTAAAGTCTGTGGCCGGGGTGGACAATGTGTGTGAGCGAAGCGCGCTTTTGGCCAGCGGCGGCGGACGGCTGATTCTGAGAAAAACAGCCGGGGACGGGGTGACGGTCGCCTTTGCCATAAAAGAATGGAGCCCGGCATTTTAAGAAAAAAGTAACTGTTCAGTACTTTCACAGTTACAAAAACAATACGGAAAAGAAAGGATTTCTTTATGAGTAAAATATATGTGGTGGGCATTGGCCCGGGAGCTTACGGCCAGATGACCATTGATGCGGCAGAAGCCTTAAAAAACAGCGATGTCATCATCGGATATACGGTTTATGTGGATTTGGTAAAAGAACATTTTGCAGGAAAAGAATTCCTGACAACTCCGATGAAAAAAGAGACGCAGCGGTGCCGGATGGCTTTTGAGGAAGCCGAAAAAGGCAAGACGGTTTCGATGATTTGCAGCGGGGACGCCGGTGTGTACGGTATGGCCGGATTGATGTACGAGGTGGGCAAGGATTACCCGGATGTTCCGGTGGAAGTGCTGCCGGGCGTGACCGCGGCAACGGCCGGGGCGGCTGTACTGGGCGCGCCTTTGATCCATGACTTCTGTCTGATTAGTTTAAGCGATCTGCTGACTCCCTGGGAGAAAATCGAAGCGCGGCTTTTACATGCCTCGGAGGCGGATTTTGTGATTTGTCTATACAATCCGTCCAGCCATAAGCGCAAGGATTATCTGCAAAAAGCCTGCGATCTGATGCTCCGCTACAAGTCCGAAGATACGGTATGCGCTACTGTGGTAAATATCGGAAGGGACGGGGAAGCCAGTCAACTGACGACATTAAAGGAGCTGCGGGATACTGCTGTGGATATGTTCACAACCGTATTTATCGGAAATTCCCAGACGAAGAGAATCGGGGATCGGATGGTGACGCCGCGGGGATATAAAGATGTGTAACATACTGGTATTTGCAGGCACAACGGAAGGGTATGCTCTTGCAGGATATCTCTATGAAAATCAGGTTTCTGCGCATATCTGCACGGCTACGGATTACGGCAGAAAGCAGATCAAGGAGCGGGAGAATTTTACCTGTTCCGGGCATCGGATGAACCAAGAAGAGATCGAAGCTTTTTTGAAAGAAAAAGGGTTTTCGCATGTGGTGGACGCCACGCATCCGTATGCTTCCCAGGCCAGCGTCAATATCCGGGAAGCCTGCAAGAAACAAGATGTTCCCTATCTGCGTGTGCTCCGGGAGGCATGCGCCGCCGGGGATGCCGGCGGGTCGGTGCATTATGTAGACGATCTTGCGGCAGCCGTGGAGTATCTAAAGGGAACCAGCGGGAATATCCTGTTGTCGACCGGGAGTAAAGAGCTGGCCGCTTTTACCGAGCTGCCGGATTATGAAAACCGGATTTACGCCCGTGTGCTGTCGCTGCCCTCGGTGGTGCAGTCCTGCGCAGAGCTGGGGTTTACCGGAAGCCATCTGATCTGTATGCAGGGGCCTTTTTCTCAAGAGATGAACGAAGCGATGCTCCGCCAATGGAACTGTAAGTATCTGGTGACCAAGGATACCGGGCAGGCCGGCGGATTTCAGGAAAAATGGGAAGCGGCCAACCAACAGGGCGTGCAGCTAGTGATTATCGGCCGTCCGGTGCAAGAGCAGGGGGATACGTTCTGGGAGTGCAGGAAGAAATTACAGTCTATTTGCAACATTCCTTATCGTCCCCAGGTTTCCCTGGTGGGGATCGGAATGGGTGACAGCGGGACTTTGACATTGGCCGGACAAAAAGCCTGCCAGGAAGCCGATCTGTTGATTGGAGCCGATCGGATGGCGGAGGCTGTGGCCGTTCCGGGGCAGCAGGTGTTAAAGGAATACCGGGCAGACCGGATTTTGGAATATCTGCTGGAACATCCCCAGTATGAGAAAGTGGCGGTGGCCTTATCCGGCGATGTGGGGTTTTACAGCGGCTGCCGTTCCCTGATGGACAAGCTGGCAGGCGGATTGCCAAAAGAAGCCGTGATCCAGGCGATACCCGGCATCTCTTCTCTGAATTATTTTATGGCGAAGATTGGGAAAAGCTGGGATCATGCCAGACTGGCCAGCGCCCACGGCAGGGAATGTAACCTGGTACATGAGATCCGGATGCATGAGGGGACGTTCGGGATTCTGGGCAAAGCTCAGGGAATTGCTATCCTGGCGCAGAAATTGTGCGATTACGGCATGGGAGACGTGCGGTTGTTCGTTGGAGAGCACTTATCCTATCCGCAGGAGAAAATTTTCTCTGCCCGCGCGGAAGAATTGACGGATTACGAGGGCGATCCATTGAGCGTATTTTACGCGGAAAATCCCCGTCCGGTTTTCTATCCGGGACGCATTCGGGACGAGGAGTTTATGAGAAATGCAGCAGGCGAGAAGACCGTGCCTATGACCAAGGAGGAAGTGCGCACGCTGTCCCTGGCCAAGCTGGAGCTTCCCGAAGATGCCGTCTGCTACGATGTGGGCGCAGGCACGGGTTCCCTCTCTGTGGAAATGGCCATGCGGGTTTCTGCTGGAAAAGTCTATGCCGTGGAGAAGAAATCCGACGCGGTTCATTTAATCCGAAAAAATGCGCAGAAATTTGGGCGGGACAATCTGCATGTAATCGAGGGTTTGGCGCCAGAGGCGTTGCAGGATCTAGAGGCCCCCACGCACTGCTTTATCGGCGGCTCTTCCGGGAATCTGCATGAGATTGTAGCCCTGCTTCTAAAGAAAAATCCTGCCGTCCGGCTGGTAATCAACTGCATTACGCTGGAGACTTTGCAGGAAACGATGGAGGTAATCAAGACTTTGCCTTTGACGGATACAGAAGTGGTGCAGGTGATGGTGTCGCGTGCGAAAAAGTTGGGCAGATATCATATGATGATGGGAGAAAACCCGATTTACATTATTTCTTGTACAGGAGGAAAAGCAGAATGAACGTTCCCCGTATATTGATTGCGGCCGGCGCAAGCGGCAGCGGAAAAACATTGATCACCTGCGGAATCCTTCAGGCGTTGCAGGATCGGGGGCTGAAGGTAGCTTCTTTCAAATGCGGACCAGATTATATCGATCCCATGTTCCACAGCACGGTTCTGGGAACAAAATCCCGGAATCTGGACACGTTTTTTACCGGGGAAACCGTCACCCGATATCTGCTAGAAGAGAATGCAAAGGATGCGGATATTGCTGTGATGGAAGGCGTGATGGGATTTTATGACGGCGTGGGCGGCATCACGACCCAGGCCAGCGCATACGAGCTGTCTTGCGTGACCCAGACTCCCACCGTATTAATTTTAAATTGCAAGGGCATGAGCGTTTCCATCGCGGCTTATGTCAAGGGATTTCTGGAATATCGAAAAGACAGCCGGATTCAGGGCGTGGTGCTCAATCAATTATCTCCAATGATGTATGAGCGGATGAAAAAGCTGTTGGAGGAAGAACTGCGCTTAAAGGTTCTGGGTTATGTGCCGAAGGTGACCGACTGCGTGATCGACAGCCGCCATTTGGGATTGGTAAAACCAGAGGAAATCCCCGATTTCCAGGAGCGCCTGAAACGCCTGGCAAATATTCTGGAAAAAACCATGGATCTGGACGGCATGCTGGAGCTGGCAAAGAGTGCTCCAGAATTGCCAGAGGTGGATCTGATAAAAGAGGATCCCGGTTTCGACTGGCGTCTGCCAAAGTCTGTGCCGATTGCCGTGGCCAAAGACGACGCGTTTTGTTTTTTCTACGAGGACAATTTCCGGCTGCTGGAGAAAATGGGAGCCAAGCTTATCTGGTTTTCCCCATTAAAAGACCGGGAGGTGCCCAGAGAAGCCAAGGGATTGATGTTATACGGCGGCTATCCAGAGCTTCATGCGAAGGAGCTGTCCAAGAATCGTCTGATGAAAAAAAGCATTTACAAGCGGATCACCGAGGGAATGCCCTGCGTGGCGGAATGCGGCGGCTTTATGTACCTGCATGAAAGCATGGAGGATATGGACGGAAACGCTCATAAAATGGTGGGCGTGATCCCAGGCGGAGCCTATAAGACGCCCAAGCTGAACCATCACTTTGGCTATGTGAAGCTTTCCCAGGGGGTGGAGGGCGTGTTCGGCCAGGAGGTTGGCGAGATCCCGGCCCATGAATTCCATTATTTTGATTCCCCCAACTGCGGATCGGATTATCTGGCAAAGAAACCATGCAGTACCCGTTCTTGGGAATGTATGCACAGCAGGAACCAGCTTTTTGTGGGCTATCCGCATTTTCACTATTACGGCAACCCGCAGGTGGCGAAGGCTTTTCTGGAAAAATGTCTGGAATATGCACAGAGAAAGGGCAGACGGTAACGGCTTATGAATTTACATATTTGCGTTTTGCCGGTGAGTTTCCTGTTGGATCTGCTGTTGGGCGATCCCGCGTGGCTGTATCATCCGATCTGTCTGCTGGGAAACGGAATTTCTTTTCTGGAAAAATTCCTGCGCACGGCAGGCGGGTGCCAAAAGCCGGGGGAGCATCCCGTCCGTGAGACGATCTGCGGCGGCATTCTGGCGTTGGTGATGGTCGCGTGCGCCTTTGTCGTTCCCTGGGCAATCCTGTTTGTCCTGGGAAAATCCTGGCCGATGGCGGGGCTGCTTGTGGAGATTTTTTGGTGCTGGCAGCTTCTGGCCGCCCATTCCCTCAAAAAAGAGAGCATGAATGTCTATCAGGAACTGGCAAAGCGGGATTTGCCCAAGGCGCGTTATGCGGTATCCATGATCGTGGGAAGGGATACGGAACAGTTGTCTGAGGAGGGCGTGGCCAAGGCGACGGTAGAAACCATTGCGGAGAATACCTCCGACGGCGTGGCTGCCCCGATGTTTTATTTTGCGCTTTTTGGAATTCCGGGGATGTTTGCTTATAAGGCGATCAACACCATGGATTCTATGCTGGGCTATAAGAACGAGCGGTATTTCTTTTTTGGAAAATGTGCGGCCCGGCTGGACGATGTGGCGAACTTTATCCCGGCCCGGCTGACTGCCTTTTTGATGATCTTGGCCAGCTTTTTTTGTAAATTGGATGGAAAAAACGCCTGGCGGATCTTCCGTCGGGATCGGAAATGTCACGCCAGCCCCAATTCTGCACAGACCGAATCGGTGGCGGCAGGCGCGCTTCATTTGCAGCTTGCCGGGGACGCTTGGTATTTCGGAGAGCTACACCAGAAACCGGCGATTGGAGATAAAGATCGGGCGATCGAGCCTGAAGATATTCCACAGATGAATCGGCTGATGTATGGGACGGCCTTTCTGGGGATGATCTGTTTTGCATTATTCAGAATGGGGGTGACCAGTTTCCTATGAGTGAAATAAAAAAACATCAGCACGGCGGGGACGTCTATCGTTACAAAGGTTGTATTGATTTTTCCGCCAATCTCAATCCGCTTGGAACGCCGCAGCGGGTGGTTCAGGCGGTAGCCGAAAGTGCAAATAAGGTGGCGGATTACCCGGATGTGCGCTGCGAAGCCCTGCGGGAAGCGTCTGCGGCGTATGAGGGGGTCGGCCCTTCCATGCTGTATTTTGGAAACGGGGCCGCAGAGGTGATTTTCTCTCTCTGCCTGGCTTTAAAACCGAAGAAAGCGCTGATCCCTGCGCCTACGTTTGCAGAGTATGAACAGGCCCTTTCCAGTGTGGATTGCCAGGTCGTTCACGAGTATTTAAAAGAAGAGGAAGGCTTCCAGGTGAGGGAGGATTTTATCCGGGCGATTGAACGGGAACAGCCTCAGATGGTGTTTCTGTGCAATCCCAACAATCCCACGGGAGTTTTGACATCAGCGGATGTTCTCAAAGAGATTTTAACAGCCTGTGAAAAAGCGGGCAGCCTGCTGGTACTGGATGAATGTTTCAATGATTTTATCCAGGAGCGGGAGCAGTATACCATGAAAGCGCACCTGGCAGACCACCCGTCTCTTTTTATCTTAAAAGCTTTTACCAAACGGTACGCCATCGCCGGAATCCGGCTGGGATACGGTATATCTGCGGACGCGAAACTGCTGGAAAAAATGGAGCAGGTCACACAGCCGTGGAACGTGTCCTCGCTGGCCCAAGCGGCGGGCGTGGCGGCTCTTGGGGAAGAGGATTATGTCAATGAGGGCAGACGTCTGATTTGGAAAGAACGGGAATATTTAAGAGAAGAGCTTTCCAGACTGGGATATAAACTATACGATTCCAGGGCGAATTATATCTTCTTTTACAGTGAGCGGCCGTTGTGGGAGGACTGCAAAAATCGGGGCGTTCTGATCCGGGATTGCAGCAATTATCCGGGCCTGGGACAAGGATATTACCGGATTGCCGTGCGCACGCATGAGGAGAACCAGAAGCTGATACAGGTCTTAAACAATATACAAAAAGGAGAATAATGCATGGCAGCAAAAGCGATCATGATTCAGGGAACCATGTCCAATGCCGGCAAAAGCCTGGTAGCCGCCGGACTGTGCCGGATTTTCCGCCAGGACGGTTATCGGGTGGCTCCCTTTAAATCCCAGAATATGGCCCTGAACTCTTTTATTACCCCGGAAGGCCTGGAGATGGGCCGGGCGCAGGTGATGCAGGCAGAGGCGGCAGGTATCCAGCCGTCGGTGAAAATGAACCCGATTCTGCTAAAGCCCACCAACGAGGCCGGCTCTCAGGTGATTGTCAACGGGGAAGTCTTAGGGACAATGAATGCCTGGGATTATTACGATTATAAGAAAAAACTGCAGCCCAAGGTGCAGGAAGCGTATGACGAGCTGGCGTCCGAGTATGATATCATTGTGATCGAGGGAGCCGGAAGCCCTGCGGAGATCAATTTAAAAAAGGAAGATTTCGTCAACATGGGGATGGCCAAAATGGCAAAAGCCCCGGTGCTTCTGGTGGGCGACATCGACCGCGGGGGCGTGTTTGCGCAGCTAATCGGCACGATAATCCTTCTGGAAGAGGATGAGCAGCAGATGATCAAAGGGCTGATCGTCAATAAATTCCGGGGCGACCGGGCGATTCTGGAACCGGGGCTCAGACTTCTGGAAGAAAAAGCACAGGTTCCGGTGGTGGGCGTGGCTCCGTATCTGGATATTCAGGTGGAAGATGAAGACAGCCTGACCGAGCGGTTTAGCGGCGGACGCCAGGTGGATCTAATTGATATTGCGGTGATTCGAGTTCCTCGGATTTCCAATTTCACAGACTTTAATCCGCTGGAGAGTATTCCCGGCGTGTCGCTGCGCTATGTAAAATCCGTACAGGAGCTTCAGAACCCGGATATGGTGATCCTTCCGGGGACAAAGAACACCATGGAGGATCTCCAATGGCTTCGTCAGAGCGGCATGGAAGCGGCGATCTTAAAATTGGCCGGAAAAGGGCGGCTCGTTATGGGAATCTGCGGCGGCTATCAGATGCTGGGCACACAACTCTCTGATCCAGAAGGCGTAGAAGCCGGAGGAACCATGCGGGGGATGGGACTTTTGCAAATGGACACCGTGTTCTCCTCCCAGAAAACCCGCACCCAGGTAGAAGGGACCTTTATGCAGATGGAAGGAACGTTAAAAGAGTTGCAAGGCGTTTCCTTTGCCGGATATGAAATTCATATGGGAGAGCCGGTGTTTGCCGGGAATACGCATGGCATGAATCAGGTTGCGGATCGAGTAACGGGAACCGTAAAACAGGACGGGGCATGTGCTGGAAATGTTTACGGGACATACGTCCATGGAATTTTTGACAAAGAAGAAGTGGCAAAAGGGATTGTGTCGGCTATCGGCCGGGCAAAAGGGCTGGATGTGTCCGAAATCCAGGCCGTAGATTTCGCGGCGTTTAAGGAAACCCAGTATGATTTGCTGGCGGACGGCCTGCGCAAAAACTTAGATATGAAGAAAATTTACCAGATTCTGGAGGAAGGAGTGTAAAAACAATGAAAATTGAACTGGAACAGGTAGCACCAAAAGAGATAGAAACCCGCAGCTTTGAAATCATCACCCAGGAACTGGGGGACTGCCCCTTGGTGCCTGGCACAGAAGCTATCGTAAAACGCTGCATTCATACCAGCGCAGATTTTGATTATGCAAAGAATCTCTGCTTTTCTGAGGGCGCAGTGGAACAGGCATTGGACGCCATCCGAGGCGGAGCCAGCATTGTGACAGATACACAGATGGCAAAGGCAGGAATCAACAAAAGCATTCTGGGAAAATACGGCGGTCAGGTATATTGCTTTATGTCCGATGAAGATGTAGCGGAAGAGGCAAAGAAAAGAGGCAGCACCAGGGCGGCCGCCAGTATGGAGAAGGCTGCCGCTATGGGAGAAGATTTGATATTCGCTATCGGCAATGCTCCTACGGCTTTGGTCCGTCTGTATGAGCTGATTCAGGACCGGAAAATCAATCCCCGCCTGATTATCGGCGTCCCTGTGGGATTTGTGAACGTGGTAGCCTCCAAAGAACTGATTATGGGACTGGATGTGCCGTATATTGTGGCAAAAGGAAGAAAAGGCGGAAGTAATATCGCTGCATGTATCTGCAATGCGCTCTTGTATATGTAGGGATTTAAAAAAATAGTTTGATTTAGCGGGCGAAGACAGAAAATGGTTTTCGCCCGTAAAAAATGCCTGACTCGGATCCGAGACCTTACAGAAGGCGGCGATTATTATAAGTACATATGAAGAATTAAGCTTAATCGTAGACATCG
This sequence comes from uncultured Lachnospiraceae bacterium, assembly GCA_947571775.1. Lineage (GTDB taxonomy): Bacteria > Bacillota > Clostridia > Lachnospirales > Lachnospiraceae > MGBC164599. The sequence goes on along the minus strand of CANOZK010000005.1, from coordinate 87,020 downwards.
CTCTATTGATTTCCGTATAAAAAAAGTGTTGATCATCCAAGGGCGTTTGTGATACCATAGTTGCGGAAAAAATGACAGAGCTTACCAAAGGAGGCTTTTTATGATACACTTTAGTCGGAATCACAGAGAGGGGGAGGATCGATGAAAAAAGAACAACTGCTGCAAAAATTCAAAGAAATTTACGGTGGGGACGGAGAAATCCGCTGTTTTTTTGCCCCAGGCCGGGTAAACTTAATTGGAGAGCACACGGATTATAACGGCGGGCATGTGTTTCCCTGTGCTCTGACCATCGGCACCTACGGGGCTATCCGCAGAAGGGACGATGACAGGCTGCGTTTCTATTCGATCAATTTTCCGGAAACCGGTATCACGGAAACGGATCTGGCGCATCTTCGCCCCGGACAGGAAAGCGGGTGGAGCGATTATCCCCAGGGAATTGTCTGGACGTTTGAAAAAAGAGGGTATCACATTCCCAAAGGGTTCGATTTTCTGATTTCCGGCAATATCCCAGCGGGATCGGGTCTGTCCTCTTCGGCCTCTTTGGAGGTGCTGACCGGGTTGATGTTAAAAGAATTGTACGGATTTGAGAAAATAACGATGCCGGAGATTGCGCAGATCGGCCAATATTCCGAAAATCATTTTAACGGTATGAATTGCGGCATTATGGATCAGTTTGCCAGTGCAATGGGGAAAAAAGACCATGCGATTTTCCTGGATACGGCCAGCCTGGAATATGAGTATGCGCCGGTAAAGCTGGATCACGCAAAAATTGTAATTGTAAACAGCAAGGTAAAACACAGTCTGGTGGATTCTGCCTACAACGAGCGCAGGATCCAGTGTGAAACAGCGTTGAAGGATTTGCAGAAAGTAACAAAGCTAAAAACTCTGGGGGATCTGAGCCGGGAGGATTTTGAACAGCATGAGATGGCGATTCAGGACCCGATTTGCAGGATGCGGGCCAGACATGCAGTCTGTGAGAATCAGAGAACCGTCGAAGCAGTACAGGCGCTGAAAGCCGGAAAGATATCTGAATTCGGCAGGCTTATGAATGCTTCCCATGTCTCTCTGCGGGATGATTATCAAGTTTCCTGTGAAGAGATTGATGTTTTGGTCAATCTGGCGTGGGAAATTCCGGGCGTACTGGGAGCCAGGATTACCGGCGGCGGTTTCGGCGGCTGTACGGTAAACATTGTGGAAAATGACATGGTGGACGGATTTCAGAATATCGTGGGGGAATCCTACGAAAAAAAGGTCGGCCATAGAGCAGAATTTTATGTGGTGGATGTAGGAGATGGAGCATATGCCTTATAAATATATCAGAGAACTGGTGGAGTATGGAATTGAAAAAGGACTGATGCAAGAGGAAGACCGGATTTATGTCACGAATCTGATCCTGGATGTATTAAAGCTGGACGCCTATGAGGAGCCGGAGGTTGTGAACAGGGACGCCGGGCTGGAGAAGATTTTAAAAGGGCTGATGGATTATGCCTGTGAGAAAGGGCTGATTGAGGATTCTGTAACGGAGCGGGATCTGCTGGATACCCGTCTGATGAATTGCCTGCTGCCAAGGCCCAGCCAGGTGATTGCCCGGTTTGAGTCGCTTTATCAGGAGAGTCCGAAAAGGGCGACCGACTTCTTTTACCAGTTCAGCCAGGATGCGGATTATATCCGCCGCTACCGGATTGAAAAAGATATGAAGTGGGTAGTCGGCAGCCCGTATGGGGAGATCGATATTACCATCAATCTGTCAAAGCCGGAGAAGGATCCGAAGGCCATTGCGGCGGCCAGGCTTGCCAAGCAAAGCGGTTATCCCAAATGTCTGCTTTGTAAGGAAAACGAGGGATATGCCGGGACGCTGACCCATCCGGCCAGGGAAAATCACCGGATTATACCTCTGACGATTGACGGCAGTCGGTGGGGATTTCAGTATTCCCCATACGTCTATTACAACGAACACTGCATTGTGTTTAACGGGGAACACATACCGATGAAGGTGAACCGCTCAACTTTCTGCAAGCTGTTTGATTTTGTCAAATGGGCGCCTCATTATTTTATCGGTTCCAATGCGGACTTGCCCATTGTAGGCGGTTCCATTTTAAGCCATGACCATTTCCAGGGAGGCAATTATCAGTTTGCCATGGCAAAAGCGCCGATAGAGGAGCATGTGGTGATTTCCGGGTTTGAAGACGTGGAGACAGGCATTGTCAAATGGCCGCTGTCCGTGATTCGTGCGCGCAGCCAGGACAGTGAAAGGCTGGTCGATCTGGGCAATTATGTTTTGCAGTGCTGGCGCGCCTACACCGACGAGGAAGCGTTTATCCTGGCAAAAACCGGGGACGAACTGCACAATACCATTACGCCTATTGCCCGCAAAGTAGGGGAATTCTATGAGCTGGATCTGGCTCTGCGCAACAACATTACGACAGAGGAACATCCGCTGGGCGTTTACCATCCCCATAAGGAGCTGCACCATATCAAGAAAGAGAACATCGGACTCATTGAGGTGATGGGATTGGCTGTCCTTCCCGCTCGTTTGAAAGCGGAGATGGAGGGAGTTGCAGAGAGTATTTTGCAGCATAAAGATTTGAACTCGGACGAGAATCTCGCAAAACATGCACAGTGGGTGGAAGCATTTCTGCCGGAGTATCCCGATATCCAGGAGGACAATGTGATGGATATTCTGAAAAAAGAAATCGGAAAAGTTTTTGTGAAGGTGCTGGAGGACGCCGGCGTGTACAAGAATACCCCGGAGGGAAGAATGGCATTCCACAGATTTATAGACAGCCTGTAAAATAAAAATTTATCCAAAATGGCCGGCAATGCTTTTGAGAGCGTTGCCGGCCTATTTTAAAATTATATAAGGAGGCTATTTAAGAAGCAGCTTCTTTCACATGCCGAATGAAAACCTTGCGGATTCCGGGATATTCTCCCAGTCCCTTGATACAAGTTTCCACGTCAAATCCGGCGTCCTGGAACTGAGAATACCAAGAATCCGGGTCGTTGCCGGCCATATCGTTGCGGGCGTGGTCGCCGGCTACGATCATAAACGGAGCCAGATGTATTTTTTCCGGCTGGAAACTGCGGAGCATTTTGATCAAAGTCTCCATAGAAGGATAGGCTTCCACCGTACCCAGGAAGAAATTGGAATGCCCCATGTCCTTCATCGTGTAATCCAGCGCGGCATAAATGGAATTGGCGTGATGCGTCGTGCCGTGTCCCATCAGAACAAGCGCTTGGTTTTCGGGAATATGTTCAAATTCCTGCTGAATGGAAGCGATGACTTCCCGGTTGTCTTCTTCCGTAGTCAGCAGAGGAGCGCCGAAGGAGATAGACTGGAAATCCTCTTTGAAAGCCAGGGCGTCTTCTTTCATCAGATCGTTTTCAATGCCGTTGATGACATGGGTAGGCTGGATTACCACATGGGTAATGCCGTCTCTTTTCATTTCTTCCATGGCTTCTTTCACATTGTTGATATGGATGTTGTCTCTCTTTTTCAGTTTTGCCAGAATCATTTTGCTGGTCCAGGCACGGTAAATTTTGTAATCGGGAAAAGCCTGGGCGATGGACAATTCGATGGCGTCAATGGTCATTTTTCTGGTTTCCTCGTAGCTGGTGCCGAAGCTGACAACCAGGATCGCTTTCTTTGTTTCAGTGGGCATGAGTTTTTTCCTCCTTTTATGAATGGATTATTTTGAAATTGTGTGGATGTTCTCAATATAGCCCTCCAGTGTGCTTAAATTTCTGGGCAGGGGAAGCGAAGCATCCAAAATGCCTTTTTTGCAAAGACTTTCAAAAAGTTGCAGGACTGCGGGCTGTTCGAGGTTGGTCTGTTCCAACATTTCTTTATTAGTAAATACGTCTAAGGGGCTGCCGTGCATGAGCACCTGCCCTTTGTGTAAAAGTACAATCTCATCTGCCCATTCCAGCGCGTAATTGACGTCGTGGGTGGACATTAGGACGGTGATACCGTCCTGGGTCAGTTGATTGACGATTTTATTTACCAGAACGGTATGCTTAGGATCCAGGGCCGCCGCCGGCTCGTCCAGAATAATGATATCTGGGTGCATCACCAGAATATCCGCAATAGACACTTGTTTTTTCTGGCCGCCGCTCAGCGCATGGGTGGGTTTGTGTCGAAAAGGGGTGATCTCCAATTTTTCGATGACCTGCTCCACCTCTTTTTGCGCCTCTTCTGCGGAAACGCCCAGATTCAGAATACCAAAAGATATTTCCTGGTATACGCTGGCGGAAAAAAGCTGGCTATCCGGGTCTTGAAAAATAATTCCGACTTTGCTTCTTAATTCCAGCAGCCCTTTGCGGGAATAATCGTAGGGTTTCCCACGGTAATACAAAGTACCCTTGTAAGGTCGGTTGATGCCGTTGCAGCACAGGAAAAAAGTGGATTTCCCGGAGCCGTTGGCGCCCATGAAAGCCACTTTTTTCCCCTGGGAGATTTCCAGCGAAAAGCCGTTTAAGGAGTGGCTTTTTTCATTATCGTAAGTATAGTACAAGTTTTCCGCTTTTAAAATCGGGGTCTCGTTCATCTTAATTTACTCCAAATGGTCAGAATCAGAAGCAGGATCTCAAAAAAGGCGATCCAGAAGATTTCCCTGGATTTCGGAGAATACTGTTCGTCCAGTACCAGCAGCCTGCCGTCGTAGCAGCGGGCTTCCATCGCATCGTACAGGGCGCCGGATTTTGCCATAGCCCGGATCAAAAGCACGGAAGCCATCGCGCCGAAAGATTTCATGGAAGTCCGAAAATCCCGGTTTCCCAGACGGCAATCCTGAGATACGGAAATGGAGAAGGAAATATCCAGCAGCAGGAAAATATACCGGTAAATCAAAAGCATCAGCTCCACCAGCAGATCCGGACAGTGCAGTTTTTTCAACACAGACAGGATATCGGTCATAGGAGTGTTGAAGGATAAAAAGTACAGACAGGATACGCTGGCCAGGGCAGTCAGAATCATTTGAATCCCTTTGTACAAAGAGGCATAGCTTCCAGTCAGGTAATAGCTCCCAATCTGGAAAGCAAATGCATCCAAGGGCGTGCGGGATATGTTGACAATCACCGCCAAGGTGCTGAGAATCAGAAAAGCCAGGGGAATCGTTAGATAATGCCGATATCTGGAGAACGGGATTCCTCCTTTGTTTACGGTCAGAATCCCGTTGACAATCAGCACAAGGATTGCCAAAACCAGTGATCGGCTGACTACGCAGAAAAGTAGGGTCAGCATGGCGTATGTAAATTTTTCCATAGCGTTCATGTATCGAAGCTTGGAATAATAACAGAGCATATCAATGGTTATCATTGCGTAAAGTTTCCTGTTTTTTTCTTTCTACTAAGCGTCCCATAAAGAATGCAATAATTCCAACTCCGATTCCTGTCTGCAAGCAGAAGATCAGGCTTTCTACTTCGCCTGGAAGTTCTCCGCCCAGCATAGTTTCCAGAACAGGGGTAAACCATGGGGTGTAAGCCTCCCCGGAAACTTCTTCCACCATTACGCTCCCGGCGTCGTCAGAACCGCCGAACTCCGCCCCTTTTTTCACAAACAATGGAACAATGGCAATCAATGCGACCAATATCAGCAAAACGATAACCGTCACTGTGTTGTGGCTCTTTTTTTGGGTATTCATATCAGCGTACCTCCTGTTCTTTGATAAATCCGATGGATTTTAACTCTGGCATTGCGTAGGTTTCCAGACCGATCACGATGATAACGGTCAGAAGTCCCTCAATAACAGCCAATGGAAGCTGAGTAGGCGCGAACACACCCAGGAATTTTACAATCGAAGCCGCAACACCGCCGGATTCCGAAGGATAAGCCATGGCAAGCTGAACGCTGGTTACACAGTAAGTAAATATGTCGCCTAGTGCGGCGGCCAGGAAGATGCTGACTTTCCGGTTTACTTTCAGCTTCTGGCAAATCTGATAAACCGCGAAGGCCAGAAACGGACCTGCGATTGCCATGGAAAACGTGTTGGCTCCCAGCGTGGTAAGTCCGCCGTGGGCCAGCAGGATTGCCTGAAAAATCAGAACGATGATTCCCAGGATACTCACTGCGGAAGGGCTAAATAAAATAGCTCCCAGCCCGGTACCCGTCATATGGGAACAGCTTCCAGTAACCGATGGGATTTTCAGGGAAGAAATCACAAAGATAAATGCCCCGGACATCGCCAGGATGGTCAGTGCCCTTCTGTTTTCACTCAGTTTATTCCGTATGGAAAAGAAACCTGCAACCAGAAACGGTACGCATAGTACCCCCCATACCACGCAGAAGCCTGCGGGCAGGTAACCTTCCATGATGTGCATAGCGTTGGCCACAGGCATAATTCCCAGGCTCAGAGCTAAGACAGCGCAGACGGCAACCGTCTTTCGTTGTTTTTTTGACATATGAACTGCCTCCTTGTATGAATTTTTTTGAATTGCCTTTTATGTATTCAAGCTACTATTCAAACTACAAAAAAACCGCCTCACAAGTAAAATGTGGGCAGCCCAGGCGTGTATCTATCGCCGCGCAAAGGCTATCGCTCGTAACCCTGTGTGCATGTTATATGCGGCAGGTCTTCTGACTCAGGAACCTCCTGTGCGGATGCACATGGACTTTTTGCCCTGCCTTCCCAGTTTCCCAGTGGCGTTGTCGGGCAAAAAAATTCCTTTACAGCGGCGTGACCGTGCAAGAATTACACTTGCTTCCCCTGCTCCGCCCGGTAAAAAATCCGGTGCGGAAAACCAACATATATGATATATTTTTTATAAATCTATTTTACCAGCAATGATAATTTTTGTCAATATAATTGACAAAAAAAGCAGGGTTGCGTATTATGATAATATGGTGTTTTATACAGTCAGATGCAAAGGCTAGAGTCTGTTTTAAAACACACTCTAGAGAACGAAAGAAAAGCAGGAGGAAGTGAAAAAGTGAGTATTTCTATGATCGGAATTGACCATAACAAGGCATCCCTAGATGTTCGGGCATTGTTTTCTTTTACGAAAAAGGCCGCCGGGGATGCCATGCTGGCGATAAAGGAATTGGAAGGAGTTTACGGATGTGTCATCCTTTCTACCTGTAACCGGATGGAAGTCTGGGTAAGCACTCGCGAAGAATGGGAGATGGACTTGTACGAACGGCTGTGCGCCATCAAGCAGGTATCCGGGGAATCTTACCGGGATTACTTTGTAACCCGCCAGGGGCAGGAGGCTGTGGAACATCTGTTTTATCTCACGAGCGGCCTAAAATCCCAGATTCTGGGAGAAGATCAGATTCTAACTCAGGTAAAAGATGCCCTGACGCTGGCCAGGGAGGCATTCAGCACGGACAGCGTGTTAGAAGTGCTGTTTCGTATGGCGGTGACGGCAGGCAAGCGGATCAAGACAGAGGTAGCGTTTCACCGCGCGAATCCTTCGGTCATCCATCAGGCGATTCGGATGCTAAGCCGCAAAGGATTTGAAGTGCAGGGAAAAAAATGCATGGTGATCGGCAACGGAGAGATGGGCAAGATGGCGGCGCAGACTTTAAGGGAAGCCGGCGCAGATGTGACCGTGACGATCCGCCAGTATCGAAGCGGTATCGTCAATATTCCACAGGGCTGCCAGCGGATTGATTATGGCTGCCGTATGGAGCTTCTGCCCCAGTGCGATCTGGTAGTCAGCGCCACAGCCAGCCCTAACCTGACGCTGCGGGAAGAATTGTTCCGACAGGTGGACCTGACCCGGCCGCTGCTGCTGATTGATTTAGCGGTGCCTAGGGATATCGATCCCAGCTTGGGGCAGTGGGAAGGCATTACCCTTTACGATATGGACAGTTTCCGGGACAGTGATGACACACCGGAGATGGAAGAGAGCCTGCGGCAGTCGAAAACGATTGTCAAAGAGCAGATGGACGAGTTCTATCAATGGCTGGAGGGGCGGGACATTATTCCCAGGATACAGGAAGTTCAGTCAGAAGCAGTCCATGACCTGGATCTGAGGCTTCACAAGGTTCTGCAAAAGACTCCCATGGAAAAAGAAGACCGGGAAAAACTGCAACAGGCGATCGAAAAAGCTGCGGGTAAAGTGTTTAGCAAAATGATTTTTGGCCTGCGGGACAACCTGGAAAAAGAGGTGTTCCTGGAATGTGTGGCCGGATTGGAAAAGGTATATGAAAATGTGTGACAGACAAGTACACAGACGGTTCCCCATGTTTTTTGACCTGCGCCAGTGGCGGGTTCTGGTGGTGGGAGGCGGCAAAATCGCTCAGCGCCGCATTCAGACGCTGCTGGAATTTGAGCCTGGACAGCTTCGGATTGTCGCCAGGGAAGTGGAAAGCAAAATAAAAGAATGGAAAAATATGCCGGGCATAGATATTTGTGAAAGAGAATACCGCCCGGAGGATTTGAACGGCTGCCGCATGGTGCTGGCCGCCACAGACGATCCCGTTTTAAATCAGACGATAGGAGCACAATGCCGCGAACTAGGGATTCTCGTAAATGTGGCCAGCGATCAGAATTTATGTGATTTTCATTTTCCCGGCGTTGCTCTAAACGGACCCATCACTGTGGGCGTCAATGCGGCAGGGCTGGATCATCGTCTGGCCAGAAAGACACGGGAGCAAATACAGGGGATTCTCAATCAAGGAGGTACTATGCAGGAGAAGAAGCGTCAGATTGTCATAGGAAGCAGGGAGAGTAAGCTGGCAGTTGTGCAGAGCGAGATGGTGGCGGATTATCTGAGAGAACAGTATCCCGAATGGGACGTGCGTCTGCTGACTATGAAAACCACCGGGGATATCATCTTGGATCGGACATTGGATGAAATCGGCGGAAAAGGACTGTTTGTCAAGGAACTGGACAAAGCGCTGCTGGACAAGCGCAGCGACTTGTCGGTACATAGTTTGAAAGATATGCCGATGGAGATACCGGATTCTTTGCCGCTGGTGGCATTTTCCAAGCGGGAAGACCCACGGGATGTTCTGGTACTGCCGGAGGGATGCACGGAGCTGGAGGAAGGCAAAACCATTGGCTGTTCCAGTTTGCGCCGCCAGCTCCAGTTGGCGAAGCTGTTTCCCAACAATCCATGCAAGAATATACGGGGAAATGTGCTGACCAGACTAAACAAACTGGATAGGGGAGAGTACGATGCGCTGGTGCTGGCCGGGGCCGGCTTAAAAAGGCTGGGGCTGGAAAATCGGATCAGCCGCTATTTCGATCCAGAGGAGATGATACCCGCTGCCGGACAGGGAATCCTGGCCATTCAGGGGCGTGCCGGGGAAGATTATTCCTATTTGGACGGGTACGGAAACCCGGAGGGGAGATATGCCGCCCTGGCAGAGCGGGCGTTTGTCCGGGAGCTGGACGGCGGATGCACCTCTCCAGTAGCTGCCCATGCCAGAATCACAGACAATCAGATTAACATGAAAGGTTTGTACTATCGGGAATCAACAAAGGAATGGTATACCGATCGGATAACCGGTACTGTGGAAGAGGCGGAAATGTTGGGAAGAAACCTGGCTAAAGAGATGAAAGAGAGATTCGGCGTCTAATATTTCAGCCGCACCGGGAAGCGAAGCGTTTGGGTGCGGCTGCTTGTGATATTGTGGCTGAAAAAAGACTGTTCAAAAGCCATATACGCATGGAGGAGATCGTTATGGTAAAATTTTGTTGTCTGCGGGTATCTGTAATTACGGGTGCAGCAGTCCGCAGACCAGCACAAAATAATGAGGAAGCTTGCCCGATTCCATCCATTCCAACTCAATTCCCATAAGCTTGCTGATGGTCAGACCCACGTTGCCGCCCAGGGATTCTATGGAGTAGCGCATTTTATCTGGGAAACGGCAAGGTTCTTTTTCCCTGCGGGTGCAGCCGCTCTCACAGCGGATACAAGATCCGGCGGACAAGCTGATGCTCCCCGGAACTTTCTGTTCCCGATCAAGCAGTTCTTCGGAAAGCTCCTGTTTGACTTTTTTTACAGAGGCCTCTGTGATGCGCTGGATCTCCTCTTCTGGGAATTCTTTTCCGGCATAAGCTTCGTCGAACATGATTTTCACAGCGATCAGATCGAGTGTTTTGTATTTACGCCAATATTCGATCACATCGAAATCATAGGAAGGACAGGACCAGATAGCGTTGTAATTGGGACAGGCCCGGCAGCATTCCAGAAATGTGTTTACATCTACGTAATGTTCTAGGTATTCGGCTACGGGGATTGTGGCTTCAAAACGTTTGGTTGAGTACATGAATAGCCTCCTTAACTTTATGTAATATATTCTTGGAATCTTGTCAGCATTTTACTATATAAAACAGGGCCTGTCAAAATGAAAATTTTGACGTTTGCTGGAAATCTTGGCACCACGTTTTTATCTCGGTTTCTTTCTGCGGTTTCATATTTCCATGAATTCCAAATGTAAATATTGACATCAAAATAGGGCAATGTTATAATTTGTTGTTATGAAAATAACTACATCAAATAAGGAAATTTCCTGCTATTTCTTTGAGAGCACACAGCAGCGGAATTTCCGAAAAATACACAACAAAGCAGAAGAGGTGATGTCATGCTGGAATTAAAAAATATATCGTTTGAGGTATCGGAAGAAAAAGAATCCAAAGAAATCGTGAAAGATCTGAGCCTGACATTGGATAACGGGAAGTTTATTGTGATTACCGGGCCAAATGGAGGAGGAAAGTCCACGCTGGCAAAGGTGATTGCAGGGATTCATGCGCCTACATCCGGGAAAATTTATTTTGACGGGGTGGATATTACAGACAAAAGCATAACAGAACGGGCGAGAATGGGCATTGGCTTTGGATTTCAGCAGCCGGTGCGGTTCAAAGGGATTACGGTTCACGATCTGATTTGTCTGGCGGCAGGAAAGAAGCTTTCCATTTCAGAATCCTGTGAGTATCTTGCAGAAGTAGGGCTTTGCGCCAGGGATTACATTGAGCGGGAGGTCAACGCAAGTCTCTCCGGTGGGGAACTCAAAAGGATTGAGATTGCCACGATCCTGGCCAGAGGGAGCAAGCTGTCCATCTTTGACGAGCCGGAGGCGGGGATTGATCTGTGGAGTTTCCAGAATCTGATCCAGGTGTTTGAGAAGATGCAGGAGGCCAACCAGGATCGATCGATTCTGATCATTTCACATCAGGAACGTATCTTGAATATAGCAGATGAAATTATTGTCATTGCAGATGGGAAAATTATCAAAAGAGGGGGAAAGGATGAAATTCTTCCTTCCCTGATAGAAACAGAGTCGGTGGCAAATGTTTGTGAAAAGTATAGCGCGGGAGGCAAAATGTGATGATGGATGAGATACAAAGAAGGTTGCTGGAGGAGGTTGCCGGACTTCATGAAGTGCCGGAAGGGGCATACAATATCCGTGCAAACGGAAAGCTGGACTCCAGAAATACAACGGCCAACATTGATATTATATCAAAAGAAGACGGAAGCGGAATTGATATCCGAATTAAAGAGGGTACTAAAAATGAGAGTGTGCATATCCCGGTAGTGCTCAGTCAGAGCGGTTTAAAAGAGGTGGTATACAATGACTTCTACGTCGGGGACGATTGTGATGTGACCATCGTTGCCGGCTGCGGAATTGACAACTGCGGAGTTCAGGATGCACAGCACGATGGAATTCATCGCTTTTTTGTAGGAAAAAATTCCAAAATCAAATATGTGGAAAAACATTACGGATCTGGGGACGGCACAGGCAAGCGGGTGATGAATCCCGGGACAGAGGTAACTCTGGAGGAAGGCAGCCTGATGGAAATGGAAATGGTTCAGATCAAGGGTGTGGATTCTACCGTCCGCAAGACCACCGCAGATTTGGCTCCTGGGGCGAAGCTTCTGATTCGGGAGCGCCTGATGACACATGGAGATCAGAGCGCTATCAGCATTTATGAGGTCAATCTAAACGGCGAGACCGCCAATGCGGATGTGGTTTCCCGTTCAGTGGCGAAAGATACCTCTTACCAGAAATTTGACGCTAAAATTGTAGGAAATACGCTGTGCAGCGGCCATGCGGAATGTGACGCCATTATCATGGGCAATGCAAAGGTGCTGGCGGTTCCGCAGCTAGAGGCAAATCATGTGGACGCCGCGCTGATTCATGAAGCGGCCATCGGCAAAATTGCCGGGGAGCAGATTATCAAGCTGATGACCCTCGGCCTTACGGAAGAGGAAGCGGAAGAGCAGATTATCAACGGATTTTTGAAATAGCAGGGATAGGGGAGGATTTTTATTATGATATATAAAGCGTTTCAGGATTTAAAGCTTTCTGCCCTGGGATTTGGAGCCATGCGCCTGCCGCAGCAAGGGGAGGATCCCAACGCTCCAATCGATGAAACCCGGACAGCGGAGATGGTAGCCTATGCCCTGGAGCATGGGGTAAATTATTTTGACACTGCTTATGGCTATCATGGGGGAACCTCTGAGGTTGTCATGGGCAAGGTTTTAAGCAAATATGCCAGAGACAGCTATTATCTGGCAGACAAGTTTCCAGGCTATGATTTGTCCAATATGGACAAAGTAGAGGCTATTTTTGAAGAACAGTTGCAAAAATGCGGCGTGGATTACTTTGATTTTTATCTGTTCCACAATGTCTATGAGAAGAATATCGATGCATATCTAGATCCCAAATATGGAATCATGGATTACCTGCGCAAGCAAAAAGAGGCGGGGAGAATCAAGCACTTAGGATTCTCCGGCCATGGCCGCTACGATACCTTGAAACGTTTTCTGGACGCTTATGGCAAAGAGATGGAGTTTTGCCAGATTCAGTTAAATTATCTGGACTGGAAGCTGCAGGATGCTAAGGCGAAAGTGGAATTGCTCAATGAGCATAACATCCCAGTTTGGGTTATGGAGCCGCTGCGGGGCGGGAAGCTGGCGAATTTATCCGAGGAAAATACAGCAAAATTAAAAACCCTCCGTCCGCAAGAAGAAGTTCCTGCATGGGCTTTCCGTTTTCTGCAGTCCCTGCCGGACGTGACCATGGTTCTGTCTGGAATGTCTGACATGGAACAGTTAAAGGCAAATATCCAAACGTTTGAGGAGGATAAACCTCTGAAAGCCGAGGAAATGGAAGCGCTGCTGGAAGTGGCAGACAGCATGATGGACATCTTGCCGTGTACCGCCTGCCGTTACTGTGTGGATCACTGTTCTCAGGAACTGGATATCCCCACTTTGCTGGCGCTGTATAACGAGACACGGTTTGACAACGGCCTGATTACACATTTAGCGGTAGATGCATTGCCCGAGGATAAGAGGCCGGATGCCTGCGTGGGCTGCAAGCAATGTGAGGAAGTCTGTCCGCAGCAGTTGGAGATTGCCGCGGCTATGAGTGATTTTACGGAAAAATTAAAACAGCCTGCCGGGCTTTAAACATACAATCTGCTGGGCTTTAAAGGCCCGGCGCCGGTTTACCCGGTGTTTTCTATATTAAATAATCTGGTATCATATCTCGTATATCTGGAGTGTGTAAAAAATCTTTCCCGTATTTTACCAAGCAATTCCATACTTTTAGTTAGCATATCAAGATATTAAATAACAATTGACAGCAAGAAGAAAATGTATTATGATAGACACATACAGCGAACATAAGTTTGCAAACGAGACAGGATTGCATCATAGTTTTCATATATATAAGGAGAATAAAATATGACAGATGAAAGAAAAAAAGCATTGGAAGCCGCTCTTGGGCAGATAGAAAAAGAATATGGAAAGGGCGCGGTGATGAAGCTGGGGGAGGCAAGCGCCAATATGAACGTAGAAACCTACCCGACCGGGTGTCTCAGCCTGGACTTGGCTCTGGGCGTGGGCGGCATCCCCAAGGGCAGAGTCGTGGAAATCTATGGCCCGGAATCCGGCGGTAAAACCACCGTAGCCCTGCATATGGTAGCGGAAATACAGAAGCTGGGAGGGATTGCCGGATTCATTGACGCGGAGCACGCGCTGGATCCGATTTATGCAAAAAAAATCGGCGTGGACATCGACAATTTATATATTTCGCAGCCCGACAACGGGGAGCAGGCGTTGGAGATCACAGAAACTCTAGTGCGTTCTGGCGCTGTCGATGTCGTGATCGTGGACTCTGTGGCTGCGTTGGTGCCGAAAGCGGAGATTGAGGGAGATATGGGGGATTCCCATGTGGGACTGCAAGCGCGTCTGATGTCCCAGGCTCTGCGTAAGCTGACGGCTATCATCAGCAAATCCAACTGCATTGTGGTTTTCATCAATCAGCTTCGGGAAAAAGTCGGGGTGATGTTCGGCAATCCAGAGACGACGACCGGAGGACGTGCGCTGAAATTCTATGCTTCCGTCCGTTTGGACGTGCGCCGCGGGGAGACGCTCAAGCAGGGAGGCGTGATGGTTGGCAGCCATACAAAGGTAAAGGTGGTCAAAAACAAAGTGTCTCCTCCCTTTAAAACGGCAGAATTTGACATTATGTTTGGAGAAGGGATTTCCAGAGAAGGGGATATCCTGGATCTGGCGGCGGGCGTTAATGTCGTGGTAAAAAGCGGCGCATGGTTCTCCTATAACAACCAGAAGATTGGGCAAGGCCGGGAAAATGCAAAGAAATATCTGCGGGAGAATCCAGAAGTCCGGGAGGAAATCGAGCAGAAAGTAAGGGCACATTACGGTCTGGGCGCAGAGCAGACTGAAGAAGGACAGGAAACCGCAGAAAAAGAGAACAAATCAGAAAAGAATTCCAAAAAGAAAGAAGAAAATACCAGTAAAGACAAAACCGATGCGCCAAAGGAAGCAGAAGCGGAACTTGCGGAAGAACTTGCGGAAACCGCAGCAGGGGATACTTTTGAAATGGAAATCGAGGCATTTCCCAATGCAGACGAGGCATCCGCGAATGAGGACGCTGTGGATGCAGCGGACTCCATAGATAGCGTAAATGGCGCCGATCTCAGTTGATTGATAAAGGCAGGAAAGAAGCCATGAGCTTTGATATTGCAAGAAGGGCAAAATTACGGGCCGTTCATCTTTTGGAATACAGGGATCGAACAGAGAAAGATATGCGCAGGAAGTTACAGCAGGGCGGCTACCCGGCAGAAATCATTGAGGAAACTATGGAATATTTGAGAGCCTATGGATATATCGATGACAAACGATATGCTGGCCGCTACCTTAGTTCCCGCCTGCAACAAAAAGGCCGCCGCCGTCTGTTCCAGGAGCTTCAGCAAAAAGGTATTCCGGCTTCCGTAATTGAGGAGGCGTGGGAAGAACTCTGTCTGGACGGAGAAGTGTGCGAAGATGAGAAAGAACAAATAGGCAGGCTGACGGAGAAGAAAACCGGAGGACGAAAGGAACTGTCTCCCAAAGAATATCAGAGACTTACGGGATTTCTGGCGCGCCGGGGATTTTCCTGGGAAGACATTTCCTCTGTATTTCAGGAAAAAGGCATCCATACGGTTTTGGAAACAAAAGAGGAACAATAAGAGGAAATAATAAAACAGATAGGGCTGAAATGTCGCGGGATTCCCCGCCTGCGGCAAGATATCCGGCCTGACAGAGGATTGCGAAGCAATTAAAAAGACCTGTATCCGATAGAATGGATACAGGTCTAAAAAGGATAAAATCAAAAAGAAAAAATTCAGAAGAAAGATTCTAAAATTTAAGAAGTACATCGGGGCAACAAGATTCGAACTTGCGGCCTCACGGTCCCGAACCGTGCGCTCTACCAAACTGAGCCATGCCCCGTACAAAAGCCATTATAATACATCCCGCTGAAAAAAAAAAGCTTTTTTTTATATTTAATATTTTATTAATAAATTGGAAAATTTTGAATTTTTTTATTAAAACTATTGAAATATTTTTGCGTTCACGGTAAAATAAACGATAAGAATTTTGTATAAATGTGTATTTAAGCAGAAAATAAGGGGGCATGATTTTATGGCAGGAAGGAAACCGTTTACAGCAGCAGTGACGGCGGCGATCCTGGCAGTGCTTACAATCACCGAGCCTGCCACGGCCGCTGCCGTATCTATACAGGAGAGCGCGTCGGAAGTGCTGGAACAGGAACTGGCTGTATCGTCTAACAGTGAAAACGCAGTTTGGAAGGAAACAGAGGATTTGCCGGAAGCAGAAATAATGGAAGATTCCGAGTTGGAGCCGCAGGCAGAGGTCTTTGCGCGGGAGCAGGTTTTTACGCCATCGGCAGAAAAAGATTTTTCGGAAGAAAACAGCGATGCGGAAATTTTGCAGGATGACAAAACGACAGAAGAGATTGATTTATTGGATCAGGAAACGCTGGATAGGGCACTGGCCGAGGGGCTTGTAGAATTTCAGCCTTCCAAAGAATATATGGAGGAAGACTATCAGCGGGCCGGCGCCGCAAGTGGGGATATTGTGGATATCGCCAGCCGGGAGGTGGGTGTTTCCGGTCGTCCCAATAAGTATACCTACTGGTTGGGAACGATAGCCGGAACGTATTCTTACGCATGGTGTCATGCCTTTGTTTCTTGGTGCGGGGCTCAGGCGGGAGCCAGTCAGGTTCCCCGGACAGCCAGTTGTTTCTATGGCGCCCAGGAATTCCGGGCACAGGGGCGCTGGCAGAACCGGATCAGCGGATATGTTCCAAAATCCGGCGATATCATCTATTTTGACTGGGACGCCAACGGCGGTTATGACCATGTGGGCATTGTAAATTACGTAAGCGCAGGACGGGTACATACCATTGAGGGAAATGCGGGAAATGCCGTAAAATACGACGGGGGTCGGACAGGCGGCTACGCCCTGACGGACAGCCAGATTATTGGATACGGCACGCCCGATTATGCGCCCGCGCCGAAAACCCAGGGATGTCTGGATTCGGTGACTGGGGGAGCTTGCAGTGTGAAGGTAAAGGGCTGGGCTTTTGACAGAAAAGTTCCCGAACAGGCATTGAGCGTGCATGTATATGTGGGCGGAGTGGCAGGTTCCGGCGCGCCGGGCTATGCGATTGAGGCAGATCAGGAGCGGACAGACGTGGAGGCAGCTTATCCGGGCGTCGGGAATTACCATGGATTTGATGCTTCTATTCTGGTCAGCAAGACCGGAACGCAGCCGGTGTATGTGTATGCCATCAGTGCGGCAGAGGAAGATCCAAATCCGATGATTGGATCCGGAACGGTCACAATCAAAGCCGATACCAAGGCGCCTGCGATCAAAAATGTAAAAGTGCAAGATATTTCGTCAGAAGGCTATACCGTAACCTGCAAAGTGACCGATAATGTAGGAGTGCAGAAAGTAGAATTTCTTGCCTGGCATGACTCCAAAAGTCGGGAAGAGGCCATACGCTTTGAGGGAACAATAGAGGATGGCATGGCAAAATGTTTTATCCCCATAGAAGCGCTTGGAAATCAGAGCGGAAATTATGTTACATATATCTGTGCTTATGACCTTGCAGGCAATGCCGCAGAGGCCGCGGCCGATATGGTTGCGATAAATCTTACTTCCCTGAAACAATATAAAATGTCCAATCTCAGCAGCAGCTTTCTTGCTTCCATAGAAACGGAGGATGGTACAGCCGTGCTGACTGGACAGGAGGACATTGCTTCTGCATGCTTTCAGAGCAATGCAAAGAATGCAAACCAGATATGGGAGTTTCAGCAGGCTGAGGACGGCAGCTATGCGATCCGGATGACTTCAAACGGAGCGTATCTGGCCGCAGCCGATGCGATTCATTTGACCGACTCTGACCAGGAGGGAAATCATTTCTGGCAGATTTATCAGGCGAAAGAGGATCGTTATTACTTGAATCCCCAAAGCATTGAGGACTGTGTCCTGGGCATTTCACCAGGGAATGAATCGCAGGAGCAAAAGGCTATCCTGGATACGTTCCAGGCCGTAGACGAACAGCGTTTTTACATCCGCAAGCTATCCACAAATGTGGAAAGCCTTCGTTTGAACAAAAGCAGTCTCAGCCTGACAAAAGCGGGGCAGACCAAGAGCCTGACTGCGGCAATCAAACCGGAGAGCGCAGCCGATGAAAAAATTTGCTGGACAACCAGCAACGCCCAGGTAGCCATGGTCGATAAAAACGGCTTAGTTACGGCTGTGGGAAATGGGAGCGCAGACATCTCGGCATCCACAGAGGATGGCAGTATAACCGCTGTCTGCAAGGTTACCGTGGCGATTAAGGTCACAGGCGTGGAACTGAATAAACATCAAATAATCTTAGAGAGCAAAGGGGAAAAACTCAAACTGGCGGCAGCGGTGCTCCCCGGAAACGCAGAGAACCAGGAGATTGTCTGGAGCAGCAGCAATGCGAAGGTAGCTGCGGTTGATCAGTCGGGAACCGTGACAGCGGCGTCCAACGGCACGGCGGTAATTACCGTACAGACAGCAGAGGGCAACAAGGCGGCCACTTGTACTGCGAGCGTACAGATTCCAAAAGTGGGAGCAGGGGGAAAAGCAAAAAGCGGTTCCTATACATATTCCGCAGATTTTATCCAGGATGCATCCGGCACTCGAACTGTGATTTACCGGCAGAAAAAAGGCGGCGCCAAAAAGGAACTGGCTCAAGTACAGGCGAAGGCATATCTAAAGCTGGTACGCGGCAAAAAGCTGTATTATGAGGAGGCGGAAGGTTCCGGCAAACGAAACCTCTGCGCCATGGATACCAAAACGTTCCAGACGAAAACCGTCCGCTTAAACGCTTCGATCATAGACAGTTATGGAGGGCGTTTTCTCATAAAGCCTTATTCGGCAAAAACAAAGCCGCAGACCTGTTATCTTTTTTACGCAGCGAGCGGCAGGGAAAAACAGATTTCCACCAGATGCCTGGCGGCCAGGATTACCAAGTCAAAGATCTATTATGTAAAGGCTGTATCTGGAAATACCGGGAAAGGCTGGCAGGCCAGAGTGCATTCTTGCAGCCTGACGGGCGGCCGGGATAAATATTTGACCGGGAAAATCAAGGTGGCAGACTGCAAAAAGCTGACTGGAAAATCCATTATTTACCAGTCTGGAAAATCCTGGTATGAATATATTTACACTTCAAAGAAGAAAAACAAGGTAAATGCATAATCCGGCCAGCTTGAAATTTGAGGCGGCCTGTGATAGAATGGCTCCATATTATCGGAGTATATGATTGAGGGGATTTTAAGGAGAACAAAATGGAAGATCTAAATTTTTTAAAAGAACAGCAGGTAAACCCGGAGCTGATTCAAGGAATCGTAGAATTTCGGGAACAATATTCTGTGGCAGAGGAGGCCGCAAACAGAATTGTAAAACCTGCAATCCCGTTTTACGGAAAAGATATTTTAGAAATGGCCATCGCAGGTCTGTTAAAAGGGCAGAACATCCTTTTAACCGGAGCGAAGGCAACCGGAAAGAACATTCTGGCGGAAACTCTGGCATACGTATTTCATCGGCCGACTTACAATGTGTCTTTTCATGTCAATACCGGAAGTGCAGAGCTGATTGGAACAGATACTTTTGAGGATAACCAGGTAAAGCTACGCCGGGGAAGCATTTACCAGTGCGCTCAGTACGGGGGCTTTGGCATTTTGGATGAGATTAATATGGCAAAAAACGACGCCGTTTCCGTGCTGCATGCCACCTTGGATTACCGCAGGAGTATTGATGTGCCAGGTTACCACAAGATTGATCTGCACCCGGCAGCCCGGTTTATCGGCACGATGAATTACGGGTATGCGGGAACCAAAGAGCTGAACGAAGCGCTGGTGTCCAGATTTCTGGTAATCGATATGCCGCCGCAGACGGCGCAGACGCTTGAATTTATCATCCGCACCTCTTATCCGCAGGCAAAACCGGAAGCGGTGGAACAGTTTGTGGGATTGTTCTTGGATCTGCAGTTAAAAGCAGACAACAGTGAGATATCGACAAAAGCATTGGATCTGCGAGGGCTTTTGGCTGCGCTTGGCACCATACAGACCGGGCTTCGTCCGCTTCTGGCGGTGCGCATGGGAGTCACCAACAAAACCTTTGATATTTTTGAAAAAGAGATTGTAGACGATGTGGTAATGACCAGAATACCAGAGAGCTGGACCAGGGAAAATGTCTATGGATGAGAATCAACTGGAATTAGAAAACAGGATTAAGAATCTGCTGTGGACCGTGAGCGGGGACTATACCCTGGATATGAAACCGGATGTGGCGGCGTTTCTTCGGACAAAGGAGATTGCCCTGTATGACGGCGTCAAGCAAGGGGCGTTTGCCAAGTATTACAATAAGGAAGAACTGGGCCTTTATCTGGTAAAAAAAATCTATCTCAAGGCAGAAGAAGGGCCGCTGACCTGTATTGCCCAGCTATGTATGGAGGAAGCGGTAGGACGGCGGATTCGGGCAGAGCGCCCAGGGGTGGAAGCGATCCGCCGCAAAGCCTTTGAGGCCATTTTGGATCAGGAATTTGAGGCGATGGCGGGCACTCCGTGGGGCAGGCTCAAATATGCGTTGATGAAAAAATCCGTGGATAACCGGGACCCGCTGGAAAAGCAGATGTTGGAGTGGATGGATCTGGCGTATCAGTGCCGCACGGCTGCTACCAGCCGGGAGCTGATCCAAATCATCGACGAACTGTATAATCAGGTGGTCGATCCGAAGTTTGCGCAAAAAAACGGGGATCTGGAGCGCGTTCTGGCCGTCACCATGGAGGAATTGACGGAATATTCCTGGCAGGATTTCCTGTCGGAAGAAATGTATGAGGATGCGCTGGAAACTTATCTGGAGCAGTTGACAGAAAATATCACCAACATGGAGAGCATGGAACCGGAAGAGCCGGAGGAAGAAAAGGAAGAAGAAGCTCCCAAAAAACGCAGCATCAAGGTGGTCACCCCGGAAGTGCTGGAGAAAATGTATTCCTATGTGGAATTGAATTTCGGCAAAACGTACATGCAGGAGTTGGACAATAAACGAATCAATTACCATATGTGCAGGGATATTCACAGCGATTGCAGCCTTTATTTTACAGAAGGAATTCTGCAAAATCCGGTAAAGCACAATTATCAACTGGAATATGCCAAAAAAAACCGGGAAAAAAACAAGTTTCTCTATTACGATAAACATCGAACGGTAAAACGCAACATCAGCGTCCTCACAGAAACTTTGAAAAAATCCCTTGTCATGCGCAGCGAAGTAATGGAAGTGTCTTCCCACTGGGGCAAGGTTGTACCGTCCAAAATGTGGAAGGTGGGCAGAACGAACGATACCCGTCTTTTTAGCAGGGAGATCAAAGGCGACAATTCAGATTTTGTGGTAGATGTTCTGATTGATGCCAGCGGTTCCCAGCGCTCCCGCCAGGGAGAAGTGGCCATACAGGGCTATATGATCAGCGAGAGTTTAAGCAATGTAGGGATTCCCCATCGGGTTATGAGTTTTTGTACATTCTGGGATTATACGATTCTGCACCGTTTTCGGGATTACGACGATGACCGAAGCCACAACGAGCGAATTTTCGATTATATGACTTCTTCCAATAACCGGGACGGGCTGGCTATCAAGGCAGCCGGCTATGATCTGCTGCAAAGGGAAGAAGAGAAAAAAATCCTGATTATTTTAAGCGACGGAAGGCCCTATGATGTGATTTTGAACAGGCCCAACGCCCGCAATCCCAAGCCTTACGAGGGCAGGTATGCCATCCGCGATACCGGGTTTGAGGTTCGGCGGCTGCGCAATATGGGGGTCAGCGTGCTTGGGGTATTTGCCGGGGAGGAGAAGGATTTATCCACGGAGAAAAAAATCTTCGGCAAGGATTTTGCCTATATCCACAGCATTGAAAATTTTTCCAGGATTGTAGGAAAATATCTGACACGTCAGTTGGATCGGGACCTGTAAAATCATGAAAAAATCTGAGGCGCAGGATTCGATATAGGTAATTTTTCACAAAAAATAATGAAATTTTTATAATTTACGCTTCCTTTTTTGTCTATTTTGTATTAAGATAGGGGTTATAACAAACGGAATCATGGTGCGGTTTTGAAAAATAGGGGAGGTTGGGTGAAAAAAATGATATCGAATCAAGTGCTTCAGAATACTTTGGAAGGGTTAAAAGAAATATCAAGAACAGACCTGTGCATTATGGATGCAGAGGGAAAAGTCGTGGCTTCTACATTTTCAGAGAACGTCTCTGTCTTTGTGGAAGTAAAAGCTTTTGCGGAATCCCAGGCAGAAAGCCAGTTGATCAAGGGATATCAGTATTTTAAGGTCAGTGATGACCACCAGCTTGACTATATTCTGATGGTGCATGGCGAAGACGAAGATACATATATGATAGGAAAGCTGGCTGCATTTCAGATACAAAGTCTGATTGTGGCATATAAGGAGCGGTTTGACAAGGACAGCTTTATCAAAAATCTGCTGTTGGATAACCTGCTGCTGGTAGACATCTATAACCGTGCAAAGAAGCTACACATTGAAGCGGATATGCGCAGAGTCGTATTTATTCTGGAGGTCAGCCACGACCGGGAACACCATTCCGTAGAGAATGTAAAAGCGCTGTTCCAGGGCAAAAACGGTGATTTTATCACTGCGGTGGATGAAAAGAGCATCATTATCGTAAAAGAACTGGCAGACGAGGAAGGGTATGAGGAGATGGACAAATTGGCCAGAAGCATCCTGGATTCTTTGGGGCTGGATAAGCAGTCGGGCAGTTATATTGCCTACGGTTCGATTGTCCGCGAGTTAAGGGAAGTGTCCCGTTCTTACAAAGAAGCCCGTATGGCTCTGGATGTGGGCAAGATCTTTTTCGGCGACAGGGAGGTTATCGCATACAGCTCCCTTGGAATCGGCAGGTTGATTTACCAGCTTCCTATACCGCTTTGTAAAATGTTTATCCGGGAAATCTTCGAGGGAAAATCACCAGACGATTTTGACGAGGAGACGCTGGTGACCATCGACAAGTTTTTTGAAAACAGTCTGAATGTCTCTGAAACTTCCAGACAGCTTTACATTCACAGAAATACCTTGGTATATCGTCTGGATAAATTGCAGAAGACAACGGGGTTAGATCTGCGCGTATTTGAAGACGCCATTACGTTTAAAATCGCTTTGATGGTGGTGCGTTATATGAAATACATGGAGACTCTGGAATATTAACTGGAGGAGGATACTTTATGATTGATCTGGTAGATGTGAGCAAGACATACTCCAAGGGGCAGCCTGCGGTCAAAAATGCCAATCTTCATATTGATAAAGGAGAGTTTGTATTTATTGTAGGAAACAGCGGTTCGGGGAAATCGACGTTGATCAAACTGCTGTTAAAGGAGTTGGATGCTTCGTCCGGGACGGTGATGGTGGACGGAATAAATTTGAGAACGATGAAGCGCCGCCAGATAGCGAAATACCGCAGGAAGCTGGGGGTGGTCTTTCAGGACTTCCGTCTGCTGAAAGATCGGAATGTATATGAAAACGTGGCTTTTGCTCAGCGTGTAATCGGAAGGCCGACCAGAGTGATCCGCAAAAGGGTTCCAGAAATGCTGACTCTGGTTGGATTAGCGGAGAAGTACCGTTCTCGTCCAAAAGAGCTGTCAGGAGGCGAACAGCAGAGAGTGGCCCTTGCCCGCGCCCTGGTCAATCGGCCGGATATCCTGCTGGCGGATGAGCCCACTGGAAATCTGGATCCCCAGAATGCGGCGGAAATCATGCGGCTGTTGGAAGAGATCAACGACAGGGGAACAACGGTTGTGGTAGTTACTCACAATAAGGAAATCGTAAACGCTATGAAAAAACGCGTGGTTGCCATGCGAAAAGGCGTGATCATCAGCGATGAACAAGAAGGGGAATATCACTATGAGGATTAGCACGATCGTCTACGAACTGAAACAGGGATTTAAAAATATTGCCAGGAACTGGATGTTTTCCCTGGCGTCCATTGTCACGATGGCAGCCTGTATTTTTATCTTTGGCATTTTCTATTCCATTGTTACCAATGTCAATCACATTGTAAAAGGGGTAGAGGAAGATGTGCCCATTACGGTCTTGTTTGAGGAAAATGTGGGCGACGAGGTGATTGAAGATGTAGGCAAACGGATTGAGGCGCGCCCGGAGGTTTTGGAAATCAGGTATGTATCGGCAGAACAAGCCTGGGAAGAGTTTCGGGACCAGTATTTCGGGGAGTCAAAAGACGCTGCGGAAGGTTTTCAGGATGATAATCCCCTGGCAAATTCTTCCAATTATGAAGTTTATGTAAAACAAATTGAGGAGCAAAGCGATCTGGTCGCCTATATTGAAGGGCTTGAGGGCGTGCGTGAAGTGCGGCAGTCTGAACGCGCCGCCAAGACCTTGGGGACGTTTAACCGTTTGGTTGCGACGATCTCGATCAGTATCATTGTCATTTTGCTGATCGTTGCCATTTTTCTGATCAGCAACACGGTTTCTACCGGTATTACAATTCGTCGGGAGGAAATCGGGATTATGAAGCTGATCGGAGCTACGGATCTCTTTGTCCGCACGCCTTTTTTGCTGGAGGGAATCATCCTGGGGCTGATTGGAGCCGCCATTCCGTTGGCTGTGCTGTTCGTGATGTATAACCAGGTCATTACCTATATTCTGAAAAAATTCCAGGTGTTGGACGGGATTTTGCAGTTCGTGCCGGTGGGACAGGTGTTCCAAGTACTGTTGCCGGTCAGCCTGGTGTTGGGCATGGGCATTGGCTTTTTCGGCAGTCTATTTACAACCAGGAAACATTTAAAGGTATAAATGCTGTGAAAAATGGATAAAAATAGTAATGCAGGCTACATTCACAAGTGCTGGCAGGCCAAAACTCCGCGGGGAGGCGGCCTGTCGGCGTGTTCCTGCGAAATACGTAACAGTGAAGGCGTCCGAACTGTTGCCATTGAGGAGTGAGTATGGATCATCGTGGAAAATTTTTCAAAGGCTTTCTTTTGGGCCTTCTGCTGATGGCATTGGTATCTGCAGGAGGATTTTATACGTATACGACAGCGGGACAGTCCAAGGTTGGAGGAACGTTGACCAACAAAGAAAACTTAGATAAAATCAGTTACCTGGAAGGTCTGATTGACATGTATTATCTAAATGATGTGAATACAGAGGAGCTGCAGGAAGGGATGTATGCGGGCATGGTAAACGGCCTGGGCGATCCCTATTCCCGGTATTATACCATTGAGGAGTATGGAGCCCTCAATGAGGAAACCCAGGGCCGTTACGAAGGAATTGGCGTAGTGATGCAGCAGGGCAAAGAAGGTCTGGTGACTCTGGCGCGCTGTTATGAGGATGCACCAGGAGCAAAGGCCGGCTTGCAGGCAGGGGATGTGCTCTATCAGGTCAATGGCAAAGATGTGGCGGACATGGATCTGACTACGGTGGCAAAAGAAATCAAAGATCCGAATGTCAATCCGGTCCATTTGACGATTGCCAGAGAGGGCGAGAAGGATTATTTGGAGCTGGATGTGCTAAAAGAGGAGATCAAGGTTCCAGTGGTAAGCCATGAAATGCTGGACGATCAAATCGGCTATCTTGCCATTTACGAATTTACAGATGTGACGTTTGAGCAGTACCAGAATGCAAAGGCGGATCTGGAGGAGCAGGGAATGCAGCGGATGATCATCGATCTGCGGGACAATCCGGGCGGACTTTTGACCTCGGTCTGCGACGTCTTAAATACCATCCTTCCCAAAGGGCTGATCGTCTATACAGAGGATAAATACGGAAAGCGGGAGGAAGAACTCTGCGATGGAAAAACGCCGATTGATATTCCACTGGCGATTCTGGTCAATGGAAACAGTGCCAGCGCATCGGAGATTTTTGCCGGAGCGGTAAAAGACCATCAGGTGGGAACCATCGTGGGAACGACTACTTATGGAAAAGGAGTTGTGCAGACCGTCAAGGATCTAGGGGACGGCAGCGCCCTAAAGTTGACCATATCCAATTATTATACGCCCAACGGTGTCAATATCAACGGAGTGGGCATTGAGCCGGACGAGAAAGTGGAACTCAAGGAGAACGGGAAAGAGGATAACCAACTGCAAAAGGCAATAGAAGTGCTGCTGGAGCAATAGCAGCACAGACAAAGAAAACGGAGGGTATTGTATGGATGAGTACATAATTACCACAGACAATAACTCTGATTTGCCGGAGAGCTTTTATCAGGAGCATCGGGTGGGATGTACTTATTTAAGTTACAGTATCGACGATCGGATGTATACCAAGGATAGCTTCCTGCCGACAAAAGAGTTTTATGCGAAGATGCGCGGGGGCGCGATGCCCACCACCGCCCAGGTAAACCCGGAATCGGTAAGAGAGTTGATGGAGCCTTATCTGATAGAAGGAAAAGATATTTTGCACATTGCATTTTCTTCTGGCTTGAGCGGAACGTATAACAACAGCCGGATAGCGGCGGAGGAATTGGCGGAGAAATACCCGCAGCGGAAAATCCTGGTGTTGGATTCGCTGTGTGCATCCTTGGGCCAGGGGCTTTTGATCTATTATGCTGTGAAATTAAAAGAAGGCGGCAAGTCGATGGAAGAGACGGCAAATTGGGTAATGAGCCATCGAAAGCATCTGGTGCATCTGTTTACCGTGGATGATTTGAACCATCTGCACCGGGGCGGAAGGGTTTCCAAAACGACGGCAATCGTGGGCGGTATGCTAAGCATCAAGCCGGTGCTCCATGTGGACGACAAAGGGAAGCTGGTGTCTATCGGGAAGGTGCGGGGAAGAAAGAAATCTTTGCAGGCTCTGGTGGACGGAATGCAGGAGCGGATCGGTTCGTATGCTTCCGAGTGCGACACTATATTTATCAGTCATGGAGACTGTGAGGAAGACGCCCGTTATGTGGAGAAAAAGGTTCGGGAGCTTTATCCCATTCGGACGGTTATCGTAAACGATGTGGGCGCAACGATTGGCGCTCATTCCGGCCCAGGAACCGTAGCATTGTTTTTCCTGGGGGATCGCAGGTAGAAGAAAGTCTGGAAATAAACTTCCAAATCTGCCTGAAGCACGCAGCAAGTGTGTCAAGAGGAGGAAAAGATAGAAATGGAACACCGCAGAGTGTGTGCCTATGTGAATCTGGAAGCGATTTTGTGGAATTTGCAGCAGATTCAGGCGGGCACGGCAGAAGATACGCAAGTAATTGCAGTGATAAAGGCAGACGGATACGGACATGGAGCCATACCGATTGCGCGAAAAATAGAGGCGCAGGAATATCTGTGGGGATTCGCAGTGGCTACGCCGGAGGAAGGCTATGCCCTGCGGGGAGCAGGGATTGGCAAGCCAATTCTGATACTGGGGTATACCTTTGAGGAGGATTACGCCCGGATGTGCAGGGAAAAGCTGATTCCTACGGTATTTACCTGGGAGATGGCCGAGCAGATGTCCAAGGCAGCGCTGGCCCAGTCTGCGTGTATGGAAATTCATCTGGGACTGGATACCGGCATGACGCGGATTGGTTTTGCCGATAATGAGCAGTCGGTGGAGATATGCGCAAAGATCGCCGCCCTTCCCGGCCTTCAGGTGACAGGAATGTTTACCCATTTTGCCAGGGCCGACGAGTACGATCCCCAGCCGGCAAGGCAGCAATTGGAACGTTACCAGACGTTTGCAAAAAACTTGGAGAAGGCTGGGGTTTCCTTGCAGTACCGCCACTGTTCCAACAGCGCGGGAATCATGAATTTTTCGGAGGCAAATCTGGATCTGGTACGTGCTGGAATCATTCTGTATGGGCTGATGCCCTCCGATCAGGTCTATACAGATAGAATTCAGATCAAACCGGCTATGGAGTTGAAAAGCCATGTAGTATACGTCAAGGATGTGGGGCCGGGGGTGCCGATCAGCTATGGAGGAACTTATGTCACGCCGCAGAAGATGCGGATTGCCACAATTCCCGTGGGATATGGAGACGGATACCCCAGAAGCCTTTCCAATAAAGGTTATGTGCTGATTCACGGCCAAAAGGCCCCGATTGTGGGGCGGGTATGCATGGATCAGTTTATGGTAGATGTATCTCAGATTTCCGATGTGAAAACAGGGGATGTGGCAACGCTTCTGGGCCAGGATGGGGACAAGCGGATTACCATGGAGGAGCTGGGGGATTTAAGCGGCAGATTCAATTATGAGTTTGCCTGTAATTTGACGGCCAGAGTGCCGCGGGTTTACATATAAGCTCAAAATACCATAGACAGCCTTTTGCGGGTAAATCTGCGCAGGCTGTTCCTTTGCATTTGAAAGGGTGTTTCCATGATTGCATATTTAAAAGGGACGATAGCGGAAGTGGAAAAGGACAGCGTGATACTAGAATGCCGGGATATCGGATACCGAATCTTTATGCCGGCTTCGGTGTTGGAACGGCTTGGAAAAACCGGAGAAGTGCTGACCATCCATACCTACTTTCATGTGAGGGAGGAAGCCATGCAGTTGTATGGTTTTCTCACAAAAAATGATTTGACGGCGTTTCGGCTGCTGCTGGGCGTAAACGGTATTGGCCCGAAAGCTGCTATGGGGATTTTGTCTCATTTTTCCTGGGAGGATTTGAGCTTTGCCGTTCTCTCGGAGGATGCGTCGGCCATTGCCAAAGCCCCTGGAATTGGCAGAAAGACGGCCCAAAAGGTCATATTGGAATTAAAAGACAAGCTCAGTTTGCAGGAAACCTTTGAGCAGAAGCTCTCACAAGATGTTCCCGAACAAGCAGCGGGGGATCCCAAAACCGCGCAGGAGGCAGCGCAGGCCCTGATTGCCTTGGGCTATGGCCGTGCAGAGGCGTGGAAAGCCGTGCGCCAGGTACCCGAAAAGGAGGAGCTGAATGTGGAAGAATTGCTGCGGGCGGCTTTGAAGCAAATCGGCGGATAAAATAAATGAGGTTTTGGTATAGATGGGAAAAAGAGTGATTGCCACAGATGCAATGGAAGAGGACCTTCGTCTGGAGGGAAGCTTGCGGCCCCAGACCTTGGAGGAATACATCGGACAGGAAAAAATCAAACGCTCGCTGAAAATCTACATTGAGGCGGCGAAGCAAAGACAGGACCCGCTGGATCATGTGCTGTTCTACGGACCGCCCGGACTGGGCAAAACCACACTGGCCGGGATCATTGCCAATGAGATGCAGGTACATATGAAAGTGACCTCTGGGCCGGCGATTGAAAAGCCCGGAGATATGGCCGCTGTGCTGAACAATCTCCAAGAGGGGGATGTGCTGTTCGTAGACGAGATCCATCGGCTGAACCGGCAGGTGGAGGAGGTACTCTATCCAGCCATGGAGGATTTTGCCATTGACATTATCATCGGAAGAGGCGCTTCCGCCCATTCCATCCGCCTCGATCTGCCTCGTTTTACGCTGGTGGGCGCAACCACGAGGGCGGGTCTTCTGACGGCGCCTTTACGGGATCGCTTTGGCGTATCTGAGCATCTGGAATTTTATACATCCGAGGAACTCTGCACGATTATCAAGCGTTCTGCCCAGGTGTTAAAGGTAGAAATCGAGGAGGCGGGGGCTATGCAGATCGCCCGCCGCTCCAGAGGAACTCCCAGGCTGTCTAACCGATTGTTAAAGCGCATCCGGGATTTTGCCCAGGTGAAGTACGATGGCAGGATCACAGAGGAAGTGGCTTCTTTTGGACTGGATTTGCTGGAGGTGGATCAGTATGGGCTGGATCAGACAGACCGAAAGATCCTTAAGACTTTGATTGTAAACTTCCAGGGAGGGCCGGTGGGGCTTGATACCTTGGCGGCCTCGATTGGCGAGGATGCCGGCACGCTGGAAGATGTGTACGAGCCATATCTGCTGCAAAACGGCTTTATCAGCCGGACGCCCAGAGGACGGGTGGCCGGGGAGTTGGCCTATTCCCATTTGGGACTGTCGCGGCACGAATAAAAAAGGTTGTTTTTCTGCAAAATTCGATTATAATATAAATACTGAAGCCGTATGAATTCGGCAAAAACAAAAATGCAGGAAAAGGAAAGCGTACTTTCAGTACAAACAGATTTTGCAAGTACACAGAAGAACAAAGGAGGCTTGGGATGGCAGGCAAAAATACGGCGCAGGTAATTATTGGAGGAAAAGTAATCACCCTGGGAGGGTATGAAAGCTCGGATTATCTGCAAAAGGTTGCCAATTATATGAACGGCAAGCTGGAGGAGTTTGATGAACTTCCCGGATATTCCAGGCAGCCCATGGAGACAAAGCATATGCTGTTGAGCCTGAACATCAGCGATGATTACTTTAAAGCAAAGAAGCAGGCGGAAATTCTGGAAGAGGAACTCAGCCAGAAGGATCAGGAGATGTATAATCTGAAACACGAATTGGTTTCCTTAAAGATGAAGATAGAGGAATTGGAACAGGAAAGGGAAAAGCTCCACAAAAGACTGGAAAAGTAAATGGAAAGGCTGTCTCAAAGATGGATGAGGCAGCTTCTTTTTATAAAAAGGAGGAATTTCATGGTTGTGGAATTGTTAGCGCCTGCGGGTTCCTGGGAGGCAATGCAAGGAGCTGTTGGATCGGGGGCCGACGCGGTTTATCTGGGCGGGGCGTTTTTCGGCGCAAGGGCTTACGCCAAAAATTTCAGCGAAGAAGAGTTGTGCAGGGCGATCGACTATGTGCATTTACATAATCGAAAGCTGTATCTGACGGTAAACACGCTTTTGAAAAACCGGGAACTGGAAGAACAGTTGGATGCCTATTTGCTTCCGTTATACCGACAGGGATTAGATGGGGTGATCATGCAGGACTTGGGGGTTTTTGCCTATATCCGGGAGCGGTTTCCGGGCCTTCCTTTGCATGCCAGCACGCAGATGACGATTACCGGGGTAAACAGCGCCAAAATGCTGGAGCAGGAGGGCGCGGCCCGGATTGTGGCGGCCAGAGAACTGTCTTTGGAGGAGCTTGGACAGATACGAAGGGAGACTTCCCTGGAGATCGAGGCGTTTGTCCATGGGGCCTTGTGTTATTGTTATTCCGGCCAATGCTTGTTCAGCAGCATTCTGGGAGGCAGGAGCGGAAACCGGGGCCGGTGCGCCCAGCCTTGCCGGCTGCCGTATCAAGTGGGGGAACGCAAAGCGCATCTGTTAAGCCCGAAAGATATCTGCACATTGGAATTGCTTCCCGATATTTTACAAGCCGGGGTAAATTCCCTGAAAATCGAGGGTCGGATGAAGCAGCCGGAGTATGTGGCCGGAGTGGTATCCGTCTACCGGAAATACCTGGATCTCTGTTTGGAGGGCAGGCCGGCGGCCGCGTGGGATAAAAAGCAGCTCAGACAGGATCTGGAATTTCTTCGGAATTTGTTTCAGAGGGGCGGTTTCTGCCAGGGATATTACCGTCAGAAACCGGGGCCGTCTATGATTGCGTTTCAAAACGAAAAGAAAATCGGAACTTGTCGGGCAGATATTAGAAAAAGGAAAGAAAAAATTAAGGGTTATTTAATGTTATCTTCGGAATCTCGTGCTATACTGGAGATATCTTCCAAGTCTTGGAATGGATGCAAGGTAGTGGTCAAGGGAGAAGTGCCGGCTCAGGCCAGAAAGCATCCCGCCGATCGGAAACGAATCGTAGAGCAAATGTGCAAAACCGGGGATACGCCCTTTGTTTTTGAAGATTTCAAGCTTCAAAT
This sequence comes from uncultured Lachnospiraceae bacterium, assembly GCA_947571775.1. GTDB lineage: Bacteria > Bacillota > Clostridia > Lachnospirales > Lachnospiraceae > MGBC164599. The sequence continues at coordinate 55,533 of CANOZK010000005.1, read as the reverse complement.
GAAGGAAGAATTGTTCCTTCCGGCCAGCCAGTTAAATAGCCTTCGCCGGAAGGGAATACAGGCTTTGGAGCAGAAGATTTTACAGGCTTATCAAAGGCAAAAGCCTCCCAAAGAAGCAACGGCGATGGAATTTACCAGAAATAAAGACCTTTCAGGAGGGGCAGTTTCGTTGTCGGCATCCTGTGAAACGCAGGGACAGTGGCAGGTTCTAAACGCCATGGATGGGATAAAGGAATTGTTTTTGGGCATTGCGTTATTTGAGAAGTTATGCCAGCAGGAGGGCGCGGCATATTTCCGGGATTTGGCAGAGCGCAGAGACTGGCTGCTGGCGTTGCCTTATGTGACCCGCCAGCGGGATTTGCAGAGACTTTCTAAAGACTGCGAACAGGCCATAGAATACGGCTGCAAGGGATTTCTGGTGCGCAATCTGGAAAGCTTTGGGCTTCTGGCCAAAAAGGGCTGGGCAAAGCGCTGCCATCTGGACGCAGGGCTGTATACGTACAATAACCGGGCGGTGGATTTCTGGCGAAATCAAAACGTGGCGGCGGATATGACGCCCCTAGAGCTGAATCAGAAAGAAATCGCCCATAGGGACAATTCCAGAAGCTATATGCTGGTATACGGATATCTTCCGCTGATGGTTTCCGCTCAGTGTATCCAGAAAAATACCGGAAAATGCAACCATGCGGGGAGATGCCTCTCCTTGAAAGACCGTTATCAAAAGGAATTTCCGGTACAATGCTGCTGTGATTTTTGTTATAATATCATTTATAACACCCTGCCCTACGGGTTGCTGGAATACAAGGAAGCTCTGCAAAGGATGGGGCTTCATCGGTTTTTCTTATCTTTTAGTCTGGAGAACCCTGCCGAGACAAAGAAAGTGATGGAAGCATTCCAGAAGGCATACGGGCAGGGAGAAGTGACACAAGGGTTTTCTTTTACAAAAGGACATATGAAGCGCAAAGTGGAATAGGTGGCAAAGTGATCAATATAATTGTAGAATTGTCAAAATACTTGTTGGTGATCCTGGTGATTTTGTATACGCTGCAATGTTTTCAGATGTTTCGGAAACAGGAAACACACAGGCAGAAACTGCTCTTGGGAAAGCAATTGACGGTGATTGTGCTGTTTCTCAGCTTGAGCTTTCTGGTATTGTATCTGAAAAGCGGGGAGCTTCGGATGCTTCTGTTTTATGGCCAGATGATGCTGTACGTGGCGGCGGTACAAACTTTGTACCGGATCTTTTACAAAAAAGCATCTATGCTTTTGGTCAACAATATGTGTATGCTGCTCAGCATCGGCCTGGTGATTTTGTGCAGGCTGAATATGGAAAAAGCCGAGCGGCAGTTTATGATTGTAGCGGCGGGAAGTGCGCTGGCGCTGGTAGTCCCGGTTATGATCCGCAAGATGTATTTTCTGAAAAAACTGACCTGGATTTATGCGGGCGTGGGCGTTATTTTGCTGGCTGCTGTATTCGTTCTGGGAAGGACGACGTTCGGCGCAAAACTGACCCTGTTTGGCGTACAGCCGTCGGAGTTTATCAAAATTATTTTTGTGTTTTTCATGGCCTCCCTTCTATGGAAGGATTCCAGTTTTATGCAGGTGGTGCGGGCCACAATTGTGGCAGGAATGCATGTGCTGATTCTGGTGATGTCGCGAGATCTGGGAAGCGCCCTGGTCTTTTTTATCACCTATCTGGTTATGATCTATGTGGTGACCCGTAAACCCCTTTACTTCGTTGGCGGCATGGCCGGAGGGGCGGTGGCTTCGGTGATCGCGTATTTTCTGTTTGGTCATGTGCAGCAGAGGGTGACGGCGTGGAAAAGGCCGTTTTCTGTTTATGAGCAGGAAGGGTATCAGATTGTACAGTCCATGTTTGCCATCGGAACCGGAAGCTGGTTTGGGATGGGGCTGTTTCAGGGTTCCCCGGACAGCATTCCGGTGGCGGACGAGGATTTTGTATTTTCGGCTATCTGCGAAGAACTGGGCGGCATGTTTGCGATTTGCCTGATTCTGATCTGTATGAGCTTTTTCTTGATGATAGTCAATATCTCGCTGCAGATCAAGAATCCGTTCTATAAACTGATTGCCCTTGGGCTGGGCACGGAATACGCATTTCAGGTATTCCTTCACATCGGAGGGGCTACAAAGTTTATTCCGATGACGGGAATTACCCTTCCGCTGGTCAGTTATGGAGGAAGCTCAGCGCTGACCACGATCATTATGCTGGCCATTATTCAGGGACTCTATATATTGCGGGAAGATGAGGATGAAGAACTTGAAAAAATCAGAAAAGCACTGGAGCAAAATGCTCAGGAAGAAATCGGGGAATAAAAAGCAGAATCCAACGCAGTCCAGGAATCAGCCATACGCCATTGTCTCTTATATGTTTGTGATCATTTTCGTCTCTCTGATCGTCTGGCTTTTGTATTTCAACCTGGTAAAAAGTGAGGAATTTATCAACAGCCCTTACAATACCCGGCAGGATACGTTTGCAGACCGCGTGATCCGGGGAAGCATCCTTTCATCGGAAGGCGAAGTGCTGGCAGCTACTCAGATCGCAGACGATGGATCGGAATACCGGTACTATCCCTATGCAAATATGTTTGCCCATGTGGTGGGCTATGCGTCTTACGGCAAAAGCGGGCTGGAATCTGAGGCGAACTTTCATCTGCTGAGTTCCCATGCGTTTTTCCTGGAACAGATGAAAAATGAGTTTAAAAACGAAAAGAATACCGGGGACAATGTGGTGACTACCCTGAGTGTAAAAATGCAGTCCGCGGCATATTATGCCTTGGGCGATCGCAAAGGTGCAGTCGTGGTGCTGGAGCCTTCCACCGGAAAAATACTGGCGATGGTCAGCCGTTCGGACTTTGACCCTAATTATCTGGAGGACAACTGGGACTATCTGACCTCAGACGAGGAAAACAGCAGCCTGCTCAATCGGGCTACCCAAGGGCAGTATCCGCCGGGATCGGTGTTCAAAATCGTAACGGCTTTGGATTATCTGCGCAAGCATGGGACGATTGAGGATTTTCATTATGACTGCCAGGGGGAGATTACCAAGCAGGAGCATACCATCACCGATTATGACCGCACCGTTCATGGTCAGGAGGATCTGCACGATGCCTTTGCATATTCCTGCAACAGTGCGTTTGCGGAAATGGGTGTCCAGATGGGGGGGGAATCGCTGCGGGAGGCAGGGGAAAGCTTACTATTCAATAAGAAGCTTCCGCTGACCATGGATTACAAATCCAGCGTGCTCTCCACCGATTCAAAATCCGGTGTTCCGCTGCTGATGCAGACCTCTATCGGGCAGGGCAATACCCTGGTTTCCCCTATGCATATGGCCATGGTGGCAAGCACCATTGCAAACAGGGGGGTGCTGATGAAGCCCTATCTGATCGATCGGGTGGAGAATTACAACGGCGACCAGGTAAAAAAATACATGCCCGACGCCTACCGGGAGCTGATTCCGGTTTCCGAGGCTTCTGTGCTGGCGGAGCTGATGAAAGGCGTGGTTGATTACGGAACTGCTACTTCCTTAGGCGGTCAGGGGTATACGGTGGCTGGGAAAACCGGTTCCGCGGAATACGGAGAAGGGGAGATCAAGGACAGCCATTCCTGGTTTATAGGATATTCCAATGTAGAGGACCCGGATATTGCAGTCAGCGTGATCATTGAAGGCGGCGGGACAGGTAGTGAGTCAGCCGTGCCGGTCGCAGGGGCGATCTTTAATGCTTATTACTATGAATAGATCATCACTACAAAAACGCCTAGAAACGTGAACGCAACCTGTAAAATTATTGTTTATGCAAACGAAAGATAAGGTTGATAGCAGAGGAAAAAAGAGGTATACTATACAATAGTTATTCGTTAATGAAGAAAACACACGCAAACAGGAGGCATTGCAATGATCGAAGCAACGAGCTGTGGCGGTGTGGTAATTTATCGTGGAAAGATTTTGGCACTGTACAAATCCTACAAAAACCGGTATGAGGGATGGGTACTGCCCAAAGGTACCGTAGAAAATGGAGAAGAGTACAAAGAGACTGCGCTCAGGGAGGTGAAAGAGGAAGCAGATGTAAACGCGGCCGTAGTGAAATATATTGGCCGGAGCCATTATAATTTTGCCATACCTGAAGATGTGGTTGCAAAAGAAGTACACTGGTATCTGATGACGGCGGACAATTATCATAGTAAGCCTCAAAGAAAAGAATATTTTGTTGACTCTGGCTATTATAAGTTCCATGAGGTATATCATTTACTGCGGTTTGCCAACGAAAAACAGATCGTGGAACGGGCATATGGCGAATATATGGAGTTGAGGAAAGCGCGTATGTGGGGGCATCCCAGATATTTTTAGCAGAAATGGGGCGGGCAGGGGCAGAACAGCCGCCCCTCTTGCAGATTTCTGTTTCGTTGTAACCATTCAATAGGCAGTGCCCCACAAAGCGTTTTGGTGCAAAAATCCCATCGCGGCCGAGCGATTTGGAATGGATTTTTGCTCATAGTTGTGAAAGCAAGGAACAGTTACGTTTAGTTTTTTGAAAAGTGGGTAATCTTAAATATAAGCAGGTAAATAGGGAATGTTGACATGGCATGTACAGTTATACGTGGGGGAAAAAGCGAAAAAACAGGTACGAAAGACCATGGGACGGATCAATAAAAGAAAGCCTACACCGGGCGTATATCTTCTCACATTGCCGCATAACCAGAAAAATGTTATGGAGATCGTCTCCACCTCTGTTCTTTTGCAGGAGACGGCCCATATGCGTTGTCCGCAGGTAATCGGCATTGCGCGGGGAAAGGAAGAGGCCTATGCGCTGATGCAGAGGATTCTCAAAGACACTTATGCAAATACCGGAAGCTTTCAAGTCGAGAGATATTTAAATTTACGGAAAGCATAAGGCAGGTGAAAAGATGCTACATATACTTTGGCTGGCAGTCAAGTTTATAGGAATGTTACTGGCGCTGATACTGGCAATTCTGCTGGTGGCGGCGGTACTGGTTTTGTTTTGCCCGCTGAGGTATCGGGTGAAAATCCGCAAAACTGTGGATGAATGGGAGGCCCAGACAAGAGCGAGCTGGCTGTTCGGTCTGATCCGTGTGACTGTTCAAAAGGGCAGTGCGGGAGGAGATACACAGATACGGATATGCGGAATACGTCCCCGCTCTTTTAAAAAGCTGTTTGCCCGAAAAAAGAAAACGAAAAAGAAGCAACCAAGACAGCGCCGGGAGGAACCGCCTGCCGCCGAGCTGGAAGCATCCCAGACAGAACCGGAGCGTCTGCCTTCCGAATATCTGGAAGTCGCAGAGGAAAGCACGCCTGTTTTGGCCGAAGCAGACAAGGAAAAACAAAAGAAGGAGAAGCAGCCAAAAGAAAGCTTTTGGAAACGCAACCCCATCCGAAAGCTGTGGACGCGCATTGTGGAAACCTGCAGGCGCATTTGGGAATCCTTGATAAAGTTCTGGAATGCAGTCAAAGGTATGCGTAGTAAAATCCAAATATGGAAAGACTTTCTGGGAGATTCCCGTACAAGCGAGGCTTTCCGGCTGACCAAGCGGCAGCTTTTCCGATTGCTGCGCCATGCAGGCCCGCAAAAGTGGGAGGGCGTTGTAAACCTCGGTTTGGAAGACCCGGCGGCGACAGGCCAGATATTGGCTGTGCTGGGGGTTCTTTATCCCATACACCAGGGAAAATTTTTGGTCAACCCGGTCTGGGATCGGAAGATTCTGGAGGGAAACGCCCGCATAAAGGGCAGGATTTACGGGGTTATGCTGCTGTATATGGCGGGCAGGTTATTTTTTGATAAAAATGTAAAGTATGTGGTCAGCCGGTTCCGGCAGCAGGCAGAGTCCGGGTGGAACACAGGTAGTTGATTAAAATGGAGGGAAGCGGATTTATGGCACAAGAGAATAATAATGATTTTCAGTCAACCGTCAGTGCATTGTTCAAGGGAATGGAGGGTTATGTGGATGCCAGGACTGTGGTAGGAGATGCCATCCACATCGGAGATACGATTATCCTGCCGCTGGTTGATGTGGCTTTCGGCATAGGTGCTGGAGCTTTTTCTGGTGATAAGACGAATAACGGCGGCGGCGGTATGGGCGGCAAGGTGACTCCCTGCGCGGTGCTGGTCATTCAAAACGGTACAACGAAGCTTGTAAACGTGAAGAATCAGGATGGTTTGACCAAAGTGCTGGATATGGTTCCAGACTTTGTAAATAAATTCACCTCTGGAGGAGATGCAGGCGGTTTCGCGGCGCCAGAAGAGCAGAAAACTGGGGAAACCGAATCAAGATCGGAACAAAAAGAAACGAAGACGGAAATAGAATCATAACTGAATTCATAATAAGACTATGTAGTGCATAGGATAGGCAGTAAGAGGATAACAGGACTGGAGGCTGTATGAAACGTGTCATTGGCTTTGCTCTGTTTTTTACAGGCGTGGGTATGGTCATTGCCCTGATTGCCCCCAAATGCCTGGTCGTTGCGCTTATCGCTGCTATATGCCTTTTCATCGGCTATAATTTGTTTTGCTGTTTATAAGAATAAAAAAAGACGGCGGATTCTTTTGCGAATCCGCCGTCTGCTGATACTATGCCCGTTCTACTTTTCCAGATCTAAGACATGAAGTACACACATACTGTTTCTTTGTAGCTGTACCATTGTTCACTTTTACCCTTACGGATTTGATGTTGGGTTTCCACATTTTATTTGATCTTTTGTGGGAATGGCTTACTTTGATGCCAAAGTGTACGCCTTTACCGCAAACAGAACATTTTGCCATGACTGCACCTCCTCAACGCATTCTCTCAACAGTATAACCATTCTAGCAGAAGAATTTTATTTTTGCAAGTGAATTTGGAAAAAATTAAATATATATTTCATTTTTTGGGGAAACGGGGTATAATCACTGTATAAGAAAAAACGGAGAACATTTTCCAAAACTTTAGGAAAGAAAATGTTCAGACTATATAGATGGAGGGAAGCTTTATGAGCGGACGCTTAAATTCTGACTTGGGACAGATTGTCATTGATCCAGATGTGATTGCAATGTATGCGGGAAGTGTTGCCGTGGAATGTTTTGGAATCGTGGGGATGGCGGCTATCAGCGTGAAAGACGGGCTGGTGAAGCTGCTGCGCAGGGATAGCTTGAAGCATGGGATTAACGTGAAGATTGAAGAAAACAAAATCCATCTTACCTTTCATGTCATTGTGGCGTATGGAGTGAGCATACACACCATTGCGGAAAATTTATTTAACAGTGTGAAATACAAATTAGAGGCTTTTACCGGAATGGAGATTTCTAATATTACTCTGTTGGTGGAAGGCGTCCGTGTGATCGATTGATGAAGGAGGATTTTGCTTTGAGTACAAATACGATAGATGCCAGAATGCTGGGAAAGATGTTTCTGGCCGGAGCCAGGAATCTGGAGGCGAAAAAAGAATGGATCAATGAGTTGAATGTATTTCCGGTGCCGGACGGAGACACTGGCACCAATATGACTCTGACGATTATGTCGGCAGCCGCAGAGGTCGGTCGAATTGAAAACCCCACGATGGAGACGCTGGCAAAGGCGATTGCATCCGGCTCCCTGCGGGGCGCAAGGGGAAATTCCGGGGTGATTTTGTCCCAGCTTCTGCGGGGATTTACCAAGGTTATCGGCGAGGAGACATCTCTGACGCCTGAGATTTTGGCCGCCGCGATGGAAAAAGGGGTGGAAACGGCTTATAAGGCGGTAATGAAGCCGAAAGACGGAACCATCCTTACGGTGGCAAAAGAGGCGGCCGCCAGGGCCAGACAGCTTGCGGAAACAGCAGACGATTTGCAGCCGTTTCTGGAGGAGATCTTTCAATGTGCGCAGGAAACTCTGGAGAAAACGCCGGAGATGCTTCCGGTGCTCAAGGAAGCCGGTGTGGTAGATTCCGGCGGCCAAGGATATGTGGAGGTTCTGCGGGGCGCGCTGGATGCATTTCTGGGCAAAGAGACGGCGGCTCCCATCGAAATACCAGATATGCCGAATGTTCCGTCCTCTGGCGTTTCCCGTGCGTCTGCGTCTGTCCAGGAAGAGGCGGATATCCGTTTCGGCTATTGTACGGAGTTTATTGTGCTGCTGGAAAATCCTTTGAAAGATTCCCAGATACAGGAATTCAAGGACTATTTGGGTTCCATCGGCGATTCCCTGGTGGCGGTCGCGGACGATGAATTGGTCAAGATTCATGTGCATACCAACGATCCTGGCAAGGCTTTGCAGAAAGGCCTGGAACACGGGCAGCTTTCCCGGATTAAGATTGACAATATGCGGGAAGAACACCGAGAAAAGTTGTTTAAGGAATCGGAAAAGGCTGCTCTGATGCAGCAGGAGGAGCAAAAAGCTCAGAAAGAAGAAAAAGAGGCGGGCTTTATCAGCGTATCCGCTGGGGAAGGATTAAAAGCAATCTTCCAGGAGTTAGGCGTGGATTATCTGATCGAGGGCGGCCAGACCATGAACCCCAGCACAGAAGACATGCTCAACGCTATTGAACAGGTTCCCGCAAAGACGATCTACATTCTGCCCAATAACAAGAACGTCATTTTGGCGGCCAACCAGGCGCAAGAGTTGACGAAGGACAAGAAAATCGTGGTGATTCCTACACAGACCATCCCTCAGGGGATTACGGCCATTTTGAATTATGTTCCAGAGAAGGATGAAGAAGAAAATACCAAGTCTATGCTGGAACAGATCGGATATGTCAAAACTGGCTTGATCACCTATGCGATTCGGGATACCAGAATTGACCAAAAGGAGATTCGCCAGAATGATATCATTGGCCTGGGGGATGATGGCCTGCTGGCTGTGAGTCAGGATGTGGAACAGACGGCCTTGGATTCTGTGGCAGCTCTGGTGGACGAGGATTCAGAATTGATTAGCATCTATTATGGAAATCAGGTAGAGGAAGAGAAGGCAGAAGAGCTTTTGGCAGCAGTGCAGGAGAAGTTCCCGGACTGCGATGTGGAGCTGAATTACGGCGGCCAGCCAATCTATTATTACATTCTGTCTGTGGAATAAAGAATAATGATGGTAACAGACAATGGGACAATCCATAAGAGAATTAAAGGGAATCGGTGAGAAAACAGAAAAACTGTTTTCCAAGCTGGATGTGCGGACAGTAGAGGATCTGCTGGCCTATTATCCCCGGACATACGATGTTTTTCAGGAGCCGGAAAGTATGGATCGGTGGAAGGAGAAAGGGCAGCAAGCTGTCTGCGTCCGCTTGGACGCGCCGGTGTCTGTAAAAAATACAAGAAATTCCACAATTACAACGGTCCGCGTGATAAACGAGGGTCAGAGACTTTGGCTTATCTGGTTTCAGATGCCTTTTCTGCGCAACACACTGATACAGGGAGAGCGGTATATATTCCGGGGAAGGGTAAAACGCCGTGGCAGCGGCTGGGAAATGGAACAGCCCAGAATATACAGCATAGATGAATACCAAAGTCTGCTGCACCGTATGCTTCCGATTTACGGGCTGACCAAAGGGCTGACCAATCAGGCGGTGACCAAAGCGGTTCGGCAGGCATTGGAGCAGCAGCCTTTGCAGGAAGAATACCTTTCGGATGAGTTTCGGGAACGATATCAGCTTGCCGATCTTGCTTCTTGTGTGACGGCGATTCATTTTCCCAGAAATCAACAGCAGTATTTACAGGCGAGAAAAAGGCTGGTCTTTGATGAATTTCTGCTGTTTATTCTGGGAATCCGGCAGTTAAAGGAACGGGCAGAAACCACTGAGAATTTTTATCCCATGAAACGGGTTTCGGATACCAAACAGATTTTGGAAAACCTTCCGTATCAACTGACGGACGCCCAAAAAAAAGTATGGCAGCAGATTGAAGCAGATTTGCAGGGAGAAAGTTTGATGTCTCGTCTGATCCAAGGAGACGTGGGCAGCGGCAAAACCATACTGGCGTATCTTGCCATGATTATGGCCGTAAAAAACGGTTACCAGGCCGCCTTGATGGCTCCCACGGAAGTGCTGGCGGTACAGCATTACCAGGGACTTTTACAACTTTTTCAGGAGCAGGGAATCACAGATGTGAGAGCGGAACTTCTGACCGGTTCTCATACGCCGAAAGAAAAACGGGAGAGATATGCCCGGATTGAGTCCGGGGAAGCAAAGCTGATTATCGGAACGCATGCGCTGATCCAGGAAAAGGTCTGTTATCACAGCCTGGGGCTTGTAATTACAGACGAACAGCATCGGTTTGGGGTAAAACAGCGGGAAGCCCTGTCTCTGCGGGGCAGAAGTCCGCATGTGCTGGTGATGAGCGCTACGCCGATTCCGCGCACGCTGGCAATGATTCTTTACGGCGATCTGGATATTTCCGTGATCGATGAGCTGCCCGCCAAACGTCTCCCGATTAAAAACTGTGTAGTGGGGACACAATATCGTCCAAAGGCGTATCGTTTTATCCAAAGGCAGATATCGGAAGGCAGGCAGGTCTATGTGATATGTCCGATGGTTGAGGAGAGCGAAGACATAGACGGGGAAAACGTGCTGGATTATGTAAAACGTCTGCAAGATGAGCTGCCCGCTTCCATCCGCATCAGTCCCCTGCACGGCAAGATGAAGCCAAAGGAAAAAAATGCAATTATGGAGGCGTTTGCCAGACAGGAGCTGGATATCCTGGTTTCCACTACCGTGATCGAGGTGGGAGTCAACGTTCCAAACGCTACGGTGATGATGGTGGAAAATGCGGAGCGTTTTGGACTGGCTCAGCTTCATCAGCTCCGGGGGCGCGTGGGACGGGGGGAACATCAGTCGTATTGTATTTTTATCCAGGGAACACAAGAAGATCACATGAAAAAAAGGCTGGAAATCCTGAATCAGTCCAACGATGGTTTTTTTATCGCAGAACAGGATCTGAAGCTGCGAGGACCAGGAGATTTGTTTGGCGTGCGCCAAAGCGGCATGATGGACTTTCACATCGCCGATATTTACAAAGACAGCGACATTTTGCGCCAGGCGTCTTTGGCGGCCCAGGAGTTGCTTGCCCAGGACCCTGGTCTGGAACAGCCCGAACACCGCAGGCTGCGAGAAAAAATACAGGAAGCTTTTGCAGAAAAAAACGTAGTATTTTAATCTTATTTTACGAAGGGAGAACAAAGACAATGGCTGAAAAGAAAGAGAAAAAGGCAACAAAGAAAAAGAAAGCCGTGAAACCAGATTTTTATATCCAATATGGAGACAAAGAGATTGCAGCCAAAGATATAACGGAGAGAATCAAAGAAATCTGGACGAAAGAAATGGAGAACGATCTTGGCGATCTGAAAGAATTGCAGATATATATCAAGCCGGAGGAGGATGCAGCGTATTTTGTGATAAACGCGGAGATCAAAGGCAGTTTTGGGCTGTAAGAGCTGGGAAAGGGAAGCGTTTTTTCGAGGGAAGAGACGCTTCTCTTTCTTTTTTGCCGGATCCTGCTAATCTTTGTAAAAACTTCTAGTGTATTCTTTTGCGGATTTCATATACTACCTGTGTAACGAAAAACACACAGATAAGGAGGCGATGAAATGTCTAGAAATTCTTCTAACACAGCAGCAGTACCAGAAGCGAAAGGTGCTTTGGACCGTTTTAAATTTGAGGTTGCGAATGAACTGGGTGTACCTCTTTCCGATGGCTATAACGGCAACCTGACATCCAAACAAAACGGAAGTGTTGGCGGATATATGGTAAAGAAGATGATTGAAGCTCAGGAAAAACAGATGTCCGGCGGACAGTCAACTCTCTAAAAATAATTGCAGCAGGAAAAGGGCGCCTTTTTGACAAGGTGCCCTTTTTTGCTATTGTTTTTTATAAAAATTGTATAAAATATAAAATATAATTGCACTTTATTTATCTATTTGTTATAATGGTGGAAATCGGCGGCAAAATGTATGTCGTGACAGTTCCGAAACATCATTATGGGAAAGCGAGAGGGTGGATGCATGAATTTAGGAATTATAGCCCATAACAGTAAGAAAGTGCTGATTGAGGACTTTTGCATAGCGTATAAAAATATTCTGGCAAAGCATGAGGTTTACGCTACCGGGACTACCGGCAGAAGGATCGAAGAGGTGACGAATCTGCATGTACATAAATTTTTGCCGGGCATTATTGGGGGCGACAAGCAATTTATGGAAATGATCGAGCGGGGAGATATGGATCTGGTGATTATGTTTTATAATCCGGTGATGATCGACCGGAAAGAACCGGACATCGAGGCGATCTCCAGATGTTGTGACCAGTATAATATTCCAGTGGCGACGAATATTGCAACAGCGGAAATGCTGATTTTGGGGCTGGCCCGCGGCGATCTGGATTGGAGACTGCTGTAAGATGAGGGTAATTGCAGGGAAAGCGCGCAGATTAAAGCTTTTGACGCCGCCGGGGATGAACACCAGGCCCACCACAGACCGGACAAAGGAAACACTGTTTAATATTTTGCAGCCGGGTATACCAGGATGCAGATTCCTGGATCTGTACAGCGGCAGCGGAGCCATAGGGATAGAGGCGCTGAGCCGGGGGGCGGCCTGCGCCGTATTTGTGGAAAAGAACCGAGCCGCAGCAGAATGTATCCGAAAGAATCTGGAATTTACCCGGTTAAAAGACGGCGGGCAGATACTTTGCCGGGATGTTTTGGCTGCACTTGGACAGTTGGAGGGAAGTCCGGCTTTTGATTATATTTTTATGGATCCGCCTTATGGACGTCAGATGGAAAAAAAGGCGCTGGAATATCTGGCGTCCTCTTCTTTGCTGGGCCAAGGCGGGACTGTGATTGTGGAAGCCTCTTTGGAGACTTCTTTTGCATATGTACAAGCTTTGGGGCTGGAAGTGCGAAAGAGAAAAGAATACAAGACAAACATGCATGTTTGGATTGCAAGGGAAAGTGGGGAGTGCGATGTCAACAGCAGTGTATCCGGGGAGTTTTGACCCGGTAACTTACGGGCATCTGGACATCATAGCCAGAGCCGCTAAATCCTTTGACCAGGTGGTGGTGGGAGTTTTGGTCAATTCAAAAAAAACCTCGTTGTTTTCTAAGGAAGAACGTGTTAATATACTAGAAAAGGTTACGAAAGACATACCGAATGTGACGATTAAGGCATTTGACGGTTTTTCTGTGGATTTGGCACGGGAATGCGGCGCGGGTGTGATTGTGCGGGGGCTGCGTGCAATTACGGACTTTGAATATGAATTACAGATGGCCCAGATCAACCGTATCCTGGATCCGGATGTGGACACCATGTTTTTGACCACCAGCCTAGAATATGCTTATTTAAGTTCTTCGTCGGTCAAGGAAGTGGCTTCTCTGAATGGGGATATTTCAAAATTTGTGCCGGAGCTGGTAGCGGATGCCGTACATCGTAAATTGAATTATAAATAAGGAGAGTGTACGATGAGCAGCAGAATTGAACAGATCATTGAAGAGATTGAAGAGTATGTGGACAGTTGCAAATATCAGCCGCTGTCCACAACGAAGATTGTAGTCAATAAAGAGGAACTGGAGGAATTGCTGCGGGAATTACGGCTGAAAACTCCCGATGAGATCAAACGTTACCAAAAGATTATCAACAATAAAGATGCGATCCTGGAGGACGCCCAGACGAAAGCCGATACGATTCTGGCGGAGGCGCAGGCAAAGGCGCAGGAACTGGTTACGGAGCATGAGGTGATGCAAAGGGCGTACGCTCTCTCCAACGAGACGATCAATGCCTCCAACAAGCAAGCCCAGGACATTTTGGATCAGGCTACCCAGGATGCCAACGATATCCGTCTGAGCGCCATCACGTATACCGACGAAATGCTGGCAAATATCGAGGCGATTATCCAGGAAACCTTGGAAAATGCCGGCGGCAAATATGGGATTTTCCTGGAGGCTCTGCAAAGCTGCGCTGGTGTGGTCACCCAGAACCGCAAAGAGCTGGCGCCTCAGACCGCCCAGGCCGCAGCGATGTCCAGCTCTTACAACACAGCCTCGGCTTCTCTGGAGGAAGAGCCAGAGGAGGAAGAAGAGGAACTGGATGAATTAGACGATCTGGACGATCTGGAGGAAGAGAAAGCTTAATATAAGCGTCAGTGCGCAGTTGAGCAATTTCCCTTCCAGGTATGGAAGCAGCGGCAGCCGGGATTCTCCCAATACGGTGTTGGTCTGTGCCAGGATGCACAAGCCGCCCAGGGAGGTAAATCCCATAGACAGTATGTATTTGACCCTGGCAGGCAGGGTGGAACCCGCTGCTGCCTGGAGGCCTGTGGAAATTTCCAGTATACCCAGAAGACAAGGGGAGACGTTCCCAAGCGCCCGGGGCAGATATTGCTGCAAAGCGGCGGACAATACAGAAAATAAGATGATAAATCCCCCTAGACGGGTGATCGTTTCAAAACCATTCATGATAGAGGTATCCAGCAGCTTTCCAATGGAGGGAAGAGGAGGTATCTCTTTTCTTTTTGCGCCGGAATCCGAGTAATCTGCGAGAGAATACCGGGCGCGGAAAACCAGGCTGGTCAGGTAATCGGAAATGTACAAAATAAAAAAAGAAGCCAAGGTGTACTGGGGCATATGCAGGCATTGCAGCAGTACATAGGTGGACAAAAAGACTGGGCTGGGGTTGTTGCTGAACGTGAGGAGGTAACACGCCTCGTCAAAAGAGATTCTTTTTTCCCGGTACAGATCTCCGGTCAGTTTCGCTCCCATGGGATAGCCGCAGAGAAGCCCCAGCAAAAAGCCGTAGGTGCCGGCGGGGGAGAGTCCCAGGAATTTTTGGAAAAAAGACCGGAAAGGGAACAGGATTTTTTCTGCGGTTCCCGTGCGGATTACTAAGTTTGAGAGGATGATAAAGGGCAGCAGAGTGGGCAGCAGGGTTTGAAACCAGAGCATAAGCCCCTGCTGGGAGGCGAGAAGGGCCTTCTGCGGCTCCACAAACATATAAAGAAGAAGCAGTATCACACATAAGAAGAGAAAGTTTTTGGCGTTGCAAATTTTAGAAAACACAGGGTTCCTCCGTTGTTGGAAAATAGTTGTCTATAATTTAAATATATTGCGCCTTGCAATCATAAATGATTTATGTCACAATATTTATTGTGCCGGATTTCAACATATCTGGCAAAAACATACAAGGAGGCAGCAAGCATGGGAGAAAAAACAGCAATGACCACTCTGGAGCCTTCCAGGGTATTTTATTATTTTGAACAGTTGAGCCAGATACCAAGAGGTTCCGGCAACACCAGGCAGATCAGCGATTACCTGGTGTCTTTTGCCGCGGATCACGGGCTTTCGTATATGCAAGATAAATTGAATAACGTGGTGATTTACAAGGAGGGCACGAAGGCTGCGCCGCCGGTGATCTTGCAGGGACATATGGATATGGTGGCGGAGAAGCGGCCAGGCAGTCCGCACGATTTTGAAAAAGATCCGCTGCTGCTGGAGGTGGAAGGGGACTGGCTGACAGCCAGGGATACCACCTTAGGGGGAGATGACGGAATTGCAGTGGCCTATATGCTGGCCATTTTGGAGAGCAGTGAATATGAGCATCCGCCGCTGGAAGCGGTATTTACGGTCGATGAAGAAATCGGGCTTTTGGGAGCCAGGGGGCTGGACTGCTCCATCCTGAAATCCAAGCGGATCATCAACCTGGATTCGGAAGAGGAGGGAATCCTCTGGGCAGGCTGCGCAGGAGGAAAGAGCGTGCAGGTACAGATTCCGGTGAGATACGTGCAGGCGCAGGGAAATACAGCGATTTTATCCATCCGCGGACTCAAAGGCGGTCATTCCGGTGCGGAAATTCACAAAAAAAGGGCGAACGCCCATCTTCTGATGGGGCGGCTGCTCTACGATCTGGATCAGGATCTGGATTACGAGATCGCCGGGCTCTCCGGCGGGGATAAAGATAATGTGATTCCGGCAGAGTGTGAGGCGCGTTTGGTGATAGAACCTGCTCAGAAAGAGTCATTTCAGGCATTTTGCCGGAAATGGCAGGAAAATATCCGCAGGGAATACGCAGGGTCGGATGAAAAAATCGAAGTAGTTTTCCAAGAAAATGCAGAGGGAAGCGTTTCGGTACTGGATTCCTCGGCAAAGAGCCGGCTGCTGTTCTTTTTGATGCAGGTTCCAGACGGGGTGCATAAGTTCAGCGGGGTGTGCAGGCATCTGGTGGAAACTTCTTCCAATCTGGGCATCTTGTATTTGGACGAGGACGCCCTGTATGCTGGAAGCGGCGTGCGCAGCAGCGTCGATCCGGCTATGGACTATCTGGAACGAAAAATCTGTTTCCTGGCTGAATTTCTGGGCGGGGAGGCGCAGACAGACGGCGGCTATCCGTCCTGGGAATATAAAGAAGATTCTCCGCTTCGCAATCTGATGGCGCAAATCTATAAGGAACAATATCGGGTACAGCCAAAGATTCAGGCGATTCACGCCGGATTGGAATGCGGCGTATTTTATCAGGCGATACCAGGTTTGGACTGCGTATCCATCGGGCCGGATATGAAAGATATTCACACGCCGGAAGAAAGGCTGTCCATATCTTCCACAAAGCGGGTGTTTGATTATCTGCTGGAAGTATTGCGGCGTTTGGATTGAATCTGAAGAAAACAATCACTTTTCGGACAAGTTTTCGGTTCTATTTTGTCGTTTTGATGCATAGAATAGTCTGGTATGGGAGGTTTTATGAAACAAATTCGATACCAGGCAATGCTTCTATGGCTGCTGCTGGGGATCGTGGTTTTGTGCAAATATGGGACGACGATCCTGCGCGAGCGCAGCGCAGTTTCCGGCATGGAGATTTCGGATCTGAAAGGCCAGGCTTTTCGGGAACAGAAGTTGAGTCCGAAACTGTTGCAGCAGATACAGACAGCGTATCCGGCTCCAGCGCAAGAGGGGCTGGCGGACACCATAGCGGCTACCATGCTGATGGGGCATTTTTACCCGAAAAAAGTTTATACGGAAGCGCCTTTGCTGGAAAAATATAAACCCAAACTCTGGGAGGAGGGAAGGAAAGCATATCAAGCCATATGGGGGGATCTGGAATGCTTTCCCATACCGGAGGAAGAAGTTTTTTATGAAAATTCCTGGCTGCTGCCCAGAGGGAACCAGGGCGAACGCCAACACGAGGGCTGCGATTTATTCGGAGCGGTGGATGAGCCGGGACGTTATCCGGTAGTCAGTATCACCAAAGGAAAAGTGGAGCAGATAGGGTGGCTTCCGCTGGGAGGATACCGGATTGGGATACGCAGTCCTGGAGGCGGTTATTTTTATTATGCCCATCTGGACTCTTATGGAGGGCATTACCAGGAAGGAGATGAAGTGCAGGCCGGACAGGTTTTGGGATTTATGGGGAATACCGGATACGGGCCGGAGGGAACCCAAGGAGAATTTCCCACACATCTGCATCTGGGCATTTACATACAGGCCAAAGGAGAACCGGAGATGAGCGTAAATCCTTACTGGATTCTTCAATTTCTGTATATTCGGTGACAATGAATTGCCATTTATAATATATAAATCTTTTAATTTGGCAAGCAAAAAGCGGGGATTTATGGTATACTATAAAAAGTATGGTGATTGTTAAGGAGAGAAATTATGGAAATACAACTATGGAGGAAGATATTAAGTCCATACGAATTGGCAGTCAGGGAACTAATCGTTAAATTTAATCATATTATTACGGAACACAAAGAAAAAGACCTGTATTCTCCAATGGAACAGGTGAATGGACGTGTGAAGAGTATTTCCAGTATCTTGGAGAAAATGCAGCGCAAGAATATTCCCATTGACCGGCTTGAAACAGAACTGGAGGACATTGCCGGAATTCGGATTATCTGCCAGTTTGAGGAAGATATTGATGTGGTGGCCGACATGATCCAGAATCGTTCCGATATGGAGATCAAGAGTGAAAAAAATTATCTGACAAACGTAAAAGCCAGCGGCTATCGCAGTTATCATCTGATTATTTATTACACGGTGCAGACCATAGAAGGGCCGAAACGGCTCCAGATGGAAATTCAGATCCGAACTCTTGCAATGAATTTTTGGGCGACGATTGAACATTCTTTGCAGTATAAATACAAGGGAAATATGCCGGCGCATGTGCGTGAACGGCTGAGCAAAGCCGCGGCGGCGATTCTTTCCCTGGATAGAGAGATGTCCTCCGTGCGCCATGAGATTATGGACGCGCAGAAGTTTTCGCAGATTCAGACAAATTTGGTGGCAGATATTTTGAATAATATTGAGAACTTGTATAAATTCTCCAATCAGCGGGAAGTGATGAAGATACAGGAAGAATTTTTCCGGGTATATGAAAGCAAGGATCTGCAGCGGTTGCAGAGATTTCACCGCCAGTTGGATATTATCTCAGAGGGATACCAGGCACAGGCAGTTACAAGAGAGTTTATGGCATAGGAGCACGAGATGTTAAAAGATATAGAAGCTGCGATTTTTGATTTGGACGGAACCATTGTGGATTCCATGGGCGTTTGGCGGCGCGTGGATCGGGAATACTTGGGGCGGCGGGGAATTCCCTTGCCGAAAAATCTAAATAAAGAGCTGGAATCCATGGAATTTCTGGAAACGGTGCGGTATTTTCAAAAGCGCTTTTCCCTGCCGGATACCCAAGAGCAAATCATCGGGGAATGGATGGATATGGCGCTGGATCAATATTTACACAAAGTTCCGATGAAGCCCGGACTCCGGGAATTTCTGGAATATTTAAAAGAAAAAAAGATCCGAACAGGAATTGCTTCCAGCAATCATGTAGATCTGGTGCGGGCGGCCTTAAAAGGACATGGGCTTGAGTCGCTTTTTTCCGTCATAGTGACTTGCAGCGAGGTGGAACGGGCGAAGCCGGAACCGGATGTCTATTTGGAGGCTGCTAGACGGCTGGAAGCTTCTGCCGAGAGATGCATTGTGTTCGAGGATATCCCAGTGGGAATCCGGGCGGGAAAAAGCGCCGGGATGCGCACGTGTGCCATCTGGGATGATTACAGCCGGGATCAGGATGAGCAGAAGCGAAGCCTGGCGGATTATTACATAGATTCTTATGCACAGGTGTTGGACGGAAGCTACGAAAAACTGCGATGAGAGTGAAAGCAATTACTGGAAATGAGCGGTACAATACACTTTGGGAGGAACGATGAGACAAGTAGTGGTTTCTGAGACAGACGCGGGGCAGCGTCTGGATAAATATCTGCACAAAATACTTTCGCTGGCTCCCAAAGGTTTCCTGTATAAAATGCTGCGCAAAAAGAATATTACATTAAATGGGGCGAGGGCGGCAGGCAGCGAGCGTCTGTGTCCAGGGGATCAGATCCGGCTTTTTCTCAGCGAAGATACGCTGAACAAATATATCAAAATCCAACCGGAAAGCCCTGGACACACCCGGAGGGGGCCCCAGCCAAAGGTGGTTTACGAGGACGATCAAATCTTGCTGGTAAATAAGCCTGTCGGACTGCTGTCCCAGAAAAGCAGCCCGCAAGATTATTCGCTGACGGAATGGATACAGGAATACTTGCGGGATACTATGACCGGGGAGGCAGCCGGATTTTCACCGGGACTCAGTAACCGGTTGGACAGGAATACCAGCGGTATAGCCGCGGCGGGAAAGTCCGTGCGGGCGCAGCAGGAATTATCCGCTATGTTTCGGGCGCGGCAGTTAAGCAAATATTATCTCTGTCCGGTGCAGGGGGTGTTAAAAGAAGCGGGTTATCTGCAAAACAGCCTGCATAAGCTGGAAAAAAACAACAAAGTTGTAATAAAAGATGATACAGATAACAGCGGGGAATACGCCAGGATGGCGTATCGTCCGCTGGGAGATAACGGGAAGCTGACGCTCCTGGAGGTGGAGCTTTTGACAGGCAAGACGCATCAGATTCGGGCGCAGCTTTCGGCCGCCGGACATCCGCTGGTGGGAGACGGAAAATACGGCGGTTCCCGCTGGGGCAGATACTGCACGGAGCGGTTCGGGTGCCGTTATCAGATGCTTCATGCCTGGCGGCTGGAATTTCCTCTCTGCGAAGGAGTGCTGGCTCCTTTGTCGGGCAGAGTGTTTTATGCCGGGCTTCCGACACAGCTTCAAAGTCTTTTACAAAAAGAACATCTGGAGGATTTCATACCATGGAAGAAAAAGAAGAACGAAAACAGGCCATCAAAAAAGAAGTAATGGAATATCTCCGCATGATCGTATTTGTCATCGTCGTTGTCTTTGTCATGAACAACGTGGTGCTGATCAATGCGAAGATCCCTTCTGAGTCAATGGAAAAAACGATCATGACCAATGACCGGATTTTTGGATTCCGTCTGGCTTACCAGTTCCAGGATCCCAAAAGGTATGATATCGTAATCTTTAAGTATCCAGACGATCCGCAGGAGTTGTTTATCAAGCGGATTATCGGGCTTCCGGGAGAGACGGTGGAGATACGGGAAGGAAAAGTGTATATTGACGATTCCGAAAAGTCGTTGGACGACAGCTTCTGTCCAGAGCAGCCGTTGGGGGATTTCGGCCCGTATACGGTGCCGGAGGATTCTTATTTTATGCTGGGAGACAACCGGAATTATTCCAAGGATTCCAGATTCTGGGAAATCAAATATGTAAACGAAGATCAGATTGTGGGAAAAGCGCTAATTCGCTACTTCCCATCGATCAAAAAAATTCAGTAAACCTGAATATAATTAGGAGGGGTAAAGGATGGGTACCTGGAATACGAGAGGCTTGCGCGGCTCTACGCTGGAAAGTCTGGTCAACCGGACGAATGAGCAGTACGCCAGAAAAGGTCTTGCGCTGATTCAAAAGGTGCCCACACCCATCACCCCTGTGAGAATCGACAAAGAGCACAGGCATATTACCCTTGCTTATTTTGAGCAGAAGAGTACCGTGGATTATATTGGGGCGGTGCAGGGGGTGCCTGTCTGTTTCGATGCCAAAGAATGTGCGGTCAACACGTTTCCTCTTGCCAATGTCCATCCTCATCAAATCCAGTTTATGAGGGACTTTGAGCGGCAGGGAGGCGTGTCTTTTCTTTTGATTTTTTTTAATCATCTGGGCAGGCTGTATTATCTGCGTCTGGAAAAGCTTCTGGAATTCTGGGAACGCAAAGAAGCGGGCGGACGGAAAAGCTTTACCATTGAGGAGTTGGAGCCGGAATTTTATCTGGAAAGCCGCGGGGCGGTTCTGGTGCCTTATCTCGACGGCTTACAGCGGGATCTAAAGCTGCGGGATTGACAGGAAAAAGGGAATCGCCTATAATAAAAAGCTAGAATTTTATTTACGTTATCGTGATAAAGGGAGAAAGTGATTATGGAGCGTGTGATTCATACACCCGAAGGGGTGCGGGATATTTATGGTCAGGAATGCGCCCGCAAGAGAGTGCTGCAAAAAAAGCTGCATAAAGTTTTTGTCTCTTATGGGTATGAAGATATTGAGACACCCACGTTTGAATTTTTTGACGTGTTCAGCCGGGAGATTGGAACCATTCCCTCAAAGGATCTGTATAAATTTTTTGACCAGGAGGGAAATACGCTGGTTCTGCGTCCGGACTTTACGCCGTCTGTTGCGCGGGCCGCGTCAAAATATTTTCTGGAGGGAGAGGAGAACAAAGTCATCCGGCTCTGCTATCAGGGGAATACGTTTCTGAACAGTTCCGGCTATCAGGGGCGGCTTCGGGAAGTAACGGAGATGGGCGTGGAGATGATGGGGGACGCCTCCCCGGACAGCGACGCAGAGATTCTTGCTATGATGATCGATTTGCTGAAAACGGCCGGACTGAAAGATTTTCAGGTGAGCGTGGGGCAGGTGGACTTTTTCAAATCTTTATTGGAAGAAGCGGGAATGTCGGAAGAAGCGGTGGAAGAACTGCGGGAACTGATTTCCAGCAAGAACCATTTCGGGGTGGAGGAATGTGTGCGGGGGCAGCATCTAAAGCAGGAATTGACCGATGTTTTTATGCAGATGCCCCATCTGTTCGGCTCCATTGAGATCTTGGAGAAGGCAAAGACTATGACCAAGAATGTGAAGGCGTTGGCCTCCATTGCGCGTCTGGAGGAGATTTACCGGATCTTAGAAATGTACGGCTGCGAGCAGTACATCACGTTCGATCTGGGCATGCTGAGCAAATACCGGTATTATACGGGGATTATTATGCAGGCGTTTACTTACGGCACCGGTCAGCCTTTGCTGAAAGGGGGCCGCTACAATCAACTGCTGTCGCATTTTGGAAAATCCTGCCCGTCCATCGGTTTTACCCTGGTAATGGAACATTTGATGAACGCTTTGAGCCGGCAGGGGATTGAAGTCCCGCTCACCTGGGTGACCGAGGAGATTTTCTACGATGAGGAAAATCGGCGGGAAGCCATCGAACAGGCGGCGGCGATGCGCCGGGAAGGGAAGCATGTGGTACTGCGAAAGAAAGGAATGACTCCATGAGATATTTGACATTTGCTCTGGGAAAAGGACGGCTGGCCAAGACGGCTTTGGAATTGTTTGAGAAGATCGGCATCCAGTGTGAGGAAATGAAGGACCCAGGCTCCCGGAAGCTGATTTTTGTAAATGAAGAACGCAAGCTGAAGTTTTTTCTGTCAAAAGGGCCGGACGTGCCTACTTATGTGGAGTACGGCGCGGCGGATATCGGCATTGTGGGAAAAGATACGATTCTGGAGGAAGGACGCAAGCTGTATGAGGTGCTGGACCTGGGATTCGGAAAGTGCAATATGTGCGTGTGCGGCCCAAAAGCTTCCCAGGAGCTGTTAAACCGCGGCCAGCTCATCCGCGTTGCCACCAAATATCCGAACATTGCCAAGGATTATTTCTATAATAAGAAACATCAGACTGTGGAAATCATCAAACTAAACGGCTCTATCGAGCTGGCGCCAATTGTGGGTCTGTCTGAGGTGATTGTGGATATCGTGGAGACGGGAGCTACTCTGCGGGAGAACGGGCTGGACGTACTGGAGAAAATCTGTCCGCTTTCCGCCCGAATGGTGGTAAACCAGGTCAGCATGAAAATGGAAAATGAGCGGATCAGCGAGATTATTCGGGACATCCGTTCGATTTTATAAAGGAGGCAGGCATGGACAGAACGGCACAGATATACAGAGATACCAACGAAACAAAAATCCAGGTGGAGTTTTCGGCGGACGGAATCGGACAGGCGGACATTGACACCGGGGTTGGTTTTTTTGACCATATGTTAAATGGTTTTGCCCGCCATGGGCTGTTTGACTTAAAGGTTCGTGTGAAGGGAGATCTCTATGTGGATGACCATCACACCATAGAGGACACGGGAATTGTACTGGGGCAGGCGATCAAGGAGGCTCTGAGCGATAAAAAAGGCTTAAAGCGGTACGGAAGCTGTATCCTGCCTATGGACGAGGCTTTGGTGCTGTGCGCGGTAGATTTATCCGGCAGACCTTATTTTGTCATGGATGGAGTCTCTTTTTTTGCAGATAAAATCGGGGATATGAGCACGCAAATGATCCGGGAATTTTTCTATGCAGTCTCGTACAGCAGTGTAATGAACTTACATATCAAAATACTTTCTGGACACAACGATCACCACATCGCGGAGGGAATTTTCAAAAGCTTTGCCAAGGCGCTATCAGAAGCGGCCGTGCGCGATCACAGAATTACCGACGTACTGTCCACCAAAGGAAGCCTATAAGGAGGAAAAACCGATGAAGACAAAATGGATCGTTCCCTGCCTGTATCTCTACCAGGGACAGGCGGTTGCAGGCCGGGACAAGAGGGAGCCGTTCTACGGCGGGGATGCGCAAAAGCTCGCGGAACTTTACAGCGACAGCGGCGCGGATGAATTGCTGATTTACGACTTGTCCTCCACGGAGGAGGAACACGAGGAAGCCATCGGGAACATCAAGAATCTCTGTCGTTTGGCCCAGCTTCCGGTGGCCGCGGCAGGGAATATCAACCGGGTAGAGGATGTCAAAAAGCTGCTGTATGCCGGCTGTCAAAGAGTGGTTCTGAATTTCTCCAAGGACAGCAACGTAAAAATGTTGGAGGAGGTATCGAACCGATTCGGGAAAGAGAAAATCGCGGTCTGCATTTTACAAAAAGAACAACTGTTATCCCAGAGGCAGCAGATTGAACAGTATGCCGGCGCAGTGATCGTCCAGGAACGTGTGTGGGATGAATTAGAATCCGATTTCGATACTCCGGTGATCCTTGATCTTTCGCAGGATTCCCCCCAGGAAGCGCTGGACTTGCTGAAAGACGAGCGGGTTCGGGGCATCAGCGGGGCTTTCGTAAGCCAAACGGATCGATCCCTGATGGAGTTTAAACGGGAGTGTCAGGCGCAAAATATCGCTGTGAATACGTTCGAGAGCAAAATTGCCTGGAGCGACTTTAAGCTAAATTCCGACGGACTGATTCCCGTGGCGGTGCAGGATTATCAGACAGACGAGGTGCTAATGCTGGCTTATATGAATGAAGAGGCTTTTCAAACAACTTTGCGGACAGGCAAAATGACTTATTGGAGCCGAAGCCGCAACGAGTTGTGGACAAAGGGCATGACTTCCGGCCATGTGCAGTATATGAAAGCCCTGACTCTGGACTGCGATAACGATACTATTTTAGCGAAAGTGGCCCAGGTGGGAGCCGCCTGCCATACGGGGAACCGCACCTGTTTCTTTCAGGATTTGGCCAAAAAAGAGTACGATGATACCAATCCGCTGAAAGTCTTTCAGAATGTATACCAAGTGATTTTGGACAGAAAGAAACATCCCAAGGAGGGTTCCTATACCAACTACCTGTTTGACAAGGGAATTGATAAAATTCTGAAAAAAGTGGGCGAAGAATGCACGGAGATTGTGATCGCGGCAAAGAACCCCGACAAAGAAGAAATCAAATATGAAATTGCTGATTTTCTGTATCATGTTATGGTATTGATGGCGGAAAAGGAAGTAAGCTGGGAGGATATCGTCCAGGAGCTTGCCCGGCGGTAACGCCCGCCTTCCCTATTCACATACATGTTCGAGCCCTTGGGCCATAATGGTTTTTACATGGTCGTCGGCCAGAGAATAATAGATGGTTTTGCCGTCTCTGCGGAATTTTACCAGCTCCATCTGTTTCAAAACCCGCAGTTGGTGGGAGATGGCGCTGTGGGTCATAGACAACTTGTCCGCAATGTCCTGAACGCACAATTCCTGCATGGTCAGGGCATATAAGATCCGTACACGGGTAGGGTCGCCAAAGACTTTGAACAATTCTGCTAATTTATATAATATATCGTCGTTTATGTAATTCGTACTGTTTTCGTCCATAGAAATCCTCCTAAGTTTTGGAGATTCCTCCAAGTTTTATTTTAACGGAAAAAAGTCAGAAGGTCAATTCCAATTTGGGATTGTGTAAAAGAGGAGAAAAACAGGAAGGCGGCATATGTCCGGGGAGTTACAGCAGGTGAAAAATTTTGCAACGGTACGGATTCAGAAAAAAGAGAATAAATGTAAAGCGTATTAGGGGGAATTTTGTATGATAGATTTTGAGAGCGAACGTGTCATCAAATTAAGCAAGACAAAGGACAAAGGGCCGCTTGAGGATGTGGAGCCGTTATTCATTCAGGGTGAATCGGTCGTGGGCGTTTTCAAGGGCGTGCGGGACTATGTGATGTTTACTACGAAGCGGATTATTGCTGTCAACGTACAGGGATTAACCGGGAAAAAGAAAGATTTTACTTCTCTTCCGTATTCCAGAATCCAGGCTTTCTCGGTGGAAACCAGCGGACATTTTGACCTGGACAGCGAACTGGAGCTGTATTTCAGCACGCTTGGAAAAATAAAATTTGAATTCACCGGCGGCTGCGATATTGTGGGAATTGGCAAGGTGATTGCCACCTATGTTTTGTAAGCTTTTTCATGAATAAAAAAATTTATCTTGCATTTATTAGGATGTTTTCATATAATTAAAGCAAAATATCTGCATAAAATAGGAAAAATGACTAGAGCGTGTGGGCAACAGAAATGAGTTTTCAGGCACGCCCTACCAAAAAGGAGATCAAAAATGAACAAAGAGGTACAAATCAAACCTTTCAAAAAGGTTCTGGTGGCAAACCGGGGCGAGATTGCCATCCGAGTCTTCCGAGCGTTAAATGAGTTGGGGATTACCACCGTCAGCATTTATTCCAGAGAAGACCGCTACGCCCTGTTTCGTTCCAAAGCGGACGAATCCTATCAGCTAGACACCCGAAAAGGTCCCATTGACGCTTATCTGGACATCGACACCATCATCAAAATTGCCTTGGCGGCCAAAGTGGACGCCATTCATCCAGGATACGGTTTTCTCTCAGAGAACCCAGAATTTGTGGACGCGTGCGAGCGAAACGGCATTGTGTTTATTGGGCCTTCCAGCCAGATCATGAACGCCATGGGGGATAAGATTTCTTCCAAGAAAATGGCCATCGAGGCAAAAGTTCCGATTATCCCAGGCGTGGATTACTCGGTCAAAGACATTGACACCGCCACGAAAGTGGCCAACAGCGTGGGATTTCCGATTATGCTGAAAGCCTCCAACGGCGGCGGCGGCCGCGGTATGCGTATTGTCAACTGCGTGGAGGATTTGGAAAAAGAATTTGAAGAAGCCAAGAACGAATCCAAGAAAGCATTTGGAGATGACAAGCTTTTCATAGAGAAATATTTAAGAGGGCCGAAACACATTGAAGTACAGGTGCTGGGCGATAATTATGGAAATGTGGTGCATCTGTTTGATCGTAACTGTTCCGTACAGCGCCGCCACCAGAAAGTAGTGGAATATGCGCCGGCGTTCTCCCTGCCGGAGGAGACGCGCCAGACCATTTTTGACGCGGCTATTCGGCTTTCCAAGGCAGTGGGATATAAAAACGCCGGAACTTTAGAGTTCCTGGTGGACGAAGACAACAACCCGTATTTTATTGAGATGAACCCCCGTATTCAGGTGGAGCACACCGTCAGCGAGATGGTGACCAACGTGGACTTGGTGCAGTCTCAGATTTTGATTGCAGAAGGCTATCCGCTGGATTCCGATGAAATCAACATCAAATCCCAGGACGACATCAAATGTGTGGGATATTCCATTCAGACCCGTGTTACCACGGAAGACCCGTCCAACAATTTCCTGCCAGATACCGGAGAAATCACCGTGTATCGTTCCGGCTCTGGAAACGGTATCCGTCTGGACGGCGGAAACGCCTATGTGGGAGCGGTGATTGCGCCCTATTATGACAGCCTTCTGGTGAAAGTCATTTCCCTGGACCGAACCTTTGCGGGAGCTGTGAAAAAATCAGTCCGCGCGCTGACAGAAATGCGTATCCGTGGAGTAAAAACCAACATTCCGTTCTTAATCAATGTGTTAAAGCACCCCAATTTCCAGAGCGGGGACTGCTACACCACCTTCATTGAGGAGACGCCGGAGCTGTTCCAGCTCACCGAAAGCCAGGACCGCGCGACAAAGATTATCGAGTTTATCGGGGATCGGATTGTCAATTCCGGCATCGGCAAGAAGCCTCATTACGAGAACCGTGTGCTCCCGGAATTTGATGAGTCTAAACCGGTATATGGCGCCAGAGATGAATTTCTGAAATTGGGCGCACAAGGTTATATGCAGAAGATTCTCAAAGAAGACAAGTTGTATGTGACCGATACCACCATGCGCGACGCCCAGCAGTCGTTGATGGCCACCCGTATGCGGAGCAAAGACTTGTGCGGCGCGGCCTACGCTACCAACGCTTTTATGCAGAATGCATTTTCCGTGGAGGCATGGGGCGGAGCCACGTTTGATACAGCTTACCGTTTCCTGAAGGAATCCCCCTGGCACCGTCTGGAAATCCTGCGGGAGCGTATGCCAAACACCCTGATTCAAATGCTGCTGCGGGCATCCAACGCGGTGGGTTACAGCAACTATCCAGACAATGTGGTGCAGGAATTTATTCGGATTTCCGGGGAGAAGGGAATCGACGTGTTCCGTATCTTCGACAGCCTGAACTGGGTGGAGAATATGAAGATGCCCATCGAGGAAGCCCTAAAGACTGGGAAAATCGTGGAAGGCGCCATCTGTTATACCGGCGACGTGACCAGCCCCAACGAGACGAAATACACATTGGATTACTACGTAAATCTGGCCAAAGAGCTGGCGGCTCTGGGATGCCATTCCATCGCCATCAAGGACATGGCGGGCCTGTTAAAGCCTATGGCGGCTAAAGAGCTGGTAGGCGCGTTGAAAAGCGAGCTGAAAGTTCCCATTCACCTACATACCCACGACTCCACCGGAAACGGCGTAAGCTCTATCCTAATGGCGGCGGAAGCCGGCGTGGACATTGTGGATCTGGCCATCGAGTCTATGTCCTCTCTGACCAGCCAGCCGTCTATGAACGCCGTTGTGGAAGCCCTGAGGGGAACCAAGCGGGATACCGGGCTTGATTTTGAAGAGCTGGATAAGCTGAGCCGTTATTATGGCCGTATGCGCAAAGTTTACAAATCCTTCGAGAGCGATATGAACGCGCCAAACGCTGAGATTTACAAATACGAAATCCCAGGCGGTCAGTATTCCAACTTATTGGCCCAGGTCAGCAGCATGGGTTCGGCGGATGATTTTGAAGCCATCAAGGGCCTTTATAAAGACGCCAACGACCTGCTGGGGAACATCGTGAAGGTAACGCCCAGCTCCAAGGCGGTGGGCGATTTGGCCATCTTTATGTTCAAGAACGGCCTGACCAAAGACAACATTTTGACCGAAGGCGCGGGACTTTCCTATCCAGATTCCGTAGTGTCCTATTTCCAGGGTATGATGGGGCAGCCCTACGGCGGATTCCCCAAGGATCTGCAAAAAATTGTCCTAAAAGACATCGAGCCTTTGACCGAGCGTCCCGGCAAGCTGCTGCCGCCGGCGGATCTGGAGGCTATCAAGCAGCATCTGATTGAGAAATATCATTACGAGGATAAATCCGACGAACTTATGCTGCAAAAAGCCATCAGCTATGCCTTGTATCCGAAAGTTTACGAGGAATACTGCGAGCACAGAAGGATGTACAACGATGTAACCCGGCTGGAGAGCCATGTATATTTCTATGGCCTGAGAAAAGGGGAAGAGACATATTTGAAAATCGGCGAAGGTAAAGAGCTTCTGATTAAATTTATGGAAGCCAGCGAGCCGGACGAAGAGGGCATGCGCACCCTGATGTTCCAGGTAAACGGTTCCATCCGTAACATCAAGATTCTGGATAAGAATCTGGAAGTGAAGACCGACCGCAAGCTGAAAGCGGACAAGAGCAATCCGCAGCATCTTGGTTCCTCCATTCCGGGTACTGTGGGCAAGGTTCTCGTCAAAGAGGGCGACCCGGTAACGGAAAATATGCCGCTGATGACGGTAGAAGCTATGAAGATGGAGACAACTGTGGTATCCAAGATTACGGGTACGGTAGACAAGATTTACGTACAGGAAGGCGATTCTGTACATCAGGACGACCTGCTGATCTCTTTCCATCTGGCAAAAAAAGAAGACAAATAAGAGTTTATGATATCGGAGGAAGATGGTTGCCGCAGGCGGCCGCCTTCCTCCTGTTTGGTAAAAAGACCATGCGGATTGAAAATGTAAAAGTATATACACAGGAGCAGAGATTCCGGGAAGGGGCGATCGCCATTGAGGACGGCGTTTTTGCAGAACATACAGAAGATACGAAAGAAATTGT
Organism: uncultured Lachnospiraceae bacterium; assembly: GCA_947571775.1. Lineage (GTDB taxonomy): Bacteria > Bacillota > Clostridia > Lachnospirales > Lachnospiraceae > MGBC164599. The sequence goes on along the minus strand of CANOZK010000005.1, from coordinate 25,856 downwards.
AAACGGAAACGGCTGTTATGCGATTCCCGGACTGATTGATATTCATTTCCATGGCTGCAAAGGGCATGATTTCTGCGATGGAACAGAAGAAGCCCTGGCGGCGATCTGCCGCTACGAGGCGTCTGTCGGAGTCACAGCCGTCGCCCCGGCGGCTATGACGCTTCCGGTAGAACATTTGGAAAATATTCTTTCCACAGCGGCGGCGTACCAAAAACAGGGAAGCAGTCCCGAAAGAGCGGATTTGCTCGGCGTCAACATGGAAGGCCCTTTTATCAGCAGACACAAGAAAGGCGCCCAGGACGAAGCGTATATCATCCCTGCCAGCCTGGAAATTTTTCATCGCTTCCAGAAAGCTGCGGACGGGCTGGTAAAATACATGGCCGTCGCGCCGGAAGAACCAGGCGCGCTTGCGTTTATCGAACAGGCAAAAGAAGAAGTGACGGTTTCCCTGGGGCATACCAATGCAGACTACGACACGGCCAAAGCCGCTTTTGACAAAGGAGCCAGTCATGCGGTTCATCTTTACAATGCCATGCCGCCTTTTGGCCACCGCGCGCCGGGAGTCGTGGGGGCTGTGGCAGACAGCGATCGCGTGATGGCGGAATTGATTTGCGACGGCGTTCATGTCCATCCCGCCGTGGTGCGGGCCACATTTCAGATGTTGGGCAGCAGCCGGATTGTCTTTATCAGCGACAGTATGCGGGCGGCCGGTATGCCGGACGGAAAATACAGCTTAGGCGGGCAGGCCGTCCGTGTGGCAGGCAGGAAAGCCGCGCTGGTCTCCGACGGAGCCCTTGCCGGATCGGTTACGAATCTAATGGAGTGTATGCGCACAGCCGTAAAAGAGATGGGGATTCCCTTGGAACAGGCCGTGGCATGCGCCTCTGTAAATCCGGCCAAAAGCCTGGGCGCGTACGACCAATACGGCTCCATCTCTCCAGGAAAAAAAGCCAACTTGGTTCTATTGGATGAACAGCTTCAGGTAAAAATGGTGATGAAAGACGGGCGCATCCTTTCGGCAGAAGAAAATGCATCAAAAAATCATTGAAAGGGAAATCTCTGAGGAGTATAATTGATATAGAAAAGGTTTTGCAAAAAGAAAAGAGAAGGTGAATGCAAATGAGAGAAAAGACACTGGCGGACATGTCCACAGGCCCGGATTGGCTGCTGTATGTGATTGTGGCTGTGCTTGCAGTTTTGTCAATTTTGCTTTTGCTTGGAAAATGTTCCTGGCTGATTGCAGGGTATAACACGGCTTCGGAGAAGGAAAAGCAGGCGTATAACGAAAAGCGTCTGTGCCGGGTAGTAGGCGGCGGGATGGCGTTTTTAACAGCGGCGCTTCTTTTTACGGCATTGTTCGAGGACGTGCTTCCTGCATCCTTTAGCATTGTTTTTGCAGTGCTGACAATTGCGGTTTGTGCCGTCATGGTAGTTTTGGCAAATACTGTTTGCCGGAAAAAATAGCTGCGGTTGGCGCTGATAATACGGAGATATCTATGGAATACGACTATGAACACAAAATGGCGGACAATCCGCCGAAAACAGTCTTAGACTGTGTAAAAGAAATGGAACAGTGCAGTATCAATTACCTCCAGGCAGTACAAGAACTTCTCGAAGTGTCCAGGCGGTGCGGAACCGAGGAATTGAGTCAATGTCTCGAAGGCTGCCAGCAGGAGATAAAGAAAAGCACGCTGTGGATAAAGGCTGCACAGTCTTACCTGGAAAATATTTAGAATATGAAGAAAAGGCTCCTGTTATTTTCGATAAAACAACAGGAACCTTTTTTATATTTAATATTTAATTTCCCGTCCTTCCAGCCGCCACTGTCTGAACTCAGCAGAGATAGACAACAGCAAATCGGAAGAAGAGTTCAGCGCTGTCTCCACGGAATCCTGCACCACGCCGATGATAAATCCAATCGCTACAACCTGCATGGAGATATCATCCGAGATACCGAACAGGGAGCAGGCCATAGGAATCAGCAAAAGCGATCCACCGGCCACACCGGAAGCGCCACAGGCGGACAACGCCGCAAGGACACTTAAAATAATTGCGGTCGGGATGTCCACGGAAATCCCCATGGTATGGGCGGCGGCCATCGTCATGACCGTGATGGTGATAGCGGCTCCGTCCATATTGATGGTGGCCCCCAGAGGGATGGTTACGGAATAATTGTCCTTATTCAGTCCAATTTCTTCGCAGACTTCCATGTTAATCGGAATATTAGCTGCGGAGCTTCTGGTGAAAAATGCGGTAATCGCGCTGCGTTTCAGGCATTTGAAAATCAGCGGATATGGGTTTTGGCGGATGCACCAGTATACCAATATCGGATTGGTGACAAAGGTGATAAACAGCATACAACCCACCAAAAGAGCCAACAGCTTTCCGTATTCGGTAAAAATCTCCAGCCCACTGGTGGATATGGTGTTAAAGACCAGACCCAGGATGCCGAAAGGAGCCAGGTTGATGATCCAGGTCACCATTTTGGAAACTCCCTTGGAGATATCTTGCAGCATCTTTTTGGTGGAATCTGAAGCTCCACGAAAAGCAATTCCCAACAGAATCGCCCATGATAGGATTCCGATATAATTCGCTTCTGCCAGAGAACTGATCGGATTGGATACCACGTTCAGCAGCAGGGATTCCAAGACCTCGACAATCCCGCTGGGGGCGGCTGTGTCGGAGGCCGCTTTCGTCAGTGTCAGGGTAATCGGCAGGAACATGCTGACAAATACGGCGATGATGGATGCTAACAGTGTACTGAACATATATAAGATAATAACTGTTTTAATTACCTTGCCGTGGGTTTTTCCAGCATTGCACAGGGAGCTGATAACCAGAAAGAATACAAGAATCGGCGCAACTGCCTTTAACGCGCTTACAAAGATATCTCCTAGAATAGCGATTCCAGTTGCTTTTGGACAAAGGAGGCCCAGCGCTACACCGATGACCAGCGCTACAAGAATACGTTTTACCAGGCTGATGTCCATCCATTTTTGAAATAAATTATTCATTTTCGTTTCCTCGTCTGTTTTTTTTAACGTGCTCTTTGAGCTTTGCAAAGCTCTCCGAGCTGATTACGTGTTCAATCCGGCAAGCGTCTTTTGCCGCGATTTCCGGGTCAACACCCAGAGCAGTTAACCACTCGGTCAGGAGGACATGACGCTCGTAAATTTTTTCTGCAATGGAACATCCTTTATCCAGGAGGGTAATGTATCCGTTGCTGTCCATCTGTATGTAACCGTTATTTCTCAGGTTTTTCATGGCTACACTGACGCTGGGTTTGGAAAAAGACAGTTCATTGACAATATCAATGGAGCGTACTTGCCCAAGCCGGTTCCGCAGAATCAGTATGGTTTCCAGATAATTTTCTGCTGATTCCTGAATTTTCAACTTTTTCACCTCGCTTTTTCAGGCGGCACATCGGATTATGGAAGAACAATTATGACGTGCCGGAAGGCCGGAATACCTTTTAAGAGTTTATTTATTATGACATATATTAACAAAAAAACGAGGATTAATCAAGGCAATTTGTATAAAAAAGCCATGGATTGCTATTCTTATTCAGTCATGTTTTTATTGAGAAGATTCAAATATCCATGGGTGTTGGGTGATACGTTGACAAGTTTTGGCGGGAGGGGGTAAAATGAGGATGCAAGAGAAATCTGTATGGAATTGAGGATATGGAGGAAGAAGCGATGCAGTATATTTTAAATTGCGGGCAGATGAAGGAGGCGGATCGTCATACCATAGAGGAGATGGGAATTCCGTCTATGGTGCTCATGGAGCGGGCGGCTCTGTCAGTGGCACAGGAAATAGCGGACACATGCACGGGCCAAGACCGCATCCTGGTGGTTTGCGGAGTCGGGAATAACGGCGGCGACGGGCTGGCAGTCGCCCGGCTTCTTCATCTGAGAGGAAGCGGGGTTTTTGTGGAATGCGTGGGAAATCTGGATAAAATGACAGCAGAAACCCGGATGCAGTATAACATTGTCAGGAATTATCAGATTCCTGTTGTCAATAACCCGGACTATGGGGAATATACTATTATAGTGGATGCACTGTTCGGCATAGGGCTTGCGCGTCCGGCGGAAGGGGTTTACCGGCAGAAAATCCAGGCAATCAACGAGAGCGGGGCGTTTGTCTGGAGTGTGGACATCCCGTCGGGGGTGGACGGAAATACCGGCAGGGTCATGGGAGCGGCTGTTTGGGCGGACGCCACAGTGACCTTTGCGTTTGCCAAGGCGGGGCACCTTCTTTATCCGGGCAGAGCGCATGCCGGGCGGCTGTTGGTAAAGGATATCGGGATCTATCCGCCGCCGGGGGAAGAAACAAGATATGCCCGTTCTCTGGAGCAGGGAGATTGCAGGCATTTGTTAAAAAGAGAACCAGCCGGGCACAAAGGCACGTTCGGCAAAGTACTGGTGCTGGCGGGAAGTCTCGGCATGAGCGGGGCCGCTTATTTTGCGGGAAAGGCTGCCTATGCCGCCGGAGCCGGAATGGTAAAAATCTGTACAGTGGAGGGCAATCGGCAAATCCTTCAGACGCTGCTGCCCGAAGGGTTGTATGGAACCTGGGAAGAGGAAAATCTGCAAAAGTCAGTCCAGTGGTGTGACGCAGTAGTGGCGGGTCCCGGAATCGGACAGGACGCAGAGGCGTTTCGTATGCTCCAGAGGACGCTGGAGCTTGGGAAAAAGAGGAATCTGCCCATGGTTTTGGACGCAGACGCATTGAATATCATCAGCAGTCAGGGCGAATGGAAGGACAGGCTTTACGGAGAGTGTGTGTTTACGCCGCATATGCTGGAATTGAGCCGTATGACCGGGAAAAGCGTGGAATGTCTGCGGGAACAGCCCTTTGAGACGGCAAAGGCATTTGCAAAAGAGTACCCCGGAACTCTGGTCTGGAAAGACGCCTGTACGATGGTAAGGTGCGGGCGGGGGGACGTGTATCTGAACCAGAGCGGAAACGATGGGATGGCGACAGCCGGTTCCGGCGATGTGCTGGCCGGACTTCTAGGGGGCCTTTTGGCGGCGGGGCTGGCCCCAGATCAGGCGGCGCCGCTGGGCGTTTATCTTCACGGGGCGGCAGGCGACTACGCGCAGATACAAAAAGGCAGACATTCCATGACGGCAAAGGATATCCTGGAGGGGATTCCCCATGCCATACAGAAAAATATATAGCAGTTTGGATACTTTTACTGTTACAAAAACATTTCATAAAACATTTTATTCAGGCAGCGTGCTGCCGATACATATAGCGTTGAGTGTGTTTAAAAACTGCTTTTGCGTCCCAATTTGCGGAAGATTTTCTCGAATTGGGGCGTATAGATGGCGTGAATGAGTTTTCAAACAGACTTTAGCAGTATACTCCGGAAAAAATTGGGAAATACTATGGTTAAAACATAGGAATCGGAGTGTGAGTTCAAGTGATAATAAAAAGAGGGGATATTTTTTATGCGGATTTAAGACCAGTTGTGGGCAGTGAGCAGGGAGGAATCCGGCCTGTCCTGATTATACAGAATGATATTGGAAACAAACACAGCCCTACTGTGATCTGTGCTGCGATTACATCAAAAATGAATAAAGCTAAGCTTCCGACTCATATTGAGATAGACTCTTCGGAATATGCGATTGTAAAAGACTCTGTCATTTTGCTGGAACAGTTGCGGACGATTGACAAGAGAAGGCTAAAAGACAAGGTGTGCCATTTGGACAAGGCTATTTTGGAAAAAGTAAACCATGCCCTTGGGATTAGCCTGGAATTGCCGCTTTAGGCTACATAAAGCTGACGCCAGCTTTGCCGGAAGCTTTTTTGCAAGCTGTGCTTTTGAGGATACACAAAAAAAGAAACAGAAATTAAAAAAACGAAAAAAGGGTTCAAAGTACGGATTCTATATAAAAGAGGAAAGACAGGCAAAAATCGAAAAAATACAAAATAAGACAACCGGAATTTTATGACATTTTTTGGGAGTGGCGCATAGGAATAAAAAGTAAAGCTCCCTGTGATTTATAGAAAATAAATAAGGAATTTAAGCCTTAAAATGACTATAAGATTGTTGACAAAGTATGACAATAACGGTATATTCACAGAAAGAAGTATTGTTAACCAAAAGTTTTTCCAAAACCAAAATGAAGGAGGTTGAAAAAATGAAAAGAAGAATTCTTTCAGTCGCTTTAACATTATGCTTATGCATTTCTTCCCAGTCAATGGCATATGCAGGGCCGGAAAACCCTTCGCTGCAAGAGGGGATTATTACGGAAGAATCTGCATCCGAACTATCCGCTCGTAATGGTGCGATTCCGACCCAGACAGAAGCCTATAATGCCATGAACGCACTGAAGGATACTTATCCAGAGGGAACACCTTGGACCAACTTTACGCCTTACGGGCGTGATGGTAATCTGGGCGACGCTTATCGGTGGAAAGGAGGAGCAATCAAGGGCGCAAGCAGCGGTGTAGGCTGTGCGGCTTTTGCCTTCATACTCAGCGACGCTGCATTTGGCGATTTGAAGGCAAGGGCGATTGACAAGGGCGGTTTTGCGTTTGAGGATGTGAGAGTTGGCGATATCTTGCGAGTAAACAATAATAGCCATTTCGTGATTGTGATGCAAAAGAGCGCAGGCGGCGTGACAGTTGCGGAAGCCAACTATAACAAATCCGTCCACTGGGGACGCGCGCTGAGTCAAGCGGAAGTTATGAACGCTGACTTCATTATCACTCGATACCCAGTCAACACTCCCTCGGAAGATCCTGACGCTGATGAAGTGTCTGTGAGAGGGACAGAAGGAAGCCTTAACTGGACACTGACCAAGGCAGGAACACTTACCATCTCTGGCAGCGGAGCCATTCCCAATTACTCGCCAAATGATGGGACTGCTCCGTCGTGGAATGTACATAACGATGTTATTAACACGATTGTAATCGAAAATGGCGTGACTGGCATAGGGGATTATGCTTTTTACCAAAGCAAAGCGCTCAGTGTGTATATCCCCGATGGTGTGACGAACATTGGCCAGAGCGCATTCTATGGAACGACGCTGCTTGCCGCGACGATCCCCGGCACGGTAGAAACGATCGGAAATGGGGCTTTCCGCAGTTGCGAGAACCTTACTTCTGTAACGGTTTCCGAAGGCGTGAAAACAATTGGAAATGAGGCTTTTCGGGGCTGCACAAGTCTTGCTTACATAGACTTCCCGGCCAGCATTACTTCTGTGGGCGACGGAGCGTTTATGAGCTGTAAAGTAACTCGTGTCCGGTTTATGCCTGGCACTGGGACAGTAACACTAGGGGACAATTTATTTTCGCAATGTCAGTACTTAACGGACGTGACGTTGCCCCAGACGATAGAGCGCATTAGTTCGGGTATGTTCCAGTCTTGCACTAGTCTTGCGAAGATTTACATTCCGAAAAGTGTAACTGAAATTGGAGAGAATCCATTTGTGTCTACTTTTCTCCAATATGGTGGGACGATACAATTTGGCGGTAGTGAAACTACATGGAAGAGCATAGGCGGACAATTCATACTTACTTCTATGCCAAATGCGAATATTGAGTATGACGTCGAATTTGTCAATCCATTTGCCCCAGATCCAGATGATCCTGGCGATTTTTCACCTGTGCCTGAGGAAGATCCTTGTAAGGATGGTCACGTTGGAACAGCCGACGAAAACGGTAATTGTTCTGCGTGCGGTAAGCCTATGGACATTAATCCAACCCCAACAGACACACCAACCGCAACCGATACACCAACCGTAACCGATACACCAACTGTAACCGACACACCAACCGCAACCAATACACCAACTATAACCAATACACCAACTATAACCAATACACCAGTTATAACCAACACACCGATCATCAACACACCAAGTGTGACCAATACACCAACGGTAACCAGTACACCAGCCGTAACCGATACCCCAGACGAAACCGGCACCCCAGATCCAACGGGTACTCCATCTGCCCCGGACGATTCTGAAAACCCGCCCAACACAACGGTCACAGAGAATCCAGACGGGTCAAAGACAGAAACGACTACTAGTACTGTGAAAACCGAAGACGGAACAACCATCCAGACCACAGAGGTCGTAAACAAAGATTCCAGTGGAAAAGTAACAGGCTCATCCACAGAGAGCGTTATCTCCACCAGTTCAGAAAACGGAGGAGTTTCCGTTGTCGTAAACGTGGAGAAAAATGGAAAAGGCAAGATAACGTCGGCGACAGCAAATATATCGGATACATCAGCTTCCGACGGGCAGGGAGCCTTGCTTCAGGGCAGCGTGGTCAAACAGATCATAGAGACGTCGGGCACGAAAAACGTAACCGTGAGCGTTGAAAAGAAAAACGCTTCTAATCCTTATACCATGATCGTAAATACGGCCGACCTGACAGCAGGGAACAAGTTAAACGTTGTACTCAAAAAGGCCAACGGAGACTATGTATTGGCTAATGCTAAGAAATATACGGTAAATAAAAACGGCGATATTTCTGTATCCATGAAAGGAAATCAAACATACGAATTTGTAAACAACTCTAAAATGGATACCCTGAGCAAAAAAATCCTGCGGACAGTAAAAGTGAAAAACAGCTCCAAAACCGTCAAAAAATCAAAGACAGTAAAGATGGCGTTGAAAAAAACACTGAATATGGAAAATGTAAAATCCATTCAGTATAGCGTCTCGAAGAAATCTGTCGCATCGGTGACGAAAAAAGGCGTTGTGAAAGGTAAAAAAGCAGGGTCGGCCGTAGTAAGGGCAAAAGTGACGTTAAAGAACGGCAAAGCCAAGACGGTCAGAATGAAAGTAAAAGTAAAGTAATCCAAAAATGAAAAGGAAGCCCCAGAAATATCATGTTTCTGGGGTATCCTTATGAACACAGGACGCTTTTGAGAAAATAGATAAAAGGAAACACAAAAAGTTGTGAAATATTTTTCCGTCAAGGACGGCGTTTTAAAGAGAGTCCGGGAGAAATCCGCAATCCCCCCAGCGTTCTTGACGGATAGTTCGGAAAATGATACCATAGAGCAGAAATGGAAAAGCGTTTATTATACAAAAAGGAGCGAAAAAATGTCAGGACATTCAAAATTTGCAAATATAAAGCACAAAAAGGAAAAAAATGATGCCAAGAGAGGCAAAATATTTACCGTCATCGGAAGAGAAATCGTAGTGGCAGTCAAGGAAGGAGGACCAGATCCGGAGAACAACAGCAAGCTGCGGGACGTCATTGCCAAGGCAAAAGCAAATAACATGCCCAACGACACCATTGAACGGGGAATCAAAAAAGCGGCCGGGGACGCCTCCGCGGACAATTATGAATATGTAACGTATGAGGGCTATGGGCCAAACGGCATTGCCATTATCGTAGATGCTTTGACGGATAATAAGAACCGGACAGCCGGAAATGTGCGCAGCGCTTTTACAAAAGGAAACGGCAGCATAGGCACACAAGGCTGCGTCTCTTTTATGTTTGACAAAAAGGGCCAGATCATCCTTGACAGAGAAGAATGCGAGATGGATGCGGACGATCTGATGATGCTGGCGCTGGACGCCGGGGCGGAGGACTTCCAGGAAGAAGAGGACAGCTACGTTGTTCTTACCGATCCGGAATCCTTCAGTCAGGTCAGAGAGGCTTTGGAAAAAGAGGGAATTCCCATGGCAGAAGCGGAAGTGACCATGCTTCCCCAGACATGGGTGGAGCTGACCGATGAAACAGCCGTCAGAAATCTTCAGAAGACGCTGGATCTGCTGGAGGATGACGATGACGTGCAGGCCGTTTATCATAACTGGGACGAATAAATAGGCGTTTCGTAACCGTTCAGACATGCGCCTGCCGCGTATTTAGCCGCATTGGGGGTTGACTTTTGGCGGATTGCGGACTATAATAATCTAAGAACTTTATAAATACTGACAGGATTAAGAGTGGGCTTTCGGTCCACTCTTATCATGTGTTTAAGGAAAAAATATGCCGGCCGGGACATTTTTTCCTGTGCAAAGGCGGTGGAAATAAAATGAGCAAACATGAAGTGTACGAACAGAAAGCGACCGCTCTGCTGGAGCCTATTTTAAAAGAGATGGACTTTGAACTGGTGGATGTGGAGTATGTAAAAGAGGTCGGAAACTGGTATCTGCGCAGCTATATAGACAAACCAGGCGGAATCACCGTGGACGACTGCGAGGCGGTCAGCAGGCTTTTCAGCGAGAAGCTGGATCAGGCGGATTTTATCGAGGACAGCTATATCATGGAAGTGAGTTCTCCGGGACTTGACCGTCCGCTGAAAAAGGAAAAGGATTTCAAGCGCAGCTTAGGCAAGGAAGTGGAGATACGGACGTACCGCCCGATTGAAAAAGAAAAAGAATTTTATGGGATTTTGCGCGCATATGATGATAACAGTGTGACCATAGAAGGGGAGGACCGCGGTCGGATGAATTTTCTGAAAAAAGATATCGCATTGATTCGTCTGGCTCTGGATTTTTAAGTAAGGAGGAAAATGGAAAAATGAACATGGAGCTAATGGAAGCGTTGAATATTCTGGAAAAAGAAAAAGATATCAGCAAGGATGCACTGCTGGGGGCGATTGAACAGTCCCTGCTTTTGGCCTGCAAAAACCATTTCGGCAAAGCGGATAACGTGTCTGTGAATATTAATCCAGATACGTGTGATTTCAAAGTATACGCGGAGAAGACCGTGGTGGAACAGGCGGAGGATCCGGTGCTGGAGATTTCCCTTATCGATGCCCAGAAGCAAAATGGAAACGTTCAGGTGGGCGATACTGTTCAGGTGGAGATCAAATCCAAGGAATTCGGAAGGATTGCCACCCAGAATGCAAAAAATGTTATCCTCCAGAAAATCCGGGAAGAGGAGCGGAAAGTCCTCTACGATCAGTATTACAGCAAAGAAAAGGACGTGGTGACAGGAATTGTACAGCGCTATTTTGGAAAACATGTCAGTGTTAATTTGGGAAAAGTAGATGCGATTCTGACAGAAGGGGAGCAGATCAAGGGGGAGCATTTTGAACCCACGGAGCGCATCAAGGTATATATCGTAGCCGTAAAAGATACCACCAAAGGGCCGAAGATACTAGTCTCCAGAACACACCCGGAATTGGTAAAGCGGCTGTTTGAGTCCGAGGTGACAGAGGTTCGGGAGGGCATTGTGGAGATCAAGAGCATTGCCCGCGAGGCAGGCTCCCGAAGCAAGATTGCCGTCTGGTCCAATGACCCAGATGTAGATCCGGTGGGATCCTGTGTGGGCCTGAACGGGGCCAGAGTCAACGCCATCGTTCATGAGCTGCGCGGGGAGAAGATCGACATCATCAACTGGAGCGACAATCCAGCGTTATTGATCGAGAACGCGTTAAGCCCGGCCAAAGTCATTGCCGTGTATGCGGATCCGGACGAGAAAACGGCTTTGGTGGTGGTGCCGGATTACCAGTTATCCCTGGCCATTGGGCGGGAGGGGCAAAACGCCCGCCTGGCGGCCCATCTGACGGGATTTAAAATAGATATCAAAAGCGAAACACAGGCCAGACAATCCGGGGAACTGTACAGTTATGAAGAGGAAGAATCCCAGGATCCGGAAGCGCTTTATGCAGAGGCGGCTGGCGAGGGCATAATAGAAGACGCTGAGGAAACAGGATTGGATACCGAAACGCTGTTTGCCGAAGCGGAGAATCTTGATATCGAGGAAGAAAAGACAGAAGACTTTGCAGCCGAAGAATTAGAAATCGAAGAATCAGAAACAAAAGAGCCGGAAACCCAAGCGTTTTATGAGGAAGAAGATGACGACGGGATAGACCCCGAATCGGATTTGACCGATTTGGCTTTTCTGGACATAGAGGAGGGGGATTTTGGATACGAAGAATAAGCAGCCCATGCGTCAGTGTATCGGATGCAGGGAAATGAAAAGCAAGCGGGAACTGCTGCGGATCATCCGAACGCCTGAACGGGAGCTGCTCTTGGATTTGACGGGCAAGAAGAACGGACGAGGAGCTTATTTGTGCCGAAATGCCCAATGCTTTGCGAAGGCGAAAAAAAGCAAAGCCCTGGAGCGTTCGTTTCAGATGGACATCTCTCAGGAAGTTTATGAAAGCCTGGAGAGGGAGTGGGAAAAATTTGACGAAAAATAAAATTTTATCGCTGGCCGGATTGGCGGCAAAAGCCGGAAGGATTGCCAGCGGGGAATTTTCTGTGGAAAAAGCGGTAAAGACGGGCAGCGGGCATCTGGTGATTGTCGCAGAGGACGCCTCGGCCAATACCAAAAAGAAATTTTCTGATATGTGCAGTTATTATCAGGTTCCTGTTATATTTATGCAAACCAAAGAAGAGCTGGGCAAAGCCATCGGCAAAGAGTTTCGTGCCAGTGTTGCAGTACTGGATGCGGGTTTTGCCAAGGCCATGCTGAAAGAATGAATGGTTAGCGTAACCGTGAATCTATCGCAACGGCTGCATGTCAATGGCAGAAGAAGGAGGATTGTGTATGCCAAAAATGAGAGTACATGAGCTTGCCAAGGAATTGGGCAGGGAAAATAAAGAAGTGATTGAATTTTTGAAAGGCCAGGGGGTGGATATCAAGAGCCATATGAGCGCTGTGGAAGAACATCTAGCGGACGAAGCAAGAAAGACGCTGGGAAAGGGTTCTGCTTCGGGGGATTCGCCGAAAAAGAAGAAAAATATTATACGCGTATTCCGCGCTCAGAATGCCAGTGACGGCGGAAAGGAACACGCGGGTAAAAAGGAACGCAAGCCGTCGCAAAAAGGCCAGTCTCAAGGGCGTTCCCAGGGCGGACAGCAGAAAAATCAGTCCAAACAAGAAAAATCAGAAAAACAGGCAGGAGAAAATCAGGGTCAGGCAAAGCAGCAGGAGCATCCAAAATCATCCAGAAATAACAGTCAAAAACGCGGCCAGAATCAGGAACAGCAAGCCTCCGGCCAGAATCAAAACAGGAATTCCGGCGGCCAAAACCGCAACCAGCAGAGGCGCAGCCACGACGGCCAGGGAAAAAATCAAAATCAAAGCCAGAATCAGGGCCAGGGCAGAAACCAAGGCAGAAGCCAGAACCAAGGTCAGGGCAGAAATCAAAATCAGGGCCAGAACCGCGGCCAAAGTCAGGGCGGTCAGAACCGGAATCAAGGAACAAGCAGAAGTCAGAACACCCAGAGACAGGGTCAGTTTAACAAGGGCAAAAGTAGCGGTTCCGCTCGTCCTTCCCAGGAACGCCGGGATCGGGATGTGCTTACGGTAGAAGCTCAGTCCAAAAATCCCCAGGCAAGCAAGAAGGGGCGGGATCGGACGAAGCCGAGAAAAGAATTTGACAAAAATAACAGCACACAGAGCCGCCGTCCCAACCAGGGCGGGGGAAAAAGACCGAATATGCGTCTGCCCAAGGCACTGCAAAAACCCGCCGCTCCACAGAAGGCAGAGGAGAAGAAGCCGGAGATCAAGGAAATTACTCTTCCAGAAAAAATGACCATCCGGGAGCTGGCAGAGGCCATGAAGATGCAGCCGTCCGTGATTGTGAAAAAACTCTTTATGGAAGGCGTCATGGTTACGGTAAACCAGGAGATCGATTTTGAAAAAGCACAGGAAATTGCTCTGAGCTATGATATTATCGCAGAGCAGGAAGAGAAAGTGGATGTAATCGAAGAATTGCTGCGCGAGGAAGAGGAAAACGCAGAGGATATGGTTGCAAGACCGCCGGTTGTATGCGTAATGGGCCATGTCGATCATGGAAAGACCTCTCTTTTGGACGCCATACGGGATACCAATGTGACGGACAAAGAGGCGGGAGGCATTACACAGCGGATTGGCGCCTATATTGTTACCATTAACGGACAGAAGATCACGTTCCTGGACACACCCGGCCACGAGGCGTTTACGGCGATGCGTATGCGTGGAGCAAATGCAACGGATATCGCAATTCTGGTAGTGGCGGCCGACGACGGCGTGATGCCGCAGACCGTAGAAGCCATCAATCATGCCAAGGCAGCAGGAATTGAGATTGTGGTAGCCATCAACAAGATCGATAAGCCCAGCGCAAATATCGAGCGGGTAAAACAGGAGCTGTCCGAGCATGAGCTGATTCCTGAAGACTGGGGCGGAAGCACCATCTTTGTTCCGGTGTCTGCTCACACAGGAGAGGGAATCGACACGCTTTTAGAAATGCTGCTTTTGGTGGCGGAGGTATGCGAGCTGAAGGCCAATCCAAAGCGGCGGGCCAGAGGACTTGTCATTGAAGCAGAGCTGGATAAGGGAAAAGGCCCCGTAGCTTCTATTCTGGTACAAAAAGGCGTTCTCCATGTGGGAGATTTCATTGCGGCAGGAGCCTGCTCCGGTAAAGTGCGCGCGATGATGGATGATAAAGGACGCCGGGTAAAAAGCGCCGGACCGTCCACGCCTGTGGAAATCTTAGGCTTAAACGACGTGCCCAATGCGGGAGAGATTCTGGTAGCCTTTGACAACGACAAGGAAGCGAAATCCTTTGCCCAGACCTTTGTGTCCGAGAGCCGCAAACATTTATTGGAGGACACCAAGTCCCGGCTGTCTCTGGACGATCTGTTCAGCCAGATTCAGGCAGGTACGTTAAAGGAACTGCCGATTATCATCAAGGCGGACGTTCAGGGTTCTGTGGAAGCGGTCAAACAAAGCCTGCTGAAGCTGACCAACGAGGAAGTCGTAGTCAAAGTCATCCACGGCGGCGTAGGCGCGATCAACGAATCCGACGTGACACTGGCCTCCACCTCCAATGCGATCATCATCGGATTTAACGTAAGGCCGGATGTCCAGGCGAAAGCCATAGCAGAGCAGGAAGGCGTGGATTTGAGGCTGTACAAAGTCATTTACCAGGCGATTGAAGATGTGGAAGCCGCCATGAAGGGAATGCTTGACCCGATCTTTGAGGAACAGGTGATCGGACACGGAGAGGTTCGCCAGACTTTCCACGCATCTGGAGTGGGTACCATTGCCGGAACTTATGTATTAGACGGAAGATTTGAGAGAAACTGTAAAGTGAGACTAAAACGCGAAGACGAACAGATTTATGAAGGCGCTCTGGCCTCTCTGAAACGTTTCAAAGATGACGTAAAAGAGGTAAAAGCCGGATACGAATGCGGAATCGTCCTGGAAGACTTTAACGATATCCGGGAGGAAGACCAGGTAGAGGCTTATATTATGGTGGAAGTGCCAAGATAAATTTGGTATTGAGGTTAAGAAAAAATGAGAAAAAACAGCATCAAAAGCGTCCGTGTCAATGCAGAGGTACAAAAAGAGTTGAGCAGTATTATCCGCAATCAGATCAAAGATCCGCGGATCTGCACTATGACCTCTGTGGTGGCCGTGACGGTGGCGCCGGATTTGAAGACTTGTAAAGCTTATATCAGCGTATTGGGGGATGAGAAGGCCCAACAGGATACAATGGCCGGATTAAACAGCGCCGAAGGCTATATCCGCCGTCAGCTGGCAGCGGGCTTAAACCTGAGGATTACGCCGCAGATCTGCTTTATCCTGGATCAGTCTATCGAATACGGAGTCACCATGTCCAGAAAGATTGACGAGGTAACCAAAGGGCAGACAGCAGACGAATAAAAGCCATGAAAGGGAGATTGCATGGAGAGGATAGAGGAAGTTCTGGAGCAGGTAAGCACCCTGGCGATTGCCGGACACATCCGGCCCGACGGGGACTGCATCGGTTCCTGTATGGGATTGTATAATTATATCCGGGAAAATTATCCGGCCATTGCCGCAGACGTGTATCTGGAGCCGCCCGGAGAAGTTTTTTCTTATATTTCGCGGATCGAGGATGTACGGACCACTTGCGAGGATGCGCCGTCGTATGATCTGATGGTGACGCTGGATACCAGCACTCTGGAAAGATTAGGAGTCGCCTCGGAATGCTTTGCGAAGGCAAAAAAGACCGTCTGTATCGATCACCATATCAGCAACATCGGCTATGCAGACGTAAACCGGATAGAGAGTACGGCCAGCTCCGCGTCAGAGGTGCTGTACAAACTTTTGGATCCCAAGAAAATCAGCGCCAAGACAGCGGCCTGTATTTACACAGGCATCATTCACGATACGGGCGTTTTCCAGTATGCGGCGACCAGTCCCGAAACCATGCGGATAGCGGCGAATCTGATGGAAACAGGCTTTTCGTTTCATGAAATTATTGACGGGTCTTTTTATCAGAAGACCTATATTCAGAATCAGGTGATGGGCCGCGTTCTGGCGGAGAGCATTCTGCTGCTGCACGGCGCGTGCATTGCCGGAGTGCTGAAAAAAAAGGATCTGGTATTTTATGGTGTGGAGGGCAAGGATCTCGACGGGATCGTAAGCCAGCTCCGGGTGACAAAGGGCGTGGAAGTGGCAATGTTTCTGTATGAGATCGGAACGATGGAGTACAAAGTCAGCCTGCGATCCAATGGGAAAGTAGACGTCAACCAGGTGGCTGCGTATTTCGGCGGAGGCGGTCATGTCCGGGCGGCAGGCTGCACCGTCAAGGGTACCTCCTATGACGTGATTAATAACTTGGCTTTGCAGATTGAAGAACAGTTGTAGATACAAAAAATGGATGGAATCATAAATATTAAAAAGGAAAAAGGCTACACTTCTCATGATGTAGTCGCCAGACTGAGGGGCATTTTAAAACAGAAGAAAATCGGGCACACTGGTACGCTGGATCCAGATGCAGTGGGCGTGCTGCCTGTGTGTCTGGGCAAAGCGACCAGGCTTTGCAGCCTGCTGACGGATCAGGAGAAGACTTACCGGGCGGTGCTTCTTTTGGGAAAGGTTACAGATACCCAGGATATCTCCGGCCGGGTTTTACAAGAAAATACAGTCCACGCAGATCCAGAAGAAATCGAAGCGTGTATCCAGGGGTTTCAGGGAGACTCCATGCAGGTGGTGCCCATGTATAGCGCCTGTAAGATACAGGGAAAGAAATTGTATGAGCTGGCCAGGGAGGGAATTGAGGTAGAACGCCCGCCCAGGCCGATCCATATCAGCCGGATTGCCGTACATGAGATCCAGCTTCCCCGTGTCTCCATGGAGGTTACCTGCTCTAAGGGCACGTATATCCGTACATTGTGCCACGATATCGGGCAGAAATTAGGCTGCGGCGGCTGTATGGAGGAGCTTTTGCGCACCAGGGTAGGGGCTTTTGCTTTGGAGCAGGCATTGACGCTGGAACAGGTAGAAATCCTGCAGGCGGACGGGGATTTGGACAGGCATCTGGTTTCCATTGAGCAGATGCTAGAGGCATATCCGCGGCTCGTGTGCAGCTATGAGGAGGATAAGCTGGTAAACAACGGCAATCCGCTGTCTGTAAAAGTGCACGGGCCGGCGGTGGCAGGGTGGCTTCGCGTTTACGACAGCCAGGGCCTTTTCAAAGGAATCTATCAGCAGAAAACCGGCACGGGGAAATATTTTCCGGTAAAAATGTTCTTGTAGGCAGGAGACGGTCATGAGATATGTAAAGGATGGAAGAACACGGCGGCTGCGGGGTCCAAGCGTCATCACTCTGGGAAAATTCAACGGACTGCATCGGGGCCATCAAAAGCTGATCCGACGGGTGCTGGAGATCGGAAAACTGGGCTACGAGACGGTGGTCTGCACCTTTGAGACGCCGTCCAGGAAGTTGCTGACCGGGGAAGAACGGTATGAAATATTGGAAAACATGGGTGTTGACACGCTCGCAGAATACCAGATGGATCCCGCGCTGATGCATATGGCGCCCGATGAATTTGCCCGGCAGATCCTAAGGATACAGATGAACGCCCGGTGGGTGGTAGTAGGCTCGGATTTCCGGTTTGGCTATCAGAGAAAGGGCGACGCGGCGTGCCTGCAAAAGCTGGGGCAGCGATATGGCTTTCAAGTGGAAGTTCTGGAAAAAGAATGGGATGGAAACCGCCCGATCAGCAGCACTTATATCCGGGAGCAGCTCAACGAAGGGCATATTGAGAGGGCCAACAGCCTTTTGGGTTATCCGTTTTCCACCACGGGGGAAGTGGTTCACGGGCGGGGCCTGGGGCATACCATCGAAATCCCGACTACTAACCTAATTCCGCCGAAAGAAAAGCTGATGCCGCCCAACGGAGTTTACGCCACCTGCTCAAAGTTTCCCCACAGGGAGTATTTGGGGATCACCAACGTGGGATATAAGCCCACGGTAGGCGGGGAAGATTTTCTGGGTGTGGAGACGTATCTGTTCGGCTGTCGGGAAAACCTGTATGGGATTCGCTCTACCGTGATTTTCCATCAGTTTCTCCGTTACGAACGCAAATTTGATTCCCTGCGGCAGCTCAAAGAGCAGCTTTTGGGGGAAGATGTACCGCGGGCAAAAGCATTTTTTGCAAAAAACACCAGGGGATAAATGCGCATCATGCGCAGAAATGGAGGATATATGTCAGCGCTTAGCATAATTCTTGGGCTAATGGGGGGACTGGGACTCTTCCTATATGGAATGAAATTAATGAGCGACGGCCTGGAAAAGATGGCCGGAGCAAAGATGAGGAGTGTGCTGGAGTTTTTTACAAAAAACCGCTTCATAGGTATGTTGGTGGGCGTGGTTTTTACGGCAATTATCCAGTCTTCAAACGCCACCACGGTTATGGTGGTCAGCTTCGTGAACTCTGGCTTGATGAATCTAATGCAGGCGGCCGGAGTGATTATGGGGGCAAATATCGGTACCACTGTGACTTCCCAGTTGATTTCCTTTAATTTGTCTGAGTGGGCGCCCATGTTTGTGATGCTTGGCGTGGTTATGGCCATGTTCAGCAAAGACCAGAAAGTCAACCGTGTGGGGGATGTCGTTTTGGGCTTTGGTATTTTGTTTATGGGTTTGTCTACTATGTCGAGTTCCATGTCCGTGCTGAAAGAATCGGCTGTTGTCACCAATCTGCTTGGCTCCCTGGAAAATCATTATCTGGGAATCCTGCTGGGATTTTTGGTGACGGCAATCTTGCAGAGTTCCTCGGCTACGGTGGGAGTGGTTCTGTTGCTGGCGAGCCAGGGACTGCTGGACATCCGAATCTGCTTCTTTATCATCATCGGATGCAACATCGGAGCCTGTGTGTCGGCAATGCTGGCGAGTCTCGGAGGCAGAAAAGATGCGAAACGGGCGGCTTGGATTCATCTGTTGTTTAACATCATCGGCTCCCTGATTATCCTCGTGATTCTGACCGTGGCGCTTGAGCCGGTCACCGCTTTTATCGGGTATATATCCGGCGGCAATCTGGGCCGGGAGGTGGCGAACGCCCATACCTTGATTAAAGTGTTCGAGGTGATTGTCCTGTTTCCGTTCATCCAGTGGGTTGTAAAACTGACTTACCGGATTGTGCCGGGTGGGGACGAGCCTGTGGAAAAGGGATTTCAGTTGGAATATATTGGAGAGAAAAATGTGTTTTCTCCCACCACGGCAGTGTTTGACGCGACCAGGGAGATGGAGCGCATGGGCTATATGGCGATTGCCAACCTAAAGAGGGCGATGGATGCGCTGCAAAATCCAGACGAGCGGAAAATTCAGAAAGTCTATGAGGTGGAAAAGGATATCGATCGGATGAACGAAGCTATCACCCATTATCTGGTGACGCTGAATCATACCACCATTCCGGTGGACGACGCGCGCAGCATCGGGAGCTTGTTCCATGTGGTTAACGATATTGAGCGAATCGGGGATCACGCGGAGAATGTGGCGGATGCGGCGAAGATGCGTATTGAGCAGAACCTAGATTTCAGCTCTCAGGCCAGATCCGCGCTTACCCAGATGCTGGAGATGGTCATTCAGATTACTACATACGCACTGGAACTATTTTCCAATAACAATCAGGAGCGTATACAGGAAATCCTGGAGCTGGAAGAACGGATCGATGAAATGGAGCGCAAGCTTCAGGAGGAACATGTAGAACGACTTACCAGAAACGAATGTACGCCGGCGGCCGGAATGATTTATTCCGATATCATCTCTGGGCTGGAGCGGGTAGCCGACCACGCCACGAACATTACCAAATGCATTGCAGAGGATGCAGAAGGCTGAATAAAAACGTGACAGTTGGGATATCCTCACTGTTACAGAAAAACAAAACTTTGAGAGGTGCTCAAATGGATATCAGTGTGATTGTTCCCATATATAATGTGGAAGAATATTTAGAAGAATGTCTGAATTCGTTATATAACCAGGAAAAGGAAAATCTGGAGGTTATACTGGTTGACGATGGCTCGACAGACAACAGCGGCAGGATTGCCGCAGCGTTTGCCGAGGAGCACCCCAATTTTTATTACCATCGCAAAGAAAACGGCGGACTGGGCCACGCGAGAAATTACGGCGCCTCGTTTGCAACCGGAAAATACCTTGCTTTCGTGGACTCTGATGATATCGTTGCTCCAGATATGTACCGGAAAATGTTTGCCTATGCCGAGAGAGATCAAAGCGATCTGACTATCTGCAACGTCGTGCGGTTCAATTCCAAGAAGGTCTGGCCTTCGCACCTGCACAACCATGTATTTTGCAACATCGAAGCGAAAACGCATATCACCGAATGTCCAGGGCTGTTGTACGACACCACGTCCTGGAATAAGCTAATCCTGCGTTCCTTTTATCTGGAAAATCAGTTTTCTTTTCCAGAAAAGATTCTGTATGAGGATATTCCCGTCACCATCCCGATGCATTACCGGGCAAATCGGGTATCCGTTGTAAAAAGCGCTTATTACTGGTGGCGCGTCCGCGACGGGGTAAGCAAATCCATTACCCAGAATGTCAGCGACCTCAAAAACCTGACGGACAGGATAAAAGTGTTGAAAATGCTGGATCGGTTTTTTGGCGAAACTGTTTCCGACGAGAAGTTTATGCTTCTTAGACAGAAAAAAACGCTGGAAATTGATCTGATGCTCTTTCTCAACAAATTTGGATCCATTCCCCAAAGAACGGCGCAGGAAATGCTTGCGCTTATCAACGAATATATACAAGAATCCATTTCCGAGGCAGCATTCGGCTTGCTGCCCCTTCTTCAACGCCAAAAATATGTTTATGCGGCGAACTATGAGATTGACCGCCTGATTGCGCTGACAAAGTACCAGCAGAGGGATTATGACAATGCAAGGGTGGAGGAAACCGGGGGACGGTTTTTGGTGACGGTTGCGGACGAACTTTTTACACTCACAGATCGGGATGTGACCAAGGAGATAGCTGCCTATGAGCCAAGTCGGTTTATTGACAGGATTGAGGCGGCAGGCGGGAAGATTCGGATTTTTGCTTATCTGTATCAGCCCCGGGTTTCCATGCCGGAGACTTCAAAGCAGTCCATCCAGGCGTTTCTGGAAAAGGAAGATACGGCAGAATTGCTGCGGCTTGAGGCAACGCCTTTTCACAGCAAAAAAGCCACAGAGAAACGGGGAACGCTGTTTGATTCGACCACAGGGATTGCCAGCGAGTACAATTATGACGGCGCGGGGTTTGAGATTCTCATTGATTTAAACCATATGGAAATCACAGAGGAGATGGAGGGATTTTATAATATTCGGATTTGCTTTCAAAACAAGTTTTCCTCCGGCAGCCTCCGGCTGGATTCCGCGTCGAGACAAAAAGCCAACCGGGCGGTTGTCGCCGGCGATCAGTATGCCAAGATTGACTATGGAGCCTTAAACGAAATCCGAATTTTTCTTAGGAGAGAGCACAATTTTGCCCAGGAGATGACGGCTGATGCTTCCCGGATAAACCTCTGTCTTGAACATGAGGCAGAAGAGGTGTCTGCCGAGACTCCCGACGGAAGCGTGATGCTTTTTGAGACGGAGGACAACCGGAATTTTTTTGCTCCGCTGGAACGCTTCTGCGACGACAGGAAATATTTTCTGTATGTAAAGGAAAAGAACGCTTCTGCGCGCCCGCTTCTTTACAGGGAGAAAAAAGTAATTATCAAGAATCGGACAAATCCAGCGGTATTTTTTCTGACAAGCGGCACGAATCAAATCCGGATTTGTCTGAAAGAACGGGTTACGCTTGTCAGCAGTATGACAGAGGCGGAGGATACCGGCAAGATCCGATTGACAACGATTTTGTTCATGGGGGATTTACAGCTTTCGGATGCCAAAAAAGCCGTTTTGTATGTGAAAGACGACATCACAGGCGGCCGAAGCGTCCTGGCTGAATCGGTCTGCGTGCAGAAAAACGGGAAACTGTACGGTGATTTTTTCATTGATTTTCAGGATGAGGCGGTGACCAGAAATCTGTATGCCAGCACGCGGGATCTGCTGGTGTCTTATGAAAGAGAAGATACTTCGATTGCCGTAAGCGGCGTTTACAGCAGAAAGATTTACCGGATTGTCCGAAAAATGGATACGCTGGAACTTGTCTGTTATCGGGCGTTTAGCGGCAGTATGCGTCTGAAAAGCATTCGGCGGTGGAGACAAGAGGAGAACACCCGCCAAAAGAGACAGGCTCTTACCGCAAAGAATTATCCTAAATACCGGACAGAAGAGATCGATCCGACTTGTATTGTCTTTGAATCCATGTGGGGAGGGAAATATAGCTGCAACCCGCAGCACTTATACGAGTATATCGACCAGCATTATCCCATGTACAAATGTGTCTGGTCTCTTACAGACGAGAGAACGCCGATCAAAGGAAACGGCATCCGCGTAAGAAGGGAGTCCCAGGAATATTATTACTATCTTGCTACTGCAAAATATTTTGTAAATAACGTAAATTTTGAGACAGGGTATGTGAAGCGTAAAGGCCAAATTGAGATTCAGACCATGCACGGCACGCCGCTAAAGACCTTAGGATTGGATGTGGAAAGCGATTTTCCCAACGAGCAGACAAAAGAGACCTATATTCAGAAGAACGCCAGATGGGATTATCTGCTGGTTCAGGGCGAGTTTATGAAAAACAAGGCGTACGACTGTTTTCGTTTTGAAAAAGAGGTTTTGGAGTGCGGTTATCCAAGGACGGATCTGCTGTTTCGGGCAGACGAGGGAAAAATTTTGAAAATCAAAGAATCGCTGGGCTTGCCGCTTCAGAAAAAAGTAATTCTCTATGCGCCTACTTGGCGGGAAAAAGGCAGCTTTGACATGCAGCTAGAGCTGGACAAGGTAAAAGAGGCTCTGGGGGAAGAATACATTCTTCTGGTCAGGCTTCACCATCTCTGCGCCCCCAACGACAACATCCGAATTGACCAGAGCCTCCAGGAGTTTGTCTTTGATCTTCACGCTTACAAAAGTGTAGAAGAGTTGTATTTAATATCGGATATCCTGATTACAGATTATTCCTCGGTGATGTTTGATTACGCGCTGCTGAAACGACCGATGATCTTCTATCTGTATGACCTGGCGGATTACCGGGATCGCCTGAGAGGTCTTTATGTGGATATTGAAAAAGAAGCGCCAGGGCCGATTGTGTTCGACACAGAAGCGGTGATTGGCGCCATCGTCCATATCGAGGAGGAGATGAAACAGTGCAGGGAAAAAATTGCCGCGTTTCAGGAAAAATATTTGGGATATGAGAACGGAAGCTCTTGTGAAACCATCGTGGAACAGGTGTTAAAACCAAATAAATGGAAGAATACGGTCAGCCGGATGAAAAGAAAAATGCTAAAATAGAAGCGTTATCCGCAAGACAATATTGAATATTACGCGCGTCACTGTTCACGAAGTGAATAACAACAAAAATAGTTTACAAACAGATATATCTATGTTATACTTGGCAGGTGCAGAAAACAGCCCATATTCAGAAATCGGACACTCCGACCATTTCTTGATATGCGGTAAAAGAAAAGAGTATCTAATAAAAAGAAACAGATACTTCTAAGATAAAGGAGGAAATTCAAGTGATTTCAAAGGAAAAGAAAGCTGCAATTATGAAAGAATATGCCCGGACGGAGGGAGACACCGGTTCACCGGAGGTACAGATCGCCGTTCTGACAGCCAGGATTCAGGAACTGACAGAGCATTTAAGAGTACACCATAAGGATCATCATTCCAGACGTGGACTTTTAAAAATGGTAGGTCAAAGACGCGGATTGTTAGCTTATTTAAAGAAAACTGACATTGAGAGATACCGTGCGCTGATTGAAAGGTTAGGGCTGAGAAAATAAGGTATGTGTACAGTTCAGGGGCGGATCGATCCGCCCCTGTTTTACTAATAGTTAGAAAGGAAACCAGTATATGTACAAAAGTTATTCCATGGAATTGGCAGGCAGGACACTGCGGATTGATATTGGACGGGTGGCCGCCCAGGCGAACGGCGCGGCTTTGATGTTTTATGGAGATACCACCGTATTATCCACTGCCACTGCATCCGAGAAGCCCAGAGAAGGAATTGATTTCTTTCCTCTGAGTGTAGAATACGAAGAGAAAATGTACGCTGTGGGAAAGATACCGGGAGGTTTCAACAAGCGGGAAGGCAAAGCCAGCGAGCATTCAGTGCTCACCTCCCGTGTGATCGACCGTCCCATGCGTCCGCTTTTCCCGAAGGATTACCGAAACGACGTCACACTGAACAATCTGGTCATGTCCGTAGATCCAGAGTGCAATCCAGAGGTTCCGGCGATGCTTGGTTCTGCCCTGGCGGCGTCGATTTCGGACATTCCGTTTGACGGCCCGTGCGCGTCTACGCAGTTGGGTCTGATTGACGGGGAATTTGTGGTCAATCCGTCTCTGGCGCAAAAAGACATCTCCGATCTGCAGCTTACGGTGGCGTCCACCAGAGAAAAAGTGATTATGATCGAGGCCGGAGCAAATGAGGTGCCGGAAGATCGGATGATTGAGGCGATTTACAAGGCCCATGAGGTTAATCAGGAGATCATCGCCTTTTTTGATAAAATCATTGCCGAGGTCGGAAAGCCAAAACATGAATATGAAAGCCACGCGGTACCCCAGGAAGTGATGGAAGCATTGATGGAAACTGTGTCCGCCCAGGAGATGGAGGACGCGGTCTTTACCGATGAAAAACAGGTGCGCCAGGCAAATATCCGTGCCATTGAGGAGCGTCTGGAAGAAGCCTGGGCTGACCGGGAGGAATGGCTGGACTATATCGGGGAAGCCCTTTATCAGTATCAGAAGAAAACCGTGCGCAAGATGATTTTAAAGGATCACAAGCGTCCAGACGGCAGGGAGCTGACACAGATCCGTCCGTTGGCGGCTGAGATTGACATTGTGCCCAGAGTACACGGTTCCGGTATGTTTACCAGGGGGCAGACGCAGATCTGCACCATTACCACATTGGCTCCGCTTGCCGATGCCCAGAGAATCGATGGGCTGGACGAGATGGAAACTTCCAAGCGGTATATGCATCACTATAATTTTCCCTCTTACTCTGTGGGCGAGACACGTCCCTCAAGGGCTCCGGGGCGCAGGGAAATCGGACACGGCGCTTTGGCGGAGAAAGCATTGGTTCCAGTGCTTCCCTCAGAGGAGGAATTTCCTTATGCCATCCGTACCGTCTCAGAAACTTTTGAATCGAACGGATCTACCTCTCAGGCTAGTATCTGCGGCTCCACACTGTCTTTGATGGCAGCGGGCGTTCCCATTAAAAAACCGGTGGCCGGAATTTCGGCCGGACTGGTGACCGGGGAGAGCGACGACGATTATGTAGTGCTCACAGATATTCAAGGGCTGGAGGACTTCTTCGGGGATATGGACTTCAAAGTGGCCGGCACCCATGACGGCATCACGGCCATACAGATGGACATTAAGATTCACGGCCTGACCAGGCCCATTGTGGAGGAAGCGATTGGCCGGACAAAAGAGGCCAGAGAGTATATCCTAAAAGAGATTATGGAACCGTGCATTGCGAAGCCTAGAGAATCGGTGGGAACTTATGCGCCGAAGATTATTCAGATTCAGATCGATCCGCAGAAAATCGGCGATGT
>CANOZK010000004.1 GCA_947571775.1 uncultured Lachnospiraceae bacterium | reverse complement strand
TCGGGTGAGGGTTTGACCAGAATGAAGGAGAGACGTATATGCGGTTTTGAAGGTATGCAAAAAGATAATGTAAGAGAATTATATTTTTGTTTCAATAAGAAAGGGAATCAATTTTTGATTGGTTGCCTTTTTTTGGTTGCTAGATATTATAAAAGAAACAAGGAGGTTAAAAGAATGGAAAAAAAACTGCAACAAGAAAACAAAATGGGGGTCATGCCAGTCCCCCGTCTGCTTTTAAGCATGTCGCTGCCAATGATGCTGTCAATGCTGGTACAGGCTTTGTACAACGTAGTAGATAGTGTTTTTGTGGCACAGATCAATGAGAATGCCTTGACAGCAGTATCGCTGGTCTTTCCGATACAAAATCTGATGATCGCTATATCAGGAGGCGTTTGTGTCGGCATGAACGCCCTGCTTTCGCGAAATTTGGGGGAAAAGGATTTTGAGGGCGTGAATGCGGCGG
This sequence comes from uncultured Lachnospiraceae bacterium, assembly GCA_947571775.1. Classification (GTDB taxonomy): domain Bacteria; phylum Bacillota; class Clostridia; order Lachnospirales; family Lachnospiraceae; genus MGBC164599. The sequence goes on along the minus strand of CANOZK010000004.1, from coordinate 245,626 downwards.
CACGAAATGGAATTTTTCTGTCTTTGGTCTGTTATATCATTTTTGCCGTATTTTCTACCAGCCTGTCAAACTTATTTTTACATGTACAGACAGAAAACGTTCAGATTCGCGAGTATGGAACGATTTATATGCAGATTATCTCTGTGTGCTGTATTGGCGTTTATATGCAGATGATGATGGAAAGGCTGCTCCAGTCTACGGGGCGGACATTTTTGGCCATGATTACTCAAATCGTGGGGGCGGTGATCAATCTGTGTATGGATCCGATTTTAATTTTCGGCCTGTTTGGTTTTCCGAAAATGGGTGTGGCCGGGGCAGCTTTGGCGACTATTTTCGGCCAGATTACGGCTATGTGTCTGGGTTTGTTTATGAACATCAAATGGAACCCGGAAGTCAATATCAGTATGAAAAAATTCCGCCCCAGCAAACAGATTTTAGGCAAGATTCTATCCGTGGGGATTCCGACTACCGTTGTGCAGGCAATCGGATCGGTGATGACATTTGGATTTAATAAAATTTTATTGATGTTTACCCCTACTGCTACGGCGGTTTTTGGTGTATACTTTAAACTAAACAGTTTTATTTTTTTACCAATATTTGGTCTGAATAATGGGATGGTGCCCGTTATCGCCTACAATTATGGAGCGCGCAACAAGAAGCGGATTATTGAAACGATACGGCTGAGTGTGATCACGGCGGTTTTGCTTATGCTTATCGGCCTGGCCGTTTTTATGGCGATTCCCGGCCCTCTACTCAGTATTTTCAATGCGTCTGAAGACATGCTGGCGATTGGAATTCCAGCGCTCAGAACCATCTGCTTGAGCTTTTTATTTGCCGGATACTGCATTATCATCGGTTCGGTGTTTCAGGCTTTGGGCAATGGGGTTTACAGTCTGTGGGTGTCCCTGACCAGGCAGATTTTTGTGATTTTGCCTTCGGCCTACATATTGGCGGTTATGTTTGGGCTGAATTATGTATGGTGGTCATTTCCAATTGCGGAATTGGTTTCCGTTGTGCTGACCACAATTTTATTTAGAAGAATTTACAAGCAAAAGATCTCGCAGATATAAATTTGGAAGTAAATTTCCAAATCTACCTAAATGACGCAGCAAGTGCGTCAAGAGGAGGAAAGGATAGAAAAAACATGAACGGACAGGATTATGTGGTAAGAGGCACTGCGGCCGGCGGCCAGATCCGCGGGTTTGCGGCTGCTACCAAAAATTTAACAGAATATGCCAGGCAGGCCCACAATACCAGCCCGGTTGCCACGGCTGCTCTGGGCCGGCTGCTGACAGCGGGGGCGATGATGGGCAATATGTTAAAAGGCGAGAAGGATATCTTGACTTTGCAGATTCAGTCTCAGGGGCCATTGCAGGGGATCACGGTGACGGCGGATTCCCATGGAAATGTAAAAGGGTATGTGGGAAATCCAAATGTGTGTATCCCAGCCAATGCAAAGGGCAAGCTGGATGTAGCCGGGGCTGTGGGAAACGGATTTCTTCGGGTCATCAAGGACATGGGGCTTAAAGAACCTTATCTGGGGCAGGTAGAACTGTCAAGCGGAGAGATTGCGGAAGATTTGACCTATTATTTTGCGGTCAGCGAGCAGGTGCCCTCCTCGGTGGGCTTGGGAGTGCTGATGAACCGCGACAATACCGTGCGCCAGGCGGGAGGTTTTCTCATTCAGTTGATGCCCGATACCCAGGAGAAGGTCATCGAGCGTCTGGAAAAAAATATCCGTGCCTTAAAGCCGGTGACAACGATGCTGGACGAGGGCCTGACGCCCAGGCAGATGCTGGAAACCGTTTTGGAAGGCTTTGAGGTGGAACTTTTGGAAAGCTCTCTTTGCAGGTTTTTCTGTAACTGCGATCGAAAACGCGTGGAGAAAGCACTGATCAGCGTGGGAAAAAAAGAAATTCAGGATATGATTCAGGAAGGCAAAGATATCGAGCTGAACTGTCATTTCTGCAGCAGCCATTATGTATTTACGCCGGACGATTTAAAAGAGCTGTTGCGCCAATGCGGACAGTGAGCGGGAAAAGATGAGGTAAGTAAAGATGAAGCAGGGATTTATCAAAGTGTGTGCGGGAACGCCGGATTTGCGGGTGGCGGACTGCGAATACAATGCCGATCGGATCATTCAGTTGATTGGGCAGATAAAGGACGCCCAGGCGAAGATTATGGTGTTTCCAGAACTTTGCATTACGGGATACACTTGTGGGGATTTGTTCTGGCAGGAGAGGCTTTTGGAGGAGGCAAAGGAGCAGCTTCTTCGGATTGCCCAGGAAACAAAAAATACGGATGCATTGATTTTTCTGGGACTTCCTCTGGAATACGAGAGTAAGCTGTATAATGTGGCGGCGGTGATCAGCCGAGGAAAGATCCTGGGATTTGTGCCGAAAATTTTTATCCCGAATTATAATGAATATTACGAAGCGCGTTATTTTACGTCGGGACGGGATGTGCAAGGCACAGTGGATCTTAACAGGCAGAAGATTGGTTTTGGCACCCGCCGGATTTTCGTCTGCCGGCAGATGTCTCAATTAAAGATCGGCGTGGAAATCTGCGAGGACTTATGGACGCCGGACCCGCCCAGCAATCGTCTGGCCTTACAGGGAGCCAATGTGATAGTCAATCTGTCGGCCAGCGACGAGCTGGCCGGAAAGGAGGCATATCGGAGGGATTTGGTGCGCGCGCAGTCAGCCAGGCTGTTATGCGGGTATGTCTATGCCTCTGCGGGAGAAGGAGAGTCCACCCAGGACGTGGTGTACGGCGGACACAATCTCATCGTGGAAAACGGCGTGATTTTGTCGGAGAGCAGACGTTTTTGCAACGATATTATCTATGCAGATCTGGATATTTGCCGATTGGAGGGGGAGCGCAGGCGTATGTCCACGTTCCAGCCTGTGAAAGACAATCAGAACCGTTACGAGACGATTCCCTTTGAGCTGGAATTTCAGACAACGGCGCTAAGTCGAGAGTTTTCACCGGAGCCGTTTGTTCCCAGGGACACTGGCGACCGCAAGCAGCGCTGTGACGAGATTTTAAACATTCAGGCTATGGGGCTGAAAAAGCGGCTGAAACATACCGGATGCCGCTGGGCGGTTCTGGGATTGTCCGGGGGGCTGGATTCTACGCTGGCCTTGCTGGTGACGGCGCGGGCGTTTGACCTGCTGGAAATTTCCCGAAAAAATATTCTCACGGTGACAATGCCCTGTTTTGGCACCACAAACCGCACGTATCAAAATGCCTGCGAGTTAAGTGCGTGTATGGGGACGACTCTTCGGGAGGTGGATATCAAAGAAGCGGTGAATATTCATTTCCGGGATATTGGGCAGGATGCCCAAAAACACGATGTGACTTATGAAAATAGTCAGGCGCGGGAGCGGACACAGATTTTGATGGATCTGGCCAATCAGAAAGGCGGGATGGTGATTGGAACGGGCGATCTCTCGGAGCTGGCGCTGGGTTGGGCGACCTACAACGGCGACCATATGTCCATGTATGGGGTAAACAGTTCCATTCCCAAGACTTTGGTGCGTCATTTGGTGGATTACTATGCGGATACCTGCGGAGATGAGGCTTTGAGAGAGACTTTAAAAGATGTGCTGGATACCCCGGTCAGCCCGGAGCTTCTGCCCCCCACAGACGGAAAGATTTCACAGAAAACAGAAAACTTGGTGGGTCCTTATCGGCTGCATGATTTCTTTCTGTATTATATGCTGCGGTGGAGCTATTCTCCCCGTAAGATTTACCGGGTGGCCTGTCTGGCTTTTGCCGGGATCTATGAGGAGAAAATCATTTTGCACTGGCTGCGCGTTTTTTATCAGCGTTTTTTTGCGCAGCAGTTTAAACGTTCCTGTCTGCCGGACGGGCCGAAAGTGGGTTCTGTGGCGGTTTCTCCCCGCGGCGATCTGAGGATGCCCAGCGATGCCTGCGGGACGGCCTGGTTAAAAGAACTGGCGGAGATTTAAACCTCCGCCTTTTTTAATGCCGTGGAAATGGCATTGATCAGTAAGAGGGAGGTGTACCTGTTCTCCTCAGAATAAGAAACGCTGTCCAGGGATTGGGTAGTATAAATCTGACTGGCCAGTTCGTCCAGTGTCGGTTCCATCAAAGGGAACATAGCGGTGGTGCTTTCACTCAAATTGACCAGCCGGATTGCTTTAATCCGGCTGCTGTCTACGGTTACTTCTACATCGAATGTGTTTTCGTGAATCGCTATGGTGGAAGTATATACCCCTGGTTGGTAGCGGGCATCGCCATCGACGGAAGGATCCGCCTTTTTGGGGGCGAACATCAAAAAGAGCAGCACGCCCAGAAGCAGGGCGAGCACCAGAAACACTATGGTATAAACAACTTCCTTCATATGTAGTACTACTATTTTGGTTTTTGCACTCATGGGATGCGCCTCCTACTTTCTTTGTATATCCTATGAAAATTTCATTAGATTATGATAAAATGATTAAGGTATCAAAAGCTTATCGGAAATGATTATCATCCAAAATGGTTGAGGAAACGGAGTTTTTATGGCCTTACATTTTATTCTGGGAGCTTCCGGCTCCGGGAAATCACACGATTTATATGAAAATATCATTCAAAGATCCATCCAGAATCCCCAGACGACGTATTTTGTCTTGGTGCCGGAGCAGTTCACCATGCAGACGCAAAAAGAACTGGTGGATATGCATCCAAACGGGGGAATCTTAAACATTGACGTTTTAAGCTTTCAGCGCTTGGCCTACCGGGTGCTGGAGCAGTTGGGAGCAGACAACCGGCAGATTCTGGAAGAGACAGGAAAAAGCCTGGTGCTTCAAAAAGTGGCCCAGGAAAATCAACGCCGGCTTCCCTACCTGGGAGGTCAGATAAAGAAGCAGGGATATATACAGGAAATAAAGTCTCTTATATCAGAGTTTATGCAATACGGTATTTCTTTAGAACAACTAGAGGAAGTAATGGAAGCCGTCGGCAAAAAAAAGAAGGTCACTGCCAGGAAATTACAGGATATTTCTCTGTTATACCGGGCTTTTCGACAATATTTGGAGGATGAACTGATTCCGGCAGAGGAAGTCCTAGATGTGCTGTGCCAGTACATTCCCCGCTGGGATAAGATCCGAAATTGTGAAATTGTGCTGGATGGATTCACAGGATTTACCCCGGTGCAGAATAAACTATTATATGTGTTGCTGGGTCTGTGTCCGCAGATCTGGGTGACGGTAACTCTTGGCGAAGGGGAAGACCCTCACGGAAAGATTGCGGAGCATCAGCTTTTTGCTATGAGCAAAAAGCTGGTTGCCTCCCTGTGCAGCATGGCGCAGCGGCAGGGCGTGGAAATCACCGAACAGTGGGTGTCCGCCAGCGGCCAGTGGCGTTTTGCACAGGCTCCGGCTCTGCACTTTCTGGAACAGGAGATTTTCCGCTTTCGCCAAAAAAATTATCCGGGGCCGGTGGAGGAGATCCGCCTTTTTACGGCGCAGGATCCAAAAGAAGAGATGGAAGAGGTCTGCCGTCGCATTTCCCGGCTGATTCGAGAAGAGGGGATTCGATACGGGGAGATTGCGGTCATCACTGGGGATCTGGCCTGTTACGGCAGCTATGCCCGCCAGGTGATGGAGGAGATGGAAATTCCATGTTTCCTCGATGAGAAGCATACCATATGGATGAATCCCTATATCGAATGTCTCCGGGCCGCGGTGGATTTGGTTCGGTGTAATTACACCTATGAGAGCGTCTTCCGCTATCTGCGCTGCGGCATCTCGGATTTGGAGCCGGAGGAAGTAGATATGCTGGAAAATTATGTGTTGGCGCTGGGAATCCGCGGTTTCGGCCGCTGGCGGGAAAAATGGATCCGGCTGTACCGGGGAATGCCCAGCGAGGATATCCAGATTATCAACGAGCTGCGGGAGCGTTTCCTGGACGAAGTAGAGGCGTTTACGCTGTGCTGCAAAGAGAAGCCCCGCACCGTGGAAAGTCTGACCAAGGGTCTGTATGCCTTTGGCGTCCGCAATCGGGTACAGGAAAAATTAAAGAGCCGGGAACTGTTTTTCCGGGAACAGGGGAACCGGGCTATGGAAAAGGAATATGCCCAAATCTATGGAATTGTCATCAATCTGATGGAAAAGATGATCCATATCCTGGGCAAAGAGGAGCTGACCGTCGCGGAGTATCAGAAACTTCTGGAAGCGGGGCTGACTGAGACGAAAGTGGCCCTGATTCCGCCCAGCGGCGATCAGGTGTTGGTCGGGGACATGGAACGCAGCCGGCTCAAAGATGTGAAGGCCTTGTTTTTTGTGGGGGTCAATGACCAGGTAATTCCAAAAAATAAACAGACCGGCGGGATTCTCTCCGAGCAGGAGCGTTCTCTGTTTCAGGAGGCGGGGTTGGAATTGTCTCCGTCCCGCCGGGAGGCGATGTACATCCAGAAATTTTACCTGTATCTAAATATGACGAAGCCTTCCCGGTATCTAACGCTGTCATACAGCCGGGCAGATGGGGAAGGGAAGGTCTGCGGCCCGGCGTATCTGATTGACAGCCTACGGCAGATGTTCCCGTCCTTGTCAATGGCGGACGCCGCTGCGAACCGGGATTACAGCCGGCTTCTGGAACGCCCCGCCGGAGGCATTCCCCTCGCAATCCAGGGCTTAGCCGATCTGGCAGGAGGTCGGGAGGACGCTGCGTGGAGGGAGTTGTTCCACTGGTACTGCTGCCAGCCGCAGTATGAAAAAATGGCTTCCCAGATGGCGGACGCCGCCTTTTACCAGGCGCCCGTGGATCGGATCGGCAAAAGCGTGGCAAAAATCTTATATGGTCAGACCGGGCAGTTTTCTCCCACCCGCCTGGAGCAGTTTGCTGCCTGTGCATTTGCGCATTATGCTCGATACGGGCTGAATCTCAAAGATCGGATCTATTATGAGTTTCGTGCCATGGATATGGGAAACGTGATGCACGAGGCGTTAGAACTATATGCCGGATATCTGCGCCGGGAAGAGATTTCCTGGACGGATATGACGGAAGAAACCCAGAGGGAACTAATTGAGGCGTGTGTGGATCAAGTAGTCGCAGATTACGGAAGTACGATTTTATACAGCAGCGCCCGCAATCAGTATATGATCGCCAGAATCAAACGGATTCTGCGCCGCACCGTATGGGCGCTTAAAGAGCAGATGCAGCGGGGAGAATTCGTTCCGGCAGGCTTTGAGGTGGATTTTCCGGGAGGACGCATTGACCGGATGGATCTCTATGAAACCGAGGAAAAGGTTTATGTGAAAATCATTGACTATAAGACGGGAAATACACATTTTGATTTGACTTCTCTGTATTATGGTCTCCAGCTTCAGTTGGTGGCGTACTTAAACGGGGCGATGGAACTAGAGCAAAAAAGGCATCCCCAAAAAGATGTGGAGCCTGCCGGGATTTTCTATTATAATATACAAGACCCACTGATCCAGAGCGATAGCAAAGAGGGAACGGAAGCTACTGAGCAGAAGATTTTAAAAGAACTGCGTATGAACGGGCTGGTCAACAGCCAGAGGGAGATCTTGGAAAAGTTAGACGCCACCGGGGAATCCCTCCCGGTTTCCATCAAAAAAGACGGCACGCTGAGCAAGACTTCCAGTGTGGCTACCAGAGAGCAATTTGCACAGATGATGCAATTTGCCAAAAAGAAGATGAAAAAGCTGACAGAAGCAATTCAACAGGGAACAGCCCAGGCGAATCCCTATGAATTGGGGAACAAACAAGCATGTACCTGGTGCCCTTACCAGGCCGTCTGCGGATTTGACGAGAGCGTCAAAGGGTATGCATACCAGCGGCTGCGCCCGCTTTCTGCGGAGGAATGCTGGGAAGCCATAAAGGAGGAATGTGAAGATGGCCATGACCTGGACAACACAACAGCAAAAGGTGATTGATTTGCGCGACCGGAATATTCTGGTCAGCGCGGCGGCCGGCTCCGGCAAAACGGCCGTGTTGGTAGAGCGGATTTTATCCATGGTCACAGATCCCCGTCAGCCTCTGGACATTGACCGAATGCTGATAGTAACCTTTACCCGCGCCGCCGCTGGGGAGATGCGGGAACGGCTGCGCACCGCTATCGAAAAGCGTCTGGCAGAAAATCCCGACAACCTGCATTTGCAAAAACAGTCCACGTTGATTTACAGTGCTCAGATCAGCACCATTGACGGGTTCTGCGCAAATGTGATCCGCAATTATTTTCACCGGCTGGATCTGGACCCCGCTTACCGAACCGGGGATGAAGGGGAATTAAAGTTATTGAAAGCCGATGTGGTGCAGGAGGTTCTGGAGGAGGCGTATGCCGCGGGAAACCCGGATTTCCATTGTCTGGTGGAATGTTATGCCGCCGGAAAGACAGACGAGGGGATCGGGGATCTGATCCGTCAGGTTTATGAGTTCGCAATGAGCTATCCCTGGCCGCGGGAAACGCTGGATCAATGGCAGCGGGTATATGAGGCGGACTCTATCCAGGAGATCCAGGAATCTCTCTGGATGCAGGCCCTGATAAAGGACGCCGCAAAGAAAATCAAAGCTACCGCGGAGCTTCTTGAGGAAGCGGTGAATCTGTCTGAGAGCGCAGGAGGCCCCTATATGTATCTAGATGCTCTGGAAAACGACCGGGAAATTCTAACGCAGCTGCAGGCAGCCAAGAACTTCGACGGCTATGTACAGGGAATGTCCGGGCTTTCTTTTGCCGCTTTGTCCCGTAAAAAAGACAGCCAGGTGGAGCCGCAGCTTCGGGAACAGGTGAAGAATATCCGGGAACAGTTCAAGGATATCCTGAAATCTCTGAAAGAACAGTATTTTTCTGTAAAAGCAGAGGAAGTCCTCGAACAGATCCGAGTGTGCCGGGTGCCCATTTGCGCTCTGTTGGATTTAACCAGGGATTTTATGAAAGCATATGCTGAGAAGAAACGGGAAAAAAATCTGCTGGACTTTTCGGATCTGGAACATTTTGCCCTGGATATCCTGGTAGAGCGGATCGACGGCGAAATCCGCTATACTTCCGCGGCAAAGGAGCTTTCTGGACAGTTTGAGGAAATTCTGATTGACGAATACCAGGACAGCAGCTTTGTACAGGAGCAGTTGATGCTGGCAGTTTCCAGAGTTTGGCAGGGAAAGAACAACATCTTTATGGTGGGGGATGTCAAGCAGAGTATCTACCGCTTTCGCCTGGCCAGGCCGGAGCTTTTTATGGAAAAATTTGACACCTATACGCTGGAAGACGGCGAAAAGCAGCGGATCGATTTACACAAGAATTTTAGAAGCCGCTCCCAGGTACTCTCAGGCGTGAACTTTTTGTTTTACCAGATCATGGGCCGGGAAGTGGGGGATGTGGAATACGACAAATATGCCGCTTTAAATCCGGGAGCGGATTTTCCAGAAGGGGAAGGCGAAGATATGAGCGCCGCGGAAGTGCTTCTGGTGGAGGCCGACGGGCCCGAATTGGAGGAGGAAAAAGGGGCGAAAATGCAGCGTGAGCTCGAAGCTTTGGCTATCGCCCGAAAGATCCAATCTCTGAAAGGAGTCTATCCCGTGTTGGATCGCGAAACGGGAACCTATCGCCCGGCGCGGTATGGAGATATGGTGATTTTGCTGCGCACTGCGTCTGGCTGGGCGGATACGTTTGTAAAAGTGCTGGCGGCGCAGGGAATCCCTGCTTACAGCGCCTCAAAAACCGGGTATTTCTCAGCTTTGGAGGTGGTAACCGTATTGAATTACCTGCGCATCTGCGACAATCCCCGCCAGGACATCCCCTTTGCCGCTGTGCTGCATTCTCCAATCGGGGGATGTTCTGCCCAGGAAATGGCGTTGCTGGGGGATACTCCGGGCAGTCTTTATGAGCGTGCGAAGGTTTATGCCGAACAGGGAAACGACTCGGTTTTGAGAGAAAAATTAAATCAGTTTTTGGAGTGTCTGGCAGAAGTGCGCAGCCGCGTGGCCTATACGCCGATTCATCAGTTATTGCTCTATATTTTCCAGGCGACTGGGTATGGCAGTTATGCCGCCGCTTTGCCCCCCGGCGGACAGCGATCCGCGAATCTGCAGATGCTGGTGGAAAAGGCGCGGGAATATGAGGCGACCAGCTACCGGGGGCTGTTTCATTTTGTGCGTTATGTGGAAAATCTTCAGAAATATCAGGTGGATTACGGGGAGGTGCCGCTGCCAGGCGCAGAAAACCACACGGTTCGGATTCTGACCATCCACAAAAGCAAGGGCTTGGAATTTCCCATTGTATTTGTGGCGGGCATGGGAAAGCGGTTTAACCAGCAGGACGCCAACGCCCGGCTGCTGATTCACCCCGATCTGGGAATTGGCACCGACGCTATTTACCCGGAAGAACGGATCTGTGTATCCATGGCCATCCGGCAGGTGATCCGCCAGAAGACGCTGACGGAAAATCTGGGGGAGGAACTTCGGGTGCTTTATGTGGCCCTGACCAGGGCGAAAGAAAAACTGATCTTGACCGGAACGGTAACAAGATTGGAAAAACGCCTGCTGGAATACCAGGGGATTTTGCGGCGAAAGGAACAGAAATTATCGGTGCATACTTTGGAGAAAGCCAGGGATTACTGGGGTTGGATCCTCCCCGCGCTGGTACGCCATCCGGCAATGGAGGAAATTTATGATCAGTACGGGCTTCTCTGGGAATCCGGAACGCCGCTTTTGGAGGGGCTTGCGCCTTTTGTGGTGGAGGTGACCACAGCTGGGGATCTGCTGGCGCAGCAGGTGGAACAGCAGACGGAAGTCCTTTTCCAGAAAGAAATGCTGCTGACCAAAGATAAGGAAGAGGTATTTCATTCGCCGACCCGCAAGCTTTTAGAGGAGCGCTTCTCCTTTGTGTATCCTTATGAGGAGCGAAAGGGAGTTCCGATGAAGGTTTCCGTATCGGAAATCAAGCGGTGGGAGTCGAGCATAGAGGAGGACGCGGACAGCGAGCAGATGTATGCCAAGCCGGATCTGGATCTCATTCCCCTGATACCGGATTTTATCGAGGAAAAAGAAGAGCTTCAGGGCGTGGCCAGAGGAACGGCTTATCACAAGGTCATGGAATGTCTGGATTTTTCCCAGGCGGATACGAAAGACGGTATCCGGCGGCAGTTGGACGGATGGGTTTCTCAGGGACGGATGGAAGAACCGGTTCGCAGATGTGTCCGGGAATGGGATATTCTGGCGCTGGCCCGCTCTCCTCTTGGAAAACGTCTGCGCCGGGCCCAGCAGCAGGGGCTTTTGTACCGGGAACAGCCTTTTGTGATTTCGGTAAAGGCGTCGGAGGTGGATGCAGACTGGGGCGATAGGGAACAAGTTCTGGTGCAGGGAATCATGGATGTTTATTTTCAGGAAGAAGGGGATCTGGTCGTGGTAGATTATAAAACCGACTGGGTAAAAGCAGGCGAAGAGGATCAGTTGACAGAGCGGTATCGGATACAGTTGGAATATTATGGGCAGGCTTTGGAGAGAATGACCGGAAAGCGCGTCAAAGAAAAATATTTGTATTCGTTTTGTCTGGGAAAGGCTTTGCCTGTCTGAGCAGAAAGTAAAAAAGGGGTAAAAATCAAAAAGGATGAAAAAGATTGGGCTTTGGATTGTGGTAATCCTGCTGCTGCTTTGTCTGGGCGGCCTGGGATTTCGATGCCGGCAGACTTATCGGGAGATTTCCCGTCTGGAAGAGGAGCAAGAGCAGGCCAAAAGAAGGCAGGAAGAGCAAGAGCGGCTCAAGCGGGAGCAGCAAGAAGAGGAAGAGAAAAGGCAGCAGGAAATGCAGGAATTGCAGGCCATGCTTGAGGAAATGCTGGCAGGATTTAGTGACGGCGAGTGGGCGATTTATCTCAAGGATCTGACCGGAGGCGGTTCCTTCGACATCAACAGCCATCAGATGGAATCGGCCAGTTTAATCAAACTTTATATTATGGGAGCGGTCTGGCAGGCGGTGGAGGAGGGAACGCTTTCTTATACTCCGCAGATTCAGGAACTATTGACGCAGATGATTACTGTCAGCGATAACGAATCTTCCAACCGTCTGGTGGAGGCCCTAAGCCCCGACGGCAGCAGTCATGCAGAGGGTCGGGCCGTTGTCAATGGCTTTGCGGCGTCCAACGGCTTTGCCGATACCAACCAGGGCAGGGATCTAAAAGATCACAGGGATGTGGAGCCAATCGAGAAAAATTATACATCGGCAAAAGATTGTGGATTGTTTCTGGAAAACGTGTACGGGGCTGCCTGCGTCTCCCCAGAGGCTTCCGCACAGATGTTGGAACTGTTAAAGGCCCAGCAGCGCAGGGAGAAAATTCCCGCCGGACTGCCCGAAGGCGTAGTAACCGCCAACAAAACTGGGGAGGTCAGCACCATGGAACACGATGCGGCTATTGTCTATGGGCCGGGAAGGGATTATATCCTCTGTGTTATGTCCGTCAATTTGACAGACACGCAGGCGGCGCGGCAGCATATCCGGGAACTCTCGGCGGCAGTTTACCAATATTTTCAAAATCTATTTATGACAGGAGGGTTGCTATGAGTTTTTTTTCATTGTTTTTGATTGCGGTGGGGCTGTCTATGGACGCCTTTGCCGTTTCCGTCTGTAAGGGGCTTTCCCTGACAGAGATGAAGTGGAAATATGCTGTGCTGACGGGCCTGTACTTCGGAGGCTTCCAGGCGCTTATGCCGCTTATAGGTTATGTTTTGGGCGTGCAGTTTCAGGATTATATTACCAGCATTGACCATTGGATAGCCTTTGTGCTTCTGGGGCTGATCGGCCTGAATATGCTCAAAGAAGCCAGGCAGAAGGACGACTGTTTTGAGCCGAACGCTTCCTTTGATGTAAAAACCATGACGATGCTGGCGGTTGCCACCAGTATCGATGCCCTGGCTGTGGGGATTACGTTTGCGTTTCTGAAAGTTCATATCCTGGCGGCGGTTCTCTTTATCGGATTGATTACCTTCTGTTTCAGCGCGGCGGGCATTAAAATCGGAAACCTCTTTGGGATAAAGTATCAGGCAAAGGCGGAAGCCGTCGGTGGGATCATCCTGATTTTGATGGGAATTAAGATTTTGCTGGAACACTTGGGTTTTCTGTAAAAAAGGAGGAACATATTTTAATGGCAAGCAGACAGGAATTTGCCCTGATATGCGACAACCAGCTTTTTATCAAAATTACAGAGGCAGGGAAACGGCTGGCGCCGTATTTGAAAACGATGCCGCCTTATGAAGGGGCGAAACCATATTTTTTGGTGGAAGAGATTGACGATCGGGAGTTTTTAACAGAATTTGTGACAGAAACCTGCAAAGAATTACCGATGCCGAAATCAAAGAAAAAGAAGAAATCATAATTCCAGGAGGCCGTAAAAAGCAAGATAAAGGCTTTTTGCGGTCTTTTCCTACGTTTTGGTAATCTTTTATAAAAATTATATGGAATTTTTATAAAAAATGTATTCTTTCCATTTTGTCTTATTACATATAGAATTATAATTAAATAATGAAAGAAAGGCGCGTATTTATGAATTATTCAGAAAATATCGATAAACAATATCACATTCAGGTGGGAAAGGGCGATGTGGGACGGTATGTCATTTTGCCGGGAGATCCCAAACGCTGCGCACAAATTGCAAAATATTTTGACGACGCCAAGCAGGTGGCCGACAGCCGGGAATATGTGACGTATACCGGATATCTGGACGGTGTAAAGGTAAGTGTAACTTCTACGGGGATCGGAGGCCCTTCGGCGGCCATTGCTTTGGAAGAACTGGCGATGGCGGGGGCGGATACCTTTGTCCGGGTCGGCACCTGCGGCGGTATGCAGACGGAGATCAAAAGCGGAGATATGGTCATTGCACAGGGGGCGATCCGAATGGAAGGCACCAGCCGGGAATACGCGCCGATAGAATTTCCAGCGGTGGCAGATATCCAGATTGTAAACGCGCTCGTTCGGGCGGCAAAGGAATTGGAGCAAGTCTATCATGTGGGTGTGGTGCAGTGCAAGGATTCTTTTTACGGGCAGCACTCCCCAGAGACAAAGCCCGTCGGTTATGAACTGCTGAACAAGTGGGAGGCATGGAAACGGTTGGGCTGTCTGGCTTCTGAGATGGAATCCGCGGCTTTGTTTGTTGTAGCCAGCAGCCTTGGCGTGCGGATCGGCTCTTGTTTCCTGGTGATGGCAAATCAGGAGCGAGAAAAGGAAGGGCTGGAAAATCCAGTGGTCCACGATACAGAGAGTGTGATCCGCGTTGCGATAGAGGCAATTCGCAAATTGATCCAACAAGATACACAATCCGAAGGAAAGAGGGTGTCCTAGATGCAAGATACACAAATTCAAAAATTGATAGAAGAAGCATCCGCACAGCTTGCATATGCCTATGCTCCTTATTCTAATTTTAAAGTGGGCGCGGCGTTGCTGACAGACGACGGAGAGATTTATACCGGGTGTAATATAGAAAATGCAGCCTACACGCCGACAAACTGTGCAGAGCGGACGGCTTTTTTTAAGGCGGTCAGCAAAGGCAAGCGCAGCTTTCGGGCGATTTGCGTGGTAGGAGGATTGCGTGGAACCCTTTCGGCTTCGATCTCGCCCTGCGGTGTCTGCCGCCAAGTGATGATGGAGTTTTGCGATCCAGAGACGTTTCAGGTGATTCTGGCAGCAGGAAAAGAATCGTATCAGATTTATCGGCTAAAAGATCTGATGCCGCTGGGCTTCGGCCCGGAAAATTTGACGTAAGAGTTCAGATATTCTCACGGTTACAAACAGAAAGGATGAAGGGTATGAGTAAATATAAACGTATTTTTGTGATTGTGATTGATTCCCTCGGAATCGGGGCGATGCCGGACAGCGAAAAATTCGGCGACGTTGGCGTCAATACGCTGGGGCATATTTCTCAGGAGGCGGACATGTTTCGGATTCCCAATTTACAGAAACTGGGCATGGCAAACCTGACTCCTCTCAAACAGGTGGCGGCGCTGGAACATCCTCTTGGCTACCACGGCGTACTGCGGGAAAAAAGCAACGGAAAGGATACGATGACCGGGCACTGGGAAATGATGGGGATTGAGACAAAAACCCCGTTCCAGACCTTTACCGAGCACGGCTTTCCAAAAGAATTGATCGAAGAGCTGGAGAAGCGCACCGGGCACAAGGTGATCGGAAACAAGAGCGCCAGCGGCACGGAGATTATCGAAGAGCTGGGCGAGGAAGAGATTGCCACCGGAAATATGATCGTCTATACCTCGGCGGATTCTGTTCTGCAAATTTGCGGAAATGAGGAGACGTTTGATTTGCAGGAACTGTACCGCTGCTGTGAGATTGCCCGCGAACTGACCCTTAAGGAAGAATGGAAGGTGGGCCGGGTCATCGCAAGGCCGTATGTAGGGAAAAAGAAAGGTGAGTTTGAACGCACCAGCAATCGGCACGATTATGCCTTAAAACCTACGGGAAAGACGGTGCTCAGTGCTTTGAAAGACAATGGGTATGAGGTGATCTCCGTCGGCAAAATTGTGGATATTTTCGATGGGGAGGGAATCACAGAAGCGCACAAGTCAAGATCATCCGTCCACGGGATGGAGCAGACGATTGAATTGGCGGACAAAGATTTTACCGGGCTTTGTTTTGTCAATCTTGTGGATTTTGACGCAAAATGGGGGCACCGGAGAAATCCGCAGGGATATCGGGAAGAATTAGAACGGTTTGATGAAAAGCTGGAAGCGCTGCTGGAGCGTCTTCGGGAAGACGACCTTTTGATCATCACCGCCGACCACGGAAACGATCCCACTTACACAGGAACGGATCACACGAGGGAGAAGGTGCCGTTTCTTGCCTATGCAAAATCTATGAAAGACAGCGGGAGATTAGAGGAACAAGAGACGTTCGCAGTTATCGGCTCTACCATTGCAGAGAATTTCGGCGTTCCCCAACCGGAAAATACCATCGGCAAATCTCTGTTAGGATTCTTGGAATGAGGAAAAGACAGAAGCAGGAGGGTATCCAGATGGAAAAAGAAATTTTACGGCATGTCGATCACACACTGTTGTCCCAAACAGCAACCTGGGGTGAAATCCGGGAAATCCTGGACGATGCCATGGAGTATCAGACCGCGTCGGCCTGCATCCCAGCCGCTTACGTCGAACAGGCGGCAGAATATGTGGACGGCAAACTGCCGATCTGTACCGTTATCGGTTTTCCCAACGGTTACAGCACCAGAAAGGTCAAAGTACTAGAGGCAAAGGACGCCATTGAAAAAGGGGCTTCTGAGATCGATATGGTGATCAACATCGGTTTTTTAAAAGACAAACGATACACAGAAGTGGAGGACGAAATACGAGCCATCCGGGAGGCGTGCGGGAGCCATATTTTAAAGGTCATCATCGAAACCTGCCTGCTGACCGAGGAGGAAAAGATCAAGATGTGCGAGATTCTCACCCGTACAGGCGCAGATTATATCAAAACATCCACCGGGTTTTCTGGTTCCGGCGCGACCTTCGCCGATGTAAAGCTTATGAAACAGCACATTGGAGGCTTGGTAAAAATCAAAGCGGCAGGAGGGATTTCCTCTTTTGCCGATGCAGAAGAGTTTCTGCGCCTTGGCGCAGAGAGGCTTGGAACAAGCCGTCTGGTGAAACTTTTGAAAAAGGAAACCTCTAAGGCAGGTTGTTGATAGGATTTATTGATATGAGTACAACGACGATTGTGGAATTGATCGGCTATCTGGGTTCTATTTTGGTATTGTTCTCTTTTTTGATGCCGTCTGTGGTAAAACTCCGGGTAATCAATTCCGTTGGAAGCGCGATTTTTACCATTTATGCGCTGATCATCCATTCGTATCCCACAGCGGTCATGAATTTCTGCCTGGTGCTGGTCAACCTTTATTATTTGCGGCGGATTGGAAAGGAGAAACACTATGAACTGCTTTCGGTTGCCAGCCAGGACCGTTTTCTGACTTACCTGCTCAGGTATTACCAGAAGGATATCGAAAGCTGTTTTCCAGGACTGAACGTGGATTTGGAAGGAATTAATCGGGCGTATATCATCTGCTGCGATGCATCGCCGGCAGGAATCTTGCTGGGTACGGAGCGGGAAGGGATTCTTAATATTATGCTGGATTATTCTATGCCGGCATACAGAGACTGCTCCATTGGGCAGTATCTGATTTGGAAGCTTCCGCAAGACGGACTCCGAAGGCTTTTATATTCCGGCCCGGTTGATCATCATATGGCTTATCTTTCAAAACTGGGATTTGAAAAAAGAGACGGCGTATACAGAAAAGATTTATTGTGAAAGTCCCGAAATAAAAGAAAAAACAACCATTGCCAGCCGCTATGAAGAAGGCAATGGTTGCTTTTTTTCTATTGTATAATCTTTGTGTTTCGGATTACGAACAGTGTTCCGATCATAAGGATAATCCCTATTGGCAGTGTGATAAATGCGTTGGGCACAAAGCCGGCGATGATGTAGCTCACAAAGCTGACTCCAGCCACCGTAATGGCGTAGGGGAGTTGTGTGGATACGTGGGTTACATGGTCGCATTGCGCGCCTGCGCTGGCCATAATCGTGGTATCCGAAATTGGCGAGCAGTGATCTCCACATACGGCTCCGGCCATACAGGCGGAAACGCAGATGATGCCAAGCGGATTTCCCAGAGGAAATACGGCAAGGGTAATCGGAATCAAAATGCCGAACGTTCCCCAAGAGGTACCTGTGGCGAATGCCAGGAACGCACCGATCAGGAATACGATTGCAGGGAGGAAGGACTGGAAGCTGCCGGCGGAATTTTGTACCAGGGCTTCTACAAACTGTTTTGCGCCAAGGGAATCGGTCATCGCTTTTAAGCTCCAGGCAAAGGTCAAAATCAAAATCGCCGGAACCATGGATTTAAAGCCCTCCGGGATGGCTTCTGCAAGCCCTTTGAATGTAAGTATTCTGCGGGCAAAATAATAAATCGCAGTGATAATCAATGCCACAGCCGAACCCAGCATCAGTCCGATAGAGGCGTCTGCGTTGGAAAACGATTCCACAAAGCTGCTTCCCTCAAAGAATCCGCCTGAGTAAATCATACCGATGACACAGGATACGATCAACACTACAATGGGAAGAAGCAAATCGATTACTTTTCCGTCTGGATTGCTGTTCTCTGCGGCGGCTTCTGCATAGGCGTTCATTCCAGAGAAGATATCCCCGTTTTCCTTTGCATTTTTTTCATGTTTTGCCATGGGGCCATAGTCCATTCCGGTCAGGGAAAGAAAGACCATCATCACAAGGGTAAGCAGGGCATAGAAATTGAAAGGAATCGTCTGGATAAACAGGTACAGGCCGTTTCCATCCTCCACATAGCTGGCTACTGCCGCCGCCCAGGAGGAGACCGGAGCAATGATGCAGACAGGCGCCGCGGTGGCGTCAATGACATAGGCCAGCTTCGCTCTGGAAATCTTGCTGTTGTCGGAAACCGGGCGCATTACGCTGCCCACCGTCAGACAGTTGAAATAATCGTCAATAAAGATCAGTATGCCCAGGGCTACCGTTGCAAGCTGTGCCCCGGCCCGTGTCTTAATATGGGTGGATGCCCAACGGCCAAATGCGGCGGAACCCCCCGCTTTATTCATCAACATGACCATAATTCCAAGAATGACTAAGAAGATCAGGATACCCACGTTATAGGCGTCGGCAAGCACAGACACGATTCCATCGTTGAATACATGTGTCAGCGTTCCCTCAAAGTTGAAATTGGAATAGAGCAGACCGCCGATTACAATTCCGATAAACAGCGAGGTATAAACCTCTTTGGTAATCAGCGCGAGTCCGATAGCAATGATCGGGGGAAGCAGTGACCATGGCGTCTTGTAGAAATGGCTCACAGCCTCCGATGCTTCTTCTCCCGCGGCATACGCTGCAATGGGGAAAAGAAGCATGACAATCAAAGCAGAAAACAGCAGACTTGTCCAGCGGATTCTCTTTGACGTGTTTTGTTTCTTTTTCATCTTGTGTCTTCCCTTTCTGGGTGTTTTTGCACCCTGGAGTGTGCTTTTTCACACACGCTAAGCCGGAATGGCTATTTTAAGAAATTGTAAATCTATTCATTTATTATACATGATTTTGGCAGATAGTAAAAGTCCTAATAAAAATTTTTCAGATCTGGTTATCTGAATGAAAACCACCTTTGAAACTTTAACGAGTGAATTTGGATGGCTTTTTGCCGCGAAAATAATATTGTGGAGTGGCAAAAGATATGATATATTGAATTACAGAAGACTTTTTTCTGGTAAAGCTTTGACAAGTGAAAACGAGTGGTTTTTTGATCTTCTGTTTTTTGATCTTCTGTTTTCAGACTTGCAATCCACATAGTGCTATGTTATATTTTGTGCCAGTGAAAGTTTTCGTTAAAATATCGAAATGGAGTTCTATGGTTACAAAAGAGATTACAGATTTTGACATCCATCAGATCAGCCGTTCTGGACAGTGTTTTCGGATGCGGCAGCTTTCGGAAGATACATATTCGCTGATTGTTTTTGGCAGATATTTGGAAGTGCAGCAGCAGGGGAGGCAGGTTTCTTTTTCCTGTACAGAGGAGGAGTTTAACGCGCTCTGGCGGAGTTATTTTGATCTGGATACAGATTATGGCAGCATCAAGCGGGCCATTGACCCGGAAGATGCCTATCTTCAGGCGGCGGCCCGATTAGGCGGCGGAATTCGGATTCTGCGTCAGGAATTGTGGGAGACGGTTGTGACATTTATCATTTCCCAGAGGAATAATATCCCGCGGATCCGCAAATGCGTCGATGCGCTGTGCCGGGAATTTGGGCAAAAAGAAAGCAATTTCCGAAAAGAGCCATACCATCCGTTTCCGACTCCTTATGCGCTGGCAAAAGCCTCGGAAGAATCGCTGCGCGGCTGCGGTCTAGGCTATCGTGCGCCTTACATCCGAAAGACGGCGCAGATGGTTTGCAGAGGTGAAATCGATCTGGAGGGGCTTTTTTTGCTGGATTATGAGGCGGCGAAAACAGAATTGTTAAAATTCAGCGGCGTGGGGGAAAAGGTGGCGAATTGTATCAGTTTGTTTGCCCTTCATCATATCGAAGCGTTCCCCATAGATACCCATATCCAGGATATGCTAAAGCGGTATCCGAACGGCTTTCCTTTTGAGCGATATGCGGGATTTGCGGGGATTCTCCAGCAATATGCTTTTTATTATGAACTATTTGGAACGGAGGAATTGGCGTATGGCAGCAGTAAAAGAAACGGTGTTGTATTATAATCCAGAAAAATCGGATAAGATTCGGCTGATCAAGGGTATATTGGTGCGCATGGGGATGCGGATCCGAAACATTACGCCGGATCTGGTAAACCAGAAAGTGGGGTATCTGGCCGGACTCAAGGATTTTGCGGAGGAGCTGGAAGAGCCAGGGGAGGCTCTTCCGGTGATTCCCGAAGAAATGATGGTGCTGCATGGGTTTTCGGATCGCCGTCTGGATGAACTTTTGAAACAGCTCCGCAAAAACAAAGCGCCCGTAGCCCTAAAAGCGGTGCTCACACAGAGTAACTGCGAATGGAGCTTTTATCAGCTTTACAAGGAAATCCGTGCCGAGCACGAACAGATGACGGCGACAGAAAATTTGGATTCCGTGTAAAGCTGACTGGTCAGAACCGTCAAAAAACATACCGTTTTAACCGTTCCAGGGCCTCTTTTACGCGGCTAAGAGGCAGCGCCAAGTTCATGCGGATGGCGCAGGAACCGTGGAAAATCCGTCCGTCCTGCCAGGCTACGCCCACATCCCAGCCGGCTTTCAATAGCTCCCCAACGGATTTTTTGTGGGCCTTGCACCACTTTGAGCAGTCCAGAAACAGCATATAAGTTCCTTCCGGCTTGCTGACTTCTATGCCGGGGAAATGTTTTGCAATATAGTCACAGGCGAAATTGATGTTCTGGCTCAACACTTGGCACAGCTCGTCCACCCACTTTTGGCCTTCCGACTGATAAGCGCCGATCAGGGCGTGCATGGAAAGGACGTTCATATTGTTGTAGTGAGATTTGCTGCCCTTGGCCCGTACACGGTCGCGCAGATAGGCATTGTAAATGATGTGGTAGCTGCCGATCAGTCCGGCAAGGTTAAAGGTTTTGCTGGGCGCATACAGGGCGACGGTGCGGTTCCTGGCGTCCTCGCTGACAGATTGGACGGGGATGTGTCTGTGTCCGTTTAAAAGGATATCCGACCAGATTTCATCGGAGATCACGACACAGTCGTTTTTTTGGTAAACTTCCATTGCCCGCTCCAGCTCTTCTCGTTCCCAGACTCGTCCGCAGGGGTTATGCGGGCTGCAAAAAACCGCCACATGGATATGCTCGGCCTTTAATTTGGCGTCCATATCTTCATAGTCCATCCGCCAGGTGCCGTCTTCTTCTTTTTTCAAAGGGCTGTGAATAATCTGGTATCCGTTGTTTTCGATGCTCGCTGTAAAGCCGATATAAGTAGGGCTGTGCAGCAGCACCTTATCCCCAGGGGAGGCGAACGCAGTCAGCGCGGAGATCACGCCTCCCAAAACACCGTTTTCATATCCAATGCAGTCTGGCGTCAGTCCTTTGACGCCATTTCTGGTTTCCTGCCAGCGGATAATAGACTCGTAATATTCTTCTGTGGGCAGAAAATATCCGAATGCCGGGTGCTCGACGCGCCGGATAATCGCCTCCTGAACGGTTGGAACCGTGGGGAAATTCATATCCGCTACCCACATGGGAATTGCATCAAAGCCTTCCTTTGGCAGAGCCGGCGCAGATGCCAGAGGGCCGCCTAAACTATCCACCGCCAGAGCGTCTTTTCCACTGCGCTCTATAACAGAGGTAAAATCGTATTTGTAATGTTCCATCTTCATTAATCCATTCCTTTTTGTTTGTATTATTTTAGCAGTCGTTTGCTTTCATGTCAATGTGTGGGAAGCCATAGAAAAACGGAATTGTTTTTATGGGAAAAAAATGCTATAATTGCGATAAGATATAATTAATATGACTTGTTTTTATTTTTCTAAGAGCAAGGGACTTAGGAGGAATCATACATGAGTGGGAAAAGTAAGGAGAGGAAACGTACTACACGTTTTTTGATTACAAGCTTTACGCTTCTTCTCCTCGTTAGTGCAACGGCATTTTTGGGGTTAGGACTCTATGCAAACAACGCGAGCAAAGTAGCCATTGATAAAGTGGGCAGCTTGTATATGACTGGTATCAGCGAACAGATTACAGCGCATTTTCGGACGCTTATGAATTTGAAGCTGGAACAGGTAGAAACCGTTTTGACCGTTGTCAATTCTGATATGGAAAACACGGAAAAGTTGTATGAAGAGTTGGTCTATCGAGCCACGGTCCGAAATTTTGATTATCTGGCTCTTTGTTCTGAGAGCGGGGATTTGCAGATGCTCTATGGGGAGCAGATTCAGCTTGCGGATCCGGATCCTTTTTTTAAATCGCTGAGAAACAAAGAGGAGAAGATCGCAGTGGGTAGTGATCAGTCCGGGGATGAAATAATCTTGTTCGGCATCAATGCAAAATATACGATGAAAAGTGGCGAAGATAGCATGGCGATGGTTGCGGCCGTACCCATAGATTATATCAGCAGTATGTTGGATACCGTCGGAGTTGGAGAAGGTTCTTTGATGTATTCTCATATTATCCGAAAAGACGGCAGTTTTATTATCAGCAGTATGGACCAAGAATATACGGATTATTTCAGCAGTCTGTATGAGCGGTATCCAGAAAGTGATTCTGACAATATAGATGAATATATCCAGAATCTTTCCGAATCCATGGAAAATAAAGAAGAATATTCGGTTATCATGGATTTTAGCAAGAGCAGACAGCAAATATATTGTACGTCGCTGCCTTATTCAGAGTGGCATCTGATTACGATACTGCCGTTCGGTACTTTGAACGAAACAGTAGAAACGATGAACCGAAATACTATGATTACAACAGTAGCAATTTTTGCGGTTATTTTGGTTATCTTGCTATTTGTATTCTATGTTTATTTCAAACTCACCTTCCAGCAGATGGAAGCGATGGAGGCGGCGCGCCAAGAAGCTCTGCGGGCAACCAAGGCAAAAAGCGAGTTTCTCTCCAATATGAGCCATGATATCCGTACTCCAATGAATGCAATCGTGGGGATGACGGCGATTGCGACAACGCATATCGACGATATAGAGCAGGTGCAGAACTGCCTGAGAAAAATCGCGCTTTCCGGCAGACATCTGCTGGGGCTGATCAACGATGTGCTGGATATGTCTAAAATTGAGAGCGGCAAGATGACGCTGACGGCGGAACGGATTTCTCTGCGGGAAATCTTTGACGGGATTGTCAGCATCGTACAGACGCAGGTCAAGGGGAAAGAGCAAAGCTTTCTGGTACATCTGGATAATATAGTGACTGAGGAAGTGTACTGCGACAGCGTGCGCCTAAATCAGATTTTATTGAATTTGTTGTCCAATGCGGTAAAATATACACAGGAAGGCGGCACAATCGAGTTATCTTTATATCAGGAGGATACGGTACCGCCGAAAGGAGCGGATTTTGTCCGCACACATATTTTGGTAAAAGACAACGGAATGGGAATGGAGGAAGACTTCTTAACACATATTTTTGATTCCTATTCCAGAGCAGACAGCAAGCGGGTACAGAAAGTTGAAGGCGCCGGACTTGGTATGGCAATCACAAAATACATTGTGGACGCCATGGGCGGGAGCATTACCGTAAAAAGTAAGCTGCACGGGGGAAGCGAATTCCATGTGATTCTGGATTTGGAAAAAGCAGAGGAGCAGGAGATTGACATGATTCTCCCAGCTTGGAAAATGCTGGTAGTGGACGATGACGAGGTATTGTGCCGCACAGCAGTGAACGTGCTGGAATCCATGGGTATACATGCGGATTGGGCTATGAGCGGGCAAAAGGCCATTAAGATGGTAACAAAGCATCATGAGAAGCGGGATGATTATCAGATTGTTCTTCTGGATTGGAAGCTTCCGGATATGAATGGAATTGCGGTCGCCAAACAGATGCGCAGGATCATGGATGTGAATACGCCGATCCTTTTGATTTCTGCATACGATTGGAGCGAATTTGAGACAGAGGCGAGAGAAGCGGGCATCAGCGGTTTTATCTCAAAACCATTGTTCAAATCTACCTTGTTCTACGGATTGAAGAAACATATGGGTGAGGAAGAAATTGCGGATGTAATGACTGCGGATATGGAGCTGTCCGGACGCCGCGGGCTGGTTGCAGAAGATAATGAACTGAACTGGGAGATCTTGGATGAACTGCTGCTTGATATTGGTATGGAACTGGATTGGGCGGAGAATGGAAAATTGTGCCTGGAGAAGTTTAAGGAGTCGGAGCCGGGATATTACGATGTGATTTTCATGGATATCCGAATGCCTGTGATGAATGGCTATGAATCTACCCAGGCAATCCGCGCGCTGGAACGCCCGGATGCAAAAGATATTCCGATTATCGCTATGACTGCGGATGCTTTTTCTGAGGATATCCAGAGATGCCTGGACTGCGGAATGAACGCCCATACGGCGAAGCCTATCAACCT
Organism: uncultured Lachnospiraceae bacterium; assembly: GCA_947571775.1. GTDB lineage: Bacteria > Bacillota > Clostridia > Lachnospirales > Lachnospiraceae > MGBC164599. The sequence goes on along the minus strand of CANOZK010000004.1, from coordinate 221,065 downwards.
GGACGAAGTGATTTCCCTGTTAAAAAGATTTATTCTGGAAAAGTCATAAAAACAAAAAAGGGGCGGTGCGGAGATTATCCGCGTTACGCCCCTTTTTCAATGGCTTTTTTTGTATATTCCGAGAGAAACAGCCCCGCAATCGTCAGTATCGTGCCGATTGCCGAGAGCCAGGTTATCGGTTCTTTTAGAATCAGCACAGAGGTCGCAACGGTGATCGCGGGAATCAGATAAATATAGATGCTGGTCTTGACCGCGCCTAATCTTTTTACCGCAAAATTCCAGGTGACAAAACACAGGGCAGACGCCCCCATACTCAGATAAATGAGATTGAACAGATTTATCGGAGTTGTGAAACGATGTAGATCCCATCGAAAATCAAAGAGAAAAAGCGCCGGGATCATAAAGAGGATGCCGTAAAAAAACGTTCTGCGCGTGGTAAGGATAACGGGATATCCGAAACTGCTGATTTTCTGCGTCAATATAGAATAGACGGCCCAGACCAGCGCGGCCAGAACAGACAAGATATCTCCCACCGGATTCAGCTTTAGTTCCGCGCCCTGAAAGCTAATCAGCGCGACCCCTGCCATGGCGACAACAAATCCAAAAAAGAAGTTTGCCCGCAGCTTTTCCGCGGATTTTATAAAAAGTTGCGCCAGTATAGCGGCAAAAAACGGCGAGACAGATACCGCCACCCCCACATTGGAAGCCATAGTATAGGTTAGGGCAATGTTCTCCAGCAGGTAATACAGGCAGATCCCGCTAAGCCCGGCTGCTAGGAAAGTCAGCTCTTGTTTTCGTGTCACGCCTTTCAAACGTTTGGGGCAGATGGCCAACAGCGTCAGAAAGCCTATCACAAAGCGGAAAAACAGGATTTCCACAGGCTGAAAATCCGCCAGCAAAACTTTCGTAGAAATAAAAGTGGTTCCCCATATCACGATGGTAAGCAGCGCGGTCAGATGACCGATGGATGTTTTATTTTTCATGATCTCCTCCCTTTTTTTGGCATATTTTTAAAATATTGTACATCTTTTGGTCTGAAAAGTCTTGTAAAATATCTTCTGTTTTGTTTTGACAGATAAATTGTAGGAGTGTAGAATACGGTTATGGATGGAAAAAAGAGAAAAGCATTTCAGGCGGCGCTGCCGCATACCCTGCCTATTTGCGTAGGATTTCTTTTTCTGGGGATGTCCTACGGTTTTTTGATGCGGAGCAAGGGATTTTCCGTTATTTATCCCATGCTGATGAGCTTTTTTATTTTTGCCGGATCTATGGAGTTTGTGACGGTAAATTTGCTGATGGCCACGTTTGATCCGCTGCATGCGTTTGTGCTCGCTTTGATGGTGAATGCCCGGCACTTATTTTACGGAATCTCCATGCTGCAAAAATATAAAAATACGGGTTGGAAAAAGTTTTATCTGATTTACGGGATGTGCGACGAATCTTTTAGCATCAACTGTACAGTCGCCCCGCCGCCGGATGTGGATAAGGGCTGGTTTATGTTTTTTGTGACCTTGCTGAATCAGATTTATTGGGTGTCTGGGGCAACTTTGGGCGCGCTTTTGGGTTATGTGCTCCGCTTTGATACCACAGGGATTGAGTTTGTGATGACGGCTCTTTTTACGGTGATGTTTGTCAACCAGTGGGAGGAATCCGAAGACCACCGTCCGGCGCTGACCGGAGTGATCTGCTCGCTGCTTTGCCTGCTGATTTTTGGAAGCGACGGCTTTCTTCTGCCGGCGATGCTGCTGATCATTGTGTGCTTTGCCGTAAGCCGCAAAAAAGAGGACGAGGAGGTATGCAAATGACAGCGATACAGAGCGTTTTAACCATTGTTGCGGTGATATTGGGAACCATGCTTACCAGGTTTCTTCCTTTTCTGCTTTTTCCAGAGGGGAAAAAGCCGCCGGCCCACATTACATATCTGGGGACGGTTCTTCCTTATGCGGTTATCGGCCTGCTGGTGGTATACTGCCTAAAGGATGCGGTTTTTACCGAATTTCACGGCCTGCCAGAAGGGATTGCGATGGTTTTTATTCTGATTCTCCATAAGTGGAAAAAGAACACACTGCTCAGCATCGGCATGGGAACGGTGCTGTATATGGTTCTGGTTCAAAATTTGTAAAGAAAGGATAAAAGAAAATGTCAGTTACCAGTTATCCCAATCAAAAAGCCCTCTCCCTGGTCGTTTTGGCAGGAGGGCGCAGCAGCCGCATGGGACTGGATAAATCGGATTTGATTTATCGGAATCAGACTTTTTTGGAGATACAAATAGAAAAAGGCAAGCAGTTGGGCATTGAGGAGATTCTGGTGTCCGGCTACCGCGGATCGAGCTGTGCCGGGCGGGTTGTGTTGGATCGGTTTGTTCAGAGAGGGCCGCTTGGCGGGCTGGAAGCGTGCTTTCGGCAGGCATCTTCCAAGCGCTGCCTGGTGCTGAGCGTAGATACGCCACTGGTGTCTGTTTCGGAATTGCAAGGGCTGATCGAGAAAGACCAAACAGGCAATGCACGGGCGACCATTCTTCAGCATGGAGAAAAACAGGAGCCGCTGATTGGAATCTATGACACAGGACTTGCCGCCGCCATAGCACAAGCTTTGGAAGAGGGACACGGTTCGGTCTTTGCCTTTCTAAAAAAAATAGGGTACAATGTGTATCATAGCCTGGGGGAAGAATTGCAGTTTCAGAATATCAACAAAAGGGAAGACTATCAAAGGTTATTGCAGAAATTAGAGAGCGTTTGAACACCGCTTTGTGCAGTGTCAAATGAGGAAGAAAACGGCAATAAGGAAAAATGGGGTTATTCTTCCTTACTGCCTGTTTTTTGCCTTAAATTTGTGAGCAAATATGTCTGTTTCGTTCTTCTAGGATATAAGCGGCGATTTCCTGGGGATGATTCAGATCCAAAAGGGGAATGTCTAAATTGGTGCGTTGCAACTCTTCTGAGGAGAGATTGGTTGCGATTGCCGCTAAATTGTGTGCTTCACACACGCTTTTTGCCGAATTTCCCCGGCGGATCAGCTCGATCTTGCGATAAGGGCAAGTCTTAAAACCCTCCAATAAAATCAGATCGGCTTCTGGAAAGCATTCTATGAGATGTTTTTCTGTTATCTGCGGCTGCTGTTTAACAATCATGTATTTGGAATCTGAAAAGATAGCGGTACCATATGCGCCTGCGTGAAAATGCCGGTAGGTGTCGGTTCCCGGCACATCTGCTTCGAAGTCATGGCCGTCATGTTTAATGGTTGCCACTCGAAGTCCCTCTTTGGTCAGAAACGGCAAGATGCAGGTAATCAATGTGGTTTTACCAGAATTTTTCACGCCGCTGATGGCAAAAATCAGTGTCTTTTTCATTACAACAAAACGGCTTCTGCCGCATCTTTGGATTTTAGCACAGGGGAATCTGCTGGGATGTCGATCAGGCAGTTGCAGCCGGTCATGGATGCCAGAACCCCGTTGGAATGCAGTCCGTCCGGCAGATGAAATGTGCCCGCCTCCCAAAAAGCTCGCACGAACCTGCGCCCTTTGCTGGGTTTTCCGAACGTATCTGCCATGGTACCAGTTACCCGCACAAGTTTTAGCGCGTCGTCCTGTTTCATTTTCTGAATCATGGGGCGTGCCAGAAGCTCGGTTATCACGGCTACTCCGAACGGATTGCCCGACAGACTGAGGATGGGGATACCGTCGCAGACAGAGAACAAGGTGGGCATGCCCGGTTTTACGGCTACTCCCCAGAATATCCGTTTTGCTCCTGCCAAATCCAGGGCTTCATGCATGATGTCTTTTTTTCCAACGGATACTGCTCCGGTGGTAAAAATTACATCTGCCTCCTGCGTTGCCTTTTTCAAAGCCTCTGCCATAACAGAAGGATCGTCGGGTATATCTCTGACATAGACAAGCTCCACACCGAAATCCAAGAGCCGTGAGGCTAGAAGCGTCTGATTGCTGTTGTAGATTTTTCCCGGTGGAAGGGGCTGTCCGGGGAGAACTACTTCATCTCCGGTGGTAAAAAGCGCCGCCCGCGGCCGCCGATAGACGGTGGCTTGGGTATATCCCATGCCCGCTAGGACTCCGGCTTCCACAAAACTGAGTCTGCTCCCTTTTTTCAGCAGCACGTCTCCTTTCTTAAAATCTTCTCCGCTAAAGCAGTAATTTCCCCAAGGCTTTTCTGGGCGGTAAATGCAGACCTGGGTCTCGCCATAGTCGGTATCTTCCTGACGAACGCAGCAGTCACAACCTGGCGGAATGGCGGCGCCAGTCATAATGCGCACCGCCTGGCCCTTCTGGATTTCTTCTGTGGAATACTGTCCCGCATCGATCTCCCGGATGACTTCTAACTTTGCTGGATGTTCCCTGGAGGCGTCTGTCAGATCGGCAGCTTTACAGGCGTATCCGTCGATAGGAGAACGATCGAATGGAGGATTGTCAAAGGAAGCGGCCATATCGCAGGCAAGAATACGGCCGGATGCATGCAGCAGGTGTACATCCTCGGTGTCGGTGATGACTGTTGTGTATTTCAGAATTTCTTCTAGCGCCTGTTCTACACTTAATTTTTCCATATGCTGTCTCCTTATACTCCTTTTCCGAATCCGCAGTCTGGGTAATGGCAGGTGCTGCAGCTTAGGCAGAGTCCTCCATTTCCCATGTGTGCAAAATCCTGTTTTGTCATTTCTACGCCCGCCGCAATCTTTGGCAGTACCAGGTCAAATACCGTGGCCTTGGCATACATAACGCAGCCTGGCAGACCCATGACCGGCGTGCCGTCCTCGAAATACGCCAGCAGGAACATAGCGCCCGGAAGTACGGGGGCTCCATAAGTGACGATGCGCGCGCCGGTGGATTTGATGGCACCAGGGGTTCGGTCATCTGGATCCACACTCATGCCTCCGGTGCACAGAATCATATCTGCGCCGTCTTGTTTCAGCTTTAAAATGGCGTTGGTGATCCTTTCCAAACTGTCGTCGCAGAGTGTCTGCCCGCAGACTTCGATTCCGTAAGCGGCCAGTTTGTCGATGATTACCGGCGTGAAAGTATCCTTTATCCTGCCGTGGTAAACCTCGCTTCCTGTGGTTACGATTCCCGCCTTCATTGCCCGAAACGGGGTCAAGGATACCAGCGGGGTGCTGCCGGCTGTCTCCTTGACTTGCTCCATTTTTTCTTTTTGGATGACAAGGGGAATTACGCGGGTGCCCAGCAAGCGGTCTCCTTTTTTGACAGCGGTATTGGTGTGACGTGTGGCAATCATGATTTCGTCCAGTTCGTTGATTGCGTTTAAACGAGTGACGTCTACCTGAAAAAGCCCGTCGCAATCAGCGACCAGCTCGATTTTCCCTTCCTTTACCGGAGTGGGGTGCATATGTTCGTTTCTGCACACTTCGTACAGGATCTGGGCGGCTTCGTCCTCATGCAGGGTGTCTGCATTTTTTTCCCATACATACAAATGCTCTTTTCCCAGTGACAGAAGCAGCGGGATATCTTCCTCGGTTACGATATGTCCTTTTCGGAAAGCTGTGTCCTTGACTACATCTTTGACAATCCTTGTGATGTCATGGCATAACACATGCCCCACTGCATCTGTCGTATTAATGCATTTCATTTTCTGTCCTCCTTTGTGAGCTCCATTCCCTCTTGAAGCATTCCTTCCTGAAGAATTTTGCAAAATATAAATAATTTTTCCATAGGGGCGCATACTTTTTCACCCTTGTAGGCATCGGACTTTGGGCCGCCGGCCCCGATCCGGATGATTTCAAGAAGGACGCATCCTGCGCGCAGAAGATCGCCCTCCTGTAAGGTTTCCCAGTCAAGTCCGTCTATCACTAGGTTTTCTCCGAAACGGCCATATTGTATGGATGCTCCTTTTTCGGCGAAGTAAGCAGATACCTGGTCCATTGGCAGCAGACTGATCTGACGAAGTCCTTTTCCCTGATGGATATCTCCATCCAGACCGTCTATGCAGGCCTGGCATTGGCGGATGTTTTTGGCACTGGTTTTTCTTTCGGTGCTGATACAGATACATTGGATCCGCGCCATTGTATAGTTGCCTCCTTTGTTGTTTTCTTTCTTTCACCATATCTATCATATCGGAAGAACTCTGGATAATCAACCGTTTTCTTTTTTCATCCACGGAAATCCTTTTTGTTGGTAATGATGCATTTTTGGCGTGGCGTTACGGAATTAATTCTAAATTTAAAAAATTGATTTCCATGTTTTTTTATTCATTGACAAGTTCTTTTCTTATCATGTATAATAATTCTAGCGTTATTTTTTTTATAAAATAACTAAATCGAATCCAATACAATAGGAGGAATGTTTCCATGAAAATGAAAAAAACAGCATGGCTTCTGGCTTCTGTGATGGCTGCATCGCTGCTGACAGGCTGCGGCGGTACAGAGGCAGAGGAGCCGGCAGAAACCTCTTCCGTTCAGGAAACGGAAGCAGGAGAAACACAAGAAGCGCCAGAAGAAGATGAAACGAAGGACGAGGAGCCGGCGGTTACTTTAAATGTATTTGCGGCCGCGTCTATGACGGAAACGCTTGAGCAGATTCAACAGATGTATGCGGAGGTGGAACCAAATGTCACACTGGGGTTTAACCTGGATTCTTCCGGTACTCTAAAGACCCAGATTCAGGAGGGCGCGGACTGTGATTTGTTTATCTCAGCGGCACAAAAACAGATGGATCAGCTCGACATAGAAGCAGACCCGGCAGTGAATGAGGAAGGACTGGATTATGTGGAAAAAGAAAGCAGAGTAGATCTGCTGGAAAATAAAGTGGTGCTGGCAGTCCCGGACGGGAATCCAGCAGGGATTGAATCTTTTGAAGATCTGGGAACGGATAAAGTTCAGCTTCTTGCCCTTGGCAATGAGGACGTTCCGGTAGGGCAATATTCTATGGAGATTTTGAACACTTTGGGGATTCTGGAGGATTTGGAGGCAGCCAGCAAGATTACATATGGCTCTAATGTGAAAGAAGTGACCACACAGGTTTCCGAGGCCTCTGCGGATGCGGGAATTGTTTATGCGACGGATGCGTTTTCTGCGGGCTTGTCCACCGTGGCGCAGGCGGGAAGCGATCTTTGTCAGAGGGCCATTTATCCGGCGGCGGTATTAAAAGTTTCGGAACATCCAGAGGAAGCGCAGGCATTTCTGGATTATTTGCAGACAGATGCGTGTATGAAGGTGTTTGAGGAAGTCGGCTTTGTCAAGGCTGAGTAAGAAGGGCTGTTATGGACTGGTATCCTTTGTATAATTCACTGAGGATTGCGCTGATTTCTAGTGTAATTGTATTTTTCAGCGGAATTTTTGCGGCGTATTACATTGCGAAGCTGCCGCCCATTCTGAAAGGTATCCTCGATGTGGTGCTGACACTGCCTCTGGTGTTGCCGCCTACGGTGGTGGGCTATTTCCTACTGGTGCTTATGGGGCCTAGAAGGCCCCTGGGCGCCTGGTTTCTAGAGGTTTTTCAGACCCGGCTGGTGATGGTCTGGTATTCCGGTGTGTTTGCGGCTGCCGTGGTGGCCTTTCCGCTGATGTATCGGACGGCCAGGGGTGCATTTGAGAGTTTCGATGAAACGCTGGCGTTTTCCGGGCAGACCCTCGGTCTGTCGAATACTTATATTTTTTGGCGTATTCGGATGCCGGCCTGCCGGCAGGGAATTATGGCCGGCGGGGTGCTGGCTTTTGCACGGGCGCTGGGTGAGTACGGCGCCACAAGCATGATCGCTGGGTATACACCAGGAAGGACGGCGACTATCTCCACAACGGTTTATCAGCTTTGGCGTACAGATAATGATGCGCTGGCGTTTCGGTGGGTTGTGGTCAATGTGGTGATTTCTGCAATTGTCCTGCTTGTGGTAAATCTGCTGGAAAAACGAGAGAAGGCATCCCGGAGGTCTTCGGGGCAAATGGCTGGGAGGGGCTGATATGTCTTTGTATGTAGATATCAAAAAAGACTTGGGAAGTTTTGTCCTGGAAACACAGTTTGCGGCGGACGGAGGCGTGACAGGGATTTTGGGCGCGTCTGGATGCGGGAAAAGTATGACGCTGCGTTGTATTGCTGGAATTATGAAGCCGGATGAAGGACGAATTGAGTTGGATGGGAAGGTTTTTTTTGATTCTGTAAAAAACATCAATCTGAAGCCGCAGCAGCGGCATGTGGGGTTGTTGTTCCAGAATTATGCTCTGTTTCCCAATATGACCGTATGGCAAAATCTGATGGCCGGGCTGCTGCCCTATGAAAAAGATAGGAAGCGGGCGGTGGAGTCCATAGAGGCCATGATCGGGAAATTCTGCCTGGACGGGTTAGAGAAACACAAGCCGGGCCAGCTCTCCGGCGGCCAGCAGCAGAGGGTAGCGCTGGCGCGCATTTTCTTATCAAAGCCGGAGATTTTGCTGCTGGATGAACCGTTTTCCGCGCTGGATGATTTTTTGAAATGGAAGCTGGAACTGGAACTTGCCGATCTGCTGGAGGAGTTTGGAGGCAGTACGCTCTTTGTATCCCACAGCAGGGAGGAAATCTATCGGGTCTGTGACCGGGTTTGCGTGATGGATCGGGGCAAATCGAGTCCGGTTATACCCGTGAAGCAGTTATTTGAAGTTCCCAGATCCCGTGCGGCGGCAGTTCTGTCGGGCTGTAAAAATTTTTCCCGTGCCCGCGCCGCAGGGAGCAGGGCGGTTTATGCGGAGGACTGGGGCGTTACCCTGGAGTATACGGGGGAAGCTCCAGAGAATTTTCGCTATATCGGAGTCCGCAGCCATTATATTTATCCTGTATTGTCCAAAGAAGCGCCAGGGCAGAAAAATACATTTTGCTGCGACGTGCTGCGGGTGATAGAGGATGTCTTTTCCATTGTTGTAATTCTGCAGCCCAAGGGAGTGGCAGACCTTGAGCCAAAGGAAAACAACGGGCGGATACGGCTGGAGACGACAAAGGAAGTCTGGCAGGACTTTTGCCGTCAGGAGGGCTTTCAAAACGAACTATGGGTTCATATGGGCGGAAAAGATATTATGGTATTAGAAGGTGTTTGAAAATCCAGATTTCATTTATCCGCCTATCTGTGCCATTTTGTGTCTTTCGGTGATTTCTTCCGGGTTTTTGTCAAAACAATGCGCCTTTGGTTTTTGTTCAATAGCCTGAAGAAGCAGCCGGTACACCTCTTGTGTGGAGCCGCTTCGGATGGCTTCTTTTAACGAAATGTGATCTTGATAGCACAGGCAGGGTTTGATCTGTCCGGTTGAAGTCAGCCGGATGCGGTTGCACTTATGGCAGAATTTCCCGTGGATGGCACTGATAAACCCGATGCTTCCTTGAAAGCCTGGAATATGGCAGTAAGTAGCCGGCCCATTTCCATGGGCTTTTTTTTCGTGTTCAAGTGGTCCATAATGCTCCTGGAATTTTCGTAGAAGCTCTGTGTTGGAAATGGATGCAAACTGTTTTCCGTGTCCGATGGGCATCATCTCGATAAAACGCACATCGATAGCCCGGTTTCTTGCCAGTTCCGCCAGCTCCTGCCAGTCGCAGTCGTTGACGCCCCGCTGCAATACGGCGTTGATTTTCAGAGGGATTCGGTACGCTTCCATAGCTTCGATTCCCTGCAATACATCTGGGAGAGCGTCGAAGCCGGTAATTTCTATGTATTTTTCTCGGTTCAGTGTATCCAGGCTGACGTTTACGGCATCTAGACCCTCTTTATGGAGTTGTTCGGCATATTTTGGCAGGAGGACTCCATTGGTGGTGAGCGTGACCTGCTGGATACCCGGAATCGCTTTGAGCATATGGATCAGTTCGGTGCAGTCTTTGCGCACCAGCGGTTCTCCGCCGGTGATTTTGATCTTGCGGATACCTGCCAGAGAGGCTTGTCGGCATATTTCCGCAATCTCTTCGAGCGTCAGGATTTCTTTTGGCGGGAGCCATTGGATATCTGTCGGCATACAATAGCGACATCTCAAGTTACAGCGGTCTATAATGGAAACCCGCATATAATCGATGGTTCTTCCGTATTTATCTATCATTTGGTATTCTCCATTTCTATTTAAGATGTTGTAATCCTTCAGATTGCTGCTAACCCTGAAGGTATTTGAATTGTGATGGAATATTGATTTTTCCTATACTTCGTGGTTTTGGTACAGTTTATCAAAAATTATACACGATAAGGGCATAGACTGTCAAATATGCTTGATTTTTACTTGTTATTTTTTTGAAAAAATAACGTTTTTGTAAAAATTGTCAAAAAAGTGCTTGATTTTTTATGCGTTTAACTATAATATGGAATTTAGATATGTTTGATATGTGCATAGGCATATACTTTTTTGAAGTGAGGAGAATGGTTATGGTTCATTTAAAGATTGATGGCATTCCTGTAGAAGTGGAAGAAAATACCACGATCCTGCAGGCGGCCAGACAGTACGGCATTGAGATTCCAACGCTTTGCCATCTGGAAGATGTATTGCCGAACGGCTCCTGCCGACTGTGTGTGGTAGAAGTTACCAACAATGGCAGGACAAGGTTTATCACAGCCTGTACGATGCCCTGTACCGAAGGGGATGAAGTGCAGACCAAATCAGAGCAGGTGATCAAACACCGCAAAACGACTCTGGACCTTATGCTTTCCGACCATCGGGTACACTGTTTCTCATGTGAAGCAAACGGCGACTGCAAGCTGCAGGAATACTGCTTTGAGTATGGCGTAGACGCCACCAGCTATGAAGGAAAAAGGAACGACGACATACCGATCGACGATTCCAATAAATTCTTTACATATGACAGAAGTTTATGTATCTTGTGTCACAGATGTGTGAATACCTGTCAGGAGATTGTAGGGCGCGGCGCCATTGACACCCTAAACAGAGGTTTTAATACAAAGATTGGCGCTCATTACCTATATGATTGGGATCAGGGAATCTGTGAATCTTGCGGAAACTGCGTACAGGCATGTCCGACTGGCGCATTATCCATGAAGAGAAGAAAGAAATACCGTCCGTATCAGGTAGAGAAGAAAGTTCTGACCACCTGTCCGCACTGTGCAACTGGATGTCAGTATTATCTGATTGTCAAAGATGGCAAGATTGTGGATACGGAAGCTTACGACGGACCGTCTAACAAGGGTTTGCTCTGTGTTAAAGGGCGCAATGGTTCCTTTGACTTTGTGCATTCACCAGATCGTATCAAATATCCGCTGATCAAGAATAAAGAAACCGGAGAATTTGAGCGTGCAAGCTGGGATGAGGCACTGGATCTGGTTGCTTCCAAGTTTATGGAAATCAAGAAACAGTATGGGCCGGATTCTCTGGCAGGTTTTGCATGTTCCCGTTCCCCGAATGAGGATATCTACATGGTGCAGAAGATGGTTCGTACCTGCTTTGGCACCAACAACACCGATAACTGTGCGCGTGTCTGTCATTCCGCATCTGTAGCGGGTCTGTACATGACCTTAGGTTCTGGTGCGATGACCAACCCGATTGAGGACATCACCCGCAATTCTGAGCTTATTATGCTGGTCGGATCGAATCCAGAGGAAGCGCATCCGGTAGTAGGTATGCAGATTCGTCAGGCGTTGAAGCGCGGCTGTAAATTGATTGTAGCGGATCCCCGTGACATTGGTTTTGCCAAACAGGCAGATATCCATTTGAAATTAAAACCTGGTACCAATGTGGCATTCGCAAACGGCATTATGCATGTTATCATTGAAGAGGGCCTTCAGGATGAGAAATTTATCGCAGAGCGTACCGAGGGCTACGAGAAGATCAAAGAGATTGTAAAAGAATATACGCCGGAAAAGGTTGCTGAGATCTGTCACATTGATGCAGACGATTTGCGCAAAGCAGCGATTATGTATGCAAAAGCAGAGCGTGCGCCGATCATCTACTGTCTGGGTGTAACCGAGCACTCTACTGGTACAGAGGGCGTTATGTCTATGTCCAATATGGCCCTCTTAGTAGGCAAACTGGGCCGTCCGGGCTGCGGTGTGAATCCGCTCCGTGGACAGAACAACGTACAGGGTGCATGTGATATGGGCGCGCAGCCCACTGATTTCCCAGGATATCAGAAAGTTGCCGCACCGGGCGTAGTAGAGAAATTTGAGAAGGCATGGGGCGTACCGCTGAGCCATGAAGTTGGCACACATGCAACAGATGTATTCCCGAAAGCAATCACCAAGGAGATCCGCGGGCTTTATATTTACGGAGAGGATCCGGTAGTGACCGATCCAGATACCAGCCATATCATCAAGGCACTGGAAAGCCTGGATTTCTTCGTAATTCAAGAACTGTTTATGACTGAAACCGCACAGTATGCAGATGTCATCCTTCCAGGCGTAAGCTACGCAGAAAAAGAAGGTACATTCAGCAATACGGAGCGCCGTGTACAGAGAGTCCGCAAAGCCGTAACCGTGGAAGGCGAGATGAGACTGGATACCGATATTATCATCGATCTGATGAACCGCATGGGTTATCCGCAGCCGCATTTGACTTCCGCGCAGATTATGGATGAAATTGCTTCGGTAACTCCAAGCTTTGCAGGCATCAGTCATGAACGTCTGGACAGCGAGGAAGTAGCAGGAAAAGGTCTGCAGTGGCCTTGTCCGTCAAAAGATCATCCAGGTACCCCAATTATGCATGTGGGCAAATTTACCCGGGGTCTTGCTTGGTTCTATCCGGCAGAATATGTACCGTCCGCAGAGGTTCCAGATGACGATTATCCGATTATCTTAATGACCGGACGTATTCTGTATCATTACACCACAAGGGCGATGACCGGAAGAACACCGGAGTTGATGGAGATTGAAGGAAAATCTTTTATCGAGATGAATATAGAGGACGCTAACAAACTTGGAATTGCCAATGGAGATCGGGTAAAAGTATCTTCCAGACGCGGTTCTATCGAATCCACAGCTCGCGTAGGGACAAAGACGTCTCCAGGAGAGAGTTGGATGCCGTTCCATTTCCCGGATGGAAATGCAAACTGGCTGACCAATGCAGCTCTGGATAAATATGCAAGAATACCAGAATACAAAGTATGTGCAGTTAAGATTGAGAAAGCTTAAGATAGAGAAAGCCAATTAAAAGGAGGTAAATTCTGATGAGTTCTGAAAAGAAATTTGTCCCTTTCCAGGGAACAAAGGAACAGGAAGAACAGCTTCGGAAGGTCATTGCCGATCACAAAGGGCAAAGAGGTGCTCTTATGCCCGTGCTTCAGCAGGCGCAGGAGATCTACGGTTATCTGCCCGCCGAAGTGCAGCAGATCATTTCCGATGAAATGAAGATTCCCGTGAGCAAAATATGTGGCGTGGTTACGTTTTATTCTTTTTATTCGCTGTATCCGAAGGGCAAGTACCGGATTTCCGTATGCCTGGGTACTGCGTGTTATGTAAAAGGCTCTAATAAAATTTATGATAAACTGCAGGAAGTTTTGGGGATCAATAGCGGCGAGTGTACCCCGGACGGTAAGTTTTCACTGGAAGCATGCCGTTGTATTGGAGCCTGCGGTCTTGCTCCGGTTATGATGATTAATGATGATGTCCATGGACGGCTGACGCCGGATTGTGTGGAAGACATTCTGGCAAAATACGAATAGGAAAAAGGTACTGTCTGGCTGGGCATAGGCCAGACAGTATTCTGAATTTTGCAGGATAAAAAAATATGGGAGGAGTGTAGGGAGAATGATTCATGATGATGTGCAGAAATTTTCAAATGCGGCGATCGCTAAGAGCAATCTGCTTCAGAATAATTTTATGAAATATTTCCTGCGTGCAGTGATGGCCGGCTTCTTTATTGCCGTAGCTATGATTTATTGTAACGTAACGGGAAATGTGTTTAAGGATGCAGACCCTGCCATGGGAAAATTCCTGGGCGCGCTGGTGTTCTCTATTGCAGTGCTGCTGATCGTGATGGTGGGCGGGGAACTGTTTACCGGAAATAACCTGGTTATGGCCATGGGCTTTTATGACAAGAAAGTATCGGCTGGGGCGTTGGGCAAGGTCTGGCTGGTTAGCTATATTGGGAATTTTGTGGGATGTTTAATCTTTTCCCTGATTTTTGTGGGAGCTGGGGCTTCCGGGACTGCCGATTATTTTGCAGGCTTTATCAACAATAAGCTGACCATTGCCCCGCTGGAAATGTTTTTGCGGGCGATTCTGTGTAATTTCTTTGTTTGCCTTGCAGTAGCCTGCGGCGTAAAGCTGACTACCGAGGTAGGAAAATTCCTGATGATCGTGATGTGTATTTCCGCTTTTGTAATCAGCGGGTTTGAACATTGCATTGCCAATATGAGTATTTTTACCGTGGCATATTGCCTAGTGCCCGGATTATCCATGGGCGCGATTTTAAAAAGTATGGTTATTGTAACCATCGGCAATATTCTAGGCGGGGCTGTGCTGTTGGGATGGCCTCTGCGGAAAATGAGTGCAGATCAATAGAATGAAAGATCTGAAAAAAGGAGGTAATTTTTATGAAATCTCTGGAAGAATTAAATGCAATCAGAAATAAAGTAAAAGGCCGTGTAGGCTTAAGATCCGAAGACGAGAACCAGACCAGGGTGGTAGTCGGAATGGCAACCTGCGGAATCGCAGCAGGAGCCAGGCCAGTGTTAAACGCAATGGCAAAGCTGGTGGCTGACAAGGAGCTGGAAAATGTGGCAGTTGTGCAGACCGGATGTATCGGGATGTGCCGCTATGAGCCAATTGTGGAGATTTTGGAGCCGGGAAAAGAGAAAGTCACATATGTACATATGACGGCAGAAAAGGCAGAAGAGATCGTGGATCAGCATCTGGTAAAAGGCAATCCTGTTGTCAAGTACACACTGGGCGCCGCTGAAAAATAGACGAGGAGGGATAACTGTATGTATCGTTCACATGTATTGGTTTGTGGCGGGACCGGATGTACTTCTTCCGGGAGCGCAAAGATCATTGAGAAAGTCAAAGAAGAGATTAAGAAGAATGACCTTGCGGAAGAAGTCTGTGTAGTGCAGACCGGATGCCACGGCCTGTGTTCCGTAGGGCCTATCATGATTGTATATCCAGAAGGCAC
Source organism: uncultured Lachnospiraceae bacterium (assembly GCA_947571775.1). GTDB lineage: Bacteria > Bacillota > Clostridia > Lachnospirales > Lachnospiraceae > MGBC164599. The sequence continues at coordinate 206,050 of CANOZK010000004.1, read as the reverse complement.
GTTCTACTCGATGGTAAAAGAAGAAGATGTGCCGGAGATCGTATCCGAGCACCTGCTGAAAGGACGGATTGTAGAGCGTCTGGTATACGACCAGGCCAAAGGCATGAAGTCGATGGCGGAGACCGACTTCTACAAGAAACAGCACAGAATCGCTCTGAGAAACTGCGGTGTCATCAACCCGGAAGATATCGAAGAGTACATAGGCCGGGACGGCTACCAGGCGCTGGGCAAAGTTTTAAAAGAGATGACTCCCGACGAAGTTGTAAAATGTATCCTGGACAGCGGGCTGAGAGGCCGCGGGGGCGGCGGATTCCCGACGGGAAGGAAATGGCAGCTTGCCATGGGCAACGCGTCCGATCAGAAATATGTCTGCTGTAACGCCGACGAAGGCGACCCCGGAGCATTTATGGACCGTTCCGTTCTGGAAGGCGATCCCCATGCCGTATTAGAGGCAATGGCAATCGCCGGCTACGTTATCGGAGCAGACCAGGGCTACATCTATGTGCGCGCCGAGTACCCGATAGCAATCGAGCGTCTGAAAATAGCGATTGCACAGGCAAGGGAATACGGCCTGTTAGGAAAGAATATTTTTGATACGGGATTCAATTTTGACATTGATATCCGCCTGGGGGCAGGCGCGTTTGTCTGTGGTGAGGAGACTGCGCTGATGACCTCCATCGAAGGAAACAGAGGGGAGCCGCATCCGCGTCCGCCATTCCCGGCTGTAAAAGGTCTCTGGGAGAAACCGACGATCTTAAACAACGTGGAAACTTACGCCAACGTGCCGCAGATCATCTTAAACGGAGCAGAATGGTTTGCTTCCATGGGTACCGAGAAATCCAAAGGAACGAAGGTATTTGCACTGGGCGGCAAAGTCAACAACGTAGGTCTGGTGGAAATCCCGATGGGCACCACCCTGCGCGAGATCGTCGAGGAAATCGGCGGCGGCATTCCAAACGGAAAGAAATTCAAAGCTGCACAGACCGGCGGTCCGTCCGGCGGATGTATCTCTGCGGAAAACTATGATATTCCAATTGATTACGACAACCTGGTAGCCATCGGCTCCATGATGGGTTCCGGCGGTCTGATCGTTATGGATGAAGATACCTGTATGGTGGATATTGCGAAATTCTTCCTGGAGTTCACCGTGGATGAGTCCTGTGGAAAATGTACGCCCTGCCGTGTAGGCACCACCCGCCTGTTAGAGCTGTTAAATAAAATCACCGAAGGCAAGGCAACGATGGAAGATCTGGATAAGATCGAAGAGCTTGCCTCCTATATGAAACAGAATGCACTGTGCGCCCTGGGCCAGACAGCCGCCAACCCGGTGTTGTCCACACTGAAGAACTTCCGCGACGAGTACATTGCGCATATCGTGGATAAGAAATGTCCGGCAGGCGTATGCAAGTCCCTGCTTACATACAGCATCGATCCAGAGAAATGTAAAGGCTGCCGTCTGTGTGCGAAGAACTGCCCGGCAGACGCTATTACCGGCGAGCGCAAAGAGCCTCATACGATTGATCCCAATAAGTGCGTGAAGTGCGGCGTTTGTATGACGAAATGTAAATTTGACGCAGTTGTAAAGAAATAAAAAAGCCAAATACCCCACCGCAGATAAGACATCAAAATTGAAATGCCCAAAAGTGCGGGGTATTTGATTCTCGTGGCAGACGCCAAATGAACATCTGAGCATGTCCGCCTGGCTCGTTGCCCGCGAAAATAAATAAAGACAGAACGCTGGAAAAATAAAACGGATTTTCAGCGTTCTTTTTTTGAAAAAATTCCGCTCTTTTGCCTAATTATAAGGCATATTTGGGAGGGAGATAGAAAAAAATGCTAAGGATTTTTATCTACCTAAAAAAAAATTTAGTAAAAATGTCTGGAAATCTGACTGAAGATATGATACAGTAGAATCTGTAATCAGTCATTTGTGTTCCTGGGGCATTGTTGAATTATTCGTTTTCGGTCAGTTATGTACCCCATATCGTGGTATCTAAAGCAGTCATTCAGCACGCCCAAGCATGAAATGGTAAATGGGCAGACAAAAAAAGTCACCAAAACATAAGTTCCATATTTTTTGAGAAATTGTATAATATTAATGAAATTTGCATGAATTACTTATATATCCTTTACATAAATTCGTGTTTTGTGTCACGAAATTCGGATATATAAATCATTTGTAAACCACTTTTTTTGTGCAATTTTTCGAGTTTGTTTCATTTACAAAAATACTAAAATTTTTTAGAAGGTATGAAAGAAGGAGGGAATGAGTATGGCGAAAAAAACTGTCCCATTTCAGGGGACAAAAGAGCAGGAAGAAAAGCTGCTTGAGATGATTCGGACACAGAAAAACGAAAAAGGTGCTTTGATGCCGGTGATGCAGCAGGCACAAGACATTTACGGCTATCTTCCGATTGAGGTACAGAAAATTATATCTGATGAAATGCAGATACCTATGGAAAAAATTTATGGTGTTGCAACCTTTTATTCTCAGTTTGCGTTGCAACCAAAAGGAAAATATCAGATTTCCGTATGTCTGGGAACTGCCTGCTATGTAAAGGGTTCCGGCGAGATTTACGAAAAACTTCAGGAAACATTGAAGATCAAGGGCGGAGAATGTACTCTGGACGGAAAATTTTCTCTGGAAGCTTGTCGCTGCGTAGGCGCTTGCGGCCTTGCTCCGGTTATGATGATCAACGATGAAGTTTACGGGCGTTTGACCGCAGACGAAGTGCAGCAGATTTTGGAGAAGTATGAATAGCCATGATGCCTGAAATTTCATTAAATGTGTTGGATGTGGCTGAAAACTCAATTCGCGCTGAGGCTTCGCTGGTGCAGATTTTGGTTACCGTTGATTTGGAAGGGAACCGATTGGAGATTCAGATTAAAGATGACGGAAAAGGAATGACAGAAGAACAGATGGCTAAGGTGACTGACCCTTTTTTTACAACGCGGACAACTCGAAAGGTGGGCTTGGGCATTCCTTTTTTTAAGTTGGCTGCAGAGGCGACAGGCGGCAGCTTTCAGATCGAATCCAGGGTAGGGGAAGGGACAGATGTGACTACCGTTTTTCAATTGGATCACATTGACCGGATGCCATTGGGAGATATTAACAGTACCATTCATACGTTGATCGTATACAATCCGCAGACGGATTTTTTATACCGATATACTTATGGGCAGGAATCCTTTGACCTGGACACCAGGCAGATGAAGGAAATTTTAGGAGGCGTTCCACTGGACGCGCCGGAGGTTTCTGCATATATCAAGGAATATCTGGATGAAAATAAATTGGAAACGGATGGCGGAGCGATTGTCTGACTCCGTGCGGAGTGTGAAATTTGAGTAAGGTAGCGGATGGAAATATCTGCAAAAAGGAGGAAATTTCTATGAAATCCCTTGAGGAATTAAATGCAATCAGAAATAAAGTAAAAGGCCGTGTAGGCTTAAGATCCGAAGACGAGAACCAGACCAGGGTGGTAGTCGGAATGGCAACCTGCGGAATCGCAGCAGGAGCCAGGCCAGTGTTAAACGCAATGGCAAAGCTGGTGGCTGACAAGGAGCTGGAAAATGTGGCAGTTGTGCAGACCGGATGTATCGGGATGTGCCGCTATGAGCCAATTGTGGAGATTTTGGAGCCGGGAAAAGAGAAAGTCACATATGTACATATGACGGCAGAAAAGGCAGAAGAGATCGTGGATCAGCATCTGGTAAAAGGCAATCCTGTTGTCAAGTACACACTGGGCGCCGCTGAAAAATAGACGAGGAGGGATAACTGTATGTATCGTTCACATGTATTGGTTTGTGGCGGGACCGGATGTACTTCTTCCGGGAGCGCAAAGATCATTGAGAAAGTCAAAGAAGAGATTAAGAAGAATGACCTTGCGGAAGAAGTCTGTGTAGTGCAGACCGGATGCCACGGCCTGTGTTCCGTAGGGCCTATCATGATTGTATATCCAGAAGGCACGTTCTACTCGATGGTAAAAGAAGAAGATGTGCCGGAGATCGTATCCGAGCACCTGCTGAAAGGACGGATTGTAGAGCGTCTGGTATACGACCAGGCCAAAGGCATGAAGTCGATGGCGGAGACCGACTTCTACAAGAAACAGCACAGAATCGCTCTGAGAAACTGCGGTGTCATCAACCCGGAAGATATCGAAGAGTACATAGGCCGGGACGGCTACCAGGCGCTGGGCAAAGTTTTAAAAGAGATGACTCCCGACGAAGTTGTAAAATGTATCCTGGACAGCGGGCTGAGAGGCCGCGGGGGCGGCGGATTCCCGACGGGAAGGAAATGGCAGCTTGCCATGGGCAACGCGTCCGATCAGAAATATGTCTGCTGTAACGCCGACGAAGGCGACCCCGGAGCATTTATGGACCGTTCCGTTCTGGAAGGCGATCCCCATGCCGTATTAGAGGCAATGGCAATCGCCGGCTACGTTATCGGAGCAGACCAGGGCTACATCTATGTGCGCGCCGAGTACCCGATAGCAATCGAGCGTCTGAAAATAGCGATTGCACAGGCAAGGGAATACGGCCTGTTAGGAAAGAATATTTTTGATACGGGATTCAATTTTGACATTGATATCCGCCTGGGGGCAGGCGCGTTTGTCTGTGGTGAGGAGACTGCGCTGATGACCTCCATCGAAGGAAACAGAGGGGAGCCGCATCCGCGTCCGCCATTCCCGGCTGTAAAAGGTCTCTGGGAGAAACCGACGATCTTAAACAACGTGGAAACTTACGCCAACGTGCCGCAGATCATCTTAAACGGAGCAGAATGGTTTGCTTCCATGGGTACCGAGAAATCCAAAGGAACGAAGGTATTTGCACTGGGCGGCAAAGTCAACAACGTAGGTCTGGTGGAAATCCCGATGGGCACCACCCTGCGCGAGATCGTCGAGGAAATCGGCGGCGGCATTCCAAACGGAAAGAAATTCAAAGCTGCACAGACCGGCGGTCCGTCCGGCGGATGTATCTCTGCGGAAAACTATGATATTCCAATTGATTACGACAACCTGGTAGCCATCGGCTCCATGATGGGTTCCGGCGGTCTGATCGTTATGGATGAAGATACCTGTATGGTGGATATTGCGAAATTCTTCCTGGAGTTCACCGTGGATGAGTCCTGTGGAAAATGTACGCCCTGCCGTGTAGGCACCACCCGCCTGTTAGAGCTGTTAAATAAAATCACCGAAGGCAAGGCAACGATGGAAGATCTGGATAAGATCGAAGAGCTTGCCTCCTATATGAAACAGAATGCACTGTGCGCCCTGGGCCAGACAGCCGCCAACCCGGTGTTGTCCACACTGAAGAACTTCCGCGACGAGTACATTGCGCATATCGTGGATAAGAAATGTCCGGCAGGCGTATGCAAGTCCCTGCTTACATACAGCATCGATCCAGAGAAATGTAAAGGCTGCCGTCTGTGTGCGAAGAACTGCCCGGCAGACGCTATTACCGGCGAGCGCAAAGAGCCTCATACGATTGATCCCAATAAGTGCGTGAAGTGCGGCGTTTGTATGACGAAATGTAAATTTGACGCCATTGAGAAAAAATAAGGGAGGATAGTGCAAATTATGGAAAACATTACAATTAAAATAAATGGCATGGAAGTATCTGCACCTGCCGGCTCTACTATCCTGGAAGCTGCCAGAATCGCTGGGATTGATATTCCCACACTCTGCTTTTTAAAGGATATCAATGAGATCGGCGCATGCCGTATCTGTGTCGTAGAAGTAAAGGGTGCAAGAAGCCTTGTAGCTGCCTGTGTATATCCCATCAATCCTGGAATGGAAGTGTTTACCAACACACCTCTGGTTCGGGAATCCAGAAAGAAAACTCTGGAGCTGATTCTGTCCGTACACGAGAGGAAATGTACCTCTTGTATTAGAAGCGATAGCTGTGAGCTGCAGAAGCTTTGTAAAGATCTGGGCGTGGATGATGAAGCAAAATACGACGGCAAGAAAAATGTATACGAGCTGGATGAGTCCGCCGCACATATGATCCGCGACAACAACAAATGTATTCTCTGCCGCCGCTGCGTAGGCGTTTGTGAAAACGTACAGGGAATCGGCGTCATCGGCGCTAACGAGCGTGGATTCCAGACACACATTGGATCTTCTTTTGAAATGGGACTGGGAGAAACAAGCTGTGTATCCTGCGGTCAGTGTATCGTAGCATGTCCAGTAGGCGCAATCTACGAAAAAGATTATACCAAGCAGGTATTCGACGCCATTGCAGATCCAGACAAATATGTGGTTGTTCAGACTGCTCCCGCAGTACGTGCTGGTCTGGGCGAAGAGTTCGGCCTTCCGGTAGGAAGCGGAGTAGAAGGCAAGATGGCAGCAGCTTTGCGCCGTCTGGGCTTTGACAAAGTATTCGATACCAATTTCTCCGCCGACTTAACGATTATGGAAGAAGCTCATGAATTCCTTGACCGTGTACAAAATGGCGGTACACTGCCGCTGATCACCTCCTGTTCTCCAGGATGGATCAAATACTGTGAGCATTACTTCCCAGATATGACGGATAATCTGTCAAGCTGTAAATCTCCTCAGCAGATGTTCGGTGCTACCTTAAAGACTTATTATGCACAGAAGATGGGCATTGACCCGGCAAAAATCGTCAGTGTATCCGTAATGCCTTGTACAGCCAAGAAATTCGAGATTGGCCGTGATGACCAGAACGCGTCTGGATATCCAGATGTAGATATCTCCCTGACCACCAGAGAGCTGGCAAGAATGATCAAACAGGCTGGCCTGCGCTTCCTGGATCTGCCAGATGAAGACTTTGACGATCCGTTAGGAGAAGGCACTGGAGCCGCTGTTATCTTCGGCGCTACCGGCGGTGTTATGGAAGCTGCCCTGAGAACGGCTGTGGAAACACTCACAGGCGAAGAATTAAAAGAAGTGGAATTCACCGATGTCAGAGGTACTGAGGGTATCAAAGAAGCTACTTATCATGTAGCAGATATGGATGTGAAAGTAGCCGTAGCATCTGGACTTGGCAATGCAAGAGAACTTTTAAATAAAGTAAAATCCGGCGAAGCAGACTATCACTTTATCGAGATCATGGGATGTCCTGGCGGATGTGTAAACGGCGGCGGACAGCCACATGTGCCTGCAAGCTTTAAGAATGCAAACGACGTCAGAGCTTTGCGTGCGAAAGTGCTCTACGATTATGATTCCGCAAATCCGATTCGGAAGTCTCATGAGAATCCGCAGATTAAGAAAGTATACGAAGAATTCTTCGGCGAGCCAGGAAGCCATAAGGCACATGAAATCCTGCATACTTCTTATGTAAAAAGAGAAGTGAACGAACTTCCTGAATAAGAGATACAAAAAGTTTTTGATTTGATAAAAAATCCAACGCAGCAGTCCGGCTGCGCTGGATTTTTTCTGCTGTGTACCAAGTGGTATACACGGCGGCTTGCGCACCACAATTCGATACAATATACCGCGCACTTATGGCGTCATTTGCTGTAATTGCAACAGATACTTTTCAGCAGCTTTTGTAAACACTTGATATTTTTTCCAGACTATATGCATATCTGCTTCGGCTTTTGTAGAGAGCGGCCGAAAACATAGATTGCTGTTTCCTGTGACATTTATGATTTTGTCTAAACATATGGCATAGCCCATCCCTTCATCTACCATAAGAGAGCCATTGAAAAGGAGGTTATAGGAGGCTACAACATTCAGTTTTTCTGGATCGCATCCAAGGATTGTGTGAAGGGTGGAGTCATGAATAGACTGTCTGGATACAATCAGCGGTTTATCCCGCAGGTCTTCCGAAGTAATGGTTTCTTTTTCCGCAAGGGGGGAATCTCGCCGCATCAGAACACCAAAGCTGTCTTGGAAAGGGACATTTAGGTATTCATATTTTGATGTCTCAATGTCCCCAAACAGAAGCCCGAAATCAATCAGTCCCCGATCCAGATCTTCTGTTACAGAAGCCCTATCTCCGCTGACAATATGAAAATGGATCAGTGGATAATCCTTTTGGACGGCCTGCGCTGCTCTGGCCAGAAAACGGACGCCGTCTGTTTCACCGGCTCCAACGGTTATGTTACCAGCAATGGAATCATCCGACAAAGTGATCTCATCTTCCGTTTTCTTAACCAGTTCCATGATTTCTTCTGCCCGTTTACGAAGAATCATTCCCTCTTCTGTCAATGTAATCTTCCGGTTGCTTCGGATAAACAGTTGTTTTCCTAGTTCTTCTTCCATATCCTTTAATTGCCTGGACAGGGTAGGCTGTGAAAGATGTAGTGACTCTGCTGCGCCGGAAATACTCTGTTCCCTTGTAACTGCCAGGAAATATTGTAAAACACGCAATTCCATAAAACGGACCTCCTTGAGATTATTGTGTTTCTAGTATAACATAAATTTTTTATGCTTGTAAAGCATAGATAAATATTTGATATAAGTATTTGTTATTAAAAGGCGTCTGTACTATAATAAAATTGCTTGAAAGTTTAGTACAAAAGGAGATGTCCAGAATGAGAAAAATTTTTTCTGCACTTGTGATAGCAGCATTTTTATCTATATGGATGACGGGATGCGGGCACATAAATGATGCGAAGATTGCAGAAAGTGACAGCCCGCAGGGAAAAATAATGACAGATATTTCTGATGTAATCGGTCTGGATTCTGAAATCATTGAGTTAGAAAAAGGGTTTGAGGCAGTAAAATTTGAAGGAGATGATGGTTTTGAGGAGTTTTTGTCACAGGGAGGAGGTTCTTCCGATTCAGAAGTTGTTCGTTTTCTTACAGAACATCTGATTGCCGGGACAGATTTAGAATTTATGGGGGAGTTTTTTGGATGCAGTACCATAGCGGTCAGCAGCCCGGATGGAGAGAGGCTCTTTGGCCGGAATTTTGACTGGAACAAATGTGAGGCAATGGCGGTTTCTGCCTATCCTGAAAACGGGTATGCTTCCATTTCCACGGTTAATATGGATTTTATAAAGCAGGGAGCCGGAAACAGCGTGGCAGAAATGGCTTTGAATCTGGATACGATCCGTACTTTAGCGGCATTGTATGCCCCATTAGATGGCATGAATATAGCCGGTCTTGCCGTATCCGTAAATATGATCCAGGATGGGGCCGTGATCGCACAGGATACGGAAAAACCGGATATTACAACAACAACTGCCATCCGGCTGCTTTTGAATAAAGCGGCGGATGTGGAGGAAGCTCTGGAAATGCTTGGCCAGTATGATATGCATTCGTCCATGGGGATGATGGTGCATTTTGCGCTGGCAGACCGGAGTGGCAGAAGCGTTGTAGTTGAGTATGTGGATAACGAAATGATCGTAACAGAAACGCCTGTGGTTACGAATTTCTATTTTGCCAAAGGGGAAAAGAATGGCGTCGGCACGGCACAATCCCATGAAAGATATGAAATTTTGATGCAGGCATTAAAGGAACAGGAGACGATGGATATGCAGGGGGTGAGGGATGCGCTGAGCAGTGTAAGCAAAGGAAATTTCGGCGAATTTGAATCTACGGAATGGAGCATTGCCTTTGATCTGGACGCCGGTGTGGCTCACTATTACCATCGGGAAAATTATAAGGACAGATATACTTTTGCATTGAGTCAGGAGGAGAGCAGATGAATGATTTGAAACTGTTGTGGGATTTGTATGGCCTGAAACGTAATACAAAGAAGACTCCGGATCAGATTCGGATATTACAGGAAAAAAAGCTCCGCAGAATTCTTGAATATGCCTATGAACATTCTGTTTATTACCGCAGGACGTTTAAGGATGCAGGCATTACAGATGAAACCATCTGCACGGCGCCTTTATCGGCGTTCCCCGCAATAGACAAGACAACGTTCCTTGCGCATTTTGATGAGTTGATCACGGTCTCTGATTTGACACAGGAAGAAATACGGAAATTTGATGCCAAGGAAAAACCAGACCGTAAACCATTTAAAGGAAAATATTATGTCGTACACTCCTCTGGAAGTACGGGAAAGCCAGGATATTTCATTTATGATGAGTCGGCATGGAGCAGTATGCTACTTGGGATTATCCGGGGGGCGCTTTGGGATATGTCCATGTTGCAGATTATAAGATTGTTTGTTTCCGGCCCTCGTATTGCTTATATAGCGGCAACGGACGGTCGTTATGGCGGAGCAATGGCAGTGGGGGATGGGATTGACGGCGTCGGGGGCAGCCAGCTTTTTCTTGACATCAATACACCGGTAGCAGAATGGATCCGCTGCCTCCAGGAATTCCGGCCTAATATAATAATCGGATATCCGTCGGCCGTTAAAATCCTTGCGGAACTGGTGGAACACGGGGATATCCGGCTGGATATTATCCGTCTGGTCACCTGCGGGGAACCGCTGGGAAAAAATCTTCGGAAATATTTGGAACGTATCTTTTGCACACAGGCCGTCAATGTGTATGGAGCCAGTGAATCCTTGGCTTTAGGTGTGGAAAAGGATCCAAAAGAAGGAATGATTCTGTTTGACGACATGAATATCATTGAAGTACAGGATGGGAATATGTATCTGACCTCGCTGTATAATTTTTCCCAGCCGCTGATCCGCTATTGGATTTCCGATAATCTGACTCTCAGAAAACCGGGAGAAACAAGCCGTTATCCTTTTACCAGGGCGGAAGGGCTTTTGGGGAGAGACGAAGATATGCTGTGGTTTGAGGACGGGAATGGAAACTGGGAATTTCTACATCCGCTGGCAGTTGAGGGCTTCTGCATAGAAGGACTTCGTGATTACCAGTTCCGGCAGACGGCCCATGATGCATTTGAAATGTATGCGGAGATTTCTGCGGATGCATCAGAAGATATAATCCGCAGGGAGGTATCGGAGCAGATGGGTTCCATCCTGGAAAGGAAAGGGCTTGGATACGTCCGGTTCTTGGTCAATTTTGTGGACGAGATCCGTCCTGATAAGAAAACCGGGAAAAAAAGCCTGATCGTGCCATTTTGGAAAAAGGAGAAAATAGCCGTATGAAAAAGGTATTGATAAAAGGAAAGGGCATTTGTAAATCTTTTTCTGGTGTGCAGGTCTTAGACCATGTTGACATAGATATCTTTGAGGGGGATTTTACCGTCATCATGGGGGCATCCGGGGCCGGAAAATCCACTCTTTTATATGCGCTCAGCGGAATGGATGACATTACAGGCGGCGATGTCGAATTTAAGGAAAAGAAAATCAGTAATCTCCAGGAAAATAAAATGGCGCAGCTTCGGGCGGAGGAATTCGGCTTTGTTTTTCAGCAGACGCATCTGGTGAGCAATCTGACTCTGCTTGAGAATGTGGCGGTGGCAGGATATGCTTGCAGGACAAAGAATATTAAAAATGTCCGGGAAAGAGCCGTGCAGATCCTTTCACAGATGCATGTTAACAGGGCAAAAGAACGTCTGCCACATCAGGTATCGGGCGGCGAAGCGCAGAGGGCGGCGATTGCGAGAGCGGTGATTAACCATCCTGCTCTTATTTTCGCGGACGAGCCAACCGGGGCGCTTAACAAAGCCAACAGCGAGGAGGTGTTGGAGCTGATGACGGAACTGAACCGGAATGGCCAAAGCATTCTGATGGTAACCCATGATATCCGGTCGGCAGTGCATGGAAACCGGATTCTGTACCTGGAAGATGGGAAAATTCTTGAAGAACTGGACTTAAATGTATATGGGGAGGATGACAGGAAGACGCGGGAAACAAAGGTGAGTGATTGGCTCTCTTCCTTGCGGTGGTAAGAACGAAAAAGGGATGGTGATAGCAAAATGTCATACAAGATATTATTGGGGGCAAATCTGAAGCGGCACCGAGGAGGACTTACAGGCATCTTTATATTAACGCTTCTGGTTGCGGCCGCCATAGGAACTGTGCTGACGGTATGGTCAAATTCGGGTGTGTATATCCAAAACGAGATGAATCGGGCAGGATTTGGCGAATTGACTGCATGGGTTTCCGGGGTTCCAGATACAAAAGGGCTTGCAAAGGATATTGAGGAACTGCCGGAGGTTGAGCGTGTGGAAACGCAAAGCCTTGTGTTTTCAAATTATGAAGTGAATGGGCAGGAATCCGACAGCGAGGGGCAGTTAATTGATTTTGGCTCGCAGGATGGCCGTTACCGCTTTTTTATGGATGACCTTTCCGGTTATCGCAAAGAAGCGCCGGAAATCCTGCCCGGTGAAGTGTATGTGTCACCATCCATGGTTTCCATGTTTGACGTTCAGATAGGCGATGAGATAACTTTTCCTGTTGCAAGGGCTGGGAAGAATGTTTCATTTACGGTGAAAGGTTTTTACGAAGATCCATTTATGGGCAGCTCCATGATCGGCATGAAGGGATTCTTGATTTGTGAGGCAGATAGGAAGGGAATCTTAGATATCCTGCACAACGCCGGTATCGACGCACTGGCACGGGACGGGGCTATGCTCCATATTTTCTCCGGTTCGGATAATATGACCGTTTCCGAATTGAACGGTATCATAAATGAGAATACGGAACTTCCGCAATCTACCGAATTTGTTCATAGCAGGGATGCAGTCGAAGGGTTTATGCTGATCTTGCAGAATGCGTTCAGTGGTCTTTTGCTTGCATTTGCTGCAATTCTTCTATTTGTCGTCATGGCAGTGCTTGCTCACAGTATCAGCAGTACAGTTGAGTCGGACTATGTGAACATGGGGATCTTAAAAACAGTGGGATATACTTCCGCTGCTTTGCAAAAACTTCAGCTTTTGCAGTATCTTATAGGAATCATTAGCGCAATGGTGTGTGGTCTGCTTCTGACTGTCCCCTTAAGGGGTATTGTCAGCAGTATGACGCTGACAACCACAGGGGTTTTGATGCCTACTGCTCTGCCGTTTGTCGGAGTTGTTTTATCTTTCGTTCTGATTCTGCTTGTGCTTACAGGATTTATCGCATTGTGTACGGGGAAAATCGGGCGGGTCACGCCTATGAAGGCGATTCGGGGGGAAACGCGAAAGGTGCGTTTTCACGTTGGGAACGCCGTTTCGGCTTTTGGCAGAGGGATTTATTTCAGGCTTGCCTTTCGTCAGCTTATTGCCGGAAAACGCAGATATGTGGGTGCGGTGGTGGTAGCGGCGCTGCTGGTATTCTTTGCATCGCTCATAGGCCGTATAGATACATGGCTTGGCGAAGACGGCAAAGGCATGATGGATGCATTTAACCCGGCGGACCATGATATCGGTGTGCAGGTATTCGGGAATCTTACCGCAGAGGAGACAGAAACGATAGTGCGTTCCTATACGGATATCACCGATACTTATCAGCTCGCCATGCCCGGGGTGACGGTGAATGGAGTGGATTATACGGCGAATGTGATTTCTGAGCCGGAGCGTTTTCATATATTGGAGGGAAAGACTTGTATGGCAGAGGATGAGATTGTCCTGACAGAATTTGTCGCCGCAGATTTTGGCGTTTCCATTGGAGATATGGTTACCGTTCGGGGAGATAGTGGAAGCGGGGAATATATTGTTTCCGGTATCTATTCCTGTGCAAACGATATGGGCGGGAATGTGGGAATGAGCCGTGAAGGGTATCTGCGGATCGGTAAGGACAATCCCCACATCTGGTGCTGTCATTATTTCCTTGCAGATTCTTCCAGGAATATGGAGATCGCGGAGAAATTGGAGGCGGCCTACGGTGGGGATGTCCATGTGCATGAAAACACATGGCCGGGCCTTTTTGGGATTATCTCTGCCATGCAGGCGCTGGTGGTATTTATGTATGGTATGGTGGTCATCTTTATCCTGATTATAACCGTTATGACCGGCAGCAGAATTCTCTCGGCAGAGCAGAAAGATTTCGGAATCTACAAGGCGATTGGCTTTCAGACAAAGGTTCTGCGTCTGACATTTGCACTCCGCTTTGGAATGGCGGCTGTGATTGGCTCCGTCATTGGAACCGCTTTTGCGGCGCTTCTTACCGATCCGTTGGTATCCGGCATGATGAAGCTGGCTGGCATCAGCAATTTCGCATCTGCCGCATCTGTAAGAACTGTTTTGATTCCGGCGGGGGTTGTGATACTGCTGTTTACTGGCTTTGCATATTTAGCAGCAGGCAGAATGAAAAGACTTGATCTGAGCATATTGATTAGCGGTCAATAGATAGTTCTACACACAGGCAGGTGTGATTCATGCGGACCACACCTGCCTCTGAAATTTATCCATTAAAAAGAAAAAGGAAACAGTCCGGTAAAAATCCAGGGCATTGAAACAGTCTGAATTTCTAAAGGACTGTTTCTTTTTTTCTATCAGAGGCCTAAATCGTTATTTTCCGATAGCCCCTTATTTAGTGTTCAAAACTGGCGTGAAATACGATTATATATGCTTATTAGCTATGAATATATATTTAATATAAGTATTTGCTATATATAAAAAGACGTACTATAATTAAGATCAGAAAATAAAAATGTTTAGAAAAGAGGAGAGATATATTATGGAGAAACAGATGTTAGAAGGAAAAGTTGCGATCATTACCGGAGCCAGCTACGGCATGGGGCAGACAATAGCAGGGCTTTTCGCAGAGGAGGGAGCCTCGGTTGTACTGACTGCCCGCGGCAGGGAAAAACTGGATGTTGCAGTGGATGATTTGAAAAATAAGGGATATCAGGCGATGGGGCTTGTGGCGGATATCGGTTCTACCGAAGACACAGTAAGGGTGTTTGAAGAGACTGTCAAAACATTTGGGGATGTGGATATCCTTGTCAATAATGCCGGTATTGGTGAGCAGACGATCATTGATGAAACGACGGATGAATGGATGCTGCATATCATGAATACCAACCTTGGGGGTCCGATGCGGTATATCCGTGAAGCTTTAAAATACTTCCTCCCGAAAAACGACGGGGTTATCATCAATATTTCTTCCGTCAACGGAACCCGTCCATTCTGTGGCGCATCTTATACTGCAACCAAAGGGGCGCTGAATACGCTGACAAAGAATGTGGCCATACGGCTGGTTGAAACGGATATCCGTTGCAATGCTGTTGCTCCAGGGGCTACTGTAACACCGGCCCATCTGGCAAATAAAAAGGGAGAGCAGCCCGGCGGGAGCAAGATGCTTGAACACAGCGGCCATTATGTTTATTTTCCAGGTCCAGAGTGCGATCCCATTGATCAGGCATATGCTTGTCTGTATTTGGCGAGCAAGATGGGAAGGCATGTGAAGGGTCAAGTTCTTCAGGTATGCAACGGCGCGTTTCTCTGATATGCTTTATAGCGATTGATATATATCTAATATAAGTGTTTGTTATAGAAATACGTAGGAAAGGAGTTTATCTATGATAAAAAATATTTTAAAAAAATGTTCTATCATGATTTCTTTTACCTTTATATTTGCGGTTATGCTTGCCGGATGCGGCAGGTCGGGAAATAGCGTACCTCCGATTGATAATATACAGAACAATACAGCCCAGGAAGAATCCGGAAGTGCGGATAAAAACTTAAATAGCAGCACAAACACGGCGGCCGCGGCAACAGAACTGGAAGTATGCTTTGGGGATAAAGGGGAAGCGTTTATCCTTCACCTCTACGATAATGACACGGCGGCGGCAATCGCAAAGCATGTGGGGACGGCTGACTGGAGGCTCCCAATCTACCATTATGACGACTATGATAACTGGGAAGTCATGCAGTATTATGATATACCGTCAAGGTATGAGATTCCGTCAGATCCGGAAACGGTCACTTCGGAAAAGGCAGGAGAAGTATATTATTCTGATCCAAACCGCATTGTTCTTTTCTTTGGAGATGCAGAAGCGGCAGGGGAATATACAAAAGTTGGTTACTTTGATGATACTGAAGAATTCAGGGCAGCCGTAGAGAATAATCCTGTGTTGGAAGGATGGGGAAATAAAATTGTCCTGATTAACAGTGCAAAATGATGTTGAATGAAGGAACGTGACCATGAACGGAAAGTTTAAGAGAGGAACATTTCCAGATGGGGAAACGGATGCCATTATCCAAAACCTCAAAGATGCCGGATGCAGTGCCGATACGATTTCAGATTTTATGGAGGATATAGAAGGCGGGAAGATGATAGACGGGTTAAAGCTGCTGGCAATGCACAGGCGGTCTTTGTTGAAGCATCTGCATGAAGAACAAAAAAGGATTGACTGTCTGGATTATCTGGTCTGGCAAATGGAAAAACCGAACGGAAAGACGAGGAAAAACAGAATATAGCGGGAACGAATATGGATTTCATTTCAGGAAGCGAAAGGAGCAAATAAAATGAAAGTAATTGAAAACAAAACTTTTGATATGGAACGCGCATTGTATGGGAGCCAGGATATTACAGTGAAACATTGTGCATTTGACGGTCCGGCGGACGGTGAGAGCGCTTTAAAAGAAAGCCGGAATGTTCAGGCGGCGGACTGCTTTTTCAACCTCAGATATCCGTTCTGGCACGACGACGGATTAAAGATATCTGGTTCGGAAATGACGGAGCTTTGCCGTGCGGCTCTGTGGTACTCCAATGATATTGAGATCACGGACAGTAAGCTGTACGGTATCAAGGCGCTGCGGGAATGCAGCAGGGTGAGCATGCGGGGGTGCGATGTGATTTCACCGGAGTTTGGGTGGTCCGTACAGGACATTAAAATAAAAGACTGTACCGTACAGGGCGAATATTTTATGATGCGTTCAAACCGTCTGGATTTTGACAACGTGACTTTGGAAGGAAAGTATTCCTTCCAGTATATTCAGGACTCCGTGTTCGAGAACTGTAACTTTGCTACGAAGGATGCCTTTTGGCACGCAAAGAATGTAACGATCCGCAACAGTACGGTGAAAGGGGAATATCTTGCGTGGTACTGCGAAAATGTAACGTTTGAAAACTGCAAGATCATAGGGACGCAGCCCCTTTGCTACTGTAAAAACTTAAAGCTTATCAATTGTGAGATGATCGATACCGACCTGAGCTTTGAAAAATCTGAGGTGGAAGCAACCATTACGACACCTGTAATGAGCATTAAAAATCCGTTATCCGGCCGGATCTATGTGCCTTCCGTGGGAGAACTTATTCATGATGATGAAAAATCCCATGGGGAAGTCATTACACAGAAGCAGTGCTGTTGTGCATAAATATTTCGGAAAAACTGGAGGATTTTTTTAAAACAGTTTAAATTACACGGGAAACTAAAATGGGCAGTTATCTTATTCGGGGAATTTTAATTGGGATTCTTTTTGGTATGCCCGTTGGGGCAGTAGGAACGATGACGGTACAGAAGACACTAAGGCACGGGCTGAAAGCGGGACTTGCGACGGGGCTTGGATCCTCCATTGCCGATTGTTTATACGCTTGTGTCGGGGTGTTCGGTCTGACTGTTATTTCGGATTTCCTTTTGGAGTATCAAACCATAATCAATATATTTGGAGGAGCATTGGTTATGGTAATGGGAATCCGGCTGTTCGTCCGCAAAGGAGAAACCGACGTGCTGCAAAGCCAAGCAAGCCGCGGCGTACAAATGTTTTTGTTATCCTTTGCGGTCGGCATTACAAATCCGACAGCAATCCTGACATTTCTGTTTGCTTTTTCTTATTTCGGCATTACGAAAGAATCGGGATGGGCGGGTGGAATACAGCTTGTAGCGGGTGTGTTCGTTGGAACCTATGTCTGGTGGGGACTGCTGTCAGCAGCAGTAAGCGTTATAAAGAAAAAGATGGAAAACCGCAGTTTCTCCTGCATGAATAAAGTGTTTGGAACCATTTTGATTTTGTTTGGCATAGCTGTTTATATAAAAATTATTTTATAGGGGGGAATTGGCAGAATGAAAAAGATATTTTAATACAATTACAGTAAGGCGTTATCGTGTTTTCGCATACGGTCAGGATACCGGGGAGTTCCCAGATATCCTGACCGCTGTTTTTTCCATAAAATAAAATGGAAGATAAGGGTGCGCTA
The DNA here is from genome assembly GCA_947571775.1 of uncultured Lachnospiraceae bacterium. Lineage (GTDB taxonomy): Bacteria > Bacillota > Clostridia > Lachnospirales > Lachnospiraceae > MGBC164599. The sequence goes on along the minus strand of CANOZK010000004.1, from coordinate 188,143 downwards.
TTCTATATAGAAATCCGCAGAGAATGCAGGTATAATAGAAATGTTGAATGGAAGTTCCAAAAACGATGATCTGGAGGTAATGTGTTATGGATATGAACGGGTTTCAATGGACAAGAGAACCGCAGGACTGCAAAATTGCGGGCGGCAGGGTTGAGATCATCACGAAACAGCACACGGATCTATGGCAAAGAACATACTATCATTTCCAAAATGACAATGCGCCAGTGTTCCAAATGGAAACAGAAGAGCAGTATTTCAGTTTTGTTGTGAAAACAGAATTTACACAAAGCTGCCATAGATTTGACCAATGCGGTATTGTGATGTATCTTGACAGTGAAAATTGGTTAAAAGCATCTGTTGAATATGAGAATGAAAAGTACCAGCATTTAGGCAGCGTTGTGACAAACGGAGGATATTCTGACTGGGCTACCACGGTTATCGATGCTTCGGTAAAGTCTATGTGGTATCGTTTTAGCCGGCGGGAGGATGATTACTGTATCGAATGCTCTGCGGATGGTATGCATTTTAATCAGATGAGAATTTGCCATATGCAAAAAGGGGCTGGGAAGATCCAATTCGGTATCTATGCCTGCTCGCCAGAGGAATCCTCTTTCAAAGCGGTATTTACGAATATGCAAATGATGGAATGCCAGTGGAACGCTCATAATGGACAACAACCTGATGCAAGCTAAAAAAGCCGGTTGATGATGGCTTGTGCACTACAATGGATTTAGATGGAGTCCTGGCTGTTTTATCCGGCATATCCGATCTGATTCAGGTGCAGGAGAATACCGCCTTGTACATCAGGATTGCTTTCAAAAACTGCCCAAAGAGAAAGTCGTATTGGGCGGTGTAACAGACATTACAGAAATGAAGGAGAATATATGCAGTACATGAAATTGGGTAATTCAGATTTAAATATATCCCGTATTTGTATGGGGTGTATGGGATTTGGGGATGCAAAGAACGGACAGCATTCATGGACGCTTGATGAAGAACGTTCCCGCAAGATCATCCGGTGTGGATTGGAATCGGGAATAAATTTTTTCGATACCGCCATCGCATATCAGAGCGGAACCAGTGAGCAGTATGTAGGAAGGGCATTGAGGGATTTTGTAAAAAGGGACGATGTTATGCTGGCAACCAAGTTTTTGCCTCGTACACAGGCGGACATTGAGGCAGGAATTACGGGACAGCAGCACATTGAACGGATGATCAATAGGAGCCTTGAAAATCTTGGCATGGATTATGTGGATTTATATATTTACCATATGTGGGATTACCAGACACCGCTATATGATATCATGGATGGCCTGGATCGTGTTGTTAGGGCGGGAAAAGCACGGTACATAGGCATTTCTAACTGTTTTGCGTGGCAACTTGCGAAAGCAAATGCATTGGCGGAAAAAGAGGGATTTGCAAAATTTATTTCCGTTCAGGGGCACTACAATCTGATCTTCCGTGAGGAGGAAAGGGAAATGACAAAATTATGTGCGGAAGACAACATTGCCATGACGCCATACAGCGCTCTGGCAAGCGGACGTTTATCAAAGGCTCCAGGTGAGACATCGAAGCGTCTGGAAGAAGACAGCTATGCAAAATCAAAATATGATGCAACTGCGGGGCAGGATAGCCTGATCATCAAACGGGTAGCTGAACTTGCAAAAAGACATGGCGCGTCTATGACGGAAGTTTCTTTGGCGTGGCTTTTGACAAAAGTAACAGCCCCGGTTGTTGGAGCGACTAAAATATACCATATTGAAGATGCTGTAAAAGCTGTAAATTTGGTTCTCTCGTCAGAGGAACTTACTTATTTGGAGGAGCCATATGTTCCCCATTCCCTGGTGGGAGTCATGGCACAGAATACTGTGCAGACGGCGAAAGAGGAGCATGTCTGGTCCATAGGAAATCAAAAAATATGAGTACGTACAAATACATCACTTTAAGAGAAAAACCACAATTAAAGGATAGAGCAGCCAAATGGTTTCATAGTAAATGGGGAGTACCACAAGAAGCCTATCTTGAGTATATGGAAGCTTATCTTAATAGTGAAAACGAGTACGGTTGGTATTTTTGCTTAGACGAAGACAAGATCATAGGGGGATTGGGAGTGATCGAGAATGATTTTCATGATAGAAAGGACCTTACTCCCAATATCTGTGCGGTATATACGGAGAAGGAATATCGTTGCAGGGGAATTGCGGGACATTTGTTAAATATGGTTGCGGATGACCTGAAAACGAAAGGCATTACACCAATATATTTAGTCACTGACCACACAAATTTTTATGAAAGATATGGATGGGAATTTTTGTGTCTGGTTCAAGGAGAGGATGGACCAGACATGATGAGGATGTATGTTCGCAGATAAATTTCAGTTGATCGGGATGATTAAAAATCACAAGAATTCCTTGGGTACAAAAAGTAACGATAGCCATGTTTTTCGGGCATTTGCAGTAAATGTAAAGGATAACACCCGCTTAAAAATTGCATCAATCTCGACGCGCAATCTGATGTAAGAGGTCAGTAGGTGAACGAATCACCTACCTCCTACTCGATTTTTTACTGAAAATCGTTGAAATAAATATCAAAAAAGTTTTGGCTGATTCGCTCCATATCTTTTACCATAGCATGATACCGCTGGATAAACAGCTTTCCCTCATCGGTGAGCGTAGAGCTTCCGCCGCATTTTCCGCCGTTGCAGCGATTCAGAAAAGGAAATCCCATTTCTTTTTCCGTTTTGTTGACCATCTTCCAGGCTTTGGAATAGGACATATGCATTTCTGACGCTGCCGCCTGAATGGATCCGTTTTCATCGATCAATTTTAGCAGATGGTAAATGCCCGGTCCGAAGAAATCTTCCTCCCTGGTCAGAATGACTTTGGTCTTGCAGCGAAGCTCGTTGGTGCCGCGCCGGGCTTTCAAATATTGCTGTGTCTGTGCAATTCCGTCCTTTTCCAGAAGTGAAAGTAGAATTCCGGGATCCTCGACTGGAATCTGTTCTGGTTCTTCCTGTGCATCATCCTGCAAAACGTATAATCTGGGCCAGCCCATTTGCCCGTCATAAACGGGGATGGTGCTTTTTTTACATTCCAGAAGCATTTGAAGTGTCCGGGCGGAAAAAGCCGGATATTGCACCGGAACGACGATAACGCGGTTCATATGTTGCCGGGCGGTTTCCAGCCCCATTTGCAGAGCCTTCTCCTGGTCATTTTTCACGTATTCCTTGTCTTCTGTGAAAATTACATTGTTATGGCTCAGATGGTTTTTTAGAATCTGTTTTTGGTAGCCAGCCAATACAACGATGGGGGAAAGCATTGCTTTGCGTAAAGCGGCGATTTCCCGTTTAATTACGGTGGTGCCGTCCAGAGGATACATGGGAAGGAATAAGGGGAACTCCTCGCTGCCTCTATTTTCCGTTCCCAATTCAAAAGAGGCGAGGAGCAGAGCACCTGTTTTCATTTGTTTTTCTCCTGTCTTTTCAGAGTTTTACCTGAATGATATTTCTATATATTTATCATATAAGATACGAATTGGATGTGCAACCGTTTTTCGACTTGATTTTCTGTCGATAAAAATGCATACTGGAATGGATAAAGAAAGGAGAGGCAGAACGATGAAAAAACATCAAAATTATTTTCTATTGTTTCTGATTGTATTTGGCATATTCTTTGGCGTCGCTCCCGTTCGGGCGGCAAAACTTTCCGCTTTGAGCGTAAAAGGAACGCAGTTGGTCAATGACAAGGGCAAGCCTGTGCAGCTCAAAGGTGTCAGCACCCACGGTCTTTCCTGGTTTCCGCAGTATGTAAATCCAAAAGCGTTTACCAATATCAAAAAGAATTGGAACGCAAACGCCGTGCGCCTGGCCCTTTACACCAGCGAATATAACGGCTACTGCACTGGGGATGCGGCAAACCAAAAAGCTCTGGAGGAAAGAATTGACAAAGGGATACAATATGCCACAAATGCAGGACTTTATGTTATCCTGGACTGGCACATATTAAGCGACGGCAATCCCAGAACTTATGAAAAGCAGGCAGTTCGATTTTTCCGCAAAATGGCCTCCAAATATAAAAATCATACCAATATACTCTACGAAATCTGCAACGAACCCAATGGTGGCACATCCTGGAGCACCATCAAAGCCTATGCAAAAAAAGTAATAAAGGCGATCCGTTCTCAGGATAAGCATGCGGTGATTCTTATAGGAACGCCCAACTGGTCGCAGGATGTGGACGTCGCGGCCAAAAGTCCCATAAAAGGTTACCAAAACCTGATGTACACGCTGCACTTTTATGCCGGGACGCACGGCGCCGATTTGCGAAAAAAAGCGAAAACCGCCCTGGCTCAAAAACTGCCGCTGTTTGTATCGGAGTTCGGAATTTCCGAGGCTTCCGGCAGCGGAGCGCTGAATCAAAAAGAGGGAAAACAATGGATGAAATTTCTGAAGAATAACCGAATCAGTTACATAGGCTGGAATCTCTCCAACAAAGAAGAAAGTTCCGCACTGTTAAACTCCTCCTGTACAAAGACGTCGGCTTGGAAAAACGCAGATCTTTCCCCCTGGGGAAAATGGCTGGTCAAACAATTTTAAGTAGAAGAATCAAAGAAAATCCAAAATGAATTCATCTTTCAGAATTCATTTTGGATTTTTTGGAAAAGAAGCCAAGCAAAAAGACAAAAACGATCCAACACAAAAGACTAACCGCCAATCCCTGGGAAAATCCGGGGGCGTGGTATCTCAATTCAATCTGGTGCAGCCCTTTTTCGACAGAAATTCCGAAAAATCCCAGATTCGCCTTTACAAGCTCCTGTTTTTCTCCATCCACATAAACGTCCCAGCCTTTTTCAAACGGAATGGCGAACATCACATAACCGTCGCAGGGGGCGTCTACCGTTCCTTTTAGATCGGTGTCTTTTACAGGCGCTTCGATAACAACAGCCTTTGCCGAGGCTTTCTCACTGCTATGAGTCAATTCCAGGCTTTTTGGCAAATCTTCTATAACCAGGTGATCCAAGATATAATCTCTCGCCTTTGAAATACCGTTTTCCTGAAGGTATTCTTTAAATTCCGAGTAGGTCACAGTATCGGCGTAAAAGCGTCCGAGGGAGGTCGCGTTTTTATTTTCATAAATCTGGATCTCTCCAAATTTCTGGATAGGCCGATAGCCGCTTTTATCATAGGGGTCGTCTTTGTCGCCGTTGCGGGAAAGGAGATAACGGATGCCGCATAAATCGGCAAACGGCTGTCCTTTTTCTATCATACGGAATCGGTAATGTGCCAGGTCGTTATACCAGAAATCCGGGTAAAGAATGGCGGTAAAGCGCTTGATATTCTGGTTCATGGTGGAATTATAAGTGCTGGTGCCCCGGTAATTTTGCACCAGGGAGTCGAGGCAGACCGAGCCGGCGTCGAAGTCCTTTTCTACTCGGTAAAATTCCGGGTCGTGTTCTCTTAGCCAGGCCAGGGCGTTCTGCGTGTCCTGATTGTATAAAGCCTCGAAATATTCCGTGTTGTTTTTCCGTAAAGTCAGTCTTTCCAGGGTGGAAGTATACCCCTCCGATACCATATTTACGATCACGAAGCCAAACAGCAACGCGCCAAGGATCTTTTGGAAATTCTGCTTTTGGCATTTGGCCAGACAAAGCAGCGCAGCGGCCATCAAAATTCCGGTGATGCTCAAAATCAATAAGTTCCGTTTGTGAGATAAAAAAACAATCGCCGGATATTTTCGGATGAACACAAACAGAATCAGCAGCAAGGCCGCGCCAAAACCCAGATAACTGAAAATCCGTTTCCGCTCCAAATCGTTTAACATCTTTGCCATAATCAGACAGAAGAAAGGGATCATCACAAACATATGGCGGTTGGAGGTATCCGTAAATCCGTTCATAGCCAGTCCGCAGAAAGGAAACATCAGGCAAAAGCCCAGAACTCCCAACAGTCCGTAATGGAGAATTTTCTGTTTTTTGGATGCAAAGAGCCTGGGAATGCAGCATACATACTGACATCCAAGAATCAGAAACAAAGTGGAGCAGAACACATTGGGGTCCTCATAATAATTTAAAAGTCCAGTGTACAGGACTTTGGGGTTCTCCAGCTTCGACAGACCTTCCAGGTAGCTGGAGAAAAGTTTATAAAATAAGGTTTTGTAATGCAGGCGTTCATAAGGCAAAAAAGAGCGTCCCAGCCATTCCAAAAGTCCATACTGGCGATCCACCACCCGGCCGGACATACCAGAGAAGACATAGGCCGTGGGCAATAGGGTAAAAGCTCCCATCCCGATTCCCAGGAGCATAGAGCCGTATAAAATCCCCAAGATTCGGAAATTCTTTTTCAGCGGCTGTTTCTGCATGGCAAAAAGCCGGATAAAAATATAAAAGCCTAGACAGACAAACATCATATAACTGCGGTACGCGCTGTAAATTGTGGTGATCCACACCGCCAAAACCACAGGCGGGTGAAACCGCTGTCGGCGCATACACCGCTCCGTGACCAAAAGAAGCAGCGGCAGGTAGATGACCGACATGCCGAACTGATAGTGCTGTCCCCATACCATTTGAAACCCGTTTAATGCATAGATATAGGCAATCAGGCATTTGGTTCTCTCAGAAAATGAAAAGCAGGACAGATAGTAGTAGAAGACAAGTCCTGCCAATACAATCCGAAGAACCTGCATATACACCAGATACCAGGCGATGTGTTCCGGGCCGAAGACAACACCCAGGGCATATATAAGAATCAGGGTAGGGTCAAACAGATTCAGATTGAATACATTCGTCCCGAAACCGTGATTAAAATCCCAGAAGGCAAACGTGCCCTCCCGGATATGGTTTACGACAGTATGGTAGTGCGGCAAATACTGCTGAAACGTATCCGAACCGATATCTGGATCGATAAATACCCACAGTTCATCCCCGAACAGAAATCGGTGGTAAATAAAAACAGCGCTGATCAAAAGCAAGATCCCTAGCAGAAAAGGGGCTTGTCTTTCCTTTGTCAAAAATTTTCTCATAAATGTAGTTTCCCTTTCGTTTCCTTTTGCAGGAGAGTTTTTTTGTTTTCTGAGACGCGGTGCAGTTCCATTTCAAAATCCTGCCTGTTTTTCTGAATAATGGTCTGCAAAGTCAAACCGGTGAAGAACGACTGGATAGCCACAATAATGGTAAAACCACATACGATAAGCGTCGGGAAATTGGGTACCAGCCCCGTTCTGAAAAAAATATATACAATCGGCAGAAAAAAAGCCGTGGACAAAAAAGCCAGCAGAAACGCAATCGCCCCGAAAAAACCGATTGGTTTATATGTCCGGTATAGTCGTCCAATGGTTCGCAGGACTTTTAGGCCGTCAGAGTATGTATTCAGTTTGGATTGGCTTCCGGTTGGCCGGTCGCGGTAATCAATGATTAGATTTTCTATGGACATATTTTTGTCAATGGCGTGGATGCTCATCTCTGTTTCGATTTCAAAGCCCTTAGACAATACTGGAAAGGTTTTTACAAATTCATAGCTGAATGCCCGATATCCGGTCATAATATCTTTAATGTCGTTTTGAAATAAGAAATTAATGCTTTTGCGGACAAATATATTTCCAAAATTATGGAACAGCCGTTTGTTTTCGGTAAAATAAGAGGAAGACAGTCTGTCGCCGATGACCATATCTATGTTTTTTTGCAATACACAGTTGGCCATCTCTCTGGCGGCTTCCGCCGGATAAGTATCGTCCCCGTCCGTCATAATATAGCACTCAGCGTCAATCTCGCGAAACATCCGGCGAATAACGTTTCCTTTTCCTTGTTGGTATTCGCAGCGGACAACAGCGCCCGCCTCTCTGGCAATTTCGGCTGTTTGATCGGTGCAGTTGTTGTCGTATACATAGATAACTGCTTCCGGCAGTATTTTTTTAAAATCGCATATTACCTTTCCAATGGTTTTTGCTTCGTTGTAACAAGGAATCAATACAGCTATTTTATCCATAAATCGGTTTTCTCCTTACAGGTAATATTGAACGATATCAAGTAGGGCAATTCCGTTTAAAGTTAAAAGAATGAGATAGTAATACTGCCCGCTTTTTTCGCATACGGAAACATTCGTTTCCTTTTCTCTGTTTTTATCCTGTCGATACATAGCTAAAAGGGCCGGGAAAATAATCAACGGGATGAAGTATCGTCCCTGGATACCTTCGATGACTTCATTTCTCAGAGCTGTCCATTGTACATATAAACTGGTAAAAATCAGTCCGCTGCCGCCAAGAAAAATCAGAGCCATTACCAGCGGGTCAAAAGAATGCAGCTTTAGCGTGGGCCTTCTGGAGTCGTAAATTTCATAGAGAAACAGAAACAGAAACGTTATCCACACAAAGGGGGAGAGTGCGATATTCAGCGCGCCCATCGGATCGCCGAACATGGTTTTTATAAAATAGTCGCTGTTTTCCATTAGAGTACGGACAGCGACGCCGTAAAAATCGCCAATATTCAATAAGATATAACGGATTTGTTCTGCGGCGTTTACGCCAGGCCTGATCTCGACTAGATACACCGACGAAATTTTCAGCCAAATCAAATTTGCGGCCAGCGCCATGCTGAAAATTCCGAATTTCAATCCCATCCATGTTTTCCGTTCTCCAATCTTGTGGTTTGGTATGATAAAAGTAAGAAGAATCAGGACAACGTAAACAATCTTGCACAGGGCAATCATCAGGCTTAATCCGGCTAGAATACAAAAGTCTCTTTTTCGGAGCTTTTCCACATTTCCATAGCTAAGATGAAAAACATATGCAATAAAAAACAGGCATAGGGAAATGGTAAAGCCGTCTGGCGACATGGAAATCATTTCCTGTATTGTCATAGGAAATGTCATAATCATAAACAGGATTTTTTGTCCAAAGGGCATCCAATATATAGCTGCCAAACACAAAAGAAGGCTGGCCAGAAAGTTGGCATATTTTCCCCCATAAAAAATGCCGGATACTCGGTTGGTAAAGCAGCGGGCAATTTTGATACCTACGGCCTGCGGCAGATAAGTTACCGGCGTATACAGAGAGGTATTGGTAAAATTCAGGTATTTGGTATCGTTCCAATCTAAAATATCAGAATCCGAGGATTCGGATAAAGCGGCTGGAAGAAAATTCCCTCCCGATTTCTCTGTATGCGGAGAGATAAAGGTGCCGCATGAAATTTCAAACGCCCGAAGAAAGTGATGGTCTTCATCTGGAGCTATATACTGAGGACATGCGCACATATAGAGAATGCCCAAAGTAAGAAAAAGACCGCTCATAAGGAGCTTTTCGTCCAATTTGCATGCGATAAGGATACCAAATATAAGGAATATGAGAACTGCCAGCAGAATTCCCCTGTTTTTCAGTTTTGGGTTGGTATAAGTTAGCTGATAGCACAGAGATTTTCCCTGTAAAAGGCGACGGTTCTGCCAGCAGGATCCGCCCTTTTCATCGGAAGTCCAAAAGGCGACTGCATTGTCGCCGCTGTAATCCTCAGAGATGCATAAATAATAGGAGTCTTGGGGATGCAGCGTATAGGGTTTGTCCAGAGAAAATTCCTGGTAAGCGTTATCGGCCAGTCTGGCTGTATCATAATGCCATTCGCTGATGCAGGTTTTGTTTTCAAAGAGCTGTACATGCAGGAATCCCTGGTTTTTTCTGGAATACGTTCCAAATTCAACAGCAACCTTTGCCAGAGGAAGCGTTTTGTCGGTTTTCAATTCCTGAGAGATATGGTCAATTTTGTTGAGTTTTATGGCCTTGGAGTGCTCTAAGGGTTCACTTTTGCTGTAAAAAGAATGTTTCGCGTGTACGAAGAAAAAAGACACGATAAATAAAGATATCAATATAAATGCGAATAACTCTTTATATTTCCATACATGATATTTTATTTTCATTTGCGTTCTCCTACCGATTAGAATTGCCATTTGCCATATTTTTTATAATGATGTTATAAAGTATAGCTATTCTTTATTTTACAATGTTTTGGGGAAAATTACCATAGGAATTGTGATAGATTATCTATCTGTTGATTTGAATTTTAATATTTGGTATAAAATTATTTTTGGGATTCTTTCCCTTGCACTTATATTGTGATTGTGCTACGTTTAAATAAAGTCAAATGAAAATAAATATATCTATATGGAGTGTGAAAATGAACATAATAGGAGCATTTGCAGTACCCCATCCGCCTCTGATTATCCCAGAGGTGGGAAAGGGGCAGGAACAGCATATACTGGCGACAATAGATTCTTATGAGACCATTGGACAGCGGATTGCCGAGGAAAATCCAGATACTTTGGTTGTGATTACGCCTCACAGTGTGATGTATGCGGATTATCTGCATATTTCGCCGGGAGGTCAGGCGCAGGGGGATTTTGGTTCTTTTGGGGCGCCGCAGGTAACGGTACAAACCCCATATGACCAGGATTTTGCCAATCAACTCTGTGCTCAAGCGGAATACCACGGAATTCCGGCGGGCTTTCTGGGGGAGAAGGATCCGGCTTTGGATCATGGGACGATGATTCCGCTGTATTTTATACAGAAATATGCTGGGGCTGTGCCTGTGGTTCGGATTTCCATTTCCGGGCTTTCTTATCAAGAACATTATCGGTTGGGGCAGTGTATCCGACAGACGGCTTTGAGCAGCAAAAAGAGGACGATTATCATCGCCAGCGGCGACCTTTCCCATAAACTGCGGGAGGACGGGCCTTACGGATTTTCTATGGACGGCCTGTTGTTTGATGAAAAGATTTGCCGGATTTTTTCACAGGGGGATTTTTATGCGCTTTTGGATATGGAGCCGGATTTCTGCGAGGCTGCCGCGGAATGCGGCCACCGTTCGTTTCTGGTGATGGCCGGGGCTTTTGACGGCTGGACCGTGGACGCCGAGCTGTTGTCTTACCAGGGGCCTTTCGGCGTGGGGTATGCGGCGGCGGCTTTTTCTCTGGTAAAGGAGTCGGGAGAACGTAAATTCCTGGAAAAGCATATCCGTGAAAAGGAGAGGAAACGGTTGGAGCGAAAAGCAAATGAGGATGCGTATGTCCATCTGGCGCGAGAAGCGCTGGAACATTACATTCAGAAAGGAGAGCGGCAGCCGCTTCCACAGGGGCTTCCAGAAGAGTTTTATCAGGAACAGGCAGGAGCGTTTGTGAGTCTGAAGATTGACGGCCGTCTGCGGGGATGCATCGGGACGATTATGCCCGTTCAGTCTTGTATCGGGGAGGAAATCATAGAAAATGCCATCAGTGCCGCTGTCCGCGATCACCGCTTTTCTCCGGTTACCCCAGAAGAGCTGCCTCTGTTGACTTACAGTGTGGATATTCTGGGCAGCCCAGAGCCGATTCAAAGTGTGGATCAGCTCGACACACAACGGTATGGGGTAATTGTGCAGTCCGGGTTAAAGAGGGGGCTGCTGCTCCCCGATCTGGCCGGGGTGGATACGTCGCAGGAGCAGGTGCGCATTGCTCTGGAGAAAGCGGGGATCTCTTCTTATGCTAATTATACGATGGAGCGTTTTGAGGTGATTCGCCACTGGTAAGGCCGATATCCATGCTGCCGCTTCGGAAGCCTTCCAGATCCAAAGTGAGATAGGGAAGCTCCAGCTTTTTCAACTGCAGAAGGATTTCCGTCCGGTGTTGGAAAAGTATGGGAAAATCTTCTGGATCGAGTTCCAGCCGGGCAATGTCCCCATGAACGCGGATGCGGACGTTGCCCATGCCCATATATTTCAGAAACCGTTCTCCCTGCTCGATGCGGGCGAGAAGCCGCGTGTCAATGTTTGTGTGGTAAGGCAGGCGGGTCGCCAGGCAGGGCACAGAGGGGCGGGTCGCCACGGACAGCCCGTATTCTGCGGCGAGCTGCCGAACCTGAGCTTTGGTGATGCCGCACTGTGCCAGAGGGCTTTGGATACCCAATTCTTGTACGGCTTGCAGGCCGGGGCGGTATACGTTTAAATCATCCTTGTTGGAGCCTTCCAGTATGGTGCTTACTTGCTTTTCTCTGGCAAATTCCCACAGTTTTTCAAAAAGCATTTTCTTGCAATGATAACAGCGGTCTGGAGGGTTTTCCAATATTTTGGGGTTTTCCAGTTCGTTGATTTGGAGTATGTGGTGGCTGGCGTGCAGGGAGCGGGCAAACTGCCGGGCGTATTCCAGATCGGCCTGGGGGTGCAGGGCAGTGTGAAAGGTTACGGCGTAAGCCTGTCTGCTTGTTTCCCGACAGGCCAGGGTCAGCAGATACAGCAGCAGGGCGCTGTCCACCCCGCCGGAGAAAGCCAGTATAATATCCTCTTGTGCCAATTGTTGGATTTGCGCCAACAGACGGTCTTTTTCAACGGTCAAAACGAATGCCTCCTAGCTTTTGTAAATCCTGGTAAAATTCCGGGTAGGAGATGTTCACGCAGTCTGCGTCCCCAATATGAGTGACGCCTTCTGCGGCCAGGGCGGCCACGGCAAAAGACATGGCGATCCGGTGGTCTTTTTGCGTGCGGATATCTGCACCGGTGAGTCTGCGTCCCCCGTTGATGATCATACCGTCGCAAGTGGCTGTGATATCTGCGCCCATGGCGGATAAGTTTTCAGTTACAGCCTTGATCCGATCGGATTCTTTTACTTTTAGTTCTTCAGCGTTGCGGATGATAGTCTTTCCCTGGGCAAAAGCCGCCATAACCGCCAGCATGGGCAGCTCGTCAATCAATGTGGGGATGATTTCCCCTTCTATCACAGTCCCGGTTAGAGAGCTGGAAGTCACCAGAAGGTCGGCGGTGGGTTCCCCGCTGTCTCTATGTTCGTTTAAGTACTGGATATCTGCGCCCATGGCATGGCAGACCTTTAGCATACCGCTGCGGGTGGGGTTGACGCCCACGTTTTTGATCAGAATCTGAGAATGCGGAACCAAAAGCCCTGCGGCGATAAAATAAGCGGCAGAGGAGATATCTCCAGGTACCGGGATTTCTCTTGCCTCCAGCAGAGGTTCCGGCTCAATGCTCACCGTGGTTCCCTCGCCGCTCAGTTTCGCCCCTAGATGTTGCAGCATCAATTCGGAATGGTTTCTGGATAATACCGGTTCCGTAACGGACGTGGTTTTGTCCGCGTACATGCCTGCAAATAAAACACAGGATTTCACCTGTGCGGAGGCGACTGGCGACTGGTAATGGATGCCTTTTAAGCGGCTTCCCTGAATCTGCAAAGGGGCGCAGCCGTTGCCTTTTAGGCTTTGGATGTCCGCCCCCATTTGGGACAAAGGTTCTATGACTCTTTTCATGGGACGGGTCTGGATTGAACGGTCTCCCGTCAGTGCGGACGCGAACGCCTGGGGTGAGAGGATGCCGCAGAGCAGGCGCATGGTGGTTCCGCTGTTTCCCACATCCAGGGTATTCTGAGGGGCGCGCAGGCCGTGCAGGCCCTTGCCGTGTACCAGAACTTCGTTGGAAGTATTTTCGATCTCAATGCCCATTTGCCGAAAGCAGCCGATGGTGGACAGGCAGTCTGCCCCCTGCAGGAAATTTGTGATTTTCGTGGTGCCTTTTGCCAGGGCGCCCAGCATAATGCCCCGGTGGGAAATGGATTTATCGCCAGGGATTTGCACTTCCCCTTTCAGACCGTTGACTTTTTGTATATTCATAAAGGACTCCTTTTTTTACCGGGTATAGGTGATATAGTTGCGTTTTTTCAAAATTCCCAAGGCTTTCTCACAGTCTGGGTTTTCATAAAATTCAATGCGCAGGACGCCTTCCTCGAATTCCCGGTTGTGGATGATGCCAATATTTTTGATATTGATTTGCTCCATGGCCAATAGTGTGGCAATGGAGGCGATGCCGCCGGGTTCGTCGGCGATGTCGCAGTACAGGATATAAGATTTTTTTAACGGGCCTTCTGGAAGGATCTCGATGGAATCCCGATAGTCCCTGGCCTGGGAAAACAGGTTGTACAATTCCTGAGCGTCTTTTTGATCCACTTGGCATCTGGCCTGCACCAGCATACGGATAAAAACATCCAGCACCCTGGAAATGTTTTCGGGATTTTCCAGGCAAATCTGCTGCCACATATCTGGAGAGGAGGAGGCAATGCGGGTGATGTCTTTGAAACCGCCCGCGGCAATGAGCTTCATGTGCTCGTCTTCGGTATCCAGCTCCCGCACAAGGTTGACCAGGGAAGCGGCCACAATATGGGGCAGATGGCTGATTCCGGCGGTGATATAGTCATGTTCCTGATGGGTCAGCACCAGAGGAATCGCGCCCAGCGAAGAAATCAGTTCCGTATAGTCCGATATTTTCTGTATATTTACATTTTCCGCAGGGGTCAAGATATAATAGGCATTTTCCAGAAGACGCGCTTTGGAATTCTCGTATCCAGTTTTTTCTGAACCGGCCATGGGATGCCCGCCGATAAAGCAGTGACTTAACCCAAGTTCGGCTGCCTGCTGATGAATCATTCCCTTGACACTTCCCACATCGCTGAGGATGCAGTCCGGGGAAAGATAATTTTTTAAAAGTCTCATAAACTGGATATTATTGGAAACGGGGGTGCATAAAAAAATATAGTCGCAGGCGCGGAAATGGTAATCCACCTCGCTGTATATCTCATCAACGACCCCTTCTGATTTTGCAGCTTTCAGCGCCGGAAGGCTCCGGTTGTAGGCCAGGATATGGCTGTCTGGATAAAATTGCCGGATTGCTTTTGCCAGGGAGCCGCCAATCAGTCCCAGGCCGATAAATCCTACGGTTATTTTCATTTATCTTCGGTCCTTTCTTCAAACTCCATTCTATTTTAAGTGACAGAGGTGAAAAAGTCAAATTTATGTTTGGCTGTGCTGTGCAAGGAAAGTATCCCGCAATTTCTGTTTTGTTTCTTTCAAGTAAATGACGTTACAGCCCAAACAGTAACCAGTTTTTGTATATATCAATAAAAGTGCTTGATTATATTGCGGATTTTTAGTAAAATATGAACATATCATACTTACAGGGAGGTATTACATATGGACGTTTATAGAACTGACCGGATACGGAACGTAGTCCTGTTGGGTCATGGCGGTGCAGGAAAGACAAGCATGGTGGAAGCAATGGCTTATTTATCCGGCATTACCAGCCGTTTGGGCAAGGTGGCGGACGGAAACACCATCAGCGATTTCGATAAAGAGGAAATTAAGAGAAAATTTTCAATTTCTACAACGGTTGTGCCCATTGAATGGGAAAAGTGCAAAATCAACGTATTGGATACGCCAGGGTATTTTGATTTCGTGGGAGAAGTTGAAGAAGCAGTAAGTGCCGCTGATGCTGCCATAATCGTAGTATCCGGTAAGTCAGGCGTACAGGTGGGAACACAGAAAGCCTGGGAGATGTGTGAAAAATACAAGCTGCCCCGGATGATCTTTGTCACAGAGATGGATGTGGACGACGTCAGCTACCGCCAGGTGGTAGAGCAGTTGACTGAGCTGTACGGCAAACGGATCGCGCCGCTGCATTTCCCTATCCGCGAGGACGGCAAGTTTGTGGGCTATGTCAATGTCGTAAAACAGGCGGGCCGGAAATACATTGAGAAGGGCAAAAAGCAGGAATGCCCAGTGCCGGATCATCTCCAGGAATATTTGAACAAATACCGGGAAGTGCTGCTTGAGTCTGTGGCAGAAACCAGCGAAGAATTTATGGACAGATATTTTGAGGGCGACGAATTTTCCGTTGCGGAGATTTCTGCGGCCTTGGCTCAGAATGTGCAGGACAGCTCCATTGTGCCGGTATGCATGGGTTCTCCGATCAATCTGCCGGGTGTGTCCAATCTGTTGGATGACATCGTAGGCTATTTCCCAAGCCCCAACCAGAGGAGCTGCAACGGACTGGATCAAAAGACCAATGAAATCTATGAAGCGAATTATGATTTCTCCAAGTCAAAATCCGCTTATATTTTCAAAACCATTGTAGATCCATTCCTTGGAAAATATTCTCTGATAAAGGTAAGCTCTGGGGTTATCAAAAGCGACGATGCGCTCTACAATGTGCAGAAAGAATCCGAAGATAAATTAAATAAACTGTATGTGCTGGAAGGCAATAAGCCGATAGAAGTGCCGGAGCTTCACGCCGGAGACATCGGCGCTATCGGAAAGCTGGCAAAAGCCTCCACAGGCGATACTTTGGCTACTAAAGCCCATCCGGTTCTGTATCCAAAGACGGTGATTTCCACACCGTATACATACAAACGCTACAAAGCGAAAAACAAAGCGGATGTGGATAAGATTTCCCAGGCGCTGGCCAAGATGATGGATGAGGATCTGACCATCCGCACCGTCAACGATTCTGCCAACCGCCAGACGCTTCTGTACGGCATGGGAGATCAGCATCTGGATATCATCAGCAGCAAGTTAAAAGAACGCTATAAAGTGGAAATCGAGCTGGATAAGCCGAAGGTTCCATTTAGAGAAACCATCCGCAAGGCTTCAGATGTGGAAGGAAAACATAAGAAACAGTCCGGCGGACATGGACAGTACGGTCATGTAAAAATGAAATTCGAGCCGTCCGGGGATCTGGAAACACCCTATGTTTTTGAGCAGATCGTCGTGGGCGGCGCCGTGCCAAAGAACTATTTCCCGGCTGTGGAAAAAGGATTGCAGGAATCTGTGCTGAAAGGCCCGCTGGCCGCTTATCCGGTAGTAGGCGTAAAAGCTACGTTATACGATGGTTCCTATCATGCGGTGGATTCCTCCGAAATGGCATTTAAAATGGCTACAATCCTTGCGTTTAAGAAAGGATTTATGGAAGCCGCCCCTGTGCTCTTAGAGCCGATTGTAAATATGAAAGTCACCGTTCCAGATAAATACACCGGCGATGTTATGGGCGATTTGAATAAACGCCGCGGACGCGTTCTGGGTATGACGCCGGATCAGGGCGGAAATACCGTGGTGGAAGCAGACGTTCCCATGCTGGAGATCTACGGATACTCCACCGATCTGCGCTCCATGACCGGAGGCAGCGGTATCTTTGCATACGAATTTGCCCGTTATGAGCAGGCGCCGAATGAGATTCAGGAAAAGGAAATCGCAGATAGGCAGAGCCAGTTGGCAGACGGGGAAGACAACTAAAAATTCATAGAGATAAAAATATAAAGCGTAAGGTCGGGTTCCGGTTTTACGCTTTATTTCAATGCCGCAGAGGACTGTGTAGTTGTGGTATCTGCTGTTTTTTATGGAGGTTATTATGTTTTTCCATGCGAAAAATGGGTGTATCCGCATCAACGATACAAATATGGACTATATTTGTTTTGGAAAAGGCAAGAAGGTTCTAATCATGCTTCCAGGACTGGGGGATGGATTGGCTACGGTCAAAGGTATGGCTCTTATTTTTGCTTTAATCTATCGAATATATGCGAAGGACTATTCTGTATTTATTTTCAGCCGAAAAAATGATATACCAAACAATTATTCTACACGAGATATGGCAGATGATCAGGCTCAGGCAATGGAGAGTCTTGGCATTGCAGATGCCAGTATTATAGGTATCTCTCAAGGCGGAATGATTGCCCAGTATCTGGCTGTTGATCACCCCGAATTGGTCAAAAAACTGGTGTTGGCTGTTACGCTTGCCAGACAAAATGAGAACATACAATGTGTTGTCAACAATTGGGTTTCCATGGCCAAACGTGGGAATTACAAAGCCCTGATGATTGATACAGCAGAAAAATCCTACTCTGAAAAATATCTAAAAACATATAGACGGCTTTATCCTTTTTTGAGGTATATAGGGAAGCCAAAGGATTTTAATCGGTTTCTCATTCAGGCAGATTCCTGCCTGCGTCACGATGCCTATTCAGAGCTGGAGAAAATATCATGTCCAACTTTGATTATAGGCGGCGGGTGCGACAAGATTGTCGGAGCTGCATCCTCCTTAGAATTGGCGAATAAAATTGAAAAAAGCGAATTGTTCATTTACGGTAATCTTGGACATGCTTTATATGAAGAAGCCAAAGATTTTCATAAACGGATTTTGCGTTTTTTGGCAAAATCTGATTAAATTCATGAGAGCCGGCAAAAGGAATGGCCGTATCGTTTTTATGGGTCTGTCATTGATTCTTCACCAGCTATGGGAACCGCTGCGTTTTCCAAGATTTATTGTCACAAAAACTTAGAGAAAAGGCTTGGCAAAAGGCCAAAAATCTCGTATTATATAACTAGGATATTTAGTTTCGTAACTTCTGCACAGTGTACTTTAGATAAAAAAGGCTATCAGATGTCTTGAGTTGTTTTACATATAAATTAAAGACTGTGAGTGGTAACGATTTATTTAAAAAAAAGAAAAGAGGGTTATACCGATGCTACGCAAAAAGAAACAAACAGCAGTGCTCATGAAAGCGGTTTCTGAGCTGAAAGAGGCTGATTATTCTCAGGAGCCGGAATTACAGGAGATTTTTCAGAGACTGACAAAAGGCCGGAAACAATTTGCAGAAGTTTTTGAAAAGAATATCAATGCAGTTATGCAAATCAGTTCCCTAGATCTGACCATGAAGCATGAAACTGAAAAAATTCTCGACATTTCCCGCCAAATCACAAAAGCCACCGAATCCATTTTCGGAAGCTCCGAACATATTACTGGAAGAAGCAGTAACCAGCATGAGGAAATGACCAACACCATTATTCGCGTTGCCTCGGAAACCGAGGGAATCTACCAGAAGACGAAGGAAGGCCAGGATGAGCTGACCAACATTCGGGAACTTTCCAATGAGACGATTGAAACCTCTATGAAGATGCAGGAGGATATCCATAATCTTTCCCAGGTCATCAACCAGCTAAGCAGCGTGATCGCCGGCGTGGATGCCATATCCATGCAGACCAATCTTCTGGCACTGAACGCCTCCACGGAAGCCGCACGGGCCGGGGAAGCGGGAAAGGGCTTTGCCGTTGTGGCTTCCGAGATCCGCGTACTCGCCGAGGAAACCCAGAGAATGACCAAAAATATGAACAGTTTTGTGGAAAATATCAAGAAAGCGTCGAAAAAAAGCATCGACAGCGCCACAAACACCATTGACTCTTTGAAATCTATGACTGATAAGATCTCGAATATCTGGGAATTGAACAGCGAAAGCCAGAAACATATTTCTAAGGTCAACGAATCCGTCAGCTCTATTGCCGCCGTCAGCCAGGAGATTAGCAGTTCTATGTCTGAGATGGAAAACCAGATCAAGGGCAGCACCGACTTTATGTGTCATGTCAGCGACCAGCTTCAGGAGGCCATTGAGCCAGTTCCGGGAATTGAGAAAACGCTCGATGTCGCATTGAAACAGATGGGCGTTATGTCCCAGGATGCTTTTTATCACCTGAAAAACGAGGAATTTGCCAAGTATATAAACAGTGCGGTTTCCTCCCATCAGGCATGGCTGAATAATCTGAGAAAAATGGTAGACGAACAGACGGTTCTTCCGCTTCAGTTGGATTCCTCTAAGTGTGCGTTTGGACATTTCTACTATGCCATGACGCCGAATATCCCAGAAATCCTGCCCATCTGGAAATCCTTGGAGGCTAAGCACAGAAAATTCCATAAATATGGCGAGTCTGTCATCCAGGCGCTGAGAAACGGAGATTATCCCAAGGCCATGCAGATTTACAAGGATGCAGAATTTTATTCCAAAGAATTGCTTTCCGACTTGGAAAAAATCCAACAGTTGGCAGAACGGTAAAAGAGAGTATGAAAGTAACCGCTTAAGCTTTGTCAGGCAGGAGCGGTTATTTTTATATCATTTTTTATGACGGGAACATCATAGGTAATTGTTGTGGCGTTTATACAAAATGTGCTATAATAAAGGAAAGTTTGTTAGGAATATACATAAGGAGGACAATAGAATGATTTGGGCACCAGAAGAAACGTATTCCCGTGAAGAATTGCAGGCTATTCAGCTTCGCAAGCTGAAACAGACGGTGGCATATATCTACGAGAAGGTTCCGGCTTATCAAAAGAAAATGGATAAGGCCGGCGTCAAGCCAGGCGATATCCAGACGCTTAAAGATTTGGAGAAGCTTCCGTTTACCAACAAATCGGATTTTCAGGAAAATTATCCCACCGGATTATTTGCACGGCCGCGGAAGGAGCTGGTGCGCGTACACGCCAGTTCTGGAACCACCGGGAAGCCTACGGTAGTGGGGTATACCAGAAACGATATGCATCTGTGGACAAACAACGTATCCCGGATCGCCTGCATGGGCGGGGCGACCCCGGATGATGTTGCACAGATTGCTTTTGGTTATGGTCTTTTTACTGGAGCATTGGGTCTTCATGCAGGACTGGAAAATATTGGCGCGTCGGTAATCCCTATGTCTTCTGGAAATACTAAAAAACAGATTATGTTTATGCAGGATATGGGAACTACGCTTCTGGTAGCCACGCCTTCTTATGCGCTGCATTTGGGAGAAGTCGCCCGTTCTATGGGAATTGACCCGGAAGAAGACTTGGACATGCACATCGGTCTGTTCGGCGGAGAAGGCATGACAGAGTCCATGCGGGATGAGATGCACCGGGTTTGGGGAAAGAGCTTTCTGTGTACCCAAAATTACGGCATGAGCGAGCTGTGCGGCCCTGGTGTTTCTGGAGAGTGTGAATATCTGCAAGGAATGCATGTGAATGAGGACTGGTTCATTCCAGAGATTATCGATCCAGAGACCGGGGAAGTGCTTCCGCCTGGTTCTAAGGGCGAGCTGGTTATCACCTGTCTGGGCAAAGAGGCTTTGCCCCTTGTCCGTTACCGCACCAAGGATATTTCCAGGCTGATGTATGAGCCATGCCCCTGCGGAAGAACCACGGTTCGTATGGAAAATCTGTCCGGCCGTTCGGATGATATGCTGGTGATTCGGGGCGTCAATGTATTCCCCACTCAGATTGAAGAAGTGCTTTTGCAGACGCCGGAGATCGGGGCGCATTATGAGATCAAGGTGGAGCGAAAGAACCGGCTGGATGTCATGACCATTACAGTGGAACTGATTGACGATCGGCTGCTGGATTCCTATAAGAAGCTGGAAGAATTAAACGAGAGAATCCGCAGAAACTTAAAAGCAATTTTGGGACTGGACGCGGTCATCCAGATTGTGGCTCCTATGAGTCTGCAAAGATTTGAGGGAAAAGCAAAACGGGTGACAGACCTGCGGGGCGAAGGATTATAAAAAAATGAAGAAAGGTATGGTGCAAAAATGTTAAAACAACTAGCGGTATTTGTGGAAAATGAGTCGGGAAGCCTGCGGAAAGTGACAATGGCTCTTCACAGCGAGAAAATCAATATTTATGCGTCTGCTTCTTTTGATACACCAGAATTTGGAATTCTGCGCATGGTAGTGGATAAGCCTGAAAAGGCGAAAGAAGCGCTTACCAGACAGGGGTTTGTGACCAAGCTCTGTGAAGTGATTGCTGTGCAGCTTTCAGACGAGGAGGGCGGCATGGATTCTCTACTGGAGGCGCTCTATGAAAGCAATGTCAGCATCAATTACACATATTCTTCATTTGGACGGATGAGCAAGCTCCCAGCGATCATCCTTCATGCGGACGAAGTTTTTGAGACAGAGAACGTACTCAGATCAAAAGGATTTACCTGTATGGACAGTTTTAGTGAATAAAATGTGAAAGGAGACGAAAGTAGTGCTGGAGAAAGTGGATTTAACCAAAAGAATGTCAAAAGAAGAGTATCAGGCAAAAATGGAAGGGCTGGAAGCAAAACTGGGGGAACTGCAGCGCAAATGCAAAAGCCTGGATATCCCCATTATGATTGCGTTTGAAGGCTATCCGGCAGCGGGAAAGGGCGCGCAAATGGCCGCTCTGATCCGCGCTTTGGATCCCAGGGGATTTGAAGTCCACGCGGTAAAAAAAGAAACCGAAGAAGAGCGGATGCATCCATTTATGTGGCGGTTCTGGACCAAGATGCCTGCGAAGGGCAGAATCGCCCTTTACGATACGAGCTGGTACCGCAAGGTGCTGACGGAGCAGCATGAAAAAAGAGCGTATGAATCCATTTTATCTTTTGAGCGGCAGATTACAGACGGCGGGATTGTCTTGGTAAAACTGTTTCTGGCCATTGACCAAAAAGAGCAGAAGAAGCGTTTCAAGAAACTTGAGGAAAACAAAGAGTCTGCCTGGCGGGTATCGGACGCAGACCGCAAGCATAACGAAAATTTTACAAAGTACGAAAAAATCTATGAGGAAATGCTTCAGAAAACGGATACGGATTATGCGCCCTGGCATATCATAGAATCCACGGACCGGCGATTCGCCACAGTGAAAATCTATACCATTGTCATAAACGCTCTGGCCGAGAGCATTGAGCGGGCGACGGCTCCCAAGTCCGAGACAACGAAACACAGCCTGTATATCGACGATCGGGATTTGAGGGAATCTATTTTAAGCAAAGTAGATTTGAGCTTGTCTTACACCCAGAAAGAATATAAAGAAAAGCTCAAAAAACTTCAGTCGAAAATCCAGCTTCTGCATGGAGAACTGTACCGGAAGCGGATTCCAGTTGTGCTGGGCTTTGAGGGCTGGGACGCCGGAGGAAAAGGCGGAGCCATCAAACGTCTGACCGCAAAGCTGGATCCCAGAGGCTATATGGTAATCCCTACGGCTTCTCCAAATGACTGGGAAAATGCGCATCATTACCTGTGGCGGTTCTGGAAAGACATGCCCAAAGCCGGACATTTCTCTATCTTTGACCGGACCTGGTACGGCAGGGTGATGGTTGAGCGGATCGAGGGCTTTTGCACCACCGAGGAATGGCAGCGGGCTTACAAGGAAATCAACGATATGGAGCGCGACTTGTACGACGCCGGGGCCATTGTGTTGAAATTCTGGATGCAGATTGACAAGGACGAGCAGGAACGGCGTTTCAAGGCAAGGCAGGAAAACCCAGAGAAACAGTGGAAGATTACCGACGAGGACTGGAGAAACCGGGAAAAGTGGGATCAGTACGAAGCGGTAGTCAACGAAATGCTGATACGGACTTCCACTCCCTATGCGCCCTGGATAGTCGTAGAAAGCAACGACAAGTATTATGCGAGAATCAAGGTGCTGAAAACCGTTATCCAGGCCATAGAAGAAAGGTTATAGAAATTTAAATCAGTCCCAATGCTTTACGCGGGACTGATTTTTGTTGAATAGGAATCATCTAATAAGAAAAAACTATTAACTATATAACATTATAATATTTTACATATAGATAAACAAGTGGTAAGATACAGCAAAAGGATAAAACAAGCAAATATTGGAAAGGAGCAGCAGATTCTCATAATGAAAGTACTGGTAATTGGCGGTGTAGCAGCAGGAACAAAAGTAGCCGCAAAGTTGAAACGTGAAAACGGAGATGCGCAGGTAAAGATTTTAACAAAAAGCAAAGAAATTTCTTATGCTGGGTGTGGGCTTCCTTATTATGTCGGAAACTTGATTGAAGAGAGGGGCAAACTAATTGTCAATACACCGCAAAGTTTCTGCAAACTGACAGGGGCAGAGGTAGAGACAGGCGTGGAAGCGATAGCTTTGGACAGGGAAAAGAAAGTAGTGAAAGCTGTTCATCTGGAGGATGGCCAGGAGCAGGAATATCCATATGATAAGCTTGTGATTGCCACAGGGGCGTCTCCCATAAAGCCTTCCATTGACGGAGTGGATTTGGAAAATGTGTTCTATATGCGAACACCGGATGACGCGGATGCATTAAAAGCCTCTGTCGCAAAAGGAACGATCAGGCGAGCTGTGGTAGCCGGAGGCGGCTTTATTGGATTGGAAGTGGCAGAAAACCTCAAAAGCCAGGGAGTGAAAGTAACCGTTCTTGATATGGCAGAACAGATCTTACCCGGCTTTGATCCAGAAATGGCAGCTTACGCAGAAGACCATCTGGCGGAAAATGGGATTGTGGCTTTGACGAGTACAAAGCTGGAGGCTGTTCTGGGCGAAGGAAAAGTAGAAAAAGTTCAGACGCAGAAGCGGGCAATTAAGGCGGACGCAGTGATTATGGCGCTGGGAATCCGCCCCAACACGGAATTTTTGGCTTCCTCGGGAATTACGCTGGCTTCTAATGGGACGGTTCAGGTCAATTCTTATCTTCAGACCAATGATGAAAACATTTATGCTCTGGGCGATTGCGCTATGGTTACCAATCGGATGACAGGAAAAGAAGCCTGGTCGCCAATGGGTTCTTCTGCGAATATCGAAGGCCGGATTGCGGCCAAAAACATCAATGGCGGTAGCTTCGTTTATCCAGGCGTTTTGGGGACAGGTATTGTAAAACTTCCAGGGATGAACGCAGGTCGGACTGGGCTGACAGAAAAAGCGGCAAAAGAAGCGGGATACGATCCAATTACCGTGATTGGCGTGGTAGATGATAAGGCGCATTATTATCCGGGCGCGGGTTCCTTTATCGTAAAAATGCTTGCAGATAAAGAAAGCGGTAAATTCTTAGGGATTCAATGTCTGGGAAAAGGCGCGGTAGATAAAATGATAGATATTGCCGTTGTAGCACTCAGTATGAACGCTAAGGTCACAGAGCTGGAAAACTTGGACTTTGCCTATGCACCGCCGTTTTCAACGGCAATTCATCCATTTGGACATATGGTCAATATTCTTCTGAATAAAATGCAGGGAGAGTTTGCGACTATTACGCCTGCTCAGTTTGCCGCAGGAGAAGCAGAGCAATATCGAATTGTGGATGCCTCCCCAGCTCCGTCTATCGAGGGCGCTCCTTATGTGAATCTTACAGATGTAGAAGGGCCAGTGGACGGCTTAGGGCAGGAAGAAAAACTGCTTTTGGTATGTGCGAAGGGAAAAAGGGCCTATCTTCTTCAGAATCGCCTGAAACATTATGGCTATAAAAATACACGCGCTTTAGAGGGCGGCACAACATTTAATAATCTGGATGATTAAGGAGGAAAAATTATATGGCTACACTTACAATCAGCAAGGAAGATGAAAAGAGAGTAAAAGCGCTGGGATTTTTGAGCAACAAAGGGACAGACAATTTTTCTGGCCGTGTCATTACCGTAAATGGAAAACTGACCGCAGAACAGCATGTGGCAATTGGGGAAGCCGCTAAAAAATTCGGAAACGGAAATGTGGTATATACCACCCGTTTAACCGTGGAAGTTCAGGGAATTCCCTATGAAAAAATTGATGAGTTCCGGGCATACATAGAAAAAGCCGGGCTTGCAACAGGGGGAACCGGCTCCAAGGTACGTCCGGTGGTTTCCTGTAAAGGAACGACTTGTCAGTATGGCAGGATTGATACGTTTGATTTATCTGAAAAGGTTCACAAAGCTTTTTATGAGGGTTACCGCCAGGTAAAACTGCCCCATAAATTCAAAATTGCCGTAGGGGGATGTCCAAATAACTGCGTGAAGCCAGAACTGAACGATGTGGGAATCGTTGGGCAGTTAATTCCGAATTTTGATGAAGATGCCTGCAACGGATGCAAAAAATGCTCGGTTGCAAAAATCTGCCCAGTTGACGCCGCCAAGGTCGTAGACGGCATTTTGGAAATTGACAAGGATTTGTGCAATAACTGCGGACGGTGTGTAGATAATTGTCATTTTGATGCCATAGTAGACGGCACAACCGGTTATAAAGTTTATATTGGCGGAAGATGGGGAAAGAAAACAGCGCAGGGGAAGACTTTAAGCAAGATTTTCACTTCTGAGGAAGAAGTGCTTAAAGTAGTGGAAAAAGTTATCCTGCTGTATCGGGAAAAAGGAAAAACCGGAGAACGTCTTGCCCAAACTATTGAAAGATTGGGTTTTGAGCAAGTGGAAGCAGAAGTACTGTCCGATGATATTTTAGGCAGGAAGCAGGAGATTTTAGACGCCAAGCTGCATGAAACAGGCGGGGCAACGTGTTAATGAAAAATACATCAGACAAAATGTGAAACAGAAAAAGAGCATTTCATTTAAGAGATTTTTAGTTTCCGAAAATATCGGTATAGCTTGCAGAAATGTAGGTTATGCCGATATTTTATTTTTTTCCGTGATAATAATTTTCCCGATAAAGTTTCCGTGATTCCTGAAGAACAACAAATCGCATCCCGGCGCATTAATTAGACAAATACCTGCGATATGGTTTGAACGGCCGCAGAAGGTACAAAAGTTCATATATTTGTGATATAATTACATGATGATTGACATCTATGACAATGGAGGATAAAGCGAAATGATAAATATTCGCAAATTAGAAAGTGAACTGTGGGAGTCCGCAGATTTGTTACGTTCAGGTTCAAAACTTACGTCGAATCAGTACTGTATGCCAGTGCTCGGTCTTATTTTCCTGCGCTACGCATACAGCAGATTTAAAATAGTAGAGTCAGAGATTTTAAATGGACGTCCATCGCGCGGCGGCAGAGTAATGCCCGTTGAAGCAAGTGACTTTGCGGCTAAGAGTGCTCTATATCTTCCAAGGGAAGCATTGTATGATTATCTGCTAAATTTACCTGATGACATCTCAGCAGCAGAACTTACCAATAAGGAAGGTCATACCATGACCAGTCTTGGCGAGGTGGTAAATCATGCTATGCAGTTGATTGAGGAGCAAAGCGAACAGCTCACAGGTATTTTGCCTAAGAGCTATACGGACTTTTCAGATGAAATTTTATCAGAATTACTTCGTATATTTAACAACAGCGCACTTGATGAAATTGGCGGCGATATCATTGGACGTATCTATGAGTATTTTCTGAATAAGTTTGCTAAGAATATCGCTTCGGACGACGGTGTCTTCTTCACGCCCAAATCATTGGTAAAAATGATAGTAAATATCATTGAGCCTTCAAACGGGGTTTTGTTTGACCCCGCTTGTGGTTCCGGCGGTATGTTTATTCAGTCTGGAGATTTTGTAAATCGATCCGGTATGAATGTCAACAACACTATGACCTTCTATGGGCAGGAAAAGGTAGAATATAATGCGCAACTTTGTCTTATGAATATGGCTGTTCACGGACTTACTGGAGTTATCAAATCTGGTGATGAAGCAAACACGTTCTATCATGACGCACACAACTTGAACGGTAAGTGCGACTATGTGATGGCGAATCCGCCTTTCAATGTAGATAAGGTAAAGGCGGAATCCTGCGAAAATGCAAAGCGTTTGCCTTTCGGTATGCCAAGCGTCAATAAAAATAAGGAAGTCGGAAACGGAAACTATCTGTGGATTTCTTATTTTTACAGCTACTTAAATGAACATGGTCGCGCAGGCTTTGTTATGGCTTCCTCTGCAACAGACAGCCAGGGAAAAGATAAAGACATCCGGGAAAGCCTAATTCAAACAGGGCATGTGGATGTCATGATTAGCGTCGGCAATAACTTTTTTTATGCAAAATCTCTGCCTTGTTCTCTTTGGTTCTTTGACAAGGGAAAGGCCGAAACAATTAAGGATAAGGTACTGTTTATTGACGCTAGAAACTATTACACTGTAATTGACCGTACCCTGAACGAATGGTCAGACTGGCAGCTTAAAAACATGAATGCCATCGTATGGCTGTACCGTGGAGAAACCGATAAATATACGGTGCTTCTTGATGAATACCGCGCTGCACTTGGCAGTGAGAAGCCGTTTGCAGAGCAGGTGCAGGAACTTTCCGAGAAAGCAAAGACTCTCAGAACCGAATCAAAAAAAGCGGTAAAAGCTGCTGAAAGGCGTGAGAAGAAAAAGACGCAGGAAGAATACGATGCAAAACTTGCAGAGCTTACCGAAACGCTCACAGTAGCTAAAGAAGCAAACTGGCTGTATGAAAAATTTGGCGACGGCGTATATGCTGACGTTCTTGGTCTATGTAAAATGGCTGATATTTCAGAGATTGAAGCGAAAGGCTGGTCGCTTACACCGGGGGCATATGTCGGCGTCGCTCCTATTGAAGATGATGGTGTAGATTTTAAAGAGCGTATGGCAGAAATCCATCGTGAACTTTTATTACTGCAAGCGGAATCGAATGATTTAATGGATACCATCTCACGAAACATGAAGGAGATGGGATTATGAGAGAAGTAAACTTAGGTGACATTATATATATAAAGCATGGATATGCATTCAAAGGTGAATGCATTGTGTCCGAAGATAATAGTATAGTTCTTGTAACTCCTGGTAACTTCAAGATAGGGGGTGGATTCAAGGAAGAAAAATGTAAGTTTTTTACTGGTAAAATTCCAGAAAATTTTATATTGCATGCTGGTGATTATATTGTGACAATGACTGATTTAAGTAAGACTATTGATACTCTTGGTTACAGTGCAAAAGTTCCAGATAATCCTAAAAGGACTTACTTGCACAATCAACGGATAGGGTTAATAACATTTAAAGATGATAGTATTCACAAGGATTATATTTATTATGTAATGCAGACTAATGATTATCAAAGGTCGATAGCAAATACATCTTCTGGCTCAACAGTTCACCATACTTCACCGACTAAGATATATAATTATAGATTCAAGTTGCCAGATTATATGATGCAGAAAAAGATTGCTGATTTTTTAAGCGCTTACGATGAGCTTATCAAAAATAATCAAAAACAAATCAAGCTCCTTGAAGAAGCCGCACAGCATTTATATAAGGAATGGTTTGTGGATTTGCGTTTTCCGGGACATGAGGACGTGGTTGTTGTTGATGGTGTGCCAGAGGGATGGAATAAAGTAAATCTTCCAGATATTGCACCTATTGTAACCGGAAAAAAAGATGCAAATTTTGGAGCGGAAAACGGAAAATATTTATTCTTCACATGTGCCCAAGAGCCAATCAAATCACCATCCTATTCATTTGATTGTGATGCTGTCATTTTGGCAGGCAATGGTGACTTTAATGTAAAGCTTTATAGAGGACAATTTGAAGCGTATCAAAGAACATATGTATTTTCACCGTTTGATTCACAAAATTTGTATCTCTTGTATTATGCGGTAAAAAACAATATGCGTCAGCTATTTCAAGGAGCAAGCGGTTCAACTATAAAATTTCTAACTAAGCGTATGCTTGAGGAAATCTTGGTTTATATTCCAAGCGAAGAAATAATAAATCGTTTTAACACCTATTGTGAAGCATACCAGAAAAAGATGGAAACATTAAAAAGTCAAATAGTAGCTTCGCAGGAAGCTCGTGACCGCTTACTCCCCAAGCTCATGAGCGGCGAAATTGAAATGTAAAGGAGGTCTCGAACTATGAGCTATGATTATTCCGAAAATATTCTCGTACAGGAAAGTGCCGGTAATCTGCTCCATAACGAGCTGGGATGGGATGTTCAGTTTGCATATCATACAGAAGTGTTAGGCAAAGACGGCACTTTCGGCAGAGAAAGCTACAAGGAAATACTTCTCACGCGCTACTTTCGTAAAGCTCTAAGAACGCTGAATCCGTGGATGAACGATAACCAGATTTCAGAAGCTCAAGAGGTTCTGGAAAATCGACTTTCTACTTCATCTCTTTTGCAGGTGAATGAAGAGAAGTATTTCATGCTTCGTGACGGCATTCCTGTTACAGTAAAAAAGCCCAACGGACAGACGGAAATGAAGAAAGCGATTGTAATTGATTTCCACGATCCAGAAACCAATTGTTTCCTCGCTATCAAGGAACTGAAAATTCATGGTGATTTATACCGCCGCAGAGCAGATATTGTTGGTTTTGTAAATGGTATCCCTCTGCTGTTTGTGGAATTAAAGAAAAATACGGTCGATGTGCAAAGCGCCTACGATGATAATTACACCGATTACCAGGACACCATTCCGCATCTGTTCTATTACAATGCTTTTGTTATACTCTCCAATGGCATGGAGGCAAAGGTGGGTACGCTTGGCAGCAAATTTGAATTCTTCCATGAGTGGAAGCGTCTTAATGAGGAAGACCAGGGAAGTGTGGCTCTTGAAACGATGCTTCGTGGTGTTTGCAGGAAAGAGAACTTCCTTGACCTGTTTGAGAATTTTATTCTCTATGACCATTCCGGCGGCCACACAGCAAAGATTCTTGCTCGTAACCACCAATACCTTGGCGTAAACGAGGCGGTGAAAGTCTATGACGCAAGAAAATTAAACGATGGTAAACTTGGTGTATTCTGGCATACGCAGGGCTCCGGAAAGAGTTATTCCATGCTGTTTTTGGCACAGAAGATCCGCAGGAAATTTAAGAGTTCACCGACCTTTATGATTCTCACAGATCGGCAGGAGCTGAATACGCAGATCAGTGATACTTTTGAAAACTGCGGTTTGCTTGGAAAAACAAAGGCCTCTCAGTTTATTGCTGCAAGCGGTGATGACCTCGTACAGAAATTACATGGTAATCCCAGCTTTATCTTCACCCTGATTCAGAAATTCAACAAGCCAAATACAGAGGCGATATACCCTGACCACGATGTTATCATCATGTCCGATGAAGCACATCGTAGTCAGAATGGTATTTTTGCTGACAATATGATGAAATTATTGCCGACCGCAGCTCGTATCGGTTTTACCGGAACACCGCTTTTATCCAATGACAATATTACGGCTCGTACCTTCGGGGGCTATGTTTCGGTTTATGATTTCAAGAGAGCGGTTGAGGATGGCGCTACTGTACCTCTTTACTATGAAAATCGCGGAGAAAAGATTCTTGACCTACGCAATCCAGAAATCACAAATCAGATTTTGGATGCGATTGAGAGTGCAGACCTTGATGCGAAGCAGCAGGACAAGCTGGAAGCCGAATTTTCCAAGGAAATACATATACTCACAGCAGAACCAAGATTAAGGTCTATCGCTCGCGATTTTGTGAATCATTACACCGATTTATGGACGAGCGGCAAGGCTATGTTTGTCTGTCTAAATAAAGTAACCTGTGTTCGGATGTATCACTATGTGCAGGAATATTGGAAGAAAGAAATCGAGAGCCTAAAAGCAAAAATAAAAAATGTCACTTGGCAGAGCGTTCAGCAACTTGAGCACAAGTTGAAGTGGATGCAGGAAACAGAAATGGCCGTTGTTATCAGTCAGGAACAAAATGAAATCCAGACTTTCAAAAAGTGGGATTTGGATATCAAATATCATCGTGCAAAGATGGAAAAGCGTGAATTGGATAGAGAATTCAAAGATTCTAAGAATCCGCTTCGTGTTGTATTTGTGTGTGCGATGTGGCTGACAGGCTTTGATGTAAAATGTTTGTCCTGCCTATATCTGGATAAACCATTAAAAGCTCATACGCTGATGCAGACAATTGCACGTGCAAATCGTGTCAGTGAAGGCAAAAGCAATGGCTTGATTATAGACTACATTGGTATTGTGAAAGCGCTGAGAAAAGCGCTTGCGGATTATACAGCAAATGCAGGTGGCAGCGGCGGAACCGATCCTACGATAGATAAGGCTGAGCTGATTGCTCGAATTATCGAGACTATCGGCAAGGCTAAATCTTTCCTGGCAGAGAATAATTTTGACTTGGAGCTCCTCATCAATGCGAATGATTTTCAGAAACTTTCCTATTTGCAGGAAGCTGCCAATGCAGTATGTGCTTCCATTGAGAAGAAGAAAACCTATACAACCTATGCCTCCGAACTTAGCAGGCTTATGAAGTACATGGAGCGCGATGATATTACGGGGCATATCCGTAAGCAGTATGAGGCGATTGCCGCGATCTATGCAGAGCTTCAAAAAAAGCGCAAACACGTCTATGCAGCAGAGTTGATGGTTGAAATCAATGGAATTATCAGTGCTTATGTGGAAATCCAGCCTACGTCTATGATGCGTAAGGAGTCGTGCCGCCTTGATATCAGTGCAATTGACTTTGACCTTCTGCGCAAAGAGTTTGCAAAGGTTAAGAAAAAGAATCTGGCAATGAGGGATTTGGAAGAAGTCATTCGGCAGAAGTTAGACAAAATGTTGTCTACGAATCCTAATCGTATCAATTATTACGAACGCTATCGGCAGATTATCAATGATTACAACCGCGAGCAGGACAGGGCCACAATTGAAAAGACATTTATGGATTTGATGGATTTGGCCAACCAGATAAGTCAGGAAGAGCAGCGTTATATTCGTGAAGGCTTCACAAGCGATGAAGAGCTTTCTTTTTATGACACCTTGTTCCGCGATAACCTAAGCAAAAATGACATCCAGAAACTAAAGGAAGCTTCTATTGTGCTGTTTCAGAAGATAAAGGCCAAGATTACCGAACTCGACCATTGGACAGACAAACAGGAAACCAAAGCTGCTGTGGATAATCTTATTCGTGATACGCTCTGGGCAGAACTGCCGGAATGCTACGATGAAGCCAGCATTTCTATATACCGCCAGCAGATTTATGAGTATGTTTATACGAGATACAGGAGTGTGGCATAATAATTGATATGTAACATATAAAAATAATCACATAGGAAAATCATCTCTTGCGTGGTATTTTTTCTTGCCATAAAAAAAATGAAAAAAATATAATTTTTTTGATTTACTATTGTAAAATTGTTAATCATTCGTTAAAATAACAAGTGGTTATGCATGGTTCTGTTTGTCAGGGGTTTTTGGAAAACTGGACGGGCAAGGAGGACTGTTATTGAGAAAATATATCATATATGCTGTTATTGCCGTAATGTCTTTGCTTTGGAGCGGGTGCGGGCGAAACGGCCAAGCTCCGGTTTTTGAACTGGAGGAGGAGACAACCGAGGCGGCGCCCGATTGGGACGAGGAAGACTTAAAAGCCTTGCTCGAAGAAGTTGTGAAAGAAAACCTGGCATCGCTGAACATCGATCCAGTGATACAAGTTACCTGCAATTGCACGGGTGAAACCCAGGTGCAGCAGTTCACCGGGGAAGCCATCCAGCCTTTGCCGGCGTCCCCCGAAGAGGAGGGGAAAGTAAATATCAATACGGCGGATATAACGGCCCTGCAAACGTTAAACGGCATCGGGGAGACCCGTGCGCAGGCCATTGTTTCTTACCGGGAGAGTTTCGGCGCTTTTCAGACGATTGAGGACATCAAGCAGGTAGACGGCATCAAAGACGGCATATTTAGCAAAATCAAAGATGCGATTTCAGTAGAATAAGAAAATAATGATCATAGAGGGGAGTCATTCATGAGCAAACGGGTATTGGTGGTAGACGATGAAAAATTGATTGTAAAGGGCATACGCTTCAGTTTGGAGCAAGATGATATGCATGTGGACTGTGCATACGATGGAGAGGAAGCGCTGGAGCTTGCCAAGGAGAATCATTACGATATCATTTTGCTGGATGTTATGCTGCCGAAGATGGACGGATTTGAAGTATGCCAGCAGATTCGGGATTTTTCCAATGTCCCGATTGTGATGCTGACGGCAAAGGGCGAGGATATGGATAAAATCCTTGGGCTGGAATATGGGGCGGATGATTACATCACCAAACCTTTTAATATTCTGGAAGTGAAAGCGCGCATCAAGGCGATTATGCGCCGCGCTCACCAGGAAGGGGATAATAAGGAGGAGAAGGCAAAGACCGTAGAGGTCGGGGATCTGCGTTTGGACTGTGAGGGCAGACGCGTGTTTATCGCCGGCAGGGAGATCAATTTGACCGCCAAAGAATTTGACGTGCTGGAGCTTCTGGCGTTTAACCCCAATAAAGTGTACAGCAGGGAGAATCTTTTGAATATTGTGTGGGGTTATGAGTATCCGGGGGATGTACGGACGGTGGATGTACATATCCGGCGGCTTCGGGAAAAGATTGAAGTGAATCCGAGCGAGCCGAAATTTGTACACACCAAATGGGGCGTCGGATATTATTTTCAGGGATAGGTTGTGCGTGGGATGCCAAGAAAAAAGATGAATTTCTTCAACAGCGTGCGTTTCCGCATTATGGTGATTATGATTGTGTTGGGGATTGCCCCCAGCCTGATCATCGCCAGGGCCACGATCCATTCTTATGAAAACCGTGCGATTTCCCTGCGCATCAGCAATGTGAGGAACCAGTGTGATATTCTTTGCAACCAGCTTGTCAGCGAGGGCTATATGGAAAACCCTAAGTCTAAGGTAATTGAAAAACAATTGGAGGTTCTATCCAATGTTTATAGCGGAAGAATCCTGCTGATTAACAATTACTTTAAGGTGATCAAGGATACGTATAGTCTGGACGAGGGCAAGACGGTCATTGCAGCAGATGTGATCCGCTGTCAGGAAGGAACG
Source organism: uncultured Lachnospiraceae bacterium (assembly GCA_947571775.1). Lineage (GTDB taxonomy): Bacteria > Bacillota > Clostridia > Lachnospirales > Lachnospiraceae > MGBC164599. Next base: position 154,069 of record CANOZK010000004.1, on the reverse strand, counting down.
TTGACCAGCAACTATAATAAGAAAAACGATTATCTGGAGCTGACTGTCCCCATCAAAAGTCCAGGGCAGAAAGAACAGCAGGGAGTGATGCTCATCAGTATTTCCACTGGGGAGATCTCCTCGTCTGTGGAGTCTTTGGAGCAAGATGGAATGCTGTTTCAGGCGATTATTGCTCTGATTGTGGCAGTATTTTCTTATCTGGCTTCCAAAGCGTTGGTAAAACCCTTTGACAAGATCACCAAAGCCATTGAGGAGATTACAGATGGTTATCAAAAAGGGGATATTTTCGTAGAGGATTATACGGAAACTGAGCTGATTACCGACGCGTTCAATAAGATGCTGAACCGGATGAAGATTTTGGACGAATCCAGGCAGGAGTTTGTCTCCAACGTGTCCCATGAACTCAAAACGCCTATGACCTCCATGAAGGTGCTGGCGGATTCTCTGGTGGGGCAGCAGAATGTCCCGGAAGAGCTGTATCAGGAATTTTTGCAGGATATTACGGTGGAAATCGATCGGGAAAGCAAGATTATCACGGATTTGCTCTCCCTGGTAAAACTGGACAAGAAGGTTTCGGATCTGAAAATCGAACATGTGAATATCAACGATCTGCTGGAACTTATTTTAAAACGATTGCGTCCCATTGCAGACAGGCGAAATATCGATCTGATTTTGGACAGCTTCCGCCCGGTTGAGGCGGATGTGGATGAGGTGAAATTCACGCTTGCTATCTCCAATCTGGTGGAGAATGCAATCAAATACAATGTGGATGACGGCTGGGTGCGGGTATCTCTGGACGCGGATCATAAATATTTTTATGTGAAAGTCTCGGATTCCGGCATGGGCATCCCGGAGGAAGCTCTGGAGAGGATTTTCGAGAGGTTTTATCGGGTGGATAAATCTCATTCCAGGGAAATCGGCGGAACCGGTCTGGGTCTGTCCATCGCCAGAAGCGCCATACTGATGCATCATGGAACCATTAACGTAAGCAGCAAGGAAGAGGAAGGGACTGTTTTTACAGTACGCATTGCTTTATCTTATATTCCTTAGCGTGTGTTTTCAGACGCACGATAAGCAGTATCTCTCAGGGAGGCGGCCATGAAGAGGTGGATCTGTTTTATTTTTCCGGTTCTGTTTGCACTGACCGGATGTTCTTTTCTGGGAAAAAGCCGGGATGTACCGGATTCGGACTATTATTTTTATCATATTGACGAGACAAAGACGGAGCTGGTGAAGGTAGCCTATGAGCCGAACAGGGAAACCACAGAGAATATGATCCAGGATTTTATGCAGCTTTTGAACAGCAAAGTGCATGGAAAAAACGATATCAGCCTGCTCCCGGAGGATGTGGAGATCGTCACGCACAGCGTTCACGACGGGGTGCTGAACCTGGATTTCAACCGGGCCTATCTGCAGATGGACGCGGCCAGGGAAGTGCTGGCGAGGGCCGGAGTGGTCAAAACTTTTGCCCAGATTCCAGATATTCAGTATGTGAAATTCCAGGTGGACAGCAAACCCTTTCTGGATTCCAATCAGAAGCCCATCGGCATTATGAATGAGGAAAGCTTTCTGCAAAGCTCTGGGGAAACCTTGAATTCTTACCAAGAGGCAAACGTCGTGCTGTATTTTGTCAGTGAAAGCGGCCGTAAGCTGGTCAGAGAGGAGCGAAAGGTTTATTTTGACAAAAATGTGACGCTGGAAACCGTGGTGGTGGAACAGTTGCTAAAAGGGCCAAAAGAATCTGCAAATCCCACGCTGCCCTCCACTGCAAAACTGGTGTCTGTCACTACGATGGATCAGATCTGTTATGTGAATTTTAACAAAAATTTTATTGAGGAGGCTCTGCCTCTGAAAGAAGAAATCCCCATCTATTCGATTGTCAATTCGCTGATCGATACCTGTCGGGTGGACAAAGTACAGTTATCCATCGAGGGGGTCACGGACATTACTTATGGGGAAACGATGTACTTGGATCAATTCTATGAAAAAAACGAGGAATTAATTGATAAAACCAGATAAAAAAATCCATTGTATGGGAAAAAGACCCATGTGCTGGCTTTGTCTGCTGTTGATGGCTGGGATTTGGCTGGGAGATCTGACCGGGGTAATGCCCATCAAGTCGATTTCCAGTTCCCAGCCTGCCCAGCAGGCAGCGGTTTACGGCCAGATCTATCAATATTACTATTCGGAAAATTCTGTGGGCATTTGTCTAAAAAATGTCTATCTGGAATCTCAAACCAATCTTTATTCTCATCAAACAGAAAAGAAAACAAAGCCCTGGGGGCAGACCATGGTATACATGCAGGAAGAATCTGACACGAGCCTGCCGCTTGGCACCTGGATACGGGTAAAAGGAAAGTTGCAGGCGATCGAAGGCCCCAGAAATCCAGGGGAATTTGACGGCCGTCTATATTATCAGACCAGGAAAATAGATTACCGGATGAGCGGCCAGGAATTGACCGTGTGCAAAAGGCAGACCTGGTATCTGCGGGAAAGCCTGCGGCAAATCCGGGAAGCCCTGGTTCATTCCTTGAAAAGGGCCGCGCCGAAACAGGCGGGAATGTTCTGCGCTATGATAACAGGGGAGAAAAGCCTTTTGAAACAGGAGGAAAAAAATCTGCTGGCCGTCGGCTCTCTTTCCCATATCATTTCCATATCGGGGATGCATCTGAGCTTATTGGGTATGCTGTGTTTTCACCTGCTTCAGCGGTTGCGTATGAGTATCCTATCTGCATCCGTATGTTCTGTGATGTTGATGCTCTTTTACGGAATGCTGACCGGAGAAAGTGTTTCCGCCATGCGCGCCCTGGGGATGTTTGCTTTGGCTATGGCGGCAAAGGCTGTGGGCAGAAGCTATGATTTGCTCAGTGCTCTTGCATTGTCCGCGATTCTTTTGCTGTTGGACAATCCGGCTTATCTGTATTACAGCGGATTTCTTTTGTCCTGCGGCTGCATCTGTGCCGTGGGCGTGCTGCTGCCCCAGATGCAGGCAATCCTTTCGCTGAAAAAACTGGGACAAGCTCTGTTGACAGGGTTCGCTTTGCAGGCGGCGACGCTGCCGCTGGTGGCTTGGTTTTATTGTGAAATCCCTTTGTATGGAATCTGGATCAATCTGCTGGTTATCCCAACACTGGCCATAGTACTGGTATCAGGGGTGTTGGGGGCCGCGGTGGGAATCTGGCAGGTGTCTGCGGCAAAAATTCTTTTATTCCCAGGCTGCATACTGATTCAAGGCTATCAGTTTCTATGTGAACTGGCCCGAAAGCTTCCGGGTGCTGTCTGGATTGTCGGACAGCCGAAAAAATGGCAGATATTGCTGTATTATGGCCTGCTGGCGGCCGGATGTCTGTTGGGAAAGGCCGCGGCAAAAAAGGCTTTGAAGTCAGAAAAGAAAGAGACACGACAGAAAGAGAAAATTCCTAGACGGCTGGTTGGTATTGCAGTCTTTCTGATATTCTGGTGCGCTGGAACGCTGCTGATGTGCCATCGTTTCCGAATGTGTATGGAAATCACCTGTTTGGATGTGGGACAGGGAGACAGCGCCGTTGTCTGTACGCCCCAGGGGGAGTGTTATCTGATAGACGGCGGCAGCAGCAGCCAGAAAAAAGTGGGCCAGTACCGGATTCTGCCGTTTTTGAAAAGCCAGGGTGTTTCTCAGATTGATGTAGCATTTGTCAGCCATACGGATGCGGACCATATCAACGGCATTGAGGAGCTTTTACAGATGATTCAAACAGGGCAGACTTCTCTTAGGATAGACTGCTTGGTACTTCCCAGACTGAGCGGGAAGGACGAAGGGCAACAAAGATTGGCCGCTTTGGCGAGACAAGACGGGACTGCGGTGAGATATATGAAAGCCGGGGAACAGGTAACGGCAGACGGCATCCGGTGGCGGGCGCTTTCTCCTCTGGAAAACAATCAGTCGGACGATATCAACGAAAATTCTCTGGTGTTGCTGCTGGAGAGCGGCAGCTTTCGGGGACTCTTTACCGGGGATATTGGGGAAGAGCAGGAAGAGCGGCTATCCGGCCATCTGATGGACTGCGATTTTTTGAAAGTGGCCCACCACGGCTCCCGGTATTCCACAGGGAACCGGTTTTTACAGGAAGTGCGCCCCAAGCTTGCCGTGGCTTCTGCCAGCGCCACTAACACATACGGTCATCCACATCCAGATACGCTCAAACGCCTAAAAGAAAACAACTGCTATGTATTCTTGACAAAAGACAGCGGAGCGGTTACCCTAAAGGCAGAGGATGAGACAGTAAAAGTGGAAACGTATCTGTCTGATTAAAGCGTCCTTTGGCGGAGGTATTATGAAAAACGTGCAACAGGATATTCAAACCGGAGTCTTTCAGCATGTCTATCTGTTATATGGCGAGGAACATTTTCTAAGACAGTGGTACAAACAAAAGCTGCTTACAGCTTTGAATCCAGACGGGGACACTATGAATGTGGCGTCCTATGAGGGAAAGAATATTGAAGTCGGGTCGCTGATCGATTTGGCCGAGACTCTGCCTTTTTTTGCAGAGAGAAGAATCCTTGTGATAGAAGACAGCGGTTTTTTCAAAAACAAATGCGATCTGCTTGCAGATTATCTAAAAGAGATACCAGATTATTTATATTTGATTTTTTCCGAGGAACAGGTAGATAAGCGCAGCCGTATGTATAAAGCGGCGGCGAATGCCGGCAGGGTTGTCTCGTTCTCTACTCAGGATGAAAAGACTTTGATGCAGTGGATAGCGGGAATTTTTTCCAAGGAAGGAAAGGGCATTACCAGATCAGATATGGAATTGTTTTTGTCTAAGACTGGTTCCGATATGGGAAACATTCATCAGGAAGCGGAAAAGCTTCTCTGTTACACCATGGGCAGGGATAAAATCACTTCCCAGGATATTGAGGCTGTCTGTGTCACGCAGATTACCAACAAAATTTTTGATATGGTGCGGGCGGTAACGGAAAAAAACCAGAAGAGGGCTTTGGATTTGTATGAAGATCTGCTGGCGCTTAAAGAACCGCCTATGCGGATTTTGTACCTGCTTGCCCGTCAGTTCCGGCATCTGATGCAGACCAGGGAGATGCTGGAGGAAGGCAAAGGGCAGCAGGAGATCAGTAAAACTCTGGGCGTTCCGGGATTTGCCGCACGAAATTATGTAAATTGCGTGAAGAGGTATCGAGTCGGGGAGCTGAGACAGGCGGTGGAAGATTTTACCGATGCGGAAGAGGATGTAAAAACCGGGCGTTTGGGAGATACACTGAGCGTGGAGCTGTTGATTGTGAAGTACAGCAGATAGTTCAAGAGTGCCGGGACGTTCTTGTGACACTGTGCGGGCCAGCTTTGCTGACAAATACGTCTCCGCAGGCCTGCTATCTGCCGGAGTATTTCTCACAGTCGAAGATTGGACTCCCGCTGAGACAAATTTAGATCAAAAAAAGGACAGCCGCAGACGGAAAGGCTGTCCTTTTTTTCTAAAAAATCAGTTTAGAGCGTTTACCGCTTTCGATAAACGGGAAATTTTTCTGGATGAAGTGTTTTTGTGATAAACACCCTTGGATGCTGCTTTGCTGATTGTGGCAACAGCGTTTTTCAGAGCAGCGTTTGCAGCTTCTTTATCGTTCTGGTCAATTGCAGCATAAACTTTCTTGATCGAAGTTTTTACCGCGGACCTGGTTGCTTTATTTCTGGCAGCCCTTGTCCGGTTTACAAGGATTCTCTTTTTTGCGGATTTGATATTAGCCAACTGGTACACCTCCCATCGTTGCAATTTCGATTCAAAAGATTTCTGCCGATGAACAGACACGGACATTTCATCGACAACATACTTTGTCATTATATTATAGAAGGAACTTCTTTGTCAATAGGTAAAAATGGACAAAATGCAGATCTTTTGTAATTGCTGTTGAATTTTTGTCCGATTTTTTGTAAACTAATAAATATTAACTATTCTTCTTTTTCTGGTTTATAAATGAGGGTTTCTTTTATAGCCAGGAAAGATACAAGATGCACCGGAGGGCATAATTAGAATGAAAAAAGCAATGAACCAAACATTACTGACCTTTATACTAAACGGATTTTCCATCCTTGCACTGCTGCTGATGGCATGTTCGCTGGTTAGTTATAGCAGGGCCAGCAAGGATCTGAACCAAGCAAATGAGGAGCGGTTTGCACTGACGTATAACGCCAATCGTTTTATGAATGGCTCGGCATACCTGACCAACGAAGTGCGGGCGTTCTCGGCAACGGCGAATCAGGAGCATTACGATAATTACTGGAACGAGGTCAATACGCTGAAAAATCGGGATCAGGGCGTGGCAGCCATGCAGGAAATCGGCATTACGCAAGAAGAGCAGGGGATGATCGACGAGATGTCATCCATTTCCAATGAACTGGTGCCGCTGGAAGAGGAGGCAATGAACCAGGTGAAAAATGGGGAGCAGGAAGCGGCCCTTTCCTATGTATACGGAGAAGAATATAACGACGCCATCGGCCGAATCAATACGCTAAAGGAGACATTTTTGGCGGATCTGGACAACACGACAATGAATCGGATCGACACACTGGTCAGAAAGACGGATATCATCCGGGCGATTATGTTTACCGCATTGGGTATTGTTATCATTTTGCAGATCATCAATATGCTGCTTGTCAGACGAAGAGTCCTGCGCCCCGTGATTGCAGTCAGGGATCAGATGATGCAGATCTCCCAGGGAGATCTCTCCGCAGATTTTGCCCTTCAGCCGGATACTTCTGAGATTGGTATGCTGGTAAATTCCATACATGAGACAAAGCGGGAACTGAAACGTTATATTCAGGATATTGATTCCAAACTGGATCAGATGGCCCAGGGGAATATGGATTTGAGTATGGGCAGTACATATCGCGGGGAATTTCTGCCTATTCAAAACGCGATGCGGCAAATACTGGATGCTTTGAACAGCGCGCTTTCCAGTATCAATCTGACAGCGGAAGGGGTGTCCATGGAATCAAAACGTATGGCGGCGAATGCGGAGCAGGTGGCAAACGGCACCACGGAGCAGGCCTCTGCAGTGGAGCAGCTCTCTTCCAATATTGAGCAGATATCCATGCAGGTGAATCGGACTTCGGAGGATGCAAAGAATAGCAAACAGGCCTCCACAGGCGTGATGGAAGCACTTTCGCTGTGCAATGAGCGGATGAAGTCGCTTACCGGGGCGATAGAAGATATTTCCAGATCTTCCCACCAGATTGGCGGTATTATCGAAACCATAGAAGATATTTCGTTTCAGACTAATCTGCTGGCGCTCAACGCTGCGGTGGAGGCTGCGCGGGCTGGAGAAGCGGGAAAAGGGTTTGCGGTTGTTGCGGACGAGGTGCAAAGCCTGGCAAACAAGAGTTCCGAGTCTGCACAGAATATTACAGAATTGATTGAAAATTCCATCAAACAGGTAGAATATGGTACGTCTGTGTCATCTGACATGAAAGAATCGTTGCTGGCGGTAGTCGAAGGAGGCAGAAGGTCCGCCGAGTTAATAGACCAGATCGCAGAGTCCGCAATACAGCAGGCGCAGTCGCTGGAACAACTGACGCAGGGAATGCGCCAGATCAGCGATGTGGTACAGAATAACGCAGCCAATGCGCAGGAGGCCGCATCGTCTGCAAGAGAGCTTGAAAATCAGGCGGAAGAACTGAAAAATTCCGTACAGAGATTCCGTCTTCGTTAGAGCGTGTCTAAATGGAGGGAGAGCTTTGGAAAAACCAATAGATTCAACAGATACATTTTTGGAAAAAGCGAAAAATCAGGCAAAAATATGGGGGAGGGGGCTGCGGCAGGATAAAGGTATGACGTTGTCACTGTTTTATCTGTTTCTTCCGATTTTCCTGTTTTTCTTTGGATGGCTTCGTCTTCCTTTTGCGGTTTTGCTGTTTCTGCTATTTCTCTGGCTGTTTTGCCGTATCAGTCAGAGTTTGTGCGTAAAAGGCCAGGGTGTAAATTTTAAAACCCGGCCGGAATACTGGATCACTTTGTGCGTTGTGGTTTTTATTTGGGTTTTGTTCAGCGGCATCGGTGGTTTTTCTTTTCAGAATACAGATTTTTATGTGCGCAATCCCATTTATCGAGATTTGGTCAATCAGCCGTGGCCGGTATTTTTTGATTTTTCCACGCAGAGAGAAGCGATACAAGCCGTCTTGGGCAACGATACGGTTGCTTTTGTCTATTATTTCTGTTTCTGGCTACCGCCTGCACTGCTTTCCAAGCTGTTTGCCGGAAAAGAGCTTTTTGCAAATATCTTTTTGCTCGCCTGGGCATATCTGGGCGTGATGTTGGTTTTGTACCAGATACATCGGTATTTGAAACGCTGTTCTTGGATTATACCTGGGATTTTTATTTTTTTTAGTGGATTTGATGCCGTTGGTTATCGGATTGCAAGCGGTGATTTTGAATTGGGCACACATTTAGAGTGGTGGAGCACATATTTTCAGTATTCTTCCAATACCACGGTTCTGTACTGGGTCTTTAACCAGGCAATTCCTGTATGGCTGATCGTGACTCTGCTACTCAATCTGCGGGGAAACGGTTCTGGGGCGGGGCTGAGTGCGCTGGCGTTTGCCTACTCGCCATTTGCCACTTTTGGAATGATACCATTGGCGGTTTATTCCATTTTCAGAGAAAAACAAAACTGGAAGAAAGCAGTAACCTGGGAGAATGCGCTGATTCCGCTGACTATGCTGCTGGTTTTCGGAAGCTTTTATCTATCCAATCCTGGCAGCTTGTCCGTAAATGGATGGATTTTTGAGTATTACGAAGTGGTGGATTTGCTGCCAGCCTATGTGCTGTTTCTTGTTTTGGAGATTGGGATTTATGTTTTGATTTTGGGCAAATGTCTGAAAAAATACAGCTATCTGTGGCTGGCGCTTGCGGAGTTGGCGCTGATCCCTATGTACAAAATGACCGTGGCAAACGATTTTGCCATGCGGGCGTCCATACCTGCGCTGCTGATTTTATCAATTTGCCTCATGCGTTATCTGCTGGAGCAGCGGGGGATCTGGAAACGGTGGGCAGTTGGACTGCTGCTTGTCCTGGCGGCGGTAACGCCGTTGTCTGAATTGCACCGCAGTGTTTCCAATACAGTGAAGCGTCAGGCCGAGCCAGTGGAGTGGGTTTATAGCTTCCAGGATTTCGCCACGGATAGCGAAAATATTCTGGAAATCTGCCGTCAGCAGTTTTTTGCTTATCATCCAGAAGAAAGTTTTTTCTTTCATTATCTGGGAAAAGGAAAATAGGGGGTTCCCTTTTGATGTATTGTGTGATAAAATACATTAATTCAACAGTCCGTCCTGGCCGTTTTCTGTAAATATCGGCCATAGTATTGTCGCTTTGGACAGATTACCCATATAAATTACACAGTTACTTGTTATAGAATTAAATGAAAGAAAAGAGTGAATTCATGAGAGAAAAGTATGAATCCCTGTCGGTGATGGCATTGCGGGAGTTGGCCAAGAAGAGAGGCTTAAAGGGCATTTCTACGCTAAAAAAAAGTCAGTTGGTAGAAGCCATGCTGGAAGAAGACGAGAGGGATAAAGAAAAGGCAGAGGCCAGGCCGGTGGTAAAGGAGAGCTATAAAACAGAGGAAAAAATCCCTGCGGATACAGCTCAATTGGACAGCGGGCAGAAGGCGGACGGAATCTTGGAGGTCATGCCGGACGGATATGGTTTTATCCGCTGTGCGAATTATCTGCCAGGTGAGAACGATGTGTATGTCTCCCCTTCTCAGATACGCAGATTTGGACTGAAAACGGGAGATATCATTCAGGGAAATATTCGGGTTCAGACCCAGTCGGAAAAGTTCAGCGCCCTTTTGTATGTGACTTCTATCAACGGCATTTCTCCCAACGACATGCGGCGCTACAACTTTGAAAATATGACGCCGATTTTTCCAAATGAGCGTCTGGTGCTGGAACGGGCGGGCGGAAGCATGGCCATGCGCATGGTGGATTTGATCAGCCCTATCGGAAAAGGACAACGCGGAATGATTGTGTCGCCTCCGAAAGCGGGAAAAACCACTTTGCTAAAGGATGTGGCAAAGTCTCTGCTGAAAAACAACCCGGAGATGCATCTGATTATTTTGCTGATCGACGAGCGGCCGGAGGAGGTTACCGATATCCGGGAGGCCATTGTGGGAAAAAATGTGGAGGTCATTTATTCTACATTTGATGAACTGCCGGAACACCACAAACGGGTTTCGGAGATGGTTATCGAGCGGGCCAAGCGGCTGGTGGAATACAGAAAAGATGTAACGATTCTTTTGGACAGTATTACCCGTTTAGCCAGAGCGTATAACCTGACGATTCCGCCCAGCGGCAGGACACTGTCCGGCGGTCTGGATCCGGCGGCTTTGCATATGCCCAAACGTTTTTTTGGGGCAGCCAGGAATATGCGGGAAGGGGGCAGCCTGACGATCCTTGCAACGGCGCTTGTGGATACTGGGAGTAAGATGGATGATGTAATTTACGAGGAATTTAAGGGAACTGGAAATATGGAGCTTGTTCTGGATCGAAAGCTGCAAGAGAAAAGAGTATTTCCCGCCATTGACATTGTAAAATCCAGTACCAGAAGAGAGGATCTGCTGCTCAGCCGCGAAGAGCAGGAGGCTGTTTACAATATGCGTAAGGCATTGAACGGTATGAAAGCAGACGAAGCAGTGGAACAGATTTTAAATATGTTTGCCAAAACAAAAAGCAACTGGGAGTTTGTGCAGATTGTGAAAAAGCAGAAATTTATGTAATGAATTTATTTAAATTTCATGGAAAGAACTTGCATTTTCGTAAAGAACATGCTATAATTTGTTGACCGTTTACATGAAGCAGATGTATAAGGAAATTCAAAATAGATAGAGGTGAGAATCATGAGAGAAGGTATTCATCCAGAATACTATCAGGCAACAGTGACTTGCAACTGCGGCAATACATTTACCACAGGCTCCACAAAAGAAGATATTCATGTGGAAATCTGTTCCAAATGTCATCCGTTCTATACTGGACAGCAGAAAGCTGCACAGGCACGCGGACGCATTGACAAATTTAATAAAAAATATGGTATTCAGCAGTAAACTGGTGTATATAGTGGAATGAACAGGGTGAGGTGGACAATCTCGCCCTATTTTTCGTTTGGAGGTAGGGATGAAATCATCAAATATCGGCGGGCAAGCTGTGATGGAGGGAATTATGATGCGCCATGGGGACGTGTATTCCATAGGCGTTCGCAAGCCGAACGGAGAGATTGAAGTCAAGGTTGAAGATTACCGAAGTGTTTTCGGAAAACATAAATGGATGAAATGGCCCCTGCTGCGCGGAGTGGTCAGCTTTGTGGACTCTTTGGTGATCGGGACAAAGTGCCTGATGTATTCCGCTTCTTTTTATGAAGAGGAGGAAGAAGAGACAGACCAGGAATTGGCTGCAAAGGATGAGAAAAAACAGCAGCGCATGGAGAGTTTGATTATGTACGGCACCGTTTTCGTATCACTGGTGCTCTCAGTAGGTTTATTTATGATTCTGCCGTACTGGGTGGCCCAGGCGGTGAGAATGCTTACCCCGTCGGATATGGCGTTTGCCGCTGCGGAGGCGGTGGTGCGGATTCTTATCTTTTTGCTTTATCTGCTGCTGATCTCCCGGACAAAGGATATCCAGCGGGTATTTATGTACCATGGGGCAGAGCATAAATGTATCAATTGTGTGGAAAATGGATGGGAGCTGAATGTAGAAAACGTACTGAAAAGCTCCCGCCAGCATAAACGTTGCGGCACCAGTTTCCTTCTTTTTGTGATGATTGTCAGCGTGATTATCCATTTCGGTATTACGCTGCTCCCCATTGAGACGAAATGGATGCAGATCCTGCTGCGGATTCTTCTTTTGCCGCTGATTGCCGGGATTTCTTATGAATTTATCCAGTGGGCGGGAAACAACGACCAGGGGTTAAGCAGCCTGCTGAGTAAACCAGGATTGGCTCTGCAAAAGCTGACGACCAGAGAGCCGCAGGCCGATATGGCGGAGGTCGCCATCTGCGCGGTGGAGGCGGTGTTTGACTGGCGGGCTTATCTGGCAGGGGAGGAGGATACCTCTGTGCCGAGGAATGCGTCCCTATGATGGAGGAGAAATTGTGCACCTTGGAGCAGATTTTGAAAAATGCAAAAGCTTTTCTGGAGAGCAAAGGGGTTCCAGACGCGGCTCTGGACGCCTGGTATCTGATGGAGCAGATCTGGCAGATCGATCGCTCGTTTTATTATGCGCACAGAGGGGAGCTTATCATCAGGGAGAAGCAGAAAGAACAATTGGAGCAGTACCGACGCTGCCTGCTCAGACGGGGAGAGAGGGAGCCGCTGCAACATATCCTGGGCTATGCCTATTTTATGGAGCTGAAATTTCTGGTGAATTCCCATGTATTGATACCCAGGCCAGACACAGAAATCCTGGTGGAAGAGGCCAGGAAAAAACTGTATCCGGGCAACCGTGTGTTGGATCTGTGTACTGGAAGCGGGTGTATTTTGCTGAGCCTGCTTTATCACTGCCCAAAGGCAGAAGGAACCGGAGCGGATATTTCGCAGGAGGCGCTTATGGTGGCAGAGGAAAACAGCCGCCGCTTTAAGCTTCTGGCAGAATTTATACAAAGTGATTTATTTGAGAACATAACGGGCAGGTTTCAGATGATCGTGTCCAATCCGCCGTATATACCCAGCGGCGCGATTGACTCTTTGATGGAAGAGGTTCGCAGGTATGACCCTCATCTGGCGCTGGACGGGGGCGCGGACGGCCTGGATTTTTATCGAAGATTGTTGAAGGAAAGCAGGGAGTATTTAACGCCGGGCGGAGTGCTCCTGCTGGAAGTTGGATCCGATCAGGGAGATTGGGTGCGGGCGCGCATGGAAGCCATGGATTATCAAAAAGTGCAGATTATCAAGGATTTATCCGGCCTGGATCGGGTTGTTCTGGGGTATGTCCCCGAAGGAAAAGGAGAAGAGCATGTTTGATAAATTAGAAAATTTGCTGATTCGTTTTGAAGAGGTTTTGGGAGAACTGGGGGAGCCGGATGTGGCAGGGAACCAGGAACGCTTTCAGAAGCTGATGAAAGAGCAGAGCGATCTGCAGCCCATCGTGGATACCTACCAGAAATATAAAGCATGCAGGCAGACGGAAGAAGACAGTCTGTCCATGCTGGAAGAAGAATCGGATGAAGAAATGCGGGAGATGTTAAAGGAAGAACTGTCCGAGTCCAAGAAAAATATGGCCGGTTTGGAAAAACAATTGAAAATTCTTCTCCTGCCAAAAGATCCGAATGACAACAAAAATGTAATTGTGGAAATCCGCGCCGGCGCAGGGGGCGACGAGGCCGCCTTATTTGCCGCGGATATTTACCGGATGTATGTAAAATACGCGGAAAATCAGCGCTGGAAGACGGAGATGCTCAGTCTGAATGAGAACGGCATCGGCGGATTCAAAGAGGTTATTTTTATGATCAATGGAAACGGCGCCTATTCCAGACTGAAATACGAAAGCGGCGTCCACCGGGTACAGCGGGTGCCGGAGACGGAATCCGGGGGAAGAATCCACACGTCCACCATAACCGTAGCCATTATGGCCGAGGCGGAGGAAATTGACTTTCAACTGGATATGAACGACTGTAAATTCGATGTCTTCCGCGCTTCTGGAAACGGCGGCCAGTGCGTCAATACCACGGATTCCGCCGTGCGTCTGACGCATATTCCAACCGGAATCGTCATTTCCTGCCAGGATGAAAAATCCCAGTTAAAGAACAAAGAAAAGGCGCTGAAAGTCCTGCGTTCCCGGCTGTATGAGATGGAACTGGCCAAACAGCACGACGCGGAGGCGGAAGCCAGAAGAAGCCAGGTTGGAACCGGGGACCGCTCGGAGAAGATACGAACGTATAATTTTCCACAGGGAAGGGTGACAGACCACCGGATTAAACTGACGCTGCACCGACTGGAATCCGTATTGGGCGGGGATTTGGAAGAAATCATTGACAGTTTGACGGCGGCGGATCAGGCGCTGCGCTTGAGCCGCTTAAATCAGGAAATCTAAGAGAATTGAGAGAAAGGATCGGTACGAATGAAAAAAACATCGTTGGTAATTATGGCAGCGGGCATTGGCAGCCGATTTGGAAAAGGGATTAAGCAGTTGGAACCCGTGGGGCCAAACGGGGAGATTATTATGGATTATTCCATTTACGACGCCTTGCAGGCTGGGTTTGATAAAATCGTTTTTATTATACGAAAAGATCTGGAGAAAGACTTTCGGGCGATTATCGGCAGCCGGATTGAGAAGCTGACAGAGGTGGCATATGCTTTTCAGGAGTTGGAGGACTTGCCCGAAGGTTTTCTTTGTCCGCCGGATCGGACAAAACCCTGGGGAACCGGACAGGCCGTGCTGGCCGCCCGCAATCTGATTCAGGAGCCTTTTGTGGTGATCAATGCAGATGATTACTACGGAAAAGAGGCATTTGTAAAGGTGCATGAATATCTTACAACAGAGAGGGCGCTTTCTGAGAAACTGGATATTTGCATGGCCGGATTTATCCTGGGAAATACTTTAAGCGAATATGGCACTGTGACCAGGGGCATCTGCTCAGTAGATGAAAACGGGATGCTGTTGGGCGTAGACGAAACCAGGAATATTCAGAAGACGGCCGAAGGCGCCAGCGCTCTTTTGCCGGACGGGACAGAGAGAAAGCTCGACTGCCAGTCGCTGGTTTCCATGAATATGTGGGGACTGACGCCGGAATTTATGAAAGTTCTGGAGGGCGGATTTACAGAATTTTTATCCCAGTGCGGCCCAGAGGATTTGAAAAAAGAATACCTGCTTCCAGATATCGTAGATAAGCTGGTTGGCCAAAAGAAAGCACAGGTGTCGGTATTAAAGACGGAGGATACCTGGTTCGGGGTGACGTATCAGGAGGATAAGTATGCGGTTCGGGAAGCTTTTCAAGAGCTGATCCGCAAAGGGGTTTATCCGAATAAGCTCTAAAAAAGCGAGAAAGAAGGAAGGAATGAGACAATGGGAAAATATTTTGGTACAGATGGTTTCCGCGGGGAGGCCAATGTCGTTCTGACTGCGGAACATGCGTTTCGTGTGGGGCGTTTTCTAGGCTGGTATTACGGCAGGAACAAAAAAGCTCAGATTGCCATCGGCAAGGATACGAGAAGAAGCAGCTATATGTTTGAATATGCACTGGCCGCCGGGCTGACGGCGTCGGGGGCGGATGCTTTTCTGCTCCATGTGACCACCACGCCCAGCGTTTCTTATGTCGTGCGCACAGAAGATTTTGACTGTGGCATTATGATTTCTGCCAGTCACAATCCGTTTTACGACAATGGAATCAAAATCATCAACGGCATGGGGCAAAAAATTGAGGCCTCTGTGGAAGAACAGATCGAGAAATACATTGACGGGGAGCTTCCAGAGATTGAGTTGGCAACCGGGGAGAACATCGGGCGCACCGTGGATTTCACAGCGGGAAGGAATCGTTATATCGGCTATCTGATGTCCATACCGGCCCATTCCTTTAAAAATGTAAAAGTAGGGCTGGACTGTTCCAACGGCAGCGCATCCTCGATAGCAAAAAGCGTGTTCGACGCGCTGCGCGCCAAGACCTATGTGATCCACAACGAGCCGAACGGAACCAACATCAACACCAACTGCGGGTCTACCCATATCGAAGTTCTTCAGGAATTTATCAAAGAACAGCAGTTGGACGTGGGATTTGCCTATGACGGGGACGCCGATCGGTGCATTGCCGTAGATCATCTGGGAAATGTGGTGGACGGCGATAAAATCATGTACATCTGCGGAAAATATCTGAAAGAACAGGGAAAACTGAGCAATAATACCATTGTGACTACGATTATGTCAAACTTAGGGCTGTACAAAGCGCTGGATCGGGAGGGAATCTCCTATGAAAAAACAGCGGTGGGAGATAAGTACGTCTGTGAAAATATGATGGCAAACGGCCACAGCTTGGGCGGAGAACAGTCGGGCCATATCATTTTTACCCGCCATGCGGCTACCGGAGATGGAATCCTCACTTCCCTGATGCTGATGGAAGCTCTGATGGAAAAAAAGGCTACCCTCAACGAGCTGGCAAAAGAGGTACAGATTTATCCCCAGTTATTGGAAAATGTGCGGGTATCGGATAAGAAAACCGCACGGGAGAATCCGAAGGTGCAGGCGGCCGTGGCGGCTGTTGAGAAGACTCTGGGAGAGGACGGCCGAATCCTGGTCAGAGAAAGCGGCACTGAGCCGGTGATCCGGGTGATGGTGGAGGCCGCCAGCCAAGAGCAGTGTAAAAAATATGTGCAGGAAGTCGTGCAGGTTATACGGGAAGAAGGACTGATAGCGGAGTAAGCCCATGAAGAGAAAGAACATTCTGCCGCCAGTGCTGGCAATCGGGGCAGCACTGGTCCTAACCGCATGCAGCGGGGGAAAGCAAAAGATATATGAGCAAGCATGTGAAAATCTGGAACAAAGAAAGTACGAAAAAGCAGAGTCGGATTTTCAGGACTGCATCGATTTTGAGATGAAAGTCCCGCAGTCCCAGCGGGGAAAGGGAATTGCCCAGATGAATCTGGAAAACTATGAACAGGCCATCGATTCTTTTGAGGCGGCTCTGGAAGGAGAGGACAGCAAAAAATTTCAGAAAGACGTACTGTCTTATAAAGCTACCGCCGAATATGAATGCGGACGCATGACAGACGCTCTGGAAAGCTGCGAGAAGATTCAGGAAATCGGGGCGGACGCCGCTTGTTATTACCTGCTGGGCAGAATTGGTCTGCAACTTGACCAGTACGATGCTGCCAAGAGCAACTTTGACGCGGCGGTGGAGAGAGATACCAGCTATAAGATGTTTCTGAATATTTATCAGGCTTATGGGGAAAAGGATATGGACGCGGACGGGAAAGCGTATTTATCCAGGGCTTTGGAGTTAAGCCCAAAAGATGGATCGGATCATTACCAGCGGGGACGTATCTATTATTTTATGGGAGACTTCCCCAATGCCCAGAAAGAGCTTGTACAGGCGTCGGACAGCGGATATAGGGACGCGCAGCTTTTTCTGGGAAAAATATATCTGGAGCAGAAAGATACCGCCAGTGCCCGCTCCATGTACCAAGAGTATGCAAAAGGGGACGGCGGCGGAGCCAAGGCCTATAACGGCCTGGCGCTCTGCGATATGGCGGAGGGAAATTACGACGGGGCTTTGGAAAATATTGCCAAGGGCCTGGAGGCCGCCGAGCCGGATGATTTTCAGGAGCTTTTGTATAATGAGGTGGTGGCTTATGAGTATAAACTGGATTTTGCCACGGCCAAAAATAAAATTACCGAATATCTGACGCGTTATCCAGACGATGAAAATGCCCAGAGAGAGGCGGCTTTCCTGCAAACGCGATAGAAATAGAATCACAAGATATTGTTTTATACAAATCGACAAAGTACAATATCTTGTAATCTATCCTTGACTGATCGGATCTGTACTGTTATAATAGTCTGCAAGTACCGTAATGGGAAAATCATCAGAAAAGTGTACTCTTGGAATTTTTTTCCGAAAGTACACAAAAGAAAAAACAGGAGGCATTTTATGTTTCAAGTAATCAAACGTGATGGTCAAATTGTAGAATTTCAGTTGGATAAGATCAACGAAGCAATCCGCAAAGCCTTTGAGGCGAAGGAAAAACAGTATGGCGATGATATTTTAAGCCTGCTGGGGCTTCGGGTAACGGCAGATTTTCAGGAAAAGATAAAGGACGGGCAGATTACCGTCGAGGATATCCAGGACAGTGTGGAAAACGTATTGATTCAGACTGGCTATGCCGATGTGGCGAAAGCCTATATCTTGTACCGCAGACAGCGGGAGAAGGTTCGCAATATGAAATCTACTATCCTGGATTATAAAGAGATTGTAGACAGCTATGTGAAGGTAGAGGACTGGCGGGTAAAAGAAAATTCGACGGTTACCTACTCCGTAGGCGGTCTGATTTTAAACAATTCCGGCGCGGTGACCGCGAATTACTGGCTCTCTGAAGTCTATGACCTGGAGATTTCCCAGGCGCACCGGGATGCGGATATCCATATCCACGATCTCTCCATGCTCACCGGATACTGCGCAGGCTGGTCGCTCAAACAGTTGATTCAGGAAGGACTGGGGGGAATCCACGGCAAGATTACCTCTTCCCCGGCCAAGCACTTGAGCGTACTTTGCAACCAGATGGTCAACTTCCTGGGGATTATGCAGAATGAATGGGCAGGCGCACAGGCGTTTTCCTCTTTTGATACATACCTGTCTCCCTATGTCAAGGTGGACGGCCTTACTTATCCAGAGGTAAAAAAATGCATCGAATCCTTTGTTTATGGGGTAAATACGCCCAGCCGTTGGGGAACGCAGTCGCCCTTTTCCAATATCACGCTGGACTGGACGGTTCCCGATGACCTGGCGGAGCTTCCGGCTATCGTAGGCGGGGAGGAGATGGATTTCCAGTATAAGGACTGCAAAAAAGAGATGGATATGATCAATAAGGCGTTTATTGAAATCATGATCGAAGGGGACGCCGAGGGGAGAGGATTCCAGTATCCCATCCCGACTTATTCCATTACCAATGAATTTGACTGGTCCGATACAGAAAACAACCGCCTGCTCTTTGAGATGACCTCCAAGTACGGAACGCCTTATTTCTCCAATTACATCAACAGCGATATGAAGCCCAGCGACATTCGGAGCATGTGCTGTCGGCTGCGGCTGGATCTGCGGGAGCTGAGAAAGAAAACCGGCGGATTCTTCGGTTCTGGGGAGAGCACCGGATCCATCGGCGTGGTGACCATCAATATGCCCCGGATTGCCTACCTTTCCAAGAGTCCAGAGGAATTTTACCATCGCTTAGACCGGATTATGGATCTGTCCGCCCGCTCTTTGCATATCAAACGAGAAGTTGTCACAAAGCTCCTGGACGAAGGTCTGTATCCTTATACCAAACGGTATCTGGGGAATTTTGACCATCATTTCTCCACAATTGGACTGGTGGGCATGAGCGAGGTTGGCTTAAACGCCTGCTGGCTCGGAGAGAGCATGATCGATGAAAAGACGCAGAAATTCACCAGAGAAGTGCTGAATCATATGCGGGAAAAATTATCGGATTATCAGGAGCAGTACGGCGAGCTTTTTAACCTGGAAGCCACTCCGGCAGAATCCGCAGCCTATCGTCTGGCGAAGCATGACCGGGATCGCTGGCCGGATATCCGCACAGCGGGGGAAACCGGCGATATGCCTTACTATACCAACAGTTCCCATCTTCCGGTAGGCTATACCGAAGACATTTTCGATGCCCTGGATATTCAGGACGAGTTGCAGACCTTGTACACTTCCGGGACTGTGTTCCACGGATTTATTGGAGAAAAACTGCCAGACTGGAAGTCCGCGGCTTCCCTGGTGCGCAAAATTGCCGAAAATTACCAGCTTCCCTATTACACCATTTCTCCAACCTATTCGGTTTGCGCAGAGCATGGATACATTACCGGCGAACACTTCACCTGCCCGACTTGCGGGGCGGAGGCAGAGGTTTACAGCCGCATCACGGGTTATTACCGGCCGGTGCAGAACTGGAACGACGGAAAGAGCCAGGAATACAAGAATCGGAAACTTTACGATGTCCGTCGGATCAAAGCAAGGAAAAGAAAGCTTCCCAGCCAGGTGGTGACCATTAGCGAGGATCAGGTAGATATCCAGCCGGCTGCCGGGGTGAAATATTTGTTTACCACCAGCACTTGCCCGAATTGTAAAGCGGCAAAGGCGATGTTAGCAGACGAAAAGGTCGAGATTATCGACGCAGAGAAACATCCGGATCTGGCCCGGAAGTTCGGCATTATGCAGGCCCCGACTTTAGTGGTAAAAGATGGGGAAAAACTGAGTAAGTATGTCAATACATCCAATATACGCAGATACATACAAAACCGGATCTGACGCGCAGCCGTGAAAGTCCGGGAGGGGAGAAAAAACGAATGATTGTAAAAATTTTGCTGCTACTTATCTTTTTTGGCGTTATGGTGGGAGTGGGCGTCTATTCCAGAAAACATGCGGGCAGTGTCAATGATTTTGTGCTGGGGGGCCGTTCGGTCGGCCCCTGGCTGACCGCGTTCGCCTATGGGACTTCTTATTTCTCCGCAGTCGTGTTTGTGGGCTATGCGGGGCAATTTGGCTGGAAATATGGTCTGGCAACCACATGGGTAGGAATTGGAAACGCGCTGATTGGAAGCCTGCTGGCCTGGGTGCTCTTAGGACGGAGAACCAGGATTATGACCAAGCACTTGGAAGCAGCGACTATGCCGGACTTTTTTGGAAAACGATTTGACAGCAATGCTTTGCGGGTTGCTGCCTCTGCTATCGTGTTTATCTTTTTGATTCCTTATACTGCGTCTTTGTATAATGGGTTATCCCGTCTGTTCGGGATGTCTTTTGACATTCCATATGCGGTCTGTGTAATTCTGATGGCGGTTTTGACCGGGATTTATGTAATCCTGGGCGGATATATGGCCACAGCGATCAACGATTTTATCCAGGGAATTGTAATGCTGGGTGGGATCGTGGCCGTCATTGCGGCTGTATTGAACGGCCAGGGCGGTTTTATGCAAGCGGTGGGCAAGTTGGCGGAACTAGAAAGCGATGTGCCGATTACTGCCGGCCAGCCGGGGGCGTTTACTTCGTTTTTTGGCCCAGATCCCTTAAATTTATTGGGCGTGGTAATTTTGACTTCTCTGGGAACCTGGGGACTTCCCCAGATGGTACATAAGTTTTATACCATAAAGGACGAAAAAGCGGTAAAAGCAGGAACCATTATCTCTACGTTTTTTGCTCTGGTGATTTCCGGGGGCTGTTACTTCCTGGGCGGATTCGGCCGTTTGTTTGAAAACGATTCCATCTATGGGCCGGACGGCGCGATCGCATACGACGCCATCATTCCGTCTATGCTGTCCACACTGCCGGATATCTTGATTGGAGTTGTGATTATTCTGGTTTTGTCTGCCTCCATGTCCACGCTGTCTTCATTGGTGCTGACCTCCAGCTCTACGCTGACGCTGGATTTCATCAAAGGAAATTTGGTCAAGGACATGAGCGACAAGCTTCAGCTTCTGGTGATGCGGGTGCTGATTGTATTCTTTATCGCTGTTTCCGTAGTGCTGGCATTAGACCCGCCTACGTTTATCGCTCAGTTGATGGGGATTTCCTGGGGAGCTCTGGCCGGGGCGTTCCTGGCTCCGTTCCTGTATGGGCTTTGCTGGAAGCGAGTGACCCGACCTGCCGTATGGGCCAGCTTTATCTGCGGCGTGGGAATTACCGTGTTGAATATGTTTTTGCATTTTATCCAGTCCCCAATCAACGCCGGGGCGGCTGCGATGATTGTAGGGCTGATTGTTGTGCCAGTGGTAAGTTTGCTGACGCCAGTGTTTGATAAAAAAGAAGTAGAAGAAATCTTTACCTGTTACGACGAGACCGTATCTGTGCGTAAGAAAACAGCGCTGCCGGAAGAAGAATAGAGTTTTGTAAAAGATTTAGAAAATCCCCTTGCAGTTTTGAAGCAGGGGGATTTTTGATGCTTTTAGCAATGAGGTCAAAACCTTAAAAATAATGTCAATAGATTGAAAATTTTGCATTTTCGTGATAGAGTATTGAGATGGTAAATTATTACAGCGAGAAAAATTAACTGGATTCATATCGGTTGAAAAGGAGAACAAAATGGCTGATGTAAAAAAAGAGCAGGAGCGTGATGAGCTGCATCGCGCAATCTGGGCGATTGCTGATGAACTGCGTGGGAGTGTAGACGGATGGGATTTCAAATCTTATGTGCTGGGCATGATGTTCTATCGCTATATTTCTGAGAATCTGACCAATTATATCAACGAGGGTGAAATTGAAGCAGGAAACGATGGCTTCGATTATGTTTTGCTATCCGATGAAGATGCAGAACAGGCTCGTGAAGATTTGGTTCATACAAAAGGTTTCTTCATTCTGCCGTCTGAGCTTTTCTGCAATGTTAAAAAGAAAGCTGTAAGTGATGAAAATCTGAATATGACTTTAGAAGCTGCCTTTCACCATATTGAGGAGTCTGCGAAAGGCAGTGAAAGCGAAGGTAATTTCGCCGGACTGTTTGATGATATTGATGTCAACAGCAATAAGCTGGGGGCCACTGTTGCAAAACGAAATGCAAATCTTGTGAAGCTGATTGAGGGCGTTGCGAATATGAGGCTGGGTGATTACAAGGAAAACTCCATTGATGCCTTTGGCGATGCCTACGAATATCTAATGAGTATGTACGCATCCAATGCCGGAAAAAGCGGCGGAGAGTTTTTTACTCCCCAGGAAGTATCGGAATTGCTGACTCGTATTGCGGTTGTTGGAAAAATTGAGGTTAATAAGGTATATGATCCCGCCTGCGGTTCTGGTTCTCTACTTCTAAAAGCAGCGAAAATCCTTGGTAAAGAGAACGTTCGCCAAGGTTTTTATGGTCAGGAAATAAACTTGACCACTTATAACCTTTGCCGTATCAATATGTTTCTTCATGACATCGATTTTGACAAGTTTGACATTGCTCATGAGGATACATTACTGTCCCCGCAACATTGGGATGATGAACCTTTTGAGGTGATTGTTTCCAATCCTCCATATTCCATCAAATGGGAGGGAGATAACAACCCTGTTTTGATCAATGACCCTCGTTTTTCTTCTGCCGGAGTGCTTGCACCGAAGTCCAAAGCAGACCTTGCGTTTATCATGCACTCTCTGGCATGGCTTGCCACCAATGGAACAGCGGCCATTGTTTGCTTCCCTGGTATCATGTATCGCGGTGGAGCTGAGAAGAAAATCCGTCAATATCTGATTGATAATAATTTCATTGACTGTATTATTCAGTTGCCGAGTAATCTGTTTTTTGGAACCTCGATTGCGACTTGCATTATGGTTTTGAAACGCAGCAAGGCTGACAATCGTACTTTGTTTATCGATGCTTCCAACGAATTTGTAAAAGTAACAAATAGTAATCGGCTGACAGATGAAAATATAATGCATATTGTGGAGGAATTTGTTTCTCGTGCGGATGTTGATTACTTTGCCCGATGTGTTCCTTATGAAGAAATTTTTGAACAGAACTACAATCTTTCTGTGAATACTTATGTAGAGCAGAAAAATACTAGAGAGGAAATCGATATTGTGAAACTCAATACAGAAATCGAAAAAATCGTTGTCAGAGAGCAGTTTTTGAGAGATGAAATTACGAAAATCATTACAGAAATTGAGGCATGATAATGAGCAAACTTGAAAAATTAATTCAGAAACTTTGCCCTAATGGTGTTGAATTTAAAAAAGTAAAAGATGTTTTTAAAAGAATAAAAGGCACATCTATTACAGCAAAAAAAATGAAAGAAATTAATACTCCAGATGGAAAAATTAAAGTTTTTGCAGGTGGAAAAACCGTTATAAATGCACGAGAAGAAGATATTCCTAACGCTAATATTACAAGAATGCCCGCTGTATTAGTTCAATCTAGAGGTATTATTGATGTTGTATATTACGAAAAACCATTCACTTTTAAAAATGAAATGTGGGCATATACAACCGATAATAAAATCACAGTGAAATTTTTATACTATGTTCTGAAGAATAACATTCAAAAATTTAGAAATTTAGCATCTGGTATGGGTTCACTGCCACAAATTTCATTACCCGTAACAGAAGAATTTGTTATACCAGTTCCGCCTTTACCAATCCAGAGTGAAATTGTTCGTATTTTAGATAATTTCACAGAGTTAATAGCAGGATTAACAGCGGAATTGGCAGCGGAACTAACAGCAAGGCAAAGACAATATAACTATTATCGTAATAAACTACTGACTTTCGATAATGAAGTGAATATTGTTTCTCTAAGAGATGTAGTCAAACGCAGTTGTTCAGGCGCCACACCAGCGAAAGGAACCTCAGATTTTTATGAAAATGGAACGATTCCATGGATAAGAACACAGGATGTAAAATTTAATGAAATTTATGAAGTAGACAGTTTTATTACCGAGAAAGCAGTCAGAGAAACAGCTGTAAAATGGATTCCAGAAAATTGTGTGATTGTAACAATTTCTGGTGCATCGGCAGGACGTTGTGCAGTCAATAAAATCAAAGTAACTACAAATCAACATTGCTTGAATATGGAGATTGACCCTTCTAAAGCTCTCTATAAATATGTTTATTACTGTATGTGTAGAAAATATTCCGAATTGCTCTTGAAAAGGCGGGGAGCCAGAGGCGACCTAAATTCAACACTCATTTTGGATACAAAGCTTGCGCTTCCAGATTTGCAAGTTCAGCAACGTATTGTCAATGTACTGGATAATTTTGATGTAATTTGTTCCGAACTGAATATCGGTTTGCCAGCAGAGATTGAAGCACGACAAAGACAATATGAATATTATCGTGATATTCTATTGACATTTTCCGAGACTGGTGCAATCGTCTCTGACGAGCAACGAGCAACGAGCAACGAGCAGGTATGATTAAGCTCATTCAGTATGTGTTTGGTTTTGTTATGCTACCATTAGATGAAATATGCTATTCTGTTTCATCAGGAAAAGCAAAGACAAAAAATATTGATGGCAAATATCCTGTATACGGTTCGACTGGTATAATCGCACGAACCAATCAGGCAGTTTATAACAAGACAAATATTTTGGTTGCTCGTGTTGGAGCAAATGCAGGATATACCCATTTATCACATGACAAATATGATGTATCTGATAACACCCTTATTGTCGATGTAAAAGAAGATTATAATCTTAAATATATTTACTATCAGCTTGTCAATATGGATTTGCACCGTTATGCAAAAGGTGGAGGTCAGCCCCTTATCACAGCGGGGCAGGTAAAACAAGTATTACTTTCAATTCCATTGTTTGAAGAACAGAATCGTATCGTTTCTATTCTTGACCATTTTGATGCGCTTTGCAATGATTTGATTAGCGGACTTCCGGCAGAAATCGAAGCCCGCCAGAAGCAATATGAATACTATCGCGATAAACTGCTGACTTTCCAACCGGCAGAGTAATGCGAAGAAGGGGGTTTTTATGAGTACCTACAATATTGTGCTCTCCACTGATGAAAGTACGGTTGTAACCGAATATGAGCCACAGAGCGAACGTTCTGACACATACCAGAGCGAACCAGACCTGGAATCGGTATTTATCAAGATGCTGGGAGAACAGGGTTATGAGTATATGGCTATTACAAATTGCGATGCACTCATTGCCAATCTTCGCAGACAGTTAGAATCGCTAAACAATTATTCGTTTACGGATAAGGAATGGGACAGCTTTTTCAAAAGTAAAATTGCCAATGTCAATGAGGGAATTGTGGAAAAGACCCAAAAAATTCAGGAAGATCATGTGCAGAATTTGATTCGTGAGGACGGTACGACCATAAACATCTCCCTGATTGATAGAAAGAATATTCATAACAACCGTTTACAAGTCATTAACCAGTATGTTTCCGACATAAAAGATGGTGCAAGGCATGATACCCAGTATGATGTGACAATTTTGGTCAACGGTTTGCCACTGGTTCATGTAGAACTGAAACGCCGCGGCGTTGCTATTCAGGAGGCGTTTAACCAGATTAATCGATATCAGCGTGACAGTTTTTGGGCTGGCTGCGGACTTTATGAGTATGTGCAGATTTTTGTAATATCCAATGGCACATTCACTAGATATTACTCCAATACTACCAGAGCCAGTCATATTAAGGAAAGCACAAATACATCCAGGAAACACAGCAAGAAAACTTCCAACAGCTTTGAATTCACTTCCTATTGGGCAGATGGCAATAATCGAATTATTCCAGACCTTGTGGACTTTACAAAGACATTTTTTGCGAAACACACCATTTTGAATATTCTGACAAAATACTGTGTATTCACATCCGAAAAAATGTTGCTTGTCCTGAGGCCCTATCAGATTATAGCAACTGAACGGGTTCTAAACAGAATTGAAGTATCTGCAAATTATAGGAAAACAGGCACTATCGAAGCCGGAGGATACATCTGGCACACCACAGGAAGTGGAAAAACTCTGACTTCCTTTAAGACGGCACAGCTTGCGGCAAGTCTGCCGTATATTGACAAAGTTCTCTTTGTGGTTGACCGTAAGGATTTGGATTACCAGACAATTAAGGAATATGACCGCTTTGAGAAGGGCGCCGCCAACAGCAATAAGAGTACAGCTGTTCTTCAAAGACAGCTTGAGGACAGTACTTCCCGGATTATTGTAACGACCATCCAAAAGTTGGATATATTTATTATGAAAAATCCGTTGCATTCTATTAGAGATAAGCATGTCGTTTTGATATTTGATGAATGTCATCGAAGTCAGTTCGGAGATATGCACAGCAGAATAGTAGGAGGCCAGATAAAAAAAGGTGGAAAAATCATTAAGACAGATAAGTATTTCAGGAATTATCATATTTTTGGATTTACAGGCACACCGATTTTTGCTGTCAATGCCAGTACTGGCAGCAATCCCAATCTGAAAACCACAGAACAGGCATTTGGTGTGAAACTTCATACTTATACCATTGTGGACGCAATCAATGACGGCAATGTTCTTCCATTTCGTATTGACTATATCAACACAGTCAGGCAAAGAGACGGCAGGCAGGACAAAAAAGTTACCGCCATTGATACCGAAGAAGCACTTGCATCATCAGATCGTATTTCGGAAGTTGTGAAGTATATTCTGGAACATTTTGACCAAAAGACTATGCGAAATTCTTATTACAATCTGAAAAGTCAGCGTGTGAATGGATTTAATTCTATATTCGCAGTCAACTCCATTTCTGTTTGCAAAAAGTATTACTTAGAGCTGAAAAAACAGATAGCAGGCCAGCACCGTGATCTGATAATAGCAACTATCTTTTCTTTTGCTCCGAACGAAGCAGATAATATGGATGGAATTCTGGAGGATGAAAGTTTTGATATGGATGGTCTTGACCAGAACTCTCGTGATTTTCTGGATATGGCAATCAAAGATTACAATAAAATCTTTAAAACGAACTTTGACACGTCCAGCAAGGGATTTCAGGATTATTACAAAGACTTATCTGATAAGGTAAAGAAACGAGAGATTGATTTGCTGATTGTCGTGAATATGTTCCTGACTGGTTTTGATGCCACAACGCTCAATACCCTTTGGGTTGATAAAAACTTAAAAATGCACGCTCTGATACAGGCATTTTCAAGAACGAACCGCATTTTGAATTCTGTTAAAACTTTTGGTAATATTGTCTGTTTCCGTGATTTGGAAAAAGAGACAAACAATGCAGTCGCATTGTTTGGAGATAAAGAAGCCAATGGTGTTGTGCTTTTAAAATCTTATGATGATTATTATTATGGATACACCAATGATAAAGGGGATAACCAGAAAGGCTATGAAGAACATATTACAGAATTGCTTGAACGCTTTCCTTTGGGAAGACCGATTATTGGAGAACAGAACAAAAAAGAGTTCCTTGTACTATTCGGCAACATCCTTCGTTTAAGAAACATTCTTTCGGCTTTTGACCGTTTTGCAGGAAATGAAATTTTAACTCCAATTGATTTTCAGGATTATACAGGTACATATCATGATGTGTATGATGAAATAAGGCCTAAGCCAGGGAGTAAGGACAGTATCCTGGATGATGTTGTCTTTGAAATGGAATTGGTTAAGCAAATTGAAGTTAACATAGATTATATCCTGATGTTGGTTGCAAAATATCACAATAGCAATTGCAAGGATAAAGAAATTCTGAGTGTAATTGATAAGGCAATCAAATCCAGTTTACAGCTCAGATCGAAAAAAGAACTGATCGAAAACTTCATTTCCACTATTAATATCAATACTGATATAAATGCAGACTGGCAGCGTTTTGTAAAAAAACAGCGCGAAGCGGATATTCAGATTTTGATTACAGAAGAAAAATTAAAGTTGGAAGAAACTAGGAAGTTTGTGGAGAATGCTTTCCGTGATGGTATATTTAAGACAACTGGAACCGATATTGACCGTCTGATGCCGCCTGTCTCTCGTTTTGGCAGTGGAGCAAATCGTAATAAAAAGAAGCAGATAGTCATCGAAAAACTGAAAGCGTTTTTTGAAAAATATTTTGGTTTGGTAAGCGCAGAATTTGAAAAAGACCTTGAGAAGGCTACACGTCTTTACGATGAACCCAAAACACAAGCTATGGTAGCAGAAGAATCCACTTATTATGGGAGGAAACAGAAAAACTAAGGTGGTGAAAATATGTTATATAATATTTATTGCGATGAAACATGTCATCTTGAACATGACAGTAGCAATGCTATGGTATTGGGGGCTGTGTGGTGTCCCCAGTTTAAACTTAAAGAAATCAATAAACATATTCGGCAGATAAAAAAAAGAAATCATATTTCTGAAACAATGGAAATGAAGTGGACAAAAATTAGTCCTGCGAAAGTTGATTTATATAAAGATTTGGTTCATTATTTTTTTGATGATTATGATTTGCATTTCCGTGGTGTTATTATTCCAGATAAAACTAAACTGAGTCATGATGAGTATAATCAAACACATGATATATGGTATTATAAAATGTATTTTGATATGTTAAAAGTTATTTTTTCACCAATGGACTGTTATGAAATATATATTGATATAAAAGACAGCAATTCTTCCCAGAAAGCAAAAAAGTTAAAGGAAGTATGCTGCAATTCAATTAATGTTTTTTCACAAAAAACAATTCATCGTTTGCAGACAATACGCTCCGATGAAGTTCAGATTATGCAGATAGTGGATATTATAATAGGGGCCATTTGTTATGAAAATAGGATTTTCCCAAAAGGCTTTGTAAAAAGCCAGGCAAAACAGGAAATAGTTGATTTGATAAAAAAACGATCGGGTTATACATTACACAAAACCACTTTATTACGTGAGGAAAAAGTAAACCTGCTTGCGTGGAAAGCGGGGGAATAATATGACAAGAGACACTTGTTGGCTGCCTGAACAGGAAATGTGGGAGGATTATGAAAATGATTGGATGAAATATCAGGAGGCATTATATCAAATTTTTAAAGCTGATTTTATAAAGACACATCCTGTATTTGAAGGCAAACAAGTCAATATTCGTAAACATCCGATTGAGTATGGTAAGGAAGAAGCCTTTTTTCATGTTACCTGTCAAGATTATTTAAAAAATGGGGAGCGTGTACCGGATTTTAGGAGATGTGAGAGAATCCGATGGATTAGAGCATTTATTGAAAATTATGATTGTGATTCCTCACAGTGTGAAGAATGTGAAGGGATAAAAGTTTGGAGCGAACCATATAAAAACACCACCAGAGTACATATGTTATTTGAAGAAGAACGCTATATGGTTGTTGTAGAGCGACGAGATTCATACTGTTTGTTGGTTACTGCCTTTTACTTTGAGCAAGATCATTCGTTAAGAAAAAAATTGAGGCATTATGAGCGGTATAAGGCAAAAATTTCATCCACAGAAAAATAATTAGTGCAAATTTTATCGCTTAGAGTTGTTGACAAATTGATGAAGATAGCATATACTTAATAATAGCTCATCTGCCATGTGTAGAAGGAGTTTCTGAAGACGTCTTGTACAGCAAGGCGTTTTTTGCTTTATGGAAAATTCCGCGATTTCTCTCATTCATGAGAGGATAGGAGAGTGAATCCCTCTGCTATTTTGAAGCAGGGGGATTTTTTGATGCAGTAATCAAGGGCGTCAAAGACTTTTGACACTGGAAAATACAGGGATGTCAAAAATATTGGATAGACAAAACGGATAAATTCGCCCACAATAGACAAAAAAAGAAGGGGGATGAGATTAAGAGTGGAACTGGGTAAACAGATTAAAAAATATCGGGATGAATTGGAACTCTCCCAGGATTTGCTGGCAGAAAAAATATATGTTTCCAGGCAGACCATATCAAATTGGGAAACGGGTAAGACCTATCCAGATATTAATAGTCTGCTTCGTCTAAGTGAAGTTTTAGATGTTTCTATTGATACGCTGGCGAAAGGGGATCTAGAAGAAATGAAAGAAGAAATTAGGCAAGAGGACAAGCATCGATTTAAAAAAGTGAGCAATATTTTTTCGGTTTTGTTCGTGTTGGCCATTTTAACGCCAATTCCTCTGATGCATTATTTGGGAAATATTGGGATTGGTATATGGGCGGCGTTGATTGTCATTCTGTGTGGGTTTGCATTCCGTGTCGAGAAAGAGAAAAAAAGATTTGATATTCAGACCTACAAAGAAATCGTGGCATTTACAGAAGGAAAAAGAATGGATGAGATTTCAAAAGCCAAAGAAGAAGGAAAGCGTCCTTATCAGAAGTTTTTGTTGGCAGCAGCGACAGCTCTGCTCACTCTTGGGATTGCGGTTTTGATGCTAAAGGTTCTAAAGTAAGGATATCAGAAAAAAGGATATACCCTGAAGATCAGGGCGTATCCTTTTTGTAAATGCAAATTTTTGCTCCTTTTTCTGTGTTCTGTAAAATTTTTATCATATTCTGCTGGCTGACGGCGATACATCCTCCTGTATAAGTATAATTCCCACTGCAATGAAGGAAAAACGCCGATCCTTTTCCATAAACGCATTCCTTGTTATAGTCGAAGAACATGCCGTAATGGTAGCTTGGCGCATAGTCGATCAGATGTTCCCCGGCGCAGGTATGGGGCTTTTGGGTAATGTCGATTAACTGGTTATAATAGTTTCTGTCTCCGCACCAGTAATGATTGCTGTTTACCTGCAGGTAGGTCATCTTTGCCCCTGGGTCTGGTAAAATCCCGAAACCGCCGGTGAGGGTGTAAGTTCCGGTGGGGGTTATGGCAACGCCTTCTTTGGCAGTTCCGATTCCATTGCTGCCCACATATCCCGGACAGGTCAGAAATTTCTTCCACTTTGTCCCCGATTTCTGATATAACAGCACTTTGGCGCTGCTGCCTCTAATGTATTTGACAAATAAGAGCTGTTTTACACTGGAATCGCTCTGGTACTGATCCATCAGCTTGTTCCAGACCGGATAGGTAACGGTAACTTGGCAGGTCAGCGTAATGGAGGAGTCAATGACAGCGGTAATCGTCGCCGTTCCTTTCTTTTTGGCTGTGAGCTTTCCTTTGTTGCTGACGGAGACAACGGAGGGCTTACTGCTTTTCCAGGCGGCTGTCTGGGAAGTTCCTGTGATTTGCAAAAGCTTGGTTTTTCCTTTGATCAGGGAAAGCTGTGTTGCGCTTAAAACGGCGTTGACAACCGTGATTTTACAAGAAGCTGTGCAGCCGTCTGCTTTGGCCGTGATGGTGACCGTTCCTGTTTTCTTAGCGGTTACTTTTCCCTTACTGCTGACGGTGGCCGTCTTTTTGTCGCTGCTTTTCCAGGTGATGCTGCCGGAAATATTCTGCTGATTCAGCTTTAGGGTGCTGGAGGTTTTGAGCTGCATCAGGAGGGTGGAAGTCTGCATCTGGATGCTTTTTACCGTAACCTGACATTGCAGATCCTGGCCGTTTACATGGGCAGTGATCACAGCCTGTCCGCCCTGAATTCCGGTGACTTTGCCCGAAGAGGTGACGGTTGCGACCTGTTCATCGGAACTGCTCCACAAAATGCTGCTATCCGCCGCGTCCTCCACCGTGAGTCTCTGGCTTTTTCCCGCAGCGATGGAAAGCTCTGTGCTGCTCAGTTTCGGAAGCGATTCTGCCCGAACGATGGCGGCGGGGAGAAAGAGCAGACCGAAAAGAAACAGCCAAACGGCAAACCATTGTTTTTTCATGACGGTTAAACTCCTTTCTGATTGCAGATAGTTTTTAAAGTTTCAGCAGCGCGGCGGCGTTTTTCCAGAAAATCTGTTCCTGCTCCTCTGGCGTCAATGGCAGGGAGCGCAGGATGGAAACGGCGTCTTTTTGGGCGCCCCAGGGAGCGTCAGATCCGAAAAGGATCCGGTGTGCGCCGTGGTTTTTGATCATACGGAAAAGTTGTTCTTTTTTCATATGGCAGATGGAATAAGCCGTGTCAAAGTAAACATCCTGTCCGACCAGCAGTTCTTCCGATTCGTCATACAGTTCGTTGTTGCCCATATGGGCCAGAATCAGATTTTTCGGGGCTACCTCGTCCAGTACACGGCGGATACGGGAGGCGCTGCAATGTACCCGATCCGGCGAGTAAGGATCGTATCCGGCATGCGTGATGGTGAACAGGCCCAGCTCGGAGGTCTTGTCCAGAATCCGCATATAGCGGATATCATCGAAGAACACCTCCTGATAATCGGGATGGATTTTGATGCCCTTAAATCCCATTTGATAAATCTGCGTCAGCTTTTCCTTATAATCCGGCATATCTGGATGTATCCCGGCGATGGAGAAAAGCTTCGGCCCGTCCTTTGGGTATTCCCGTTCGTTGATGAAATTGGCAAAACGGATGATGGAGTCAAACTGCCGGGTGTTGGTGATCGTGGGCAAAATGATGCTGAGGTCAACGCCGGCGCGCATCATGGAGTCTAGCAGGCCGTCGGCGGTGCCGTTCATACTGGGCGGGAGATCAATGGTTTTTGACAGTTTGGGGATGGCTTTTTTTGCCACCTCATCTGGAAAAATATGGGTATGCATATCAATGATCATAATATCAGACCTTCCTCTTCTAAAAATGGTACTTGCAAAAGAAACTCTATGTTATATAATATTACTTACATAAAAAGAAAACGTCAAGAGGATTTTTGAAAGGAGTTTTTCAATGGAAAAAGTATTGGAATATTTGAAATCTGCGGGAGTGTTTTACGTTGCCACCTGTGAGGAAAACGGCCAGCCGCGCGTTCGGCCTTTTGGGGCGCTCTGTGGATTTGAGGGGAAGATTTATCTGGTGACTGCAAATCAGAAGGACGTATACAAACAGATGATGGCGAATCCGAAAATTGAAATCAGCGCCATGTACAACAACACCTGGATTCGGATTGCAGGTGAGGTAAAAGAAGATACGCGCCGCGAGGCACGCGTTGCGATGATGGAAGCCAATAAGAAGGCCTTAAGCAGCATGTACTCGGTGGACGACAATGTGATGACGGTGCTTTATTTTACCCATGGTACGGCAACCATCTGTTCGTTTACTGACAAACCGGAAGTGATAGAATTTTAGATTGTCGGTATTGCAAGGGGACGCCGCAGAGCGACGGGTTATTTCGCTCTGCGGCGTCTCTTTGAGCCGGGAAAACTTATTCATAACATAAAATTCCAGATATGTTGTTTTTACAATAGTAATTTGACGCGTTTTGTAGTAAAATATAAATATGAATGATAATCAATTGACAGGAGGCATATACGAATGTTGACGTTTCAAGAAACCATTGAGAAAATCAAACCGCTGGACGGCCCGTCCATGGAGGCGGCAAAAAAACGCTGGGACAGCATTGCCCATCCGCTTCACAGCCTGGGGCTGATGGAAGACCTGGTGGTGCAGATCGCCGGGATTGGGCGCAGCCAGGAGATACATATTGAAAAAAAAGCGCTGATTTCCATGTGTGCAGATAACGGTGTTGTGGAAGAAGGCGTAACGCAGTCGGGACAAGAAATCACAGCATTGGTTGCAGAGAACTTTCTGAAAAACCAGGCGACGTCCAGCCTGTTCTGTAAGCAGGTGGGCGCGGATCTGATTCCGATTGATATCGGAATGGTGACAGACACCATCGTTCCGAGGAAAAAAGTTGCCTACGGGACAAAGAATATGGCAAAAGAGCCGGCCATGACTTATGAACAGGCGATACAATCCATTGAGGTGGGGATTCAGACGGTGGAGGAGCTAAAGGAAAAAGGCTACGGTCTATTAGCCACCGGGGAGATGGGAATCGGAAATACCACCACCAGCAGCGCGATTATGACCGTTTTGCTGGATCAGCCGGTGGAAGTAGTGACCGGACGCGGCGCGGGTCTGTCCAGCGCGGGTCTGGAGAAAAAGATTTGGGCCATCCGCCAGGCTATTCAGAAGCATAAGCCCAATCCAGCCGATCCGGTGGATGTGCTTGCCAAGGTGGGCGGTTTTGATATCGGCGGCCTGATCGGCGTCTTCTTGGGCGGCGCAGCGCTTGAGATTCCAGTGGTGATTGACGGATTCATCTCCGGGGCGGCAGCAGTGACTGCAGCGCGGATCTGTCCCCAGGCTAAGGATTATATGATCGCTTCCCATGTTTCCAAGGAGCCGGCGGCGCATATGATTTTGGATGCTCTGGAAAAAGAAGCTTTCCTGCATGGCAATATGTGCCTGGGAGAAGGAACCGGAGCTGTGGCTTTGTTCCCGCTTCTGGATATGGCGGTGGATGTATATGAAAAGATGAGTACATTCTGTGACAACGATATGGAAGAGTACAAGCCTTTGGATTAGGGAGGAAACATGCTGACAGTGATTACAGGAGGCAGCGGCAGCGGCAAATCTGCTTATGCAGAAGATTTGATTCTCTCATATGGGCCGGCAGAGCGGATTTATATCGCTACGATGTATCCTTTTGACGAAGAAAGCCATCGGCGGATTGAGCGGCATCGAAATATGCGAAAAGGCAAGGGCTTTGAGACGCTGGAGTGTTATACGGGGCTTGACAAAGTGCAGGTTCCCGCGGGGTCCCATATTCTTTTGGAATGCATGTCCAATTTGGTGGCAAACGAAATGTTTCAGGAGGACGGCGCAGGAGAGCGGACGGTGGAGGCGGTTATGCGCGGCATCGAAACTCTGTTAAAGCAGGCAGCACGGCTCTGTGTGGTAACCAATGAAATTTTTTCCGATTGCCAGCCTTATGAGGAAGAGACGCGGCGGTATCAGCAATATCTAGGAGAGATCAACTGCCGGATGGTACGGATGGCAGAAGCGGCGACAGAGGTGGTCTACGGAATTGCGCTGCCTCTGAAATCAAATACCCTGTAATAGCAGGGTGTTTGACCCTCGCGGCAATGGCCAAAAGGACATATAAGAAAGGAGAAAATTGTATAGTGGGTGCATTGTGGAACAGTTTTAAAATCGCTTTCTCCATGTATTCCAAAATTCCTATGCCGAACAGTCCCTGGGACAAAGAGAATATGCGCTATGTGATGTGCTTTTTCCCCATGGTGGGTTTGGTCATCGGCGCCCTGACGGTGGGATGGATGGCTTTGCTGCCTCTTTTGCATCTGGACGGGGGCGGTTTCGGCGTGGGGGCGGTGGTACTCGCCCTGATTCCGGTAGCAGTGACCGGGGGCATCCATCTGGACGGACTATTGGATACGTCCGACGCCTTGGGCTCTTGGCAGGAACCAGAGCGAAGATTGGAAATCTTAAAGGATTCGTGCGCCGGGGCTTTTGCGGTGATTATGGGCTGTGTGTATTTCTCTCTAACGTTGGGCGTGTACACTACCTTTCAGGATACGGCGCTGGCCATTTGGCAAGAGGGCGCGTTTTCGGACATGCGAAGCTTGTTTCAGCTTGCCTGCACTTATGTGTTTTCCCGATCTTTGAGCGGTCTGGCCATTGTGACCAGGCCCATGGCGAAAAATACCGGTTTGGCGGCGGCTTTTTCCGACGGGGCGCAGAAAAGGACGGTTGCCGTTTCCATGGTCTGTTATCTGATTGTTTGCTGCGGGGCGATCTTGGTTCTCGATCCGGTTCCCGGAGCGGTTTGTTTAGCGACAGGATTTTTGATTTATCTTTATTACTGCGTTATGGCAAAGGATAAATTCGGCGGCATTACCGGAGATTTGGCCGGATGGTTTGTGCAGGTAGTAGAACTGGGCATGGCGTTAGCGCTGACAGTGGCTGTATGTATAAGGAGGTAAATGATGGAGTTGGTGATAGGCGGCGCATACCAGGGAAAATGGGAGTATGCTAAGAAAAAGTTTCCCCAGATCGATTGGGTGAACGGCGAGAGTTGTACGCTGGAGGAACTGCTGCAAGCAGGCGGGGTCAACGGGTTTCACAACTTTGTGGGCAGGCAGATCGACCAGGGAACGGACGTGCAGAACCTGGCGGAACTTATTTTTGAAAAAAATCCAGATTTGATCATCGTATCCGATGAAGTCGGCTACGGCGTGGTTCCGGCGGATGCCCGCGACCGGGCTTTTCGGGAAGCCGTTGGTCGGGTTTGCTGTAAGCTGGCAAAAAAGGCAAAGCGCGTATATCGAATCGTCTGCGGAAACGCAGTGGTGATCAAAGATACGGTGACAAAAGATGCTTAGGCTGGTGCTTCTGCGGCATTCTTTTACGGAAGGGAATCTGCAGAAAAGATATATCGGTGTTACAGATGAACCGCTGTGCCCTCAGGGGATTCGTTTTCTGGAAGAGCATTTTTATCCAGAGACAGAGCATATCTTTGTCAGCCCTATGCTCCGGTGCGTACAGACCGCCCGGCTGATTTATCCAAAGCAGCCTTTTCATATTATAGAGGAGCTGGCCGAATGCGATTTCGGGGATTTTGAAAATAAAAATTATCTGGAGTTGTCGGACAATCCAGATTACCAGAAATGGGTGGACAGCGGCGGGATTCTGCCTTTTCCCAACGGGGAGAGCCGGGAGACTTTTCGCTGGCGCAGCCTGAAAGGGTTCGAGCGGGCGGTGTATTTCTGTCTGAACAAAAAGGCCAAATCAGCGACGATCGTTACCCACGGCGGAAATATTATGAGTATCCTTGAAGAATATGCCAGTTCCCCGAAAAGCTATTATCAGTGGCATGTGGAAAACGGATGCGGGTATGTGGTGGAGCTGGAGGAGGATTTGTGGAAACAAAACCGGGAGGAACTTTATGTGATGGCAAAAATACCGCATATTCACAGTGTTTCCATTGACAAAAAAAATAGAACTTGGTAAAATACTTTAGAATTTAAAACGAAGCGATGAAAGGAAGAATGACCAGTGAAGCAGAGAATATTGTCCATTTTAGTAGATAATACAGCAGGTGTCCTCAGCCGGGTTGCAGGTCTTTTCAGCAGACGGGGGTATAGCATAGACAGTATCACCGCAGGTATGACGGCAGACCCAAGGTTTTCCCGGATGACTGTGGTGGCCACCGGAGATGAATTGATTCTCGATCAGATTGCCCATCAGTTGACAAAGCTGGTGGATGTGCGGGATATTAAGGTTCTGGAACCGGATCAGAGTGTAAATCGGGAGCTGCTCCTCGTAAAAGTGGCGGCAGCAGTGGAGGAAAGGCAGAATTTGATATCCATTGCCAATGTATTCCGGGCAAAAATCGTAGATATCGGACATAAATCACTGGTGATCGAATTGACAGGCCCGAAAAGCAAACTGGAAGCATTTACCAGTATGCTGGAAGGATATGAAATACTGGAGCTGGCCAGAACTGGCCTGACCGGACTTTCCAGAGGGGCAGACGATGTCCGTTTCTTGCCATAAATACGTGTATTTATGAGACTTGTCGGTTGCCGATGTCCGAAAAAAGCTTCGGTTTCCGGGGATTCATTGATATAGAAACAGTAACTTAATTATTTTCATTCTAACTCAGGAGGTAATGTACAAATGGCAGCAAAAATTTACTATCAGGAAGATTGTAACCTTTCTCTTATGGAGGGAAAGACGATCGCGGTGATCGGTTATGGAAGCCAGGGCCATGCGCAGGCATTGAATGCAAAAGAGTCCGGCTGCAACGTGATCATCGGCCTTTACGAGGGAAGCAAATCCTGGAAACGGGCAGAAGAACAGGGTTTTGAGGTGTATACAGCGGCTGAGGCGGCAAAAAAGGCAGATATCATTATGATTCTGATCAACGATGAGAAGCAGGCGGCTCTGTACAAAGAGTCCATTGAGCCAAATCTGGAAGAGGGCAATATGCTGATGTTCTCCCATGGTTTTGCGATTCATTTCGGACAGATCAAGCCTCCGGCTAATGTGGACGTAACCATGATTGCACCGAAAGGCCCCGGACACACCGTTAGAAGCCAGTATCAGGAAGGAAAGGGCGTTCCATGTCTGATTGCGGTACAGCAGGATTACACAGGAAAAGCACATGACCTGGCACTGGCTTATGCTCTGGCTATCGGCGGCGCAAGGGCAGGCGTTTTGCAGACGACCTTCCGGGAAGAGACGGAGACAGACTTGTTCGGCGAGCAGGCAGTACTCTGCGGCGGCGTAACCGCTTTGATGAAAGCTGGCTTTGAGGTGCTGGTGGAAGCCGGATACGAACCGGAAAGCGCATACTTTGAGTGCATCCATGAAATGAAACTGATTGTGGATCTGATTTTCCAGAGCGGTTTTGCCGGAATGCGCTATTCTATTTCCAACACGGCGGAATACGGGGATTACATCACCGGCCCGAAGATTATCACCGAAGAGACCAAAAATACCATGCGTCAGGTATTAAAGGATATTCAGGAAGGCAAGTTCGCCCGTGAATGGCTGACGGAGAATAAGGTGGGCTGCCCCAGCTTTATGGCTAAGAGAAGAATTGAGGCCGGGCATCAGTTGGAGCAGGTAGGCGAAGAACTGCGCAAATTGTATAGCTGGAACGAAGAAAACAAATTGTTGGATAATTAAGAGGATATTTATGATTCCCATGGTAAGAAATGTAGCCATTTATGTGATACTGACACTTGTTACCTGCGGGCTGTTTGGTATTTACTGGATGATTGTGTTAAATGACGATTCGCTGGAAGCTTCCGGCGAATCCGGCACCACGGGCGGCATGGTAGTTTTGCTGACGCTGGTGACCTGCGGCATTTATGGAATCTACTGGTCTTACCAATTGGGCCAGCGGATTGACCGGATCAATACCAGTTATGGCCGTTATACGGACAATTCGGGTTTGCTGTACCTGCTGCTGAACCTCTTTGGACTGGCTATTGTTGTTTACGCGGTTGCACAAAATGAGCTAAATCAATATTATACAGGTTTCCGTGAAAGTGGATATTAATATAATTATAAGACGGCTGTAATCCCATTGGCTTTGGGCGGTGGGTTAAGGACGCCGAATCTATGAATATGTCAGTACACTAGTGTGTGCCTGCACGCCCCGCTTTGCGGCAGACACACACTAAGCAAACTAAGCTTTTGAGGAGGAAGATGTAAATGGGAATGACGATGACCCAGAAGATACTGGCTGCCCATGCAGGCTTGGATGTAGTAGAAGCCGGGCAGTTAATCGAAGCAAATTTGGATTTGGTATTGGGAAATGATATTACTTCGCCGGTGGCCATCCGCGAAATGGATCAGATGACGGTGGACACGGTATTTGACAGGGATAAGATTGCCCTGGTCATGGACCATTTTGTTCCAAATAAAGATATTAAGTCGGCACAGCATTGTAAGTGTGTGCGGGAGTTTGCACACGAGCACCATATCACCAATTTTTTCGATGTGGGAGAGATGGGAATCGAACACGCGCTTCTTCCTGAAAAAGGACTGACGGTTGCCGGGGATGTGATCATCGGTGCGGACTCTCATACCTGTACATATGGCGCATTGGGTGCATTTTCCACAGGTGTGGGCAGCACGGATATGGCCGCGGGGATGGCTACGGGAAAGGCATGGTTTAAGGTACCTTCTGCTCTAAAATTTGTACTGACTGGGAAGCTGCCAAAGTGGGTCAGCGGCAAGGACGTGATCTTATATATCATTGGCAAAATCGGCGTGGACGGCGCTTTGTACAAATCTTTGGAATTTGTCGGGGACGGTGTGGCAAGTCTGAGCATGGACGATCGGTTCACCATCTCCAATATGGCGATTGAGGCGGGCGGCAAAAACGGAATTTTCCCTGTGGATGAAAAGACCATCGCCTATATGAAGGAGCATTCCAAGAAAGATTATACAATTTATGAGGCGGATGCAGATGCGGTTTACGAACAGGAATACACTATTGATTTGAGCAAGCTAGAGCCGATGGTGGCGTTCCCTCATCTCCCGGAAAATACCAAAGGAATCTCTGAGATTGGGGAAGAGGTGACCATCGACCAGTCGGTGATCGGTTCCTGCACCAATGGGCGGATGGAGGATCTGCGCTGTGCAGCCGATATCTTAAAGGGCCGCAAGGTAAAAAAAGGCGTGCGCTGTATTGTGATTCCAGCCACCCAGGAAATTTATTTGCAGGCTATCGAGGAAGGCCTGATAAAGACATTCATCGAAGCCGGAGCCGTGGTAAGCACACCCACTTGCGGGCCATGTCTGGGCGGTTATATGGGAATCCTGGCAGAGAAAGAACGCTGCATTGCCACCACGAACCGGAACTTTGTAGGGCGTATGGGTCATGTGGATTCCGAAATATATCTGGCAGGCCCGGCGGTGGCCGCAGCCAGTGCAGTGACCGGAAAAATATCTTCACCTACACAATTGTGATGAGACAGGAGGATACGCGAAGTTGAAAGCAAACGGAACAGTATTTAAATATGGCAGCAATGTGGATACGGATGTGATTATCCCTGCAAGGTATCTGAACTCTTCCGACCCGTCAGAGCTGGCGACCCATTGTATGGTTGACATTGACCCAGATTTTGTAAACAAGGTTCAAAAAGGGGATATCATTGTAGCGGATAAGAATTTTGGATGCGGTTCTTCTAGGGAACACGCGCCTCTCTCCATCAAGGCGTCCGGGATAAGCTGTGTCATCGCAGAGACTTTTGCGCGGATTTTCTACCGGAACGCTATCAATATCGGCCTGCCGATTATTGAGTGCCCGGAAGCCGCCAAAGATATTGAAAACGGCGACCAGGTGGAGGTGGATTTTGACAGCGGGAAGATTTATAACCGCACCAAAGGCACCGAATTCCAGGGGCAGGCATTTCCGCCGTTTATGCAGAAGATTATCCAGGCAGGCGGATTGGTAAATTATATTAACGCAAAGTGAATGAATGTTAGGAGTAAAAAAGTATGAGATTAGTTACCCGTTCTGATTTTGACGGTTTGGTTTGCGGCGCTCTTTTGAAGGAGGCCGGGATTATTGACACATGGCAGTTTGCTCATCCCAAGGATCTGCAGGATGGCCTGGTAGAAATCACAGAGAACGACTGCCTGGCCAACGTTCCCTTTGTGGAAGGCTGCGGGCTTTGGTTTGATCATCATTCCAGTGAATTTGAGAGGAACCAGTTGGAAGGCAAGTACAAGGGCGAGAGCCGTTTGACTCCTTCTTGCGCTAGAATTATTTATGAGTATTACGGGGGCGCGGAAAAATTCCCTCAATTCGGTGAGATGATGGAAGCTGTGGATAAGGTGGATTCTGGACAGTTGACGGCGGAAGAGATTCAGAATCCTAAGGGATGGATTCTGGTTGGTTTTCTGATGGATCCCAGAACTGGGCTGGGAAGATGGAGAAACTTCACCATTCCCAATTACCGCCTGATGGAAGAATTGATGGACGCTTGCAGGACAATGGGCACAGAAGAGATTTTGTCTCTGCCGGATGTGAAAGAGCGCATTGACGTTTATTTTGAGCAGACAGAGAAATTCAAAGAGATGGTGCAGGCGCATACGCGGATAGAAAAAGATGTAATTATCTCAGATCTGCGAGGTGTGGATCCCATTTATACCGGCAACCGTTTTATGATTTACAGCATGTATCCAGAGCAGAATATTTCTGCATGGATTGTAAATGGAAAAGGCGGCAAGGGCTGTTCCGTTGCCGTGGGATACAGCGTGTTAAACCGCACCTCTAATGTGGATGTGGGAAGTCTGATGTTAAAATACGGCGGCGGCGGACACAAAGCAGTGGGTACCTGCCAGTTCAGCGATGAAAATATGGACGAAATGGTTCCGAAGTTATTGGAAGAGTTGGTAAACGCATAAAGAATTAGAAAAAACAGGGAGATTAATCCCTGTTTTTTTCGACGATATGAATGCGGAAGCTTTCGTATTCCACAGTAGCGTGGGGAATCAGGTAGCCGCCGTTCATCAGTACAGATCCGGGATAGGCTTCTCCCTCCACCAGATAGATTTTGTTTTCGTCTAATCCTTTTAGCTGTATACGGCATCTGGAAGCGTTGGGAGGGATTTGAAGGGCGACAACGCACAGCAAAGCCTCGCTTTTGTCCTCTTTTACAAATTCCCATCCGTGACAGGCAGGCAGGTCTTCCGGGCTGGTCAGGCGGTAGTAAAGACCGTCCTGAATCAAATCGTAATATTTCTTGAATTCCACAATCTGGTTCTGAATGATTGGTTTTTCTTCCGGTTTTATCTCGCTGGTGTCCAGCTCGTAGCCGAAGGTTCCAGCCATAGCCACGGTGGCTCTGGTTTCCAGAGGAGTGATTCTTCCGGTTTGCTCGTTGGGGCACTGGGAAACATGCGCGCCTACCGTGCTGATGGGATAGCCGAAAGAAGTGCCGTACTGGATGGACAGACGGTCTATGGCGTCGGTGTTATCGCTGCACCAGATCTGCGGTGTGTAGTAGAGCATTCCCGCGTCAAACCGTCCGCCGCCGCCGCTGCAGCCTTCCAGAAGCAGATCCGGGTAACGGCAAAACAGCTTTTCCAGCATATCATACAGACCCAGAATGTAGCGGTGAGCTACTTCTCCTTGTTTTTCCGGCGGAAGCAGGGCGCTGTAAATGTCCGAAATACTCCGGTTGAAATCCCATTTCAAGTATTCGATTCTGGCGGAATCCAGCACCTGACAAATCTGGTTTAGGATATGTTCCCGCACATCCTCTCTGGAAAAGTCCAGAACAAGCTGACAACGGCCCCGCACCGGGGTTTTGCCGGGAACTTTTAAGGCCCAGTCAGAATGCTTTCGGTATAGATCGCTGTCCTCGTTGATGCATTCTGGTTCAAACCAAATCCCAAACTGCATTCCCAGAGCATGGATTTCATCGGACAATTCCCGCAGGTTGCAGCCTAGCTTGTTTTCGTTTACGTACCAGTCACCAAGCCCGGAAACATCCAGATCCCGTTTTCCGAACCACCCATCGTCCATGACAAACAGTTCAATTCCCAGATCGGCGGCGTCTTTGGCCATTTCAATTAATTTCTTTCCATCGAAATTCATATATACGCTTTCCCAGCTATTGAGGAGTACTGGACGCCGCGCGGTCTTGAATTTGCCCCGGCATAAGTTGTGCCGGTAGGCCCTGTGGTAAATTTGTGACAAAGCATTCATTCCCTGGGCAGTGTAAGCCATAGCCGCTTCTGGAGTATAGAAGCGTTCGCCCGGTTCCAGATGCCAACAGAAATTGTCTGGGTGGATACCCATAACAATCCGGGTCTGTTCAAACTGGTCTTTGCTGCCCAGCGCCAGGAAATCTCCGCTGTAAAGGAACGAAAAACCATAGCAGTCCCCGACATCCTCGGTAGCCTGCGGACTGGTGAGCACAAAGAACGGGTTGTGCTGATGGCTGGAGGCGCCCCGGCTGCTGCCGATGGATTGTATTCCGTGGGGAATGAGATTCGTCTGCTGTGTTCGTTCTTTCATATGGCGGCCGTAGAAGGTATGGATATGGTAATCCCCATGTTGGAAATCCACACAGGTACTGAGCGCCTGTTCCAGATACAGAGGACTCTCTGAGTGGTTCTCGATGCACACGCTGCGGGTAATCAAATCCAGATCTTCCAAGACTCCATAATAAAGGTGTACGAAAAACAGTTTCCGGGTATCTTCCAGGGTGATAACCAGTGTGTCGGCCTGGGAGTCTTCCTCAGCGTAGACTGTGGGAAGGCCGGGCAAAGCGTATTTCCCCTTTTTTATCTGATATCCCGCATAGCGCAGTTCGCAGGCGCAGGAACCGTCAGGGTAACGGATCTTTAAGGCAGTGGGGCGATAATCGCCGCTTCCGTATACGGGGTACTCTTGTGGGAGTACATCCAGAGAATACGTGCGGTCGTCCCCTACCTCGTAAGGATTACCAGAAAATCCGTGGTCTGCATAGGTAATCAGATAGGAATAGTCGTAGGCAGCGCCTTTTTTTCCATAATAGGTGTGGAGCAGGACGTCGTACTTGTCCGCTTTCATCTGATACATGCTTTGCTTGGTCAGCAGTGTAAAAGTGGATGTTGTTTCATTGAATAAGATTGCCATAAATTTGCCTCATATCATTTTGTATTTTGTAAAAGCCGGATAGCCATATGTCCGGTCTGTCGCTGTTCACTTCGCAAATATTGCCTGTGAACAGTAACAGTTGCCCTTCATATGGCCACCGTCTGC
The DNA here is from genome assembly GCA_947571775.1 of uncultured Lachnospiraceae bacterium. Lineage (GTDB taxonomy): Bacteria > Bacillota > Clostridia > Lachnospirales > Lachnospiraceae > MGBC164599. The sequence continues at coordinate 109,918 of CANOZK010000004.1, read as the reverse complement.
AACCCATATCATATCATTTTACAGCGCCATTTACAACACCATTGATAACTTGTTTCTGGCATACCAGATAGAAAATCAGAATCGGAATCAACGCCAGCAGATAAGAGGCGAAGGCCAGGTTATAGTTGGTTCCGAATTGGGTCTGGAAAGTCAACTGTGCCAGAGGCAGGGTGTTTGCGCCTGTGCCGGACATGATAACCAGGGGAGTCATCACGTCGTTCCAGGTTCCCAAAGCCGTCAGCACGGCGACCGTAGCGTGCATGGGCTTCATAATAGGGAAGATAACTTTCCAGTAAGTGGTCCATGTAGTTGCGCCGTCTACCGTAGCGGCCTCTTCCAGCGCAATCGGGATGTTCTTCAGGTAACCGGTATAGAGCATGATGTTCATCGGCATATAGAACACCAGATAACACAGGATAACGCCGACCCAGTTGTCAATGTGAAGCTGAGCGGTTTGTTTTACCAGCGGCATCATCAAAATAGCAAAGGGGACGAACATACCGCTTACAATGTACAGGTAGGAGAAATTGTAAAATTTGCTTCCTGTTTTGCTTCTTCCAATGGCATAACCGGCCAGCGAATGAATCAAAATGGCCAGGACTACGGTCACGACAGTAATCAAAAGGCTGTATCCCAGCGAGTGCCAGAAATCAGTCACCCGCATAGCTTCGGCAAAATTTTCCAGGCTCCAGCTCTTTGGCAGGCCCAGCGCCCCGGAAATGTCGTTGGTCATTTCGGAAGGCTTTTTAAAAGCAATCACAATGGCCATGTAAAGGGGAAAGATAACGGTGATACATCCAAGGATCAATAAAATAGTAAGCGGCCAGTTGGTGGCAGCGGCAACTCTGTTTTTCTTTTTCATTACAACTGTTCCTCCTTCTTTCCGGTAAAGTTAAGCTGGAATACAGAAATCGCTACGATAACTATAAAGAACAATACGGCGTTGGCACTTTGAAAACCGAACTGGCCGCCGCCCATACCGTTGTTATAAATCAGGTAAGAGATGGACTCTGTACTCTGTGCCGGGCCTCCCTTGGTCAATGCCATGATCTGGTCAAATACCATCAGGAAGTCCTTGGTGCTTAAAACCATGTTGATGCTGAAAAACGGAATAATCATCGGGAAAGTCAGTTCCTTGAAGCGTTTCCAGCCTGTGGCCCCGTCGATAGCCCCTGCCTCGTATACATCCTCCGGAACGGTCTGTAAACCGGATATGTAGATCAAAGTCGTCTGGGCGATGGACTGCCAGGCAGCCACAATGACGATAGCGATCCAGGCGGTTTTGGTATTGGAAAGCATACTAGAGCCAAGAGACTCGCTTCCAATGGCCTGACCCAGTGCAGGCAGAATATAGGTAAAAAAGTATCCGAAGATATAGCCTACTACCAAGCCGCCTAAAATTCTGGGAACGAAGTAAATCCCGCGCAGTGCGCTCTTTGCCCGGATACGAGCGTTTAAGCCCAGAGCCAGCAGAAGGGAAATCACGTTGGTAACAATCGTGGCAAGTATGGCAAATTTAAAGGTGAACAAATAAGATTTCCCTACGCGGCTGTCGGTAAACAAATCTGCATAATTACGCAGGCCTACCCATTCATAATTTCCAAAACCCCGGAAATTCGTAAAACTGTAAATCAGACCCTTAATCAGGGGCAGCGTGTTAAAACAGAAGAACAGCGCCAGGATTGGAATGGTAATCAGCATAAAAGTCTGGTTTTTGTTAAGGCTTTTCATGGTTTAGTTCCCTCCTTTTTCTTCGTATTCCTGTACTTTACGGATGATGTCGCGGTTATACCGAACCCAATCGGTGTCGAATTTATTCAAGAAAGCGTCTACATCGCCGTTTAACAGGAATGTCTGGATCTGTGCGTCCACACTCATCTCAGCAGGATAGTAGTGATCCTGGTAGTCGGACATTTTTCCTTCGTTGATGTAATCCACCATGCCGTCCAGGCTGGAGGGAAGCGTAAATTCTTGGTCTTTGCACGGAACCGCATTCTGGTCGTCTAAGTAAGTCTGGATGGTGGAATCCTGTAAAAGAAAATCCAATACTTCATAGGCGGCTTCTTTGTTTTTGCAGTTAGAGGTAACGCAGAACTGCAAGTCAATTCCAGAGTTCAGCACGTTTTCCTCAGCGTTGCTGCTTCCCGGCATTACAAAGGAATCAATATCCATATCTGGATTTACAGACTGAATCTGAGGTACTGCATAACTTCCGATACAGTACATAGCGGATTCCCCGTTGGCAAATGCGGTACAGGCGTCGTTGTAGTTGTATGCGAAGGGGTCATCCTGTGCATAGTCCAAAAGCTGCAAGGTTTTCTCTGCTACTTCTCCGTATTCGTCGATAAATTTCGTCTCTCCTTTGTTTACCTGACGGCAGACATCGGCCGGAGCCAGATCCACAGCCAGAGCGTTCCACGGCGCCAGACAGGTCCAGATGTCTTTATAGCCGAAATACAGAGGCAACTGACCGGAAGCCTTTATCGTCTCGCACAGCTCTATAAATTCCTCCCATGTAGTTGGGATCTCCCAGTTGTTTTTTTCAAACATTTCTCGATTGTACAAGACGCCGGCGGCATTGGCCACATAGGGAACCGCGTAAATGCCGTCCGAGGGAACGAATTCCAGGTTTTTGGCAATCTCCAGGTAAGACTCTTTGACCTGTGAAATTCCTTCAAAATCCGAAATGTCCATGAGGATTTCTGCATCCACAAAATTTGAGAAATTCACATCCCCGCCGATTCCAACAATATCTGGGGCATCTTCCTTGATGAGGCGTGTTTTTAACACGGTCATGGCATCGTTGGGGGATTCAATGGTTAGATACACATCGTCATGGGTCGCATTGAATTCTGCTTCCATTTTCTCGAAAGCTTTTACCGCTTCCGGCTTGTACTGAAGGATGCTGATATGGGTTTTTCCGTCTGCATTTTCGGAATCCGAGCCGCATCCGGCAAGTCCCGCGGCGATGCCCGTCAGCAGGACTGCCACAAGCGTTGTAGCAATTAATTTTTTCTTCATCATACTGCATTTCTCCTTTTCCTTTGGTTATTTTGCATGATTTTGATGCCCATTTCAAGGGGGATTTTAGCATTTTTACAAAAGAAAGTAAATGTTCCTATGTGTGCGGAATATGCCATTATGCGTGATTATAAGAAAAATATTGAAATGAGCACGCATTTTGGTATATAATAAGAAAAAGTATAAAATTTTTGTAAAGAATAAACAAAATTTTTATGAACTATATATGCAAATTGATGAGTTACAGAGAAAGGAGCTGTACAAAATGCCGGATGTTTTATTTTCCGTGTTTCCCAACGAGCAGTTTGTCGACTTGACGGTATACCAAAATGGGTATGAAAAATGTGCGCCCATGCACGGGTTCGGCCCCAATGTGCGCAATCACTTTCTGTTTCACTATATCATTTCCGGGAAAGGCACGCTGAGAGGAAACGGCAAAAATATGACTTGTGCGGAATACCAGTTGTCCGCGGGCAGCGGCTTTCTTATTGAGCCGGGGTATGTAAACCATTATTGGGCGGATAAGGAGGACCCATGGGAATATATCTGGATTGAATTCGGAGGGCTGCGGGCTAGGGAATACATGGAATCTGCGGGTTTGTCCCAAACTCAGCCGGTTTATCAGCCGGAGAAAAAAGAAGATGGACTGAAAGTGTTAGAGGAGATGTTCGCCGTTGTGAAAGCGGAGGAAAACTCCTGGCTTTATCAGATCGGACATTTGTATTTGTTTATCGATACCCTGATCCGCACTTCCCAGACCAGGAAACGGGCGCTAGGCGGAAAGCTCCGGGAATTCTATGTCCGGGAGGCCATTAATTACATCGAAGATCATTATTCGGAAAATGTCACCATAGAAGACATGGCCCGGTTTTGCAAATTGGATAGAAGCTATTTCGGCAAGGTGTTCAAATCAGTAGTAGGACAGTCGCCCCAGGAATTTCTGATCCGATACCGCATGGAAAAGGCCGTGGAATCTTTGGTTCTCACGGACGCAGCCATATCCGATATCAGTGTTTCCGTGGGGTATGCCAATTCATTGCACTTTTCCCGTGCATTTAAAGGCGTGTATGGCATCCCCCCCAGGGAGTACCGGAAAAAACATAAATTGGTGAAACGTTGATTTTTAATTATATTTGTACTTTTCTCGTAGAAAAGTACAAATAAAACTTGAAAACAAACATCGATGAATCAGCGGTTAAGTGAAAGATACTGCCCATAAACAGTAACAACCGCTCTAACAGAGCCAGAAAATTGAAAAAAATGCAATTGCACAACCGCAAAGGCTGTATTATAATGATTCCGTAAAAGAGAATCCGCAACAGGGAAGATCTCTGAACGGTTGCGGTAATCGGCGGAAAACGAGAGGGAGGATGCCATGAGTATTGCAGACCACATTTTTATAGATATGTGCCAGGATATCCTGGACAACGGTACAGATACCAGAGGGGAGAAAGTGCGCCCCATCTGGGAGGACACTGGGGAACCGGCTTATACGATTAAGAAATTCGCAGTGGTGAACCGTTACGATTTGCGCAGAGAATTTCCGGCTATGACCCTGCGCAAGACCGGAATTCGCAGTGCGTTTGATGAGATTTTATGGATTTGGCAAAAAAAATCCAACAATATCCACGATCTGAACAGTCATATCTGGGATAGCTGGGCCGACGAGGAAGGCTCCATCGGCAAAGCGTACGGCTATCAGCTTGGGGTAAAACATCTTTATCCAGAGGGAAAGATGGATCAGGTAGACCGGGTGCTTTACGACTTGCGTCACAATCCGTTCAGCCGTCGGATTCTCACCAGCTTGTTTGTGCATCAGGATTTGCATGAAATGGCGTTGTATCCCTGCGCATATTCCATGACGTTCAATGTGACGCAGCGGCCGGGCGAGGACAAGCTGACGCTGAATGCGATATTGAACCAGCGTTCGCAGGATGTGCTGGTAGCCAATAACTGGAATGTGTGCCAGTATGCGCTGCTGGTGCATATGTTTGCCATTGTATCGGATATGCAGGTTGGGGAACTGGTGCATATGATTGCAGACGCTCATATCTATGACCGGCACCTTCCCATTGTCAAAGAACTGATCCAGAGGCCAACCTACGAAGCGCCGAAGGTGACGCTGAATCCGGAAGTAAAAAATTTCTATGATTTTACCGTGGATGACCTGCAAATCGAGAATTACCAGACGGGGCCGCAGGTCAAAAATATTCCGGTGGCAGTGTAAAGTGTGAGAAGAAAGGGCGGAAACCATGAATCTGATTGTGGCGGCGGACAGAAACTGGGGCATTGGAAAGAATAACAGCCTTTTGGTAAAAATCCCTGCGGATATGAAAGCTTTTCAGCGGCAGACGATGGGCAAAGTGGTGGCCATGGGGCGCAAAACTCTGGAGAGCTTTCCAGGGGGGATGCCCCTGGCCGGACGGACAAACATTGTCCTGACCAGGAATCCGGATTATCGGGTAAAAGGCGCGCAGACGGTACAAAGCCAGGAGGAACTGCTGGCAGAGCTGAAATGTTATCCGTCTGAGGAGGTTTATATCATCGGCGGTGACAGTGTGTATCGGCAGATGCTGCCTTTCTGCGATACCGCTTATGTGACCAAGATTGATTTTGCTTACGAAGCAGATTCCTTTTTTCCAAATCTGGATCAGATGAAGGAGTGGGAGATAACGGCATGCAGTGAGGAGCAGACCTACTTTGATCTGGAATATACATTTGTAAAATATGAGAAAAAGAGACAGAAATGAATAAGACATTGCAGCAAAGAATTGTATCTTTTTTCCAAATATGCTATATTGAAACAGGACAGCAGTTGATAGATTCAAGCGAAAGGGATGAACGATAACTATGACAGAAATACGACTGGAACAAACCAAAACACCAAAAGCTCTGCCTTCACCAGATGATCCGTTGGTGTTCGGGACCATATTTACGGATCATATGCTGGAGGCAGATTATACGGAAGGAAAAGGATGGCATGACGTGAGGATTGTGCCCTATCACAATCTGGAGCTGGATCCGGCGGCTATGGTGTTTCATTACGGGCAGGAAATGTTTGAGGGACTCAAAGCTTATAAGACAGAGGACGGCCGGATTCTGCTGTTCCGCCCAGATAAGAACCTGGAGCGGGCCAACAATTCCAACCGCCGGCTGATGATCCCGGAAATTCCAACTGATATTTTCTTAGATGGAATTCAAAAGCTTGTGCGCATAGATGAGCGGTGGATTCCCACCAAGCCGGGGACTTCCCTGTATATTCGTCCGTTTGTGATCGCTACGGATCCGTTCTTGGGCGTGCGTCCTTCTTATACTTATAAATTTATGGTGATTCTTTCTCCGGTAGGCCCCTACTATCCAGAGGGCCTGGATCCGGTAAAAATCTGGATTGAGGACGAATATGTACGCGCGGTAAAAGGCGGCATCGGAGAGGCAAAGACCGGCGGAAACTATGTAGCTTCCATGGCCGCTCAGATTAAGGCGCATGAGGAAGGGTATTCCCAGGTTTTATGGCTGGACGGAGTAGAGAGAAAGTACATCGAGGAAGTGGGCGCGATGAATATCTTTTTCAAAATCAGTGGTACCGTGGTGACCCCTGTGTTAAATGGAAGCATCTTGCCCGGCGTAACCAGAGATACCTGCATAGAGCTTTGTAAAGAATGGGGTTATCCAATGGAGGAGCGCAAGATTTCCGTAGACGAACTGGAGAAAGCTGCCAAAGAGGGCACGCTGGAAGAAGTCTGGGGAACCGGAACCGCCGCGGTTATTTCACCGGTGGGGCATCTGCGCTACGAGGAGAATGTATTCCAAATCAAAGACGGTGGTATCGGTGAGCTGAGCCAGAGACTTTACGATACGGTTACCGGCATTCAGCTTGGCAAAATCGAAGATACCCACGGGTGGACAGTAGAAGTAAAATAATTTCGCAACCGTTTCAGTTTGGAACCATTGAGGGCAGCCAAAAGAGCCCCAATGGTTCCTTGCTTTTTCCCTGTCTATCTATTATAATATTTAAGAGCATGTTTGAAGCAAATTGTGACATACAGTTGACATAAAGTGTTTTTTTTAATATGCTCTATGAGTACACACGAGATTTCAGGAGGATAGCATGGGGAATCAGGATTGGAATCAATTAGGCAACGACATTAAAAACATGGTGCAGGATGCCATAAATTCCCAGGATTTCAGCAAACTGAACCAGGGCATCAACCGTGCCATCAACGGGGCTGTGGACGGACTTGGCAATATCCTGGGCAGCGGGCAGCCGGGAAGTCATTGGGAAATCCGGGATGACGGACAGCCGCACCAGGGCCAGCCCTCCCGTTATAAAGGACAACCGACGGCCCACAAACAGAATTCGTGGGCACAGTCAGGCCCGCGGTTCAACGACCAGAGAATCAATCAGACGGCAAATACAGGCAAAAAGCTTCCTCCGGGGCCTTATAAAAATCCTTCCGGTATGTCGGCGGCAGGCTTTGCAATGGCGATTCCAGGAGGAATCGTGGCGGCAGGCACAGGTTTTGCCCTGTTTGTCTGTTTAATGGTTGCCCTGTTTTCTAATAAGCTTACCAGCGACGCATCTTCTGCTTTGAGCATTGCCAATAGTATTTTGTTTGTGCTGACGGGAGTTTTCGGGGTTGTTTGCTGGGGAGGGATAAGAAAGATCGGACTGGCGAAACGGTTCCGCAAGTATGTCAAATGCATCCACGGGCGGGGATACTGCCAGTTGGAGGAATTGTCCAGAAGCATTGGACGTTCAGAGCCTTTTGTCAAAAAAGACATAAAGCGAATGTTGGACAAGGGACTGTTTCTGGAAGGACATCTGGATCGTCAGGAGACATGTTTGATTACCACCAACCAGGCCTATGACCAATACAAAACAGCGCAAAAACAGTTGGAGGAGCGGCAGAGACAGGAATACACCGCCAGCCAGGCAAAAAAAGAAAAAGAAAACGTTCCCTCCGAGGTGCAGGGGATCCTGGATGAGGGGAATCGTTATCTGGAACATATCCGAAAGTGCAACGATTTGATTCCCGGACAGGAGATTTCCAACAAGATTTCCAGAATGGAATTGATTATAAAAAATATCTTCAAGCGGGTGCAGACACACCCGGAGATTGTGCCGGATTTGAAAAAATTGATGGACTATTATCTGCCCACTACTGTAAAACTGCTGGACGCATACGCGGAATTGGACGCCCAGCCCATACAAGGGGAGAATATCACCAGTTCCAAGCGGGAAATCGAGGAAACGCTGGACACTTTGAACCAGGCATTTGAAAAGCTGTTGGATTCGATTTTCAAAGATACCGCGTGGGACGTGTCCACAGATATCTCCGTGCTTCAGACCCTGCTGGCGCAGGAGGGCCTTACCGGGGACGATTTTAAAATGAAAGAAAACAAAGGAGAATAAACAACTATGAGCGATGAGATAAACAGCATGCAGGCATTTGCAGACGATATGCCGGTTCCCACACTAACGCTGGAGCCGGATATTTTGGAGGAAAAATCACAGGAGCCAGCCGTCCAGGAAAAGCCAGAACCCAAGGTGGAGGAGCCGAAGCTGACCCCTCAAGAACAGAAAATGGTGGACGATTTCGCCAAACAGATCGATCTGACCAACAGCAATTTGATTTTGCAGTACGGGGCGGGCACCCAAAAGAAAATGGCGGACTTTTCCGAGGCAGCTTTAGCCAATGTGCAGACCCAGGATCTGGGAGAAGCCGGAGAACTGATCACCAGTTTGGTGCAGGAGTTAAAAGGCTTTGACAACCAGGAAGAGGAAAAAGGGCTGTTCGGTTTCTTTAAGAAAAATGCCAATAAGATCAGCACATTGAAAGCCAAATACGACAAAGCAGAGGTAAATGTCAACAAGATTGTGGAATCTTTGCAGCAGCATCAAGTGCGATTGATGAAAGATACGGCGACTCTGGATAAAATGTATGCGCTGAACTTAAATTATTTCAAAGAACTTTCGATGTATATCCTGGCCGGAAAGAAAAAGTTAAGCGAGGTGCGAAACACACAGCTAAAAGAATTGATGGACAAGGCGCAGGCCAGCGGGCTTCCCGAAGACGCGCAGGCTGCTAAGGATCTGGACAGTATGTGCAACCGTTTTGAGAAAAAACTGCATGATCTGGACCTGACCCGGATGATTTCCATTCAGACCGCGCCTCAGATCCGTCTGGTACAGAACAACGATACCGTGATGGTCGAGAAAATACAATCCACTCTAGTCAACACCATTCCGTTGTGGAAGAGCCAGATGGTACTAGCGCTGGGAATCGCCCACTCCACCGAGGCCGCCAAAGCGCAGAGAGCGGTAACGGATATGACCAACGAACTGCTTCGCAAAAATGCGGATACCTTGAAAATGGCCACTGTGGAGACGGCAAAAGAATCCGAGCGGGGCATTGTGGATATGGAAACCTTGAAACACACCAACGAATCTTTGATTCAGACTTTGGATGAAGTGCTGAAAATCCAGCAGGAAGGCCATCAGAAACGCGTGGAGGCAGAATCACAGATTCAGAAAATGGAAGCCGAACTGAAAAATAAACTGCTGGAAATCCAGAGATAGCGTATATATGTAGACAGAAGGGAGGCAGTATGCACCGAGAGCATACAAAAGTTGTCACAATCGGCGACTGTAAGATCGGCGGCGGCAATCCGATTGTGATTCAGTCTATGACAAACACAAAGACCGAGGATGTGCCGGCCACCGTCGCACAGATTTTGGAGCTGGAGCGGGCAGGCTGCCAGATCATCCGCTGTACTGTGCCCACCCAGGAAGCGGCCCTTGCGCTAAAAGAAATCAAGAAGCAGATACACATCCCTCTGGTAGCGGACATTCACTTTGATTATCGCATGGCCATCGCCGCCATAGAAAACGGGGCGGACAAAATTCGGATCAATCCTGGAAACATCGGGGGCAGAGAACGGATTCGGGCGGTGGTGGAAACGGCCAGGGAACGTTCCGTTCCGATTCGGGTCGGAGTCAACAGCGGCTCCCTGGAAAAAGAGCTTTTGGAGAAATACCAGGGCGTGACGGCCCAAGGTCTGGTAGAAAGCGCGCTGGACAAGGTGCGCATGATCGAAGAATTCGACTATTTTAACCTGGTCATCAGCATCAAATCTTCCGATGTGCCGATGTGCGTAAAAGCCCATGAATTGCTGGCGCAGCAGACCGATTATCCGCTCCATGTGGGAATTACGGAAGCAGGAACCTTATATTCCGGGAATATCAAGTCTGCGGTGGGATTGGGCATCATTCTAAATCAGGGGATCGGAGACACCATCCGGGTATCTCTGACCGGCCCGCCTGTGGAAGAGATCCGCTCGGCAAAAGCGATTCTAAGGACTCTCGGTTTGCGCAAAAAAGGGGTGGAAGTGGTTTCCTGTCCAACCTGCGGGCGCACCGAGATCGATTTGATCGGGCTGGCCAACCAAGTAGAGCAGGTGGTGGAATCCCTTGCGGCGGAAAAAACATCTTTAAACCTGAAAGTGGCCGTTATGGGCTGCCCGGTCAATGGCCCAGGAGAAGCCAGAGAGGCAGATCTGGGCATAGCCGGGGGAAAGGGCGTAGGTCTTTTGTTTTGCAAAGGCCAAATTATCAAGAAAGTACCAGAAGGAGAATTGCTGCACTGTTTGGAAGAAGAATTGCTGCACTGGGAAGGATAGAGAGGAAAAGATGGAGAAAAAGTTTTTCGATGTATTTCCCAATCTGCAAGTAAAGTCCAGTCTTCAGGAATGGCTGGATGCGGCTAAGGTGACGCGGGTGACCTGTAACCAGGAACGGACTTTGCTGAGAGTGTATCTGATTTGCGATCGATGGATTGACAAAAAATATGTTTTCCAGCTAGAAGAAGAAATACGCCGTCAGTTTTTTGGGCAGACTTGTGCTAAGGTAAAAATTATCGAGCGATTTGTGTTATCCAGGCAGTACACGCCGGAGAATTTCCTGGAACTCTATAAGCCCAGTATGCTGACGGAGCTGAAAGCATATAACCAGTTGGAGCACAATCTATTTCTGGGAGCTCAGATGGAATTTCCCCAGGAACACAGTCTGCGGCTTCTGATTCCCGATTCCCTCATTGCCAGAGAAAGAGGAGAAGTGCTGGTCGAATATCTGGAAAAAGTATTCTGCGAGCGGTGCGGTATGGATCTGAAGGTGGAAACCCAGTTTGTGGCCCATGAGGAAAGCAAATATCGGAAAAACGCAGAAAAAAAGCTGGAGCAGGAGGTGGAGCAGGTTATGCGGCACGCTTCGTCGCATAAGCCCAAGTCGTCCGAAAAGCCATCCGCCCCCACAAAGAATACCCAGCAGCCGTTGAAGCAGCGGTCAGCCAATCCCGATCTGGTTTACGGCAGGGATTTCGAGGGAGAGGCGATCCTTTTGGAAACCATTGCCGGAGAAATGGGGGAAGTGGTAATCCGCGGCCAGGTGATTTCCGTAGAGGAACGGGAGATTCGCAATGAAAAAGTCATTCTGATTTTTGCCATCACGGATTTTACTGATACCATTGTAGTAAAAATGTTCTTAGAAAACGCGCAGGTTCCTGAGATCAAGGAGTCTGTCCACAAAGGGGCTTTTCTGAAAATCAAAGGAGTGACTACGATTGATCGGTTTGACGGGGAACTGACAATCGGCTCTGTGCGGGGCATCCGAAAGATTGCAGATTTTACCGCAAAGCGCATGGACACCAACCCGGAAAAGAGAGTGGAGCTGCACTGTCACACTAAGATGAGCGATATGGATGGTGTGACCGATGCCAAGGATCTGGTAAAACGGGCCTACGAATGGGGACACAGAGCCATTGCCATTACCGATCACGGGGTGGTGCAGGCGTTCCCGGAAGCTCACCATTGCTTTGACTCTTGGGGCGGATGTGTGCCTCCAGATGCGGATTTTAAAGTGATTTACGGTATGGAAGCCTATCTGGTGGACGATACCAAGGGAGTAGTGCAAAACGGCAGAAAACAGGATCTGTCCGGCCGTTTTGTCGTCTTTGATCTGGAAACTACCGGCTTCAGCCCCGTTGTCAATCGGATTATCGAGATCGGGGCTGTGCTGGTGGAGAATGGAGTGATTACCGATCGGTTTTCCACCTTTGTCAATCCCCAGACGCCCATCCCTTACCGGATTGAGGAGCTGACCGGAATCAGCGATTCCATGGTCATGGATGCGCCGAAGATTGAAGAGGTGCTGCCGAAATTTCTGGATTTCTGCGAGGGATCCGTTCTGGTAGCCCATAATGCGTCTTTTGACGTGGGATTTGTGGAACGGAACTGCCAGCGGTTGGGGCTGCCGTTTGATTTTACTTCGGTGGATACCGTGGGAATGGCACGGTTTTTGCTTCCGGCCCTGAACCGTTACAAATTGGACACCGTGGCGAAGGCTTTGCAGATTCCTTTGTACAACCATCACCGGGCGGTGGACGATGCGGCGTGTACGGCCGAGATTTTTGTAAAATTTGTCGGCATGTGCCGGGAACGGGAGATTTTCGATCTAGAGGAATTGAATCTCCAAGGAAGCGTATCTGAGGACCAGGTCAAAAAACTGCCCACATATCACGCCATTATTCTGGCTACCTGCGAGACAGGACGGGTAAACCTGTACAAATTGGTCTCCCTGTCTCATCTGCGCTATTACCATCGCTGTCCGCGGGTACCCAAAAGCGTGTTTTTAGAACATCGAGAAGGTCTGCTGATCGGCAGCGCCTGCGAAGCCGGGGAGCTGTATCAGGCAGTTTTAAACGATGCTCCAGAGCCGGAGATTGCCAGGCTGGCGTCCTTTTACGACTATCTGGAAATCCAGCCGTTAGGAAACAACAAATTTATGATTGCGAGCGATAAAACAAACGTCAGCTCCATGGAGGATCTCATGGAGATCAACCGCAAAATCGTAAAGCTGGGGGAACAGTTTGGCAAACCGGTGGTGGCCACCTGTGATGTACATTTTATGGATCCGGAAGATGAGGTTTACCGGAGAATCATTATGGCCGGAAAGGGCTTTAGCGACGCGGACGACCAGGCGCCTTTGTATCTGCGGACGACTGAGGAAATGCTGGAAGAATTTCAGTATCTGGGCAGTGAAAAAGCAGAGGAAGTAGTGATCACCAATCCCAACAAGATTGCAGATCTGTGTGAAAAAATTTCTCCGATTCATCCAGATAAGTTTCCGCCGGTGATCGAAGATTCAGATAAGAATTTGCGGGAGATTTGTTTACATAAGGCCCATGAAATCTATGGAGATCCTTTGCCGGAGATTGTGGAAAACCGGCTAAACAAAGAACTGCATTCGATCATCTCCAACGGCTATGCGGTGATGTATATCATTGCACAGAAATTAGTCTGGAAATCCAACGAGGACGGCTACCTGGTCGGTTCCCGTGGATCGGTGGGTTCTTCCCTGGCCGCAACCATGGCGGGAATCACGGAGGTCAATCCCCTGCCGCCGCATTATTACTGCAAGAACTGTCATTACAGCGATTTTGATTCGCCAGAGGTAAAAGCTTATGTAGGGCGGGTGGGATGCGACATGCCGGATAAACGCTGTCCCAACTGCGGCGAACCTTTGAAAAAGGACGGCTTTGACATTCCCTTTGAGACATTTCTGGGATTCAAAGGGGACAAAGAACCGGATATCGATCTGAATTTTTCCGGCGAGTATCAGGCGGTGGCCCATCGCTATACAGAGGAAATCTTTGGAAAGGGTCAGACCTTTAAAGCTGGAACCATCGGCACTTTGGCGGATAAAACCGCGTTCGGATATGTAAAAAATTATTTTGAAGAAAGAGGGATGCGCAAACGCAACTGTGAAATCAGCCGGATCGTTCAGGGATGCACCGGGATCCGCAGAACCACCGGGCAGCATCCGGGGGGAATCATTGTGCTTCCTCTGGGGGAGGAGATCGAGAAATTCACGCCGGTGCAGCATCCAGCCAATGACGTAAATTCCGATATTGTCACAACACATTTTGATTATCATTCCATCGATGGCAATCTGCTTAAGCTGGACATTCTAGGGCACGACGATCCCACGATGATCCGAATGCTGGAAGATTTGACCGGAACCGACGCTAAGGAGATTCCTCTGGATCAGCCGGAGGTGATGTCCTTGTTTTCCAGCACAAAGGCGTTGGGTATTACGCCGGAGGACATCGGAGGATGCCAGTTGGGCGCTCTGGGTATCCCGGAGTTTGGCACGGAATTTGTCATACAGATGCTGCTGGATACGAAACCCGCCTGTTTTTCGGATTTGATTCGGATTTCCGGGTTGTCCCACGGTACCAATGTGTGGCTGGGCAACGCGCAGGTATTGATTCAGGAAGGGAAAGCTACAATTTCCACGGCTATCTGCACCAGGGATGATATTATGACGTATCTGATCAACCAGGGGGTTGAGAGCAGTCAGGCATTTACCATTATGGAAAGCGTGCGAAAGGGCAAAGGTTTAAAGCCGGAATGGGAACAGGTGATGAAAGAGAATCAGGTGCCGGATTGGTATATCTGGTCTTGCAAGCAGATCTCTTATATGTTCCCCAAAGCTCACGCGGCCGCTTATGTGATGATGGCGTACCGGATTGCCTGGTATAAAATCTTTTATCCGCTGGCTTATTACGCCGCTTTCTTTAGCATCCGCGCCACCTCCTTTTCTTACGAGCTGATGTGCCAGGGCAGGGAAAAACTGGAATACCACATGCAGTCCTTTAAGAGCAAAGGGGATGCGCTGACGAAAAAAGAGCAGGATACTCTGCGGGATATGCGGATTGTTCAGGAAATGTATGCGCGCGGATTTTCCTTTACCCAGATGGATATCTATGAATCGGACGCCCATCGTTTCCGAATCGTGGATGGGAAACTGATGCCGTCCCTGGACTGTATCGAAGGGCTGGGAGATAAAGCGGCGGATGCAGTGGTGGAAGCCGCAAAAGAGGGGAAATTTCTGTCCATCGACGATTTCCGCCAGCGCACCAAAGTGAGCAAATCGGTCGTTGAAATGATGGAGAGTATGCATTTATTCGGGGATATTCCCCAGTCCAACCAGATATCCTTGTTTGACAATCTATATTTCTCTTAAAGGGAGGTGTACTATGAAGAAAGAAGAATTAAAATATTTGCAGCGTCTGGCAGAGCTTTATCCCACCATTGCTCAGACCGCCACGGAGATTATCAATTTACAGTCGATTTTGAATCTGCCAAAAGGAACGGAGCATTTTTTGACCGACCTGCACGGCGAGTATGAAGCATTTTCTCATGTGCTGCGCAACGGCTCTGGAGCCATTCGCAGAAAAATCGACGATGTGTTCGGGCATACGCTGAGCACGGCGGACAAGAGAGGCATCGCAACCCTAATTTATTATCCCAGGGAAAAAATAGAACAGGTCAAAAAAGAAGAAGAGGATATGGAGAATTGGTATAAAATCACCCTCTACCGCCTGATTGAAATCTGCAAGACGGTGGCTTCCAAATATACCCGTTCCAAGGTTCGTAAATCGCTTCCCAGTCAGTTTGCCTATGTCATCGAAGAACTGATTACGGAGAAAAAAGAAGTGGTGGACAAAGAAGATTATTACGATTCCATTGTCACCACCATCATTGATATCCGCAAGGCCGAGGATTTTATCACGGCCTTGGCAGAGCTGATTCAGCGTCTGGTCATCGATCATCTCCATGTGCTGGGGGATATCTATGACCGAGGGCCGGCTCCTCATTTTATCATGGATAAGCTGATGGGTTATCATTCCCTGGATATCCAGTGGGGAAACCACGATATTGTATGGATGGGCGCGGCGTCTGGGCAGCTTTCCTGTATTGCCACCATTGTGCGCATCAGCGCGCGGTATGGAAATTTGGATATCCTGGAAGACGGCTACGGTATCAACCTGCTGCCGCTGGCTACATTTTCCATGACCACATACCGGGACGACCCCTGTACCTGCTTTAAGATCAAAGGAGCGAGTCCCGAAAGGCAGGCAGAAGCAAAGCTGAACATGCAGATGCACAAGGCCATCTCGATTATCCAGTTTAAACTGGAAGGCCAGCTCATAGCCAGAAGGCCGTCTTTCGGCATGGAGGATCGCCGCCTGTTGCACCGGATTGATTATGAGAAGGGAACCATTACCCTAGGTGGAAAAGAATATGCCCTGCTGGACACCAATTTTCCCACCATCAATCCCAAAGATCCATATGCGTTATCCCCAGAGGAAGCAGAGGTTATGGAACGGCTTCAGATGGCTTTTATAAAATGTGAAAAAATGCAGCAGCATATGATGCTCCTTTTGAATAAGGGAAGCCTGTATAAAGTATTTAACGGAAATCTGATGTATCACGGCTGCGTTCCTTTAAACGAAGACGGAAGCTTCAAAGAAGCGCAGATTTACGGAAAGACATACAAAGGGAAATCTCTATACGATGCGCTGGAAGTCTATGTGCGCAAGGCGTTTTTCGCCCAGGATCCGCTGGAGAAGAAAAAGGGCGAGGACATTATGTGGTATATCTGGTGCGGGGCGGATTCTCCTCTGTTCGGCAAAGATAAGATGGCGACCTTTGAGCGGTATTTCCTGGCGGAAAAAGAGACTCACAAAGAATCCAAAAATCCTTATTACCGGTTCCTGGAGGATAAGAAGGTGATGGATGAGATCCTAATGGAATTCGGCCTGTGCGGAGAGGATGTGCATATCATCAACGGGCATATGCCGGTACATCATACTTCCGGGGAAAGCCCGGTAAAATGCGGCGGTAAGGTCCTGGTCATTGACGGAGGATTTTCCAGAGCATACCAGAAAGAAACCGGAATTGCCGGCTACACGTTGATCTATAATTCCTTTGGATTGCTGTTGTCTGCCCACGAACCATTTAAGACCGCGGAGGCGGCTGTCCAGGAGGAAGCCGATATCATATCCAAAAAAGTAGCAGTAAAACTGACGCAAAGGCGCAAACTAGTGGGGGATACGGATACGGGAATTGTCTTAAAAGAGCGTATCGAGGAGCTCAAGCAATTGCTTCAGGCATACCGCGATGGTATCATTGTTGAACAATTTTAGGAGGGAAAAGAGATGTTGCTTGTTACAAAAGATCAGATTGGCGAACGAAAATTGGAGGAACTCGGAATTGCGAAAGGAAGCACCGTACAGAGCGTCCACTTCGGGAAAGATTTTATGTCTGGGCTGAAAACCTTAGTGGGCGGGGAATTGACTTCCTATAATGAGATGATGGCAAATGCTAGGGCAATTGCCACCGAGCGCATGGAGGCCGACGCCGCGGCAATGGGCGCGGACGCGGTAGTATGCGTGCGTTATGTCTCCGCCGAGGTAGCCCAGGGCGCGGCTGAGATTATGTGCTACGGCACAGCAGTTAGATATCTGGATTAATTTTGTACGAATCCCCTCTGTCCGGCTGGCAGAGGGGATTTGTAATGTACAGTTAATTGAGGTAAACGCTGTCAGCTATTTTTTCTACGAAAACCTGGCTTTTGTCTGCGTTGAAAACCTTTCGGTATGTTTCCACAGCCAATGTGCCGGGGGCGGCGTTATCCAGCGTTTTGGTTTCAATCTCCACAGGCGTTTCCTCTGTTTTCGTTCCCACAATGTTGACCGTCAGATATCCGTCCTTATAAACAGCATCGATCCGAACAGGATAGCTTGTGGTATTGGCGATTTTCAAATCCAATGCATCCCAGGCAACAGCGGCGTCAACTCCGGCAGCAATGTAACTGGAGACATAGTCATGTTCCCACCGTTCCAAAATTCCCAGGTTGGCAAAGAGCGCGGCGGCAAAAATATTGGAGGAGACCTGACAGATTCCGCCCCCATAGACCTGAACAATCTGTCCATCCAGGGTACCGTTGGCCGTTTTGAAGCCGGTGGCCTCCGTCTGTTCCCCTACTGTATTGTTAAAAGAAAACACATCGCCGCTGATCAAAATGGAGCCATTGCATTTCTCCGTCGCCAGGGCTACGTTGACCAGGCGGTTTTCCGTGCCGCCCACTTTAGTGGTAAACGAACTGAGTGTATCTGCGAATAGATGTTCTGTTAGATTTTGCGCGTTGATTTCCGGTTCTGTGTATATCAGATCCACGGTGACCGTGCCGCCCTCCTCTGCGCCTTCCAGAGCTGTCCGTGCGGCTTCCTTATCAAAGCTTACACCGGTAACGGCCTCCACAATGGCATAGTTGTTTTGCGGGTCTAACGTGGCGTTTGCCGCTTCGATATGTATTTCCTCGTATACCCGATCCAGATCCACAGGCTTTACCTTTCCATGTGTATCCGGGCAAGCGATGACGTTCTCATAGTCGCTGGCTTTTACCGCCGCAAGGATTTTTTCTGTTAATACCTCTTCGTCCACATCTTCCCCGGCTGTGCCAATGGTAAAGATTAACCGATTGTCCTCTGTTTGGTAGGAAGTCTGGACGGTAGTGCTGGCGTCGAGCAGGCCGCTGTCGGCAATGGCCTGATGGAGCGCTTTGGTATCTTTTATAGCGGGCGGATACTGGATACGGTTTCCCAGCAAAGCAGATTTAATCAACAAAAGCCCCCGAAGAGGGAATTTGGCCTGGTTTTTCTGAAAAGCTTTCCTGGCCGCAGCTTCGCAGTCAAGTTCCAATGCATTCCCGATTTCCACCGTATAGCTTTTTCCATCAAATGCCACGATAAGTTTGGCGGAATCTCTTGTTTTTTTCGCTTCTTCTTTCAGCGCGTCTGCGGCTTCTTTTTGCGTCATATTGCCAAGGGGAACCCCGTTTACAGTGGTTTTGGGCAGCATATGCTCTGTATCTGCCAGTACGCAGAGAAGCAGATAGCCGCCCGCCGACAGTGCCAATATGCCAATGATGATCCATGGTATCAAACGTTTCATTACAGAAGTACCGCCTCCTTTTACAAAGTAATATATCGTGTTTCTGATAAATTGTCAATGGATTCATAATTCATAGGCAAAATAGATGAAGAGTGCGAGTTAGTTACCACTTTTTTTAAAAAATTGCACAAGGGTATTGACAGTTACTGACAGTTATGCTATATATAATACATAATCACTCTTTGCGCTGTGTATAGATTTACAGTACAATAGTACAAACTGAGCAGGCCGTGATGAAATGTCATGGAGCCGGGTCACACGAGTGACAGTGGAATCTTTATCCACGGGACAGTAGTTGCTAATACTGGTTCGTGGGTATTTTTGTATTTCTTTTCGGGTGTTCTCCTAAAAAATCCCACGTCTATTTGGTGTCATAGAGCTATCTTAAATTTTATTTGGAGGTAACTAACTATGAAAGACAATGAAATCATGGAAAAAGAGAACAATCAGACAGACAATGAGTTTCAGAAAGTTGCAAACCGGGTATCGGCTGTGAGTATCGTCGGGAATCTGCTGCTCTCTCTGCTAAAGCTGCTGGCGGGCGTCGTGGCGCATTCCAATGCGATGATCAGCGACGCCGTCCATTCCGCGTCGGATGTATTCAGCACGGTTGTGGTTTTGATCGGGATCAAGCTTGCGTCAAAAGAATCCGATAAAGAACATCCCTATGGGCATGAACGTCTGGAATGTGTGGCGGCTATTATCTTGTCGGTGGTTCTTTTTGGAACCGGGCTTGGAATCGGCATGGGGGCTTTGGATAATATTTTATCGGGGAATTACAACCGGCTTCAGGTGCCGGGAGTTTTGGCCCTGGTCGCGGCGATTGTGTCGATTTTATCCAAGGAGGCTATGTTCTGGTATACCAAAATCAATGCGAAAAAAATTGACTCCAGCGCATTGATGGCGGATGCCTGGCACCATCGCTCGGACGCTCTTTCTTCCGTGGGGGCCTTGATTGGAATCTGGGGGGCAAGGCTGGGATACCCGGTGATGGATTCCATTGCTAGTTTGGTGATTTTCCTGTTTATTGTTCATGCAGCCTATGAGATTTTCAAAGATGCGATTGACAAAATGGTGGATCACTCCTGCGATGAGGAAACTGAGAAACAGATTTATGAATCGGTGATGAAAAATAAGGAAGTAGTAGATATTGACCTGCTTCGGACGCGTATTTTCGGAAACCGAATTTATGTAGATATCGAGATAGAAGTGAATGGCGCTTACACCCTGGAAAAATCACACGAAATCGCAGAAAAAGTACACGACGATACAGAGAAGAATTTCCCCAAAGTCAAACATATTATGGTGCATGTCAACCCGGCGGGGGCAAAGAAATAAAGTTTACATAAGCCAAAAGCAGCCGGCTAATCATCACGGATTAGCCGGCATATTATCGTGTTCGGAGCAAATACAAATCGCAGCACTAACATTCCTCTGCAATTGTGTACAAAAGTTCCTCGGATTCTTCCCAGCCCAGACAGGGATCGGTGATGGATTTTCCGTATATGTGGTCGCCGCCGATTTTCTGATTTCCGCTTACAATATAACTTTCGATCATCAGACCCTTAATCAATTCGTGGAGATCTGGATTGACTTTACGGCTGTGCAGCACTTCCTTTGAGATTCGGATCTGCTGTTCGTGCTGCTTGTTGGAATTGGAATGGTTCACATCAATAATGGCCGCCGGGTTTTTCAGACTCTTTTTGCTGTATTTTTCCAGAAGAAGCTGAAGATCCTCATAATGGTAATTGGGGATAGAGTCCCCATGTTTGTTGACAGCGCCCCTCAGTATAGTGTGCGCCAGAGGGTTTCCCGTTGTCTTGACTTCCCATCCCCGGTAGATAAAATTGTGTCCGGCCTGTGCGGCTACCACAGAATTGAGCATCACGCCGAGATCGCCGCTGGTGGGGTTTTTCATTCCCACTGGAACGTCCATGCCGCTGGCGGTGAGGCGGTGCTGCTGATCCTCCACCGAACGCGCGCCCACAGCCACATAGGAGAGAAGGTCGGAGAGGTAGCGATAATTTTCCGGGTACAGCATTTCATCGGCACAGGTAAATTCACACTCTTCAATGACCCGCATATGCATTTTGCGGATAGCCAGGATGCCGGTGAGCATATCCGGTTTTTTCTCCGGGTCAGGCTGGTGAAGCATACCCTTATAGCCCTCTCCGGTCGTTCGCGGTTTTCCGGTATAGACACGGGGGATGATTAACACTTTATCTGCAATTTTATCCTGCACTTTGCGCAGGCGGCTGACATAATCGCACACGGCGTCTTCGTTATCGGCAGAACACGGCCCGATGATCGCCAGGAATTTTTTGCATTTTCCGGTGAGTACATCCTGGATCTCTTGATCCCGTTGTTGTTTTAGCTGACGGATTTTTTCCGAAATCGGATACTGTCCCCGTATCTGCGCAGGGGTCGGCAGTTTGGTTACAAATTCAAATCCCATAATTT
Source organism: uncultured Lachnospiraceae bacterium (assembly GCA_947571775.1). GTDB lineage: Bacteria > Bacillota > Clostridia > Lachnospirales > Lachnospiraceae > MGBC164599. The sequence goes on along the minus strand of CANOZK010000004.1, from coordinate 88,579 downwards.
TTCTCCTTTGCATTTTAGTCTGTTAAATTATAATACATTCTTCTTTATTTGTCGATTAAGAATTGTAATTCCCATACAGGCAAGAATAATCAGGTAAAGGACGCTGCAAATGCACATTTCTATTCCCAGTGAAATAAGAATGGGCAAAAAGGAAAGTTTATGAAAGAATTTGGCAAAAAACAAGGTAAGCCCAAGGGCAATGCCCATAGCGGCGGCCGGCTTTAACAGCCAAGATGCGGTGTCAAACTGGATTTTGGAATACCGCCGCAGGGCGCCCAGATTCAAAGCGGCTAGAAGTAATTCACTGGCCAGAAGTCCCCACAGATACCCCTGGATTCCCTCGATGGGAACCACAAAGATGATTAGCAGGATACGCAGGCTGACTCCCAGAACATTGTTGATAAAGCAGGTGCCCGTTTTTCCAAGGCCGTGCAGGATGCTGGATAAAGTGGCGTCCAGATACAAAAAAGGGCAGATAAAAGAAAGGATGCGGATAAAAAGCCCGGCAGTGCTGTTGTGGAATAAATACATGCCCAGCCGGGGACCGTAGAAGAAGAAAAGTCCCGTGCTGAAAATCCCCAAAAGCAGGCAGTATTTCAAAGTGGCCTCCACCGTCCGCCGGATGGTACGCAGATTTCCCCGCGCCTGGGCTTCGCTGACCGATGGAAGCAGCATTACGGAGACGGCGTTGGTGATAGTGGAAGGGAAGAGCACCAGAGGCATGGCCATACCGCTGAACGTCCCATAAATGCTGAACGCCTGCGCAGTGTTCAGCCCGGACATTCGCAATCGGCTGGGGATCAGGATAGCCTCCACGCTGTTTAACAAGGTAAGCAAAACCCGGTTAGCGGTGGCAGGCGCGGCAATGGGCAGGATGTCTTTCAATATGTAAAAAGGATGCTGGATGCTGCTAGGGGTAAATTTCTGCGCCTGCAAGTTCCACGTAACTGCGGCGACGGAAAAGAGCATGGAAACCAGTTCGCCGCACAGCATACCAGCTACGGCAATCACAGGCGCGGGCTTGATTCCTTTGGACAGCATAACCGTATAGGCCAGATAGGTGGCGGCCACTCGCGCGATCTGTTCCAATAACTGGGAGACGGCCGGGGGGCCTGTTTTTTTTCGAGCAAAAAAATACCCGTTGACACAGGTGTGTATGGCCCCCATAGGGATGCTGTAAGCCATCAGCCGCAGCATCGGCAGCGTCCGTGGCTCCATCAGAATTTTCTCGCTCAAAAAGGGCGCGAAATGGTGCATAGCCCAGGCAGCCGCGCAGGATAAAATTAGGGAAAAAATAGTTCCCACGGCGAAGCTGTTGTTGGCCCCCTGGGAGTCGTTCAGAGCGATTTTAGCAGAGACAAAACGGGAGATTGCAGTCTGGATTCCCACAACAGTCAATGCATAGCAGAGCATATTCAGGGGAAAAATGAGCTGGTAGATACCCATTCCTTCTGCACCAATGACATGGGAGAGGAATATCCTATAAAAGAAACCTATCATTCTGGTCAGTAACCCGGCGGCTGTCAGGATAAAAGCGCCCCGGATCAAGCGTTGTCCATTTCCCATACTATATTTTCAGATCTCTTTTCTATCCATCTTTGTTGACAGTATATTCGGAAAAGCATCTTGACAGAACAAAGGGATAGTGCTAATATGAATAGCTGAAATCCGATTAAAATACTAGGATTAAAGGCAGGGTTAAGAAATGAAACTATCAACAAAAGGAAGATACGGGCTGCGTGCATTGATTGATCTGGCCGTTTATTGTGAAGAAGAAGCGGTTTCCATACAGAGCATTGCCAGGCGTCAGCATATTTCGGATCGGTATTTGGAGCAGTTAATGGGAAAGCTGCGCAGGGCTGGTCTTGTCGTCAGCGTCCGGGGAGCAGGCGGCGGCTACCGTTTGGCCAAACCGTCGAAAGAGATATCCGTGGGGGAAGTGCTCCGTGCACTGGAAGGCAATCTGGACGCAGTGACCTGCCCTGGCAATGAAGACGAGCCAGGCTGCGAAGATGCGGATTTGTGCGTTACCCGTTATGTATGGAAACGGATCAATGACAGCATTACGCAGGCAGTGGACAGCATTATGCTGGAGCAGCTTGTGGAGGAAAGCAAGCGGCTTCGAGAGGAGAAGGGCCAGATCTGCCCTCAGTCGTGTGAAAATAAGAATGGAGGTAAACAATGAAGAAGATGATCTATCTGGATAATGCGGCAACAACAAGGACGGCTCCAGAGGTTGTGGAAGCCATGCTGCCTTATTTTGCAGAAAATTACGGAAATCCTTCCAGCGTCTATGAGCTGGCAGGGGCCAGCAAGGAAGCGGTGGCCAAGGCAAGGGAAACCATCGCAGAGATTTTGGGGGCGAAATCCAACGAGATTTATTTTACCGGAAGCGGCACAGAAGCGGACAACTGGGCGCTTGTGGCGGCCTTTGAGGCATATCAGGGAAAAGGAAACCATATCATTACGACAAAAATCGAACACCATGCGATTTTACACACCTGTGAATATTTAGAAAAAGTAAGAGGCGCAAAAATCACTTATCTGGATGTGGACGAAAACGGGATTGTAAAGCTGGAAGATCTGGAGAAGGCCATCACGCCGGAAACCATCCTGATTTCAGTGATGTACGCCAACAACGAGATCGGCACCATACAGCCCATACGGGAAATCGGCCTGATTGCCAAAGAGCACGGCATTTTGTTCCATACCGACGCAGTACAAGCATTTGGACAGCTTCCCATCCAGATGGATGCAGACAATATTGACATGCTCAGCTCCAGCGCCCATAAGATCAACGGGCCAAAAGGCATTGGCTTTCTCTATATCCGCAAGGGCGTGAAAATCCGCTCCTTTCTCCACGGAGGCGCCCAAGAGCGGAAACGCAGGGCCGGAACCGAAAACGTGGCCGGCATTGTGGGTTATGGCTGCGCAGCCAAACGGGCAGCGGACAGTATGCAAGAGCGGACGGCTAAAGAACGGGAGCTGCGGAATCATCTGATTCGGCGCATTATGAAAGAGATCCCTTATGCTCGTTTAAACGGCGATCCGGTCAAACGTCTGCCTAACAATGTAAACGTCAGCTTGCAGTTTATCGAAGGGGAGTCCCTGCTGATTATGATGGATATGGAGGGCATCTGCGCTTCCAGCGGTTCCGCCTGCACATCCGGCTCTTTAGATCCGTCCCATGTGCTGCTGGCCATCGGCCTGCCGCATGAGATTGCTCACGGCTCTTTGCGTTTTACACTGGGAGATGAAACCACCAAGGAAGATTTGGACTATGTGGTGGATAAGCTGAAGGGAATTGTAGAGCATTTACGGTCAATGTCGCCGCTTTATGAAGATTTTGTAAAAAACGGGAAAAAAGCATAAATTATATACCAATCGGAGGGAAAAAGATGTATAGTGATAAAGTAATGGATCATTTTCAAAATCCAAGGAACGTAGGAGAGATCGAAGATGCCAGCGGTGTAGGAACCGTGGGCAACGCAAAATGCGGGGATATCATGCGGATTTACCTGGACATTGACGAAAATCAGGTCATTCAGGATTGCAAATTCAAAACTTTTGGGTGCGGGGCAGCAGTCGCCACCAGCAGCATGGCTACCGAATTGGTAAAAGGAAAAACCGTTCAGGAAGCCCTGGAAGTTACCAACAAAGCGGTAATGGAGGCGCTGGACGGACTTCCTCCGGTGAAGGTGCATTGTTCTTTGCTGGCAGAGGAAGCCATTCATGCGGCGCTGTGGGATTACGCAGAGAAAAATCACATCAAAATCGAGGGCCTGCAAAAACCAAAATCCGACATCCACGAAGGTGAAGAGGAGGAAGAGGAAGAGTACTAAATGGCAAAAAAAAGAGTCGTAGTGGGCATGTCCGGGGGCGTGGATTCCTCCGTGGCAGCCCGCCTGCTGCAAAAAGCCGGCTATGAAGTCATTGGCGCGACCATGCAGATTTGGCAGGAAGAGGATCCGGCGGCGGTGGAGGAAAATGGGGGCTGCTGCGGACTCACCGCCGTGGAGGACGCCAGGCGGGTCGCCCGCCATCTGGATATTCCCCATTATGTGATGAATTTTAAGCGGGAATTTCAGGAACAGGTCATTGATTATTTTGTAAAAGAATATATTAAGGGAAGAACTCCGAATCCCTGCATCGCCTGCAACCGGTATGTGAAATGGGAATCCCTGCTCAAGCGAAGCCTGGAGCTAGGCGCGGACTATATCGCCACCGGCCATTATGCCAGAGTGCGGCTTTTAGACAATGGACGATATACACTTCAGGCCGCGGCTTCCGCCCAAAAAGATCAGACCTATGCTCTGTACAGCCTGACCCAGCATCAACTGGCGCATACGCTGATGCCAGTGGGGGATTATACGAAGGAGGAGATCCGGCAGATTGCGCAGGAGATTGGCCTCCCGGTTGCCCAAAAACCGGATAGCCAGGAGATTTGCTTTGTGCCGGACGGCGATTATGCCGCATTCATTGATCAGACGCTTGCGAACCCCATACCGGCAGGGAATTTTGTGGACACCAAGGGCAATGTCATCGGCAGACACCAAGGGATTACGCATTATACCATTGGACAGCGCAAGGGTCTTAGACTAGCTATGGGGCATCCGGTATTTGTAGCCGCTATCCGGCCGGAAAGCAATGAAGTGGTCATTGGGGAATCAGGGGATATTTTTTCTTTGGCTCTGCGGTGCAGTCATTTAAACTGGATGGCTTGTGAGGATTTGAAAGAAGGGATGGCGGTGACGGCAAAAATCCGGTATAATCACAGAGGGGCCTCTGGATCGATTTACCGGGTTTCCCGGGACGAAGCGATCTGCCGTTTTGAAGAACCTCAGAGGGCCGTTACCCCCGGCCAGGCGGTGGTTTTCTATCGGGGAGATACCGTTTTGGGCGGAGGAACCATCGAGGAAGCTTTGCAGTGAATATCAAAAGATAATGGAGAGAGCAAATGACAGGACTGACACAGGAGCAGGTACGGCAGCAGACAGAAGCTGGCAACGTGAATATCAATGAGAATCCCAATACCAGGACATATAAGCAGATTATTCTTGAAAACACGCTGACTTTTTTTAATTTTATCAATATGGTGCTTCTGGTGTTGGTATTAATGGTCGGTTCTTACAAGAACGCGGCCTTTGTCATGATCATTGTGATCAATACGGTAATCGGCATTATCCAGGAAATCCGGGCAAAAAAAATATTGGATAAGCTGGCAATCTTAACCGCCAGTAAATCTACGGTTATACGGGACGGACAGGAAGCCGAGATCTCCACAGAAGAGTTGGTTCTGGGCGATACGATGCTGTTAAAGGCCGGTGATCAGATCCCAGCTGACGCGGTAGTACAGGAGGGGAGCCTGGAAGTCAATGAATCTTTGCTGACCGGGGAAGCGGATACATTGGTAAAAAATTCCGGCGACGATCTATTTTCTGGAAGTTTTGTCACCGCCGGGCAGGCATATTGCCAGGTGGTGCATGTGGGCAAGGAAAATTATGCCTCAAAGATTACCGGGGAGGCGAAGGAATTTCGCAGGCACCATTCAGAGCTGCGGGACGCCCTGAATAAAATCCTCAAAGTCATCAGTGTTATTATCCTGCCGCTGGGTATCGCTTTATTTTACAAGCAATTTTACTGGGCGGACAACTCTTTTCGGGATTCGGTTGTCAGCACCGTGGCGGCTATGCTGGGCATGATTCCAGAGGGGTTGGTTTTGCTGACCAGCGTGGCGCTGACGCTTGGAACCATGCGGCTGGCCCAGAAAAAGACGCTGGTACAGGAGTTGTTTTGCATCGAAACGCTGGCGCGGGTAGATACCCTGTGCCTGGACAAGACCGGAACCATCACAGAGGGAACCATGTGCGTGGAGCAGGTAGTGGAACTGGATTCCGAGAAAAATATTACCCACGTTATGGGGAACCTGATGGGAATTCTGGAGGATAACAACGCCACGTTCCAGGCCCTGCGCAGTTATTTTCCCGCACGCAGGGAATTTACTTTGGATCATGCGATTCCCTTTTCTTCAGAACGGAAATACAGCGGGGGATGTTTTGAGACAGAAGGAACGTATCTGATCGGGGCCGTCCAATTTCTGTTTCCGGGACAGGAGGAAGATCCCAAGAAAGACTTGAAAGAACAGTGTGCCGAATATGCCCGTCAGGGATACCGGGTGTTGGTACTGGCTCACAGTTCAGAGAAAAACGAGAAAGCCGAATTGCCTACGCAGCTTCAACCCTTGGCTTTGCTTTTGATTTCAGATGTGATTCGCAAGGAAGCCCCAGATACTTTTGCCTTTTTCCGGGAACAGGGCGTGCAGTTAAAAGTCATTTCTGGAGATGACCCGGCTACCGTGGCAGCCATCGCAAAAAAGGCTGGATTGGAAACGGCGGATCAATATGTGGATGCCGCGACCATCGTAGACGAAGAAGGGATGCGCAGAGCAGTCAGCGAATACAGCGTATTTGGAAGGGTAACGCCTCAACAGAAAAAAGAGATGGTGTTAGCTCTCCAGGAAGCGGGGCATACCGTAGCCATGACCGGGGATGGGGTCAACGATGTCCTTGCCTTAAAAGAGGCGGATTGCAGCGTGGCTATGGCCTCTGGAAGCGAGGCGGCAAAAAACATTGCCAATGTAGTGCTGCTGGACTCTAACTTTGCATCTATGCCCCATATTGTCAACCAGGGAAGAAAGGTCATCAACAATATTCGCACGGCGGCATCCATGTTTTTGATCAAGACGTTTTTTTCCGTCTGTCTTTCCCTGTTGACGATCTTTTTTGGCGATACCTATCCCTTTGAACCGATACAGATGTCGCTGATTAGCTCCTGCGCCGTGGGAATTCCCACGTTTTTGCTGGCGCAGGAATCCAATTTCCAGAAAGTGGACAATACGTTTCTGCGCCATGTATTTATGAACGCGCTGCCCACCGCGTTTACCATTACCCTGTGCGTATTTGGGATTATGCTGACCTGCCAGAATGTCTATCACTCCGACGAAATGCTGTCCACCGCCTGTGTTCTGGTGACGGGCTGGAGTTATATGGCGGCGCTCCGCACGGTATATCAGCCTTTGAATACCTTCCGAAAAGTGGTAATTACTGGGATGCAGGTGCTGTTTTTTGGCGGGGCTCTGTTGTTCCAGAAACTTTTGAATTTTAAGGGTCTGGAATTTGGCATGATTATTCTGGTATTTTTCCTGATGACAGTATCGCCGGCAGTCATCGAATTTCTCACCAGTATGCTGAACCGTCTGCATCTTTCCCTGGAAGAGAAACGCGCCCGCCGGCAGGCAAAAACAATTTAAAGGTTATACTGAAAGCGAAACAAAACGGGGTTTGCGCTTTTCAAAAATTGTATAGTGCGTGTATCCGCAAGAGCGCAGAAGATCTCCGATAGTTTCGTAGGCAAAGGCAATATGCTCTGGTGAATGGCCATCCGAACCTAGGGTCAGCAGCTCGCCGCCCAGCTCGCGGTAGCGAATTAGAATCTCCTCGCAGGGATTCGGATGCCCCAGGCCATACCGGAAACCTGCGGTGTTGCATTCCAGGGCGACCCCTTTGTGTATGAGCTTTTTTAGAATTTCGTCGATGATATCCGCATACTTTTGATAAGAATAATCCCGGTTTTGATTCGGGCCGTAGCGCACGATATAATCCAAATGTCCGTAGGAATCCATAGCGGAAAAAGCATCCAGATTTTCTAATATCGTAACAAAATACCGCTCATAGGCGGCAGACTCTTCCCGTCCCTCGAAAAAATCCGGGTAATAAGGATCCATGCCGTCTACCAGATGAGACGATCCGATACAGTAATCAAACGGATACTTTTGGATGAAATCGGTATAAAAGTCTTTCAGATGAGGCTGCAATCCCATCTCAATCCCGAAATAGATATGGATTTGTTCCCGATATTTTTGGGAGAGGGCGGTATAAGACTCCAGATAGGCAGGCACATCCACACTGAAATCCATGTGGTGATCTGTGGGGAAATCCTTATCGATGTGTTCCGTAAAACAGATATCGGTTAGGCCCTTCTTTATGGCGCTTTGGATCATATCCTCCATAGGAGCCTGGCTGTCTCCAGAAAAGGAACTGTGCATGTGGAAATCGGCAGCAGATATTGGTTTCATAGGTAAAAGACGCTCCTTTGTCATTATTATTCCGGCGGTCTGCGCCAGAATTGTTTCTATTATAACATATGGCAGAGAAGATTGTAGCAAATATATATTTATTCATGTTAAATTTGTTTCTGTAAATATAGTATTAGCTCTTCTGGTGTTGGTATATTATCTTTTCTTGGAACCTGGCTTTGGGCTCTAAGTGTATCAGCATCCCTTTCTGGATTTGTATAAGCCTTGATAATAGCAACTTGTATCTCTTGTCTTACTTTTTCGGTACTAATTCCGCAATGTCTAGCTATTTGTTCATAGAAGTTTTTTGCGTTCATTATGTGTGAACTATGATTATCACACAAGGAGGAAACCAAAATGGATGAACAGTTTATCCGCGATCGGATTTCTTCCCTTCGGGAGAAAATAGGCGTGTCAGAACGTAAAATGAGATGAGAACGCCCAGACTACGCAAATCCAGCAAAAAGCGCTCCATTCTATTCGTTCTATGCCAGAGGCCGACATTGAATTGATTCTTAAAATTATAGAAAGAATAGAAGGAGATAGTAAACAGAGTAATCAAAAGCATTGGTGACAAGAACTTGCTCTGTTTTCTCTGTCTATTTTGAACAATAAAAGGCATTTTTGAGCCATAATATTTTTGGAAATAAGGCTTGAATTTTCGGGCGGAATTGGGTACAATATCATATGGATTTGGCATTTCCTAAAAATGCCAACCGAATTATTTACCAGTGAGTGAAAGTTGATAGGAGGAATTTATCATGGCAGTGAAAGTTGCAATCAATGGTTTTGGCCGGATCGGGCGTCTTGCATTCAGACAGATGTTTGGAGCGGAAGGATATGAAATAGTTGCAGTGAACGACTTGACATCTCCTAAGATGCTGGCCCATTTATTAAAATACGATTCTTCTCAGGGCAAATATGCGTTGGCTGAGAAGGTAACTGCAGGAGAGGACTCCATCACCGTAGATGGAAAAGAAATCAAAATTTATAAAGAATCAGATGCTGCCAAACTTCCTTGGGGAGAAATCGGCGTAGACGTTGTATTGGAGTGTACAGGTTTCTATACCACAAAAGAAAAGGCAGAAGCTCATATCAAAGCAGGTGCAAGAAAAGTTGTCATCTCCGCACCGGCAGGTAAAGATCTTCCCACTATCGTTTATAATGTAAATCACGATACTTTGAAGCCAGAGGACAATGTGATTTCCGCTGCTTCCTGTACCACAAACTGTCTGGCTCCCATGGCAAAAGCTTTAAATGACCTGGCTCCCATTCAGAGCGGTATTATGAGCACAATCCATGCATACACCGGAGATCAGATGATTCTGGACGGCCCGCAGAGAAAAGGCGATCTGAGAAGATCACGGGCAGGCGCAGTCAATATCGTACCCAACAGCACCGGCGCTGCAAAGGCAATTGGACTGGTTATCCCAGAACTGGAAGGAAAACTGATCGGTTCTGCACAGCGTGTACCGACACCTACCGGATCCACTACCATTCTTGTAGCCGTAGTAAAGGGAAAAGTATCCGTAGAACAAATCAACGAGGCGATGAAGAAAGCTTCCAACGAATCTTACGGCTACAACGAAGACGAAATCGTTTCCAGCGATATTGTAGGCATGAATTACGGTTCTCTGTTTGATTCCACCCAGACCATGGCTTCTGTGATGGAAAACGGAGATACCCAGGTTCAGGTTGTTTCCTGGTACGACAATGAGAATTCCTATGTAAGCCAGATGGTACGCACCATCAAATTCTTTGCCGAATTGTCATAAATGAGATAGAAACTGCTCGTAACAGTTCAGACAGGCATTCACCCCGCGAGGTATCTGAGCTGTTACAACTGATCCAAAAAAAGGGTCCGGTCTTTTGGGATCGGACCTTTCTTCCATAAAGGAGAAAACCATGTTAAATAAAAAATCCGTAGATGATATCCAGGTAAAAGGAAAAAAAGTTCTAGTTAGATGTGATTTCAACGTGCCTTTAAAAGAGGGGAAGATTACCGATGAAAATCGTTTGGTGGCAGCCCTGCCCACCATCCAGAAGTTAGTCAAAGACGGCGGGCGGGTAATTCTGTGCTCCCATCTGGGCAAACCCAAGGGAAAACCGCTTCCAGAAATGTCTCTGGCGCCAGTGGCCGCACGGCTTACAGAGCTTTTGGGACAGGAAGTAAAGTTTGTTCCCAATGACCAGGTAATCGGAGATAATGTAAAAAAAGCAGCGGAGGAGATGCAGGACGGCGACGTGATTCTGCTGGAAAATACCCGTTACCGCGAGGAAGAGACGAAAAACGGGGACGCCTTCAGCCAGGAGCTGGCGTCCATCTGTGATGTTTTTGTCAACGATGCTTTTGGCACGGCTCACAGAGCGCACTGCTCCAATGTGGGGGTTACAAAATTCGTAGACGAGTGCGCCGTAGGATATCTGATGCAAAAGGAGATCGATTTCCTGGGTAACGCCGTAAACAATCCCCAGAGACCGTTTGTGGCCATTTTAGGCGGCGCCAAAGTGGCAGACAAATTAAACGTTATTTCCAATCTGTTGGAAAAATGCGATACGCTGATTATCGGCGGCGGTATGGCATACACGTTTTTGAAAGCCAAAGGCTATGAGGTAGGTACATCCCTGGTGGATGAAGAAAAAATTAGCTACTGCAAAGAAATGATGGGAAAAGCAGAAAAACTGGGCAAAAAGCTCCTTCTGCCCATAGACACCACCATTGCAAAAGAATTTCCCAGCCCCATAGACGCACAGATCGACGTGTCCGTAGTTCCCTCTGACAAGATTCCTTCCGATCAGATGGGTCTGGACATTGGAACCGAAACGGCCAAGACGTTTGCCGACGCAGTCAAATCAGCCAAGACCGTTGTCTGGAACGGGCCGATGGGCGTTTTTGAAAATCCGATTTTGGCAAAAGGAACCATCGCCGTGGCACAATCACTGGCAGATACCGATGCCACCACGATTATTGGCGGCGGGGATTCCGCAGCGGCCGTAAATCAACTTGGTTTTGGAAAACAGATGAGCCATATTTCCACAGGCGGCGGAGCTTCTCTGGAATTTTTGGAGGGCAAAGAGCTGCCTGGTGTAGCGGCAGCGGACGATCGGCAGTAGCATACGGCGTGGGAGGAATTTATGAGAAAAAAAATAATTGCAGGCAACTGGAAAATGAATCAAACCCCTTCTGAGGCAGTGGATCTGGTCAATACCTTAAAACCGCTGGTAAAAAATGAAGAGGTAGATGTGGTATTTTGTGTGCCGGCCATCGATCTGCTTGCGGCAGTGGAGACGGCAAAGGGTTCTAATATCCAGATTGGCGCACAGAATATGTATTTTGAGGACAAAGGCGCTTATACCGGAGAAATTTCCCCGGTGATGCTTGCCGCGGCAGGCATAAAATACGTGATTCTCGGACATTCTGAGAGAAGAGAGTATTTTGCAGAGACAAATGAGACGGTCAACAAAAAGATGCACAAAGCCTTCGAGCATGGGATTACACCGATTATGTGCTGCGGCGAAACGCTGGAGCAGAGAGAACAGGGCGTGACTATGGATTTCATCCGTCAGCAGGTGAAGGTTGGATTTTTGAATATAACTTCAGAACAGGCAAAAACGGCGGTGATCGCATATGAGCCAATCTGGGCGATCGGAACTGGCAAGACTGCTACCACCGAACAGGCTCAGGAGGTCTGCAAAGGTATCCGTATGTGCATTGCTGAAATCTATGACGCGTCTGTGGCAGAAGCTATCCGCATTCAGTATGGAGGATCGGTCAATGCAGAAACAGCCCCAGAGCTGTTTGCCCAGCCGGATATTGACGGCGGACTGGTTGGCGGAGCATCTTTGAAACCGGACTTCGGTAAAATCGTAAATTATAAATAATGAAATTATGGGGGATGAAGAGGGTTGGATTCTTCATCCCTGTCTTTTCGGGGTACGGAATATACAAATTAGAGAGGAGATTGCAAATGAAGAAAATAGGGGTTGGGTTATTGGGCCTTGGTACGGTGGGGATGGGGACTTATCAAGTTTTAAAATCTCAGCAGCCGGAAATGCTCCAGAAACTGGGCGTAGAACTGGAAATCCGCAAAATAGCGGTCAAAGACCCAGAAGAAGTTGCTTCCCAGGTGGACGATCCCAGACTGCTGACTGCTGACTGGCGAGAGGTTGTCCAGGACGATTCCGTGGAGATCGTGATTGAATTGATGGGAGGCATGGAGCCGGCAAAGACCAGTATTTTAGCTGCCTTAAATGCCGGCAAACATGTGGTGACAGCCAATAAAGATCTGGTAGCTGTGTCAGGCCGGGAACTGCTGGACGCGGCGGCGGAGAATCACTGCGATTTTCTATTCGAGGCTGCCGTGGCGGGAGGAATCCCCATTATCCGTCCGATGAAACAGTGTTTATTAGGAAATCAGATCACTGAGATGATGGGAATCGTCAACGGCACGACGAATTTTATCCTGACGAAAATGGAGCAGGACGGCATGGAATTTCAGGAAGCGCTGGCATTGGCCACAGAATTGGGCTATGCGGAGGCCGATCCCACGGCGGACATCGAAGGGCTGGATGCCGGGCGCAAAGTGGCGATTATGGCTTCCATCGCTTTTCACTCCCGTGTGGTATTCGACGATGTTTACATCGAGGGCATTACCAAGATCACAGCCAAAGACATCCAGTATGCCCGTGAGATGGGCTGCACCATTAAACTGCTGGGCGTGACTCGCTACGACGAGGAAGGGATTGAAGCCTATGTATGCCCCATGTTGATTTCCGGTGAGCATCCGCTGGCGTCGGTCAACGATTCCTACAATGCGGTATTCTTACACGGAGACGCAGTGGAAAATGTTATGTTCTATGGCCGGGGGGCCGGGAGCCTGCCCACAGCCAGCGCCGTAGTGGGGGACGTTTTTGACATTGCCAGAAATATCCGTCACAATTGCTGTGGACGGATCAGTTGTTCCTGCTACAAGGAGCTGCCGATAAAAGCAATGGAAAACACGCAGAACAGTTTCTTTGTCCGTATGCTGGTGGAGGATAAGTGCGGCGTATTTACCGCTGCTGCGGGCGCTTTTGCCGATAACCAAGTCAGCCTTGCTCAGATTATCCAGAGGCCGGCCGGCAAGGGCTTCGCAGAGCTTGTGGTTATCACAGACGCCGTAAAAGAAGGAGATCTGAAAAAAGCCATAGAAACATTAAAAGCGCAGGCTACCACCAGGGAAATCTCCACGGTGCTGCGGGTATATCAAAAGAAAGGAGAGACAGAATGAACAAAAAACCAACGGTTTTGATAATTCTGGACGGTTATGGATTAAATGAGAACCACGAAGCCAATGCGGTGTATCAGGCGAAAACACCAGTTATGGATCGTCTGATGGAAGAGTACCCATTTGTAAAAGGCTATGCCAGCGGTATGGCAGTCGGACTTCCGGAGGGACAGATGGGCAATTCGGAGGTCGGGCATCTGAACATGGGAGCGGGACGTATTATCTACCAGGAACTGACCAGAATCACCAAAGAAATCCAAGACGGAACTTTTTTCCAAAATAAAGCTTTGCTTGAGGCGGTAAGGAACGCCAAGGAAAAGGGTACGGCTTTGCATATCATGGGACTTTTGTCCGACGGCGGCGTTCACAGCCACAATACCCATCTGTATGGACTTTTGGAGCTGGCAAAAAGAGAAGGGCTTGAAAAGGTCTATGTACATTGCTTCCTGGACGGACGGGACACTCCGCCTGCTTCCGGCAAAGATTACATCAAGGAATTAAAGGACGAGATGAAAAAAGTTGGCGTCGGAAAGATTGCCACAGTCATGGGCCGTTATTACTCCATGGACCGGGATAACCGCTGGGAGCGGGTAGAGAGGGCTTACCGGGCTATGGTTCAGGGCGAGGGAAAAGAAAGCGCCTGTGCCGTTTGCGCCGTAAAAGAATCCTACGAAGCCCAAAAGACCGATGAATTTGTAGAACCGATTGTGGTCATGAAAGATGGGCGTCCGGTGGCTACGGTAAAAGACGGAGATTCTGTGATCTTCTTTAACTTCCGTCCAGACCGTGCGCGGGAGATTACCAGAGCTTTTGTGGACGATGGATTTACCGGATTTTCCAGGGAAAAACGGCTGGATCTGACCTATGTATGCTTTACGGATTATGACGACACCATAACAAACAAGCTGGTAGCCTTCCACAAAGAGGAGATTCACAATACATTCGGGGAATATCTGGCGGCTCACCAAATGACACAGGCGAGAATCGCGGAGACGGAAAAATATGCCCACGTAACCTTTTTCTTCAATGGAGGAAAAGAAGAGCCAAATCCGGGAGAAGACCGAATTCTGGTCAATTCGCCCAAGGTGGCCACTTACGATTTGCAGCCGGAGATGAGCGCGCCGCAAGTTTGTGAAAAACTGGTGGGAGCGATTGAATCGGGAAAATACGACGTAATCATCTGCAACTTTGCCAACCCAGATATGGTGGGACACACCGGCGTGCAGGCCGCTGCCATCCAGGCCATTGAGACCATTGATGAATGCGTGGGAAAAGTGGTTGATGCGGTAAAACACACCGGCGGCCAGATGTTCCTCTGTGCAGACCATGGAAACGCCGAACAACTCATCGATTATAAAACCGGAGACCCCTTTACGGCCCATACGACCAATCCAGTACCGTTTATTCTGATCAACGCGGATCCATCCTGGCGTCTGCGGGAAAACGGCAGGCTTGCAGACATTGTGCCCACTTTAATTGAGATGATGGGAATGGAACAGCCCAAGGAAATGACTGGGGAATCTCTATTGGTGCGCGGATGATGAGAGAACAGCTAACCAAAGAAGACGTAAAGAAGATACAAGAAGAAATCGAGTACCGCAAGCTCGTAGTGCGAAAGGAAGCTCTGGAAGCGGTTAAGGAAGCGCGGGCGCACGGGGATTTGAGCGAAAATTTTGAGTATCATGCGGCAAAAAAAGACAAGAACAAAAACGAGAGCAGAATCCGGTATCTGGAGCGGATGCTGAAAACCGCCCAGATTATTTCCGATGAATCCCAAGAAGACGAGGCGGGGCTGAATAACCGCGTGGAAGTCTATTTTGAAGACGAGGACGAGACAGAAACTTATAAGCTGGTCACTTCTATCCGGGGAAATTCCCTGGATGGCAGGATCAGCGTGGAATCGCCTTTGGGAAAAGCTCTGTTGGGACACAAAGTCGGAGAGCGGGTGCATGTAAAGGTCAATGAGTCCGCAGGATACGATGTGATCATCAAAAAAATTGAAAAAGTCCTGGACGGGGAAGAGGATGCTATCCGCAGTTTCTAAAGACAAACATAGCTATTGCTTTATGTATGGATCGGTGTATTTTGGAGATACTATCCTTCGGGGAAGCGTTGTATTTATTTCAATGATTTAGGAGGGTGTATTTATGTACCGATATTTGCCGATCAGAAGGGTGTACGCGAGACAAGTACTGGACTCCAGAGGAAACCCGACGGTGGAAGTAGAAGTTACCGTGGGAGAGGGCATCGTGGGTGTCAACGGCACAACGGGGCGTTCCATCGTCCCATCCGGGGCTTCCACCGGGAAATTTGAGGCTGTGGAGATCCGGGATGGAAATAAACAGGAATATGTAGGCCTGGGCGTGGAAAAAGCAGTCTCCAATGTAAATACGAAACTGGCGGACGCCATTTTGGGGGAAAACGCCCTGGATCAAAGTATGATTGATTTTCTGCTGCTGGAAGCAGACGGTACGGAAAACAAAAGCAACGTAGGCGCAAACGCTATGCTGGGCGTATCCATGGCCGTGGCGCGGGCGGCGGCACAGGCGTTAAAGCTGCCTTTGTTCCAGTATCTCGGCGGCGTGCATGCTAAACGGATGCCAGTTCCTATGATGAATATTTTGAACGGCGGCGTACATGCGGATAATACCGTCGATCTGCAGGAGTTTATGATCATGCCTGTGGGCGCGGGAAGCTTTCACGACGGCCTGCGCATGTGCGTAGAGATTTATCAGTTTTTAAAAATTATTCTAAAAGAGGAAAAATTATCAACCGGCGTTGGGGACGAGGGAGGTTTTGCTCCGGATCTTGCCGATTCCCGCGAAACACTTTCCCTGATTGTGCGTGCTATCGAGCGGGCCGGATACCGTCCGGGAGAGGATATCCGCATCGCCATTGACGCGGCGGCCAGCGAATTGTATGACGACAAGAAAGAGGCATACCGTTTTCCAGGGGAATCCAAGATGAAGGGAGAAACGGTGCTGCGTACTGGGAAAGAGCTGGTGGAATATTACAAAAAGCTGATCGAGGAATTTCCAATTGTTTCCATTGAGGATGGACTTCATGAGGATGACTGGGACGGCTGGAAATATATGACCCAGGAATTGGGAGAGAAAATCCAGTTGGTGGGGGATGATTTATTTGTCACCAATATCAAGCGCCTCCGCTGCGGCATCAAGCTTCAGGTGGCAAATGCGATTCTGATCAAGGTCAATCAGATTGGCACGCTGTCCGAAGCGCTGGACGCCGTGGAGATGGCGCACAAGGCTGGCTATAAGGCTGTGATTTCCCACAGATCTGGAGAAACTGAGGATTCCTTTATCGCGGATCTGGCCGTGGCGACTGGGGCTGGGCAGATCAAGACCGGCGCGCCTTGCAGATCAGACCGCAACGCCAAGTACAATCAACTTCTGCGCATTGAAGATTTTCTTGGAAAGACAGCTTCCTATGAAAATCCGTTTGTCGATAAACCATGTTGAATGCAAACTGTGCAATCATTCCCACCGCTTCATTTCTCTGTGAAATGGAAGCGGTGGACTTCCTTGATAC
Source organism: uncultured Lachnospiraceae bacterium (assembly GCA_947571775.1). Classification (GTDB taxonomy): domain Bacteria; phylum Bacillota; class Clostridia; order Lachnospirales; family Lachnospiraceae; genus MGBC164599. Next base: position 71,629 of record CANOZK010000004.1, on the reverse strand, counting down.
GCTAAAAAATTTTCTTAATCTTACGTTTATGTATTTTTCATCTCATTTTTATTATGACGCCGCGGATAACGGGCTGTCTGAGGGAGAACTTTCATATTAAGTACAGAATTGATAAACTGTATAGAAACAGTTTTCATCTGTTCGGCAGGAATGACCATATCTTTTTTTATCCATCCCAGCAGGATGTTTACTGTCCCTCCCAGAATAAAGTCAAAATACAAATCAGACATTTCTTCTGCAAGATCTGGTATATTTGCGAGCATGGTTTCAATTAACTGGGGACGGAACGACGAGATAATTCCCTGTAAAAACAGCGTTTCAACCGGATTTTTTGCAAGCATACGGGTAAAATCGCTGTTTTTCGTAAGAATATTTACGCTGCCTGATATCAGCTTTTCCACAGAAAAATGTTCCAGACAGTTTTGGTTTATGATTTCACAAGCTTCGTCTACAATAGACAATTCTATCCTATGGAACAGATCAAGGACGTCATCGTAATATCTATAAAAAGTTCCCCTGTTTATATCGGCCTGTCTGCAGATATCTGTCACAGTGATATTTTTAAGTTCTTTTGTTTCCAATAATTCAAAAAGTGCGGAGCGGATTACCTGTAAGCTGTATTTCGTCCGTCTGTCCAAATGTGAATTTTTCATAAAATCCCCTTTTTCTATACGATTCTTATACAACTCATGTATAAAGTGTTCAAGAATAGCCAAATCATCTGCTTTCTGATGATTGATTTTCTTTCTATGCGTAATTATAATATATCATGCTAAGAAAAACAACAGTTGTTCATAAAAAGACATATGAACAACAAAGAAAGAGGATTGGGATGAAAAAAATAGCGGATTATATCGTTGATAAACGAAAACTTATTATGATTTTGTATGGCGTTATTCTGCTCATAAGTGTTGTGGGTATGTTGAATGTAAATGTAAACTATGACATGTCGAAGTATCTTCCCAAAAAATCTTCCACAAAGCTGGGAATGGAAAAAATGAGCAACGAATACGGGGATCTGGCGAGTATCACCGTCATGTTTCATGGCCTGGACGCATCTGAGCAGTTAAACATAAAAGAAGAGATGGCCTCCATTCCAAACGTGAAAAGCGTTGTATATCTTCAAGATGATGAAACTTATCAAAAGGACGGGTACTCCAAATATATGGTGGCGGTCTCAGCAGGAACCTATTCTAAAGAAGCCGGGGAAGTCCTGAAAGAAATCAGAGACAGATACCAAGACTACGACATTGCCGTCAGCGGTGCGGTTGTAGACAATGAGCTGCTAGTAAGCACCCTGGCAAACGAGATACCTGTTATTGCAATGGTTGCAGTTGGTATTATTTTCTTTATTTTATTCCTGCTATGTGATTCATGGATTGAGCCATTCCTTTATATGACATGCATTGGCATTGCCATCTTGATCAATATGGGGACAAATGCATTCCTCCCGTCTGTGTCGTTTATGACATTTGCAGTATGCGCGCTTCTTCAGTTGGGATTGTCTATGGATTATTCTATTATGCTGATGAACCGTTACAACCAGGAAAAGCTGGATGACCCGACGCCTGTAACAGCAATGAAAAAAGCTTTGTCTAATGCGTTTGGGGCGATTACAAGCAGTTCGGTGACAACGATTGTCGGATTGCTTGTGCTTGTGTTTATGAGCTTTAAGATCGGGCAGGATATGGGAATTGTCCTTGCTAAAGGTGTATTTATCAGCCTGCTTTGTATTTTCACAATCCTGCCGGGACTGGTGGTCATGTTTGATCGGATGATTATAAGGACGCATAAAAAATCCCTGAATATCAAAATGACCCCTCTAATGAAGATGGTTGTCAAGGCGAGATATGTGTTGATTCCTATAGTAGTAGCCGGCGTGGTTTTCATGTTTATTCAGAAAGACGGTCTTGGAATCGGATACGTAAAAACTTTTGATAATGAGGATCAAAAAAAAATAGAGGATATATTTGGCGTGGATAACCAAGTTGTATTGTTGTATGAAAATACAGAGGAAGAGGGAAAAATTGCAAAATATATTGCGTGGCTGGAAAGCCAGAAAGAAGTTAATTCGGTACAGGATTATACAAATACGATAGGGAAAGACTATACATATAGAGAACTTGCCGACGATATGGATATAACGCGGGATCAGGCAAAAATGCTGTACCAGATGTATGTTGACAATCAGGATACTTCTGATTATGAAAAGATCACAATGTATGACCTGATTTGTTATCTGGATGAAAATGTTGCGAAAAACCCCGCCTATTCTGAATTTATGAAAGATGACGAAATTTCGCAGATTATAGATGCAAGAAAAGAATTAGAAGATGGAAAAAAAGAACTGGTTGATGCTAGGAAAGATATCATAGATGGGGAAAAAGAACTAGAAGACGGGGAGCGGGAACTGATAAAAGGGGAAATAGAAACCATAGTCGGGGAAAGGCTTTTAGATTTAAGCAAGGAACAGTTAGAGGACGGGGAAAAAGAACTGGCAGACAGTGAGAAGCAGATGACCGACGGAGAAATAAAAATTTCAGAGGCAGAAACTGAGATTGAAAAAAACGAGCAGAAAATAACAGATGGGGAATCGGAACTTGCGGATGCGGAAAAAGTGATAAAAGACAGTGCAAAGCAACTGGAAAAGGGCGAGGCAGAGCTTGACAAAGGGCAGGCAGAGATAGAGGAGAATGAGAAAAAGCTGGATCAAGGCGAAGCACAGATCGCGGCAGCTAAAGAGGAACTTGCGGCAAACGAAAAACAGATTTCTGAAGGTGAAGCGCAGATCGCGGCAGCTAAAGAGGAGCTTGCGGCAAATGAGGCACAGCTCTCCGCCGGGGAAAAGCAGCTTGCGGAAGGAAAAAAACAGATTGAACAGGCAATACGGCAGCAGATGACAGCGGAAGGAAGATCAGAGGAGGAGATAGCAGCGGCGGCCGCAAGCGCCATTGAAGAACAGCTTGGGGAAAAGGAAGCAGAGTTGAAAACAGCCAGGGAACAATTAGAAGCGGGGAAGGCAGAATTGGAGGCGCAGGAAGCTGGGCTGAAAGTGGGCAGAGAACAGTTGGAAGCGGGGAAAAGCGAGCTTGCGGCCAAAGAAGCAGAACTGCAAAGCGGCAGAAAACAGTTAGAAGCAGGTAAAAAAGAGTTGATAGCGGGAAAAGCAGAGCTAAGAGAAGGCAAAAATCAACTTGAGGAGGGAAAGGAAGAATTTCAGGACGGAAAGGCAGAATTGAAAGAAGGCAGAACGAAATTGGAGGCGGGGAAGGAGGAGATCAAAACAAGGAAGCAGGAACTCGCAGACGGGCGCACGAAGCTCGAAAATGGAAAACAGGAATTGTCAGATGGGCGCGTGCAAATGGAAAACAGTTACCAGGACATAGCGGACGCAAAAATAGATTTAAAACAAGGGTGGATTGATCTTTCAGATGGCAAGCGGGAGCTGGAGGACGGAAAGATAGAGTATACCGATGGAAAAGAGATCTATGAAAAGAAGATGAATGCGTGGGAACTTTCAGACGCCATGGACGAAAGTATATCTGATGTGGAAAATATGCTTAAAATACGCAGGATGTCAATGCGCGATGTAGAAAGTATCAACATGACGTTAGAAGGATTTGTTGATTTTGTTTCAAATGAGGTACTCCCCAACAAAACTTACGCCGACGCTATTACAGACGATATGAAGAAAGATTTGGAAGATGGGCAGCAGGAGATTGTGGACAGTAAGGGGTTGATGCTTGGAGATGGCTATAACCGTATGATGATATCATTGGCCGTGCCGTTGGAGGGCGAGGATACATTCAGTTTTATCGGAAAGATGAAAAAACAGTCAGAGGGTTTGTTCGACAGAGAAGTTTTTCTTGTAGGAGATTCCACTATGGGATATGAAATGGATTTAGGATTTTCGGATGAACTGAATTTTGTGTCCCTGCTTACGATTGTAGCTATTTTAATCGTGGTGCTTATAACATTTCGTTCTATAATAAGTTCGGTTACTCTTGTGGCTGTAATTCAAAGCGCGGTATATATCATAACGGCAATTGTTGCAATGATGGGTATATCTGTAAATTACATTGCGCTGATTTTGGTGCAATGCATTTTGATGGGTTCAACGATTGATTATGGCATTTTGTTTATGAGTAATTATATCGAAACAAGAAAGGCAAAAGGAAAAAGCGAGTCAGTGGGAATTGCGATGGATAATTCAATTAAGACAATTATGACATCTTCACTAATTTTGATTAGCTGCTGCCTGACAGTAGGGATTATCATGACGCAGGAAATTATTGCGCAGACTTGCTCGGTCATTGCGTATGGGGCGTTATTCGCAGTTATTCTTGTTATTTTTGCATTACCGGCATTGACGTATATGTTAGATCGTTTCATAATAAAAAATGAGAAAAAGGAAGAGCAGTAGAACATGGGAAAAATACTATGTATTGGAAGGCAATTTGGAAGCGGCGGACATTTCACTCAAATGTCTGGAATGTTATATTTTTTTACGTTTATCTTCAAACATTCCATTTCTTTAATATGCCGGATGTCAAAGATAAAATCGGCAATTCAATTAAAGGGCCGATAACCAGTACTAACGAAATAAATGGCCGCTCTGGAAACGTAGCTACTGCAATGGCGAGTGATAAAGGGGAATTTCTTGCCAATGTAGTGAAATTCAATGCGACAATATCTTTCTTGCTAAATTTCTGAGTACGGCCGACAAGCTGCGCTACAAAAAATAAAATCACAAAAAAACAAATGAGCGGGATGAACATCTCAATCAAAAGCACTGGGTTGTTTAACAGATTTTTGCCTTCCGATGCAAACATTGCAATTACTGCTAAACAGAGGAAGAAAAGCTGTAAATTATCACTTTGTTCATTTAGAAAGCAATGAAACTTCTTATTTTTCTCTGTGTATAATTTTGTGATATAAGACGCTAAAAAAGGAATCACCAGGACTTTCACAACGCTGCCTACTAAAGCGGTCACATTCATGGTGACTTCACTATTCATAAATAGCAGCAAATAAACGGGAAGCAGAACAATTTGGAGCAATAAATTCAACGGCAATATAGACATATTTAATTCTACATTTCCCTTGCTCATTCCGGTAAATACAAGATACCAGTCTGTACAAGGTGTAACCAACAGCATCAAAAGCCCAATCCGAATATCTGCTGAATCTGCAAAAAAAATTCTTCCAAGCACATATGCCAGTAAAGGCGTAAAAATAAAATTGATTGAGACGGCTGTTATCGTATATCGAATATTTTTCAGAGATTGCTTAATTTGTTTTAAATCAACACACAAAAATAAGATATACAATAACAGCATTAAGAATATTTCAATCAGGCCAGAAGATACATAGCCGAATGGCGTCATTGCCCCCAATAATAATCCAATTAATGCAGCGCTGATGATAATTAATGGCTGTAATTTTCCCAAAAGGTTCATAACATTCAATCTCTCCCTTCTCTATATATAAATGAACATTGTGTTTATCAGATATTATAATTAGAAGGGGAGAGATTTACAATCGACAGATTTGTAAATGTGTTTAAAAAGTTATTTCATAAAATGACGCAATCCGCTTTGAATAAATTCTCCAATTAAATTCCGGGTATCCTTCCAGCCTTTTCCATCATTCATAAAAACCTGTTTATTGACTGCAAGGCATCCGTTTAGTTGAAAATAAAAAATCTTTTCGGCCTGTTCGCTTGTCAATTTACATGAGTTAAGTAATGAATTTACGTATTTATCCTTTGAATAATCTGCGATCTTTCTGATAACTATGTCAGATATTTTTTCATCAAACAGAAGTGCTCCATATTTTGTATTTTGGTAAAGTTTATCGCAAATACTATAAGGACAATCGTATTCTTCTGTCTGTAATAAACACGTATACTTTTCTGTACTGCCAGTACAATGTAAAAAATCGTCTAACATTTCTTCTAAAATTCCATATAAATCTGGATAATAGCGGTAAAAAGTGCCTCTATTCACAAATGCATTTTCACAAATTTCTTTAACTGTAATACGCAAAACAGATTTCTTTTGAATGAGTGAAAGTACAGTATCCTTCAATATTTGTTTTGTTGCAATCGTTCTTATATCTTTTTTCTTATTGTCATTCATTATTTTTCTTTTTTCACTTAAAAAATTTTCACTTATTGATTTGGTTGCGTTACATTTTAGCATATAGATATAAATTTTTCTACTATTTTTCTTTCTATAACAATGCAAAAACTGCAAAATAGTAGTTGTAATCCTCTCGTTCTTATGGTAGAATGAAACGTAATCGGTACGAGGAGGTGTAGCTTCAAATGGAAATTTTGAGGGTTATTTTAACAATCCTGTTTGCTCTGGATTGTGTGGCTTTGACAGTTGTTGTTCTGATGCAAGAAGGCAAACAGCAGGGTCTTGGCGCCATAGCAGGTGCTGCGGATACCTATTGGGGCAAGAACAAAGGCCGTTCCATGGAGGGAAAGCTGGTAACTGCTACCAAGATCATGGCAGCTTTATTTTTCATACTGGCTGCGGTTTTAAACATGAGTTTTTAAGGGAAAGCACTCTTGTATCGTGGACAAGGGTGCTTTTATCATACATTTTCGGAAGCAGAGGTAGAAATGAAAAAAAGACAGTTAGAACGACGAAAAAAACTGATGACGGATGTGCTGACAAATCCCGCCTACCGGCCTATGCGTCTGCGGGAGCTGGCGGCTCTTTTGGATATTCCCCGGCCAAAACGCAAAGAGCTTTACCAGGTGATGGATGAGCTGATAAAAGACGGCAGCGTACAGCGAAACAGCAACGGAACCTATGTCCGTGCAAAAGCCGCTTATATAGAGGGGATCTTTCTGGGGCATCCCAGAGGATTCGGTTTTGTGAACGTAGGAGAGGGTGAGGAGGATATCTTCATCCCCGAAGAAAAAACCAACCTAGCCATGGATCGGGATCGGGTGCAGGTGGCAGTCAGTGAAAACGAAACCGGCAGGCGCAGAGAGGGAACCGTGGTAAAGATTCTGGAGCGCGGGTGCCGGGAAATTGTGGGCACTTATCAGAAGAACAATCACTATGGCTTTGTTTTGCCGGACAATCCCAAGTTAAGCCAGGATGTGTTTGTGCAAAGCGGCCACGCCATGGGCGCCGTGACTGGGGATAAAGTGGTAGTCATCATCACAGATTATGGCTCCAGGAGGAAAGGGCCGGAGGGGAAAATCAAGGAAATTTTAGGCAGCAGCGGCGACCCGGCGACGGACGTCCTGTCTATTGTAAAAAGCCTTGGAATACCCACAGAATTTTCCGACAAGGTGATAAGACAGGCCGAACGGGTGTCCCAGCAGTTGATTCCGGGAGATTTTCAGGGGCGCAAAGACATCCGTGATTGGACGATGGTGACCATCGACGGCGAGGATTCTAAGGATCTCGACGACGCCGTTTCCCTTACCTGGGAGGATGGCGTCTATCATCTGGGCGTACACATCGCCGATGTATCCAATTACGTCCAGGGGGGCAGCGCCATGGATCGAGAAGCCCTGCGGCGGGGCACCAGCGTGTATCTGGCAGATCGAGTCATCCCCATGCTGCATGAACGGCTTAGCAACGGAATCTGTTCCCTAAATGCTCAGGAGGACAGGCTGGCTTTGAGCTGCCTGATGGATTTGGACGCAGAGGGCTGCGTAATCGGCCATGAAATTGCCGAAACCGTTATCCGGGTAGACCGGCGCATGACTTATACAAATGTCCAGAAAATCCTGGACCGTTCCGATCCGGAGATCTGTAAAGAATATGAAGAGCTTTGTCCTCTTTTTGAAAAAATGGAAGAGCTTTCCGCTCTTGTCCGCAAGCGGCGGCAGGAGAAAGGCTCGATTGATTTTGACTTTCCCGAAAGCAAGATTGTGCTGGATGAGCAGGGGAAAACCGTGTCCGTGGAGGTTTATGAGCATAACCGCGCCATGGAGCTGATTGAAGATTTTATGATTTTGGCCAATGAGACGGTAGCCAGGGAATTTTGCGAGGCGCAGATTCCTTTTGTATACCGGACACACGAAAGTCCAGACCCCGATAAAATCGAGGAGCTGCTGACATTTCTGCACAGCCAGGGTATTTCCGCACAAAAGGAGAAGGAAAAAATTTCTCCACGCGAAATCCAAAAGATTCTCCGGGAAGTTCAGGGGCAGCCAAATGAAGCTTTGGTCAGCCGCCTTACGCTGCGAACTATGCAGCAGGCGAGATACACCGTGGAATGTACCGGACATTTTGGCCTGGCTTCTCAGTATTATTGTCATTTCACTTCTCCCATCCGCCGCTATCCAGATCTGCAGATTCACCGGATCATCAAAGACAAGCTGCGGGGAAGGATGAACCAGGAGAAAAAGGAGCTGTATGCGGGTATCCTGGATGAAGTATGCGCCCTGTCCAGCTCTGCCGAGCGCCGGGCAGAGGAAGCCGAACGGGAAGTGGAAAAGTTAAAAAAGGCGGAATATATGCTGAACCATATCGGCGAAATCCTGGAGGGCACCATTTCCGGCGTGACCGGGTGGGGGCTTTATGTGGAGCTGCCGAATACCATCGAGGGCTTGGTCCACATCAGTACTTTAAGCGACGATTATTATCTGTTTGATGAAGAAAAAAGGATCCTGACCGGCGAGATTACCGGAAACACTTACTCTCTGGGACAAAAAGTCCGAGTCCGAGTCTCAGACGTGGATCTGTACCAGCGAAACATTGATTTTCTGATACATCGTTCGGAAGATTGGCCGCGTATATGACGTATGAAGGAGGGGATTATGGGTAAAGGAACAGGAACCCATCTGATAGCCAACAACAAAAAGGCTTATCACGATTATTTTATTGAAGATAAATACGAAGCAGGGGTGTCGCTGGCGGGCACAGAGGTAAAATCCCTGCGCATGGGCAAATGCAGCATCAAGGAATCCTTTGTCCGTATCGAGAAAGGGGAGGTGTTCATCTATGGGATGCACGTCAGCCCCTACGAGAAAGGGAATATTTTCAACAAAGATCCCCTGCGGGTAAAAAAACTGCTGCTGCACCGGGAAGAAATCCGCAAAATCGAGCGCAAGATTGCAGAGAAAGGATTTACCCTTGTACCGCTGCAAGTATATTTCAAAGGAAGCCTAGTAAAAGTAGAAATTGGCATAGCCAAAGGAAAAAAACTGTACGATAAGCGTCAGGATATTGCCAAAAAAGACCAGAAACGGGAAGCCCAAAGAGAATTTAAGTCAAAAAGCCAGTGGGGATAAATAGGAAAAGGGATATACAATCGAAGATATCTATGCCCTGTCGGATGGCCAAAGGGCAGAGCTGATAGATGGCCAGATTTTTAAGTCAAAGAACGGAGACTGCGAAATATATCCTGCCCAGTCCTACGACGGAGGCATAGGATTCACCCATGAAGACCATGTATTCCATGCCTGTGTGATGTTGAACTTGAAAAACATAGGATTTCACCATTTTTTCTCTATATAAGTTGGTCTGCCTATTGCCATATAGAAGTTTTTCTGATAAAATATGTTTGCGAGGCAGATCAATAATCTATTGTTTGAATTTGAGTATAGCTTTGTGTTTTTTGGAGTCAAGCTCCGATAATTCCATAAACATTAAAAAAGACAAAGTGGGAAGTTCCTCTGCAAGGAAGGAATTTTCCACTTTGTTTTTGCAGCGCCCGTTTTTTAAGCGATTGTATCCAGATACTGTCCTTTTTGCTCTATATCCTCTTTGTAGGGATTCTGCTCGGATTGAAAAACCGTTCTGGTGGTTCCTCCCGACATATAAGTCCGTCCGCATTCCGGGCAGATGGCCGTGTGATAGGTTACGGACTGAGAGAGGATTTTCTGGTCTTCCCGCTGGGCCTTAGCCCGTGCATGGGATACGTGTTCCCCCTCGTGGGAACGGATTGCATACGCTGCATTTTCTGGACGAATGCGGGTAGGTGTTTTGAAAGAAACACCAGGGTCGTCCGAGCCGTCCTTGTATTTTCGATTTTTGCAGGTCTGGCATTCGTAGGTATCAAATCTGCGCCGATCGGAAATCTTCTGGCCGTTTTCTGGCTCTGTCATTTCCGGTTGGCCAGGATCTGCAAGAGCGGCGGCTGTTCTCGGGGTATTTTCTGAGACAGGAACCTGGACAGAATAATAAAATGCCTGTTGGCTTAACGATAATAAAGGGCCGATAAAGATCACCTCTTTTTGTATAAATTTCTGTATAGCTACACTGTTATTATCGACCCAAAAATGCAAAAATATAAGCAATGAAGGATAAGGGCCTGCGGTGAAACGAAAAAATCGGCCGATCAGACAGGGAGAAAAAGTTTGGAAGTAAACTTCCAAATCTGCCTGGATGACGCAGCAAATGCGTCAGGAGGAGGAAATCATGGATTTATTTGAATATGCAAAGCAAAAGACGCTGGAAAAAGAGTCGCCTCTGGCTTCCCGTTTAAGGCCCACGACTCTAGAAGAAGTGGCGGGACAGGAACACATCATCGGAAAGGACAAGCTGCTTTACCGCGCCATACAGGCGGATAAACTAAGCTCTATTATTTTTTACGGCCCTCCCGGAACTGGAAAAACAACGCTGGCTATGGTGATTGCCAATACCACCCGAGCTGCTTTTACCCAGATCAACGCCACGGCAGCGGGGAAAAAGGACATGGAAGAAGTAGTCAGGCAGGCACAGCAGAATCTGGGCGCTTACGGCAGAAAGACCATTTTGTTCATTGATGAAATTCACCGTTTTAACAAAGGCCAGCAGGATTATCTACTGCCGTTTGTGGAGGACGGAACGGTGATATTAGTGGGCGCGACCACAGAAAATCCATATTTTGAGGTCAACAGCGCTTTGCTGTCGCGCTCTATTATCTTTGAACTAAAGGCTTTGGATAAAGAGGCGATCCGTGCGTTGCTTGAGCGGGCGGTTTCGGATAAAGAAAAAGGCATGGGCAATTATGAAGCGGTTTTGGAGGCGGACGCGGCGGATTTTCTGGCAGATATGGCAGGAGGGGATGCGCGAGCCGCCCTCAACGCGTTGGAGCTGGGGATTCTGACTACAAAGCGGGGAGAGGACGGGAAAATCCACATTGATTTGGAAACAGCTTCTCAGTGCATTCAGAAACGGGTCGTTCAATACGATAAGGGGGGAGATAATCATTACGATATCATTTCTGCTTTTATCAAAAGTATGCGCGGATCGGATCCAGACGCAGCGGTTTATTATCTGGCCAAGATGCTCTATGCTGGAGAGGACGTGAAATTTATTGCCCGAAGAATTCTAATCTGTGCTTCGGAAGATGTGGGAAATGCGGATCCTATGGCCCTTTCCGTGGCAGTCTGCGCTGCCCAGGCCGTAGAACGGGTGGGAATACCGGAATCGCAGATTATTTTATCCCAGGCGGCGTCCTACATCGCCTGCGCGCCTAAGAGCAATTCGGCGGTCAATGCTATTTCTCTTGCTATGGAAAGTGTAAAATCCGTTCGGACGACGGTTCCAGCTCATTTACAGGATTGTCATTACCAGGGGGCAAAGAAATTGAAGAGGGGAATCGGCTATCAATATCCCCATGAATATCCCAACCATTATCTGAAACAGCAGTATTTACCGGATGAAATCCGGGATGCCAAGTTCTATGAGCCAAGCGATCAGGGCTATGAAAAACAAATCCAGGCCCATTTGCGCGCCATTCGGGGGGAAGAGCCGCCAGCGTAACTTTCAGAGAAGCTCTTCCATCAAATAGGCATAAATATCCTGGCATTTATTTTCCCAGTTCCGGCAGATGGACTTGGCGGCGTCTTCCGTGGGGACGGTCAGGGTCAGATCCATAATGGTGGCGTTGCGTTCCTTGACCTGGCACCGGGCGGCGTATTCCTGGGTGGTAGTTTTGTAATAATCCGCCAGTATGGTCGCACGGTTTCGGATTTCCGCTCCGTGTTCTTCTAGGTATTCCTGGATTTCTTCTTTGATGACGTCGGAGAGCTCGTTGGTAAAATAAGACAGGGTAATGGTTCCTTCTTCGGTAATCTTATAGTAAGAGGTATCCCGAATAAAATTAGCGGAAATCAACTGAGATTGTGTCATGTCGGAAATGGTTTCCTGAAGATGGAAATAGCTGGTGTAATCGTGATCCAGCATAAAATTGGCAATCTGAGAGTTGGTCAAGGGGTGCTTGACGCTGTCCAGCATGTACAGGATAATTAATTTATATAACGTTTGAGGTTGAGGCATGGTTCTTCTCCTTTTTTATGAAATCTGTTCGATTTTCAGAATGTGCGGAAAAACATTGTCCCTGCCGGGTGTTTAGCAGTTTTATTTTGTGGTGGAGGGCGTTTAATACTTCCCGCTTGCGGCTGCTCCACAAAGGCGCAATCAGCAATTCTTTCGGCCCGTCTCCGGTGATGCGGTGAACGACAATCTCCGGGGACAGATGTTCCAGACAGGAAATCACTAGATCCAGATATTCTTCCATAGAAAGCGCCTGGAACTTTCCAGATAAGTAGTCGGCAGCCAGATCCGTACCTTTTAAAATGTGCAGAAGCTGCAGCTTGATTCCCTGTATGGGCAGATAATTGAGATATGCGATGGTTTCCAGTATGTCCTGTCTGGATTCCCCTGGCAGGCCCAAAATGGTATGGACGATGATTTCCAGGTCACGGCTGTGAAGCTGAAAGACAGCGTTTTCAAAGCAGCTCAGATCGTAACCACGACGGATATACTGGGCTGTGTGTTCGTGGATAGTCTGCAAGCCAAGTTCTATCCAGACGGGTTTTTCGGCGTTTAAAGTTGCCAGCAGCTCTAGGGTTTCTTTTGGCAGGCAGTCCGGGCGGGTGCCGATGGAAAGCCCGGCGACGTCCGGGTGCTGTAAGGCCTCCCGGAACGTTTTTTCCAGATATTCCACAGGAGCATAGGTGTTGGTATAAGCCTGAAAATAGGCGATAAACCGGCGGACGGGCCTTTTCTTGCGGATGGAACAGATCTGTTGTTCGATCTGTTCTTGGATAGATAGGGAAACATTTCCGGCGAAATCCCCAGAACCGCCGCTGCTGCAAAAGATACATCCGCCGCGACCTAAAGTTCCGTCCCGGTTTGGGCAGCTCATCCCGCCGTTTAAGGTGATTTTGTAAATTTTTTCGCCAAACCGATGCCGCAGCATGGCGTCCAGGGAATAATAGGGTTTTCCTCTCCACAGATCCACTGGTACTGCCTCCTTTTTCGCGGTATGTAACCGTATTTCTGTTATCATATCATTAGAAAATCAACTGTGCAAGAGCGTTTTGCAGGATATTTTTTATGAATTGAACAGGCCGCAAAAATATGGTAAAATAAGATAAAAAATAAATGGAGGATGTTTCTTATGAAAAGAAAAATGATTGGCGTATTATTAAGTGTGGCCATGGTGGCTTCTGTTTTGACCGGCTGCGGGGGCGGTTCTGATTCCGCGGATACCTCTCAGTCCGCAGAGGAGACTGTTCAGGCGGAGGACAGCCAGGAAGAAGCAGACACAGAGGACGAAGGTCAGGAAGCGGGCGGCGGCATTGCCAAAGAAGACCTGAAAGTGGGATTTGTACATATCGGCGACCCCAGCGATATGGGCTACACTTACAACCATGACCAGGGAACCCAGAAGATGCAGGAAGCGTTGGGACTCTCAGACGACCAGATCATAAACAAGTACAACACTCCAGAAGACGCAGAATGTGACACAGCGCTTCGGGAGCTGATGGACGCAGGATGCAACATTGTGTTCGGCACCAGCTTTGGCTTTGAGGACTATATGCTGGAAGTGGCAAAAGAGTATCCAGATGTTCAGTTCTGTCACTGTACTGGTTACCAGGCTGCCAGCTCTGGTCTGGAAAATATGCACAATTATTTTACTTCAATTTACCAGGCACGTTATCTGGCAGGAATTGCCGCCGGCCTGAAAACAGAAAACAACAAACTGGGTTATGTGGCGGCATTCCCCTATGCGGAAGTAATCAGCGGATTTACCAGCTTCTATCTGGGCGCAAAGAGCGTGAATCCTGACGTAACCATGGAAATCCAGTATACCAATTCTTGGAACGATCCGAAAAAAGAGGCCGAGGTTGCTCAGGCTTTGATCGACGACGGCTGCGACGTACTTTCTCAGCATTCCGATTCCACAGCAACGGCTACCACAGCAGAAAAGAACGGCGCATGGCAGGCAGGCTACAATGCGGACACCATTGCGGCCGCACCGAAAGCATCTTTGACTTCTGCATGTATTGACTGGAGCATTTATCTGACAGAAGCGGTACAGGCTGTGATTGACGGGGAATCTATTCCGACAGACTGGTGCCAGGGATTGTCTGAGGACGGCTCCGAGGACGCTGTATATTTGTCACCTCTGAACACTGACATTATCGCAGAAGGCACACAAGAAGCAATCGAAGAAGCACAGGAGAAAATCCGTACTGGCGAGCTTCAGGTATTTGCAGGCCCGTTAAAGGGAGTAAGCCCGGAAGGCGAAGAGTATGAAGTAAAAGAAGGGGAACATTTCCCGGAACAAGAAGAAGTATCCGCTCCTTCTTGGAGCTACATCGTTGATGGATGTACAGAAGTAGTAGAATAGGCGTATGTCAGAGGACTTAGGAAAAGACAGGGGCAGGACTGCATAAAAAGCGGCCCTGCCCTTCACATCTATGAAAGGAGGAACTGCCATGGATGGCCATACCCTAGATTATGCCGTGCAGATGAAAAATATTACAAAGTTTTTCGGGACTGTCACAGCAAACCATCAAGTCAGCCTGGAGCTGCGCAACGGGGAAATCCTGGCGCTTTTGGGGGAAAACGGAAGCGGAAAGACAACCCTTATGAATATGCTGTCCGGCATCTATTTTCCGGACAGCGGCACCATCAAGATCCGGGGCCGGGAGGTTACCATACGTTCACCCAGGGATGCGTTTGAACTGGGAATTGGCATGATTCATCAGCATTACAAGCTGGTAGAGCCGCTTACCGCGGCAGAAAATATTGTATTGGGGCTGCCGGGAGGAATGTATGTGAACCGCAGGCAGGTTAACGAAAAGGTGCGGGAAATTAGCCGCCGCTATCAGTTCGACTTAAATCCCAAGAAAAAGATATATAGCATGTCGGTATCCGAAAAACAGACGGTGGAAATTTTGAAAGCGCTGTACCGGGGGGCCGAGATCTTGATTCTGGACGAGCCCACGGCAGTGCTGACGCCCCAGGAAACGGAGAAACTATTTACCGTTTTGCGCAATATGAAAGAAGATGGCAAATCCATTATCATCATCACGCATAAGCTCCACGAGGTGCTGGCAATCTCTGACCGGGTTACGATTCTTAGAAAGGGGGAATATATCGGAACCGTAGAAACCGCCGCCGCCACTCAGGAGGATTTGACTGAAAAGATGGTGGGACGGCCCATCAGCTTGGAGATTGAACGGCCGAAGACCCAAAGAGGAGAGGAAATGCTAAAGGTAGTGGATCTGACCTGCCTGCGGCCAGATCGGGTAAAAGCGTTGAACAAAGTCAGTTTTTCGGCTTATGCTGGGGAGATTCTGGGAATTGCCGGGATTGCCGGAAGCGGGCAAAAAGAGCTGTGCGAGGCCATTGCCGGGCTCTATCCGGTATCCGGCGGCTCTATTTTATATAATTGCCAGACAGACGGGACACAGGTGATGGAAAATATCGTGGGCCAGAGAAGCGACCAGATTTACCGCAAAGGGATCTCTATGGCGTTTGTCCCGGAAGATCGGCTGGGTATGGGGCTGGTGGGTTCCATGGATATGGTGGATAACGTTATGCTGCGCAGCTACCGGAGAAATCCCGGAATTTTTGTAGACCGCAAGAAACCGAAAGAGATCTCGGAAAAGCTGATTCGGGATCTGGAAATCCAGACGCCGGGCGTACATACTCCAGTGCGGAGGCTCTCCGGGGGAAATGTGCAGAAAATCCTTTTGGGCCGGGAGATTGCCTATGAACCCTTGGTACTGGTAGTAGCCTATCCGGTGCGGGGATTAGATATCAATTCTTCGTATAAAATTTACGATATGCTGGGCGAACAGAAGAAAAAGGGCGTGGCGGTTATTTTCGTAGGAGAAGATCTGGATGTGCTGATGGAGATTTCCGACCGGATTTTGGTGCTCTGCGGCGGAAAGGTCAGCGGGGTGGTAAAGCCTGAGGAAACCACAAAGGAAAAGCTCGGATTGATGATGCTTCGTGTAACGCAGGATGAGGAGGTAATCGAATGAAGGGGCAGCGGATGATTCGTATGGTAAAACGGGATGCCATTTCCAGCAAAAAGCAGTGGATGATTCGGGGGATCGCCCTGGTGGGAGCGCTGCTGGCCGGCGCATTTTTGATTTTGTCTTTGGGGCATAACCCTTTAGCTGTCTACAAAGATATGCTGGCGGGGGCGCTGGGAACGCCTACGGTGCGCAGAGAAACGGTGAAGCTTGCCATTCCGCTTTTGATAACCGCTATTGGCATTTCGTTTGCCTTTCAGATGCGGTTTTGGAACATTGGAGCGGAAGGACAGATTCTAATGGGAGCGGTGTGCGCCGGGTATTTTGCTTTTTTTCAGTATGACAATCTGCCTCGGCCGCTTTTGATTCTGGTCATGATGCTGGCCGGAATGATTGGAGGGGGAATCTACGGGATGATTCCAGCGCTGTTTAAGGCAAAATGGGGGACGAATGAGACGTTGTTTACCCTGATGCTCAATTATATTGCGCTGGCGTTTATCAAATATCTGAAAAACGGCCCGTGGAAGGCGCCCCACAGCCAGTTTCCCAAGATGGCTATGCTGGATGACCGCGCCCGATTGGGAAAGATTTTGGGCATCCACTGGGGATGGATTCTGGCTTTAGTTCTTGTGGTATTGGCTTATTTTTATTTTACCAAAACCAAACAGGGCTATGAAATCTCCGTGGTGGGAGAAAGTACCGATACAGCCCGTTATGCAGGGATTCCAGTAAGCTTTGTTCTGATCCGCACGATGATTTTATCCGGGGCGCTGGCGGGGCTGGCCGGAATGCTCCAGTTAGCCGGGTCAGATTATACCATCACGGAAAGCACTGCTGGGGGCGTGGGCTTTACGGTTATTACGGTTGCCTGGATGGCGAAAATGAATTCTTTTGGAATGCTGGCGGTGGCGGTGTTTATCGCTGTTTTGGAACGCGGATCCAATAAGATTCAGACCACGTTTAAAATACCCGCTTCTGCGGCGGAAGTTCTGACAGGAATGATTTTGTTTTTTATGCTGGGCTGTGAATTTTTTATCAATTATAAATTGGTAGTCAGCAAGAGAGAGGAGGCAGGCGCATGAATACATTGCTGAATCTGGCGGTCGCGGCGGTGCTGGCCGGGACGCCGCTTCTTTTGGGGACGTTAGGCGAGATCCTCACGGAGAAATCAGGAAATATCAATCTGGGCGTGGAGGGCATGATGTTTATGGGCGCCATCGCCGGGCTGGCGGCTCCGTATCTATATGAGCAGCAGGTTTTGTTGGTGGGAAGTACGCCGTCTAAGCTGGCAGGGGCTTTTTTGGCGCTGGCGGCTTCGTTTCTGGCCGGAGCATTGGGGGCTTTGATTTATGGCTTTTTGACCATTACGCTGCGGGCAAATCAGAATGTGACGGGGCTGACCCTGACCATTTTCGGAACGGGAATCGGAAATTTTTTCGGGGAATATCTGGGCAGTCAGGCCGGCGGTTATGTGGCTTTGGGGGACGAACTGAAAGCGGCGTTTGCCAACCTGTCTATTCCCGGACTGTCGCAGATCCCTGTGATTGGAAAGTTATTTTTTCAATACAACTGGGTTGTCTATTTTGCCATTGTTTTGGCCTTATGCATGAATCATTTTTTTCAAAGAACGCGCGTGGGATTGAATCTGCGGGCCGTGGGCGAGGATCCGGCGACCGCGGATGCGGCGGGGATTAACGTGACGCGTTACAAATATGCGGCTACGGTGATCGGCGGCGGAATCTGCGGGATCGGCGGTATGTATATGAGTATGGTGACAACCTCGGGCGTATGGGTGTATAATTGTGTCAGCGGCTATGGCTGGCTGGCCGTGGCACTGGTGATTTTTGCCACCTGGAATCCAGCTAGAGCGCTTCTTGCGGCTTTGATTTTCGGCGGACTGACGGTGCTGCGTCTGTATCTGCGCATACCAGGGATGCCCATGCAGATATACGAAATGTTTCCGTATATCGCCACGATTCTGGTTTTGATTGTCACCAGTATCCGCCAGAGCCGGGAAAATGTGCAGCCCAAAAGCTGCGGCAAGAATTATTTTCGGGAGGAACGTTAACGATGATAGAAAAAACGAGATGGGAGGCAAAAGATTGTGGAATTTTTGATGGATTTGCATACACATACACTGGCAAGCGGTCATGCCTATAATACGATGCGGGAGATGGCGCAGGCCGCGGCAAATAAAGGGCTGAAAGTTCTGGGAATCACGGAACATGCGCCGAATATGCCGGGAACCTGCCAGCATTTTTATTTTCATAATTTAAAGGTAGTAGAGCGGTCGATGTATGGAGTGGAACTGCTCTTGGGGGCAGAAGTCAACATTCTGGACTATGAAGGCCACGTGGATTTGAAAGATCAGGAGCTGGCGAATCTGGATATCGTAATCGCCAGCCTGCACAGGCCCTGTATCCGTTCAGGGAGCATAGAGGAGAATACACAGGCCTATCTGAAGGCCATGGAAAATCCGTATATTAATATTATTGGTCATCCAGACGACGGAAGATATCCGGTCGATTACCGGGCGTTGGTGGAAGGGGCAAAAGCGCACGGCGTGGTATTGGAATTGAACAATCATTCCATGGATCCCCTGTGTATGCGGGCAAATGCCAGGGAAAACGACAGGGAAATGTTGGAGCTGTGCAGACAGTATCAGCAGCCCATTGTGGTGGACAGCGACGCCCATGCAGATACTTATGTGGGAGAATTCGTCTACGCCAGGGAATTGTTAGAGGAGCTGTCCTTTCCAGAGGAACTGATTTTAAACAGAAGTCCCCAAGCCATTCGCCCCTATGTAAATAAATATAAGAACCAGCATAACAGCGGCAAAGGAGGACAGCCATGAATAAGAAAACCAGTACAGATGCTATTGATCTTTTGTATGAGGCAATTCTAACCCTGAAAGACAAAAAGGAATGCCATGATTTCTTTTCAGACGTGTGCACGGTTAACGAACTACTGTCCATGTCTCAACGGTTTGAAGTGGCAAAGATGCTTCGCGCAAAATGTACGTATCAGGAAATCACCGAACAGACCGGTGCTTCCACCGCCACCATCAGCCGGGTAAACCGTTCTTTGAATTACGGCAACGACGGGTATCGAATTGTACTTGAAAGGCTGAAAAATAACGATTATTGATAAAATTTCTCAATTCATCTGCAATGTTTTTGTTGACTAACCCTGTTTGTTTCCTGTTTAATAAGGATTATAACAAAAAAGGAGGATTCAAAAGATGATGGATGTTTTGAAATTAAAAAGACTGGGAATTTTTGCCGGGGGTGTATTGTTTGGAACAGCAGGCGTAAAGGCTCTGTCCAGCGAGGATGCCAAGAAGGTTTACGCAAACTGTACAGCGGCAGTGCTGCGTGCGAAAGACTGCGTGATGAAAACTGTTACCACCGTACAGGAAAATGCAGAAGACATTCTTGCAGAAGCAAAGGAAATCAATGAAGAGAGATATGCACAGCAAACCGAAACCGTAGTAGAAGACGAATTCTGCGAGGAAGAGGAAGAGGCATAAATTCAGGAGGGGATATCCTTTGAAGTTTTATATCAAACATGAGGCAAAAAAATATTTGCGGGTGCATATGGATCAGGCTTCTATGACCGGCAGGGAAGCCGATATCCTGCAATATTATCTTCAAAGCCAGCCCCAGGTTATCCAGGCAAAGGTTTATGAGAGGACGGCGGACGCCACAATCGCCTATGCGGGCGACAGGGCGGATTTGATTCGGATTTTGAGAAAATTCCGCTATGAACAGACCAGCGTTCCAGAGGTTTTTCTGGAGAATTCAGGAAGAGATCTAAACCGCGAATATAAGAAAAAGCTGGTGCAAAAAGTGCTCTGCCGCATTGGAAGCTGCCTGTTCCTTCCAGATTCCATACGGTCTGTGTTCATCGGGATCAAATCCCTGAAATATATTTATAAGGGCGTTCGGACGCTGATGAAAGGCCGTCTGGAAGTGGAAGTGCTGGACGCCACAGCTATCGGCGTATCTGTGTGGAGAGGGAACTTTAAGACTGCTGGTTCCATTATGTTTTTGCTTGGAATTGGAGAGCTGTTGGAGCAGTGGACCCATAAGAAATCTGTGGGGGATCTGGCGCGCAGCATGTCCTTACAGGTAGAAAACGTCTGGTTGAAGAAAGAAGAGCAGGAAGTGTTGGTATCTGCCTCGGAGATCGAAGTGGGGGATGAGATAGTAATACATATGGGAAATGTGATTCCTTTTGACGGCGAGGTATCGTTCGGGGAAGCCATGATTAACCAGGCATCCTTTACCGGGGAACCCCAGCCCGTAAAAAAGGAAGCAGGCGATTATGTCTATGCCGGCACTGTACTGGAAGAAGGGGAACTGACCATCCGGGTAAAAGAAACCGGAAGCTCTACCCGTTACGAAAAGATTGTGTCCATGATTGAGGAATCGGAGAAGCTAAAATCCGGGCTGGAGAGCAAGGCGGAACATCTGGCGGACAAGCTGGTTCCCTATACGTTTTTGGGAACGGGGCTTACGTGGCTTCTGACGCGGAACGTGACCAAAGCGATTACCGTCTTAATGGTGGATTTCTCCTGCGCCTTGAAATTGGCCATGCCCATAGCGGTACTCTCCGCGATCCGGGAGGCCAGCCTGAACCATATTACGGTAAAGGGCGGAAAATATCTGGAAGCGGCGGCGGAGGCTCTCACCGTGGTATTTGACAAAACGGGAACGCTCACAAAAGCCCGGCCGTCTCTGAACCGTGTCATCTCATTTTGTGAGGAGGAGCCTGACGAGCTGCTGCGGATCGCGGCCTGCCTGGAAGAACATTTTCCCCATTCCATGGCAAAGGCCGTGGTAAAGGGCGCGATGGATCGGGGGTTGGAACACGAGGAAATGCATTCAAAGGTGGAGTATATCGTAGCCCACGGAATTTCCTCCTACATAGGGGATAAGAAGGTAGTCATCGGCAGCTATCATTTTGTCTTTGAAGACGAGGGCTGCACCATCGATCCGGCCTATCAGGAGAGGTTTGACAACCTTCCCATTGAGTATTCCCATCTTTACTTGGCCATGGAACACAAGCTGCTGGCGGTTATCTGCATTGAAGACCCTCTGCGTGAGGAGGCGGCAGCGGTCATCCATTCTCTGAGAAGAACAGGCATCGACAAGATCGTGATGATGACCGGGGACAGTGAGCGGACGGCAGCGGCCATTGCCCGCCAGATCGGGGTAGATGAGTATTACTCAGAAGTTCTGCCCGAAGATAAAGCGCATTTTATCAAAGAAGAGAGAAAAGCAGGCAGAAAGGTGATTATGATCGGAGACGGCATCAACGATTCCCCGGCGCTGTCCGCAGCGGATGTGGGAATTGCCATCAGTGACGGAGCAGAAATTGCCAGGGAAATCGCAGATATCACCATTTCGTCGGACGATCTGTATGAGTTGGTGACCCTTCGCCGTCTCAGTACTGGGCTTATGAAGCGGATTCGGAAAAATTATAAAGCCATTGTGGGGATCAATACCGCTTTGATTCTTCTGGGTGTGGGCGGAATGTTGCAGCCGGCGGCGGCGGCGCTGTTTCATAACACCTCTACGCTGGCAATCGCCCTGAAAAGCACGCAGAATTTACTGTGAAAGTCCCGGACAGCGGCAGAGTGGATGGGCAAGTTTACTTGTCCAGACACTCTGACATTGGACGGGCTAACTTGTATGAACAAGGAAGGCGGCAGCCTGGATTGTGAATACAAGTGTGATTGCGAAAGTGCGGCGCACGAAGCAATCAACTTTCATTCATCTGTAAATTGTCCACGGATAAAACGGTCCAAAGGGCTTTTCTGATCGTAAGAGGATACAATATTTTCCAGGGCGGGAATATAGGGCGCGGAATTTTTTTCCTTGCCGTTTGTGGTATACTTGTGGTATACAATGCGGAAATAGCGGCTCCACTGAGAATCCCTGCTGGAAAAAGCCACGAATTCCCCGCTCTTTAATTCCTGTTCTACAAGCCTTGCGGAAATCAGTGTCAGACATTGATTGATCCGCAGGGCGTTTTTTATGGAATCCGGGGTGTGAACCTCAAAAGCCACGGTTATGCGGATGTCGTGGGATTCCAAAAAGCGGTCCAGCAGTTCCCGTGTGCCGCTTCCAGATTCGCGGATAACAAATTCCTGATCCTGCAAATCTTTCACATACAGGGTGTTATGCTGTGCCAGAGGATGATCCTTGCTGCAAGCCAAGACCATGGGATCTTCCAGCAGGGGAATGGTAATCAAATCGGGACTTTTTACAAATCCTTCGATGATGCCCGCGTCCAGATCCATGTTTAGCAGGCGTTCCTCAATTTCCTGTGTATTTCCCACAAACACATAGACATCCAGATCTGGGAAATCCTCGCGGAAACGTTTAACAACCGGAGAAAGGATGCTTCCTCCCACGGAAATCGTAGCTCCTATGCGGAATTTCTTTCGGTGGTTTTCGGTGAGCATATTTTCTTCCATCCGCTCAAACTGGGCTGTAAGCTGTTTGGCATATGTATAGAGAAGCTTGCCGCTTTCCGTGATATATAGCTTCTTGGAATACCGCCGAAACAGTAGTGTGTGATAGTGATTCTCCAATTCGTGGATGGCTTGGCTGACGGAGGGCTGTGCGATGTAGAGATTTTTAGCGGCGGCGCTCATTTTTCCGGTCTCCACAACTTCAATAAAAACTTTTAGATGGCGTAAAGTCATAAAGGTTAAATTCCTTTCTATAAAAAACCATCCTCATACTTTTGCTGGTATTAGGATGGCTTTTTATCTATTTCTGTTTGTGAAAATGATATATTAGTTTTTAAATAAATCATGTTCTCTCTTTTTTTCTGTTTTGCAATAACAACATATTGTAGCCACGTTTTACACATAACTTATAATCTCTTTTAAATTGAGTGGTAAAACTAACTTCCAGCATTTGTCAGTTCTCCAAATCTGCAAATAATTCCGCTGTATTGGTGTATCGCTGACCGGTTCCATTGACCAGCATTTCATCTCCCTCTTTAAATGCAGCCAATGTGTCGGCGTTTGGTGTTTCTTCGTTTTCCGCAGTTAGACCTTGTATATATCCAATTAAGTAAGAGATTTTGTTATCTGGTACAGCATCTAATAATTGGTATAATCATTCTCGTTCACTCCTTTTTTCATCCCTTTCTTCTTAACTTAAAATAAATGGCTGTGAACATATTATTTTTAGTCTTATGTGTTCTTGGTCTCTCTGAAAATGTATTTCTTTATTATGTAGTGAGTTGGATTGAACAGACAAATTTTGTATTGAGTTTTAACATCTTTATATAGATAAATGTTCAATATATTATGTTTATCGGACAAAAAAATAATTAGTTAAATTTTATTCAATATTTTTAAATTTTAGATGTCTTTATGTCAAATACTTTTATCAAGTAAAAACAGCGCAATTGAGTTTTCCATCAAAAAAGATTTGACAAAACCTTCAACAAATGTTACCCTATGTCTATCTCTTAAAATACGCATAATACAAAAGCGATGAGAAGGAGTATTACATAGGTTCCCTGACTTCAGAAAGCTGTTGGTGGATGTGAAACAGTGGAAGGGGCGTATGGAACTGACCTTTGAGCGGCTGCCCGAAACCCTCGCGTATTATAGAAAGCAGCAAAGGGGAGTAGATGCAGACGGTTTTCCCAGCCGTTATCTTGGGAGGATATAAGGTTTCAGATAGTATCTGGAATCCGTATCTGCTAAGAGTATGAATTGCAATTCATAAAACAAGAGTGGTACCGCGTGGGAGCCGAATCACATATTCGGATGTATCCCCCGTCTCTTTATGGCGTTGGCTGTAAAAGACGGGGGTTCTTTTTATTTTCATTCAAGGAGGAAGCAAAAACAGTGATGAATGCAGAAAAATATACCAGGCAGTATTTTCTGCCTCCGGTAAAATCAATGAAATGGACAGAGAAGGATTATATTGACAAGGCGCCGATCTGGTGCAGCGTGGATCTGCGGGATGGAAACCAGGCGTTGGTTATTCCCATGAGCCTGGATCAGAAAGTGAAATTTTTCCAGCTTCTGGTGGAAATCGGGTTTAAGGAGATTGAGGTGGGTTTCCCCGCTGCCTCCGACACAGAATACCAATTTCTGCGCAAATTAATCGAAGATGATTTGATTCCCGATGATGTAACCATCCAGGTGTTGACGCAGGCCAGGGAACACATCATCCGCAAGACCTTTGAGGCGCTGGACGGGGCAAAGAGGGCGGTTGTCCATGTGTACAATTCCACTTCTCTGGCGCAGCGGGAACAGGTATTTAAGAAATCGAAGGAAGAGATTTTACAGATTGCCGTGGACGGGGCCGCGCTTTTGAAAAAGCTGGCGGACGAGACGGATGGGAATTTCCTGTTTGAGTACAGCCCGGAGAGTTTTACGGGCACAGAACCGGAATATGCCTTAGAGGTATGCAATGCTGTTTTGGATGTATGGAAGCCTACCCCGGAGAAAAAAGCGATCATCAACCTTCCGGTTACGGTGCAGCATTCCATGCCCCATGTGTACGCCAGCCAGATTGAGTATATGTGTGAAAATATGAAATATCGGGAAAATGTCGTGGTATCTCTGCATCCTCACAATGACAGGGGCTGCGGCGTGGCGGACGCCGAGCTGGGGATTTTAGCGGGAGCAGACCGGATTGAGGGGACGTTATTCGGAAATGGAGAGCGCACCGGAAACGTAGACATTGTGACGCTGGCGATGAACCTGTATTCCCAGGGGGTAGACCCGCAGTTGGACTTCTCAGATATGACCCATGTCTGCGAGTGTTATGAGATGTACACCGGAATGAAAGTGGATGAGCGCAGTCCATACAGCGGAGCGCTGGTCTTTGCAGCATTTTCTGGATCTCATCAGGATGCCATTGCCAAAGGAATGCACTGGTTAGAGGAGAAAAAGCCGCAGCACTGGACGGTGCCGTATCTTCCCATCGATCCGAGGGATGTGGGCAGAAGCTACGATGCGGACGTGATCCGGATCAACAGCCAGTCCGGCAAAGGCGGCGTCGGCTATATCCTGGAAACAAAATATGGCCTGAACCTGCCTGCCAAGATGCGTGAAGCCATGGGATATGCGTCCAAGGCCGTATCCGACCGCACCCACAAAGAACTGCTTCCAGAAGAAATCTTTGAGCTGTTCAAAGAGAAATTTGAGGATGTGGTGGAACCATACAGCATTCATGGGGTTCACTTCCAGCAGGTAAACGGCATTACCACCCAAGTGACCTCCACCTATCAGGGGGAAACCGTGACCACGGAAGCCGCCGGAAACGGCCGTCTGAACGCGGTGAGCAACGCCCTGAAAAAAGCGTATGGACTGGATTACCGTCTGATGACTTATCAAGAGCACGCACTGGAACAAAGTTCCAGCTCCAGAGCCATCGCCTATGTCGGCATCAGCGATCCCAAAGGGGAGCTTTTCTGGGGAGCAGCCGTAGATCCGGATATTATCCGTGCCAGCATCGACGCCCTTTTGACAGCCATCAATAACATGGTGAACAGCAAATGACAGCCAGACTGAGTACTCTTTGTTATATTGAGCGCAAAGGCGAATATCTGATGCTCCATCGGACAGTGAAAGAAAAGGACATCAACAAGGGCAAATGGATCGGCGTGGGCGGACATTTTGAAGAGGGAGAAAGCCCGGAAGAATGCCTGATGCGGGAGGTAAAAGAAGAAACGGGATATACTTTGACTTCTTATGCATTCCGTGGAATTGTGACGTTTCTCTCCGGCAATGGAGAGATCGAATATATGTCCCTGTTTACGGCGGATGGGTTCACAGGAGAACCCATCCCCTGTGACGAGGGTCAGCTCTCCTGGGTAAAAAAAGAAGAAGTCTGGAACCTGAATCTCTGGGAGGGAGATAAAATCTTCTTCCGGCTGCTGGACGAAAACATTCCTTTTTTCTCCTTAAAGCTGGTCTACGACGACGCCGATCGACTCATTCAAGCGGCACTAAACGGCAGAGAAATGGAGCTTTTGGAGGTGCTGAATGCAGACGGCAGCAAATCCGGCCGAATCAGCGAGCGTGGCGTAGTGCATAGGGAGGGAAGCCCTCATGCCACCGCCCATGTCTGGGTGGCAAGGAAAAACAAGCAGGGAGGATTTGATCTGCTGCTTCAGAAGCGCAGCCAAAAGAAAGATTCTTACCCCGGCTGTTATGATATTTCCGCCGCGGGACATGTGGCCGCAGGGGACGATGTTTTCAATACGGCGCAGCGGGAACTAGAAGAAGAATTGGGCATCCAGGCCGAGAAAGAAACGCTTCGGTATGTGGGAAGCCGCCAGACAAGCGCGCAGGCTGTTTTTCATGGAAAGCCTTTTCAAAACTGTGAGTACAGCAGCATCTATCTCTATCAGGAGCCAGTGGAGATTTCCGAATTGATTTTGCAGGAATCTGAAGTCGAAGAGGTGATCTGGATGGATGCGATCCGCTGCCTGGAAAGCGTGAGAAGCGGCGCTTTTTTAAATTGTATTGAGGAAGAGGAATTGCTGATGTTGTGTGCCTGTCTTTTTGAAAAAGGAGGAAAAAGCCATGATAGAGATACCTGGGCTTGAAAATTATATCGCGCAGTTCCCGGTATACGAGTACCGGACGATCTCTACCGACATTCTCTATGCGGAACCCAGAGTTCGGATGGTCTGCAAACAGGAATGCGAGCGGTATGGGACCACCTGGGCTTGTCCTCCCGGCGTGGGGGAATTGGAGGAGTGTGAAAGATTTTTCCATACTTATCCGCAGGGTTTGTTTTTTTCCACGGTGGCTGAAGTGCGGGATGTGCTGGACATGGAGGAAATGCTGGGAACCCGGCAGGCTCACGAGGAGATCACCGGCCAGATCGCGGATTATATGACGCAAAAAGATCTGGATACGTTTGTACTTTCCACCGAATCCTGCGATATCTGCGAGCAGTGTACTTACCCGGAAAAACCTTGCCGCTTTCCAGAGAAAATGCATCCTTGTCTGGAAGGATACGGAATCGTGGTGCCGGAGATTGTAGAGCGTGAACAGATGGAATACATGCTGGGCGGCAACGCCGTGCTGTGGTTCTCTCTGATTTTATTTCGGAAGAAAGAATAACGAAAGGGCCTTTGCCATATAATAGGGAATAAAAGCCTGGAGCGCATATGAAAGAAACCTATACCCGTTTTCGCAAGGGGCTTATGAGCACTCTGGAGGTGCCCAGGGATCTGGCGCTGCAAGAATCCTTGCTGACGGTGACCGGAAGCAGCGATTTGTGCATCGAAAATTATAAGAGCATTCAGTTTTATTCCCAGGAAAACATACGGATTCTCACGAGAAAAGGAAAGATCTGCATCTGTGGAAAATCCTTGAGAATTCAGTATTATACCAGTGACGAAATGGGAATCAGCGGGCAGTTCCAGGAGATTGTATTTGAACCGTAGCCGGGAGGGGTTTTTCGTGATCGATCGAATTGTCCGATTTTGGAAAGGATATGTGCGTATCCGCATCCACAGCCAGGAGACGGAACGTTTCCTGAATTTATGTGCCAAAAATGGCCTGCTTTTGTACTGGATACAGGAATCTGGCAATGGCTGTGAATTGGATATCAGCCTTTCGGATTTCTTCCGTTTGCAGCCCATTTGCCGAAAGACACATACCCGCATACATATTATTCAGAAAAAGGGAATGCCCTTTTTCTTTCACAGGAACCGGAAGCGTAAGGCCCTTTTTGTCGGTATATTCCTGTGTTTTGCCCTGCTTCAATTTCTTTCCACCCGGATTTGGAATATCCATGTGGAAGGGAATTATTCTTACAGTACGCAGGCGATCTTGCAGTATTTGGAAGAACAGGACATCCGTCATGGCATTGCCAAAAAGGAGCTGTCCTGCGCAGGGATATCCGCCGGGATCCGGGAGCATTTCCCAGAGATGATCTGGGTGGCTGCAAGAATCAGCGGAACCCGGCTTTTAATCTCTGTTCAGGAAAATATGGATTCTTTTTCCCAGCAGGAGGAGGCGTCCGGGCCCAGCGACCTGATAGCCACAAAGAGCGGGGAAATCATCCGCATGGTCACCCGCCAGGGTATCCCCCAGGCGCGGGTGGGAGAACTGTGTGAAAAAGGGCAGGTTTTGATCCGGGGCCTGGTGGACATTTTCAACGATAACGGGGAATTGGTGCGTCAGGCGCAGGTACCCGCAGACGGAGATGTATACATTAAGACCTCCTATTCATATTACAAAGAATTTCCCCTGACGTATCAAAAGCGTGTTTATACCGGAAAAACAAAAGAAACCATTGTTTTACAGATTCACTCCCTGGAGCTTCAGGCGGGGCTGCCGGGCCGCTCCTTTGCACATTTTGACCGAGTGGGAAAATTCCATACCCTGAAGCTGACGGAGAATTTTTATCTGCCTGTGGTATTCGGAAAAAATACCATTCATGAATACCGCATTGTCCGGGAAAGCTATTCCGAGGAAGAAGCAAAAGAGCTGGCCAAGGCCCAGATCTTACAATTTTTGGACGAAATCATGGAAAAAGGGGTGGAAATCCTGGAAAACAATGTTACAATAGAGATCACAAAAGACCAGTGCATAAGCAAGGGAACCATCTATGGGCTGGAAAAAACCGGTAAATCTGCCCCTTTGTCTTCAGTGGGGCAGTCGACAACAGAAAGGACGGCACAGGAATGAGCAGCATTTTAGAAGTGTTGATTGAGCTGCCGGCAGAGCATGAGAAAAATGTATTCGGGGCTTTTGATGAACATCTAAAATTAATAGAGAAAACGTTAAACGTATCGCTGGTCAGCAGGGACGGTATGCTGAAAATCTTGGGCGCGCCGGAGCGTGCGGAGAAAGCGCGCCGGCTGCTGGAGCAGCTTCTGGAATCTTCCAGGCGCGGAAATAGTATCACCACCCAGAACGTCACATACGCCCTGTCGCTGACTATGGAAGAAAAAGAGAAACAACTGGCAGAAATCGATCGGGATATCATCTGCAACACGATACAGGGAAGACCCATCCGGCCGAAAACCTTGGGTCAGAAGCAGTATGTAGAGTTGATTCGCAAAAACATGATTGTATTTGGCATCGGGCCTGCCGGTACGGGAAAAACGTATCTGGCGATGGCGATGGCCGTCACAGCCTTTCGCAACGACGAAGTGAGCAGAATTATCCTTACCCGCCCGGCCATTGAAGCGGGAGAGAAGCTGGGATTTCTTCCCGGAGATCTGCAAAGCAAGGTAGATCCGTATCTTCGGCCCCTATACGACGCCCTGTATCAGATCATGGGGCCGGACAGTTTTGCCAAAAATATGGAAAAAGGGCTGATTGAGGTAGCGCCTCTGGCTTACATGCGCGGGCGCACGCTGGACAACGCGTTTATTATCCTGGATGAAGCGCAGAACACCACGCCTGCCCAGATGAAAATGTTTTTGACCAGGATTGGATTCGGATCCAAGGTGATCGTAACCGGAGACGCGTCCCAAAAGGATCTGCCCGTCGGAACGGTTTCCGGTCTGGATGTAGCCGGACGGGTTTTGAAAAAAATCGAGGGCATTGGATTTTGCCAGATGACCGGAAAGGATGTTGTGCGGCATCCTCTGGTGCAGAAAATTGTACAGGCCTATGAAACATATGAGGCAAAAAGCAAGACCGCCAAGGGCAGGAGGAGTTCATGAAGCTGTATATCACATATGAGGAAGAGGAAAGGCCAGATTTGGATTTTGACTGGGAGGAGACGGCCTCAAAGATCGGGGAAGCCGTTCTAAAGGCAGAAGGATTTCCGGGCGAGGCGGAAGTCAGTCTGGTGCTTACCTCAGAAGAAGAGATTCATCGGGTCAATCGGGAATTTCGGGGGATCGACGCTCCCACAGACGTATTGTCTTTTCCGGCCATCCCTTTTTGCAGCCCCAGTGATTTTCAGGAATTGTTAAATCAGGATACTGCTTATAAAAATCCGGATACTGGAAATATTATATTAGGAGACATCATGATATCCGTGCCAAGGGTTTTTCACCAGGCGGACGCTTATGGCCACAGTGTCAAAAGGGAGTTTTCTTTTCTCATTGCCCACAGTATGCTGCATTTGCTGGGATATGACCATATAGAGTCCGACCAGGCCCAGGCCATGGAAGAAAAACAGGAAAGTATATTAAACAGCTTAGGAATTTACCGATAGGGGAAATATATGAAGAGAAAATTCGTGCAGGGCGCGATGCTCGTTGCTGCTGCCGCCGCCTTTACGCTATTTGTGTCCGGCTGCCGCAAGAAAGAACAGGAAATCGAGGATTCTGATATCTATGCATCCAGGGATGTCACGGAATATCCCCAATATACGCCCACACCCACAGAGACGGAAAATCCGATTCCGGAAGGGATGATGCAGAGTTATTTATCTGGAGAACTGGTAAGCCAGGAGGCGGGTCTTCACAGGCCGATTGCGGTTATGCTTAACAATATCCGGGAGGCCGTACCACAGACCGGGATCTCCTGGGCGGATGTGGTGTATGAAGCTCCAGTGGAGGGAGACATTACACGGCTGATGGGGATTTTTGAAAATTATGACGGGCTGGAAAAAATCGGTTCCGTGCGAAGCTGTCGGGAGTATTATCTGTTTTTTGCCCAGGAATTTGAGGCAATCTATGCTCACTATGGACAGGCCATCTACGCAAAGCCGTTTCTGGATGAGGATTTTATCCAGAATCTAAGCGGGTTGGAACAGTACAGCAAGGATATTTTTTACCGGACTTCCGACCGGGTGGCTCCTCATAACGCTTATACCAGCTATGACGGCATCCAAAAGGGAATCGAAGACTATGGATACGACCCCGAACACAGCAAAAGCTACCACGGACATTATCTGTTTGCAGATATGGACACAGAAGAAACTTTAGAGAGCGGCAGCACAGCGGATGTGGTGCGCTTAAACTGCTATCAGACCAACCGGCCCTGGTTCGAGTACGATGCAGACGCCAAGAAATATCTGCGTTTTCAATATGGAGAAAAGCAGATCGACGACGCCACGGACGAACAGCTTTCTTACGATAATCTATTGATACAATACCACAGTTACAAGCCTTATGACCAGAACGGCTATCTGAATATCGACGCGATTTCGGGCGGAAAGGGAATGTACATCACCCGCGGGAAAGCCGTTGATATTCGCTGGGAAAAGGACGCTGTCTGGGGTGTAACGCACTATATTGACGAGAATGAACAGGAAATCCACCTGAATCGGGGAAAGACTTGGGTGGCTATTGTGCTGGACGACGATACGGATAAGATTCTGATAGAAGAACCGCCCGAAGATTCTGAATTTCCGGCGGAAAATGAATAATCAATGCGAAAAATGCCGATAATGAATAGAAAAAGGAGCGGACGTTATGCGTAAAATTTTCTATGGTATCGGCATTTTCTTGGTTATCGTGATTTTCACCCTGGGTTTTTACGGAAGCTACCGGATTTCCCAGCTCAAAGGAGAGGTACAGGAATTAAAAGGCGTTCAGCGGGAATACCAGGCCCTGGAAGCAGAAAACCAGACTCTGGACTCCGGCTTTTATCTGAAAAATGACAACGGAAAAGTACATGTATACCGGGGAGACGGGGAAACCGTGTATGAATATACGAACATCCAGATATCCAGTCTGCCGGAGGCGGTGCAGACGGAAATCAACGAAGGGAAGTTTATCAAATCCGAGGTGGAACTGTATAGCTTCCTGGAAAATTATTCTAGCTGAGATTCAAAGGGGACGCTGAAAATGGGAGAGATCGCTTTCCCCGCAGTGTCCCAATTGCAATACTAAAAAAGTTTTCCGTCAACACTCTGGACGAATTCCAAAATATATTGTAGAATGTAAAAGATAAAGTGTGCGCTCGAAATCTTTTTGTGTCTGATTTTACCAGATGATTTTTTGTCGCTTGTGTAAAACGTTTGAGGCGTATACGAACAAAAAGGGGATACAAAAGACGTGGACTACCGGGAAAACTTAAAAAACAAAAAACGAATTGTGATAAAGATTGGCTCATCTTCCCTGACTCACCAGAAGACGGGAAGACTGAATTTGACAAAGATGGAAATTTTGACAAGGGAAATCACAGATTTGTGCAATCAGGGCAAAGAAGTGGTAGTGGTATCTTCTGGGGCTATCGGCGTGGGAAGCGCGGCTCTGGGACTAAAAGGGAAACCCAGCCAGGTAGAGCAAAAGCAGGCGTGCGCGGCTGTGGGCCAGGCTCGTCTGATGATGATTTATCAAAAACTGTTTGCGGAATACAATCAGACAGCCGGGCAGATCCTGATGACGAAAAATACCATGGTCAACCATCTGAATCGAAGAAATGCGCAGAATACGTTTGAAGAGCTTCTGAAAATGGGGGTGATTCCCATTGTCAACGAGAACGACACGATTTCTACATATGAGATTCAGTTCGGGGACAACGATACCCTCTCGGCGATTGTATCTGCCCTGATTGGGGCGGATCTGCTGATTCTGCTTTCGGACATCGACGGGTTGTTTACCGATGATCCCAGGGCAAATCCTCAGGCAGAGTTTGTCAGCCTGGTCAAAAATATGGATGAACATTATATG
Source organism: uncultured Lachnospiraceae bacterium (assembly GCA_947571775.1). GTDB lineage: Bacteria > Bacillota > Clostridia > Lachnospirales > Lachnospiraceae > MGBC164599. The sequence continues at coordinate 38,799 of CANOZK010000004.1, read as the reverse complement.
AAGATGGGCAAAGAAAGCACCGGGAGCCAGGTGGGCACCGGGGGAATGGCCACCAAGCTAGAGGCTGCCAGGATTGCCACAGGGGCCGGGACGGATATGGTGATTGCAAATGGGAGGGATTTCCGGGTGATACACCGAATCATAGAAGGAAATGCAGAGGGAACGTTGTTTTTGGCAAATCCCAAAGAAGAATTTCATCTGATTGATTACATCGACCAGTTGGTGAACCATTAATTTTTAGGAAACGAAAAGTATATGATAAAAGGAGGAAATCGGGCGTGGAGCAAAAAACCATAGACAGAATCAATGCGCTTGCCCGCAAGTCCAAAAGCGTTGGCCTGTCCCAAGAAGAGAAAGAAGAACAGGCCAGGCTGCGCCAGGAATACATTGCGGCGATCCGCGGAAATCTGCGGACACAGCTGGACCGGATCGATGTAAAGGAACAGGACGGCTCCATTGTAAATCTGGGCGAGAAAGTGAGAAAAAAATAGATGATAGAAGAAAAACAAAAGATCCGCAGACAGATTTTTGCTCTGAGAAAAGAAATGCAGGAGGACAAACTTGCACAGTGGAGCGAAGCGATTGCGGACAAGGTGATTCATCTGGAGGAATTTGAAAAATCTGCCTACATATATGCTTATGTGGATTATAACCGAGAGGTTTCCACCCGGCCGATCATCGAAGCGGCCTGGAAAGCCGGAAAACATGTAGCGGTGCCGAAAGTACACGGAAAAGATCTGGTTTTCTATGAATTTACCAGTTATGACCAGTTGGAACCGGGCTATTTTCAGATTCCGGAACCCGTCCGGGGAGATGTGGCAAACTGGGAGGAAGCGTTGCTGATTATGCCGGGGGTGGCTTTTGATTCCGACAGGCGCCGGGTGGGATACGGGGGCGGGTTTTACGACCGTTATCTAGAAGCGCATCCCGGGCATTTTACGGCGGCGCTGGCTTTTGCATTTCAGATGATCGAGACGGCTCCTTACGAAAAGACAGACATCATTCCCAATCAGGTGATAACGCCCGATAAGATATATAGATAGGAGGAACTTACATATGCTAGAAGCGATTGGCCAGAGAGCGAAGCAGGCGGAACCTGTCCTTCGGACACTTCACACAGAAACCAAAAACCAGGCGCTGCGGCAGGTAGCGGAAGATCTGGTAAAGAGACAAGAAGAAATATTGGCTGCCAATGAGATTGATATGAAAGCCGGCCGAGAATCCGGGATGTCAGAGGGGCTTCTGGATCGTCTGTCGCTGACCTCGGATCGGATCGCAGCCATGGCGCAGGGGCTGTGTCATGTAGCGGATCTGGATGATCCCATCGGCGAAATAGCCGTGATGAAAGAACGGCCCAGCGGCCTGCTGATTGGGCAGAAACGGGTGCCTTTGGGCGTGGTGGGCATTATTTACGAGGCGCGTCCCAATGTAACGTCAGATGCTTTTGGATTGTGTTTTAAGGCCGGAAATGTCGTGATTTTAAAAGGCGGAAGCAGTGCCATCCACTCTAACAAGGCCATTGTGTCCTGTATTCGCAATAGCCTTTCCAAGTGTCGGATTACCGCAGACGCGATTCAGTTTATCGAAGATCCTTCCAGAGAAGTGACCGCAGAGTTTATGAAAATGAACAAATATGTGGATGTGCTGATCCCCAGGGGAGGGGCCGGTCTGATTCAGGCGGTGGTCAATAACAGCACGGTACCAGTTATCGAGACAGGCACCGGAAATTGCCACATATTCGTAGATGAGAGCGCGGATCTGGAGATGGCCGCGGCGATTGTCATCAATGCCAAGACCCAGCGGGTAGGCGTCTGCAATGCCTGCGAATCCCTGCTGGTTCACGAAAAGCTGAAGAACGATTTTCTGCCTGTGCTGGCAGAGTCTTTGAAAGAAAAACATGTGCTGATTCATGGAGATCCCCAGGTGCAGGAATTGATTCCCGACGCTGTGGCCGCCACAGAGGAAGACTGGGGCAAGGAATACTTAGACTATGAAATCTCTATAAAAGTGGTAGATTCCCTGGAAGAAGCCATTGAGCATATCAATCGTTACAATACCAAGCATTCGGAGTCCATTGTCACCAACCGCTATGACCATGCTCAGCAATTTCTCAACGAAGTGGACGCTGCCGCTGTGTATGTCAACGCGTCTACCCGTTTTACAGACGGGGAAGAATTCGGTTATGGGGCGGAGATCGGCATCAGTACCCAGAAGCTGCACGTCCGGGGACCTATGGGGCTGCAAGCTTTGACGACCACCAAATATGTCATATATGGGAACGGCCAGATCCGTTTGTAATAAAAAACGTCTTTTCGGCATATATATCGTAACGGGCTGACGTCAAAGGAGGATATGTGCGCATTGGAAAAAATCTATGTCTGCAAGGAATTGCATACAAGGATGCAAAAGCTGGCAAGGCAGTATCCACAGTTTATCCATCTGGATGTGATTGGTTCCAGCCACGATGGAAGGGAAATTTTTTCCCTGACTATGGGCAATCCCAGGAAAGTTTTGTTTTGTACGGCAGGGATACATGGGAGGGAGAGCATCAATCCCATTATCCTGATTCAGATTATGGAGGAATATGCCCGCGCCTATCAGCAGAAACTGCCCATACAAGGACAAACCGATACGGTCTATGAGCTTTTGCGGGAGTACGGGATCTGCTTTGTACCTCTGGTAAATCCAGACGGATATGAGATTGCGTCGCGGGGATTTTCCCAGATCCAGAACCCGAAATTGCGCCAGGAACTTCAGCTTCAGGATATCCCGGCCAAAGAATGGAAATGCAACGCCCGCGGCGTGGATATCAACCGGAATTTTCCCTGCCAGTCTTACCGCCCGCAGAGTTCCGGGGACTCCCCGGCCAGCGAGAAGGAGACGAAGGCGTTGATCCATCTGTTCCATTCCTGCGACAGCGTTGGCTATATCGACTTTCATTCCAGAGGGAAAATCATCTATTACTACCGCCAGGCCATGTCCGGCGCATATAACCAATACAGCCGCAAGCTGGCGAAATATCTGCAAGGCCTGTCGAACTACGAAATCGGAGGGGCAGACAGCGAGTTTTATACGCCATACAGCGGCGGAAATTCGGTCAATTACTATTCCGAAGTTCTGAAAAAGCCTGCATTGACCGTGGAGACTGTGGAGGAAACGGCTTCTTTTCCGCTGCATACAAAATACCGGAAAGAAACGTATGAGGAAATCCACGCGATACCGCTGGGAATCCTCTCCCAGATTGCCGACGCGGCAGAGGGCTTATTATAAATGAAAAAACAAAAGGAAGTGGGGAACACCCGATGTATCACAACTTGGATCTGGATCACATAGATTTGACACAGGAACCGCCGAAGGAAGAGCCGGCCCGTCAGTGTTATTTTATGGCAAAAGCAAAAAAACAAGTTTCTGCGATGTGCGAAGCTGCCGGCCGTCCGATGACCTTCCATGTGGAGACCTTTGGCTGCCAGATGAACGCCAGGGATTCGGAAAAACTGACGGGAATCCTGACGGCTGTGGGATATGTGCCAAGCGGCACGGAAACGGCGGATTTTGTCATCTATAATACCTGTACTGTGAGGGAGAACGCCAACCGGAAGGTATACGGAAGACTGGGAAAGCTCAAACGCTTAAAGGAGGAGAATCCTTATATGCGGATTGCATTGTGCGGGTGCATGATGCAGGAATCTCATGTGGTGGAAAAATTAAGAGACAGCTACGGTTTTGTGGATCTGGTCTTCGGCACTCATAATATCTATCAGTTTGCCCAGCTATTTTGTCAGGCTTTGGAATCGGACGCTATGGTTGTGGAGATCTGGAAGGATACCGATCGGATTGTGGAGGATCTGCCCGCCCAGAGAAAATATCCGTTTAAATCGGGCGTGAATATTATGTTCGGCTGCAACAATTTTTGCAGTTACTGCATTGTCCCCTATGTGCGGGGGAGGGAGCGCAGCCGTAGTCCCCAGGCCATTCTGGAAGAAATCCGCAAACTGGTGGAGGACGGAGTCGTGGAAGTGATGCTGCTGGGCCAGAACGTCAATTCTTATGGAAAGACTTTGGATCAGCCCATTTCTTTTGCTAAGCTTTTGTCTCAGGCGGCAGAAATTCCCGGACTGGAGCGCATCCGATTTATGACTTCCCACCCCAAGGATTTGTCCGACGAGCTGATTCAGGTTATGGCCTCTTCCGATAAAATCTGCCGTCACCTGCATCTTCCCGTTCAATCTGGAAGTACCCGTATTCTGGATAAAATGAACCGCAGATACACGAAGGAAAGCTATCTGGATTTGGCGGCCCGCATCAAAAAGGCCATACCGGATATTGCCCTGACCACCGACATTATCGTAGGATTTCCAGGGGAGACAGAGGAGGATTTCCAAGATACTTTGGATGTGGTGCGAAAGGTGCGGTATTCCAGTGCGTTTACCTTCCAGTACTCCAAGCGCAGCGGCACCCCGGCGGCGGCTATGGAAGAGCAGATTTCGGCGGAGGTCGTGCAGGATCGCTTTGACCGCCTGTTAACGCTGGTGCAAGACATTGCCAGAGAGGAATGCGCCGTGTGGGAGGGAACGACCGGAAAAGCGCTGGTGGAACAGGTCAATCACCAGGATGAATCTTTGCTGACCGGAAGGCTGGGGAATAATTTGCTGGTTCATTTTCCGGGGGAGCGTTCTCTGATTGGGAAAATTGTGGACGTGCATCTGACAGAATGCAAAGGCTTTTATTATATGGGGGAAATGATTGAATGGCTTTATCACCAATGATGCAGCAATATATAAAAACAAAAGAATCGTATAAAGATTGTATTTTATTTTACCGTCTAGGGGATTTCTACGAAATGTTTTTTGAGGACGCGGTGCTGGTGTCCAAGGAACTGGAGCTAACCCTGACCGGAAAAGATTGCGGCTTAGAGGAACGCGCACCGATGTGCGGCGTTCCTTTCCATGCTGCGGAGACTTATCTTCAAAAGCTGGTGGAAAGGGGCCATAAGGTAGCCATCTGCGAGCAAATCGGAGATCCGAAATCCAGCCGGGGATTGGTAAAACGGGATGTGGTGAGGGTTGTCACGCCGGGTACGACTTTTTCGGCCCAGGCTCTGGACGAGAAAAAGAATAATTATCTCATGTGCATCGTGTATACCCAGGGACATTTCGGGTGCGCCGTTGCGGACGTGACTACAGGGGATTGTTTTCTCACAGAAGCAGATTCCAACGGAAAAATGCAAGATGAGATCAACAAATACGCTCCGGCGGAAATCATCTGCAATGAATCTTTACTGGTCAGCGGTCTGGATCTGGAAGAACTCAAACACCGGCTGGGCGTCAGCGTATACACATTGGACGCTTGGTATTTTGACGACGACTTGTGCAGGCGCACGCTGATGGAGCATTTTCAGGTAAAAAGCCTGGCCGGATTGGGTATCGGAGATTACGATACGGGCATCATCGCCGCGGGAGCCATGTTTATTTATCTGCAGGAAACGCAGAAGAACTCCCTGTTACATATGACCAAGATCATCCCCTATGCCGCCGAAAAATTTATGCTGCTGGACAGCTCCACCAGGCGAAACCTAGAGCTGGTGGAGACGCTGCGGGAAAAAAATAAAGTGGGTTCTCTTTTATGGGTGCTGGACAAGACCTGCACAGCCATGGGCGCGCGGACACTGCGCAGTTACGTGGAGCAGCCGCTGATCGACGAGCTTTTGATTCAGGAAAGGCTGGAGGCGGTAGGCGCACTTTTGGAGACCCCAATGCTGCGGGACGAGATCCGGGAACATCTGAATTCAATTTATGATTTGGAACGCCTGATCAGCCGTATCAGCTACCAATCGGCCACCCCCAGGGATCTGGTGGCTTTCCGTTCCTCCCTGGAACGGATTCCGCCTGTCCGAAAGCTGTTAAAAGATTTTCTGCCGCCGGTGTTAAAAAGAATCTGCCGGGATATGGACGGGCTGGAGGATCTGTGCGATCTGGTCTCCCGCGCGATTGCAGAAGATCCGCCTCTGGCCGCAAAAGAAGGGGGCATTATCCGAGACGGCTACGATGAACAGGTCGATCAATACCGCAATTCCAAATCCGAGGGTACCAAATGGCTGGCGGAACTGGAGGCCGCGGAGCGGGAGAGAACCGGAATCCGCAATCTGAAAATCAAATACAACCGGGTATTCGGCTATTACCTGGAAGTGACCAATTCTTTCAAAAACCTAGTGCCGGACGATTATACCCGCAAACAGACTTTAGCCAATGCGGAGCGTTATATCACACCAAAGCTAAAAGAGCTAGAAGATCTGATTCTGGGCGCGGAGGATCGGCTTTACGCGCTGGAATATGAGCTGTTTACCCAAGTGAGAAGCCAGATTGCCGGGGAAGTGCAGCGCATCCAGCAGACGGCAAAAGCCTTGGCGGCTCTGGATGTGTTCCTCTCGTTTGCTCTCGTTGCAGAGCAGAACCAATATGTATGCCCCCGCATCAGCCGCAAAGGCAAAATCCACATAAAAAACGGACGGCATCCGGTGGTGGAACAAATGACGGCTCACGATATTTTTGTCGCCAATGATACGTATCTGGACAACCATAAAAACCGCATCTCCATCATCACCGGCCCAAACATGGCCGGAAAATCCACGTATATGAGGCAGACGGCTCTGATCGTTTTAATGGCGCAGATCGGCAGCTTCGTTCCCGCCCAGCAGGCCGAAATTGGAATAGTGGATCGGATTTTTACCCGCGTGGGAGCCTCCGACGATCTGGCGAGCGGCCAGAGCACGTTTATGGTGGAAATGACCGAGGTAGCGAATATCCTGCGCAACGCGACGTCCAAAAGCCTGCTGATTTTGGATGAGATCGGCCGGGGAACCAGTACTTTTGACGGGCTGAGTATTGCATGGGCGGTGATTGAGCATATCAGCAACACCCGGCTTTTAGGCGCTAAGACCCTGTTTGCCACCCATTACCATGAGCTGACCGAATTGGAGGGAAAGCTGCCGGGGGTAAACAATTACTGTATCGCCGTAAAAGAACAGGGGGACGATATTGTCTTTCTGCGCAAAATCGTCAAGGGCGGCGCGGACAAAAGCTACGGCATCCAGGTAGCGAAGCTGGCCGGCATCCCGGATTCTGTAATCCAGAGAGCCAATGAGCTGGTCGAGGAATTGAGCGATGCAGATATCACCGCGGCGGTCAAAGATTTGACAGAACCGAGAAAAAAGACTTCGGTCAAATTTGACGAAGTGGATATGCAGCAAATGTCCCTGTTGGATACGGTGCAAAACGACGATATTATCCAGCAGTTAAAAGAACTGGACGTACCCAATTTAACGCCTATGGCCGCGCTGAATTTGTTGTACAAATTCCAGAATCAGATCAAGAACCGGTGGAAAGCCAATGAATAAGACGAATACACAGAAAATTGCCGTATTGAGCCAGGATACCATTGACAAAATCGCCGCCGGGGAGGTGGTGGAACGCCCGTCCTCAGTGGTAAAGGAGCTGGTAGAAAACGCTATCGACGCAGGCGCGTCTGCGATTACCACAGAGATCAAGGAAGGCGGCATCTCGTTCCTTCGCATCACCGATAACGGGGCAGGCATGGATGGGGAGGAGCTTCCTCTGGCCTTTCTGCGCCATGCCACCAGCAAAATCGAAAAAGCGGAAGACTTAGAGCAGATATCCTCCCTTGGATTCCGGGGAGAGGCTCTCTCCTCCATAGCCGCTGTTTCCCAGGTAGAGGTAGTCTCCAAAACACCCTATTCTATGAGCGGCACCCGTTACATCATTGAGGGCGGTGTGGAAAAATCGCTGGAGGACGTAGGCGCGCCGGAAGGGACAACGATTCTGGTGCGCAATCTCTTTTACAATGTCCCAGCCAGAAAAAAATTCTTGAAGACCGCAGCCACCGAGGCTGGATATATCAGCAGTCTGATGGAGCAGATGGCCCTGTCTCACCCGGAGGTTTCGATCAAATATATGGCGAACGGGCAGTTAAAATTACACACATCCGGCAATAATCAGATGAAGGATGTGATTTATAAAATATATGGCAGAGATATCACCAGGCAGCTTTTACCCGTCGAATGGGAAAATGAATTTCTCAAAATCAGCGGTTATCTGGGAAAGCCTTCTGTCTCGCGCGGGAACCGAAGCTTTGAGAACTATTTCATCAATGGCCGTTATGTGAAAGACAAAATCATCACCAGAGGGCTAGAGGACGGATTCCATGGATATATGATGCAGCACAAATACCCGTTTGCCGTTCTTCAGATACAGATGACCGGAAACGGCTTGGATGTCAATGTACATCCGTCCAAGCTGGAAGTGCGCTTTTCCAAAGGAGAGGAGGTTTACCAGGCGGTCTGCAACGCCGTAAAAGAAACCCTTGGGAAAAAAGAACTGATTCCAGAAGTCACTCTCAAAAAAAGGGAAAGGCCGCAGAAACTTTCGTCCGCTTCAAAGCCGAAGGAACCCGTTCCGGAACCGTTTGAAGCACAGAGACGCGCAAGCTTTAAGCCGGTATCCTATGGTCAGATTGCCGCTCAATCTCCGCAGCCGCAGGAAATCAAAGAGCAAACCGATTACAGACAGAAGAAAAAGACTGCGCCAGAGTCGGCAAAGCCACCATCGGGTTATCCAGATCCGGCAACTCCAAAACATGCGGATTTAAAACTGGAAGAGTCAAAACCGACAGCTTTGCAGCCGCAATCCCAAAAGACAGATCCCAGCAAAAAGCCGCAGGAAACGCAAATGGAATTGTTTTCCCCAGAGCTTTTGACCAAGGAGGCCCGAAGCCGCCATATCCTGATTGGCCAGGTATTCAAAACTTACTGGCTGGTGGAATATGAGGAAAAATTCTTTATTATCGATCAGCACGCTGCCCACGAAAAGGTGCTTTACGAAAAGCTGCGAAAGGATTTCCAGGAAAAAAAGATTTCCTCTCAGTATTTAAGCCCGCCGCTGATCTTGACGGTCAACATCAAGGAGGAGCTGTTACTGTTGGAACATATGCGCCAGTTTGAGAAAATGGGCTTTGAGATTGAGCCGTTCGGTTCCAAAGAATACAGCATCCATGCGGTTCCTGCCAACCTCTACGGACTGACGGGGGAGCTTTTGTTCCGGGAGCTTCTCGACAGTTTGGAAAAAGAAAAAGCCGGGCAGGATCTGGATATTTTTGTGGATCGGCTGGCAACGATGGCGTGCAAAGCCGCGGTAAAAGGAAATCATGAGATGTCCCGCCAGGAGGCCGATCGGCTGATTGACGAGCTGCTTAAATTGGACAATCCTTATCACTGCCCCCATGGCAGACCCACCATCGTATCAATGAGTAAGACAGAACTGGAAAGGAAATTTAAACGGATCGTATAACTATGAGTGAGAAAACGTTACATTCGCAGGTGCAAAAACCTCTGGTCGTTCTGGCCGGGCCCACGGCCGTGGGAAAGACCCGCTTGTCCATCCATCTGGCTCAGGCGCTGAATGGAGAAGTGATCAGCGCGGATTCCATGCAGGTTTACCGCCATATGGACATTGGCTCAGCCAAGATCACCCCAGAAGAAATGGGGCAGATACCGCATCATCTGATCGATGTTCTCGATCCAGAAGAGGATTTCCATGTGGTGCGGTTCCAGCAGATGGCAAAACAGGCATTGCTGGATATCTGGGGTCGCGGGCGGGTTCCCCTTCTGGTGGGAGGAACCGGATTTTATATCCAGGCCGTTGTCCGCGACATTTCCTTTGGAGAGGAACGGGATTCGGAAAATGGCTATCGACAGGAATTGGAATCTCTGGCAAAGCAAAAAGGGGCGCTCTGGCTTCATGAGAAGCTTGCGGCAGTGGATCCCGAAGCCGCCCGCCAAATTCATCCCAATAACCAAAAACGCGTGCTGCGGGCGCTGGAATATTACCACGACACCGGAAATCTTATATCTGACCATAACCGGGAACAGCAGGCAAAAGCATCTGCGTATAACTGCGCGTATTTTGTGCTCAACGACGATCGGGCGCTTCTCTATCAGCGGATCGAAAACCGAGTCGATCGGATGATGGCGGACGGGCTGCTAAAGGAAGTCAAAGCTTTGCAAGAGCGGGGATGTACCCGCGACATGGTATCCATGCAGGGGCTGGGCTACCAGGAGATTTTGGCATACCTGGAGGGGGAGTATTCTCTGGAGGAAGCGGTGCGCAGAATCAAACGAGACACCCGGCATTTTGCCAAAAGACAACTGACCTGGTTTAAGCGGGAAAAAGAAGTGATCTGGGTTCATCGAAAGGATTTTGACGACCAAGAGGAGCGGATGTTGGAATATATGCTTGACCAATGCAGAGAAAGGGGAATTGGCCAATGAGAATTCAGGAAACAGAAATCAAGGAATTATACCGGCAAATGGGAGTGCGTCCCCAGGTATACGATTATGGAAAAGAGATTGAGCGAAATCTGGAAAGCCGTTTTCGGGAATTGGATCAGGTGGCGGAGTATAACCAGCTAAAAGTACTGCATGCCATGCAGAAAAACCGGGTCAGCGAAGCGTGTTTCTATCCATCCACCGGATATGGCTACAACGACTTTGGACGGGATGTTCTGGAACAGGTATATGCGGACACGTTTCACACAGAAGCAGCCCTGGTTCGTCCCCAGATCGCCTGCGGCACCCACGCCCTGACGGTGGCATTGTTCGGCAATCTGCGGCCGGGAGACGAACTGCTTTCCCCAGTGGGTAGTCCCTACGATACATTGGAAGAGGTTATCGGCATCCGTCCGCAGAAAGGCTCCCTGGCAGAGTACGGCATCACCTACCGCCAGGCAGAGCTAAAAGCAGACGGGACATTCGACTATCCGTCGATTGAACAGGCGTTGACGCCAAAAACTCGTCTGGTTACCATCCAGCGTTCCAAGGGATACCAAACCCGCCCCTCTTTTTCCGTCGCACAAATTGGCGAATTGATTTCCTTTATCAAACAGCGTAGGCCGGACGTGATCTGCATGGTGGATAACTGCTATGGGGAGTTTGTGGATATTCTGGAACCCTCTGACGTGGGGGCGGATCTGATAGTCGGATCTCTGATCAAGAATCCCGGAGGCGGCTTGGCCCCGATCGGCGGATACGTGGCTGGAAAAAAAGAACTGGTGGAACAGGCTTCCTATCGGATGACCTCCCCTGGCCTGGGAAAAGAAGTGGGAGCCAGCCTGGGCGTAAAGCAGGCGTTTTTCCAGGGATTTTTCCTAGCGCCTATGGTGGTAAAAGGGGCGTTAAAGGGAGCCATCTATGCCGCAGGGATTTATGAATCTCTGGGCTACCCGGTTATTCCAGACAGCCGGGAGCCGCGTCAAGACATCATTCAGTCCATCACATTGGGTTCCCCAGAAAAGGTGGTCGCTTTCTGCAAAGGCATCCAGGCCGCAGCTCCGGTGGACAGCTATGTGGATCCAGAACCCTGGGATATGCCGGGATATGACAGCCCGGTGATTATGGCAGCAGGCGCTTTTGTGTCTGGTTCATCCATCGAATTGAGCGCAGACGGGCCGATACGGCCTCCCTATGCCGTCTATTTTCAGGGCGGGCTGACCTGGGAACACGCCAAAATGGGAATCCTGATGTCCCTAGAAAAACTGGTGCAGGTCGGATTGGTAAAATTGTGATGGCAGCAAAAGAAATCATCGTTATCGGCGGCGGCGCGTCGGGACTGATGGCGGCAGTGACAGCCGCCCGGCGCGGGGCGCGCGTTACGATCCTGGAACATCAGCCCGCATGTGGAAAGAAAATTCTCGCTACCGGAAACGGAAGGTGCAATCTGACCAATCTGCAAAAAGAGCCCGACTCCTACCGCAGCCATGCGCCAAAAACTGTGGAAAAGGTGCTGCGCCGCTTTTCCGTGGAGGATACGCTTGACTTTTTCTCGGATCTGGGGCTGTACATCAGAAACAAAAACGGCTGGATTTATCCATATAGCCAACAGGCCCGGACGGTTCTGCAACTGCTTTTGGGAGAAGTCAGCCGACTGGGTGTGAAGCTGAAAACAGAGGCGGCGATCCAGAAGATCCAGAAAGTTCGTGGAAAATGGAAGCTGACGACCGATACGGAAACTTACCAAGCAGACGCCGTAATCCTTGCCGCAGGCTCCAAAGCGTCGAATCTTCCAGGGGCCGACGGCAGCGGCTATGCGCTGGCCGAGAGCCTGGGACATCGGATCTATCCAGTGCTTCCGGCGTTGGTTCCGCTGGTGGGAGAGGGGGATTACTTCCGGCAGTGGGAAGGGATTCGCATGGATGCCCGGATATCCCTGCATGTAAACGGAAACTTTGTAAAACAGGAAAGCGGAGAGCTTCAGCTTACCGGCTATGGCGTATCGGGGATTCCCATTTTTCAGCTAAGCCGATATGCGGTGGAAGGCATTTCCCAGAAAAAACGGGCGGAACTGCGGATTGATTTTTTTCCAGACGGCAGTGAGCGCAAACTGGAACACCTTCTCCAAACGGGGAAAAGCCGCTTCCCGCGCAAGACCTGGGAAGAAATTTTATCGGGAATTTTTCCAGAAAAGTTCAGCCGAATTGTTGCACGGCGCAGCAAGAAAGCCAGGGAAGAGGAACAGCCCCGTCGGATAGCTCAGAATATTAAGCACTGGAAAGTTTCCATTCGAGGATGGCAGGATTATACCTACGCCCAGGTTTGCATGGGCGGAGTGGATTTTGGGCAGGTGGATGCCGACACTTTGGAGTCCAGACTTCATGCAGGGTTTTATTTTGCAGGGGAAATCCTGGATGTGGACGGAGCCTGCGGCGGCTACAATCTGCAGTGGGCATGGTCTTCCGGTGCGGTCGCGGCTATGGCCTGTACAGACAGAAAGGAAGAAAGAAAACCATATGATACGAATTTCACAACTGCAGCTTCCAATTGACCACAGTCTGGAGGATTTGGAACAGAAAATCAGGAAAAACCTCTTTCTCAAAGCGGGGGAAGACTTTTCCTATGAAATCGTCCGGCAATCTTTGGATGCCCGAAAAAAAGCGGAGAAAAAATTTGTCTATACGGTGGATGTTTCCTGCAAAAACAAAAAGACGGAGCGTCAGCTTATCCATAAGGCTCGCCATAAAAATGTGACGTTCATTCAAAGACAGGATTATCAATTTCCCGCTGCCGGCACACAGCCTTTGCGGCATCCGCCTGTGATCATCGGAAGCGGGCCTGCGGGGCTTTTCTGTGCCCTGATGCTGGCCAAAAACGGCTATTGTCCGCTGGTAATCGAAAGGGGTTCTAAAGCTCTGAAAAGAAAGGCCGCAGTGGAACGCTTCTGGAATACTGGAATCTTAGATCCGCAGTCCAATGTTCAGTTCGGGGAGGGCGGCGCGGGAACTTTTTCCGATGGAAAACTCCACACGATGATCAAAGATCCTGCGGGGCGTATTCAGATGGTGCTGCAAACTTTCGTGGAAGCAGGCGCGCCGCCGGAAATCCTTTATCAGCAAAAACCTCATCTGGGAACGGATCTGCTGATCGGAATTGTGGAAACCATCCGAAAACAGATTGAAGACTTCGGCGGACGATTTCTGTTTGAAACACAGGTCACGGATTTTCTCTGCGAGGACAACCGGATTTGCGGACTTCTATTGAGTACCGACGAGGAAATCCCTGTCCAGGTTGTTGTGGGAGCCATTGGCCACAGCGCGCGGGACACATTTGAAACGTTATACTGGCGGGGATTTCACATGGAGGCAAAAGCCTTTGCGGTAGGGGTGCGGGTGGAGCATCCCCAGGAAATGATCAACCAGGCTCTTTACGGAGAAGCTAAGCACCCGCTGCTGGGCGCGGCCAGCTACAAGCTGACGCATCGGGCCAGTACGGGAAGAGGCGTCTATTCGTTTTGCATGTGTCCGGGAGGCTATGTGGTCAACGCGTCCTCCGAGGAGAAAGCGCTGGCGATCAATGGTATGAGCTACCAGGCCAGAGATGGAAGAAACGCCAACAGCGCCCTGGTTGTGACCGTTACCCCGGCGGATTATCCAGACGCTTCCCCTCTGGGCGGAGTGGCATATCAAAGACAGTTGGAGCACAAAGCCTGGAAGCTGGCCGGCGGAAAAATCCCCGTACAGTTATGGCAGGATTACAAAAACTGCCGGGAAAGCCAAAGTCTCGGAGAGGTTTTGCCTTCTATGAAAGGGGAGTATTGTCTGAGCAATCTGCGCGGTTTGTTTCCAAAAGCGGTTGGGGATACCATAGAGGAGGGCATGGCGGCCTTTGAGCGGAAAATCTTTGGCTTCGCGCGCCCGGACTGCCTGTTCAGCGCAGTGGAAAGCCGCACATCCTCCCCGGTACGCATCCTGCGGGATCAGAAAATGCAGAGCAATATCCGCGGGTTTTACCCATGCGGGGAGGGAGCCGGATATGCGGGCGGCATTACTTCTGCCGCGATAGACGGGATAAAGGTGGCGGAGGCCATCGGCGGCAGTTTAAACACACAACAATAGATTTATATAGATATCTAAAGGATTATTTCTATTGCTAAAATTTCCATGAAAATCCAGTGATTTGGTATACATTTTGAAAAATCTGTGCTAATATAGGATTTACCGAAAAATCTTCCCGCGTTTTTGAAAAGAGTGTGTGGGAAAGGAAACTATGAAGCAAAACCATACAATTAAGGCACTTCCCGCCCAAGACAGACCCTATGAAAAATGTTTGGAGTTTGGGCCGGAGCATCTGACGGACGCGGAGCTGCTTGCCGTCATTTTACGGACAGGCAGGCGGGGAAGCAGTTCTCTGGAACTTTCTTATGAGATTTTGCAATTGGCGGATATCCGCAGGCAGGGTCTGGACGGTCTGCACCATCTCTCCATACCGGAGCTGATGGGCATACCAGGTATAGGGAAAGTAAAAGCGATTCAGCTAAAGTGCATTGGAGAGCTTTCCAGGAGAATGGCGCGGCAAAAGGCCAGAAACCGTCTGTCTTTTCATGCGCCGGAAACCATTGCAGACTATTATATGGAAGAACTGCGGCATCTGGAGCAGGAAGTCCTCCTGTGCATGATGTTGGATACGAAAAATCATCTGCTGGGTGAGAAGCGTATGTTTTTAGGGACCGTCAACGCCTCTTTGGTGTCGCCCAGGGAGCTGTTTTTGGAGGCGCTGCGTTTTCAGGCGGTCAATATTATCCTGGTGCATAATCATCCCAGCGGCGATCCTACGCCCAGCCAGGAGGATGTGCAAATTACTCAGCGCGTTCAGCAGGGAGGAGAGCTTCTGGGGATTCATCTTCTGGATCATATTATTATTGGGGAACATACGTATGTAAGTTTACTGTGAAAGTCCCGTGCAGCGCACGGAGCAGATGATTTTCATTTTAATTGAAGAAGGAAAGCGTGTAATGTTATTTCGGAAAGTATATGGAGTGGATCTGGGAACCAGCACCATCAAAGTTTATTCCTATCAGAAAAATAAGGTTTACCAGGAAAGAAATATGGTTGCCGTAAAAGACAAAAGACGTGTTCTGGCCGTAGGCGATGAGGCTTACGAAATGTTTGAAAAAGCACCGGACAACATCGTAGTGGATTCTCCCATGGCTTACGGGATGATCGCGGATATTACAAAGGCAGAGATTTCCCTGTACAGTTTGATAAAAAAAATCCATCCCTTTCAGTGGTTTGGATCGGTTATGTATTTTGCAGTTCCCACCGATTTAACCCAATTCGAGAAGCGGGCTTACAATTCCCTGGCAAATGGCGGATGGTTGCAAAACAACAAGGTGCGGATTGTGGAAAAACCCATTGCGGATGCCATTGCCATGGACATCCCGATTCGCAAGACAAAAGGAAGCATGATTGTCAATATCGGCGCGCAGAGCACGGAAATCTCAGTGATTGCCGATGGAAAGGTGATTATCAGTAAAATCCTAAAATTAGGGGGACGGCAGATCGATATGGAGATTTGCCGCGAAATCAGCCGGACAAACTGTTTGCAGATAGGAACCCGGACAGCCAGCCGGCTGAAAACTTCCGTCGGGGAATTGTATGGGCAAAAAGAACAGCTTCGCAAGGTCATCGGGATCGATACCTTATCCGGCCTTCCGCGGGAGGCGGTGGTTTCCTCGGAGACAGTAAACCAGGCCATTGCCCGGCCGATTACGACAATTGGAAACGAGATGAAAACATTCCTGGAGCGGACTCCGCCACAGATTGCTTACAGTATCTTAAAGGAAGGAATCTATCTGGCGGGAGGCAGCACCAGGCTGAAAAATATAGATAAATTTCTCGCAGATTTTACCGGATACGGCGTGTGCCTTTCGGACATGCACGAAACCTGTACCATCCACGGCGTAGAAAAAATGTTAAAGGATAAATATCTGCAAGAATGGGCGGCCACTGTGAAACAAAGAAAAATGTAGCCGCAGCATTGGGAGTTTGGGATGAAAAAGAAAAGAAATATTCGTATGAAAAGCAAGCATATGATAATTCTGATGACGATTTTGTGTATCAGTATGGCGGCAGGCGCTTTTGCCACAGGGATCTCGGGGGATTCCGCGCGGACAGTCGTGGGATATGTCATTGTTCCATTTGAGCAGGGGATCAATACCATCGGAAACTGGCTGTTGTCTGTGCAGGACAATTTCCAGAATGTAAAGAAACTGGCTGAGGAAAATGCCACGTTAAAAACCCAGGTAGAAGAACTGACGGTTCAGAATAATGAGCTGACGCAGAATCAAAAGGATCTGACCCGGCTGCGGGAGCTTTACAATCTGGATCAGGAATATTCCCAGTACCCCAAAATTATGGCGGAGGTCATTGCCAAGGATCCGGGAAACTGGTATCATACATTTACCATAGACAAGGGCCGAGATGACGGCGTCAATGTAAATTCCAATGTCCTGGCTGGAGCTGGCCTGGTGGGAATTGTCACGGAGGTGGGTTCTAACTGGGCGGCGGTTCGCTCGATTATAGACGATGATTCCAATGTAAGCGCGCAGATCTCCGAAACCGAAGATCCCTGTATCGTCACCGGAAATCTGGAACTAATCGATTCTGGAAAGGTAGAGTTTAGTCAGCTTCAAAGTCCAGAAGGGAAAGTCAGTATTGGGGATCGGGTGGTGACTTCCCATATCAGCGACCGGTTTGTGAAAGGGCTTCTAATCGGCTATATCAGTGAGATTAAGCAGGACAGCAATAATCTGACTTATAATGGGTATCTGGTGCCGGCGGCTGATTTCCAACACTTACAGAAAGTGCTGGTCATTACCGACTTGAAGGAGAATCCCAGGGAGGAAGACCAAAATGCGCAATAAATTGATTCTGGTTTTGATGGTGCTCATTTCCTTTTTTCTCCAGTGTACGCTGATGAAGGGAATCGCCATAGGCGGCATCTCTCCCAATCTTTTAGTTATCCTGTGTATCAGTGCAGGGCTGATGATGGGGAAAACCTGCGGTCTGTTTATAGGCTTTTTTACCGGACTTCTGGTGGATTTGTTCTATGGCTATTATCCGGGCACCAATGCTGCGCTTTACATGTATCTGGGATTTATCAGCGGCTTTTTTTATCAGATCTATTACGACGACGATATCAAGCTTCCCATTTTGCTGGCAACGGCAGGCGACTTTCTTTATAATTTTCTGATTTTCGCCCTTTTGTTTTTGTTGCAGGGAAATACGGATTTTTTCTTTTATCTGCGACGGGTGATTCTGCCGGAGATGATTTACACATTGGTGCTGACGGCTCTGGTTTACCGACTATACTACAAAATCATTCACCGCTTCATGCGTGTAAAATTCAAGGATAGTGATTCTTTATGGTTCGTAAAATAAAACATATTTTTAAGAACAAGCGGCTGCGGATACCGCGGACAACCATACTGCTGTTGGTCTTTGCAGTGATGTCCTGTGTGCTGGTGCGCCGGCTGTTTGAACTGCAGATTGTCCAGGGAGAGCAGTACACTTCTAATTTTACCACCCGGACGACAAAGACCCGCACCATTAAAAGTACGCGGGGAAGCATTTATGACCGCAATAAGAAGTTGCTGGCCTCTAGTAAGCTCTGTTATTCTTTGACCATTGAGGACAACGGTACTTATGAAACAGAGCGGGAAAAAAATCTGTCGTTGAACAGCATCGCCTATAAAATATGCAAAATCCTGGAACAGTATGGGGATCATGTGGATCAGAATTTTCACATTGTCCGCAACAGTCAGGGGGAGTATCGGTTTGACCTGGAAGAAGGCATCAACTTAGATCGTTTCCGTGCGGATATTTACGGGCGTGCCCTGATCGACGATCTGAAAGACGATGAAAAAACTGCCACGGCGCAGAAGATGATGGAGTATCTGATCGGCTCGGAGAGATTTGCGATTGTGGTGTCCGGGGAGGATGCCTATACCAAGGAAGAACTGGAACAGTATGGACTTCCCGAACAGTTTACGGCAGACGAGGTGATGAGCATTACCATTATCCGTTACTTGCTGTCCACCAACAGCTTTCAGAAATACATGCCGGCTACCATTGCCACAGATCTGAGCAATGAGTCGGTGGCGGTAATTATGGAAAATAAGGATACGCTTCAGGGCGTGGATATTGTAGAGGATTCGGTACGCTCTTACGAAGACCCGATTTATTTTGCAAATATCATCGGATACACGGGCCAGGCGTCCTCCGAGGAGTTGGAAGAGCTTCAGAAGGAAAATTCCAAAAAATACGATACCACATCCGTCATCGGAAAATCTGGAATTGAGCAGTATATGGAGACGGATCTGCAGGGAACCAACGGGGAAGAAACCGTATATGTGGATAACTTGGGCAAAGTGTTGAAGATTGATGAAGAATCTCGTCTGGAACCCATTGCCGGCCATGACGTGTATCTGACACTTGACAGCGACCTGCAAATTGCCTGTTATAAGCTTCTAGAGCAGCAAATTGCCGGAATCCTTCTAGGGCACATCATTCCGGCGAAAACCTTTGACAAAACCGCAATTTCGGACACGATACAGATTGATGTGCCGATTTATGACGTATACAATGCATTGATTGAAAATAATGTGATCAGCATTGAACATTTTGCGGCCGCAGATGCTGCGGAAACAGAAAAACAGCTTTATACCTCGTTTCAACAAAAACAGACGGAAGTCTTTGATAGAATAAGGAATGAGCTGACCGGGGACAGTCCTCAGCCCTATAAGGATCTGGATGAGGAGATGCAGGAATATCTGGACTATCTTGTGGACGACCTTCTGCCGATTCAGCTGGAAGTGATGGATCAGGATGCCATTGATACCACAGATCCCACCTATCAGGCATGGGCAAAAGAAGAAACCATCAGCCTGCAGGAATACTTAACTTATGCCACACGGCAGAACTGGATTGATATTTCCAGGATTTCTCCTCAAGGGGATTATCTGGATTCCAAGGAGGTATATCTGGAGCTGGCCAATTATCTGGCTGATTATCTGATGACGGATGTATCTTTTGGAAAGCTGCTTTACAAATATATGCTGCTGAACGATAACATAGACCCCAGAGATCTATGTGTGACCTTATACGATCAGGGGATACTAGATAAAGAAGATGGAATGTACGAATCTTTGCTTCAGGGACAGATCAGCGCATACCAGTTTATGATTTCCAAGATCAGCTCACTAGAAATCACGCCGGGACAACTAGCTTTGGATCCCTGCTCTGGATCCGTGGTAGTGGAAGACCCAAATACTGGCCAAGTACTGGCCTGCGTCACTTATCCGGGCTATGACAACAACCGTCTGGCCAATGTGATGGATGTAGATTATTACAACAAGGTGGCCAGCGATCTTTCACAGCCGTTTTACAACAAAGCCACGCAGCAGTTGATAGCGCCCGGTTCCACGTTTAAGATGGTGTCGGCAATTGCAGGTATGGAAAGCGGCATTGTGGATGCAGGAACCGGGATCGATTGTACCGGGTCTTTTGAGAAAGTAGAGCCGCACATTGACTGCTGGAATACCTATGGTCATGGAGTGATTGACCTGGAGACTGCGCTGGAGCAGTCCTGCAACTATTACTTTAATGAAATCGGATATGTGCTGGGGATCGATCAGGATCAGAGATTTTCGGAAAATGTCAGCTTGCAGAACCTAAAAAAATATGCATCGATGCTGAATTTGGACAAACCGTCCGGCGTTGAGATCTCCGAAGCTGATCCGCAGGTTTCCGATGAGCTTGCCGTTCCTTCTTATATGGGACAGGGAACACATTTGTATACCACTGTGGGCCTGGCCAGATATGTGGGAACCATAGCTACCAGCGGCCAGAGTTATCGACTGTCCCTGATACAAAAAGTTACGGATTCACAGGAGAAACCGCTGTTAGAGTACCAGCCCAAACTGGAAAGTACCGTAAATCTGTCTCAAAGTACCTGGGATACTGTTCACAATGGTATGCGCCGTGTAGTTCAAAACCACAGCCAGTATAACTTTGATGACTCT
Organism: uncultured Lachnospiraceae bacterium; assembly: GCA_947571775.1. GTDB lineage: Bacteria > Bacillota > Clostridia > Lachnospirales > Lachnospiraceae > MGBC164599. The sequence continues at coordinate 18,379 of CANOZK010000004.1, read as the reverse complement.
GGGGTGGATATCAATGCAAAAACAGGAACCGCCCAAGAAAATCAGTATCGTCCTGACCATGGCCTGTTCGTGGGGTATGCCCCTGCGGAAAGCCCGGAGGTCGCTGTGGCCGTGAGAATTCCGTACGGATATTCTTCTGGAAATGCATGTTTGGTGGCCAGCAATGTCTTCCAGTACATCTTTAACGAGAAAAAACGAGAACAGATCATCACAGGCGTTGCCTCGGATACATCGAGCAATACCAGCAATGACTGATCAATGCCAAGCAGGCATACTCGGATCATACAAAAGAGAGCATCAAGGGAAAATTCAGGAGGTCAAGTAGGAGGTTTTTTGTATGAGCGAGGTAATTGTAATCACGTCTGGAAAAGGCGGTGTGGGGAAGACCACAACGGCGGCAAACATTGGAACCGGCCTGGCCATGCTGGGTAAAAAGACGGTGGTGGTGGATACGGATATCGGCTTGCGCAATCTGGATGTGGTGATGGGACTGGAAAACCGGATCGTATACAATCTAGTGGATGTGATTTACGGCAACTGCCGTTTGAAACAGGCCCTGATCCGTGATAAACGGTATAACAACCTATATCTGCTCCCATCTGCGCAGACCAAGGATAAGACGGCGGTAACGCCAGAGCAGATGATCAAGCTGACCGAGGAGATGAGCAGCTACTTTGAATACATCATTCTGGATTGTCCGGCGGGCATTGAACAAGGCTTCAAAAACGCCATTGCGGGAGCCAGCCGAGCGATTATTGTGACAACGCCGGAGGTTTCTGCTATCCGGGATGCAGACCGGATTATCGGTCTTCTGGAAGCCAATGATGTCACACAAATAGAGCTGATTATCAACCGCATCCGGCCGGATATGATCCAAAAGGGCGATATGATGTCGGTGGACGATGTAATCGAGATTCTTGCGATTCATCTGCTGGGCATTATCCCTGACGATCAGCAAATTGTCATTGCCACGAATCAGGGGGTACCTTTATCCGGGAGAAATTCCCCTGCGGAGCAGGGATATATCAATATCTGCCGGCGCATCATCGGGGAAGAAGTGCCGTTTCTGACTTTTGATATCAAAAAAGGTATTTTCCGCAAGATGACGGAATTGTTCCGAAGTTAAAGGGGGGCGGGAAAATGCTTTTTATGGCGAGAAATAACCTGGCAAAGAGGAAGTCCGGTTCCGTTGCCAGGAATCGGCTGAAAACCATTTTGTTATCAGAACGGATGGACTGCTCTGCCGATACCATGCTTATGATGAAAAACGATCTGGTGCAGGCCATGGATAAGTACCTTCCGGTAGACAGAACCGGGATACAGATACAATTTCAGCAAAATCCGCCCATGATGCTGGCACAGATACCAATACTACAAGAAAAGGATAGCCGAAAGGATTATGTTAAAACAGTATAAATTCAGATTCTATAATTTCAGACTTGTGATTCTGCTTCTGTGCATCAGCACTATTGGTGTATTGTTGGTGGGGAGCGCCATGGAATCCTTGAGATCCCGTCAAATTATGGGGCTGATTCTTGGCCTGACAGCTATGGTCGTGGTATCTCTGATGGATTTTAGTTGGATTTTGAACTTTTACTGGCTGATTTATCTATTTAATATTGTTATGCTTCTGGGAGTACGGCTGATGGGCGATACGGCCGGAGGAGCAACCCGCTGGATCGATATCGGAGGATTTCGGTTCCAGCCCACAGAATTGTCCAAGATTCTGCTGATTTTATTTTTTGCCCGCTATTTTATGGATCATGAAAACGACTTGAATACTATTAAAGTAATTTTACAATGTTTATTTTTGCTTGCGGTGCCTCTGGTTCTGATTTATCAGCAGCCGGATTTGAAAAACACCATTACGGTGCTTGTGCTGTTCTGTGTGCTGATTTATATTGCAGGACTCAGCTATAAAGTGATTGGAGGAGCCATTTTGATTATGGTGCCTCTGATGATTATTTTCCTTTCCATTGTGGTACAGCCGGATCAGAAACTAATCGAGGATTACCAGAGACTCCGAATTATGTCTTTTTTGTATCCAGAGAACGAAGAGTATAGCGATAACATTGAACAGCAGAACAATTCCATCCTGGCGATTGGATCGGGGGAATTGATGGGAAAAGGCTTAAATAACAAGGAGTCCTCGGTAAATAAAGGGAATTTTGTATCGGAGATACAGACAGACTTTATTTTTGCCGTGGCCGGAGAGGAGCTGGGGTTTATTGGGTGCAGCCTGATTATTCTTATCTTGTTCTGGATTACGTTCGAGTGTATTCGCATGAGTCTGCGATCCAAAGACTTGTCGGGAAAATTGATCTGCTGCGGCGTGGCGACCATTGTTGCCCTGCAAAGTTTTATCAATATCTGTGTGGCAACGGGAATTATGCCCAACACAGGCACGCCCCTTCCTTTTATCAGTTATGGTCTTACTTCACTGGTGAGCCTTTACATCGGTATGGGTCTGGTTTTAAACGTGGGGCTACAAAGCAGTTCCTATAAAAACAGAAAGGCAAGTGTATAAAATGGGAAAATCTCGTATGGCGCGGAAAAAGAAACTGTGCAGAACTTTTATTCTTGTTTTGTTACTTCTGCTGATCGTTGCAGGCGGAGCAGGCGTTTGTTATTATATCCTTTCAGGAGCGGGAATGGTTCTGCCTCATGCATTTGAAGATGTCGGGGAGTTTCCGGGAATACCAGGGATTTCGGACAGACAGGTGCAGAATGGTTTTGCAGAGAATCTGTGTGTATCCGCAGAAGGAAATGTTCCGTTGGAAGGAGTCAGCCAGGAGGCTGCTCAGTATGGAGGTCTGTTTGACCTGGAAGGAAAGCGCATTTTATATGGGCAGAGGCTTTACGAGAAGCTTTACCCGGCAAGTATCACCAAGATTATGACAGCCGTTATTGCGTTGAAATATGGAAATCTAACAGATCAGGTGACGGTCAGCCAGGAGGCTTTGATCTTGGAAGAAGGTTCCCAGCTTTGCGGTTTCCGCGCTGGAGACCAGCTTACGCTGGAGCAGTTGCTTCAGGGATTGCTGATTTATTCTGGGAACGATGCCGCGGCAGCCATTGCGGAACATGTGGGAGGAACACAGGAGAATTTTGTCCAGCTTATGAATCAGGAGGTTGCGCGGCTGGGGATGACCAACACACATTTTACCAATCCTCACGGTTTGCAGGACACGGAACATTATACCAGCGTTTACGATATCTACCTGATGCTCAACGAAGCGATCCGTTATCCGAAATTTGTGGAGATCATTCAGATGAATTCTTTTTCCGTACAGTTTCGCAATACTCTGGGTCAGGAGCGCTCCTTTTATCTGGAATCTACGGACTATTATCTGCTTGGAGAAGCCACAGAGCCAAAAGGTGTGACGGTGCTGGGCGGAAAGACCGGAACTACGGATGAGGCGGGAAACTGTCTGGCGTTGGTGAGTCAGAACGAATACGGGAAAACGTTTATCAGCATTGTGACAAATGCTTTGGATAAGCCGCAATTGTATGAACAAATGAATCAGATGCTAGAACGGATCAATTCCTGAAAATAATCATTGAACTTTTTGGTGATATACACTATAATTGAACTATTAAGAATAGGATTTTGTTGAAAATGCCTATACGTCTAAGGAGGAAAGCAGGATGGTTGAACTAATAGTAGGAAAAAAAGGCAAAGGTAAGACAAAGGTTTTACTGGAAAGAGCAAACAGCGCAGTCAAGGATGCAAATGGAAGCATAGTGTATCTGGATAAAAGCGCCAAGCATATGTACGAATTGAATAACAAAATACGGCTAATTGATGTATCTCTCTTCCCGCTAAAGAACAGCGATGAGTTTGTTGGATTTATCTGCGGCATACTCTCTCAGGATCACGATCTAGAACAAGTGTATCTGGATGGGTTCTTGACGATATCGAAGCTGGAGGGGCAGGATGTGACAAATACGCTGAGTCAGTTAGATGCCATCGGACAACAGTTCAATCTTACCTTTGTCGTGAGTATATCCATGGACAAAGAAGAAATACCCGCATCTCTCCAATCGAAGATTGTAGAAGCACTGTAAAATTATTTGGATAAAATTACATAACAGGCAACAGGGAAAGGTACCAGAAGTCGGATATACCTTTCCCTGTTTTTTCATTCATCTGTACAGAATTTGAGCAGCTTTTTTACTCGCTGGCTCCTATGCTGTTGTCCCTTACCCGGCCAAAAAGGCTGATCAGATAAATCCCGCACAATCCTACCAGACCGTATACAATACGCGAGATCCAAGACATATTGCCGAATGTAAAGGCAACCAGGTCAAATCGGAACAGCGCGATCAACCCCCAGTTTACAGCTCCAACAATCGCAATAATCAGTGCCGTATAGTCTAATCCTTTGGAATTCATAAAGCATCCCTCCTAATCTGATATGAATGAAAGCCAATTTTAGTATTTCTCTTACCTTCTCGATTTATACGTGGCATCAATAGGATTTCCTTTTGAAACGTATTTGCTTATTTAGAAAAATTATGTTAAAATGGTTCAAATCAAACAGTCGCTGAAGGAGGCAGCCCATTGTCATCCAATAAACAGATTAAATTTCCTTCCAGAAAAATTGCCTGGCAGGATTTCAAACGAATTTTTACATTGAATATTGGTACCATATTATTTGGTATTTTATTTATTTATATGCTGATCAGTATCGTTTTGTATTTTACGTCTGTACATTTTACTTCTTACCAGGTCGTGGCTGGCCCGTTGTCCAAAAACGAGATTTATACGGGACTTGCACTCTATAAACAGCAGGTTGTAACGGCAGATGCAGGAGGATACCTGAATTACTATGCCCGTGAGGGCGGAAAAATCAGCGCGTCCGCCATTGTTTACAGCTTGGGGGAACAGCAGATGGAGCAGGTATCCAACCAGCCTTTATCGGAAGAAGATCTGTCCATGATCCGCGCTCAGATGAGCGCATTTTCCTATGGTTTCCAGTCCAATAATTTTAACAGCACTTATAATTTTAAATACGAATTGGGCGGAAGCATCCTGCAATATTCCATGGACGGTAGTACTGCGGACGGCCAGTCCCCGTCTGTCGCTATGGGCGGCCAGATATTGGTGCGCGCCAAAAGCAATGGTATGATTCTGTATTCCAGGGACGGTTATGAGGAGGTCACGGTGGATAATTTTACTGAGGCCAGCCTCGACCAGAAAGCTTACCACAAGGAAAGCCTGAAGAAAAAAGAACCCATACAGGCGGGAGAGGCGGTCTATACGCTGGTTACCGGAGAAACCTGGAATCTGATTATCCCGTTAAGTGACAAGCAGGCCAGCAGCCTGACAGACAGAAGCTATATCAAGGTTCGCTTTATAAAGGATAATATCTCACAAAACGGAGATTTCTCGATTATTGAGCGGGATGGCAAAAAATATGGGAATATTGAGTTTGGCAGCGGACTGATTCGGTATGTCGGGGAACGTTTTATTGATATTGAATTGGTGACCAATGTGGAGAGCGGTCTGAAGATTCCCCTGACTTCCATTGTAAATAAGGATTTTTACACGATACCGTCCGAGTATAAAACGGTAGGGGGAAGCAACGGAGAGGCCGGTTTCCTGCTGGAGACGGGAAAGAAAAAGGGGGAGAAAGCGGGCACAGAGTTTGTCAGCACGACTCTTTATGGGGAAGAAGAGAATATTTGTTATGTGGATACGTCTGCATTCTCCAAGGGCAGTATTCTGCGCAAGCCGGATTCCAATGACCGCTATGTAGTGGAGGATACCAAGGCGCTAGAAGGAGTTTACTGCATCAACAAAGGGTATGCGGTATTCCGTTTTATCAATATTCTGGAGCAGAACGAGGAATTTTGCATTGTAGCAAAAGGCACCGAATATGGACTGGCCCAGTATGACCATATCATATTGGATGCCTCTCAGGTAAAAGAAGAAGATATCTTATATTAGGTGTGTACGCTTAAAATCAGCTACAAAAAATTCCAAGCGTACACAGGCAAAAGGGGAGGTAATTATGATTCAGGAACAATTGCAATGTGTGGAAGAGAAGATTCGCTGTGCCTGTGACAGAAGCGGCAGAAGCCGGGAGGAGGTCACGTTAATTGCGGTCAGCAAAACGAAGCCTATCGAGGATTTAAAAGAAGCTTATGCGCATGGGGCGCGCTGTTTTGGAGAAAATAAAGTACAGGAGATCACAGAAAAATATCCGCAGATGCCAAAAGATGTAAAGTGGCATATGATTGGCCATTTACAGAGAAATAAGATAAAATATATCATAGACAAAGTGGCTTTGATTCATTCGGTGGACTCCCTGCGGTTAGCCGAGGCCATTCAGGCGGAAGCCGCTAAACATCAAGTAATCATGCCAATACTGATTGAGGTAAATGTAGCCGAAGAGGAGAGCAAATTCGGGCTTTCCGTGGAGGAGACGCTGCCGCTGATCGAACAGGTCAGCACGATGGAGAATTTACGCGTTCAAGGGTTGATGACGATTGCGCCATATGTGGACGATCCAGAAGAAAACCGGTGGGTTTTTCAGAGACTGAGAAAATTAAGTGTTGACATTAGCCGGAAAAACATTAATAATGTAAATATGTGTGTGCTCAGCATGGGCATGACCGGAGATTATGAGGTGGCCATAGAGGAGGGCGCTACCATGGTGAGGGTAGGAACAGGTATTTTCGGAGAACGAAATTATCAGTTATAATCCCAATCCTGCATTGCAGATTGAAAAGAGATTGGAGATAGGAAATGGGTGTTTTGGATAAGTTCTTAGACGCGATGAAGCTCAACGATGATTACGACGACGATGAATTTCTGGATGACGATTACGAAGATGATTTTGACAGCCAAAGGCCCCGCAAAAAGTTTTTTGAAAAATTCCAGAAAAATGACGATGAGGATGAATTCTATGACGATCCACAACCGAAAAGCTCTGCAAAACCAGATAAGACAGTACAAAAGCCAAGCGGAAAGCCTACAAAATCAGCTTCTTCCAAAATTACTCCTATGCGTTCCCCCAAAAAAGGACAATCTATGGAAGTATGTGTGAAAAAGCCCGCAACGATGGAAGATACCAGAGACATTGCCGATACGTTGATTTCTGGCTGCACAGTAGTCCTAAACCTGGAAGGGGTAGATGTGGATTTGGCGCAACGCATCATTGATTTCGTTTTGGGTGCCTGTTACTCCTTAAACGGGCAGTTTCAGAAGATATCGGATTTTGTTTTTATTGTAACGCCTTATAATGTGGATATATCCGGCGACTTTCAGGATATTTTAAGTGGGACAATCTCTTCTATGAACCCGGAGTTATAAAAGATGAAAGACCAAGATACTTTTTTTAAAAATCGCGTGGATGATTTGAAAAATATGGCTTTTCAGCGGGATATTGTTACGTTTACAGACTTTTTGGATCTCCATCAGTTACATATGATAAAAGACCTGAGAAATGGCTTTCCGGGGGTTGTCACGGAAACTTTCGGAGGTTATGAGGGTGCGGAGCGTCAGATGGCAGCATTTATTCCTGACGCTCTTTCTTATGAATGGGAATACCCCATGCGCTGCCTGAAAATTACCAAGGAGGCGGGCAAATTCCCGGAAGCCCTGAGCCATCGGGATTACCTGGGCGCACTGGTTCATCTGGGCGTGGAGCGGAGCATGATTGGGGATATTCTGCTCATCGGCGACGATGCCTGGTTTTTCTGTGTGGATTCCATGGCAAATTTCTTTGCAGAGGAGCTTGTCAAAATACGCCATACGGCTGTGCGTACCCGAATTCTGCCGCAGATGGAGCAGAGGCCGGAGCCGGTGAGAAAGCCGGTGCAGGGGACGGTTTCCTCTGTTCGTCTGGACGCCGTCATCGCCGTGGCCTTCGGAGGTTCCCGAACAAAGCTGATGCCGTTGATTCAAAACGGAAAAGTCTATGTAAACGGCAACCTTATGACCTCCAACGGCTATACACTGAGGGACGGGGACGTGGTGTCTGTGCGGGGAAAAGGGAAGTTTCGCTTTGTGCAGGTTCTTTCCCAGACCAAAAAAGGACGGTACAGTATTCTTCTGGAAATCTATCAATAAGGCAAGAAGCGCGGAGGATGACAAAAATGGAGCAAAAAAACAGACTTGAAATCGCAAGAAGCGGAGAATTTTCTTATTCCCTGGTTCTGGAAAAGGATTTTTCCAAATTAGGCGCCTGTATTGCCCAGTGCAGAAACGAAAGCAGGCAGGGCGGTAAGTTATGTATTGTGACGGATACCAATGTAGAACCCCTTTACAAAGAAGCGGTAAAAAAAGAGCTGGAAAATATGTTTTCCCAAATCACGGTCTTTGTAATGCCCGCCGGGGAGGAAAATAAACAGCTATCCACGGTGCAGGACTTATATACACATTTGATTGGTCATAATTTTGAGCGCAGGGATCTGCTTTTGGCTCTGGGTGGAGGAGTAGTCGGGGATTTGACCGGATTTGCGGCGGCTACCTATCTGCGAGGAATTGACTTTATCCAGGTGCCAACCACACTGTTGGCTCAGGTGGACAGCAGCATTGGCGGAAAGACAGGCGTGGATTTTGACAGTTACAAGAACATGGTGGGCGCGTTTCATCAGCCGAGATTGGTCTATATGAATCTGCATACGCTGGACACGCTGGATGAACAGCAATTTGCCTGCGGCATGGCTGAGATTTTGAAACACGGTTTATTGAGAGACGCTTCTTATTACCAATGGCTGGAGGGCCACCGGGAGTCCATACAGGACAAGCAGATCGAAACTTTGCAGGAAATGATTTTCCGAAGCTGTCAGATCAAGGCCGATGTGGTGGAGCAGGACCCCACAGAAAAAGGCGTGCGCGCGCTGCTGAACCTGGGTCATACCATTGGACATGCCATAGAAAAAAAGATGGATTTTCAGATGCTTCATGGACAGTGCGTCGCCATTGGCTGTGTAGCCGCTGCGTATCTCTCTGTCCGCCGCGGATGGATCGATTCCGTTTGTCTGGAGAGGATTAAGAAAACAAACGAACTTTTCGGGCTGCCCGCGCAGTTGGAGGCTAACTTGCCCACAAAAGAGCTGATGGAAACCACCAAAAAGGATAAAAAAATGTCCAATGGCCAAATCCGTTTTATTCTTCTCAGACAGATTGGAGAGGCGGTTGTGGACAACACGGTGACGGAAGAAGAACTGTGCGCAGCCATTGATTATCTGAAAGGCAGAGTATGAAAGAAAAGAAGAAACAGTATTTCTTATTCTGCGGCGCAGGGATCGCGGCATTGATTTTTCTGGATCAGCTTACGAAATATCTGGCGCGGGCATATTTAAAAGGCCAGAAAGATCAAGTATGGATTCCAAATGTGTTTCAGCTGCACTATCTGGAAAATCGGGGCGCTGCGTTCGGTCTGCTCCAGAATCAGAAAATGATTTTCCTGGTTCTGTGTGTATTATTTCTGCTTGCAGTCCTGTGGTCTTTGCGGCATATGCCCGCGATTCCCTATTACATCCCCCTTTATGCTATTGCTGCGGGGCTGTTTGCAGGAGCTGCGGGAAATGGAATTGACCGGGCAATTTATGGATACGTGACGGATTTCTTTTATTTTTCCCTGATCGATTTTCCTGTTTTTAATATGGCGGATATCTATGTGGTGGTCAGCGGCCTTTTTCTGTTTTTGTATGTGGGGTTTTGGTATAAAGAAGAGGATTTGGCGTTTTTGTGGAGGAAGAAGGGCTGAACATGCAGAAAAAAGAAATCGTCATCGGCCAGGAACAGGAGAACCAGCGGATCGACAAGGGTATTTCACTGGAAGCGGAAGGGATTTCGCGTTCCCGGCTGCAAAAACTTCTCAAAGAGGAAATGGTACTGGTCAACGAAAAGCCAGTAAAGCCCAGCTATCGTTTACAGGCAGGGGATACGGTATGTGTACAGATTCCCCAGAGCCGCCCAGTGTCCATTGTCCCGGAGGAAATTCCGCTGGATATTCTTTATGAAGATGATTTTCTGTTGGTGGTCAACAAACCTCAGGGGATGGTGGTCCATCCAGCTCCCGGACACGCTGAGCATACGCTGGTCAACGCGGTGCTGGCGCACTGCCAGGGAAATTTATCGGGGATTAACGGGGAACTGCGGCCGGGAATCGTCCACCGGATCGATCAATATACTTCCGGCGCTCTGGTGATCTGCAAGGATGACCGCACCCATCAAGATTTGGCGGAGCAGTTAAAGGAACATACGATCCACCGGATTTACCATGCCGTTGTCCTGGGAAATATTCGGGAGGAAACTGGCAGCGTCAATGCGCCGATCGGCCGGCATCCCACAGATCGGAAGCGGATGTCCATTCATTCCAAACGCGGCAGACATGCCGTTACGCATTATCGGGTGCTGGAGAGATTCGGAAAATATACGTATGTTCAGTGCCAGTTGGAAACCGGGCGCACCCATCAAATCCGCGTGCATATGGCCAGCATTTCCCATCCATTGTTGGGAGATCGGCTGTATAATAGAAACGACCAAAATCCCTTTCACTTGCCGGGGCAGGCGTTACATGCCTGTGTATTGGGCTTTCGGCATCCCCATTCTGGAGAATATCTGGAAGTATCCGCGCCGTTTCCAGAATCTTTTACGAAACTGTTAGATACACTGTATGAAAGTTCCGGGCAGGCACGGAGCAATCAACTTTCGTATGAAAATTAAAAGAGAGGAGTGAATCTTTATGAAAACAACATCTGTCATTACCATCGGTCGTCAGTACGGGAGCGGAGGCCGTTCCATCGGCGAGAAAGTGGCACACGAGCTTAATATTCCGTTTTACGATAAAGAACTGCTGGAAAGGGCGGCCAACGACAGCGGAATCTGCAAAGAACTGTTTGAAAACCACGACGAAAAGCCAACCAACAGCTTTCTCTATTCCCTGGTGATGGATACGTATTCTTTTGGATACAATTCAGCGGCTTTCGCAGATATGCCGATGAACCATAAAGTTTTTCTGGCGCAGTTCGAGGCAATCAAAAAGCTAGCGGCGGAAGGCCCATGTGTGATGGTGGGACGCTGCGCCGACTATGCGCTCTCGGAATTTAAAAACTGTTTCAGCGTCTATATCCACTGCGATCTGGAGATCCGTGTCCGCCGAATTGCCAAAAAATACGATATGAAGGATAATAAGGCCCGCGATGCCATCCAGAAAACAGATAAAAGTCGTTCCAGCTATTACAATTATTACACCAATAAACGCTGGGGGGATGCGGACAGCTATCATCTGTGCGTGGACAGCGGAAAAATGGGGATTGACAAGACGGCGGAGTGTATCATTCAGGCTCTAAAGATTTTTGAATCTTAGAATTTCTAGGAATTCTGGAATCCCAGCCCTTTAAATTTCCGTTTAAAATCGCTGCGAACATACGCTCCTTGGTTCCTGGGTGATCCCGGTTTAACTCTTTTAGCAAATCCTTGGCATATTCCCGCTTGGTCTGTCCATCTGCGGGGCAGGGACTTTTTGCCACAGGAAGCTGATATTTGTTGCAAAAACCGATCACGTCTGCCTCTTCCATAAAAATAAACGGACGTATCAAGGTCAGCTCCGTCCGATCCCAGTAGGTGACCGGGGAAAAGGTATGGAACCGGCCCTCAAAAATCAGAGAAAGCAGCATTGTTTCCACCGCATCGTCCTTGTGATGGGCATAAGCAATTTTATTGCAGCCCAATTCTTTGGCCGTCTGGTTCAATGCTCCCTTTCTCATTTTTGCGCAGAGGGAACAGGGATTCTTCTCTCCTCTTTCCTCAAAAATGATTTTCGCAATCTCTGTATTTACCCTTGTAAAAGGCACTTGCAGTTCTCCGCAATACTCCTGAATTTTTGAGAAATCTACATTGGGAAATCCCAAATCCACGGTGACGGCCTCCAGCGTATATTTTTGAGGGTAAAAACGCTGCATATGTCGCAGGGCTGCCAGAAGGGCAAGGCTGTCTTTCCCGCCGGAAACTCCGACGGCAATGCGATCCTTTTCCTGTATCATCTGAAATTCGTCAGCCGCTTTTCTGACGACGCTCAATAATTGCTGTAATTTCATTTTGTCTCCCTTTCTATACGTTCCCATTATAGACTCCATCTGTCTGCAAATCAATAGAAAAAAGTGCGACAAAACTGGGCAGATGTGTTATACTTATCAAAATAGAAAGGAATGGCAAAAACAATATGAAATTTTTTGGAGATAACCATTATTTTAACTGGGGGCTAACGGGTTTTCTTGTAGCGGCGGCCAGTATGCTGTTTTACTTCGGGATTTTCCATATGGAAATCTTAATTACCGGTATCAGCGTGCTTTTCCAGATTACCATGCCGCTGATTTACGGCGCAGTTATTGCCTATCTGTTAAATCCAGTGCTGAATTTCCTGGAAAAAAAAGTGATTTATCCGGTTGCTTCCCTCAAAAAACATAAAATCGGGAAGCGCTCAGGCAGGCTGATCCGGTATCTGTGCGTTTTGTTATCGGTATTCCTGCTGTGCTGGCTGGTGTATGCCCTTGTTATGACGATTCTGCCGGAGATTATCAACAGTGTTGTAAATATCAGCAACAACTTTCCGGCGTATATGGACGATATCCAGGAGTGGGTGACTAAGAAACTGGAAAACAATCCGGATCTCAACGCCCTGGCGGTCAATCTGTTCAATAAATATGCGGTACAGTTCGAGAATTACCTGACCCGCGACATCCTGCCTCAGCTTCAGACGACGTTGATGCAGCTTTCCTCCGGGGTCTGGGATGTGCTGGTCTTTTTGAAAAACATTGTGATCGGTATAATTGTCTCGGTGTATATCCTTGCGGATAAAGAAACGTTTACCGCAAAGGGAAAGATGTTTTTATATGCCGTATTTTCCACAAAATGGGCCAACCGGATTCTTGCCAATGTGAGATTTACCCATGAAACCTTTGGTGGATTTATCAGCGGAAAGCTCGTAGATTCTCTGATTATTGGGATTTTATGCTATGTGGGAACCAGTGTGATGGGGACGCCTTACAGCGTTTTGGTAAGCGTCGTCGTAGGAGTTACCAATATCATTCCTTTTTTTGGGCCATATCTGGGAGCCGTTCCCTGTGCGTTCTTAATCTTACTGGTCAATCCGATGCAGTGTTTGTATTTTATTATTTTTATTCTCGTCTTGCAGCAATTTGACGGGAATATCCTGGGGCCAAAGATTCTGGGAGAATCCACGGGACTGTCCAGCTTTATGGTCATCCTGGCTATTTTGGTAGGAGGCGGCCTGTTCGGCATTGTGGGGATGTTCGTGGGCGTTCCAGTCTGTGCAGTTCTCTATGCGCTTTTGTGGAACACCATTAAGAAATCTCTTGCCCGCAGACATCTGCCCTTGGATATGAAAATCTACGAAACCAGCGGGTATTTGAAAGCCAATATAGAGGAAAAGAAAAGAGAAGAAAATACAGAAAAAGAGGAAGAATTATGAAATTTGTCATCCAGCGAGTCAATCATGCGAAAGTAACGGTAGAAGAGAAGACCGTGGGAGAGATCCAGCAGGGTTTCCTGGTTTTGGTGGGCGTAGGAGAGGAAGATACGCGGGAAATTGCCGATAAATTTATTCGGAAACTGCTGGCTCTGCGAATTTTTCAAGATGAACAGGGAAAAACCAATCTGTCCTTAAAAGACGTGGAGGGACAGCTTTTATTGGTTTCCCAGTTCACATTGTATGCAGATTGTAAAAAAGGAAACCGTCCAAGCTTTATCCGGGCGGGTAATCCGCAGAAAGCGGAAGAGTTGTATGAGTACATTGTGGAAAAATGCCGGGAATCCGTGCCCGTGGTGGAAAAAGGCTGCTTCGGTGCGGAGATGAAAGTACAGTTGGAAAACAACGGGCCTTTTACGATTATTTTAGATGAAACAATTTTATAAGAGGAAAAAATGAAGAATAAAACAAGAAAACACCTGCTTTTGCTGCTTTTCTGCTTAATGAGCGTTGCATTCGCGGTAACTGGAAATACCGTGTATGCGTCCGCCGCCAAAGTAGAAGCTCCGGCAAGAAAATGGATTTTTGGTAACTATGACCGGGTTTATTTTCAAAAAACAGACGGCACGCTGCACAAAGGCTGGCTGAGACGGAATGGATACGTTTATTATATGCACGAAACTTCTGGAGTCCGGGTGAGCGGCTGGCGCACGATTCAGGGAAAGCGTTATTTCTTCCAAAGGAATAACGGAAAGCTGGTCACTGGCTGGTTCCATGCGGATGGAAAGAAGTATTATGCGTCATCCAACGGGAGTTTGCGAACCGGCTGGCTGACCGACGGGAACAGCCGATATTATCTAAACGCCAGCAAAAAGGGAGCCATGCAGACCGGCTGGGCCAAAATCAAGGAAAAAAAGTATTATTTTTATCCCAATGGAAAGCTGGCCGTGAAGACTTGGATCGACGAAAAGCATTATGTAAATAAAAAAGGCGTTTTGGATCTGGATATGGTGAGAAAGAGAAAGGATACTTTCCGCTGGCCGCTGGACTCTCAGTGGCGCACGATTACCAGTACCTTTGGATACCGCGGCGAGATGTCCGTGGGCACCAGCGATCATGACGGCCTTGATATCGCGGCGAATATGAATACACCCATTTACGCCGGCAGATCTGGTGTAATCCAAACGCGCAAATACAGCGAATCGGCAGGCAATTACATAGAGATTGACCATGAAAACGGCCTGGTTTCCCAGTATATGCATATGACAAAGTTTGCAGCGGGGATAAAACGAGGAATTCGGGTAAAACGGGGGCAGCTCATCGGCTATGTGGGCAGTACCGGCTGGTCTACCGGACCGCACCTTCATTTTGGCGTAAAAGTCAACGGGGTATGTTCCGATCCGCTGAAATTTGTGCGCAAACCATAAAAATTATTTTTACAAAAATCGAAAACAATCTTCTCCGCTTTCTTGACAGTCCAAAAGTAAAAGTTAGAAAAGCTGTCAAGGGAGCGAGAAAGAATGTTTCAATTCACATGGATAGCATTTTCAACGGCTTTCTTTATGACAATGCTTGAGTTTGTTGCGCCCGATACTGCATCAACGTTTATTTTCTGTTTCTCTATGATTCTGTCTATAATAGTTTCGGCGGGTTTTCCGCGCCCGTTTTTATGTTCTAAAAGCTCAATCCCTGTGATTGTTCTGTTCTGAACGGTTACTTTCACTTTAGCATATATAAAATCCACGTCATATTCTCCCATGTAAATCCCGTCGGGAATATTGGAAATACTTATACCGCTAAAAGTTGTTTCTTTTACTGCCTTTTTATAGTCCGCCACGCTTTTTAGATAAGTCGCTGCAAAAATCAGACTGGTAAGAAAAAGAAAGATTGCGAAAAATAAAAGGATTCTTTTTTGAAATAACTTCATTTCAGACGCCTCTCAATTCCAAATTCTTTAGCCGCAATCGAATTGTAAACAAGAGAGAACCCATATTCCAGGAACTGTTTTTTAGATAATCTCATTGAATTTTTGATATATTCTTCCTTGTTTGCGGCAAGCTGGATGATTCCAGACAGCATACCCCAAAAGTTAAATATAGCCGGCATAATTTCCAAATCGTTGCGCAAATCGCCTTTTTCCATACCCGATATGAAAAAGTCTTTTATCTTTTCATTTATTTTTTCCCCGACCAGATAAGTTTCCTTTTCTTCTGGCAGATAGTCGTCGTTTTCAAAATCAATGTTGATTTTATCTAACACCAGTTTAAAATAAAAAGGAAATTCTTCCTGATATTGCACCAATCCACGACAGATAAAATTATATTTTGTTTTTGTACTTTTTTGCTGTACCAGTGCAGAAGATATGTAGTCATAAAGTTTTTTCATGCTGTCCAATACTAAAATACCGACAATTTCTTCTTTGTTTTCAAAATATACATATAATGTTGCTTTGCTGTATCCGGCGGCTTTCGCTATATCGTCCATAGAAGTTGCGGCAATCCCTTTTTCCATAAACAATACGGATGCCGCAGACGCTATGTTTTCCCTGTGTACGCTTCTAGGCTCTTTCTTTCTTCGTCCCATGTGCTTCTCCCTGCAATAATTAAACTTATAGTTTAATTATATGGAAAATGTTTCATCTTGTCAATGGTGTTCTAGGTAATAGTGTACTTTTCTTCAAAGGGAAGGATTTCATAATTTTTTTGTAGCGGTTCGCAATGGTAAGGTACATAGGAACCGAAAAAAAGAGGCATAGCTCTTGCAATGGGGCTATGCCTCTTAATGGGAAACGACTTTGCTGTAACTGAAAAGTCAATCTCTTTCTTCTTTTTTTCTTAGATGGACGGCGGAGGCGGCTTTTCGCCGATGGGCGTCGCCCAAATCTGCGTAGTGCTTCCGAGTAGTATTAACATCCTTGTGACCCAATACGTCGGCTACTAGGTAAATATCACCTGTTTCTTCGTATAAAGTGGTGCCGTAAGTGCTGCGCAGTTTATGAGGGGTGATTTTTTTTAGGGCGGTGACTTCCTGGGCGTATTTTTTTACCAGGTTTTCCACCGCTTTTACACCGATCCGCCTGCGTTGGGTGGAGTAGAAGAGTGCATGTTCGTGTCCGGGCAGGGGCGTAATTTTTTTTCTGGACTCCAGATAGGTCAACAATGCCTGGGCAACCTCGTCGCCAAAATAGACAATCATTTCGTTTCCGCCTTTGCGGTGTACTTTGATGCCGCCGTTGCGGAAATCTATGTCTTCTATGTCCAGTCCCACACATTCCGAAACCCGCAGGCCAGTTCCCAACAGCAGCGTAAAGATGGCCAGATCCCGTTCTTTTGTCTTTTCATAATAAATCTTTCTTTGTCCGGTCAGAGTATCCCCGGCGTGTTCAATATAATCCAGGAGTGTGGCTACTTCATCCGGGTCCAGTTTTACGATGGGCTTATCGTGCAGTTTGGGCATATCCACCAACAAGGAAGGATTTGTGTGAATCAACTCTCTCTTATAATAATAAGCGTAAAAACTGCGCAGGGAGGATATTTTCCGCTTGATGCCCCGTTCCCCGTTGGTATTTTCCAACCCGGTGTCCTGTGACTGGTAAACCTGCAAATATTCCTGATATTCCTCGATATCCATTGGATCAATCTGATCCAAAACATCCACTTGCAAATCCGACATAGCATAATCTTGAAAAGCCGGGTGTTCTTTTAACAGATACTGAAAAAAGACTTTCAAATCATAGGCGTAGGAAATCTTTGTCCGTGACGACGTAGTGGTTCCGATTGCCCGGAAATAATCCTTTGCGAAGGGGGGAAGCTCTTTTAACAGCTTTCGTAGCTTTAAAATGTTTTTCTTATCTATTTGTGTGTGATAAGCGGTTCTTGGTTCCATATTGAAATCCTCCTAATCTATTCGCAAAACACGGATTTGTCGAATAGATATATTTGATTTTCCTATCCTATCACCAAATTCTCCCTTTGTCAAGACTCATACAAACTATAAATATTTTGAAAATCGAACAGATATTCCGAATATCTGTTTACACTTGTTTTCGGAATATGTTATAATGAAAAGTGTATTTATCGATTCCAAGAATATGTGAAGTTTTTAGGAGGTACAAAATATGGCATATGGAAAAATTACCCCCAAACAGCAAGAAATTCTGGATTACATCAAAAACGAGATTTTAAACCGCGGGTTTCCCCCTGCGGTAAGGGATATCTGTAAAGCAGTTCATTTAAAATCCACTTCATCGGTTCATTCACATCTGGCTACGCTGGAGAAAAACGGTTATATCCGCAGGGACCCCACCAAGCCCAGAGCCATTGAGATTTTAGATGACAATTTCAACCTGATTCGCCGGGAGGTCATCACGGTTCCTGTTGTGGGCACGGTTGCCGCCGGACAGCCCATTTTGGCTGTGGAAAACATTGAAAGCTATTTCCCTATCCCGGCAGAATATCTATCCAACAATCCAGTTTTTATGCTGCGCGTCCAAGGGGAAAGCATGGTCAACAAAGGTATTTTAGACAGAGACTATGTGATTGTAGAAAAATGTAATCTAGCCGACAACGGACAGATTGTGGTGGCTATGGTAGAGGACTCCGCTACTGTAAAAACTTATTATCAGGAAGACGGTCATGTGCGTCTTCAGCCGGAAAACGATTTTATGGATCCAATCATTCTTCAGTCAGAAGACAATCTGCAGATTATTGGCAAGGTAATCGGTGTGTTCCGCATGATGAATTAACCATAAATATATTATGTAAACTTAAAATGACGAACGTGTACAATTCCCTTCCATCCCAAAGGGCTTTGTACACGTTACGTATCTGATATCGATCTAATTTCCTTGTTTGACACTCCCCACGGCTAAAGTCGGGGGATTCTCGGTTCAACCACCACAGCCTGCGCCAGCAAGGTCTTACACGGTG
>CANOZK010000003.1 GCA_947571775.1 uncultured Lachnospiraceae bacterium | reverse complement strand
CTCATTCATTACTTATAATGTATGATTGTGTGTTTCGCTGTTCAGTTGTCAATGTCCTTTTGTGTTTTTGTCATTATTTGTTCGACGCAACTCTGATATAATAGCACAGATTCAAAACAGTGTCAATGCATTTTTTGTTTTTTTACTAAATTTTATTTATATGTATTTATGGCAGAGAGCTGCCCTGCAAATATAGGCGCATCCCTGCCATAAACCGGTTTTTCCAGCAGCCTCTAATTCTCATCCGCCATAAATGTCTTACCAACTTTCGTGCTCTCTATACGAATCTCCTTTATCTCATCCACATCCACCAGGCGGTTAAAGATCGTCTTATAATAGGTTCCGGATCCCAGCACATAACTGCTGTTGTTCACTTGACTCTGGCTGTCGTATATCACATAATTGTTCCTGTCTTTGTATACGATTTCCAAATGCTGCATACAAAACGGATCTTTGGCCTCCTCCTCGGACAACTCAAATCCCTTTGACATATCCACACTCAAGGAAATCGGAGAATATTCCACTTCGCCTAACGATTTCACCGGAATCTGTCCTTTGTCTGTCAACTGAATTTTTTCTGTTGCGATCTCGGTATCCTCTGTCAGATCTTTTCTGGCGCAGGGGTAGGTGTCAATTCGCAGTAAGGGCTTATCGTCCTCTTCCAGGGCATCCACCCAAATAATGTATGCATAACCATATACTTTATCTGGAGTGCCTCGCTTTGTATCAATATAAATACAGTCAGCTCCGGGAACACCTTTTTCACTCTCCCAGGTAAAATAAAAGTCCGACTCATTGGTAAAGTTTGCGCCCTTAGCAAGATTGGTTTCATCATCCCCCGCAAGCGCGGTGACTCCGCCCTTCCGTTCCAATGTAAAATTCATCAAAGCGCCGTTTCGATCATAGGCAAAACTCTCGATACAAAGGGTATGGCTTCCAATCTGCTTTGTAATCGGCTCCTCCATCACCCACTTTCCAATGGATTCCTCCGCCTTTTCTTCATCCACCGGAACATATTCTTTAGAGGGTATGCTCACGGTCGTTTTACCGCCTTTTCCATTGTCAACCTCCTTGTAAATAATATCGTGAGATTCTTTTGTGGCGTTGCCAAACATTGCCTGGAAAAATTCACTCTTGGAAGAAGCGTAGGCCGCGCCGGGAAGAATCAAACAAATGGCTGCTATGGCCGCCGTCGCTACCCGCTTGCTCTTTTTACGGCTTGTCTTTTTTTCCCCTAATCGCTTATATGTATCCTGTATCCGCTTTTCCACCATGTCCGATATCTGGATCTCCTGGCTCAAAATTTCTTTTATACGTTTTTCTGATTCTCTCATCGTACCGCCTCCTTTACAAATAATTGTTTAAGTTTCTCTCGCCCTCTTTGCAGCTTGCTCTTGACTGTGTTCTCATTGATGTCTAAAATGCGCGCGATTTCTTTTACCCGAAACCCTGCGCCATAATATAGAAGAAAAATCGGACGCGTCTCCTCGGAAAGTTCTTCTAACAGTTCACAAAAAGCTCTGTCATCTGCAGCTTCCGACGCTACCTGATTCTCGTCTAAGGCCCCTGGGATAAAACGTTTCTGCTGTTTTCGCAAATCGTTACAATGATTGATCAAAATCCGGGTGATCCATGTTCGGAAATAAGCCGTCTTTCTCAATTCCTTTATGTGCTCGTAAGCAGAAAGGATCGTATCCTGTATAACGTCTGCTATATCTTCCTCGTTTTTGAGATAGCTTTTCGCAATTTTGTAAAGGGATTTTTTATTCCTTTCTATCAGCGTTACAAAAGCATCTGTGTCACCTTTTTGCGCCCGTCTTATCAGCAGTAACTCCATAAATTTCACCTCACTTTTCCTGCTTTTTATTTTTTTGTTCACTTATTAGACTGCGTTTCCCGCCGTTTGGGTGCAAGATAGTAAAATTTTTTTGTGACAAGCGCGTCTATCCTGGAATCGGCTTTCATCTACAAGCTATGATTTCAATAGAACGTTGCTTTATTTATAGTTTTTTTTGATTCTATATGGAATTTTCGCTTGTTTTCCATATGCTTCTGATATAAAATAGAAAAAAGAATTTGCAGTTGTGAAAAGCAGTTTTCAAATATACTCTAACCAAGGAGAAAGCCATGTCATATCAGACAGCCCTTACAATCAACAAGGTAATAAAGGACATAGATGCGAAAAAATATCTGCTCCCATCTATACAACGTGAATTTGTATGGAAGACGGAACAAATAGAAAGATTATTTGACAGTCTTATGATGGATTACCCTATCAATTCATTCCTGTTTTGGAAAGTTGAGAGAGAAAACACCAAAGAGTTCAAGTTCTATGAGTTTCTCCGCGACTACCATCAGCGCGAGAACAGGCATAATCCAAAGGCAAACCTGAACGGTTCCGATGATATTATCGCCATATTGGACGGACAGCAGCGTATGACCTCACTTTACATAGGGTTAAAGGGAACCTATGCATATAAACTCCCTCTCAAGCGCTGGGATAATCCACAGGCGTATCCCAAGCGGAGGTTATATCTTAATCTGTTACAGCCAGCCCAAAGGGAAAATTTTAAATATGATTTCATGTTTCTGACTGACGATGAGGTGCAAAAAGATTGCAAGTACCGAGACGACAACGGAAACAGACATTATTTTTGGTTTCCCGTAGGTGAGATTTTAAACATTACGCAGGAAGAAAATGTCAACGAGTATCTAATAGACAATGAACTAAATGTACTGTTGGATAAAGAGCAGGCCAAATTTGCGAATAAAGCCATATTCCGGCTTTTCGGAGCAATTCATCGAAAAGAAACTATCAGTTACTATCTGGAGGAAAGTCAAGAACTGGACAAAGTTCTCAACATATTTATCCGAGTGAACAGCGGCGGCACTCCACTCAGTTATTCGGATCTTTTGCTATCTTTTGCTACGGCACAATGGGAAAATTTGGATGCAAAGGAAGAAATAAACAGGGCAGTTGATGAACTAAATGATATTGGCCGGGGATTCAGCATTACCAAAGACCTTCTGCTGAAAGCCAGTCTCGTATTGTGCGATTTTTCAGATATTCGGTTTAAGGCAGACAATTTCAACCGTACAAATATGCTTGTCATTGAGAAGAAATGGGACAACATTACTACATCTATGCGCCTTGCGTTGGAATTGGTGGCCTCCTTTGGATTTTGCCGTGAGAACATTACGTCGAACAATGCCCTGATTCCGATCGCGTACTATATCGGCACTATCGGGAATCCTGCTAATTTTGTTGATTCCAGTAGGTACATAGAAGATAGAAAAAAGATAAAGAAATGGTTTATCTCCTCGATACTCCTTCGCGTATTCAGTTTTGCATCGGATACAGTATTAAAACGCCTTTCCGAAATTATCAGAGAAAATCATAATGGATTCCCTCTGGATGTAATCTATGAAGAATTCCGTGGTACAAACAGAGATATCACATTTACAGAGGATAGCATAAACAACTTGCTTTGGACAAAATGTGGCAAGGGAGATGCACTTATCGTTATGTCTATTCTGTATCCGTGGGCTAACCTTAAAAATAATTTCCATATAGATCATATTCATCCAAAGGTTAAGTTTACGAAGAAAACGCTCAAAAAATATGGTGTTCCAGAAAAACAGATAGAGTTCTATATGGAAAACTTTAACTACCTCGCAAACCTGCAATTGTTGGAAGAAATTCCTAATAAAGAAAAGAAAGACAGCTTTTTTGATGAATGGGTGAAAAAGCAATATTCGGATCCAGAACAGCGAAAAGATTATATGAAGAAACACTATATACCAGATGTTAATTTTGCTTTTACAAATTTTGATAAATTCTTTACCGAACGTAAAAATTTACTTTTCGCCGCTCTGAAAAAAGAACTGATGTAAAAATCGTACAACTGGAGCGGACGATGAAAATATATAGACTGCTCAGAATGGATGCAAAAGGATATCTTTCCGAGACACCGAAAACGGAAGAAAAACACAGTTGCGCCAAAAAAGGAGGTTTTTATGAGAGAGAGCTTTCTAAGTCCAAATGAACACGAAAACACAGACAATTACGCATCAGTCTGCGATAAATGGAGAAAAGTTTTTCAGGAAAAAGAAAAAGAGGAATTGATCGCCCGTTTCCAACTGGAACATGACGAGGATGCTCTTTACATTACATATTATAACGAAAAATACCGCCTGGATCGCAAAACAGGGATGCTTACCCTGGCAGACGATCCAGAGCGCGTATTGCCTTTTAACACGGTGATGTCCATCTATAATCTATTTCACTATTCCAAACCAGACGCAAAAGTCAAAGGAGAATTTGTACCTTTCCGTCTGGTAAAAAAAGCCGCGCCTTTTGACCCTGCCTTCCAGAACATGATTTTGAAACCATTTGCAAATGCCTTTAGCGGCCAGTGCAAATCTTTAGAAAAAGCCTGCATTGCTCTAAAAGGAGAACCCATCCGCCAAGGAGACGTCGGCTATATAATCCATGCCTTTGACTGTATTCCCGTAACCGCTGTTTTCTGGGATGGGGACGATGAATTTGAGGCTTCCGCCAATATTTTGTTTGACGCAGACATTACCGATTTTCTTCATGAGGAAACGGTCTGCTGCATTGCTTCGGATCTGGTTCGGCGATTGGCGGAAGAAGCCGAATTGGGAAAGGTAAAAGATTTGCTTTAAATAATCAAGTATACAACAATCCGCCCCATTAACGCAAAGCAATGGAGCGGACTGTTTGCTGATTCTAAATACACTGGGCGTCCCAGAAAGCAGGGCGTCCTCCACAGTGGAAGAAAGCGTATATACAATGTCTTTTCACATCTTTTAGTTCAAATTGCACCAAATTCGCTTCTCCTGGGGCAAAATCTTTTGCAAACAGGGAAGCGCTTCCGCTACCGCCGTCTGTCACCGTGGATCGTCCGGTGTTCCGTAAACCTCAAATTCATTTCCCAATATACGTTTTTCCATCTCATCTTCTCCTTTTTATCGTTACAAAAAGCGGAAACCATTTATAGATAAGATATATTTCATTGCATATTTGCTGCTATAAGTAATGTTCTCTTGCTTCAAAAGATACAAATTTCCATAGAGTTCTTCACAAGCATCCATCCCCTATTTCAAAGTATAAAAAACAAGACTCCAACAGAAGTCTCGTTTTGTTCGCCAGTTAATACCCGAAGGTTATAACCTGGAAAATCTCGCTTTATTTCTCCTAGCCTTGCCGCAAATTGTCGTATATCCTGAAAAATGTCTTCATAAATCGTGTTTTTTCCTCCTCCGAAATCCCCTGGAATGCCTCTTCCTCCAGGACTTCAAACTCTTTTGCAACCGCCTGCCGCAATTCACTCCCCTTCTCTGTGAGAAATACATACAGAGAACGCCGGTTGCCATTTAACATTTTCCGCTCAATCATCCCTTTTTCTTCCATACGGCCCAAAATAGACGTCAGAGATGCCGCCTCTATATGACACCCCCTGGCAATTTCTTTCTGGCTGGCTCCATTGTGTTCTTTTAAGTATTCCAACACTTTCGGCTGGCCAGGGGACAGACAAGTATCCTTCAAACCAGACAGCAGTCTTTTTTGGAGCAGCGCCTGGTTTGCCATCAATAAGTAATGAAATGAAGTGTCCATGAGCTTTCCTTTCATTTTTTAATTATTATACTTCTAATTATTTGCATTTTAATAATCTTTTCTTCGTTTGTCAAGCCCCAAATCTCCTGAGCAAGTATTGACAAATCTTTGTAAAATAATTATAATGCTTATTATATCATATCTATTTATTCTAATTCTAATTATATAGAAAGGTGACAAGAAAAATGAAAAAGCTCAAACGATACCTTATTTTTTTTATCGGATTGTTTATCAATTCTCTAGGGGTCAGTCTGATTACAAAAGCGAACCTAGGCACTTCCCCCATTTCCTCTATCCCCTACGTATTAAGCCTGAATTTTCCGTTTACGTTGGGAGAGTTTACGATTTTTTTCAGCCTGCTTCTGATCCTGCTGCAACTTCTGATTCTGCGCAGAAATTTTAAACTGGAACACGCTTTGCAGATCCCGATTTCCGCTCTATTTGGATATTTTATTGATTTGACAATGGTATTGCTAAAATTCCTTCATCCAAATACCTATTTCTCTTGCGTCGTTTCTCTGCTGATTGGGTGTGCAGTGCTAGGGTTTGGCGTATACCTAGAAGTGCTGGCAGATGTGGCGATGCTTCCGGGCGAATCGTTTGTCCGGGCAATTGTCGCCACCTGGGATACAGACTTTGGGATAACCAAAATCGTATTTGATGTGTCTATGAGCGTGACTGCGGCGGCATTATCCGTATATTTCGTACACGGTCTGGAAGGGGTTCGGGAGGGAACCATTATCGCCGCTTTGCTGGTGGGATTTATCGCCCGGCTGTTTGGACGTGTACTGTCTGCGCAGCCGGCCTAAATCTCCTGGGAAAATGCCGTTTACAATTTTTCCAGAATCTTTCTTTTGTATTCCAGAAATGCCTCCGTCAGATTGAAATCCTCTTTGCGCGGCTTCGGTTCCCGAATCACGATCTCCTCTGTGATTCGTCCGGGTTTTCCGGTCAGAAGATAAATCCGGTCTGACAGCAAAATCGCCTCGTCGATGTCGTGCGTGATAAACAGCGTGGACAGATGAATGTTTTCCATCACATCCAGATACCACCGGTGCATACTGCTTTTAGTCAGCGTGTCCAGCGCGCTGAACGGCTCGTCCAGCAAAGCCGCGCCGCTGGAAAACAGATACGTCCGAAGCAGGGCCGCCCGCTGGCGCATACCGCCGGAGAGCTGATGCGGATATTTCTTCTGCGTTCCTTCCAGCCCGAATTGTGCAAAATAGGGCGCGGCTTTCTGTCGGGCAGCCTTTTCCTTTTCCCCTTTGATCAACAGCGGCAAAGCCACATTATCCTCTATGGTGCGATACGGCAGGAGCAAGTCCTTTTGCAGCATGTAGCTGATGCGCCCCGGACGGCCTGTGATATCTTCTCCGTCCAGGATTACCCTGCCCTGCTGCGGCCTATTCAACCCCGAAATCACATGAAACAGCGTGGTTTTCCCGCCCCCGCTGGCGCCCAACAGACAGACCAGCTCTCTATCGTGCAACTCTAGATTGATATTTTCAATAATCGCCGTATCCTCATATGCAAACGTCACATCCGCTACTTTCAAATTCGCCATGCCGCCTCCTGCTCACTCTTGTTCCAGATAAGCATTGGTAAATCCGGTATTTTCCGGTATTTCTGTTTCTGACAACCCATTTTCCTGGATCCAGTTGTAAAATCCATTCCATCTCTGTGGATCAATATAGCCCCACTGCTTGGCCTCTGCCTGATACTGATCCTTCATGTATTCCTGACTAGCCTGCACCATTTCGCCGTCCAGTTCCGGCGCCGCTTCGCAGAGAATCTCTCCTGCCTCTTTCGGATTTTTGATGGCAAAGGTATATCCCTTTTCTGCCGCTTTCAAAAACGCTTTCGCGGTTCCTTCATTTTCCTGCATCCATTCACTGTTTCCGATGATGACCGGAGTATAATAGTCAAACACCGGAGCGATCTCGCGAAATTCAAAAAAATCCGTCTCCAGTCCGGCCACTTCCGCCGCAATCCCGGCCCAGCCATAGAAGATCCAGATAGCGTCCGCCGATTTGCTCTCCAGGGCAGATACCTCATCGGTCACTGTGCTGGGAATCAATTCCACCTTGTCAAAATCGCCGCCGTCCGCTTCCATCACCTGTTTTAACGTTGCTTTCTCGATGTCCAAATCCCAGGTGGCATATTTTTTCCCCTCTAGTCCTCTGGGACGTTGCAGCCCCTCTCCCTTGCGGGAAACGATTCCCGATGTGTTGTGCTGCAAAACCGCTGCAACCGCTTCAATCGGAAGAGCCTCCTCTCCCACAACGGCCGGCATCATCGTATCCTGAAAGGAAATGCCAAACTGGGCTTTTCCCGACGCCACCAGCACCTCCGCGCCGTCCTGCGGCGGCTGTACAATCTCCACTTCCAACCCGGCTTCTTCAAAATATCCCTTCTCTTGTGCTACATACAGTCCTGTATGGTTGGTGTTCGGCGTCCAATCCAAAACAAAAGTAATCTTCTCGTTACCATTTTCGGATGTATCCTCTGCTGCATCGCTTTCCTGCGTTTTTTCCGCGCCGCAGCCGGACGTTGTTCCCACCAGAACTGCCGCCAGCAAAACTGCCAGTATTCTCTTTTTCATCTGTCATCCTCGCTTTCCTTTTTCTCCTCCCAGGGCATACATTTCCTCTGAAGCAGATTGACCGCCCACATCAGCAGAAGGCTGATTGCAGAAATCAGAAAAATCACGGCGAACATTTTGTCAAAAGAAAATGCTTTTTTTACCCGGATCATATACACGCCCAGCCCTTCAAATCCGCCCAGCCATTCCGAAATCACCGCGCCCACAACCGCATAGGATACGGAAATACGCAGACTGGCAAAAAACTGCCCCAAACTTCCGGGAAATTTCACATACCGGAAAATCTGCATCTTGGACGCGCCCATCGCCCGAAGCAAACGGATGGTATCCCGATCCGCCCCGCGGAAGCCGTCTAACAGGCTCACCGTCACCGGGAAAAAGGTTACAACCACAATCAAAATCACTTTTGGAAGCATCTCGTACCCAAACCAGAGCACCAGAAGCGGCGCAATGGCTACCGTAGGCACGGTCTGGGTCAGCACCACCAGCGGATAGAGTGCTTGGTAAAGCCACTCAAACCGATCCATGAGAACCGCCATAAAAAAGCCCACCAGTACTCCCGCCGCCAGCCCGACAAACGCTTCCAGAAGCGTCACTTTCGCATTGCCCATCAGAAGCGGAAAATCTGCGACAAATGCTTTGACAATATCGACTGGCGACGGCAAGAGGAATTTTGCAATCAAGCCAGTACCGCTGACTGTCTGCCATAGTACCAGAATCAGCAGAATCGCCGCTATGGGCATCAGCTTACTGGTGATGCTTGGTAACTTTCTTTTCAATGGTCAGCACGTCTCCTTCTGGCTTATAGGTGACCTTGATGTAAGCCGCAACGGATGGGGCGCCTGCACGGATTGCAATATGCTGGCATTCCTTTACAATATCCATCAATTCATCATAATCTCCCTCGATTGCCGTCTCAAACGGGCCTACATAATAATTCAGTCCAGTGCTTTTGATATAGGCAATGACCTCATCTACAATACGGATCAGTTCCTCATCGTTTGCCGCCTCTGGCAGCGATTGAATTGCTACACTTGCATTCATCTTCATATCCTCCTTGTCGATATACGGATTTTCTGAAAACTGACCTCCTGTATCTATCAAATATATTTTCGGCAACAGAAAAACCCTGCCAGAAATACCGGCAGGGATCGCTTCTATACGCATACTTTTTACGTAAAATTCCTACGCTGGCATTATCCAGATCAGGTATAAGGGTCAAAGAAGCTTTCTGTTCTTAATCTCAGCCGGTCTGTCACCAGCCCCCCTGTTCTATTCAGTTTTCAATATTGATACATTTTCCAGTCTAAACGCTTCGGGAAAAATTGTCAAGTCCTATTTTTTCCCTGTCTTAGAAAAATGATTTCCGTGTTTCATTATCCAAAAGATTTTCATCTTTGCAGTCGCTAAATAGATCCGAAAGGCCGGATTCCTTTACCAAGAGGAGCTAATCTTTAAGTTTAAACCGTTCCACAAGCCTATTCATAAGTTGTGACTGACTGGAAAGTTCTTCGCTTGCAGCCGCGCTTTCTTGCGCAGTTGCAGAGTTTGTTTGTACAACATTGGAAATCTGGTCAATTCCCATAAGGAGCTGAGAGATGGAATCAGCCTGGTTGCTGCTTGCCTCTGAGATCTGTCCGATAATGCCTGTCATTTCGTTTACGTTGCTTACTGCCTCAAACAGAGACTGGGCTGTATCATCAGCGATCTGAGTTCCGTTTTCTACTACCTTTAATGAATTTTCAATCAAAACAGAGATATCTTTAGACGCCTCTGCACTTTTGCTTGCCAGACTGCGGACTTCATCGGCTACTACGGCAAACCCTTTTCCGGCAGTGCCTGCGCGGGCGGCTTCTACGGCGGCGTTAAGAGCAAGAATATTTGTCTGGAAAGCAATATCTTCAATGGTCTTAATGATTTTGCCGATCTCACTGGAACACTTACTGATATCACTCATTGCCTGTATCATCTGCTGCATTTTTTCGTTGCTCACATCCACTTTCGCACTGACACTGCCTGCGGTTTCATTGACTTCCCGTGCATTGTCTGCATTTTGGTTGACCTTGTTGGAAATTTCGTTAATGGTGGCAGCGAGTTCCTGTACAGAACTTGCCTGTTCAGTCGCTCCCTGAGAAAGGGCTTGAGAGCCATTTGATACCTGTTGCGCCCCGCTTGCAACCTGAGAGGAGCTTTGGCTGATCTGCTGCATTGTGTTGTTGAGCTTTTCTGCAATGCCCCGGAAAGAAACAAGCAACGGATGGAAATTGCCTGTATATTCTTCTTCACAGATAGAATCCACCGTAAAATCACCTTCGGCCATTTTGGCAAGGAATTTATTTTCATCATCAATAATCACCCGAAGCTTATGGATCAATCTGCCTACCTGCGCAGCGAGAACGCCCAGTTCATCCTTAGAAGTATAAGAAATCTCTACATCCAAATCGCCCTCTGCCATTTTTATAGCGGCATTCTCCATTTCGGAAATAGGGATCTTGATCAGGCGTATAATCACAAATGAGAAGAAAACGCCCACAAGGATTATGACAACGATAACCCCTGCCATAAGACAAGTCGCCGTTCTGTAAAGGCGAGAACTTTCCTTTGTCGCATTGTCACTGCCTTTGGTATTGTAAACGATAATATCGTTAAAGGAGCTGTTTAGAGAATTGTAAAGTTCTACACATTCACCCTCCAAGATAGCGCGGGCATCCTCCGTGCGGCCCTGTTTGGCTAACGCTATCATTTCTTCATCTGCTTCCTTGTACTGAGTCCACAGACTCATTGTGATATCATAAAAATCTTTTTCTTCTTCGTCAATCAATTCCCCATATGTAGCTAAGAGAACATCCATATCTTCTTTTTCATTTTCGAGATACCCAAGACTGGATTCCTCTACATCATCCGAAATTGCGGTAAGATACCCCAATTCATTAAGACGGACATTAGAAAGAGTAGTGGCCAAGTCCCTTGCTGTATCAACGCTAGGAAGCCAGCTTATTGATATATCATTTGTCATATCGTTCATCCGGCCCATAAGATAAAATGACATGCCGCCGATAACAAGCATGCCAAGCAGCGCGACTCCTATAAGGATATAAAGTTTTAACCTGATTTTTAAATTTCGTATACAGTTAATCATATTTCCAATCTCCTTTTGTGTTCCATTATTCATAACCGTCACTTTTTGGCTATACCCCAAAGAATATATCGACAAATTTTTATTGTTTAATAAGTAAAATCAAAAAATAGCATAAAAAGTTGTGAAATATTTTCCTTTGAAAGAAAGCGTCAGAAGGGAATTCAAGGGAAATCCGCAAAATTGTTCTCTATGTTGACAACAAACAAACATTGACACAAACAATATTGACATCTTATAATCAAAATAGATACTAATGCCGCTTTTTTAAGGAGAAATAAATCATGAAAGAATTCAAACTAAGAACATGGAAAACAGAGGATACAAAATCATTGGCACAAGCAGCCAATAACCCAAATATAGCAAAAAATCTGAGAAATGCATTTCCAAATCCATACACATCAGAAGATGCCGTTTGTTTTATAAAAGACTGTATTTCCAAAGAGGGAAAAAATCAAATCACTTATGCCATTGAGGTCGATGGAAAAGCGGTTGGCAGCATAGGGATTTTTGTGAAAGATGATATATATGAAAAATCGGGCGAATTGGGATATTGGCTCTCAGAAGAATATTGGCGTCAAGGCATCATGTCAAGAGCGGTTCAAATCATTTGTAAAAAGGCGTTTGAATCATTTGATATTATCCGCATTTTTGCCGAGCCATTTGCCCACAATGCAGGTTCAAGGGGCGTTTTGGAAAAAGCAGGTTTCTCCTATGAGGGCACTATGCGCAGAGGCGTTTACAAAAATGGAGAAATTCATTCATACTGTATGTATTCTATTTTACGGGAAGAAATTACGGCCTGAAAGGAAGAGGCAAATATAGCTCGTTTTCTTTTCTTGTTGAACAGGCTTTTTTTATCGCAAATGCTGCAACCGAAACCAGAACTCCATTTACTTTGCGTGCGGATTGCGGGCATTTTACAACACAACGCATACATGAGATACACTTCTTACCGTTTGTAACTTTCAAATTTTCCTTGTTAATTGCTTGTGCAGGGCACTGTTTGGCACAAAGACCGCAATTTATACAGCGATTGCCTTCTTTTGGCACCAAACCGGTCAATCCGCTCTTGTCTTTCGCATCCGGTCTGCCTGCCGCATACTGATGCATGATGGAATGCTCTGCAATGGCGGCGACGGCGGCAATTACCCTCGCCACTATGTCCCGTAGGGAAAAATATCTGTAATGTATTGGATTATTCTTATCAGAAAATTGGAAGTGATTTGTGTGGTAGTCTAAAAAACATCACATTGAAAGATATCATATCTGATTATCATTGTATTCAGCAGAAAACAGATTAGCAAATGCTTAAAAGATATAGAAAGTTAGAAATGCAAATTGTAAATACTTTTGCGTTTTTGGAACGGAACCACTACCAGCTTTAGCCAATAGCGGTTCCGTTCTTCTGTTCAAATATCCATTTATTCACCACTTGATAGAAGCAGGAATCTTCTCCAACTGAGACAAACGCAGCTATTCTTCCTCTTCCACTTTTTCCATGTCCTCCAGACTATGACCCAGCGTTCCCACAGCGGAGGAATCTATTGTGTATACCACCTGTTCCTCTCCTTTTACCTGAAGATAATATTCCTCTCCGGTACTGTTTCCGATCCGAATCACGGTTTCTTTCCCGTCTTTGGGCTGCAAGGTCACAGTGTAGGCTGGCTCTTCCAAGCCGTAATCCTCCAATGCATCGATAGATTCCAGTTTTCTGGAAGCTGTCAGACTGGAAAAAGTGTTGGCAATTCCGTCTGGATACGTTTGTTCCAACTCGATTTTTTTGTCATCGGTGCAGATCCAGTTGTCGTCTTTTTTCTCAAAATGCAGCGCTTCCTGCTGTGGCGATTCATAGGAGAAAGAAGCAAGTTGCCCCAGATCCGTTACCCGGATGATCTCGCTTTCTTCTCTGGCTTTCTCCTGCTCTTCCAGCTTACGGTTATTGGAAAGCAAAACTGCGTATATCACAGCCAGCACCACCAGAGCCGCCGCCGGCCAAAATAATTGCTTTTTTTTCATACTCTCACCTACGCCTTTCTGCGCCGCAGCCAGGTCACAAATCCGAATCCCAGGACAATCACCGGAATTCCGAAAATCACCAGAAGACTGAACATCCCTGGATACTGCACCGTGTTATAAGTCACTTCCAAGCTCTTCGGCTCAATCGAGATATTTGTGTCCTCTCCAAAGTTTGCGCCTACAACGTTCATAAACAGAGTAAGGTTTTCTAGAGTGGAAAAGGTATCCGTCACGCCGGCGTCAATCATCGTGCCCGCGCCAAGTACCGTCAGACGGCTTTCCAGTTCCTCTTCCTCCTCCTTTCCCGAAACGCTGTTGGCAGAAATGCTTTCCGTAGCCGTCGCCCCCAGCACATACGTCCCTTGTTTTTCTTCTTCCTCAGTCACCGCATATCCTTCTGTGGAGGTATTCATAAAGGCATCCACTGTGATGGACTCCCGTTTGGGTTCTGTCTGGGTAAATCCCTGCGCGTTGATCAGCAACACCATTTCACTGGACATGCCCTTGGCATATGCTTCTCCCAAGGACAGCAGCGGAAACACATAATAAGGGTTCTGCTGGTAGCTGCGCTGTATATCCGCAATATACCCGCTTTCTCTTTCCAGCCCGTATTCCTCGAAAATCGCATCCAAATGGGAAGTATCTTTCTCAGTCTCGCCTAGAAGCACCAGCACCTTGCCCCCCTGCTGTAAATAATCTACGATTCCTTTCTGCTCATCCTCTGTGATATCGGAGGTCGCACCGTTGAGCACAAAAAGCTCGCAGTCTTCTGGAATCTCAGGATTCATCAGAAGATTCCATTCCTCCACGCTGTAATTCGCCTTCTCCATCAAATCCTGCACGGAATCCGAGAACTGCGCTTCCCCGTGCCCCGTAGAAGTATAAACTTTGCAGCTCTCGCTGCTGATCACATAGTTGACCGCCGCCGTCAACTGGCCCTCGCCGTCAAACGCTGTTTCCTGCATAGAGCCTGTGGTATAATAGGACATCTGGTCATACGTGATAATTTCCCCGAAAGAAATCACCCGCTTTTTATCGGTCTCTTCACAGGAAACGACCAGGCTGTTCTGTTGGGCGTCGTATTCTGTTAGCGCCGAAGGATGCTGCACTGGATCGATCCATTCCAGAGATATTTTGGAAGATAGCCCGGCGTATTTTTCCACAAAATTCTGGATCCGATTATCAGTTTGTTCTTTCTCCGCCAGAACCGTAATCTCCACTGGATACTCCAAATCCTGGAGCAACTCCCGGCTCACCTCTGTGATTTCGTAAATTTTGTTGTCGCTGAGATCTACATTCCGTACCGTTTCGGGGAGCTGGCCCACGATCAAGTTGGCTACGATCACAATCGCAACCACCAGTGCAATCGACCCCAGGCTATAAGAACCATACCTGGACGTCACACTGGAAAAGGTTTCTTTCCACTTTTTTTTCATGTTTCGCTTCCCCCTCCTAACTCCACCGTCTTCTCTGGATAGTCTGTATGGTTAAAAAAACAAACAACGCAATGACCGACACCCCCAAGAACAAACTGCTGATATCCAAAAGTCTGTCATTGACGACGCTGGTGAATCCGTTGGACAGGGACAGCTTCCCAAAAACTTCCGGCAGCAGACCTTCCATCCAGGCAGGTTTCAGAAAATAAACGGCCACGCCTGCGGCCGCTCCGGCCACTTCCAGGATCGCCGCCAGGATCCAGTTTTTTGCCATCTGATAGACTGCGAACACCAGCAAGCTCCAGATTAGCAGCACCCCAGCCAGATTCCCGCCTGCATTCGTGGGAAGAAAGTCCAAAAGCCCGTTCCACAGATACAGCACCAGCAGCACGCCAAAAGTACTGATCGCGGAAATAATCTGACTTTCTGTCAAAGAGGATAAAAACATCCCCACCGCAATATACGTACTGCCCAACAGGAAATAGGCCAGAATCGCCCAATAGTCCACCTTTAGATACGCCTGCCCCGACGCCTTGATTATCAGAGGGAACAGACAGAAAATCAGGTTTGGAATGGCAAAAACCGTGACCATCGCCAGATACTTTCCCCACACAATCTGCCCTAAGGTAACGGGAGCGGTAAGAAGAAGCTGGTCGGTCTTGCTGCGCCGCTCCTCCGAAAAGCTTTTCATTGTCAGAATCGGAATGGCCAGCAGCAAAATAAACAACCCCCCAGAAAGGGTATAAGAAAAATACGGATAACCCATGTTCAGGTTATATGCCATAAAGTAGATTCCCACAAACGCTACCAAAAAAGCGATAAATACATATCCAATCATAGAATAAAAATACGATTTCAATTCCCGCTTATAAATCCCCCTCATGGTCTGCGCCCTCCTCTCTGTTTTTTGCAGTTTCCGGCTGCTCTTCTTTTAATATATCCTCCCTCTCATTCTGCGTCAGCTCCAGGAATACATCCTCCAGCGTGGCCTTTGAAATTTGCATCCGGTATATGGGACATTTTTCTTCTGCAAAAGCGTAGAATAATTCTTCCCGGATTTCCTGCTGATCTGCTACCTGTATCTGTATGCTGGTCATGCCGCCTTGTTCCTCGTATTTGGCCTCTTTTACCCCAGATATGCCGCTGAGGATACTCTCCGCCTGTCTGCGGCTTCCTTTTACCTCCAACTCCAGGGTCTCCTCCCCTTCGATCAAATGTTCCAGATGATCGGGAGTATCGCTGGCAACCAGCTTTCCTTTGGAAATGATCATAACATAATCGCAGACTTCCCGCACCTCCGCCAGAATATGCGAGCTTAAAATTACCGTGTGCTCCTTGGCCAGCTCCCGGATTAGCTGTCGGATCTCAATAATCTGCATGGGGTCAAGCCCCACCGTCGGCTCATCGAGAATAATAATTTCCGGGAAACCCAAAACCGCCTGGGCCAGTCCCACTCTCTGCTTATAGCCTTTTGAGAGATTCCGGATCAACCGATGTCTCACATCCGTAAGCTTTATCCGCTCCATGACCTGTTCTACCTGGGACGCGATCTCAGCGCGTTTCACTTTTTTCAGCTCTGCTGCAAATTTTAAGTACTCTTCTACGGTCATGTCTGTATAAAGGGGCGGGATTTCCGGCAAATAGCCGATTCGTTTCTTGGCTTCCTCCGGTTCTTTTAACATATTATGGCCATTGACCAGCACTTCCCCTTCCGTAGCGCCCAGATATCCGGTCATAATATTCATTGTGGTGGATTTTCCCGCTCCATTGGGGCCGAGAAAACCGTAGATCTGCCCCTTTTCCACCACAAAACTCAGATGATCCACCGCCAGATGACTGCCGTATTTTTTTACCAGATTTCTGACTTCAATCAATCTTTTTACCTCCTGTCTCTTTTCCAAAAAATAGCTTTTACCATCATAAAAAATAAATGTGTTTATTGTGTGTCCCTTTTGTGTTTAAACACGTAATTCCTACAAGTCCCCACTGTCATGCAGGAGTTCTTCCAATGCCTCCTTATATGCCCTGGATACCGCGCCGGGATTTCTGCGCAGCAAGCGCATGGAACGCGAATATTGCCGGTTTCTTAACTGACCGATTTTTTGCTGTTGATTTTCCAGACTTTCCTGAAGCTTTCGCATCTCCTCGCTGATCTTTCTTAGTTCCTCCCGGAAGCTTTGCGTCGCCTTCTCAGATTTCTTCCGGGCATGTTCCAGATACATTCCTATATTGTCAGAAAGAGCTTGAAGCTTATGCTCCGCAGACAAATGACCTTCCACGGTTTTCTTAAACTGCGCCGCCTTCCTTTTGCCTTCCTGTACATCCGCATCGATCAGCGCAGCAATCACATCGATACGTTTCTGAATCCGTTTGGCCTCCTGGCTGCTCTCCGTAATCCGCTCGATGATCTCCCGCAGATCCATAGCCTCGTTGAAGGACTGTGTAGCGTCCACTACAAAGACGACCGTCACCACAAAGGCCAGAAATTCCGCTGCGTCTGTCTGTAATCCGAGCACCAGAATCTCCACAGGCGCATGGATATAGCGAATCAGCAACACCGAAAAAGCACCCCACGCCAGAGAGGATACTAGACAGATGTGTCCGTTTAAATTGAAAGGTTTATTGGAATAATCCCAATATCTGACCTTGAAGATTTTTTCCATAGCCGCTCCTGTCACGTATTCCAAAAGGGTAGCGCCAATCATGCCGAAAAGATACACCAAAATCAAATTGTCCTGAACCGGAAGCACCGCAAATAGGACGCCGACTGCCCCGAACCCATAAATGGGAATCAGCGGCCCATGGAGAAATCCTCGGTTCACCCATTTGCGCCCTTTTGCCGACACATAACAAGATTCCCAGATCCAGCCGAAGAAGCAATAGATAAAAAAGAAAAGCACCCACTGGTAAAAACGATACTCGTACATGAATCCTCCTGCTAAAAATGACCCCGCAGCTTAAAGCAACGGAGCCATATCTTTTCTTTTTCCTTTTATTTTTTGCGCGCCACTGCCGCTTTTACCTTTTCCACAATATGCTCCGCAGTAAGCCCAAATTGTTTCTGCAGATAATCCTGAGGGCCTACTTCGCCGAACACGTCTTCCACAGCCACATATTCCACCGGAACCGGCTCACCAGACGCCAGAACTTCGCAGACGGCACTGTACAGGCCTCCGATTTTGTTGTGGTTTTCCGCGGTCACCACTGCCCCGGTTTCTCTGGCGTATTGAAGCACGCAGGCCGCATCCAGCGGTTTGACCGTAAACATATCCACAACGGTAATCTCGATTCCTTCTTTGGCGAGGGTTTCCGCTGCCTGAAGCGCCTCATGGAGCAAAATCCCTGTGGCAAATACCACTGCGTCCTTTCCTTCTCTTAGGGTTACGCCTTTGCCGATCGGCACCTCTTCGCCGTCTGCGTAGATTTTCGCACAGTTTTTCCGGCCCACGCGGATATATTTTACCCCGTCCATGTCTTTGACTTGTTTTAACACGCTGATCAACTGGTTGCAGTCTGCGATATCCAAAACAGTAGAGCCCGGCATGGCACGGTACAGAGCCATATCTTCAAACGGCATATGCGTTCCGCCGTTAAAGGCAGCGCATACGCCCGGATCGGAACCGATGACCGTTATGGGATTGCCTGCATATCCGGCGGATAAATACACCTGGTCATAGCAGCGGCGGGAGGCAAACGGCCCAAAACTGTGAATGTAAGGCTTAAAACCACTGGCAGAAAGCCCGGCGGCCACGCCTGCCATATTTGCCTCTGCAATTCCGCAATTGATACCCTGATTGGAATCCATCGCCCATTTCGCCGTCCCGATACAGCTCATCAAATCCGCATCCAGATAGATCACATCGGGATCTTCCTCGGCCAGCGCCTGCAGCTGTGTGCCCAATATATCTTTAAATGCACGGGAATCTTTTTCTCCATTGTATACAATCTTCATCTCGTTCCCTCCTATTCACCGAAAGCAGCATATGCTTTCTGCAGGTCTGCCAGCCATTTATCACATTGTTCTGCATCGATGTTCATGCTGTGGTTCGCCATGGTCTGTTCCACATCTGGGATTCCTTTTCCTTTTACGGTATCCATCACAATCGCATAAGGTTTTTCACCGCCCTGCCTTGTCCGCTCCAACGCCTGGGCCATTGCCTCGATATCGTTGCCGTCCACGGCCTGTGTGTCAAATCCGAAGGCTTTCATCTTTGCCGCCAAATCTCCGGTATCCAGCACGTCTTTTACATAACCATCCAACTGCTTCTTATTGTTGTCCAGCAGCACGACATAATTGGAAAGTTTTTTCGCTGCCGCAAAGAGAAACGCTTCCCATACTTGTCCTTCGTTGCTCTCTCCATCGCCCACAATCACAAAAACCCGGCTGTCTCTGCCTTTTAATCGGTCGCCCAGCGCCATACCTGCGGCCAGGGAAGTTCCCTGCCCCAAAGAACCGGTAGTCATATCTACGCCGATGGTTTTCTTTTTATCGCAGTGACTGGGGAAATTGGTTCCCGGTTGGTTTAGAGTCTTAATCTCCTCATAAGGAAAATAACCTTTTACCGCCAGTACCGAATAGATGGCCGGCCCGGCATGACCCTTGGAACACACCAGCTTATCCCTTTCGGGCCACTGGGGATTCTTTGGATCGATCTTCATTTCCCTTCCATATAAAACAGCCAGAGCATCACATATACTTAAACTTCCGCCAATATGGCCAAACCCGCGGGCTTTGATCTCTTCTACAACACCCATTCGGATCTGAAGTGCTAATTTTTCCAGCTCCTTTTTTGTCTTATCGTCCATATTTGCTTCCTTTCTCTATCCTAAATTGATATGTCCGCTTATGCAGACATCACTGGCTATGAAAGTGGATCGCTTTGTGCGCCGCACTTGCGCAATCACATTTACATTCACAATAAATTCTTGCAGATACCGCTTTTTACCGCTTCTTGAGCGACCGCCTGGGATACGGCCTTTGCCACCCTTGGGTCTAAGGCGTCTGGTATCACATAATCTGGAGCCAGTTTTTCTTTTTCCACCAGATCTGCAAGGCCTTTAGCCGCTGCCATCTTCATTTCTTCGGTAATGCTTCTGGCATGTACGTCCAGGGCCCCCCGGAAAATGCCGGGGAATACCAGCACGTTGTTGATCTGGTTGGGAAAATCCGATCTGCCCGTGCCGATGATTTTCGCTCCCGCCTGTTTGGCCTCCTCCGGCATAATCTCTGGAATCGGATTGGCCATTGCAAACACCATCGGATCCGGGTTCATGGATTTTACCATCTCCTGGGTAACGCTGCCGGGTGCGGACACGCCGATAAAAATGTCTGCACCTTTCAGGGCGTCCGCCAAGCTTCCCTCTTTTCCTTCCAGGTTGGTGACCTTTGCCATCTCCTGTTTTACCAGATTGCCTGCATTTTTCTGATTGATCATACCTTTTCGATCGCACAGAATCAGATCTTGGAAGCCATAGCGAAGCAATAACTTTGCAATAGCAATCCCGGCGGCTCCAGATCCGTTGAGCACAACTTTGCAGTCTGCCGCTTGTTTCCCGGTGAGCCGCAAGCCGTTGATGATAGCCGCCAGCACAACCACCGCCGTCCCATGCTGGTCATCGTGGAACACGGGAATATCCAGCCGTTCCTTTAGTTTTTGTTCAATCTCAAAGCACCTGGGGGCTGAGATATCCTCCAGATTGATTCCGCCGAATGTGGGAGCCATCCGCACAACGGTTTCCACGATCTCATCCACATCTTTGGTATCCAGGCAAATCGGAAATGCATCCACATTTCCAAACTGTTTAAATAGAATGGCTTTGCCTTCCATCACCGGCATAGCGGCTTCCGGGCCGATATCCCCCAGCCCCAGCACGGCTGTTCCGTCTGTGACCACAGCTACCAGGTTTCCCTTTGCCGTATACTTATATACTTCCAGCTTGTTCTCGTTGATTTCCCTGCAAGGCTGTGCAACTCCAGGGGTGTAAGCTGTGCTCAAATCGTCCTTTGTCCGCAGCTCCACTTTGCTCTGTACACTGATTTTCCCCCGATGCTCTTCATGCATCCGCAGGCTTTGCTGATTGTAATCCATGTTTTGTTCTCCCGCCTATTTGTTTTCCATCTCCATCACCATATCCACCCGGCGCTGATGTCGCCCGCCCTCAAACTCCGTGCTCAGCCAGGTTTCCACGATCATTTTTGCCATTTCTATGCCTATAATGCGCGCGCCGAAAGCAAGTACATTGGCATCGTTGTGCTGTCTGGACAAGCGTGCCGTGCATGGCTCGCTGCACACCACCGCCCGGACGCCGCGGACTTTGTTGGCGGCTAGAGAAATGCCAAGACCTGTTCCACAGATCAGGATTCCCCTATCCACATCCCCAGCGGTTACCGCGCGGCCCACCTTTTCCCCATAAACGGGGTAATCGCATCTTGTGCTTTCGTCTGTTCCATAATTGACCACTTCATGGCCTTGTTCTTGCAGAAATTTTACAATTTCCCGCTTCATCTCTACCCCCGAATGGTCGTTTCCGATACCAATTCTCATAGTTCCCTCCCTTTTGCGGCATATAGACCCGTCTGTCAAATACTTGAACTGTTCAAATATGCTTCCTGCTCTGGTGTCAGCACATCAATGGATTTTCCAAGGAAAGACAGCTTGCGCAGGGCAACGTCTTGGTCTACCTCCTCTGGTACGTCAATTAGTTTCTGAGTCAGGCTTCCCTGATGCTCTACCAGATATTTCGCCGACAGCGCCTGAATGGCAAAGCTCATATCCATGATTTCCGCCGGATGGCCGTCGCCTGCCGCCAGGTTTACCAGCCGTCCTTCTGCCAGCACGCAGATCCAGCGTCCGTTTTCCAACTGGTATCCCATGATGTTTTGACGCATCTCCTGCTTGGCCACCGCGATTTCCCGCAGCCTGGCCATATCGATCTCACAGTCAAAATGCCCGGCATTGCAGAGGATGACGCCGTCTTTCATCTGGGCAAAATCCTCTTCGTCAATGACTTTTTCGCATCCGGTCACCGTGATAAAGAAATCCCCTAATTTTGCGGCCTCTTTCATCGGCATCACGTCGAATCCATCCATCACCGCCTCAATGGCTTTTACCGGATCGATCTCTGTGACAATGACTCTGGCGCCCAAACCTTTGGCGCGCATAGCGGTCCCCTTGCCGCACCAGCCATATCCGGCTACCACCACGATCTTACCTGCTACAATCAGGTTCGTCGTGCGGTTGATGCCGTCCCATACGGACTGTCCGGTGCCGTAACGGTTGTCAAACAAATGCTTGCAGTCCGCATTGTTGACCATCACCATCGGGAACTGGAGCTGCCCGGCCTGATCCATGGCTTTTAACCGGATAATCCCTGTGGTGGTTTCCTCACAGCCGCCGATGACCTGGGGAATCAGATCCGTAAATTCCGTATGCATCATATGCACCAGATCCCCGCCGTCGTCGATAATAATATTCGGACCGGGTTTTAACACGCTGCGGATATGCGCGTTGTATTCCTCCGGCGTGCTGTTATACCAGGCATGAACCTCCAGGCCGGCTTTTACCAGCGCTGCCGCCACATCGTCCTGGGTGGAAAGGGGATTGCTCCCGGTAATGTACATCTGCGCCCCCCCTGCCGCCAAAACCTTGCACAGATACGCGGTCTTCGCCTCCAAATGCACAGACAGGGCGATTTTCTTGCCCGCAAATGGTTTTGTTTTGGAAAATTCTTCCTCCAACGTCCGCAGCAAATCACAGTTTCTTTTTACCCACTGGATTTTCCGCTCGCCGGACTCGGCTAAATTGATATCTCTGATTTCACTTGGCATTATTTTTCCTCCTATACTTCTATTTTGTTTTTTGTCCATTTTCGGATAAAATTCTGTTTTTCTTCCTCTGTATAGAAATGGTCCATAGCCTTATTTCCTTTGTAATAAAAATTGATAATATGTTCTGGGATTTGGATTGATTTTTTTATTTCATCATAAACAAATTTGTATGGTTTTTGGTTTCCTATATTGTCGTTTACCAATTTAAAATTTTTAGCTTCGACAAATTCTTCTATAACTTTTTGGCAATCATTTAGTTTTTCGGTTTTTATCAATAATAATTCTACATTATTTTGACGAATAATTTGATATCCTCTTTCTTTATCAAAATTATGTTGATAGACATCCAGATCCAAAGCTGCTTTGATCTCATGATTGAACCATTCAAACATAGAACCACATTCGCCTATCTTTATTCCTTGTTCCATGTGATTCGCTATTTTCTGGTATACATTTAAGTCACTGTCATCGTAACCTGCATCGTATATAAAATACCCGTCTATTTGAAAAAACTGAAAATACTGAGAAACACTTCTTTCAATCGGATCTCTGACCAGAGAAATAATTTTCATTTTTTCCGAATCATGCAGAAAAGATGAACTAATATCACCTCCTTTGCTCAGCTTCTGATAAAGCTGCGGTTTATCCCAAATACTATTTTCCCTTACGTTTAAATTAACATTTGCCGCCAGATGGTGTATATGAATACACCGAGTGCCCATTTCCGTTAAACTTCTAAACACTGATGAAGAGCCAACTTTTCCTGGTTGCCAAATTAAAATCGAATCATATAACATATGAGAAAAAAGATAATTAAGCTTTCTCATGATATTGAGCTCGTTCCATACATATTCCACATATGCCGTTTTTGCCCTATTGAAATTTTTCCGGTATACATCATTAATACGATAATTATTAATATGAAATTCAATAGTAAATTTTAAAGCAAAATACGTATAACAATCTACATCTGATATTCCACATTCCTCCAATGTTTTCAATACTTGTTCAACACTACTTGGATTAGCCATTGCCACAATAATCGAAATATTTTCTTGTTTTGAGATTTCTACTAATTCCTGAATTGACAAGATTTTATGACCTTTTATCCACCCACCCCCCCCACAAAGATTCATTACTGTCACAAACTCCATAAACCGGAATTTCCAACTGGCCTAACAATCTCAGTGCTCTACGCCCATAATCTCCTGCTCCATACAAAACGATTTTATTTTTATATACAAGATCGATATCTTCTAACATTTCCAGATCTTTAATTTTTAGCATAAATATTATTCCCCTTATTATTCACAGGATGTTCCTAACCGTCTGCATATCTTGGAAATTTCTTCATAAATCCGTTCCTCATCCAAAGTCAGCACCTTCCGATTCTCCATCGTGATTTTGCCGTCAATGATCACCGTTTCCACCTCGGAGCCGTTGGCGGAATAGCAAAGCCCGGCCAACAGATCGTTTCTGGGCGTCATAGACGGGGTGCACAGATTCAGAATCGCCAGATCGGCTTTCTTTCCGATTTCAATGGAGCCGATGTTCGCATCCATTCCCAGCGCTTTTGCCCCCTGTATGGTTGCCATACGGAAGATTTCCCTGGCGCTGACACAGTCTGCTTTCTGCTTGTTTCCTTTGTGGATCAATCCCAGAAGGTTCATCTCATGGAACATGTTCAGAGAATTGTTGCTGGCTGCGCCGTCGGTTCCAATACACAGGTTAATTCCCTTTTCCAGCATTTCCGGCACAGGGGCGAATCCATTGCCCAGTTTCATATTGCTGGCTGGGTTCGTGATCACACTCACCTGGCATTCTCTTAAAATATCCAGATCGGCCTCGTCTACATGGACGCAATGAGCCGCCACGGCTAGTCCGTCAAACAGCCCGGCCCGTTTTGCCAGGGCAATCGGGGAAGCTCCATATTGACTGCGGATGTTCTCTACTTCGTTGACGCTCTCGGACAAATGAATGTGAACGCCCATATGATTTTTCGCGGCCTCTTTTGCCACAATCCGCTGAAACTCCTCGTCGCAGCTATACGGAGCATGAGGGCCGAGGAAAAACGTCA
The DNA here is from genome assembly GCA_947571775.1 of uncultured Lachnospiraceae bacterium. Lineage (GTDB taxonomy): Bacteria > Bacillota > Clostridia > Lachnospirales > Lachnospiraceae > MGBC164599. Next base: position 224,488 of record CANOZK010000003.1, on the reverse strand, counting down.
GCCGGTCGCAGTCTTTCCAGGCCTCTTTTTCCTCATAAGCCTCTTTCAGCCGAATCTGCCCGGCTTCGTTATCGCCGCTGCCCACGAGTCCGCGGGAAATCACGGCCCGCATTCCAGACTCTGAGACAGCCCTGGATGTCTGATGGATATGCATCTGCATGTCCGAAAAACAGGTGGTGCCGGATTTCATCATCTCCAGAATCGCCAGGCAGGCGCCCCAATAGGCGTCCTCCGGCTCCAACTTATCCTCAATAGGTTCAATATGACCAAACAGCCAGTCCTCAAAGGTCAGATCATCGGCCACGTTGCGCAAAAGCGCCATATAAGAATGGGTATGGGCGTTTATCAGCCCTGGAATCACCAGCCTGTCCGTTCCGTCCAGCACCTGCTCTTCTGCAAAACCTTTTGGTTTCTCCCCGATTCCCGCGATTTTATCTTCTTGCAGATAAATATCCGTCCGGCAGACTTTATCCTGCCCATTTTCGGGAAGCACCGCCAGGATATCTTTCAATACGATTCCCATAAATTTTCCTCCTGGTTCATTTCGTCTACTTTTTTCATTGTATCACGAAGAAAGGGGAAAAACAATATATCCAGATGCTGCCAGCTCAAAGTTTTCCATCAGCCCTTCTGTGACATACACTTGCTTTTCCTCATTGACAAAAATGCCCTCCGCCTGATATTCTTCCAACAGCTCGGCGCCCTTTTTCATGCCCAGAACAAAACAGGCGGTGGAAAGCCCGTCGCTGACCAGACCATTTTCCCCCAATACAGTCACCGATATCAGTCCGGTATCTGCGGGGTAGCCCGTGGATGGGTCCAGGATATGATGATAGCGTTTGCCGTCCTGCATAAAATATTTCTCATAATCCCCAGAGGTGGAAACATAATTTTCCCCCTCCAAATCCAGCACGCCTAACAACTCCTCCTGAGTGCCCCGCGGATCGCGGATTGCCACCTTCCAGGAAGTTTCATCGGGTTTACTGCCCAGGGTAAGGATGCTGCCGCCCACGGCGATCACCGCCCCTTGAACCTGCTTGTCCTCCTTTAGAAACTTCGCCGTTTCATCGCAGCCGATCCCTTTTCCCACAGCCCCCAAGTCAATGGAGCATTGATCTTCGAGTTCCACCCAATCCTGGCCTCCGTCGCTGCCCATGCGGATTTTTTCATAGCCACGGTTTTGTAAACGTTGGTTGATTTTTTTCTCACTGGGAACTTTGGGATTCTCCGCCTCCACATCCCACAAAAGGCTTAGCTCCCCGATGGTCGGATCAAACGCTCCCTGACTTTTCTCTGCAATCTGCAATGTCTGTTCTAGGTATCCCATGGTCTGCTCATCTACGGGAGCCTGCCCTTTTCCCGCCTGCTGGTTTATCTTTCCAATATCGGAATCTTCTTCCCGCCAGGACAGATAACGATGTTCTATTTCGGATAAAAGCTCTATAATTTCAGAGGACGCATCCTCTCCCCGCGTATAAATCCGCTCTGTGACCACCGTTCCCATAACTATATCACTTTTGTCATAAATCTCTGGTTCCCTGGCAGCCTCTTGGGAACAACCGCTCAGCAAAATACCTGTTGCCGCAAGAAACAACAGTACCATCCACTTGTTTTTCATCGGATATCGCTCCTTCTCATTCTTTCTATGCCCGCTGAATTTTTTTATCATCGACATTCTTCTCCATGTTAACAAAAAAAAATTGTTGCCGCAATAAAAAATTTACGGTAAAATCTTAATATATTAAGGAGGAAAACGATTTTGAAATTCATGATTGCATCGGATATTCACGGTTCGAGCTTCTACTGCAAAGAAATGCTTGCTGCTTTTGACCGGGAACATGCGGATAAACTATTGCTTTTGGGAGATCTCTTGTATCATGGTCCGCGAAATGACTTGCCAAAGGAATACGCCCCAAAAACCGTCATCGCTCTTTTAAATGAGAGAAAAAATCAGATTCTCTGCGTCCGGGGAAATTGTGACACAGAGGTAGACCAGATGGTTTTGGAATTTCCGATTCTGGCAGACTATTGTATTCTTTATGTGGGAAACCGCATGATCTTTGTCACACATGGCCACCGCTTCAACAAAGAAACACCGCCGCCGCTTCAGCCAGGGGACATCCTGCTTCACGGCCATACACACATCCCGGCATGGGAACCGTTTGGCGATGATCAGCTCTATTTAAACCCTGGCTCTATATCGATTCCCAAGGAAGGCAGCGCACATGGATATATAACACTCACAGAAAATAAAATCCTGTGGAAAGGATTGAATGGAGCCGCCTACCATACTTTAATGCTTTAGAATGTATTTTTAAATATATTCTAGACAATATTCAGGGGGAACAAAACTTTATATCGTTTTGTTCCCCCCTGCAATCTCATATATAATACATATTACTGCCAGACAGCCCAAAGATAGGATAAAACGGGGCTTTTCCCCTCACAGAATTGCCCCAGTGGTACTATTTTGGTACGATTATTCGATTTAACCTGTCGGCTACCTCCTCGTGCTTGCTTGGATAAAGATGCCCATAAATTTTATTTACCATCTGCACGGTATCCCCGATGCGTTCAGCTATCAGGTGGGGAGAAAAATCCATGTCGATAAGCAGCGATACGTGACTGTGCCGGATGTCATGAATCCGTATCTGAGGGATTCCTGCTTTTTCGGCGCAGCGTTTGATATTTCCCCGGATGAGCTTCTCTGTAAACGTAAACACCCGGTCAAAGGGCTGTATGCCATATATCCGGCTGATATACGCCTGCACTTCCCGCATGATAGCAGCCGGCATTGTGATACACCGGATGCTGTTTTCTGTCTTAGGAGGGCCTGAGATACCGCCGCCTTTCTTCTGGTGAAATGTCTTTGTGATATGAATCGTATTGGCCATAAAATCAAAATCGCCCAAGGTGAGGGCCATCATCTCCCCAAACCGCATCCCAGAATAAAAGAGCAGCTCCAACGCAGTATGAGCGCGTACATCCTCCACATACTGAATAAAGCGGTTATACTGCTCCAGCGTCCAGAAGTTCATGGAATGTGTGGGTTTCCCCATTCCGCCCGCTTTGCTGCATGGATTTGAGGGCAGATTGTAATATTTGACCGCATAATTAAAGAATGTACTCATTAGGATGTGGATGCGGTCAAGGTATCCGTCAGAATATCCTCCATCAATCTGCATATTCTGCCATAGCCGAATGTCGGCGGGCGTAATACTGTTTATCGGCTTATCCTTGAAATGCGGCAAGACCCGGTTCCTGAACACGCTCTCCATGCTCTTTAGGGTACCTGGCCTGAGCCTGTGCGCCATATCCTCCATGTAGATGTCGTATAGGGCCTGAAAGGTCATGTCCGGGGTTCCCTGCTGCTTCTCTAAAAAAGCTCTTTCCCAATCCTGCGCCTCACGTTTGAGGGAGAATCCGCGCTTCTTTTTCTGCTTCCTTGCTCCTGTGTAATCCGTATAATAAAATTTACAAAACCATGATTTCGTCTTTTCATCATAATATGCTGGCATAGTGTTCTCCTTTTGGCCGGGCGGGCATGAGGACAGGTAGAATACCAGTGATGTTAAAATTATGGTTGAAAAGTTTGTGTATATCGCATATAATATGCTTAACAAGGGAGCCGGAAGGTGACCGTCACTCACCCGACCCGGCGAAATTAATACTTGACTATAAGAATAGCCGTTCCTAAACTTTGACGAGAGCAGGACGGCTATTTCTTATTTTTCAGATTCAGAATGGCGATAATCAATAGCGCGATGTCTATAATTAGGCTCAATTCTTCATATGTACTCATAATAATCACCACCCTCCGTAAGGTGCTCGGATTAGGTGAGAGCACGTCCCCCGACTCCCTGGTTAAACATATTCTATTTTCACGGTGCAGCAGTTTCTCGATTTGAAATCGGAGAAACAGGGCGCATTTAAAATGCAAGCGCAGAATTACGTTGAGTGGTAATTTTCCTTATCTAAAATGAGCAAAGGGGGCTCCAAATCGGAGCTCCGCACATTTCGCTTGTCGTCATCATCTACCAGCTTTACCATATTGGCAGGTTTCGCATATCCTAACTTGTCCGATATGTCCTTTGAAACAAACCACGGTTCATCATCAATAATCATAGTGCGAATTTCCCCAAAATCGGGGAAGCGTCCGTTTTTCGGACTTTTGGTAATCCGGTTTTAGCGGACTAGTGTTTGGAGCAGCACCACTCCATGCTGGTCAGGGGTTTTCACCACTTCTGGCAAAAACTACTCTGACGGTAAAAATAATTCACTGTCACTCATCAACAATAGCGCTGATGGTTTAGCACTAGTTCTGTGGGATTGTGATTCGCTGCCCCATCTTTTCCCCACTTGTGGGGAGTCCCCGTGCATACAAGTGGGGACGCCACACATACGCTTTTCGGAAAGTGGTGTCCGAAAAGCGTACCAACAGGTACGGGTTAGTCCTGTGGGAATTCGGGTAGGGTATCAGGAGGAGTTTGTGGAGAAGGTGGTTCTTCCTGTGGTGGTTCTTTGCGGTATTCTGGTATATTGGACAAATCTTCTATATAATCTATGACTTTTTGCTGACCAACGTCATTTAATTTCTTATAACTATTGAGTATAGAGGCCGCTATATTGTTAAACGCTTGAAGGATACTATCATATGATTCAATACTTGGCTTGAAAGATTCATTAACTATTTTGCCAAGTTTTTTTACTGTTTCACAAAGTTTGGCATAACTTTTTTCTCTCCGTTCAATATAATCAGAAACTTTTTGACGTTCTTCGTCTGTAATTTTCTGGCCAGATGCCTGTTTCTTAATTATTCCCTCTGCTTCCTCATCCAATCTGATTCTCTCTAGTTTTTCTGGTGTGAGTTCATATTTGATTTTAATAACATCGCTGTATCTACGAGGGATATTATCTGGATTTTGTTCAATTATATTATTTTGGGCTGAAGAATTATCCTTTCGATATTCTGAATCATCAATAGGAAAGTCCATAAGTTCATCAATAGTCATATCTAAAACGTCGCATATTCTTTCGACGACATCTAATTTAGGTTCTCTATAATTATTTTCATAATTTGAGTAAGTCGAAATAGATAATCCTAATTCTCCAGCCATATCTTTTTGGCGAATACCTTTAGATATTCTGGCTTTTTTTATTTTTGAACCAATTTTTATATACTGATTAATTCCCATGTTTACACACCTCTTTAATCAAGAATATCACGAATTACACAAAAATGCAAACTTTTTCAAAAAAAAATATTGACATTCCCGAAATCGTGTATTATACTAAAATCACAAATACACAATAATGTGTAAAAAAGGAGGCGAAAAGATGCGGGTAAACAAAACCAAAATATCTTTTATTATGGCTAAGAAAGACATGTTGCAGAAAGATCTTGCGAAAGAAGCCGGCATGAGCCGAGGAAATCTCTCTACGATTATTAACGGGAAAAACTGTCAGGCAAGGACAATATTTAGAATTGCCAAGGCACTCAATGTTGATGTAACAGAAATCATGGAAACCGAAAATTAACAACATGTCGGGCGGGCATGAGGGCAGGTAGAGAAAGGAGGATGCCAATGCCATTTGTAAGCAAAGAAGAATTGGACGCAATGGCCGACAAGATAGCCAAAGAACTTGGCCTTGGAAGCGAGGAGTTCCGCCGCGGCCATGAAGAATTGATGCAGATGATTGATGAAGCAGAAAGGAGGCAACGGGAAGCCAGAGCACAACCCCGCCAGATGATGGATTGTGAGGATGTTATGGCCGCTTTAAGCGTGTCCGAAAGCGCAGCCTATAAAATAATCCGGCGGCTGAATGAAGAATTGAAAGCAGCTAATTATATCACTGTAAGAGGCAAGGTAAGCAGGGCATACTTTGAGAAACGCATTTACGGGGTATCTGCAAATGAATGAAAAAGAAATGCTGGCTTCTATAAACCCCAATATGCGCTTGACAGAGGGGTTTCTTCGGAGCATGTACTGCAAAGGTATGAACAATCCTGATTTTCCAGAACAGGCGATTGCGGCCCTGGAAGCGGCTGGATGTTCAAAGGCACGACAATATTATGAGGACTGGGTGCATCAGTATGAAGCAGAGCGCAAGGAAACGCTAAAGCGAGTCGCATATTGGTATGCAGAGGTAACCAAGCGAGATTATGAAAGGTGGGTGAGAGAATCACGGAGACAACAGAAAACAGAACAACAGATACAGAATTTGACCAGAGACGAATTGACCGAGCTGTGTCAGAAATTATTGAAAGAAGGGGTGATAACAGAGCCAGAGCAGTTTGCGACGGCGGTCGGGCTAGACCGTTGAAGCCTCCAATCACGGACTTATCCATAAAAACCTTAAATGATTTTGAGGAAAAAGAGCCAGAATGGGCCATATCCGGTTGGATACCAAAATATCAGATTACGGTTATAGCTGGTGACGGTGGATCTGGAAAAACATCTATTTGGTGTCATATCGCTGCCTGTTTGAGTTCCGGTGAATACACGATACTTGAAAGAGAATTGCAAAATAGCGGGATTGACAAGCCTTCCCCGTCAAAAGTCATGTTTTTTTCATCGGAAGATTCTGTGGAATACACGCTAAAAGGACGGCTGACAAAGAACAATGTCACATTTAAGAATGTGGTAACGATCGACATTAAGGATGATAGATTTTACGAGGTAAAATTCAATAGCAGACTACTTGAAGATCTAATCGAGACACACAAACCTGAACTTGTGATATTTGACCCGTTACAGAGTTTTGTCCCACCTGATATAAAAATGGGGCAAAGGAATGAAATGCGATATTGTTTAAACCCACTTATCGGGATGGGTGAAAAACACAAGACTACTTTTCTTATAATCATGCACACAAACAAGCAGTCTGGTTTATATGGCAGAAAACGGATGGCGGATAGCTCTGATATATGGGACATTGCCAGAAGCGTGATCATGCTTGGCGAAACGGAACAAAAAGGCATTCGATACATAACGCATGAGAAATCAAATTATGGATTGTTGCAAAAGACAGTGCTGTTTGAATTGAAAGAAGGTCACCCTGAATTTAGAGGATACTCAGATAAACATGACCGGGAATTTGTTACGGAACATGATTACAATGTACGGTTTAAACCTGCTTCGGAAAGTGCAAAAGATTTTATTTTGGATTACTTGGAAGACGGGGAGAAAGAAGCCGATGATTTGACAAAATCAGCTAAAGCAAATGGCATAAGTGAAGGGACATTTAATGCAGTCAGGGCAAAGATGAAAAAAGAGGGATTGATTGATTTACACAAAGGACCAGGTGGCAGAAAGTGGTATTGGTTTAAGAAATAATTTCATATACTCTGTTTTTTAATTATAAAGTTATGCGCAAAGCCAGTAAATACAAGGTTTTGAGGGTATGTTTATTATTTATTCCATGGGTATATGAAGATTGTGCAAAGTTGGAAGTTTGATAAACAAATATGAAGGATTGTTCTGGGCTGTGGATGGGTTGTCTCTTGATGGTGATAGAACTGGGAAAAAGAGAAGTTATATTTTTGATGACACCCATGTCACTAATGTCACTCAACTAGAATTGAAGGGTGACAAGGTGACAAGGGTGACATGAGATTTTTACCACATAAAAAGGAGAAGCGAATGGACAAAAGAGATTTTATCACACAGGTTATTTCTTGTACTAAAATATTATACGCAAGGTATAGGGGGAGTGACGGGAAGTGTTTTGATTGTCCTGTCTATTATCTAGCACTATGCGCCGATGGATATATTAGACCATTAGATGTAAATGTTGATGTATGTTTTGCAGATGATGCAAGCAACTATGTGGGGTTGTACAGTGAAAGCAATGATGAGATAGAGCAGCAACAGGAAGAATGGGGAGACTGAATGAAAATTATGAATCAGGGACGTACAATGATTATTGAACAACCAGGCTGTGTATGGGTGGAGCAGCATCCATCCAACAATCACGGCATCGTTGCCAGTAATTCAAAGCGTGCGCCAGAACTTGGGACATACCCGACATTTGAGAGGGCCAGGGAAGTGCTGGCTGAATTATTTGAGTACCAGAGAAACGGGAAATGTAACTTCTATATGCCGCGGGAATGAGGGGAGGCGAGTTTTTACGACAGCAGATGAAGAATTGCGAAAAATCTATAATATATTTACAGATGCATGGAAATTTTACCGAAAATATGCAGATGTGCAGCAGACAGATGAATATTGGTCGGCGTTGGCTGATGAAGCAGATCTAGTTGCACAAAGGCATCAAAACAGCAGGCTATGCTGTGACCTGATTCTTGCAGCAGCAGCCGAGTTAGAGCGAAAGATGCCGCGGAACTAAAAACAGCCCTGGCCAATGTTAGCGCATTGGTCAGGGGAATAGCCGGAAGCTATACAAAAAATACCTTGTATATAGTATAGCATATTCCCGGCAGAAGGGGTAGAAGAAATTTATGGGTAAATATGAAATTTTTGTAGAATTAGAGGATATTCACAGCAAGTATGAGCGTATACACTCCATAATTGGAATTTTGCAGATGTTCACCGCTGAAATCGTGGAGATTGCGGGTGCACCGTCAAATAGCCTTGCTGACGCACTGTTTGAGATTGAAATGGGAATGGGAGAAGCCAACGACAGACTGAAAAGCCTTTTTGCAGAGAAAGGCGGTGCCGCATGATGGACTACAAGCAAAGAATCATTGAAATGGTAAAAGAAATCAATTCAGAACGTTTTTTGAAGATGATTTATGGTTTTGTTCGGGCAGCTTTTCGGGAAAGCAGAGTAAAGAAAGGCGGTACGGTATGAAAAAAAGATACATAAAGAAGATTTTCAAGGTTTTGGCAAGAATAAACGATGTATGGGTGCTAGACCAGATATATCAATTTGCAGTGAACATGACCGCGCCAGAGAAAGGCGGTGCAAAATGAACAACGAGATTAACGAGATCATCCTAAGAAGCAAGCCAAACAAAGAGCCGATGCCCTTTGAGCGGTTGAAATTCCTTTGCTACTTCATTGCCGGTATGGCTGCGGAGGTGCTGGGGTTCATCCTGTTATTGGTGATTGTCCTTTGTATGGCGGGCGTTTTGCATTGAAAAGGAGGCGGTATCCGGCGTAATGTCGATGAAAATAGAGATAAGCTATGAAAGGCCGCAGGAACTTGAGAAAGCCCTGGAACGGCTGGGGCCTATCATCCGGTCATATAAGATAAAAAAGGTTGGAAATGGGGCAGATAGGCGGTATAATAAGGCATATATAAAGTGCCTGGAATTAAACGAATGATACGGACGCAAATGTCCAGAAAAGTTAAAATAAGGCGTTGATTTAGGCAAAACACCTATATAGGAAACAGGCTATTGTATAGATACTGGATATATGGTATAATATATAAAACTTGAATATGCAAGTACCCCGGACAGCGGACAAGCTGGACGGAAGCCAGGATACATAGGCGTGGGAAGGTTCCATTTGAAATGGAGTCTTTCTGCGCCTTTTTAATTTAGCCCACTGAGGCGTAAAAACAGGAGGAGATTATGAGTACAGAGAACATCCGCACAGCAGCAGAGCAGGCAACAACCCCATCTGAGCAGACAGGGGGACAAAAGACCTTTAGCCAAGACCAGGTGAACGCCATCGTGCAGGAACGTCTTGCACGGGACAGGGAAAAACAGGCCGAGGAACTAGGCAAAAGGGAACAGGAGCTTTTACAACGCGAATTTCGTTTGAACAGCCGTCAGAAGCTAATGGACAAGGGCTATCCCGAAACGCTTTTAGATGCGCTGAATTGCAGCAGTGAGGAAGCCTTTGATAAGGCATTAGGCATCATAGACGGCTTAATGAACGAGCGTGAGGCTTTAAGGAAAGATGAGGAAAAACAGGCACAGCTTGAAGCAAGACGGGCGAAACCATTCACAGGGCCACTAAACCAATTAAGGCGTACAGGCGGTGACCCCATCCGAAAGGCTATGAAGCTAGAATAAAGGAGAATCATAATTTATGGCAATCAGTTTAGTTACACAATTTCTTCCCTATGTGGACGAATTATTTACAACAGAAAGCAAAAAATCGCTTCTGACCAACCAGGATTTTAGCTGGACAGGGGCGCATTCGATTAAAATTTACAAAATCGGCACAAGTGAAATGACCGATTACAGCAGGAATCCGGTTCCGGGATTTACTGGAAGCAGGTATGGCACCATTCATGATCTGGATGCCACAACCGAGGAATTTACCCTTAAGAATGACCGTTCCTTTACATTTGCCATTGATAAGCTGGATAATGATGAGACGGCGCGGCAATTGGCAGCGGCATCCGCATTAGCAAGACAGGTAAGAGAAAAAGTAGTGCCGGAAGTAGACAGCTACACCTACGGCGTGATGTGTGAGAGCGCAGGAACTAAGCCAGCAGCATTGGCACTTACCCAGGAAAATATCTTTGATGAAATCCTCAACGCCAGCAATACCTTGGACAATGCGGAGGTGCCAGAAACAGGCCGTATCCTGGTCGTACCGCCGGATGTTTACACGGCGATGAAGCGTTGCAGGGATATTATCCTGGAAACGGATATAGGGGCTGATTTAAGGCTAAAAGGTGTAATCGCTCTGATAGACGGCGCAACCGTGATTAAAGTTCCGGCGGTAAGGCTTCCAGAGAATTTCGGCTTCATGCTGGCCCATCCATGCGCCTGTGTGGCGCCAACAAAACTGGAAGATTACAAGGTACATGAAGACCCGCCGGGAATTAGCGGCAGCCTGGTAGAGGGACGTATTGTCTATGATGCGTTTATCCTGGAGAATAAAGCCAAGGCTATTTATTACCAGGCGCAGGCAGCAGCAGCGAAGGCGGCAACGGAGTAGCCACATACCCCCACTGCTCCACATTTTTATGGAGCAGTGGATTTCTATATAGGAGCGGATAGGATGCGAAAAAGCTATGCTGATTATGGGATAACCGAGAAAAGGGCTAAATTCCTGTTGAAAGAGTGCAGGGAGGGCAAATATTATGCACAGGTGCGTGCGGCAGCATATCAGGCAGACCCGCTTGTGGCAGAGTATATTATCTCTTCCATCATGCAGGAAAGGGCGTATGACCTGTTAGAGTTTGATGGAAGGCTGGGGCGCATCCCTGTGGGCAGAAGCAATTTCTACGGCCTTAGGCGGTACACAATCGCCATGCTCAATAATATGCTTTCAAGAAAGGATGCGGCGTAATATGGGCGGTTATGGTTCGGGTGGGCATAACAGGACGCACAGGCAGCTTGAAAATTTTCATAGGATTGATAGCTTTTCTTTTTATGATTATCTTGCGGGCGATAAATATCTTTGGTGCAAAACCACCGTAAAATATCCATTGATTGGAGGAGACATTATCTACTATGTGCAAAGCAAAACCGCATCGATAAAAACCTTCTCTTCTAAGGCTGGGGAATACCGCTATATGGATTTGCCATTGTCAAGGGTTCCTGGTATAGATGGGAAATCCGTCAGGATGTACTTCCACTGCCCATATTGTGGACGAAGGGTGCGGTATCTGTACAATTACTATAAACATTGTGTATGTCGCAAATGCGCAAAGCTAAATTATGCAAGCCAGCAAAAGAGCGGAACAGACGAAATGCGGCTGAAAATGGAGCGCATAGTAGAAAAGAAGCTGGGCTATACCTGGTGGAGAAGAGAACATCCTGACCTGCCCATACAGTACCTGTGGCATATCCCAAAGCCGCGCTATATGAGATGGGAGAAGTATGAACGGTTAATGAAAGAGTTCCGGCAGCTTCAGGATGATCATGAGCGTGCATTTCTCAAAGGAGCATCCTGGATACTTTCCCGTTTTTAACAATTAACGTATCTCAATAGCCTTTCGTCTGGCACTAAAACGGTACTAAAAAACCATACATACCAGAAAATGAAGAACAAAAGACACAAAAAAGCCCCTGAAATCCACTGCAAACAGCAGAAAAACAGGGGCAAAAAACACCTCATATATAATACATATCCTGGCCATACTCTTTATAATCCAGATATTTTTTCCTTAAATCATCTAACGTAATCCCTATCAGCAGTTGATTCAGCTGACCATTGATTTGATCAATGACCAATTCCTGGATGCTGGCTGAAATACCATGGCTATGTCCATCAACCGAATTTTCTTCTTCTTCAATCTGGTAGCTGCCGTCCAATGCCTCAAGGATTGCCGCAACGGTAATCTCCTTCGGATCCGCATTTAAGCGATAGCCGCCCTGGGATCCTTTGATTCCTTTTACCAGACCCGCTCTTCTTAAAGATGCAAACACCTGCTCCAGATACTGCGGCGAGATGCCGTTTCTTTCTGCGATGCTGCCCAACACGATATGGTCATTGCCGGAATTTGCCGCCAAATCAATCAGTGCCCGAAGGCCATATCTGCATTTCTTTGAAAATTTCATCATTTATGGTTTCCTTAATGCACTGCTTTAAATGCTTCCTCCAAATCCTGGATAATGTCGTCAATGTTTTCCGTGCCGATGGACAGACGGATGGTATTGGGACGAATTCCCTGATCCAGCAATTCTTCTTCTGTGCATTGGCTGTGGGTGGTGGTGGCCGGGTGGATTACCAGGGATTTTACGTCCGCTACATTTGCCAGCAGAGAGAATAACTCCAGATTGTCGATGAAATCCTTCGCTTTCTGTGCATCCCCTTTGATTTCAAAGGTAAAGATCGAGCCGCCGCCGTTGGGGAAATATTTTTGATAAAGTTCTTTTTGGGATGCATCGTCTGTAACCGACGGATGGTGAACCGCCTCCACCTGGGGATGTCCATTCAAAAACTCCACAACTTTTAACGCATTTTCCACATGGCGTTCCACACGCAGGGATAAGGTTTCTAATCCTTGCAGGAAAATAAACGCATGGAACGGAGAAAGGCACGCCCCGGTATCTCTCAAAAGGATTGCGCGGATTTTGGTCACAAACGCCGCCGGGCCTGCCGCCTTGGTAAAGCTCACCCCATGATAGCTGGGATTGGGATCGGTCAGGGAATGGAATTTTCCAGAAGCCTCCCAGTCAAATTTTCCGCTGTCAACGATCACGCCGCCCAGGGTGGTTCCATGTCCCCCAATAAATTTGGTAGCGGAATGCACGACGATATCCGCGCCGTATTCGATGGGACGCACCAGGTAAGGCGTCGCAAAGGTATTGTCCACCACAAGGGGTATCTGATGTTTGTGGGCAATCTTTGCAATCGCTTCAATGTCTACCACATCGGAGTTGGGATTTCCCAGCGTTTCGATAAAAATAGCTTTTGTGCGCTCCTGAATGGCCGCCTCCACTTCTTTTTCATTGAAAATATCCACAAATGTGGTCTGGATGCCGTACTCTGGAAAGGTATGCGCCAACACGTTGTATGTACCACCGTAAATGTTTTTGGCCGATACTATATGGTCGCCATTCTGCGCCAGATTCTGAATGGTATAGGAAATCGCCGCTGCGCCGGAAGCTACCGCCAGAGCCGCCACACCGCCTTCCAATGCCGCAATCCTTTTTTCAAACACATCTTCTGTGGGGTTAGTCAGACGCCCGTAAATATTTCCCGCATCCGATAATTCAAAACGTGCGGCCGCATGGTCACAGTTGCGGAATACATAGGAGGATGTCTGGTAAATCGGTACGGCCCTGGCATCGGTTACCGGGTCTGCCTGCTCCTGTCCCACATGCAGTTGCAACGTCTCAAATTTGAATTTTCTGTCTTCCCTCTTAATTTTCTCGCTCATATATCCGTTCCCTCACTTTGCAGATATTTTCCCTATCATTTTTGTATGTTTTGTAGGAATTGATATGATTATATTCCTCTATTACCTACTTGTCAAGTAGTTTTTTCATAAAGTGTATATCGAATGTCATAATCAGAAATTTTTTCTGCAAAAAACATTATTACTATTGACTTTTAGATAAACGGAAGATATAATTAGAACAAACGTTATAGAACAATAGTTTTTGAATGGGGTTGGGAAATATGCCGCCAAAAGCAAAATTCACTAAAGAACAAATTACGTATGCCGCTTTAGAAATAGTGAGAGAAAATGGGATTGACAGATTAACCGCAAGGACGCTTGCAAAGAAGCTTGAAAGTTCTTCCTGTCCGATTTTTACTGTATTTGAAAATATGCAGGAAGTACAGCAATCCGTGATAGAAGCTGCGAAAGCCTGTTATAAAGGATATGTGGAAAAAGGGCTTGCAGACACCGACGCCTTTAAAGGCGTCGGAACACAGTACATTCTTTTTGCAATTCGGGAACCTAAACTGTTTCAGCTTCTTTTTATGAGTGAGCAGGCCTCTGCTCCCAACATTGACAAAATACTGCCCTCAATAGAGGAAAACTACGAAAGAATCCTTAATTCTATCACTGAGGGCTATGGACTTGACGAAAAAACTGCGGAAAGTCTGTATCGTCATTTATGGATTTACTCACATGGAATTGCAACTCTGTGCGCAACAAAGATGTGTTGTTTTACGGGTGAAAAAATAAGTGAAATGATAACAGAAGTATTTATTAGTTTGTTGGATAAGATGAAAAATCAACGACTATTTGATTGACGAAAAAATTCATCAACATTTGGAGGGAAAAATGAATAAGAAAAAATGGATAAATATAGTGTCGATTTATTCGATAATATATACCGTAATCACATTGTTAAATAGCGTTTTATATCTTAGCAATGGCGTTTATGAAGACCCAAGCGGTAATTGGCACGAGTTAGACAGAGCTATTATTCTCTTGATTGGCGTTACAGCATTTAAGCTATGTACAGATCTGCCTGTTAAGCCTTTGGTTTTAAAATATATTATTGCGTATGTGCCATCTCAATTATTAGCGTTTGTATATGTCTGGTTTAGCGGATTAAGGGAAGAATTAGCGAAAACAGCATATAGAGATATTTGGATTAACTTTACAAGCCTTTTTATACTGTTATGTGCTGTCAACGCTATTACTAGTATTTGTAAGAAAAAAAGAAAAAAGGCTCTTTAAAGCATATTTGGCAGTAATTTGTCCATAAATCTATTCTCCTTTGATAGTTTTGGTTTGATGACCTCATTGCATCAGAGAAAGAAATAGGTTTATGGACATTTACTAACTGGCAAAAAATTCTTTTAACGCCCCCAGCGCTTTCAGGAGAACGGAAACTTCTTCTTCCTCCAGCTTATCCAAAATTGCTTGGATCATCTTTCGGTGGTAATCTTCATGCTGGCAGTAAGCTTCTATTCCTTTCTCTGTCAGCTTGACAAAAACCACCCGCCTGTCCTCTTCGCTCCGGTAACGCTCGGCATATTTTTTTCTGACTAGGCCGTTCATGGCTGTGGTGAGGGAGCTTACCGTAATATTCAGTTTCCTGGCTATGGAAGACATATTGCTGCCATCGCTCAGACCGATAGCTTCAATCACGTGCATATCGTTGTTCGTCAGATCCTTAAAGCCCTCGGCCCGGATGGATTTCCCTTCCAGCTCCCAGATTTCATGAATCAGATTTACCAGAATATCATTCATTGCTTCGTATGCCTTTTCCATGGCCTTTCTTCGCCCTCTCTACTCCTCGATTCTTTCCGGTAAAAGCGAATCGATTACTTCTCTTACGGTTTCTATCTGGTTCGCCTTATAAGCATATGCGCCGCAGAACAACAGCCCTTTTTCCACCTCTCCCCGGACGGCATGGATCAATGCTTCGGTAATGCAGTAAGGCGTCTTGGCGGGATTGCAGTTTTGCAGGCAACGGTGGCATGGACCGTGGGAAATCTGTTCCCCGCGCATAACTTTTTCCATAAATGGATTCTTGAGAGCTCGCCCCGGCATCCCGACCGGACTCTTTACCAGAATAATGTCCTCCCTGGCGGCATTCAGATAAGCTTCTTTGTAACGGATATCTGCATCGCATTCTTGTGTTGGAACAAATCTTGAGGCCACCTGGATAGCATCCACGCCCAAGGAAAACGCATGGGTTGCCTGCGTGCGGTTCTCAATTCCTCCAGCCAATGCTGTGGGAATTTTGCACTGACAGATGTCTTCGTATTCTTTTACAATAGACAGAATTTCTTTTACTTGTGTATCGTAAGAAGCTTTAGGTAAATCTGGCTGTTCTGGAAAATATGCATCCAACTGTTCTTTGGTAAATCCCAGATGACCGCCTGCGCATGGTCCCTCGATCACCAGAAGATCCGGCATTCGCTGGTATTTCTTTTGCCAATATTTCAAAATCACCTTTGCGGACTTTGCGG
Organism: uncultured Lachnospiraceae bacterium; assembly: GCA_947571775.1. Classification (GTDB taxonomy): domain Bacteria; phylum Bacillota; class Clostridia; order Lachnospirales; family Lachnospiraceae; genus MGBC164599. Next base: position 208,232 of record CANOZK010000003.1, on the reverse strand, counting down.
TGGATACAATAGGCGCCAGCTTGATTTCTGATTTGTCTGCAAGTTTCGGAAGACTAGTCGGAAGCCCGGCCCCGGAAACAATGATGTCTGCGCCGGTTTCAATGGCCGTTTTGACGTAATCCTCATAACCGTTCATTGCAACCATAATGTTAAAGCCAATCACCCCGTTTGGCGCAATGGCGCGGGCTTTCTCATATTCCTTATGCATAGCTCTGAAATTGGCCTCTTTTGTATTTTGATGGAAATCCGGCTCCCGGTAGCCAATCTGGGCGGCCGAGATCAGTCCTACGCCGCCCTCTTTTGCAACAGTTCCGGCAAGACGCCCCAGGCTGATTCCTACTCCCATGCCGCCCTGTATAATCGGAAGTCTTGCTTCTATCTTTCCCATTTTCAATGGTTTTATCTGCATACTTTTCTCCTACATCTTTCGGAACCGTTCGTATCTGCGCTGTGTTAGCGCTTCCGTGTCTATATTTACATACTGTTCCAGAAATCCCTCGATCCGTTTTTCCAGCAGATCCGTGACCTCTTTCATATTTTGCACGGTATAATCGGGCGGCTCCGGCAGTACCTGTTCTACTATGCCCTGTTCATACAAGTCCGCAGCCGTCAGCTTCATCACTTCCGCCGCTTCCTGCGCCTTTGCACTGTCTTTCCAGAGAATGCTGGCAAACCCTTCCGGGGATAAAATGGAATAAACGGAATTTTCCAGCATCCATACTTCGTCCGCCGTGGCCATGGCAAGCGCCCCGCCGCTTCCGCCCTCCCCAATCACAATGGAGAGCACTGGGACTTTTAAGGCGGACATTTCATAAATGTTTCTGGCAATGGCCTCTGCCTGCCCCCGTTCTTCTGCCTCGATGCCGCAGAAAGCTCCAGGGGTGTCCACGAAGCAGATCACCGGACGGTGAAATTTTTCCGCCTGTTTCATCAGACGCAGGGATTTGCGATATCCATCCGGGGAAGGCATTCCAAAGTTCCGCTGGATGTTTTCTTTCGTATCCCGCCCTTTTTCCTGCGCAAGAACCGTCACCGGCATTCCGTGAAATCTGGCAATGCCGCCGATGACGGCTTTGTCGTCTGCAAAATATCGATCTCCGTGAAGCTCTGTAAAATCCGTAAATAATAGATCGATATAATCTTTTCCCACCGGGCGGTCTTTCTTTCGGGAAGCAAGCACACGTTCCCAGGCGCTTACAGTCTTAGTATCTCTCCATTCTCTGGAAACAACCATGGGTTTGCCTGCCGTCCCTGATTCCATCGGATGATCTGCATGGAGTTTTAACAGAAGGCTTAACGTTTCTTTTACCTGAAAACGTTCCACAATTCCGTCAATAAATCCGTGTTCGAGCAGAAATTCCGAACGCTGGAAACCGGCGGGCAATTTTTGTCCAATGGTCTGCCCGATCACCCTCGGCCCCGCGAAACCGATCAGCGCTTTTGGCTCCGCCAGTATGACGTCACCCAACATGGCAAAGCTGGCTGTCACCCCGCCGGTGGTGGGATCTGTCAGCACCGTGATATAGAGAAGCCCAGCGTCGCTGTGGCGTTTCAGCGCCGCGGAGGTTTTTGCCATCTGCATCAGAGAGACAATGCCCTCTTGCATCCTAGCTCCGCCGGAACAGGTAAAGAAAATAACCGGAAGCCGCTGCTCAGTGGCGCGCTCCACAGCCTTTGCAATCTTCTCGCCCACAACTTCGCCCATGCTGGCCATGAGAAAACGTCCGTCACAAACTCCCAACACCGTTTCAACTCCGCCGATTTTGGCTTTTCCTGTGACCACCGCTTCGTCCAGTCCGGTCTTTTCCTGAAGAGCGTTCAGCTTTTCCTCATATCCTTTGAATTTCAAGGGATTCTTTGTGGCAAGCCCCCGATCCCATTCCTCAAAAGTATTTTCGTCGGTAATCATCTCTATGCGGCGATACGCATGTACCCGGAAATATCCCCCGCATTTTGGACAGATATATCCGCCTGCCTCTACATCCTCGGTCATAATGGCCGCTTTGCACATATTGCATTTGCGCAAAAGTCCTTCTGGTATCTCCGGCTTTGCCGTATCTGCAGATGTGTCTGCAAATCCGACGCCTTTCCTCCTTGGCAGTCTGGTTTTCTTAAACATATTGTCTAATTTCATACAATCTCACCCTGCATTTTCTCAATAAATTCAATGTCGATGTTGCCGGAAAGATAGTCGGGATGGTTCAAAATTTCATATTGATAATCCACATTGGTATCAATTCCCTCGATGATAACTTCGCCCAGAGCGCTCTGCATCTTGCGGATGGCCTCGCCCCGATTCTTGGCCCATACGATTAGTTTTGCCACCATGGAATCATAATATGGCGGAATGGTATAGCCGCTGTAAATGGCCGAGTCGATTCGGATTCCTTTGCCGCCCGGCAGATACATATCGGTAACTGTTCCCGGAGACGGCCGGAAATTCTTCTTGGGGTTCTCCGCATTGATACGGCATTCAATGGCGTGACCGGTCAGACGTACCTCTTCCTGGGTATAAGAAAGTTTCTTGCCCGAGGCAATCCGAATTTGCTCTTTTACCAGATCGATCCCGGTGACCCATTCGGTGACCGGATGCTCCACCTGAATTCGGGTGTTCATCTCCATAAAATAATACTTCCCGGAGCTATCCAGCAGAAATTCAATCGTTCCCGCGTTGACATAGCCCGCCGCCTTTGCCGCCCGGACAGCCGCCTGGCCCATCTCCTCGCGCAGCGAATCCGTCAGCGCAATGGAAGGAGATTCTTCGATCATTTTCTGGTGATTTCTCTGGATGGAACAGTCCCGCTCGCCTAGGTGAATCACATTGCCGTAAGCGTCCGCCAGAATCTGAAACTCAATATGACGGGGATTCTGAACATAGCGCTCAATATACATAGTATTATCCCCGAATGCCAGTTCCGTCTCTTTTTGAGCGGTCTGGAAGCTCTGTTCAAACTCTTCCTCCGTATAGGCAACACGCATCCCCTTGCCGCCGCCGCCCAAAGCTGCCTTTACAATCACAGGATAACCGATCTCTCTGGCAATCTGCGCGCCGGTTTGTGCATCGTAGATGGCTTCTGTGCTGCCGGGAATCACCGGAACATTTGCCGCCGCCATGGTATTTCTGGCCTCCTGTTTGTTGCCGAGCTTTGCGATTACCTGGGCATCCGGGCCGATAAAAGTAATGTTGCACTGCTGGCATAGTTCCGCAAATTTGCTGTTCTCCGAGAGAAATCCAAATCCTGGATGAATGGCGTCCGCCCCAGATATCACCGTGGCGCTGATGATCTGTTCCATGCTCAGATAGCTTTCCTTGGACGGCGCCGGCCCAATGCAGATGGCCTCGTCTGCCAATTTCGTATGGAGTGCTTCCCGATCTGCCTGAGAATAGACGGCCACCGTCTCAATCCGCATTTCCCGGCAGGCACGGATAATCCGCACGGCAATCTCTCCTCTATTGGCAATCAATACTTTGTTAATCATGCATATCCCCTTTATCCAATCATAAAGGTCAGCTCCGCGCTGACCACGGTTTTGCCGTCCACACTGGCTACTGCCTCGCCCACGCCCACAGGCCCTTTTTGTTTGATAATCCGGGTTTCCAGCCGTACTTTATCCCCCGGCACGACTTTTCCGCGAAATTTACATTTGTTGATGCCGCCAAAATAGGCGGTTTTTCCCTTGTTTTCCTCCATGCTTAAAATCGCCACCGCCCCGGCCTGCGCCAGCGCTTCCACAGTCAGCACGCCCGGCATCACGGGTTCCTGCGGAAAATGTCCGGCAAAAAACTCCTCCCGATAGGATACGCATTTGTAGCCCACGGCATACTGTCCCGGCTCATAATCCTCAATGTAATCCAAAAGAAGGAACGGATGACGATGGGGAATGATTTCTTTGATCTGGTTAATGTCTAAATGTTTCATACTGCCTCCTAGTCAATCTGGAACAGTTCCTGGCCGTATTCCACTGCCTGCCCGTTTGTCACATAGATTTCTGTTATGATTCCGTCGTAATCGCTCTCAATCTCGTTCATCAATTTCATTGCCTCGATAATCGCCAGCGTCTGCCCTTTTTTTACGGTATCGCCCACAGAGACAAAGGGCTTTGCATCCTCAGCGGGAGCCGCATAAAACGTCCCCACCAGAGGAGATGCCACGATCTGCTTTTTCTGATCTGGATTGGCGTTCGCAGCTTCCGGTTTCGGCTGGGAAACCGCAGACGGTATGGGCAGACTTTCCGCCTGTTGTATCTGGATGTTTCCCTGCTTTTTAGTCAGGTGCAGCTTCATGCTGCCCTCTTCGTATTTCAGCCCGGTCAGTTCTGATTGAGAAACTTTTTCAATCAGCCGGATAAGATTTTCAAATTCCATATATTTTGCCCCTTCGGAATGCTTGCAACAGTTCAGCTACCTTTCCTGTTACAAATTATTCGACATATTTTTTCAGCAATAATGTTGCGTTATGGCCGCCGAATCCCAGGGAATTGGTCAGCACATAATTCAGATCCTTTTCTATGGGCGCGCCTATGGCGTAATTCAAATCGCATCCTTCGTCTGCGGTTTCGGTGCCCATAGTCTGATGGATAAATCCGTCTTGGATGGCTTTTACACAGACGATAAACTCCACGCCCCCGGCGGCTCCCAGCAGATGCCCGATCATGGATTTGGTGGAGTTGACGATTACATCTGCGGCCGCGTCTCCGAGAGCCAGCTTGATTGCTTTTGTCTCGAATAAATCATTGTGATGGGTGCCGGTGCCGTGCGCATTGATATAATCGATTTGAGACGGAGCGATTTCGCCCTCCTGGATAGCAAGCTGCATCGCTTTTGCGGCGCCGCTTCCGTCTTCTGCCGGCGATGTAATGTGATAGGCGTCCCCGGTGGCTCCGTATCCTGCCAGTTCCGCGTAAATTTTCGCGCCCCTCGCTTTCGCATGTTCCAGTTCTTCCAGCACCACGATTCCGGCGCCTTCGCCAAGCACAAATCCATCGCGGTCTTTGTCAAAAGGAATAGAAGCCCGCATTGGATCTGTGGACGCGGACAATGCAGTAAGGCCCGTAAATCCTGCCACGCCCAGCGGACAGATACTGCCTTCCGCCCCTCCGGCTACCATCACGTCGGCATCCCCGTACTGAATGGCGCGAAACGCATCCCCGATACAGTTCGTTCCCGATGCGCAGGCGGTCACCACATTGGTGCATTTCCCTTTTAGTCCTAACTGAATGGAAATATTTCCGGCCGCCATATTGGAAATCATCAGGGGCACCATCAGCGGATTTACCCTGGAAGGCCCCTTGGTTAAAATCTTTTCATATTCCCGTTCCGCCACCTGCAAACTTCCCACCCCGGAGCCTGCGATCACTCCAACGCGGTATGGATCTTCTTTGGAAATGTCCAGCCCGGCATCCTCAAACGCTTCCTTTGCCGCCGCTACTGCATACTGGGAAAACAGTTCCATCCGCCTGGCTGACTTAAAATCCATCCGCTCTTTTGCCTCAAATCCTTTGACTTCTGCGGCCAGCTTGACTTTGTAATCGGTTATATCGAATTTGGTAATCTCGCCGATTCCCACTTTTCCCTCTTTGACACCGGCCCAAAATTCCGGCACTGTATTTCCAATGGGCGTAACTGCCCCCAGCCCTGTCACTGCAACTCTTCTTTTCATCTTTAACCTCCTCCTGACGCACTTGCCGCGTCATCCAGGTAGGTTTGGAAGTTTACTTCCAAACTTTTGTCCTATCCCCTACATTACCATACCGCCGTCCACATGAAGCACCTGACCAGTGATATATCCCGCTTCCTCTGAAGCCAGAAACGCCGCTGCAGCCGCTACCTGCTCCGGCTTACCAAATCTGCCCAGAGGAATCTGCGCCACAGACGCCTCTTTGACCTTTTCCGGCAGGACGTCGGTCATATCTGTCTCGATAAATCCTGGCGCAATGGCGTTGACCGTGATCCCTCTGGACGCGAGTTCTCTGGCTGCGGCTTTGGTCAGGCCGATTAAACCCGCCTTGGACGCCGCATAGTTTGCCTGGCCTGCATTGCCCGCCACGCCGGAAACCGATGACATGTTGATAATTCGCCCGCTTCTTTGCTTTAACATCTGGCGGGATGCAAAACGGATGGTATGAAAAGCTCCTTTTAAATTGGTGTCAATCACTTGGTCAAAGTCCTCCTCGGACATTTTCATCAGCAGTCCGTCCTTTGTGATTCCCGCGTTATTTACCAAAATGTCCAGACATCCGTATTCCTGAATCACATCTTGGATAAATTTTTTGCACTGTGCATAATCCGCCACGTTGCACTGATAAATCGAAGCGGTTCCTCCAGCTTGCCGGATTTCCTGTTCCACTTCTTTTGCCTTATCCTCGGAGCCGTTGTAGTTAACAACCACGGCCGCCCCCTGGGCTGCCAGCTTGCACGCAATGGCTCTTCCGATTCCGCGCGACGCCCCCGTTACAATGGCTGTTTTTCCGTTTAACATGCTTCCTCTCCTTTCAGGGCAGACACTACTTTTTCCACGTCTTCCCATATGGCGATCTGATAAGCTTTGCGCTTTGGATCAATTTTTTTCAGAAAACCGGACAGTGTTTTTCCCGGCCCAATCTCCACAAAATCCGTTACACCGTCTGCAATCATCGCTTCCATACTCTGCATCCAGCGCACAGGAGAGCTGATCTGACGAACTAATAATCCCTTTGTCTCGGCAATGTCCATCACCTTTTGCGCCGTTACATTGGTTACATAAGGAATGTCTAATGGATGCAGTTGGATCCGATCCAATTCCTTTTTCATCTCGTCCCCGGCTGGTTTCAGCAGCGGGGAATGAAACGGGCCGCTGACATTTAACATCATCGTACGCCTGGCCCCGGCTTCTTTTAACTTGACTGCCGCTGTTTCCACTGCTTCTTTTTTCCCGGTAATGACAATCTGTCCTGGACAGTTATAATTTGCTACCTCTACATCAGCAATGCCTGCGATGACCTGCTCAATGGCCTCCGCTTCCATCGCCATCACCGCGCACATTCCGCCCTCTCCTGCGGGCACGGTGTTTTGCATCAGGATTCCCCTTTTGCGCACCAGACGGATGGCGTCCATCTCGTCCATGCCTCCCGCTGCAGCAATGGCCGCATACTCGCCCAGGCTCAATCCGGCTGTGATCTCAGGCTTTAATCCCGCTTCCTGCACAACTTTTGTCATGGCAAGGCAAGTCGTGACCAGCGCTGCCTGTGTGTATTCGGTGAGATCCAACTTGTCGTTTTCCTCAAAGCAGAGGGCTTTCATATCCAAATCCAAGGCTTCACTGGCCTTGTCAAAAATTTCCCTGGCGGATGCGCTGTTTTTGTAAAAATCAGCTCCCATTCCCGCTTTCTGCGCTCCCTGCCCCGGAAAAATAAACGCAATTTTATTCATAATTTATAGAAATCCGTTCCTTTCATCAAAGCATCTGTCTCTTTTACCAGCTTCTCAATCAGCGCTTTGCAGGACATCTTTTCTTTTACCATCCCGGCAATTTGTCCTGCCATCACGCTGCCGTTCTTTACATCGCCTTCTACCACGGCGTTTTTCAGGCCGCCCAGCGTCAGGTATTCCAGTTCCTCAAAGCTCGCCCCTTTTTCCTCCAGTTCCAGATATTTTTTTGTCATTTCATTGCGCAGGGTGCGAATCGGATGCCCAGTGCTTCTTCCGGTCACCCTGGTATCAATGTCCTTTGCTTTGATAATCCGCTGTTTGTAATTGTCATGTACCTGGGCCTCGTCTGTCACAACGAAACAGGTGCCCATCTGCACCCCTTTTGCGCCCAGCATAAAAGCCGCGGCAATGCCTCTGCCGTCTGCGATGCCGCCTGCCGCAATGACCGGAATGTTCACCGCGTCTGCTACCTGGGGTACCAGCGCTATGGTCGTCGTCTCTCCAATGTGGCCCCCGGACTCGCAGCCCTCCGCCACCACGGCATCTGCGCCGCCGCGCTCCATCAATTTGGCAAGAGCTACGGAAGCGACCACCGGAATCACCCGAATCCCGGCTTCTTTCCACATCCCCATATATTTCTCTGGGTTGCCGGCTCCGGTAGTTACAACCTTTACGCCTTCCTCCGCCACGACTTTTGCCACTTCATCGGCATGAGGACTCAAAAGCATCACATTGACGCCAAAAGGTTTATCCGTTAATTTCTTTGCTTCTCGTATCTGCTCCCTTACCCAGTCCGCCGGGGCATTCGCCGCGCCGATCAGGCCAAGCCCGCCCGCCTCGGAAACTGCCGCCGCCAAATGGTGTTCTGCAACCCAAGCCATACCGCCCTGGATAATCGGATATTGTATTCCCAGTAATCTGGTTAATTCTGTCTGCATTTCCCAAAACCCCTTTCCTATCTATTCCACCCAGTCCAGCAGAGATGCCGCCCAGGTCAGCCCTGCGCCGAAACCTGCCAGAATCAGCTTCTGACCTGGCTTTAACATTCCTTTTTTGTTCATCTCATCCAGCAGAATGGGGATGCTGGCCGAGGAGGTGTTGCCGTACTCCTGGATGTTCATCGGGAACTTCTCTATCGGCTCTCCCAAACGTTTTGCCGCCGACTCCACAATCCTCCTATTGGCCTGATGGAGAAGGAACCAGGAAATCTCTTCTTGCTGAACTTGGTTTTTCTCCAATACTTCCCGAATCACCTCGGGCACCTTTTTTACCGCAAACTGGAACACGGCCTTGCCGTCCATCTGCATAAAATATTCCTCGCCCTCATAATCGACGTCTTGCTGAGAGCTGGCCGCAGAGAGAAAATTCCGGTCATGCCGGCTTTTTAACAAAAGGGCGCAGCCCCTCTCTCCATCTGAGTGGGTCACCGGAAGATAGCTTTTTGGAGAGTCTTTTTGGTCGTCCGCCCGCAAAATGGCAGCCCCCGCCCCATCTGCAAATAAGATACAAGTTCCCCGATCTTTCCAGTTGATAAGATTGGACAGGCTTTCGCTTCCGATAATCAGCGCGGTTCGATAAATCCCGCCGGCCAGATAGGCTGCCGCCGTATTGTAGGCGAGAACAAATCCTGTGCATGCCGCACTTAAATCAAAGCAAGTCGCATGGAGCGCCCCCAGTCCCTTTTGCACCTCACACGCCGCACAGGGAAGGATTATATTGGAAGATATGGTGGACACCACAAGCAAATCAATTTCCTCCGCAGAGATACCGGCATCCTTTAGTGCCCGGCGTCCCGCCTCGCAGGCCATGGAAACCGTTGTCTCGCCGTCTACGATATGCCTGCGCACAATCCCGGTTCGCTCCCGGATCCACTCATCGTTAGTATCCACCAGCTTGGCGATGTCATTATTATCCACGATATGGGCAGGTATGTATGAACCTGTCCCGCATATATTCACAGCCATATTGATTCCTCTGATTTGTTTTGAATTTAAATTATTTTGATTATCAAAGTATATACCCGATCTTTTTATTTGTCAAGGCCCCTGCATGGACAAATTGAGGCAAAAAAAGAAGGCAAGTTGACTGCCGCCCTCATTTGGATTTTTTTATATAATAAATACAAAAATCCCGAAAGCCCTTTTTTCAAGGTCTTCAGGATTCACCAGAGTAGCGAGAAAGGGATTTGAACCCCCGACACCACGGGTATGAACCGTGTGCTCTAGCCAACTGAGCTATCTCGCCAGATTCTTTTGTAATATGGGACCTATAGGGCTCGAACCTATGACCCTCTGCTTGTAAGGCAGATGCTCTCCCAACTGAGCTAAGATCCCATATCTGTAAATTGTTCCTGGAATATTCAGTGAAATCCCGGAACTAAAATTCCACCCTGCGGTGATTGAATTTCTTCCCCTCACTCGCAAAGCTATTATACGATCAGATAAGGGCGATTGTCAATACCTTTTTTTACTTTTTTTGCAAAAATTTTAAATCTTACAACAGTTCCGCCAGATTTGCCCTTTCCCGGTTTTTTTCCTTTTAGAAGCAGGATTCTCTCCGACTGAAATATAACAAATACACTCCAATAATCTGCTATAAGATTTTATTTTTTTATGGCAAATAATAGGAAGATTATGTATAATAATATTAGAAAAACAGCTTTGCAATACTTTCAATCATTCAGAAAATAGACATACATGCAGTAAGGGGAAAATGACTATGTATAAGAAACGAAAAATGCTGATTGTTGACAGCATTGATATCGACAGAGATATTTTAAAAGACATTTTCAAAAATGAATTTGACATACTAGAAGCTTCGGACGGACAGGCTGCCGTAGAATTGGTCAACCAGCACAAAAATCAAATCTGCGTGGCCCTTTTGGATATGCAGATATCAATGGTATCCAGCGCCTCTTTGTTAGAATACCACAGCACCGATCCTGTATTCAGCAAAATTCCCGTGATTGCCATTACCATAAACGACGATACAAGAACCCAGATGGAAGCGTTCCAGATGGGGGCCGCCGATTATATTACGAAACCGTTTATCGAGGAGATTATCCGCTACCGGATCAAAAATGTTCTCTCCACGTGCCAGGCAGAGCAGGCCGCACAGGAAACCGAAATCCTCCGTGTAAAAGCAGAGCGGGATATGATGACTGGAATCTATAACAAAGTCACTTCTGAACATCTGGTATCCAGTCTGCTGGCGGCCAACGACACCATATGCGCAATGCTGGTGATCGACATTGACGATTTCAAACAGGTCAACGATGTTTACGGGCATTTGGAGGGCGACCGCGTCATTTGCGCGATCGCAGATATGCTGTCCAATCATTTTCGGAAAACTGATATTGTCGGACGAATCGGCGGGGATGAATTTCTGGTGTTTATGTCTGGGCTGCCGTCTATGGAGCTGGCCCGGCAAAAAGCAGATAATTTTCTGAAGTTGCTGAAGTACAAACCGGTTCCGACCTACCCCATCCATGTCTCTGTCAGCATCGGCATGGCCATTACACAACCCCGTTCTTACACCTATCGAGAATTGTTTAAGCAAGCAGACGAAGCGCTGTACCAAGCCAAGCGAAATGGAAAAGGTCAGTATGCGGAATACGGCTTGGAAAAATCTCCAAAAGCTCGCAAACACCCAGTCCCAAACGCTCTTCTTTTCAGCAAAAACCGGGACATCTGCAACGCCATCCATTTGATCAGCGAGGACATCCAGCTATTTACCATTGTTTCCCAAGATGAACCCGCAGATTTTAAAAAGGAATCATCCCAAAAACCTTATCTTCTGTATATTGATATCTCCGCAGAAGACGGCGGCGGGGACGTCCTGCTGAAACAGATGCTGGCTGAGGACTATCTGCAAGATATTCCTTTTATCGCAATCTGCCAGGAGGGAAATATCAAGCAGTATTCCGCCGCCATTCAAAAAGGAGCGGTCGACATCCTTCCCGCTCCCATTGATACAGAATTTGCCAAACGAAGAATTAAAGAATTCTTCTGCTGATTCTATTTTACAGTGTTTTTCTCGTCCGAAACATCTGCTTCGGCTCTTGCCTCGTTTTCCGGCAGACCGTCTAAAAGTCTGTCGGACGGGCTGTCCGCCTGGACATAATTCCTGTGATTCAAAATATCATAAATGCATGGCACCACATACAGCGTCAAAAGCGTCCCGTATAAAAGTCCGCCGATCGTAACGATTGCCATGGGCTGCACCATATCCGCACCCATCCCCATCCCCATCGCCATAGTAGACAGACCTAAGATGGTAGTCAAAGCCGTCATAACAATCGGCCGCAGCCTGGAACTTCCGGCCTGGACGATGGCTGCCCGTTTCTCTATGCCTTCCCCGCGAAGCTGATTAATCGAATCCACTAACACAATTCCGTTGTTTACAATAATCCCAGCCAGCATGACAAAACCGATCATGGCAATGACACTGACTTCCTTTCCGGTCACATACAAGGCCCCAAAGCCCCCTGTAAACGCCAGCGGAATCGTAAACATTACGATAAACGGGGACAGCAGAGACTGAAATTGCGCTACCATAATCAGATACATAAATACTACGGCCAAGGCCAGCATCAGCAATAGCTGTCCCATGGCATCTTGGATCGTTTCGTTTTCTCCCTGCATTTCCATGGTATAGCCTTTCGGAAGGGAAAAATCCTTTAGGGCTTCTTCTACATCGCTGCTGACCAGGCCAATGTTATACCCGGTTTCCAGTTCCGCCGTCACGGACATATACCGGGACTGAGCGTCCCGCTGGATGGACTGGGGCGTCTGCGCTTCCTCAAAAGAAGCAATCTTACTGAGTAATACCTGCTTTTCCTCCCCCTGACTGTCTGTATATTTCAGCCGAAGCTTTTCCAAATCTTCTTTTGTCAGGCTTTCATCGCTGTCTGTTTTTACATAAACCTCATAATCTTTATCCTCTGTGGCCAGCGTTGTGGCGGAAGAGGCTTCTGCCAACCGCTGCTGGATATTCTGGAAAACTTGCGCCACTGTCAGCCCGCGCCCCATGGCTTTGCCTTTGTCCACAATGATGCGCAGCTCTTTATCCGCATCCTCCATCCCATCGGAGACATGGATGACACCGGGAACTGTCTCGATCACAGCCGCCGCCTTCTTTGCCAGCTCCTGCAACTGATCCAAATCCTGCCCGGAAATCTGCACCTGAATACCGCTGCTTCCCAGAGCGCTCATATCCATACTGGAGGTTTCCACATCCACCTGGCAGTCAATCGGCTTTGTCCTTTTTAAAATTTCCCGCTCCAGCTTCTCGTTGCCCCACTGGCGTTCTTCTTTTAACACCAGATACATCGACACCGAATCCTGAGTGCCTCCGCCCATCATCGAAGCCATCATACTGCCTCCCGCCATCGCGCCGATGGCCTCCACATCCGGGATATCCTCCAGACTGGCAACTACCTGATCCGCAGCTTTGGTCAAATCCTCAAAATTCTGTTCCCGTTCCACGCTGACCGTAATGCTCACCTGCGTGCTTTCCATGTCCGGCATAAAAGCCGTTCCCAGGGAAAGGGATGCTGCCATACTGGCCGCCAGCAGTGCCACAGCCAGCAGCAATACCAGATATTTTAACCGCAGAGACAATCTCAGGGTTTTGGCATAAACATTCTGGATTTTTGTTAAAATCCGCGCAGGTTTGGCCGCTGTCCGTTTCAGCAGCCCAGCCGACATCATAGGCACCAGCGTCAGCGCCACCACCAGACTCGCCAACAACGAATAGGCGATGGTCAGCCCCATATCTACAAATAGCTGACGGGTAATCCCCTCGGTAAACACAATCGGAGCAAATACACAAACTGTAGTCAGCGTCGAAGCGCTGATTGCCCCTGCCACCTGGGAAGCTCCCGCCACCGCAGCTTTTTTGGCCGACACGCCTTCGCCCCGCATCCGGTAAATATTTTCGATGACCACAATCGAGTTATCCACAAGCATCCCGATTCCAAGCGCCAATCCAGAAAGGGAGATAATATTCAGCGTAATCCCGCTGAAATACATCAAAACCAGCGCGGTTACCACACTGATGGGAATGGAGCAGGCGATCACCAATGTGGGACGGATGTCTTTTAAAAACAGCAGCAGAATCAGTACCGCCAGCACTGCCCCAAAGATCATATTCTGCAATACCGAATTGACCACCAGATCGATGTAGATTCCCTGATCCATCAGGATCGAAACGCCTAATTGATCATAGCTTTCTTTCAATTCGTCGAAACGCTCCAGAATCCGGTCTGTCACATCCCCAGTGGAATATCCGGTCTGTTTCTCAATGGAAAGCATCACGCCGGGATTTCCGTTTAAGTTGGCGTAAATCTCATTGGAATTGTTGTGAACAGACACATCTGCCACATCCTCTAGGCAAATGGGATCCAGACCATCCAGATCCATATCCAGAACCACTAGTTCTTGCAAACTCTTGACATCCTGCAATTTATCTCCAACCCGCACCAGATACTTGTCACTGTCTTCCCCCACATATCCGGCGGGCATAGAGAAATTCTCAGCGGCCAAAATCCCTTTTACCATATCCGCGGTGATAATCCCGTCCAGCTCGCTTTTCTCCAACGCCTGTTCCCGCGCTTCCTCCAACTGCTCCTTTCCGCTGTCCAACTGCTGCTGGGCAGATTCTATCTGGGAAGCGCCCGCATCAACCTTTGACTGGGCAATGTTCATCTCAATGGAAGCCAAAATCTGCTGGGTATTTAGCTGTGCAATACCCGCGGAAATCCCCGCTTGCCCGGATTCCAACTGTTCTCGGGCTGCCCGGATCTGTTCCTGGCCTGCGTCCAGTTGAAGCTGGCCTTCCTCCAGCTTTTCCCGACCCTCGGCGATCTGCGCAATTCCATCTTGCACCTGCCCAATCTGGGCATTTACGGCCTCAAGCCCTTTTTCCGGGGAATCTGCCTGAAAAGATTCCAGCAATGTATCCAGGGCGCCCTGCGTTTCCTCCAGCTTCTGATCGATTTCCTCGATCCCCTGTTCCATTAGTTCCAAGCCGCTTTGCAGCTCGGCTTCCTGTGCCTTTAACTCTTCATTGTCCGGCATCATCTGCAAAGCCGCCTGGATCTGGATCAACGCCTCGCCTGCCTCCGCCTGTTTTGCTTCCAACTCGGCTTTCTTCTCCTGCATCATGGAGATGGCTGAGGGAAGCTGTTCCAGCGCGGACTTTGCCTGTTTTAACTGGGATAATCCCTTTCTGGCCTCTTCTTCTTTGGCCGCCAGGGTTTCCCGCGTGCTGTCCAGTTCTTCCTGCTTTTCTTCCAGAAGCTTTTGTTTTCTCTCAAGCTCCTGTTTTCCCTCCAGCAGCTGCACCTGGGCGTCGTTTAACTGGGCCGCGCCCTGGCCAATCTGCCCGGCCGCCTGCTCTTTTCCGGCTTCCAGATCGGTTTTCCCGGCTTCCAGATCCGCCCGGTTGGAATCCAGTTCCGTTTGGGCGTCCTCCAACTCCTGTTCTTTTTCGGAAAACGTTCCGTACAGGGCGTCCCTGACTTTCCGGTTCATGGCTGCGATCTTGTCTTCCTGTATCAGCACATCCACATTTTCCACGACGGTTCCCGTGGTGGTCACACTGGCGACGCCTGCAATGCTCTCCAGCTCCGGCTCCACATGGCTGGTGACAAAATCCGTCACTTCCGTATCCTTGAGTCCTTCCACTTCCACGGCCGCAACCATCACCGGCATCATATCAGGATTCAATTTCATAATGATGGATTTCCCCACGGAATCGTCCCAGTAAGAACTGATCTGATCCAGATTCTCGCGCATTTCAATGGTCGTAGAATCCATGTTGGCCGTCTCTTCAAATTCCAGAATCACCAGAGAAATATTTTCCTGGGAAATGGAACTCACATTTTTGATGCTGGTTACCGTGGCCATGGACTGCTCAATCGGCCTGGTCACAACGGTTTCCACCGCTTCCGGGCTGGCCCCCTGATAAGTCGTCATCACGATCGCATAGGGCAGATTCATGCTGGGCAGCAAATCCGTGTTCATTTTGGTAAAAGAAACACATCCTAAAATCAACACCAGCACCACCGCCACCACAACGGTGTATGGTTTTTTTACGCTAAAACGTGCGAACATCTCTTTCCCCTTTCTTTTTTATCCAGCCAATCAAATAGGCAATTCCCGCCGCATCCGCCAAAAACCAGCCGATCGGAATGGCCCACCAAATACCCTGTACGCCCACCGAAGGCATCGGGGCGAGCAGATAGGCGAGCAGGACACGGGTTCCAAGGGAAACGATCGTCAAAATCAGCGACATTTCCGGCCGGTTCACGCCGCGATAAAACGCATAGAGCAGAAACAGAATGCCGATCCCGCAGTAAAACGCGCCCTCCACCCGCAGATACCCCACTCCGATCTGGATAATCTCCGTCTCCGATGGCGAGACAAACAGCAGCATTAGATATTTTGCAAAACCAAAGACCAGCACCGAAACCACCAGGCAAAAAGCCATGGAAATTGCCATAGCGCGGGCCGCGCCCTTTTTTACCCGATCCATTTTTCCCGCGCCGTAATTCTGAGAAACATATAAGGAAAAGGCGTTGCCAAATTCCTGGGCCGGCATGTAAGCAAAAGAATCAATTTTGACTGCCGCCGTAAACGCCGCCATCACCGCCACGCCGAAACTGTTTACAAGCCCCTGGATCATCAAAATCCCAAAATTCATCACCGACTGCTGAATCGACGCCGCAAAAGAAAACCGGACGATTTCCCGCATGGCCTCCTGCCGCTCCCCTTTTTTTCTGGCTTTCTGCTGCCAGGCTTTTCGCAGCAGCGGTTCTTTTTTCCAGGTGTAAATCCCAATCCCTAAGCCGGACACCGCCTGGGAAAAGACCGTTGCCGCAGCCGCGCCGCCAATCCCCCAGCCAAAGACCGCCACAAACAGCAGATCCAGCGCCACATTGAGAATCGAAGTCCCGCCCAGAAAATACAGCGGAACCACGGAATTTCCCAGCGCCCGCAGCAGATACGAAAAATAATTGTACAAAAAGATAAAACAAATCCCTGCGAAAATAATCAACACATACAGGCGCATCTGCTCCAAAATTTCCGCAGGAATCCGCAGCAGCGTCAAAATAGGATCGACCAGCGCAAAGGACAGGAGATCCACCAGTATCGTGATTCCCCCAATCATCCCAAACGCCGCCCGCATACAGCTCTGCATTTTCACAAAGTCTTTTTTTCCATAATAATAGGAGAACACGGATCCGCTTCCCATGCACAGACCAATCAAAATCGAAGTGAGAAACGTCATCAGCGTGTAGGCTGTTCCCACGGCGGCCATAGCTTCTGCGCCCAAAAATTTTCCCACAATCAGCGTATCCGCAATGTTATAAAACTGTTGCAAAAGGTTCCCGGCAATCATGGGGCCGGCAAATAAAAGCAGTGTTTTCGCTACATTTCCAGTTGTCAAATCTCTATTCATATCCATTCATCTCTTGTATTCCAGATATTTTGTATGTATAATCATAACTATATCAGCAGATAGTATCCTGCTAAGCATTTTGCTGCAAAAATCTCGTCGGTATTTCCCTGCAAAAAATTATAACATAACACAGCTCGAAAAGATTCATTGTAAAGAAAATTAAGATAAAGGAGATTCGCCCAATATGCAGTCTTATATCAAAACCATTGAAGACCTGTCTTTAAATGCATGGCCTTCCCATCAGCTTCAGATTTACGACGGCTGGCTGCTGCGCTTTTCTTATTTTTATACCCACCGAACCAACTGCGTGGAGCAGATCGGAGTCTCCACCATCCCCTTGAAAGAGAAAATCTCCTACTGCGAAAGCATTTACAGCCACTGGGGAACCCCCTGTATTTTCAAAATCACACCCCTGTCAGACCCTACATTTGACAGCATTTTATCCGAACATGGTTATCAGATCGCCCACCCCACAGAGGTGAAAATACAGAAGCTTGAGGGCTTTTGCCTGGAGCCGGATACCTTTGTAAACCTGGATAAAGATATCAGTTGGGAATGGCTGGACGCCTTGTTTTCTTTGAAAGGAACCACCAGCCGCATTCACCGCAAAATCGTACCCACAATGTATGCCGCTATCCCCAAAGATACCATCGCCGCCACCATCGTCCGGGACAACCGCATTGTAGCTATCGGGCTGGGGATTCTCGATCGGGATCACATCGGGTTATATGCGATTCATGTAGATCCCTCTTACCGCCGCCAACATTTGGCCAGATCTATCTGTATCCGCATTTTAAAAGAAGGAATCCGCCAGGGCGCCCAGCACGCATATTTACAGGTCGTCCCCGACAACGTATCCGCCAAAAGCCTTTACCATGAACTTGGATTCCAGGATTTCTATTCTTATTGGTTCCGCCTCAAACGGGTATAATTATCCATCTATGTATTTCGAGCAGCAGGGCTGGATATCCAGACTTTTCAGAAAATCCGCGCCCCAATCGCACATTGCCTCCAGAACCGGGACAAAGCTGCGCCCAAACGGCGTCAGCGAATAGAGCGTCCTGGGAGGCTTCTGGGGAAGCACCTCCCGCAGAATCATTCCGCATTCTTCCAGGCTGTGAAGTTGCTGGGAGAGCATCTTTGCGGTTGCTTCGGGAATCCGCCGCTGCAACTCCATATAGTGAAGCGGCCCCTCGATGAGATACCAGAGAATCAGAGGCTTATATTTTCCCCCAACTAACGCAAGCGTTGCCTCCACGGGACAGTGAAACTGCTCTTTTTTATACTCCATTTATCGTCCTTCCCTCCTTCCCTTTTGGGAAGTATCTACCAAAAAAGTGCGCTCTTGAAAATTCATATAACCTTGTTAAAATAAAGATAACCATGATTGGTATTTAGTAAGTATACAACACAAAGAAAGGATTGACTACTATGAATTTTATTGAAAATGCGACAAAACGTTACTCCGTCCGCGAATACACGGATCGGAAAGTAGAACCAGAAAAGTTAGAACAGATCTTGGAGGCGGCCCGTGTGGCTCCCACAGCGGCAAACCGCCAGCCGGTACGCTTGCTGGCAGTGCAAAGTCCCGAAGGGCTGGAAAAGATCGCAAAAGCCGCAAACATTTACAGAGCGCCTCTTGCAATAATTGTCTGCGCAGACCATGAGAAAGCCTGGACACGCCCGTTCGACCAGAAACAGACCACGGATATTGACGCCTCAATTCTGACGGATCATATGATGCTTGCAGCTACCGATCTGGGCCTGGGTTCCCTTTGGATCTGCTATTTCAAACCCGATGTGATAAAAGAGGAATTTGACCTGCCCGATCATCTGGAGCCAATCAATATCCTGGCTATCGGCTATGCGGCGGGAGAAGCCGCCGACCCCAACCGCCACGGGCAGACCCGGATTCCGATAGAAGAATTGGTTTCCTACGAAAAACTGTAAAACGATGCAAAATCCCCCGGCTTCCATAAACAGAGGCCGGGGGATCTTTTGAAAAAAATTTCCGATTATGCCTGACCAGAGGTATCGGGACGGACGAAATCGCCGCTTTTGCCGCCGCTTTTTTTACACAGATGAATCTCTCCCATCTCCATGGACTTGTCCACTGCCTTGCACATATCGTAAATCGTCAGAAGCGCAAGGTTCACGCCTGTCAGCGCCTCCATCTCCACCCCGGTTTTCCCCACGGTCCGCACCGTGCAGATGGCTTTGACGGCACAGGCGTCCTGCAACATGGAAAAATCGATCTCGACTTTTGTCAGGTTCAGGATATGACAAAGCGGAATCAACTCCGATGTCTTTTTTGCCCCCATGATTCCGGCAATCCTGGCCACTCCCAACACGTCCCCTTTGCCCATCGTTCCATCTTTTATTTTTTCAAAGCATTCCCGGCTCATACTGATACAGCCTTCGGCGACGGCTTCGCGAACCGTCTCGCCTTTTGCGCTGACATCCACCATGACTGCCTCACCCTGTCGGTTAAAATGTGTAAATTCTGCCATTTTTTACTCCTTCTCATTTGTCACAGGCGGCGTTCCTGCGAAAAGCTTCATACGATCCCTTCTGGCCGCGCATACCAAAGTCAAGTTATATTCCTGCGCCAGCGCAACTGCCTCCCTGGAAGGGGAAGCCTTGCTTGCCAAAAGCGGTATGCCCGCCCGAATCGCTTTGATCGCCATGTCGGTGGGAATCCGGCCGCTGGAATAAACCATGCATTCCCGCAGATTTACGCCATGGCGCAGCGCGTACCCGATGGCTTTGTCCATGGCATTGTGCCGCCCAATATCTTCACATTGAAACAGCAGTTCATCCCCCCGCGCCAGAAAACAGCTATGCGTCGCCCAGGTTTTTCCGTGAAGGGGCATCCCTTCTGCAAAACGGTCTGCCAGCGAAAAAACCTGCTCGGCCGTCCACTCAATCGGAACTACTGGCTGGACAGGCTCTTGACTTTGAAAATAACGATTCAAAATGTGATTTCCGGTGCAGCAGGACGGAGTGACTTCTATGTAATCTTCCGTATCTTCCCTGCGGATGCTTTTTGTCTCTTTTAACAAAACCCTCGCCCGCGTGCCGCACTCGCAGATGTAAATCTGCTCTACCTGATCTGCGGAATCAATCATCCCCTCTGTGAGAAGTCTCCCCAACACCAGCTCCGCCAAGAATTGAGGAATACAGACCAGCTTCATGGTCAGCTCTTCGTTGACAAAAACTTCTATGAGATGCTCCTTTAAAACTTCTTCCGATTCCTCATGGCAGATGCCATCCCGTCCAATATATTGATACGATGCCGAATCCAAAAGATCCAGTTTCGGATATTGTTCTTTGATATACATGACCGCCCCCTGCAATTTTGTCATTATTTATCGGAAATTATACAGGATATCCGGTGGGAATGTCAATTAGAGATTCGTATCCTGCTTCTCTATAAATAACCGCCTCCTTAATACCCGTACCTCTTTCTATATTTCAAAAACATAAACACAGACAATATAAGCGCCATCAGCTCTGCCGCAGGCGTTGCCAGCCAAATCCCATTTACGCCCAAAATCAAAGGCAACACGATCATTGTGATCAGCATAAACACAAACGACCTCGAAAACGCAAGGACAGCCGAAACTATTCCATTTGATAATGCAGTAAACATTCCGCTGGCAAAAATATTAAATCCGATAAAAAGCAATGCAATCGTACATATCTTGTTCCCCGTTACCGCCAGATTGTAGACCGGATTATCCAGACGGGCGAATACAGACACTAACGGTCTTGTTAGCATAAAGGAAGCTGCAACCGTTATTACAGAAATAACTGTAACTATTTTCAAACTCAGCATAATCAGCTTTTTCAATTTCTCATGATTGCGTTCCCCATAGTTAAAGCTCAGCATAGGCGCAATCCCGTAAGAATATCCTGTATATAGAGAACTTGCAAACATCAGCACATACATGATAATCGTAACCGCTGCAACTCCGTCTTCCCCAACATAGTGCAGCATCGTCCAGTTGAACATCATCGTAATAATCCCGGTAACAAGCGCAGTCGCCATCTCCGAGCATCCATTCGTAGCCGCGTTTACAAGGACTCCTATCCGAAATATCGGTTTCCTGAAATGCAGGAGGTTCTTTTTACAGCTAAAAATAAATAATCCCACAACTGCCGTCACGCAGTAGCCAAGGCCCGTCGCAATCGCCGCGCCGCCGATCCCCATGCCAAACCCGGCGATAAACACATAATCAAGCGCCATATTCAGGACGCCGCCTGTTACCGAGCAGATTAGAGAAAGTGCGGCCTTTTCACTGGCAATCATATAAAGCGTGAAATTGTTCATCAAAAGGATCGGCACGGTAAACACCAGATACCGGCTTAAGTATTCCACACAGTATCCTTGCACATATGCGGAGAGATTCATATGGGCAAAAATAGGCTTCATTGCCAGATACCCCGCGGCGCACATAACAATCCCTACAATGACGTTCACCAGGATCAGAAAAGTGAAATCTTCCTTTGCTTCTTCCACCTTCTGCTCTCCCATCTTTTTCATAATGACTGCGCTTCCTCCGGTGGCGAGCATAGTGGAAATGGCCGTGACAATCTGGATAATGGGCGCTGTCAGGTTGATTGCAGAAAGCGCGTTTGTGCCGATCAGATTTGATACAAACAGCCCGTCAACCATTGTGTAAAAAGACATAAATACCGTCATTACAATGGTCGGCACGGCAAATTTCAAGATATTTTTTAGGGTTACTGGTTTTTGGTATACATTTGAGTTCTCCATAAATTTTTCCTCTGTTCGTCTTGTATATACTCTTGGAAGGTTCCAAGCGTACACTTGTGTTTTTTCTTTGTGTGTGATATTGTAAACCATACAGTAACTGTACAGTCAAGACGAAATTTAAATTTTTTATGAGGCAACCATGAATAAGAAAGACAAGCTTCTCACAATCGGCCAGTTTGCGGCCATGCATGGTATCAACAAGAAAACTCTTATGTGGTATGATGAGATTGGGCTGTTCAAACCAGCCGCCGTCAACCCCGAAAACGGATACCGATACTACAATTACTATCAAAGCCCTATTCTTGAAACCATCCTGCTGCTGCGGGAACTGGATGTTTCCATCAATGAAATACAGAATTTTATGAAAAACCGATCCGCCGTCAACTTAAAATGTCTTCTGGAAGAAAAAATAGCAAAGCTTGATATGCAGATCACCCATTTGCAGGCAATCCGCACAACTTTATGCACACATCGTCAGAATATGTCCACCCTGCTGACCATGGACTTATCTGAGATCAGCGTTGTTGAAAAAGAGGAACGCTGTCTCGTCACTGTGGACATAGATCAAAATACCTCCTTTGAACAGGAAGTGGAACTGATTACCGCCAAGACAGAAAAATACCAGCTCGGCCGCCTCCATAAAGCATCCTATGGTTCTATGATTTCCGTTGACAACCTGCAAAGCGGCTGCTTTGACGGTTATTCCAAACTCTTTATTGAGATCCCTTTTCTCCCATACCAAGCCGGTCTGCACATCACGCCCAGCGGGAAATATCTCAGAGCCTTCCATAAAGGGGATTGGAACAAAATCCCAAAACGGTATCGGGAAATCCTGAACTATGCCGAAGAACATAATCTGACGCTTCATGGATTTTCTTACGAAATGGGCATCAATGAAAATGTCATTGACCAGATCGAGGATTATATTTTACAGATTGAAATTCCTATTGCCGAATGAACCAGACCATTTTACATTCACGATGCCCAGGTTTTCAAAGAAGCATAATCGTTAATAGGCTTTAACATCCAACTGCCAGCAACTGTGCATTTCCATGCAGTTTCATCGGCACAGACCTAGCCGGTACAAAGATACAGTCACCCTTGAAAAAATGCAGACACCCAGAATCTTCTAAAAACAGGCTTCCGCAACCTTTCAAACACAGTAAAACCTGAAAAGAATTTTCTTCTGTCTGATAATCTACCATCTCCCGGCAATATTCTGTATTGAGCAGTACTCGCTCTACCTGGAAATATTTGCACCGGCACAGCAACTCAGAAGCGCTTCCTTTTTTATATTTCAGCACCCTCATAGGCTGCCTGGGCCTATCACTTCCAGATAAATTTGCCACCTCCAGTGCCTTTTCGATATGAAGTTCTCTTGGTTTTCCTTCTTTATCCGTTCTTCCATAATCGTACATTCGATACGTGAGATTGGAGCATTCCTGGATCTCCGCCACCAGAGTCCCCGCACCCAATCCGTGAACCGTTCCAGCTTTGATAAAAAAAACATCATCTTTTTCTACTTTTACTTTTTGCAGATATTTCTCTATACTTCCTTCGCGCAGGCTCTTTTCCAAAGTTTCCCGGTTGAGATCGTGGCAAAAGCCATACAAAATCTGTGCATTTTCTTCTGCGTCCAGGACATACCACATTTCCGTTTTTCCCAGAGCTCCATTTTCTTTCTCGGCTGCATAGGCATCGTCAGGATGTACCTGCACAGATAAATTTTCCTTTGCATCGATAAATTTAATTAAAATTGGAATCCCGCCTCGAATCATCGGGTGAGTACCCAGATATTCTGGATGCAAATCCAGCACTTCTTTCAGGGTTTTGCCCTGGTAAATTCCAGAAGCCGCTATACTCAGACCGTCGGGATGTGTGGAACATTCCCAGGTTTCTGCCAGGGGCTGTATTGGGATATTTTTGCGAAAATCATCGTTCAGGCGTGTCCCGCCCCATAGATAATCTTTTCCTGCGGGTTTGAGCAAAAAGGGTTCAGTCATCCAGCTTATATTTTTTCTTGTCATGTACACTAATCTCCCGGCCCAGTTGTACCTCCACAACTTTCAACTCGGTTTCTGCCAAAATCGTATGCCGACATCCTGCTTCTATGGTGATCACATCTCCCGGTTTTACTGGCTGCTCCATGCCGTCTACAATGGTTCTGCCTCGACCTGACACAATAGTCCACACTTCATCTCTGTGCTCGTGGCTGTGATAATTCATCCTATGCCCTGGATTTAAAGTGATTTTGATAGTCATGCTGCCTTCTTCCACATCCATGACCTGAAAGCTTCCCCAGGATTTCTCAGCAAACATTATCTGCTGGTTAATTTGATCCACATAAGGCTTAATGTAGCTGGACTGCTCTTTATCTGACACCAAAATCCCCTCCGCACTGGCGGCTATGACCATATTTTTCAGACCCATGCATAGAATCGGTACATTTAATTCGTTGATTACATGCAGGTTATCACAAGCTTTATCATAGAATACCTTTCCCACCGATTGTTCATCCATGGCTTCTGTCAAGGTATTCCAAGTTCCCAGATCTTTCCACTTTCCATGAAAACGCATCACTTGGACAGACGCCTCTTTTTCCGCTACGGCATAGTCAAAGCTGATTTTCTCCAAGGATTCATATTGCTGGAGCAAGTCCTCGTAACTGGTAAATCCTGTCTGCTCCCGCACTTTATCCTGCATATATTGCAGCCGGAAAGCAAATACACCGCCATTCCACAAAGCCCCTTTTTCAATATAGCTTTCTGCTGTCTTTTTATCCGGCTTTTCTTTAAAAGCCTGAACAGTACTGATGGAATCCTTAGAATCAGCGATGATATATCCATACTTTTCACTGGGATAAGAAGGTTCTATGCCAATCAGCGCAAGATTGCTTTCTCCTGATTTTACCAGATCACCCAGACGAGCAATAGCCGAAAAGTATTCTTCATCCACATAAGGGTCCACTGGACACACAACCGCCGTCTCCTCTGGGGAAACCCCTTTCACATCACACAGATACATCGCCGCCAGGGCAATCGCCGGGAATGTGTCCTTTCTGCACGGCTCCACACAGACGTGTACATCCTCTCCCAGTTGATTGCGAATAGATGAAACCTGCGTCTTGGATGTGGCAATGGTAACAGTTGCACCTGGGATAGCGCTGCATATTTGACGGTAGACCCGCTGTACCATAGACTCATAACTTCCGTCTTCTTTTTTGAATATTTTGATAAATTGTTTGGAGCGGATATCGTTGGACAACGGCCACAAGCGTTTCCCCGATCCGCCGGATAATAAAATCAGATTCATCTTTGCGCCCTCATAGGATTGTGCAGAAAGTCCTCATATGCCATCCGAATTCCTTCTTCTAATTCTGTTTGATATTTCCAGCCCAGCTTTTCCAGCTTGGACACGTCGAGAAGTTTCCTGGGCGTGCCATCCGGTTTGGATGTATCCCAGAGAATTTCACCCTCGTATCCAACCACTTTGGCAGTCAGTTCCGTCAGTGATTTGATGGTCAGTTCTTTTCCGGTTCCTACATTCACCGTCTCATTGCCAGAATAATGATTCATTAGAAACACACAGGCGTCTGCCAGATCATCCACATACAAAAATTCCCGCAAAGGCGTTCCCGTCCCCCAACAGGTCACTTGATGCAGTCCAGCCTCTTTTGCTTCATGAAATCTGCGGATTAACGCCGGAAGTACATGACTATGGGTGGGATGATAATTATCGTTTGGCCCATACAAATTCGTAGGCATAGCTGAGATATAATCCGTGCCGTATTGACGGTTTAAATATTCACAATATTTCAGCCCTGCAATTTTTGCCAGTGCATAAGCTTCATTGGTCTGCTCCAACTCAGATGTGAGCAGGCAGGATTCCTGCATGGGCTGAGGCGCCATTCTGGGGTAAATACAGGACGAACCCAGAAACAATAATTTCTTGCAGCCATTTTGCCAGGCCGCGTGAATTACATTCATCTCCAGCGTTGCGTTTTCATACATAAAATCTGCCAGCGCTTCCTGATTGGCCACAATCCCTCCTACCTTTGCCGCAGCCAAAAAGACATACTCTGGTTTTTCTTCTGCAAAAAAATCCTCTACTTCCTGCTGCCTACACAAATTCAATTCCTGATGTGTCCTTGTGACAAGATTTGTATATCCTTTTTCTTTCAGAACCCGGACAATGGCGGAACCCACCATGCCTTTGTGTCCTGCAACGTATATCTTAGCTTCTCTTTTCATCTTTTCTCCTTATTCATTTGCAGCGTTTTTCATTGCCGCTTCCCTTTTCGCTTGTTTGTAATCGTGTTCCGCCATAATCTTTACCAATTCTTCATAGCTGGTTTTCTGCGGATCCCAACCAAGAATTGTCTTTGCCTTTGTGGGATCTCCCAACAGATTGTCCACATCCGTGGGACGGAACCAGGCTTTGTTCACCTCTACCAATTTCTTGCCAGTTTTCACATCAATTCCAATTTCTTCCATGCCTGTCCCTTCCCAACGAAGTTTTATTCCCACTGCATCAAATGCTTTTTCTGTAAAATCCCTCACCGTATGTTGCACGCCGGTCGCAATCACAAAATCCTCTGGTTTTTCGTGTTGCAGCATCAGCCACATACATTCCACATAATCTTTTGCATATCCCCAATCCCGCAGAGAATTCATATTTCCAAGCTGCAATTTTTCCTGGAGACCACAGGCAATCCGCCCAGCAGCCAAAGTAATTTTTCGGGTGACAAAATTTTCACCGCGCCTCTCCGACTCATGATTAAACAAAATACCATTTGCCGCAAAAATACCATAAGCCTCCCGGTACTCTTTTGTAATCCAATAACCATACTGTTTGGCCACCGCATAAGGGCTGTATGGATGAAATGGCGTCTTCTCATTCTGGGGAACTTCTTCAACTTTTCCGTAAAGCTCCGAGGTGGAAGCCTGATAAAACCGGGTTTTCTCTGTCAGTCCCAGAATATGGATGGCCTCCAGAATGCGAAGAACCCCTAGCGCATCCACATCCCCAGAATACTCTGGCGCGTCGAAAGATACCTGCACGTGGGACTGAGCCGCCAGATTGTAGATCTCATCCGGCTGGACAATATTAAGGATACGCATAATCGACGATGAGTCCGATAAATCACCATCATGTAAGGTGATTGCTCCCTGCTTCAACAGATGATCAATCCTCCCTGTATTGGAAATGGAGGCCCGCCGAACAATTCCATGGACTTCATATTGTTTTTCCAGTAAAAATTCCGCCAGGTAAGAGCCGTCCTGGCCAGTAATCCCTGTAATCAATGCTTTTTTCATAATTAGAATCTGATTCCTTTTCTGTAATATATTTAATTACTCCTTATTATAGCTGTTCTTCTGTCTGGAATACACTCAACTTCTTGGGGATTTCTAGCACAATATTGACTTTTTATACAATAGGATGATATAGTGAAACGGAGAAATACAGAATTTTAGGGGGGATGAGTTCGTGAAAGCTTCTATGTTTGATGATGATTTTGTGGTACAGTCCAATCGTATTATTTATACAGCTTCTTCCTTTGCAAAGGCTAATACCATTCATTTACAGGAAACTGGAGAGTTAAAAGCATTAAAGCCTCATACCAGCTACCGGGAAAATCTGGATTCCTACTTGTTTTTTTTTGTACTAAAGGGCTCTGGAAATGTTCATTTTAAGGAGAAAGATTACTTCCTGTCAGAAGGAGACTGCGCCTTTCTGGACTGCCGCCAGCCTTATTTTCACCGAACCAATGCGGATGATCTCTGGCAGCTCAAGTGGGCGCACTTTTACGGCTCCAATATGAACGGCATCTATAATAAATATTTGCAGCGGGGCGGACTTCCCTGCTTTACTTCCCAAAGTCCGCAAAAATACAGAGAACTACTTGAAGAATTGTATAATATCGCCGCGTCGGATTTGTACGTCCGGGACATGAAAATCTATGAAAAATTAACAGCGCTTTTAAGCCTCTTAATGGAAGAAAGCTGGAACCCAACAGTTCATTCCACTTCAGGGCACAAGCACTCCAAATGTGAAATACAGGCTGTAAAAGATTACATTGACCAGCGTTACACAGAAAAAATTTCTCTAAACGCTCTGGCGCGAACTTTCTATATTAACAAATTTCATCTGACCAGGGTTTTTAAAATGAATTATGGAATCTCTATCAACAACTATATCCAGCAACTGCGTATCACTCAGGCCAAGCATCTGCTCCGCTTTTCTGCGCTTTCTATCCAGATAATTGCGCAGAAATGCGGAATTGATGACGCCAACTATTTTTCTCGAATGTTTAAAAAAATAGAAGGCGTGTCGCCGGGGGAGTTTCGGAGAATGTGGAAAAGGAATTGACATATGTATTTTTCACTAAAATCTATGTATGAAAACACTCCCGGAAATTCTTTTTTTGCCCATTTTTTAGTCTGATTTTCCGGGAGTGTTTCCAACATTCGTTTTACAATTTAAAGCTTATTTGCAACGAAAGGTGCCGCACATGGTCTGCTGGCTATTGCTTGCGTTGGATCCGGCGATACCGATTTGTGACGCGCTGCATTTGCGGTCGTCGTTATACATACATTTGCTGGCGTCACAGCTTACCTGGATCGTCTCGCATCCGCATCCGCTGACGCAAGAGTTGCTCATGCTGTCTCCCTTTCTTTCCTGAAAGCTTCCGCAGCTTGTCTGGTCTGCTGTATTAGCGGTATTTCCGGTCACCTGGATATCACCTTTGGAACACAGTTCCTGTTTGTTGTAAATACATGTCGTTGCTGAACATTTCAATGCTGGCATTCTTTTCACCTCCTGATTCATTTTTTTGCTGTGACGGGGTTCCTGGCAGAATTTTTATTTTTTCACTGCTCAAGACCTTATCACTGCTGAATAGTATCTGCAACAACAAAAAAATTATACACAATCGAAATCGGGCAGGAGGGAAATGTCTTTGTCTTTCCTCCTGCCCGACGGTATATTCCATTTTATCTTTTCAGGAAATCCGGTATCTGAATGTCTTTCTTTTGTACGGTGCTTGTGGGAACTTTTGGCACTGCCGGCGCTACATTTGGAATGTTTAAATTCGGCATACCGCCTCCGCTGGAGGCTGTCCCTGGAGACGGCGATGTTCCCACTCCCGGCGATGCTGTGGTTCCTTTTGGATGTGTGCTGCCGGTTCCTGTATTTAGCCGGGTGCCTGTGGGCCGATTGGCCGGGCCTCCGAACGGGGAGGCGGAATTGCGGATTCCGTAGCCGCCCAGTTTATTTGGCTGAGGCTCGTCCAATCCGGTGGCAATGACCGTTATCCTGGCCGCATCCGCTACGGTATCGTCATACATGGCTCCAAAGATGATATTTGCCTCTTCCCCAGTCAGCTCTTGCACATAGCTGGCCGCATCGTTCGCATCCATCAGCGAGATATCCCCGGAAATATTGATAATCGCATGGGACGCGCCCTTGATCGTAGTTTCCAAAAGCGGACTGGATACGGCCTGCTCCACAGCCTCCAGCGCTTTCTCGTCCCCTTTTGCCTCTCCAATGCCGATGTGGGCGATTCCCTTGTTGGTCATAACTGTCTGAACATCGGCAAAGTCCAAATTGATAAGAGCCGGCAGATTGATCAGATCCGTAATACCTTGTACGGCCTGCTGCAATACTTCGTCTGCCTTTCTCAACGCCTCCGGCATTGTAGTACGCCTGTCCACGATTTCCAGAAGCTTATCATTGGGGATTACAATCAATGTATCTACGTTTTCTTTTAAATTCTCGATTCCCATCAGCGCATTGTTCATCCGCGTCTTGGCCTCAAAACGGAAAGGTTTGGTCACCACGCCTACGGTCAGAATGCCCATCTCCTTTGCCGCCCCTGCCACAATCGGGGCTGCTCCTGTGCCTGTGCCGCCGCCCATGCCGCAGGTGACGAAAACCATATCTGCGCCTTCCATCAACTGCTTTAACTCCTCGATGCTCTCCTCTGCCGCTTTCTTGCCTACCTCCGGCTGCGCCCCTGCGCCCAGACCTTTGGTCAGCTTTTCTCCAATCTGAAGAACCGTCGGTGCTTTGCACAGTGCCAATGCCTGCTTATCTGTATTGACCCCGACGAATTCAATCCCGGCGATTGCCTCCTCCACCATTCTATTAACCGCATTATTGCCCGCGCCACCCACTCCGATTACAATAATCTTAGCAGATGATTCAGCCTCGTTTGTCATGATTTCTAACAACGTACTTCCTCCTTTATTCCCCTTTTTATTTCCCCTTTTCTCTTCTATGCTATGGTCACCAGAAAATCTATTTCGCATACCACTCCCCTCTTACTCTTAAATACGGCCTGGCCGCATTTAAACAGGTATGCGCCTTATGTCCTTGAGAACCTTATTCTTCTTCATCCATTGCCAAAAGCATCTGAAGTTTTGTCACAGTTCGGTCTAAAATACCAACTGTTACGAAGTTTTTGGTCAGCTCCTGTTCTTTGAAGGCTTTTCTACAAGATATCCGGCTCGTCCAATCCAACACCTCTATATCTTGTTGCCTATTTTTTCAATCAACAAAAACTCTATCCTTATAATATATTTTTTTGCAGGATTTAGCAACCGTTTCTTTATAATTTTTAATTTTTTCTTACAGAACCACTGTCATTCTCAAACGTAATAATTTTTTTCTCTGAAGTGATGTTTTCCAGATGCAGCGTTCCTTTCTGGCCTTCGATCTGGGGAAGGATGGCCTCCATACGAGCCATCTTATCATCTAAGTACTGATTTTTTCCCAGCTTAACTTGAATGGTTCCATATGTAAGGGTAAGCATTGATTTTTCGTCAAATCGGATATTGTCTGGATGCCTGCTGCCGGCCTCAATCATC
This sequence comes from uncultured Lachnospiraceae bacterium, assembly GCA_947571775.1. Taxonomy (GTDB): domain Bacteria; phylum Bacillota; class Clostridia; order Lachnospirales; family Lachnospiraceae; genus MGBC164599. The sequence goes on along the minus strand of CANOZK010000003.1, from coordinate 177,712 downwards.
TGGGAAAGACTCAGCGCCGCATCCAGAAACTGTTCACTGCTGACCGAAAGCGGCTGATTGAGGCACACAAAATCCGGCTCCATTCCTTCAAAGTAAAGAATTTCCTCATCTCTTTTTACCGACGACTCTATGGCTATGCCCTCCCGGTCAAAATAAACGTAACAGTCCAGGTATCGCACGCAGCCGATGGACTGCTTTTCTTTGACCGTAATCAAAACCTCGTTCGGATTGATATAGCTGACTTCCACGGCGTCGATAAAGGAAATTTCCCCAGTGTTTTCCCTGGAACACAAAAGAGGGGCCAGGACAGAATTTTCCGCCAGGGGCCCCTTGAGCACAATGTCTTTGATCTGTTCTTTCGAGTAATGAGTACTCCCCGCCACTTCCACATCCTGCACTTTGAAAAAAAACCAGAACCAGAGCAAAGTTCCAAAGGCCAAAAGCAAAAGCATGCCCGCTCTCCTGTGATGTTTTCTCTCTTTTCTTCCCGCATTATGATTCCTGCGTTTTTTCATCCCTTGCACCAAGCCTTTCAGCCTTCCTCTATGGAAGCTTTTCCGCCCATACTGCGGATATCTTCCTGAATCTGCTCATATCCCCGTTCTACCAGTGAAAAGTTTTCCACACATGTCTCGCCTTCTGCCGCCAGTCCTGCCAGAATCAGGGCTGCGCCGCCCCTTAGTTCCTGCGCGTTGACCCGGCGGCCCTGCAGCTTCTGTGTTCCGTCGATATAGGCGTCTCTGCCGTTGATACGGATATGCGCGCCCATACGCACCAGATCTTCTGCCACCCGGAAACGGTCTTCAAAAATATTTTCCCGGATGTGGCTTTTCCCCCTGGCCAGGGACAGCACCGCCATCACCGGAGACTGCAGATCTGTGGAAAATCCCGGATACACTTCTGTCTCCACAAGCCCAACGGCCCCATTTGCCCCAGAAGCGTCTGCTATCAGTTTACCACCAACCATATCGTATTGTCCACCCATTTTCCCATAGATTCCCAGGAAAGCGGAAAGCTCCAAGACAGGCGGATTCTCCAGACAGATTTTTCCTCTGGTAATCGCGGCTGCGCACAGATAGGTACCTGCTACAATTCGATCCGGCGGTATCTCAAATTCGCTGTCTTTTAAAACAGATACTCCCCGAATCTGGATTTCTTCCGTCCCGGCTCCTGTGACGGACGCGCCCATGCCGTTTAAAAATTTTGCCAGCCATACGATCTCCGGCTCTTTGGCGCAGTTTTTCAGACAGGTAACCCCCTGAGCCAAGACCGCGGCGATCATGGCGTGTTCCGTAGCCCCTACGCTCTGTTTTTCAAAGGAAACCATTCCCCCTTGAAGCCCGGCGGTATGCGCTTCTAAAAGCCCCTGTTTTTCTTCGATCCGCGTGCCGAGGGCTTCCAGCATGGAGATATGCAGATCCACCGGACGTTTTCCAATCACGCACCCGCCCGGCGGTGCAATCGCTCCTTTGCCGAATCTTCCCAGCAGCGCTCCCAATAAAATGATGGAACAACGCATTTTGCGCGCATACTGGTCCGGGATATTGGTATTTTCCAGGCTGGAGCAATCCAGGTACAGAGAACTGCCCTTCCAACAGACTTTTGCCCCCAGCTGGATCAGAATTTTTTCCATAAACAAGACATCTGCAATTTTAGGGCAGTGATGCAGAACCGTCATGCCTTTGTGCAGCACGGCCGCCGCCATAATGGGCAACGCCGCGTTTTTCGATCCTTGTATGTTTACTGTGCCGTCCAGCGGGCGGCCGCCCCATATCCGCATACTTTTCAAATCGAACACCTCAAGATCTTGCACACACTTATGCATTATCCTATGCACACATTTACTTTTTGTGACGACTTACATTCAAGGCCAACCCCATTTCGCCAAGCAGAAACAAGACAGAAGTTCCTCCATAACTGATAAAGGGAAGGGTGATTCCGGTATTGGGTATGGTATTGGTCACCACCGCGATATTTAAGATAACCTGAATCGCCATGTGCCCCAAAATCCCCACTGCAATCATAGCGCCCAGCAAATCCGGCGCATGGGTGGACACCACCATCAGACGCCACAGAAGCAGGCCGAAGACCAGCATCACCAGAGCCGCCCCTACCAGACCGGTTTCCTCGCAGATAATAGAGAAAATCATGTCGTTTTGGGCCTCCGGCACAAATCCCAGCTTCTGAAGGCTGCTGCCCAGCCCCATGCCAAAGATTCCCCCGCTTCCAATCGCATAAAGCCCCTGGATGGTCTGAAATCCTTTTTCGTAGTTTTCCGGGTCCCGCCACACGGCCAGACGTTCCAGACGGTAACTCTCCATAGCCAGGAAAATCCCCATAAATGCGATTCCCCCTGTGCCCAGCCCAATAAATTGCAGATATTTGGGATTGGAGACAAAAATGAGGATCACGCCAATTCCCAGTATGATAATTGCGGTACTTAGGTTATTCGTGCCTACCAGCCCCACAATCGGAAGCAGCCACAACATAATTTTGCACATAAACCAGAGCCCTGTGGTTTTTCCCTTTGTTTTCTCAATCTGGTATGCCAAAAACAGGATCACCGCCAGTTTGGCGAACTCAGAGGGCTGAAAAGAAAGCGGCCCCAGAGCCAGCCAGCGCTTGGAGCCGTTGTACTCCTGCCCCACAAACAGAACCGCCGTGGAAAGCGCCAAAGAAATTCCATAGAGCAAGGGCGCTATCCGCACAAGCCTGTGATAATCCACATAGGAAACCAGGTACATGCCCATCATTCCCAGGGCTGTGGCGAAAAGCTGTTTTTTAAAATAATAGGCGGAGTCATGGAATTTGACCCGCCCATTGTAAGCACTGGTACTATATAAAATGACAAGCCCTAAGACAACCAGGATCAGTACAAGAATCAATAAGGTTTTATCTGTTTTTCTTTCAGAAGGCAATCATTTGCTCCTCTATCAACATCCTTATTCTAATTTATGTACACATTCCTTGAACATATCACCTCTTTGCTCATAATTCTCAAATTGCCCCCAGCTTGCACACGCCGGCGACAGCAGCACGGCCTCCCCCGGCTGCGCCTTTTCTGCGCAGATACAGACTGCTTGCGCCAGGTCGTCCGCCAGAATAATCTCGGGGAAGCCTTCCGCTTTGGCCGCAGAGGCGATTTTCTCCTTTGTCTGTCCGATCAACACCAGATGGCGTACCTTGCCGTCAAAAGAACGGATCCACTCCCGATAATCCGCCTCCTTATCATATCCCCCCGCAATCAGCAGCGTAGGACGATCCATAGCCTGAATCCCTTTGATGGCCGCGTCTGGATTCGTTCCTTTGGAATCGTTGTAATAGGCCACGCCCTTTTTCTGTGCCACGTATTCAATCCGGTGGGCCACTGACTGAAATGCGCAGACGCTTCTTCGGATGTTCTCCATCGGTACTCCCGCGCTGTAAGCCATCGCCACAGCAGCCATAACATTCTCATGGTTGTGCTGACCCAAAAGCTGCAGATCCGTTAATTTTACCACCGGAATTTCCTGATTTTCCTCTTTCCAGACGATCCATGATCCGTCCGCTCCGTTCCGAATAAAAATAGACGGCGAAAATTCCAGAAGCTCTCGTTTGCTGGAAAAATAAATGCAGCGGGGCGTGATCTGTTTTCCAAATTCGCGCAGGACGCAATCTTCGTAATTGAGGACGCACACATCCTGGGCGCTCTGGTTTTTGGTAATCAGCTCTTTGACCCGAATGTATTCTTCCATCGTGTGATGCCGGTTTAAATGATCTTCTGTGATGTTTAAAATGGCGCTGACCGTCGGAGCAAATGTTTCAATGGTTTCCAACTGAAAGCTGCTGATTTCCGCTACTGTGACGCTTTCTTTTTTCATCGAAAGAGCTGCGGATGTATAAGAGATTCCGATATTGCCCACCACAAACACCGAAACCTCGTAATCGGACAGGATTTTTCCCAAGAGAGTAGTTGTCGTGGTCTTGCCGTTGGTTCCGGTGATTGCCAGCACCTTTTTAGAAGCGCTCACCTGGTAAGCCAGCTCAACTTCCCCCCATACCGGGAGTCCTTTTTGATAAAATTCCTGAACCAGAGGAATATCCGTGGGAACGCCTGGACTTAACACCACCAAGTCCAGCTTGTCCTTCACCTCTTTTGGGAGTTCGCCAATATAAATCTCCGGTATGTATCCGCCTTTCGTTTTTTTGAGAACCGCTTCCTTTTCGACCGCTGTGTTTCCATCGTACAAAATGGGACAAGCTCCTATCTCAGACAACAGATCCGCCGCCCCAATCCCGCTGACGCCGGAACCGAACACCAGTATATTTTTATTCGTAAAATCCATTTCCTTTCTCCCCTTTTTACAAGGCCATCAGGCCAATCAGACACAAAATCGCTGTGAAAACAGAAAATACAGCTACTACCTGGGTTTCCGACCATCCGCACAGCTCAAAATGATGGTGGATTGGCGCCATCTTAAAAATCCGTTTGCCGTGGGTGGCTTTGAAATAGCTGACCTGGATCATCACAGAAGCCACTTCCAGCAGATAAATAAAGCCCACCAAGATAATGAACAGCGGCATCTGAAGCATATAGGCCGTCCCCGCCACGAATCCTCCAAGCGCCAGTGAACCGGTATCGCCCATAAATACCTGGGCTGGAAATACGTTAAACAGCAAAAAGCCCATCAAACCGCCTACTACCGCACAGGTAATCGGCTCCACACCGCTGTTGAGCCCAATGGAAACCACCGAAAAGAAAACGGCGACCATAATCGTGACGCTGGACGCCAGACCGTCCAGGCCATCCGTAAAGTTCACGCCGTTGACCGTACCGATGACGGCTAAAAACAGCACGGGGATAGCCAGCCAGCCGATGTCCCAGTAGTGACCGCTCCAAAATGGAATCCGCATCGTCAGCGGTACATCCGTATAATTCACCAGATAGAACGTAAAAATCGCTGTGACCACAACCTGAAGCAGAAATTTCTGCCAGGCAAGCAGTCCGTCGGAGCGCTTGAGCACCACCTTTAGATAATCGTCAAAAAAACCAATCAGCCCAAACCCCAATGTCAGAAACAGGATAGGAATGATCTTTGGGTAATCCCTGAGATAAATCAGGGAAGTCACTACTGTGGCCAGCAGGAAGATGATGCCGCCCATCGTCGGGGTTCCCGCTTTCTTTAGATGGGAGGCAACACCCTCGGCCCGCTCTGTCTGGCCCATTTTCAGCCTGCGCAAAAACGGGATCACAACCGGCCCAAGCGCAACGCTGACAACAAATGCAATCAATACTGGAATCGTTACTTGAAAATCCATACAACACCTCTTCAATTCTTTTGTTAATTTGTGCCTATTATACAACTAACACCCTAAATAGGGAAGCACATTTTCAAAAATACTGCGGATCACTGGGGCCGCTATCGTTCCCCCATAGTAAATCCCCTGGGGATTGTTGATGATGCACAGCCCTAAGACCTTCGGATTTTCCGCAGGCGCAAACCCGATAAAGGAAGAAATATAACGGTGGGCGCTCCTTGGCAGCGTCTGGGAGGTCGCAGTCTTTCCTCCGATGGTATAGCCTTCGATATAGGCATTTTTACCCGATCCCTGGGATACGACGCTTTCCAGGACTGCCCGCAGCGTCTCAGAGGTTCCAGGAGAAATAACGCCATCTTTTGTCTCATACTCAAGCTTTTTTACATAAGTGCCGTCCTCACTCTGGATGCTCACCCCAAAATGAGGGATAACCCGATTGCCGCCGTTGATCAGCGAGCTGACCGTGGCGGCCAGACGGATCGGCGTAATTTGAAAAGACTGTCCGAAGGATACCGTCGCCAGCTCCACCAGACCCATATTTTTGGGATCGTGCATAATCGTACCCGCTTCCCCTGGCAGATCAATCCCGGTTTTCTCTAAGAGTCCGAACTGCTTAAAATATTTATAAAAATTGTCCACGCCCAGGCGCTGGCCCACGTCGATAAAGACCGGATTGCAAGAATTCTGCGCCCCTTCCACAAACGTCTCCGATCCGTGACCGGCCCGTTTGTGACAATGTATTCTCCGATCTTCTACAACTCGGAATCCCGGACAGGAAAACGTATCGGTTAATTTTACCACTCCTTCCTCCAGCCCTGCGGAGGCCGTGATAATCTTGAAAGTGGAACCTGGTTCATAAGTATCGTTCAGACAGGGATTGCGCCACATCTGATTCAGCAGGTTCTGTTTTTCCTCTTGCGTTACGTTGCCGCTTACGGTGTGGTTTAGCGTAAACGGCTCGTTTAAATTGAATTCTGGTACGTTTACCATAGCCAGAATTTCCCCGTTCTGAGGATTCATCAATAGAATGGAGACGCTGTCCGCTTGTTTCTCTTCCAGCGCTTTTAACGCCGCCTGCTGGGCGTACATCTGGATATTGGTGTCCAGGCTGATCCGCAGATCGTAGCCGGGAACCGGGTCAATGCGGTTTTCTCCAATCTCATCTAGTTCAATGCCCCGCGCGTCCGTGGAGGTGAGGATCTGACCGGGGATGCCTTTTAAATACTCCTCATATTTCACTTCCAGCCCAATAATGCCCTGGTTATCCCCTCCGGTAAATCCCAGCACCTTGGAAGCGAGGGAGTCCATTGGATAATACCGTTTGAAATCCTCATCCACCTTGACCCCTTCCATATTATGGCTGCGGACTCGATCTCCCACTTCCTTGTCTACATTGGCCTGGATCCGCTCGATGGAAGAAATCTTTTCTACCCGTTTGCGGACTTTTTCCTCCTCCAGCTCCAATTCTTTTGACAGCATGGCGATAACCCCTTCCGGGTCTTTGATTTGATTATGTATCACGGAAATCGTACATACAGTCTTGTTCGCCGCCAGAACGACTCCATTGGCGTCGATGATTCTTCCCCTTGCCGCTTTGATATCCCGCTCCCGCTCATGAAGCTGCTGGGCCTTTTTGGAATAATAATCAGACTGTATCACCATCAGCCATACCAGACGGCCAAGGAGTCCTGCCAGCATCGCCACACAACAGAAAAACACCACTAGTACCTTTTTTTTATGGAATGTTTTATTTCTTTTCATAGAAATGCCATTTCTAACAGTTTCTTTAATAATTTATTCATTTTTTTTATAAAAATGCCATTTCTAAAGGAAAAGACGCCGCAGTTCGTCTCGTGACCAGCAGCACGTTTCGCAAAATATTTTTGCAGGCAAAAAGGAAAAGACGGCCAAAGGCCGTCAAAACCTGTTAAAACCCGGCATCCTCATTGGTGATGCCGTCACTTTCCACATCGTTGTTTAGATCTACCTCCTGGTCTGTCTCGGGCGGTTCTGGAATATTGGCGCCTGTCACCGCCTGCTCCAAAGGTCCGTCTGCGTCCTGGGCATCGCTCGCCGTGCTGGTTGTCTGCCCGGTTTCTCCCAGATATCCGGCAAATCCAGACCACAATGGTGTGGGCGGAATGCTTCCATCCTTTGACATATCTGGATCCACATTCAGATAAGGCAATACCTCCGATAAAATGCCCTGTAAAATGTACTGGGACAATTTACTGTTTTCCTGGTTTTCGGTATGCGCTTCGTCAATGACTACATAGACAACGACTTCTGGATCGTCCACAGGGGCAAAGCCGATGAAAGATACCAGATACCGGTTCTCATTTCGGGGAAACTTCTCAGCCGTGCCGGATTTTCCACCAGAGCTGTATCCCTGCACCTTGGAATATTTTCCGGTGCCGCCCTCCACAGTAGCCCGCATCTGCTCCCGCACACTGGCGGAAACATCTGTGGAAACCGTCTGCCGCATTAGCGTGGGGGTCACCTGTTTTACCACCTTTCCCTCACTGTCCAGGATTTTGCTGACCAGATGGGGCTGATAATAATAACCTCCGTTGATAATCGAACTGAGTGCGGCGATTTCCTGAATCATCGTGATCATAAATCCCTGCCCGAAGGAGTCCGTTGCCAGTTCTACGGAGCCAAGGCTGTCCTTGGTGTGAAGCACACCCAAGCCTTCCCCCGGCAAATCAATACCTGTTTTGAGTCCCAGGTTCATCATGCTCTGAGCTTCCAGGAACTTCTCCCCGCCCATCATTGCGCCGATCTGCATCATTGCATCGTTACAAGAGTTTGCAATAACATCAGCAAGGCTCTGATCTCCGTGGACATCGTTGCAGCGGATATACTCGTCATCCCCCTCTCCGTAGCTCCAGCCGCCGTCGCAGAGGAATCTGTCGTCTTTTTGGATTATCCCGGCTTCCATCGCTGCGGCCACCAGAAGCGGCTTTGTGGTGGAGCCTGGCTCAAAAGAATCCGTGACACAGTAATTGCGCCACATATTGTTCAAAGCTTCCACCGTCTCCTCATCGGACATCTGCTCGATCTCCTGCTGGGTATACCGGCCCGTTAAATCTCTGGGATTGTTTAAATCATAAAAATCCCTGGTTCCCATGGCCAGCACTTCCCCGCTGTCCGGGTCCATCACGATCACGCCCAGCTCCTCCGAACCCATAGCATGTATAAACGCCTGGATATATTTTTCTACAATCTGCTGGATATTCGCGTCAATCGTGGTTTTAATCGTCTTGCCGTCTGTGGGCTGTATGGTATTTTGTTCTACTGTGGAATCGCTGCTGAAATAACCGTACTGCCTGCCGTCCACTCCGTTTAAAACCGAATCGTAATATCCCTCCAGTCCCCAGTCCGCGCTTCCGCTGTCAAAGGTAAACCCAATGGTATCGCAGGCCATAGAACCCATCGGATAATTCCGCTGATATTCCTCCTCAAACCAGATGCCCACAATGTTGCTGCGCTCCTCGATCTCTTCTTCCGAAAGTTCGCTGTCCTGGCCGATGTTTGTATAATCCTCAAACGCCTTCTTTTTGTCCATACCCAGCCCTTCTTCCAAAATATAGTATTGGCTGGACTTGGTATCCTCAGCGCTTAAAACGCTGCGCACCTCTTCTTCGTTGGCTCCCAGAAGGCTGACGACTGCCTGTACCGTAGGACCCAGATATTTTTCATCAGAATTGATTACCTTGCAGTCCATAATTACGTTATACACTTTGTTGCTGGTAGCCAGAACGGTTCCGTTCCGATCTAGAATGTCGCCGCGCTTAAACGGAATCACCCGGCTGTCGTACTGCTGCTGGGCCTGGGTCAGCACCTGCTTCTTGTATTTGTCTCCGCTGACGGCGTTGATATAAGTAATCCGCGTCAGCAATCCACCAAAAATAAGCAGGATTACTGCAAATAACCCTGCTAATTTTTTGCGCATTTTAATATCCAGTTTTTTTACCGGCTCTCTCTTTTTTGCATAATTTTTTTTCAAAGAATCACCTACTCTGCCTCTGGAACTTCCTGATACTGCCGAACGTGGCTTCCCTTGGGAAGCTCATACGTTATGATCTGATTTTCCGCGGGATATTTCATTCCCAGGCGTTCCATCGCTATTTTTTTTACCTCCTGCAAATCCACAGACAGACTGATCTGGCTTTCATACGCATCGTTGTCCGCCTTGATCTGGCTGTACTCGGTTTCCAGATCGGCGATGGACTGAATTGTGCCTGTAATCTGGGATTTTAACTGCAAGAATCGCACGCAGGTAAACAGAACGGCAACGGAAACCAAGGCCAGAAACATGACAAAGACCATGCTCATGCTCTGCGCCCGCTCGCGGTTGCGCTGGGCTGTCCGGCTGACAGGCAAAAGCTCTCTCTTTGGCTGTGCCTGCGGAAGCGTCTGTACTCTTCTGACCGTATTTCCGTCCAGATATGTGCCTCTCATCCCATATGCGTCATGCCTGTGAGATGCATGTCTGTTGTGATGCCCGTTATGTCTGGTATTGGCCATATTCCCTCCACTATTCCATGCGTTCAAATATCCTCAGCTTTGCACTTTTTGACCGTCTGTTCTCCTCCAGTTCTTTCTTCCCCGGCAGTATGGGTTTTCTGGTAATCACACGGCCCAGGGACTTCTTGCCGCAGACACAAATTGGAAAATCTCTGGGGCAGGTACAGGGATTTTCGCTTATTTTAAATATCGTCTTGACAATCCGATCCTCCAAGGAATGAAATGTGATCACACAAATTCTGCCCTGGGGATTTAAGATCCGAATCATGCCCTCCAGGGACTCCCGCAGCACTTCCAGTTCCCGGTTCAGCTCAATGCGCAGAGCCTGGAACGTTCTCTTTGCCGGGTGGCCGGGCATCATCCGGTATTTCGTGGGAATAGCAGCCTTTACAATCTCTGCCAATTCTCCAGTTGTTTCAATCGGCTTGTCCTTACGGCTTTCTACAATATGCCTGGCGATTCTCCCGGCAAACTTGTCCTCACCGTAATCGCGGATTACCTGGAACAGCTCCTGTTCGCTGTATGTATTGACCAGATCCTTAGCTGTCCGGACAGCTCTCTGATCCATACGCATATCCAGCGGAGCATCTTCCCGATAAGTAAATCCTCTCTCAGCGTTGTCAAGCTGATAAGAGGACACGCCCAGATCTAATAATATTCCATCTACTTTTTCAATTTTAAGCTTTTTTAGTTCTTGTACCATGTAACAATAATTGCTGCGGACGATGGACGTATTCCCCTGATACTGCTCCAAGCGTCTAGACGCAGCAATTATTGCATCCTGGTCCTGATCTATACCGATAAATCTCCCCTTGGCAGAAAGTTTTCCGCACACCCTTTCCGCATGTCCGGCGCCTCCCAGTGTCCCGTCCACGTAGATGCCGTCCGCTTTTACTTGCAGACCATCTACCGCTTCCTCCAGTAATACCGACTTATGCATATAATCCATGTCATTCTCCCTGCTGTGCGCATTAGATAACAATGCCCATTTCCTGCATCTCTTCTGCAATGCTGTCCATGTTATCGTAATTACTGTTTTCTATCCACTTCTCTTTGCTCCATATCTCGATACGAGTAATGTTTCCAGTGAGTACCACGTCCTTTTCCAAACCTGCAAACTCCCGCAACGTTGCCGGCACAAGAATTCTCCCCTGCTTGTCCAGTTGGCACATGGTCGCCCCTGCCACAAAGAACCTTGAGAAGGCTCTGGCGCTTTTGTTTGTAAGTGGTAACGCCTTTAGCTTTTCTTCAAAGGCCTTCCACTCATCCATGGGATAAATTGACAAACAGCCGTCCAATCCTTTGGTCAGCACGAACTCTTCCCCAAGAAGTTCGCGGAACTTGGATGGGATAATCAGCCGCCCCTTCGCATCAATTATATGGTTATATTCCCCCATGAACATGTGAATTCACCTTCTGTCGGAAGTCATTTTACTCTCCCCAAATGCTTCCACAGGTGGTCGGAGTCTGCCACGTATCCTCCATTTGCCTCCACCATCCTCCACTTTCTACCACTTATGTGACTATTCTATAACAAAACAGGTAAAAAAACAAGTATTAAAAAATATATTCCGATCAATAAAGTTTTTTCTTTCGGAATAGATATTTTCCGACAAAAAAGAGGGAATTACACATATGGTAACTCCCTCTCCTGCAACATTGCATACTGTCCAATTAAGCAATCCAGCTCCTGGCTGAGTTTTTGCTGTTCCAGACCCAGCAAGTCCTCTCTTCGCTGAATGCTGCCGTTTAATTGTCTTCTTTTGTCTTCAATCCTTTGGCGCAGCGCTTCCAGCTCCGCCTCCATGCTCCATATCTGTGCTGTCATCTGATTCACTGTACTGTTCACTCCTCTTTTTGCATTTTTCTCTGTGACGTATGACCAAAATGGCGGTTCCTCCGGCTACGGCCAATAACAGAGACAATAACCGGGATACGGGAAACTGTATCCCGCCCACTGCCGCCTTTAACTGATCTGTACGCAGACCTTCTATCCAGAAGCGTCCAATGCCATATCCTGCCAGATACAAAAAGAAAACCTCGCCCTGAAACTTTTTCCGGCGCCTGTACCACAACAAAAACGCCAGCACCAGAAGATTCCACAGGCTTTCATACAAAAAAGTCGGATGCACCTGGATATACATCACGCCCTCGACGGTCTGCACATGTTCCCACATCTGGGCTGTGATTTCGTTTCTGCGCACTGCGTCCACTGGAAGCTGCATAGCCAGCAGGTTGTCCGTATAGCCGCCGAAGGCTTCCCGGTTAAAAAAATTTCCCCATCTGCCGATGATCTGTCCCAGAATCAGCCCCAGGCAGGCGGTGTCTACCATCTGTCCTTGCAGAACTTTTTTTCTCCTGCTGTAAATACATGCCGTCGCAGCGCCGAATAGAATACCGCCGTAAATAGCCAGGCCGCCGCCTCTGGTATTCAGGATTTCCCACAGATTATCCTTGTAGTTTTCCCAAGAAAACGCCACATAATACACCCTGGCGCCCACAATTCCAATCAAAATAGATAAAATCAGCATATTCAGATAAAAATCTTCATCCTGCTCGGTTCTTTTCGCCTCTGCAAGAATCAGACTGACCCCGGCTACCATGGCAATTGCTATTACAATTCCATAATAAGCAATGTCGATTCCCAGAAACTGTATATTTTTTCCCACATGCCCTAGATAAATGCCCAGATGCGGAAAATTGATTGACATATTCATGAAATCATCACCTAAACATTAAATCGGAACAAGATCACATCGCCGTCCTGTACGACATAGTCTTTCCCCTCCATGCGCACCAGTCCTTTTTCTCTGGCCCCCGCATAAGATCCGCAATCTAACAGGTCGCGGTAATTGACCACCTCTGCCTTGATAAAGCCCCGCTCAAAATCTGTATGGATTTTCCCAGCGGCCTGGGGCGCTTTTGTGCCCAGCTTCACGGTCCAAGCTCTTGTTTCGTCTTCCCCAGAAGTCAAAAAGCTGTGCAGGCCCAATAGATGATAACTGGCTTTGATTAGTTTCTCCAGACCCGACTCTTTTAATCCCAGATCCTCCAAAAACATTTTCCGCTCTTCATCGTCCAGCTCCGCAATTTCCTGTTCAATCTGAGCGCAGATCACAAACACTTCACTGCCCTGCTCTGCGGCGTATGCCCGTACCTTCTCAACATGCATGTTATCCGCTGCGTCATTGTCCAGATCCGCTTCCGCTACATTGGCGGCATAAATCACCGGTTTATAGGTCAGAAGATTGTATTCTCCCATCCATGCTTCCTCCTCCTCTCCATCCAGAGGAAGGGTGATTGCCAGCTGATCCGCTTCCAGATGTTCTTTGATCTTCTCCAGGAATTTGAGTTCACCCGCCGCTTTTTTGTCGTTGCGGGCTACTTTCGTGGTTTTGGCGATTCTGCGCTCCAGGATTTCCAGATCCGAGAAAACCAGTTCCAGGTTAATCGTCTCTATATCGCGCAGCGGGTCAATAGAGCCATCCACATGCACCACATTGTCGTCCTCAAAACAGCGCACCACATGGACGATGGCGTCCACCTCGCGGATATTTGCCAGAAACTGATTGCCCAGCCCTTCCCCCTGGGAGGCTCCTTTCACCAATCCCGCAATGTCCACAAATTCGATGACCGCAGGAGTCACCTTTTTAGACTGGTAAAAATCCCCCAATAATTTCAGCCTTTCATCTGGTACGGACACAATTCCCACATTCGGGTCAATGGTACAGAAAGGATAATTGGCAGACTCCGCCCCCGCGCGGGTCAGAGAATTAAACAGCGTGCTCTTTCCCACATTGGGCAGACCTACGATTCCCAATTTCATTTTCTTTATTCCTCCTTCGACAAATTCTTTGCAGTTTTTCACTTGCGTTATTAATGCTTTTTTACAATAGGCAAGCCGTCACTATTTGAGGTAGTGGCGGCTGCTTTCTTTTATCTTTAAAAATCTCAAAGCAGATTGATATGAAAAACAATGAATGTACAGAATAAAAAGAAGTCCTCATAAGTAATCCTTGCATCACCCTCCTTTTTTGTACCCCGCAAAGGGTATGAATATTGGGAGGGCTTTTATACTCCGCCTTTGGCTCTCTTGATTTCTTACATCGACAATATAACACAATATTCGCTATGTGACAAGTTGTTTTATGGCGATTTCTGCAAAAGGCACCATAAGCCAAAGGCATCTTTATCATCAGAAAAGACGGGTACGCAGAGATCTCATCAATCCCTGCGCAGCGCCTCAATCGGATTCAGATTCGCGGCTTTAAAGGACGGCAGCAGTCCAAAGACAATCCCGATGATCATAGAGAATCCAACGGATCCCAGGATGGCCGGAACACTGATCGCAATGGGGATTCCCGCCATCCTGGATATGACATTGGCAAGTACGATCCCGGAAACAACCCCCACAAGCCCGCCCAGACTGGTGAGCACGGCGGCCTCTGTCAAAAACTGGAATAAAATCCGGTTTTTTCTGGCGCCGATGGCTTTTTTCAAGCCGATTTCACTGGTTCTTTCCGTGACGGAAACCAGCATAATATTCATCACGCCGATCCCACCTACCAAAAGAGAAATGCTGGCGATCCACAGAAGCTGCCCGTTGGTGCTTTCGCTAAGCTTCTGCTGCTGTTTCGCCGTTTCCAGGTTGTCATTGGACTTGTATTTGATCTGACCGTTTTCATCGGCTAAGGCTTTGTTTAAGATTTTCGCCGCCTTGTCGCCCACCGTCGTCATGGCTTCGGTAGTCGCCGCCCTTACCACGGCATTTTCCGATTCGTCGTATTTATAGATGATAGGCCAGTCCACATTGGGAACCAGAAGCGTACCCGTTCCCACATCGCCGTAATAGGAATAATAATCCATATAATTGTTGATGATGGGCTGAAAGGTTTCTGCCTGGGTAAAAATCCCCACCACCATAAATGGTTCTCCCTTGATTTCTATGGTTTTGCCCAGAGGAATCTCATCCTGGAAAAGACTGCTTGCCGCCTCCTCGTCCAGCAAGACCACCTTGCGGTAATCCTGATAATCCCGTTCCACAAAGCCTCTGCCCGCCTCGATCACATACCCGCAAGTATCCAGGTAATTTTCATCGATTCCGTATACCTTGCCTCCCTGCATACTCCGCTCCATATAATAGACGCCGTCCGAATACCCGCGGCTGTAAAAAAATGTGGCGTTTTCGACATTTTCCAGCTTTCGGATCTCTTCCTTTTGCTCTTCTGTGATCTGGGGGAGCGTCGCGTTGCTGCCCATTCCCCAGCTTGCGTCATACTCGGAGCTCCCGTCATAGAGCAGCACTTTTACCGCATTATTTCCTGCGCCGATTAGCTGTTCCTTGATCTGCTCGCTGGTGCCCTTGATGGTAGACACAATGGAAATGATGGAGGCAATTCCAATGATAATCCCCAACATAGTGAGAAAAGAACGCATTTTATGCGTCCAAATTCCCTGAAAAGCCAGCCTTATATTTTCTAACATAGTTTCCTCCTTCTGACGCACTTGCTGCGTCATCCAGGTAGATTTGGAAGTTTACTTCTAAACTTTTGCCCTGTTTAATACGAATATAGTTCCTCCAACGTCCCTTCCTCTGTCTTTACGCCTTCTTTCACTCCGCTGCCGTAAGGAAAAGCGATTTTATCATCGTTGCTCAGGCCCTTGGTCACCACGATCCAATAACCGTCGCTGCTCTTTTTTGCCGTCACAAACTGCTTTACAAGCTGCCCGTTGTCGTCTTTATAAACATAATACTGGCCGCCCTCAGTCCGAATCATAGCCGTCTCCAAATAGATGGCCCCCTGTTCTTCCTCTTGGGTGTTGTTGAGCTGCAGCTCCGCACTTTCGCCGTTTTGCAGATCCAAATCCTCCGTCACATGGGCGATAAATGGATAATACGATACATTGGGATTCTCCAGTCCGGTTGTGAAATAGGAATCCTGGCTACTGGCAGGATAAATGGCAATCTCACGGATTTCCGCGGTAAAAGGAGTTCCGCTTTCGTAAGCGATTCCGGTGATCCGATCCCCTTCTTGCATCTGATCCAGCATCAATTCTCCTAACGTACCCTTGACATAATAACCATCGTCACTTTCGATCTCAATAAAACCTTCGCCGTCTGATTCTCCGGTCTGCGGATCCCCCACCACCGTTACCACGCCTTCCATAATGCTGGTAACCGTCTCGTTTTTCAGTTCCCTTTCCATTTTGGAAATGGAGAGGGCTTTTTTCTGAATATCCAGATCATATGCCTGAATATTGTTTCTTTGCAGCTTAATCGCCTCTTCACGGCTCATGACGGGCTCCTCGTAATCGTCGTCCCAATCGTCCTCCCAGTCGTCGTCCTCCCAATCCTCGTCGTCTTCGTCTGGTTCTTCTGTCTCCTCGACTTCTGGATTCGGCCCGCTGACCTCAGCCTCCGGCGTAGCCGTCAGCACGATTTCTCCATCGTCTGTCTGCCCAGCGCCTTCTAAAGTAAAGATTCTCTCCTCGTCCGGCTCAAAAACCTCTTTGCCCTGGCGCACGTAATACCCTTTCAAAGACTGATCTGGACGCCCCAAATCTGCAATCTGATCCTCTTCGTGAAATTCCAGACGATACCAAGAGGCTTCCCCCTCTTTTTCGGTTCCCGTTTCATCGTAACCGGCCATCTTGTTAAAAAAAGAGCCCTTTACAATTACGCCCTCTTCGCTTCCTGTACACAAAAAGCAATACGGATCTTCTTCGCTTCCAGTTCCCCGATAAGGCACAGAATCGTAATCCAGCAGCTCATATACAACCGGCAGATCAGGCGTCACCTGATCTGCGCTGATCGGATCTTCGTTAAGCTGATCTGCGCTGACCATCGCATGAATCACCTGAAACGGAAGCTGCGAAAAAGCTTTGAGATAGGGACTGTAAAAAGCTTCATCTTCATCCTCGTCCTCATCCATAGGTGCGTAATCATCTCTTGGATCGATGATCGGCCCGCCGTTTTCCAGGCTCTCCAGGCGGCTCCTAGCCTGAGCCAGCTTATTTTCCAAATCCTGCTTCTGAAGCTTCATCAAATCCAGTTCCAACTGCTTGAGCGTCATATCATAAGTAAGCAGCTGATCGCCCGGCTTGACACGGTCGCCCACCTTCACATATACCTGGGAGACGACCGTATCCTGTATCAGCTCTACCTTCTGGGTCACGCTGGATGTCACTTCTCCATACAACAGAGACTGACTCCCGTCAGAGAATCCAGACTGGTTCAGATCGATGACCGGTATCACTTTTACCGTGGTAGCATTGGCTCTCTTTGCCACAATGCCCACACCGGCAAAGATGGCGCAGACAACCACCAGGCTAATCAGCCCAATGAGGATATTTTTGCGGATATTACGCTCCTTGCCCATGGCTGTCTCCCCCTTTCTCCATCAGCTCCCCGTCGCGGATCAGAACCGTGCGCCCGGCATACTCTGCGATCTCCGCATCGTGCGTGATCATCAATATGGTAACGCCATCGTCATTCAGGCTTTGAAACAGATCCATAACCTGGCTGCTGGACTTGGAATCCAACGCCCCAGTGGGCTCGTCCGCCAGAAGGATTTTCGGGTCGTTGACCATCGCGCGAGCAATGGCCACCCGCTGCATCTGGCCGCCGGAAAGCTGATTGGGCCGGAAATTGACCCGCTCCGCCAGCCCTACCCGTTCCAATGCCCGGAATGCCCGTTCCTTCCTGGCTTTTTTTGGCACGCCGGCATAATTCAGCGGCATCTCCACATTTTCCAGGGCGGTCTGCTTGGGAAGCAGATGAAAGCTCTGGAAGACAAAGCCCAGCTTGTGCAGGCGAAGATCGGACATCTCATTTTCCGAGCATTTGTTGACGTCCTGCCCATCCATATAAAATTCCCCGGAGGTTGCCTTGTCCAGACAGCCAATGATATTCATCAATGTAGTTTTGCCAGAGCCGGACGGCCCCATAATCGCCACATATTCCCCTTCCTTCATACTGAAATTCACACATTTGAGGACGGGAACCACCAGCTTTCCCTGCTGGTATTCTTTATAAATATCTTTCAATTCCAGAATCATCAGGGTTCCACCTCCGCTTCCGGGGCTTCTGCATCCTCGTCGGTGTCCGCCGGAATCTCTGCATCCAGATTTTCGGTGTCCATCCCTGGATAAATGCCGCTGTCATCGAAGATCTCTTCTGCTCCGTCCGGTCCCGAATCCTGCAAATCCTCCGTAGGAATCTGCATCTGGTCGCTGATCTCCACAGCCATCCCTTCTTGCAGATTATCGGCTGGAAATGCAATGCAGTCATCTTTGGTCAGCCCCTTTTTCACTTCATACAGCCCCAGCTCCTGGTCATAATCGCCAAGGGTAAGGGAACGCTTTTCCAGTTTATCCTGACCGTCGGAAGCCCATACATAGGCGTCCTCTTCCGCATCTACAATGTAAAATTCATTTAGCCAGACGCCTTTCTTCTGCTCCTCCTGACCATAATCCATTTCGATATATACATGCTGTCCAAGCATCAGCCCGTCTGTGTTATCCAGATTTACATAGAAAGGATACGACGAAGAGGAGGTCTGCTGGTCTTCCTCATCATCCGATCCCATCATACTGTAAGCACTGTTCTCTGTGCTGCTGACCGCATGTTCCGTATCCACCTCTCCCATTGTGCCTTTCCATGTCGTCTGTGTGTCCACCCGTGAGCGGATGATCACCGGGTCGCCTTCGACAATGCTTCCCATATTCTGTTCATTGATTTTCCCTTTTACCCGGTAATTTCCCGTTCCAAGTATCGTGATAAACGTGGTTTTCCCTCCAGAGGAACCAGAACTGGAATCGGGGTCAGAAAAACTGTCGCCATTTCCCATCACGTCACTGTTAATCGTCTTGATCACCCCGTCGATTTCACTAGTCACAATCGGGGAATCGCTGACCTTCTCCAGCTTCTCAATCTCCGCCGTCTTGCTTTTTTGTTCATATTCATTCTTTTTCAAATCCATCTGCGTGGATTGAATCTGGATCGTGTAAGAAAGCTGATCTTCCTGGGCAGCCTTTTCCTTCTCCTGTTGGTAGGTATTGATCTGCTCCTGGTAGCTGACCGCCTCTGTTTTCAGACGCTCCAGCTCCAGCCTGGCCGTCGCCAGTTCTTCCTCCCCTGCGCTCACATCGTAAGAAAAAAGCTGATCGCCGGCTTTTACTGTCTGTCCCTCTTCCACCATCAGCTGCTGAACCGCCCTGCCGGTATCCAGCTTCACCTCCACGGTTTTCTGGGGTTCCACGACCCCCGCATAACGATTCTGCGTGCCGGAAACATCTTCCCCGCCGGTCAAAGACCCCACGGTTGTCACATACGCGACCTCGTCCCCAGATTTTGGTTTTCCTTTCAGAAAAAACCAGCCCCCTGCGCCCAACAGGCCGGCTGCTATTACAATCGCCCCGATAATCACTACTCGTTTGTTCATATATTTCCTCCAAATAAAAGGATCTCAGAATCTGTTTTGAAAACAGCCTCTAAATCTGTCCCTTATCATACCAGATTTCAACAAAGTGAGCAAGACTACACGTCAATGTATCACAAACAGTTCACACTTAGCTTTTCCGTTTTCTGTAAAAAAATTGAAATTGTAGGATACCAATGTTATAATGAAGCATAACATCAGCTAAAAAGTTGAGAAAGGAAATAACAATGAAAAAGAAACTAATATTATTTTTTTTGACGGCTGCCTTGACTGCATGTTATATGCCAGTATTTGCCGCAGAGAACGTCAATCCAAATGAAATTTTCAGCCAAAGCGTCTCGGATCACACAGAAGAACCGAATCGTTCCATTTCTGAAAATACAGAACTTTCTCTGTCAGCCAATTCAGATTTTGGGGAACCGGATTCATCAAGGGACTGGAGCCGCATTATGGATTTTCCCTCAAAACAGGCGCTGACAGAATTTAACGAGAAATCCGCTGACAGATCGCCCTATTTAGGCGGCTGGTTGAATATCGAACCAGACATGAAATTTTCGGAATATTCCATTGATTTCAAAGCCGACTACCTGCCTTACGGCACATATTTTTGCTGTGCGCAAATGATGATGGATTTATCCTCCCTGGAACAAGAATACGATGAGGTACATATAGAATCGGGACCTTCTTTCTATGCGGGACTTCAAATGTGGGAGCCGAAAAAAGGCAGCGGTTCCATTATGTCTTTCTGGGACATCAACTGCAAAGACAAGTCTGGAAAAACCTCAACCATTCATGCGAAACTGGTATATCCTGAAAACGACAAGGAAAACGCTTTTGACCATGAGGGAAACGGTGTAAACTATATGAGAAACTATGCGTGGGAGAAAGGCTGTTGGTATCGTATGCTTTTGCAATGCGGCCGCTCAGAAGAAAACGGTCATACATTGGTGTATCAGTGGATATGCAATTTAAAAACAGGAAACTGGACAAAATTGTGCTGTTATGATACGGGGCTGACGGATAGCTGCTTTGTGGGAAACACAGCCCTGTTTCTTGAAAATTATTTGCCCAAACATGCGGGAGATATCCGCACGATAGAATACAAAAATATACGAATACTTCCAAAGGATGAAACGCAATGGATTCCAATTAAACAGACTTATCTATATAAGGCGTATGACTATCCGGGAAGTTTTTGTTTTGGTGCGGACGATGAACAGTTCTGGATGATAACAACGGGGTTGGAAAATCGTTCTCTTCAGCAATGCGGACAAGCAAATACCTATAATGTTACCTTCTGTCAAAGCGATCCACCGTATACCACTTTGGAAGAAAAGAAAACCGAAGTGTTAAAATTTAAAAATGTTTCTGTCACAAAAACATACGGGGATGCTGCGTTCACGAACACATTAAGCAAAGATACCGATGATATTATTACTTATACCTCAAGCAATACAGAAGTTGCAAAGGTAGACGCTGCCGGGAAAGTTACCATTAAAAATATCGGAACGGCACGGATAACAGCTTCCGTCAAAGAGGGGCTCCATTATCCAGCGCAATCCGTAAGTTACACAATAAAGGTAAATCCCAAAGCTACAAGCATTTCGTCTTTGAAAGCAACATCCAGAGGTTTTATCATAAAGGTAAAAGAACCGACTCCCAGTACTGCCGACTTTCAGATTCAGTATTCTACCAGCAAAAACTTCAAAAACGCAAAGCTTATACTGGTCAAAAAGAATGCCACAAAATCCATCTCCAAATTAAAAGGAAAGAAAAAATATTATGTTCGAGTAAGGACTTATAAAAATACTCTTTCTCTCTACTTTTGTACAGATATCGGAGCAGCAGAATCAGATCCAGCAGAACGCTCGAAAACTCTTCAGCCAGGTTGACCAGATCCTGGAACACAATCCAGAGGCAAAAGAGCTTTCCTGGACAAGTATAGGACGGATATTGCCATAATATTCCAGATTCACTGTCCAAATTGTGCAAAAGAAAATAGACGACAAAAAATCTTCTTTTTGACGATGGATAATCCTATCTTCTGTCAAAAAGAAGATTTTTTCTGTTCTAAGTTAAATGAGTTCTTCCAGTTTCACGCTATCGTCCGCACCGATCGGTTCTTCGTTCTCTGCGCCGTTCCAGATCATTGTTCCGTCAAATTCCTCCACCGTTGTCGTTCCATAGGAGTATCCGACAGCAGCTCCCACATATTTTCCTCCAGAAACGGTAAATTCAGAAGCCTCACAGGATTTTATCTCCGACTTTGACGGCTCTGGATAATATTCCCGATAAATGGAAGCATAGAAGCCGCCGCCAGTGATTCCGCCAATTCTTTCTGAATGATCGCCTGTCTGAATGGAAACGTTTTTTACTATGCTGTTCTCGACCAGCGTTGCCTCATCCTCAAACATTCCCGAATGTCCAGCCAAGCCGCCGATAAGCCAGCAGTTATCGCCTGTCACAATCTCAATGTTTTCAGCTATACAATTTTTGGCATATGCGCTGTTATGAAAACAACCTGCCAAACCACCGATGCTATAACACCCATCTTTGGCTGTAACACTGCCGTTTGCTGTACAGTTTTCCAGATTTCCGTCCTCCTGGCCGCCTACGATGATTCCCAACCCCTGCATATCTTCTTCCACAAGAGCCACGTCCGCCGATGCTGTACAATTTACAATATCCGCGTGGGAAGCTCCAACAATCCCTCCCACCAGAAATTTACCTTCTATGGAATTTTCGCCTGTCAGCGAAAGCGCTTCCAGATAAGAGCCAAAATCCGCAAAACCAACAATGCCGCCTGTGTAATTACCCCCACTTACGCTTATCGTATCAACGTTTAAATTCTTTACCCAAGAACCCTCTCCGGTGACGCATCCAAACAGCCCTACGCCGTTTTTATCGGCAGCGTCAATCTCTATATTGGACAAGGTATATCCGTTTCCGTCAAACGTTCCAGTAAAAGCCAAGGATACGTTTGGCGTTTCCTCATCCTCTGGATCTTCCGATTTCGGTTCAAAAAAGCCCACCGGTTCTAGCGCTTCTCCTTCAAAATCAATGTCTGAGGTGAGTATGTAGGATGCCGTAAGGTCATCGTATATTTTTTCAAAATCATCCTTATCCGAAATTTCAATGGCGTCACCTTCCAAATCAGAAGGCTCCTGCTGTGGCTGTGCATCACTGCCTGAGGACTCTTGCTTTACATTACTGTTCGACAATTCCTGGCTACATCCGGTAACAGCAAGTGAAAATATCAAGACTCCCGCAGCCCCCAATGTAAACAGTCTGGATTTCATCTTTTTCATTTTCATCTTCTCCTTTTTTGATTAGTATAGACTAACTTTTTTGTGAAAAATAAAACCCTTTTTCAAAGGTCTGTCTGTATGATATTCCGTTTTTCTTCCCGTTTCCACTCCAAAAAAACATCAAAATGCTCCAAAACGCCACTTTTTTTATCCTGTGCACCTGTGCAGTCTTCTGTACTCAGCCGGAAGCGTTCCCATAATCTTGCGGAATGCAGAAGCAAACTTGCTGGCATTGTCGTATCCGTATTCATTGGCAACTTCTAACACCGTGTCGTTCGTATGGATAAGGCGCAAGGCGGCCGAATGCATTTTCAACATACGGATATAGGCTCGAACTGGAACGCCGTACATACCCTTGAATGCATTTTGCAGGCAGGTCTGGGATACATGGAATTTCTCCGAAAGCTCAGAGACGGTTATCTGCCCGTCAATATTGGCAGAAAGATAAGCGGCGGCCTTCTTTGCCAGATCTGCTTGCAGCTTTGAGAGGATACCCGGCGCAGAACCTTCTCTGTTGGGCTCCATTTCGCCAAGAACCAGAAGCAACTCCAGAACTTTCACCTTGAGATACCCCTTTAGACAACTCTTTGGAACGGTATACAATTCCGAAAAAATGTGCTGTGTATAGTCCTGCGAACGGATGACAAAGCAGTTTTCCTTTCCACATAGCCGCTCCGCCAGCTCTTTTGGCCGCACATCCACATCTTCCAGAAAACAAGAAAAACATTCCGGCACAGTATCGGTATCAATGAGAATGGAAATCCCCTGGTAATGGCCAAGCGGAAAATGATATCTGACCGGTTGCTGCTCTCTTCGGGCCACCGAGAGATCTCCCGGCATAAGATAGAAAAATCCCTTTTTTGGGCACTGTTCCATGCCTCCCTCCCGGCAATAGTGGATCTCAATAAAATTTCCCTGGGCTTGTGTTTCTATCCCAAGACAGCAACAGTCTGTATACACCGAATGATAGGCAAGGTCAATACCGGGAAAAACTGTATGAACAGTTATCTGGGCATCGTCCTCTTCCTTGCAGAATTGACAAACATTGTTCATGAAACCCTCCCCTTTCTTGTGTTAGTTTACACTAACTCATTTCCTAGTATACTCCCTTTGACTTGCTCTTGTCAACCAAAAAAACACCTGCGGCTTCTGCGATTCCTGCTGCAAGTGTTTTTGCGTTTATTATTTTCTGAAAAACAATTTACCCAAATTTTCTCAAGCTATTCCTGAGATATGCCGCTCAATGCCTCATATTCATCGATGGCAACACCCACCCGATAAAACGAGAGGCAGACGGCACAGATAGACAGTATCAAGAAAAATAAAGTGACGTATGTTCGACAAACATTCGTTGCTATCAATGCCAATGTCAGGAATGGAAAGAAACAAACAGAAATTGTTGAATACTTTCCCTGAGGAACAGCGTTTTAAGGGGTTCGGGGAAAATCCGCAAGGTATCCGCTTCGTTCCGGTCGTTGCTAATCAAGCGCCACTGGCGCTTAGCAGCCCCGATAACGGCTGCCACCCCAAAAATAGAATCGATTTTTTCATTGCTTGCCTCTCTTTACAAAAATCTGGTAATTGTTGCATCTGCTATTCTACATTAAACTCTGCTGAAAGCACTCCCCGATCTCCAAGATCATAAGAAATCTGATATTTTCCCGCCTCTAACTCTGGACAATATTCGCGTAGATTTACGGAAATTTCAACTTCTTCTGTTGGATTCACAACCATTGCAATCGCACGAAATGCGGTGTCCTCAAGGAAATCAACCGGAACCCATTGAGCATCCCGAAAAATTTTCAAAGCAAACTCTTCCCCGATATTTACAACTGTATTGCTGTTATTCTTGATATTTCTTTTTGCTTTGCATTGCTCAAACGCAGATTGTATAATGGTTACATTAAATAGGCATTTATATCAATTGTTCCAAAATACTCACAAATCTGTCCGCGTAGTCGCTCTTATGCAGAATATTATCCCTCATCCAAAAGAATTGATTACTGTCTGCGATTGTATTGTTTTTTAGCCAGTCCATCATTCGTACCAAATCTTTTTTATATTTTGAAAGATTTTCCATGAGATTTCCCGAAACTTCCATGCGCCCAAAGCTTCGATCTCCGACAGCAGTAAATCCGGTCACGACGCCGTCCGGAAGTTTCGCCACGCACTGGGAGGCAATGTCTCTGGCTGATATCACATTCAGGTTGGTCAGATCCGCCATCAGATTCCAGTAACTTTCCTCATTCATATGGGACAGATCGTAGGCGGATTTCAGATCGTCCGCCTGTTCTTTTGTCAAGACAGAAGTTCCGTCCGCGTCCCAGTTGATTGGAGTTTTTGTCGCAACGCCTCCCGGCGGATAAGTAGAGCTTCCGTTTTTGTATCCTTCTATGTAACGATCGTAGATTTCCTCCAAAGACGGATCTGTTTTCCTGGCGGATGTTTTCTCTTCTTTCCCGGAAAGGGCATCCAGGTTCACGGAATAAGCCGGTCCTGCCGCCTGCGCCTTTGCCTGCTGTCCAATAGAAGCAAAAACAGATCCGGTGTTTGATTTCGGTGTGGAATTCCACATCCTTGTCCGCGGATCTGCTGCTGTTTGAAAAGATATATTCATTATTTTTCTTTCCTTTCCTTTAAAAGTCACTCGTTGCATTTTCGTCTGATTTTCTATTCCCCTTCCCCATGATAGTTGGGGAAGGAATCTTTTTATTTATTTGATTTTAACGGTAGTAGATAATGGCATACCTGCGCCTTCTTTATCACCATAATTATATAACACAACTTTCCATTGAGCAACTCCTTCTTTTACCGGAACTGAAAACCGGAACAAATCACAACTGCCTGCCGGAAGACTTCCTAAAGATTGGCGTTTGATTTTTTCCTCATTTACAAACAACTCAAAATACTCGGCTCCGTCTCTTATAAATGCAAACTCGACATAGATCGAATCACAATTGTTAGATTCATACAATGACCGCGTCTGCTGATCCAATGTAAAGCCACAAGCTTGAGTCTTTCCCAAATATTCAGCATATGTGGAGTGCCCTGTATAATAAATACCCTTTGAGCTATCCCCAGCATACGCTCTAACGCAATAAATTCCTGCTCTTCCTGGATAACGTGGCTGAATCATGTCTTGTTCAATTGTTTCATGTTGAAAACCAGGATCTCCAATCGGAGAACTCTCAAGTTCAGATGCTGATACTGCTGTGCTAAACATAAACACAAAACTCATACATAACGCAATTATTTTCACTAGGTTCTTCATAAAACTATTCCTCCATTGAGTTAATTTTTATTTATCGGAAAATTAAAAAGTCCTGAAATTACGGTATAATCAGATTACCAATTCTAAAAATCGGAAATATTATCTTTTATATACAACCTTATTTCGGATTTCCTGATAAATCCGCTCTTCTTCCCAGGCCCGCAGCCTTCTTAACTTCTCCTCCTCAGATTCCTCGGGTGATACGATTTTATCCAGGGAATCGTTCATTTCATCTTTTGCTCTTTCCAAAAATTTTGTCATCAGTTCCTGGTTTTTTTCATCCGAAAAATAAGGGGAATTGATTTGCTCCAGAGATCGCTCAAAGCTTTCGCACATCATTTGATTGGTTACGATCCCCTGTACTTCGCCGTAGACACTTTTTAAGATACCTGCCAAACGGGTAAACATCTCGGATTTCTTTAACAATATTTCCCGTTCTTCCCCTTCCCGGTGCTGGGCCTTTTCCCATTTTTCCTGTCCCAATGCCTTAAACGCCTGATAAATATTAGGCTGATCCGGCACCAGGCCCTGATCACCGGATTTCCTGTCTGTACCGCAGACCATTTCATCACTCACGCTTTTATAGTTCAGAAATTCATCCTCGGAAATGATATCCCGGTTGTATAAATCCACCATCAGATTTTGGGCATCGATACCATCCAGCCAAATCCGGGAGGGATTGTATTTTGCAAGCAGATAAGACCTGGTCTCACCATTGAGACGGCTCAAAGCCCTCTGAAGGGTGTTCTTTGTCCCATCTTTCATCTTAAATTCATATTTCTCATCACTGCCGAAACATCCCACACGGGTCTGTGTGACCGGATCGTCTATAACATAACTTTTTTTATCGGTACTGCAGTATACAAACCTGCTGGTACTGGTCGGCGCTGTGCTTACCTGCATATTCTGTCCTTCCTAACACAATACTAAAATAATTACAAAACCCAGTCTCAGTAAACAAAATCCGCGCAAACTCTTGACTGCAATACGTCTTCTATTCAGCAAAAGTTACCGACGCTGAAAATTGAGTATCATAAGTATTCCTACGATAAAACAAACCAAACCACATGAAATTAGGATCTTGCAAAGTAGTATTTCCTTCAAACGTATAATATCCATTTGGAAGGAATGTTATGTTGGGCACATTTTTAGGTATCTGTGTCACAATTTTTCTCTGATTAAAGGGTTCATCCCCTAAAATCTCATATTTAATCTCTATATGATATCCAACCTGTGTATAGCCCGTAAGTTTTTTATCCAACGTAGCTTTTTGCTCCTGCGTTACTTTCAGTCCAGTAGACGAAGAAGCACTAGAATACTTTTCCATAGAACATGAAACACCATTTCTATTCCAGTACTCTTTCCCAGTAGAATCATTGATGTATCTGGGCCACACGTGTATTTCCCGAATAGCAATATAGTCAGAATGCGGAGGCACTCGTTTTATTGTTTCACTTGCTGCTTTTGGTGCATCCAAAGTTCCAGCAAAACAACACATGCTAGTGGAAAATATCATAATGATAACAAGCAACAGGTTTAAAAAAATTTTTTTCATTATGTATTCCTCCAATACTCTTAAGTCTAAAATCAATCATATGACAGCCATCTCTTAAAAATTGAAATATCTTTTACCCTGTCCATACTTTTAATTACAGCATGTTTTCAGATACTTCAATCAAATTACACCCTCATAGGCATCCCCTCCTTGTTAAATCACGCATTTATGATACCTTATTATTAATGTATTGTCAATACCCTATATATACTTTTATAAAATGCTCTTAAGTAATCTATATTGTAAATACACTCATCCATAGATAACGTATAATAAATTTCGCAAATTAATTTCATAAAAATAGACATGGTTTATAGCCATTTGGTAGAATTAAGTCACCACAACAAAACCTACTAAAGGAGGTATACAACCATGTCTGATAACATTATACAACTAAACGAGGACTTAATAAAGCACGATCTGAAAGACCTTGTCCGCTCCAGTGTGGAAGAGACTCTCAATACCCTGCTCGACAAAGAAGCAGATGAACTGGTCAACGCCCAGAAGTACGAACGTTCCAGTGGCCGTCAGGGTTACCGTTCCGGGCATTATAAGAGGAATTTTCAGACGACTGCCGGGGAAGTGGAGTTAAATGTCCCCAAGCTCAAAGGTGTTCCTTTTGAGACTGCCATCATCGAACGCTACCGCCGCAGGGAATCTTCTGTGGAAGAAGCCCTGATCGAGATGTATCTGGCGGGTGTCTCCGTACGCCGGGTGGAAGATATCACGGAAGCACTCTGGGGGACCAAAGTATCTCCTGGCACTATCAGCAATCCCAACAAGAAGGCTTATGAACATATCGAGCAGTGGCGCAGCCGGCCGCTGTCCGGTGACTATCCCTATGTCTATGTAGACGGTGTCTATCCCAAGCGCAGCTGGGGTGGTGAGATCCGGAATGTCTCCATCCTTGTGGCCATTGGTGTAAACAGCGACGGATTCCGGGAGATCATTGGTGCAGCAGAAGCAATGAAAGAAAATAAAGAAAGTTTGCGGTCTTTCTTTGTATGGCTTAAGGAGCGGGGACTTTCGGAAATCCGGCTGATCATCGGAGACAAGAACCTTGGTATGTTGGAGACCATTCCTGAGGTATTCCCGGATGCCCGCTATCAGCGATGTACCGTTCATTTTTACCGGAACATCTTCTCTGTTACACCGCGCAATAAAATGAAGACAGTCGCTATGATGCTGAAAACTATCCATGCCCAGGAGAGTAAGGAGGCCGCCCGTGAGAAAGCCCGCAGCGTATCAGACAAGCTCAAGGAGATGAAACTGGGCAGTGCGGCCAAAAAGGTGCGGGAAGGGATCGAGGAGACGCTGACCTATATGGACTTTCCCACCCAGCACTGGACGAGGATCAGGACCAACAATACCATTGAATAGTTAAACCGTGAGATCAAACGCCGGACAAAGGCGATCGGTGCGTTTCCAGACGGGCAGAGTGTTTTGATGCTGGTATGTGCCAGACTGCGCCATGTGGCCGGGACACAATGGGGAACCCGTCGTTACATGAACATGGATCACCTCTCCAAACCGGAGGAGGAACTGCTGTCTGATATCATAGCTGGCTGACTACCGACTACCAAACGGCGGAAATTAAATTTGCAAAAAAATCTTGACACAATCTCATTATTGTTAGAGATATTAGGTTGTTTGTACCATAATAAATATAATAAAAGGCCTGTTGTATGTACATCATCTTGAACATACAGCAAGCCTCCAAACTCTAATTATTCTAATTTTCATTGATATATCATTTTAGAATTATATCTTCGTATATATTTCCACGCCTTCTTGCAATTTAGGCTTTTATCCAATTGCCTATATATTCCTGCGTTGTGAAATTATATAAACGTTTATATAGAACACCATTAACTACCTTATATACATAGTCAATCTTATTCGCTCTTGGTTCGCAAGTACCCTCTGAGTTATCAGTATTATTTAAATATGTACATTGTGGAAAAGCCAAAACAGATTCTGAACACATAGTTGTAAATGTAAAAGCGAGCATCAGAATAGGAATTATTTTTTTTCTCATTTTTTCTCCTCCTCGTATATTGGTAAGTTTTTAAAATCATCTATAATTTCATTTGTGGTGTATACATATCTGCCATCCAAATATAAATCGAACCTTTTACCGTTTTTTATATAATAAGACTCACCTTCGACAAAATAAAAGACTTCATCTCCATATGTATCATATTCTGGATAGACGACTTCTTCAAATACAAAAGTAAAAGACAACACAAAAAACAAACATCCAATCAAAATACTTTTCCAGGTAAAACCTGTGACGTTTTGTGCAATGATGAATTGAAACCTTTGCAGCACATCCCGCTTTCTGTCCCCATTTCCCAATGCAGCTATGGATATTTTCCGCGTCTTCTTAGCCGACGCATGTTTCACTGTTTTCTGAATGCATTCCAGATAACACAGTTTTTCTTCTGGTTTTCGCCCTTTTATAACGCAATAATCTACCAGCAGTTCCTGCGCCTGAACCATTACCTTTGGAAATAAATAGGAAATAATCGGATTCCACCAATGTACAGCCGCCAAAAGTCCGCACAAATTTTTACACACATAATCTTTGTGCTTTACATGAAACAATTCATGACGAAATACCAATTCTAATTCCCTATTACTATACTCTGCATTCGGCAAAATAATCATCGGTTTTCTCATACCAAAAACCGCGGCAGACCCGATCAGATCGGAACGTACTACGACGCACCGATTTTCTTTTCTTGGAAAAATCTCCTGAAATATCTTATGAAAAACGGCCATTGTTTCCGTATCTTCCACTCTCGACATCTTCGTCAGCTCTTTTTTGCAAGAAAAATAACCAGAAGCCTGTCTCCACAGAAGAATAATCGTTCCTGCTGCCCATACCGCCAAAAGAATTTTATTCAAATTAACCGGTACTTCACCCACGAAAAATAAGGTTCGCCGGAAAAAAGCAGTCAAAACAGGCGCCGTCTGGGTTAAATAATAAGTCTTTGTCAGATGAAGGCTGCTTTCTAGCAGACTCAAACCATTCTCTCCCTCAGAAAGTGTTCCGCAAAAGTCAAGAGGCAAATATCCCCTCAACAATGCCAACACCACACAAAAATAAAAACAGCTTATCCCAAACCTAGACACAGCCTTATTTTTTTGCAATAGGAAATGCAAAAGAAGTACCAAAACGCTGACTGCTATGGAAGACGCAAAGAAAGCCGGAAAAGAGCATTTCAAAACTCCCTACACCTCCTTAATCGCCGCCGCTCTCCATACTTTCCCGGTACTGCTGGATCATGTCCTCCATCTGCCCAATCATCTCCTTGGTCTCATCGTCATTTCCCCTAGTATCCACGAGAGCCGAGAGATACGCAAGCACACCTTTTTTCACGCTGGAACTTTCCACAAGGTCTTTCATAATCTTCTTTTGCTCATCGTAAGCCCGCTTTTCCACCGCCGGCGCATACGCTTTGCCTGTCCGGGTTCTGGTCTTCACAATGGAATCCACCCGCAGATATCCCTTGTTCTGCAAAATCACCAATACCTTCGCTACCGTATTGCGTTTCAGCTCTGGATACGTGTTTAAGATTTCCGAAAGTACGCATGGATGCCCAATCTCCCAGATGGCATACATAATCTCCTCTTCCTTAGGAAACAGAAGCTGCATCTTTACACCTCCTTCCGCATTTGAAAATTTTCAGGACGCTAAAATTATAACATAATATAATCATATTGTAAATACATAATTGGTTTTTCTTATGGAAATCAATTTTGAATTTAGAAAACGTGGGTTCGGCAGAAATTGTGGAATGTTTTCCTTTAAAGAATAGCGTTTTAAGGGGGCCGGGGGAAATCCGCAAGGTCTCGACTTCGTTCCGGTCGTTGCTAACCAAGCGCCACTGACGCTTAGCAACCCCGCTGGCTTTAGAGGGTGGGTTAAGGTAGCCAAAAATAGTGGTTTCTGTTATACTTACTTCATGGGAACATGGAAATCTAAAAACAGACAGAAATATCTACTACAATATCACATAATTTTTGTATGTAAATGAATGCCATTTATAACATGGACGCCGCATACCAGAAAAGATTTGCCCGTGAGAGAATGGGTATGCCCTGTTTGTGGAACGAAACATGACAGGGATATCAATGTTGCAAAGAATATTTTAGTGGAAGGACTGCGGCAGACAGCATAAAAAAGAAACTTATATAGGGCAGGGACTGCCCGAATTAACGCCTGTGGAGATAGTAGGCTGCGAGGTCGATGAAACAGGAAGCCCATTGGCTTTAGACAATGGGTAGTTCACGAAAACTTCAGTTGTGATATGATTGTGTAAAATGACGAAAGGATAAAATCATGGAATTATTAAAGATTTTGCAAAATCGGCGCAGCATCCGAAACTATACGGGGGAATCCATCCCCGACGACAAGCTGCAAAATATCTTGCAGGCAGGGCTGCTCTCCGCCTCCAGCCGCGGCCGATGTCCCTGGGAATTGATCGTTGTCAAGGACAAAGACATGCTGAAAAAAATGTCCGCCTGCCGGGCAGGTTCGGCAAAAATGCTCTCTGAGGCGGACGCGGCGGTCGTAGTCATCGCAGATACGAAAGTGTCCGACGTCTGGACGGAGGACTGCTCGATTGTCATGTCCAATATGCATTTGATGGCGGACAGCTTAAATATCGGAAGCTGCTGGATTCAGGGACGGCTGCGGGAAACACCGGACGGGACGTCCACCGAGCGTTATCTAAGAGAGCTGTTAAAATTCCCGGAACATTTCGCACTGGAAGCGATTCTCTCTCTTGGAATCCCGAAAGAGCGTCCGGCAAAACGCGAGCTGGACAAGCTTTCCCTGCACAAGATTCATAAGGAACAGTTTTGAGGAAAGGGGCGCGGTATGTATCAGACAGTTGTCACTTTAAAAAAAGGCGAGGGCCGGACCATCAAGGCGGGCGGCATGTGGATTTACGACAATGAAATCGCTTCGGTTTCCGGGGATTTTGAAAACGGAGATCTGGTCACCATTGAAGATTTTGACGGATATTTTCTGGGATACGGTTTTCTCAATATGCACTCCAAGATCCGGGTGCGCCTGATGTCCCGCCGAAAGGAACAGATCATCGACGAAGCGTTCTTAGAAAAGCGCGTGCGGGATGCGTGGGAATACCGCAAAGCCGTGGGCGAAACCGGGTGCTGTCGGCTGATTTTTGGCGAGGCGGATTTCCTTCCGGGATTGGTCGTGGATAAATTCTCAGACGTGCTGGTGGTGGAATCGCTGGCCTTAGGAATCGACCGCTTCAAAGAAACCATTGTCGATCTTCTGAAAAAAGCGCTCGCCCAAGACGGCATATCAATCCGCGGGGTCTATGAGCGAAGCGACGCCAAAGTCCGGGAGCAGGAGGGAATGGAGCGCATCAAGGGTTTTCTTGGAGAACCCTTTGATACAAAAGTGGAGATTACAGAAAACGGCGTCCGCTATCTGGTGGATGTAGAAAACGGGCAGAAAACCGGATTTTTTCTGGATCAGAAATACAACCGCCTGGCCATCCAGCGGCTTTGTAAGGGCAAAAAAGTGTTGGACTGCTTTACTCACACTGGATCTTTTGCCTTAAATGCCGCCATTGCCGGCGCAAAGAGCGTGCTGGGCGTGGATTCCTCCCAGCTCGGATGCCTTCAGGCAGAAGAAAACGCCCGACTAAACGGCGTAGAGGAGCGGGTAACCTTTCAATGCGCAGACGTATTTGAACTGCTGCCCACGCTGGAAAAACAGGGCGAATCCTACGATGTGGTCATTCTAGATCCTCCGGCTTTTACCAAATCCCGCCGTTCCATCCGAAACGCTGTCAAAGGGTATCGGGAAATCAACCTGCGGGGCATAAAACTAGTGCGAAACGGCGGCTTTCTCGCCACCTGCTCTTGTTCCCATTTCATGGAGCCGGATCTGTTTGTAAAAACACTTCAGGAAGCCGCCAGAGGCGCACACCGACGGCTGCGCCAGGTGGAATTTCGGACGCAAGCCTGCGACCATCCGATTCTCTGGGCCGCAGACCAGTCTTATTACCTGAAGTTTTATATTTTCCAGGTGTGCGAGGATCTATAAACAAAACTCATCCTCTGGAAAAGATTCCAAAAGTACACAAGAAACCAAAGGAGGTCTATATCAATGAGTGAAGTATTGAATAAAATGAAGACAAGAAGGAGTATCCGTAAATACAAACCAGATCCAATCCCCCAAGAACTGCTGGATCAAATCGTCGAGGCCGGCACTTATGCGGCCAGCGCCATGGGGCGTCAAAACACCATTATCATTCAGGTTACAGAGCAAAAACTGCGGGACGAAATTGTAAAAAAGAACGCCAAGATCGGCGGCTGGGAAGAGGGGTTCGACCCGTTCTACGGCGCGCCCGCCATGTTGATTGTACTGGCCAAAAAGGAAGACGCAACCCGGATATACGACGGAAGCCTCGTTATGGGAAATCTGATGCTGGCGGCACATGAACTGGGAATCGCAAGCTGCTGGATTCACCGGGCAAAAGAAGAATTTGAAACCGAATGGGGAAAGGAACTGCTAAAATCCCTTGGAATTACAGAAGAATATGAGGGGATTGGCCACTGTGCGCTGGGATATGCCGACGGCGAGTATCCCCCTGCACCAGAACGAAAAGAAAACAGGGTCTTTTATATTCGATAATGCAGTCAGGATGGAGCCGCTTTGAAAAACAGCTCCATCCTGAAAACTAAAACTCAGTATACCATCCGTCAAATGGATTTTCTATCGCAAAATCTAATTTTCAGCTCCGAATACCTTTTGATAAAGCGGATCCTGTTCTGGCAAATGGGTGATATAGCCGACCGGGATTTGATTTTCCGTAACGTCTATAATCTCTTTCGCACCGGCAGGGCCGAACGCGCCGCAAAGTTCAATGCAGTCTATGCCCTCTTCGTACAGTCTCTTTGCGGCCATACATGCTTCTTTCAGATTTGACACGCCTATAATCTGGGCGTGGTTGTCGTGGATACTGGCAGAATCTTGCATATCAAAATCATCCATGATGATAAACGCGTATTTCATTTAAAACTCCTTCTTCTTGTTCTTAATACAGTTTCAGAAAGCGCACAGCCCCTTTTACAAATTTATAAGAAATGGTTTCCAATTCTCCTGCTGCGCGTTTCAGTTCTTTTCGGATCTCAATCTGCTGAGGACAATGGCTCTCGCATTTCCCGCACTGAACGCACTGGGAGGCGCTGCTGGGATTTTGGCGAAAGGCGGTGCACTGCAGATAATCCCTTCTTCCAGATTTCTTTCCCTCCGCATACATCGCGTTGTAGCACCGGAACGTGCCGGGGATGTCTACTCCTTTGGGACAGGGCGTACAATAGCCGCAGCCGGTACAGCCGACTTTTACGTTTTTGCGGATTTCTTCTTTTACCAGTTCCAACAGGGCTTTGTCAGAATCCGTCATACAGCCGGGAACGGCCTCGGAGGCAGTCTGTAAATTCTGCTCTACCATCTGCAAAGAACTCATGCCGGACAGGACACAGGTAACCTCCGGCTGGTCGTACAGCCATTTGAAAGCCAGTTTAGCCGGGGTGCGTTTTTCGGGATCGTTTCGGAACAGTTCCTTTGCCGTCCCCGGAAGTAAATCCACCAGGCGGCCGCCCCGCAGCGGCTCCATAACGATAATCGGAAGCCCTTTAGCGTTGGCATATTTTAACCCCTCTATGCCTGCCTGGGAGGTTTCGTCCATATAATTGTACTGTATCTGGCAGAAATCCCAGTCGTAGACGTCTACCAACTGTTTGAACATCTCGGAATTTCCATGATAGGAAAAGCCGATGTTTCGGATTTGCCCGGAGGCAAGCTTTTCCTGTATCCATTCCTCAATTCCCAGTTTTCTTAACTTTTCCCAAGTAGCCGTATCCGTCAGCATATGCATCAGATAATAATCAATGTAATCTGTCTGAAGCCGGGTCAGCTGCTCCCGAAACGTTTTTTGCACGCCTTCCATGGACTTTATCATGTAATGGGGAAGTTTTGTAGCCAGGTAAATGGTGTTGCGGCATTGGTTCCGCCGGAGAATCTCTCCCACCGCCGCCTCGCTGCCCGGGTAAATATAGGCGGTGTCCAGATAATTTACCCCGCCTTGGATCGCGGCCATGACCTCCGCCTCCGCCTTATCTAAGTCAATGCCCAGACCCTGTCTGGAAAAACGCATACAGCCGTAGCCGAGAATGGATAGTTCATTTCCTTTTTTGTCTTTTCTATATTGCATCATAGGCCTATTATAGCGGCGATCCAATTCTGTGTAAAGCTATTTGATTAAGAAACTTTAAGAGACATCTTTCAAATCTTTTAAGATCTGACATTTATAATGAAATGCAAAACTACCGGAGGTACAACACAAATGAAAAAAAGAATGCAAAATGTGATGCCCTATCTATTCCTCGGACTTCTGACACTATTCGCCTGCTGGCTGTTTGCCGCAAGGCGCGGCGTCTTCGGCTCAAAAGTGGATTGGATTAGCCAGCACAGCGTGTTGCCTGCCTATTTCCGGCAGCTATTTTACGAGACAGGGGCTCTGTTCCCGGAATTTGCGGCAAACTTAGGCGGAGGCCAGAATATCTTTCATTTCTCTTATTACGGACTCTTCAGCCCGGTAATTCTGTTTTCCTATCTGTTCCCATTTATCCGTATGGACCATTACCTGATGGCGGCCAGCGCGGCGGAGCTGATGTTGTCGGCCTGGCTGTTTTATTACTGGCTGGGGCAAAAGGGTTTTTCAAAAGAAATCCGGGCTTTCGTCTCTGTGCTGTTTCTATTGGCGGGGCCGATGATCTACCACTCCTGTCATCAGCTCATGTTCGTTAATTACATGCCGTTTTTGTGTATGGCGCTGTTGGGCGTGGATAGGCATTTGAAAGAAAACAGATCTGGGCTGTATATCCTGGGCGTCCTTCTGATGATCCTCTCCAGCTTTTATTTCAGCATTTGCGGTATGCTGGTATTGGGATTTTACGGTTTCTCTCAATACGTCATCCAAGAACAAAGCTTTCGGTCAGGCAAGTTTTTCAAGGACGCGTTTTCCTTTCTGTTTCCCATGGTGACAGCCGTCCTGATGAGCGGCCTTTTGCTGGTTCCCACAGCTTTTGCCCTGTTGGGACGCGAAAACGCGGGGAGCACAGATTTGGCTGCTTTGTTCCTGCCGCAGATACCTTCCGAAAGTCTGTTGTACAGTTGTTATGGCGTCGGCCTTCCCACAGTTATCTTTACCACTTTCCTCGCTGGATTCACTTATCGGAAATGGCAGGAACGCGTATTGACTTATGGCTGCGCGCTGATATTTGTTTTTCCCTTTTTTGCCTGGGCGCTCAACGGAGGGCTGTATGCACGCGGGAAATCGCTGATTCCCTTTCTTCCGCTCCTCTGCTATCTGATTGCCGTGTATTTGGACAAGCAAAAGAAGCGCGAAATTTCTTTCTTTGCCGGTTTCTGCGCGCATCTTCTCACGCTTGCGCTGCTGTACTGCTGTTGTCAAGATTTTCCAGAATGGCGGTTTCTGCTGGCGGATGGACTTTTGACGCTCGTTTGTTTTGTGCTTTTTTGGAAATTCGGCCGGCTATTTTTGCTGAGTGTGCCTCCGATTCTGTTCCTTTTGCTGTTCGGCTGTTTCGGCGGCTGTTTTTGGGAATTGGAAGACCCCAAAAGTTACGCAGAGATTACAAACGAAGATATCGGCGCGCTCATTTCCCAGACGCTGGACGAAGAGCCGCAGCTCTGCCGCTTAGAGCAGCGCGGCCCGGAAGGGGAAAAAGGCGCGGATCTGAACCGGATCTGGGACTCCCGACAGTGGATATCCTCCCTATATTCCTCCGCCTGTCACGCGGATTACCAGAAATTTTGGGAGACAGGATTTCAGACGGAGAAGCCTTTCCGAAACAGCCTGATACAAGCCTCCTCCAGCAATCCGCTGTATCAAAAGCTGATGGGAGTCAAATACCTTGTAAAAAACTCTGCCCAGCCGGGAAATGCAATGCCCCCCGGATATGCGCCGTGTAAGACCAGAGGAGATCTCACCGTTTACAAAAATAAAAACGCCGCTCCCATCGCCTACGCCACCGATCGGATCATCCCAGAACAGAGCTGGCGCCGCTTATCATTTCCTTATAATCAGATCGCCCTTATGAAATATGCAGTGGTAAAAGACGCCCCGGACAGCGGCCAATGGGAAAACAAAGTCAAAGCCTGGGCAAAGCCAGATAAATTATGGCTGCCTCAAATAGATGCCCGGGAAGCGAAAGCCTCCTATACCGCAGACGGAACTTATCACATCCAGGCCAAAGAAAAAACCAGTGCCGCAGGCCAGATAGAAGTCTCCGCCCGCAAATGGAACACCCTTTTGTATTTACAGTTTCATGTAAAAAAC
Source organism: uncultured Lachnospiraceae bacterium (assembly GCA_947571775.1). Classification (GTDB taxonomy): domain Bacteria; phylum Bacillota; class Clostridia; order Lachnospirales; family Lachnospiraceae; genus MGBC164599. The sequence goes on along the minus strand of CANOZK010000003.1, from coordinate 139,895 downwards.
AACCGCCCCAGCCGCGATATATCCATCTGGGTAAACGGCGTTCGCAACCGGCTAAGCGCCCGCAGCCATATTTACTACAATGGGAATACTACATTTACCTATGTATCGGATCTGGGCGAGGAAACCCGAAATGTGGAGCTTCTTTTCGGCGAAGGCGACTATGAGATTTCAGACATAAAATGTTTTCTGGGGGACAGGCGTGTATTGGAGGACGAAACCAACGCCGGACAAAAGCTATATCAATCAAAATTTCAGGCAGACCGCAGCCGTACAAAAGGAAATACAATTCAGGGAAAGATTTCGGTAAAAAGAACCGGCTGGGTGATTACCTCAATTCCCTATGATTCGCATTTTGAAGTGCTCGTAGGCAAAGAGGCGGTAAACACAGAAAAAGTAAACGGCGTCTTTCTTGGATTCGCCATAAAAAAAGGAATACAGAACATCCAAATCACCTATCACGCACCCGGAGCAAGAGCTGGTAAAGGAATCACTTGTATGGGCTCCCTGCTGTGCGCGCTGATCCTGTATAGGCAAAGAAAAAGACTGCATAAAACGGCGCCTCGGGAAAGGAATTTCTCTTAATTGACAGACCCTCCATTGCCCATACTAAAAACCGCTCTAGCTTTTGACATTTCCTCCATTTTCTGATAAACTAGACGGGATAATGACACGAAAAGAAATTGGAATGGAACAAAGATTATGAAACTATTTAGAGGGGTATTGCTTTTCTTTCTTCTTCTCCTTGGAATCTTTCTGGGAATATACGCGAATTCGGAGAAAAAGCAGGTAAAAGAAGCGGTTGTTTCTGAGTTTAACCAACTAAAAAATCTGGACCCCGATACGGTTCAACAGTATCTGGTCTCAGAGGGTTTATTTCTGGACGCCTCCACATCCCAGGCTTCCTCCTCCACGATTGAAGAAGTGGCTTCTTTGTTTTTTAAAGACTTTGATTATAAAATCCTGACGATTCGCACCGGAAAGACCGAGGCGGATTGCAGCGTGCAGATTACCACGCTGGACGCCCATATCCTCTCCAAAGATTACCAGAAAGAATATCTGACCGAAGCAATTCTGGCAACGGCCAACGGACAAGTTCCCCAGGATACCTCCCTGGAGCAGCGTTATCTGCTGCTGAAAGATCTGATACAGAATCGTACATATCAGACAGTTTCCAATTCTTGTACGATACATCTAAGAAAAACGGAAAAAGAATGGCAGATCCAAAAGGATCAGAATTTAAAGAATGAATTGGTGGGCGGCTTTATTTCTGCGATTGCCAACCCATATCTGCTGACCCCTGCGGAGACGACAGATATTTATTTTCACACCCTGAAAAATATGGATGCTTCCCAAATGTATAATTATCTGGGATTGACCGGACTGTTGGACAACAGCGACGAGAACAGCCAGGCCGTAGCGGCGGCGCTTCTGGATCAGATGCGCGCCTGCCTAGACTATCGGATTGTCGATTCCCAGGACAACGGCAGCATAGCAACCGTAAATACGGAGATTACCAGCTTTTCCTGCACAGAAATTTTATCCCAATACAACAAAAAGACCGACGAATATCTGTCTACACCGGAGGCCCTGATCGACGGGCCTCAGGGACGTCTGGAAAAATGTAATCAGATTTTGCTGGACTGTATCACAGGCAACACGGCCACCCAATCCCAATCCATCCCACTGACTCTGATCAACGACGGGGTAAGCTGGAAGCTTCAATCCAATGTTCAGCTTGGTACTGCCCTGTTCGGTGACTTTAATATATCCGGCTCCTCTGAAGAAGATTCTTCAGAATAGCCGGATACTTATCTCATTCTTTATCAGATGCCAGCACAATCTCCAGTTCTTCCAACTGCTGACTGCTGACAACATTTGGAGCTTCGGCCATCAGGTCTGAAGCGTCTTTGATTTTCGGGAATGCAATCACATCCCGGATGCTGTCCTCCCCTGCCATCAGCATTACCAGCCTGTCCAGCCCGTAAGCCAGCCCCGCATGAGGCGGCACGCCGTACTGGAATGCATGAAGCAAGAAGCCGAACTGTTCATAAGCCTCCTCTTTGGTAAAGCCCAGTACCTCGAACATTTTCTCTTGGACGTGATTTTGATGAATTCTGACGCTGCCGCCGCCCAGTTCTACGCCGTTTAAGACAATATCATAAGCTTTCGCCCGTACTTTTCCCGGATCGGTATCCAAAAGTTCCAAGTCCTCTTCCATCGGCATGGTAAAAGGATGGTGCATGGCTGTATAACGGTTTTCCTCCTCCGACCATTCCAACAGAGGAAACTCGGTAATCCAGACAAAGCGGTACTCTTCTTTATCCAAAAGTTCTTGCTGTCTGGCCAGCTCCAGCCGCAGATTTCCCAGCACATCAAAGACCACCTTATCGCAATCCGCCGCGAACAGCAGCAAATCCCCCGGTTCCCCGGACATTGCCCCAATCAGAGCGTCCATTTCTTCCTGGGTCATAAATTTTGCAAAAGAAGACTTTACGCTTCCATCTTCTGCCATAGCCGCGTAAGCCAGCCCCTTTGCACCGAAGTCTTTGGCAAAATCCACCAGTTTGTCAATCTTTTTCCGAGGCATGGCTCCCAGACCCTTGGCATTGATGCCGCGGACGCTGCTGCCCTGCTCGATGGCATTCTTGAACACGGCAAAGCCGCAGCCTTTGACCGCGTCCGTCACGTTCTGCAATTCCATACCGAACCGGATATCCGGCTTGTCTGAGCCGAATCGATCCATGGCCTCCTTCCAAGTCATACGCTGAATCGGAAGCGGCACTTCGATGCCCCGGACTTCCCGGAACAGCTCAGCCAGAAGCCGTTCATTCACATCGATCACATCGTCCACATCTACGAAAGACATCTCCATATCGATCTGGGTAAATTCCGGCTGCCGGTCGGCGCGCAGGTCTTCATCCCGGAAGCATCTGGCGATCTGGAAATACCGGTCATAGCCGGAACACATTAGTAGCTGCTTGAAAATCTGCGGCGACTGGGGTAGCGCATAAAAAGTCCCTGGATGCACACGGCTGGGCACCAGATAATCCCTGGCGCCTTCCGGCGTGCTCTTGGTCAGCATTGGCGTCTCGATTTCCAGGAATCCCTCTTCTTCCGTAAGGAAGTTTCTGGTCAGCGATGTAACTAGACTTCTCATCATCAGATTCCGCTGCAGATCTGGTCTGCGCAGATCCAGATAACGATGTTTGAGCCGAAGCTCCTCTTTCGTCTTGCTGTTTTCCTCAATGGGAAACGGCGGAGTTTCCGATTCCGACAAAATCCGAAGCTGACGCACCCGGATCTCAATCTCCCCAGTCAAAAGATTGGGATTTACCGCGCCGGATCTGGCTTCCACCGTTCCCACGGCAGCGATAACAAATTCACTGCGCAGCTTTGCCGCTTTCTCAAATCCTTCCTCGTCAATGCTTCCATTTTCAAAAATCAACTGCATGATGCCGGAGCGATCCCGCAAATCTACAAATATAATTCCGCCTTTATTTCTGCTTTTCTGCACCCAGCCCATCAGCGTTACTTCCCGACCAATGGATTCTTTTCCAATCTCTGCGCATCTGGCGCTTCTGTGCAGTCCCTGCATTGTCTCAGCCATTATTATTTAATCCTCTTCTTTCTTCTGCAATGTTTCCCGATAGAATTCCACAATCTCCTCATATCCTTCCTGAGTCAACTGCTCCTTCTGGAATTTCTTATTCTTTTTCATGATGGCAAGGTTTACCTGAGCGCCCTGCCCCCGCAGTTCATTCGCCCCTTTTAAAATCTCTTTCAGACGCGCCGCAGGCATATTTTTCTCCACCAAATAAGCGATTTTCTTTCCAGATGCGGGAACCTTAAAGCCCCGCTCCATCAAAAGCATAACGATCCGCTCAAACCCGATGGAAAATCCGCAGGCACAGATATCTTGTCCGGTAAATTTGCCGATCATTTCATCGTAACGGCCGCCTCCGCCCACGGAACCGCCGTACTCATCCATGGATACCTCAAAAATCGGCCCGGTATAATAGGACATTCCCCGGACTAACGTGGGATCGAATTGAATGATAAAATCTGCCGTCTTGACCGCTTCCACACTCTCCATGATATAGACAAGATTTTCGATGCTGTCTTTCTCTGCCACGCCCTCTAAAATCTGGCCGCAGCGTTTCACACCCTCTACGTCGGAAGTCACCTGATCGAACAGATCCATATATTTTTTTACGGCTTCCTCTGCGAATCCTTCTTTTTTCAATTCTTCCGCCACGCCTTCTGCGCCTATCTTATCCATCTTGTCTAAGATAATAAACACCGTATCGAAGCTCTCTTTTGGAAATCCGCTGTACTCCGCCATGGCTTTTAGAATCTTGCGGTCATTGATGCGGATGGTAAAATTGCTAAATTCCAGTTTTCCCAACAGTGTGGTGGTGGCCAGAATCAGCTCAATTTCCGCCAGACAGGACGCATCGCCCAGCGTATCAATATCACACTGCATAAACTGGCGAAAACGCCCTCTCTGTGGACGGTCTGCCCGCCATACATTGCCCATCTGCAACGCTTTAAAGGGCGCCGGAAGCTTCGCGGCATTGTTGGCGTAATACCGGGATAATGGCACCGTCAGATCGTAGCGCAGCCCTGAGTCCACCAAATCCAGTTCCTCTTGAGCCAGATCCAGCTTTAATTTCTCCCCTCTTTTCAAAATCTTGAAAATCAGCTTTTCGTTCTCCCCGCCCTGCTTACTGGACAGATTCTCAATGTGCTCCACACAGGGGGTCTCCAATGGCAGAAATCCAAAGCTGCCGTAAGTTTCCCGGATTAAACGAATCGCATAATTGCGGATTTCCATTTCATCTGGTAAAATATCCCTCATGCCAGTCACTGGTTTTTTTTTCATTGTTTCTATCCCTCCATTTTATGCACGACTCTCTGAAAAGCCAGAAAGATCTTCATGTCAAAATATTTTACCTCGTCAATCATCACTCCCATAGCCGCATCCATATCCAAGGCTTTTCGGTAAAGACGGTCGGCGCGCAGCGCAGAGTAAACGTCACAGATCCGCAGAATCCGCGCGCCCAGGGGAATTTTCTCCCCCCGCAGGTGCGCAGGATAGCCGCTTCCGTCGTAATTCTCATGATGATGCAGAATGGTTTTTAAAATACAGTCTGAATACCCTTTCCCCAACAACGCCTCATATCCAAGGGTGGAATGCATGCGCATATATCTCAGCTCTTCAATGATCAGCGAATCCTTCTTTCCATATTCCTCAAGCAGCTTCATCTTGCCGATATCGTGCAGAATACCGGCTGTCGCCAGCTCTTTGCAGGTCTTTGCATCCAGCTCCAGTTCCTTTGCCACATGGAAAGCCAGCATACTCACCTGAACTGCATGTTTTTCCTCTTCTTTTCTGTCCAGTGCTATGAAGCCGTCCAAAACTTCGGCCTTTTCCTGTGTTTGTACAGACATGGACACCTCCTTGTTTGCATTCTTTTATCTCCACTACTGTACCGCATCTTTACGAATTCTTCAACCGGAATTTTGAAACCAGTTCCCTTAGTGTATCCGCCTGACCGGATAATTCCTCGCTGGCGGCCGCATTTTTCTCCGCGGTGGCAAGATTGGATTGTATGGCCTGGGATATCTGCTCAACTCCCTGCATAACCGCATCCGTCGCTGAGGCCTGCTTTGTAGAATACTCGGCAATCCCTTCGATCAGCTTGTTTACTTCCTCCGACTGGACCACAACTGCCATGATAGCAGACGTGGTGTCCTTGGCCGCATTGGTTCCCTCTTTTACTGCTTCCACCGTCTGGTCAATCAGCACTGTGGTATTCTTCGCCGCCTCAGAGGACTTTCCGGCAAGGCTGCGCACTTCGTCTGCCACTACGGCAAAGCCTTTTCCTGCATTTCCTGCCCTCGCTGCTTCCACAGCGGCATTCAAAGCCAGAATATTGGTCTGAAAGGCGATATCCTCAATGGTTTTGATAATACTGTGAATCTCTTTTGATTTGCTGCTGATTTTCTGAATCGCCGTGTTCATGTGCTGCATCTTGTCATTGCTTTCCAAAATGCTGTTTCCCACCTCCTGGGATATCTGGCTGGCTTTTTTTGCCCCTTGGGCAGTCTTCTGAATGCCGTCGGATACTTCACTGATATGGGAAAGCAGTTGTTCTACCGCATTGCTTTGCTGTGATGAACTTCTGGAAAGTATCTGGGCCCCATCCGAGACGTACCCGGCGCCCTCGGATACCTGCCCGGCCGCTACATCAATCTGGCCCAGGGTATGGTTGAGCGCTGTGCAAATGCCTTCCAGGGCTTCTTTTACCTTTGCAAAATCTCCTACGTATTCATGGACAAGCTGGATATCGAGATTGCCATGAGAAATCTGCTGGAGCTTCTCGGAAATCTCATCAATATAATCCACATAATCCCGCAGCCGTACGACAGTCTTTCCAAAATTATCTGCCAGCTCTCCCAGCTCATCATTGGAGCAATGCGCAATCGTCTGATCCAGATCTCCTTCGGTAATCTTGGCCGCAACCTCATTCAGTTCTGCCACTGGCCTGCCTATGATTCTCCTTACCAGAAGAATCACCAGAATCACCGCCGCGATCACTGCCAGCACAGATACGCTCGCCATCATCCCAGTCAGAGTATACAGTTCGCTTAAAATTTCTTTTTTTGATACATAGGCTACGGCCTTCCAGTCACTGTCCGGCACCTGCGCCACCTGTATGTAGGTATTGTCTTTCTCATAAAGAAACAGCCCGGAAGCATCGTCCTGTAACAATTCATTGACATAGGCATACATATCCCCGACCGACTCTTTCATTACATGGCCGGTCATTTCCTTCTGCCGATGCCCAAGGATCGTGCCCGTCCGGGTGTCCACAAGGAAGATGCCCCCGGTCTTTTCAAGCTGTATATCCTTTACAATCCCCGATATGGAATCCAGATATACATCTGCCGCGGCAACGCCCCGCGTCCTCCCGCTGCTGTCTTTTAACATGCCAGAAGCGCCTACCACATAAGACTGGCTGTCCTCGTCAAAATACACATCGCCCAAGATAAATTTCTCTGACTGGATGCCGTCCTGGTACCAGGATTTTGCCTTAGCGTCGAAATCCGCCCCCGGTACAAACGACGCATGGTACAGTGAACCGTCCGTCAATGCCACATACATCCCTGCCGGGTATGCCTCATTCTGATTCACAGTGTGTTTAATGTACTCTTTCATAGCCGGGATATCCATATTTTCATATTCGATGGCATCCCGCTGCATCTCCAGCATAGTCAGAGTCTGTTTGATCCATGCGCTGGTTTCATACAAGGCTTTATCTGTGGTTTCCGCCAACAGCTTTTCGCTCTTTTCCTGCAACGTGTCTGAAACACGGCTGTATACAATCAGCAGAAGCGCCGCAACCATAATCACAATCGTTGCCATAATTGCGGCAACCAGTTTTTTTGCAATTCCTCTCATACTCCTATCCCCTCAAAATTTAGCAGCCGGATGTTCCTTCTTTGGCAATCTTTAACAAAATATCCGTGCACATCTCAATCCCAAACGCGGAGGTATTTAGGCAGATATCGTAATAATCGGCAACGCCGAATTCTGTATTGGTGTAATAAAAGCAATATTTTTTCCGGGTCTTATCCACCAAACGGATTTTCTCGCCAACTTTTGCTTCCGGCGTATCCGGCATTTTCCCCTTCATGCGCTGCAACCGCCAATGGGGATCCGCATGGAAAAATACATGAAGCCCGCCTTCAAACTCTTTGAGAATGGTATTTGCGTTTCGCCCCACAATGACGCATTTTCCCTTCTCTCCAATTTTTCGGATAACATCCTGCTGGATTTCAAATAGTTTTTCGTTAAGCGGCTTGTTGTAAAAATCAAACAAACTCTGAGCAAATCCAAAGTTAATGGGAACTTTCTCGTCCCACTTGATGATACTCTCCACATCGATATTTGACAGGCGCGCCATCTGCAAAATAATTTCTTTATCGTAATATTCGTAATTCAGTTTTTTTGCAAGAGCCCTTCCTATTTCGCCGCCGCCTGCGCCGAATTCGCGGCTGATTGTAATGATCTTTTTCATAAAAATCAAAAACCTCTCTTCTACAAAACTTTATTCAGAAAGTCGATCGTCCGTTCTTCCTTGGGGTGATCGATGACTTCCTCCGGCGTTCCCTGTTCCACAATATATCCCGCGTCCATAAACACAATCCGGTCGGCCACCTCTCTGGCAAATCCGATTTCATGCGTCACCACCACCATGGTCATTCCGTCGGCCGCAAGCTTTTTCATAACGGCAAGAACCTCGCCGACCATCTCTGGGTCCAGCGCGGAGGTCGGCTCATCAAAAAGCATGATATCCGGGTTCATCGCAAGCGCCCTGGCGATCGCCACACGCTGTTTCTGTCCTCCTGAAATCTGGCTGGGATATGTATCCGCCTTGGTTTCCATTCCCACCCGTTTCAAGAGGCTCATGCCTGTTTCCGTCGCCTGCTCTTTTGTCATTTTCTTGAGTTCCACCGGGGCAAGCATGATATTCCCCAACACCGTCTTATGGGGAAAAAGATTGAAATGCTGGAACACCATCCCGATGTTTTCACGGACTTTATTGATATCCGTATGCTTATCCGTCACGTCTGCGCCGTCCACAACAATCGTTCCCGCCGTGGCAGTCTCTAGTTGATTCAGGCACCGCAGAAACGTAGATTTTCCGCTGCCCGAGGGACCTAAAAGCACTACAACCTCGCCTTCCTGGATATCCATACTGATATCTTTTAAAACTTCCAGCTTCCCAAAGCTTTTCTTTAAATTTTCCACATGCACTTTTATCTTTTTATCTGCCACGGTTCATCCTCCTCTCAATTCGCTTTGCAATCCTGCTCAGCGTGATAATGACAACCATATACATAACGCCGACGATCGCCCATGTCTGGAGACTTTTAAACGTGTTCCCTGATATGGTCTTTCCGATATTGGTCAATTCCGGGAAACCGATAACTGAGAGAATGGACGTGTCTTTTAATGTGATGATAAACTGGTTAATGATAGACGGAATCATCGTGCGGATGGCCTGCGGCAGCACGACCTTGCGCATACTTTTTCCATAAGAAAGCCCCAGGCTTCGGCTGGCTTCCATCTGCCCTTTATCCACGCTTTCGATACCGGCGCGGATAATCTCCGCCATATAGGCCCCACAGTTCATGGCAAGAGCTATCGTACCTGCCTGAAGCGCCGTCAGCCGAAAGTCCTGGAATCCAAGAGACTTGATGCCCTGCGGCACACCGAAAAAGATAAAATACGCCAATACGATCAGAGGCACACCCCGCACGGCATCTACATAGATGGTGCCGATACAGTTAAAAAAGCGATTTTTCCCCACATTCATCAAAGCAAAGATCATGCCGACAACCATCGCAAAGATCAGCGATAACAGCGTCAGCAGAATCGTTTTTCCCAACGCCCCTAAGAGCATGGAGGAGTATTTCTCTATGATTACGAGCATGTTCTTTCTCCTTTCCGTAATTTTGTAACAGTGAGGATATCTGGGCTGTTACGTAATTTTTTGTCATTTTACCACAGAATTTCCTCAAACACAAGAACGCGGAAAACCACAAATGATTTTCCGCGCCTTTCATGGAATCTGATTGTACTATTTCAGATATTTATCAATAATCTCGTCGTATTTTCCGTTTTCCTTAATGTTTTTCAGACCTGCATTGAATAAATCCAGCAATTCCTGATTGTTCTCGTCCATAATAGCAAATCCGTAAGGCGCTCCCTCGCTCTCCATTCCTTCTGGAATTTTCAGTGCAAGGTCACCCTCTTTGATGGAAGACGCCATAATCGGAGTATCCTCCACGCAGGCTGCGCTGTTGCCGAGAAGCACGTCCTGATACATAGTCGGTGAATCTTCAAATACGGTAACGGTAAATCCATACTCATCTTTCAGGCTGTTGGCAAAGTCTGCGCCTGCCGTAGCGTTCTTTACTGCTACGCTCTTCCCTTCCAAATCTTCAAAGCTTGTAATATCGCTGTCGGTCGGTATAACGAAAGTCTGTGTTGCATCGTAGTATCCGTCGGAGAAAATCCAGCCGGAATCAATCCGTTCCTGTTTGATGGTTGCTCCTGCGATCAGAGCGTCCGCCTGACCTGCCTGAACTGCTGCCACGCCGGAATCCCATCCAAGGCTCTGCAATTCATACTCAAATCCCTGGTCTTCTGCAATTGCTGCAAGAATGTCCACGTCAATTCCCACGAACTCGTTGTCTTCATTGGTATATTCAAATGGTTTGAATACGGTATCGGTTGCAACCACCCACACCTTGTCCGATGACGACTCGCTGTCCGCCGTTGCGTCATCTTCTGCCTCTGCGTCGTCTGCCGCAGAAGTTTCCGGTGCCTGTGTCTCCTGTGCTGCGGATGAACCGGAATCCGAACTAGAACCACATCCTACAAGCATTCCTGCTGTCATAACAGCACACAATAATAAAGCAAGTTTCTTTTTCATGAAAATCTCCTCCTCTGCTTTTTTCAATTTCTCTGAAGCATACTTCATCATTATATTGAAATTCCGTTCCTTTGTCAAGAACTGCAACACTTTTACTGCAATATTCCGCAACTATTCAGTCATATTGGATTGTTTAGGGGGAACGCAAAAAACGGGAACATTTTCCTTTTCCAAGAAGATTTCACGATAGATGCCCGGTGCAAGCCCCAGAAACCGATGAAAATAGTTTGTAAAATGACTCTGGTCGGAAAAGCCTGTCTGGATCGCGGCCTGTACAGGCGGCATTCCCTCCGACAGTAGTTTCTTGGCTTCGTTGATGCGGATTGTTTCCAGATATCGGTATGGCGTGATTCCTTTTTCCTTTGTAAAGGCGCGCAGCAATGCCGATTTACTAAGTCCCGCATAGCGGCATATCTGATCCAGATAGATGCGCTCCGTAAAATGCCGCTGCATATATTCGCAGGCTCTTTCGATCTCTTTTCTGCATTCTGGAATACAGCGTTCAAAGGGCTGCCCAAATCTCTGGATCAGCAGCGAAATCAGAAACAGAAGCAACTCCTCTTTTACAAAATCACAGCTTTCTTTCATAACCAGCCCGTGCAGCGGGCGCAGGTAACAGACGGCTTCCCCATCATAGATCACATTTTCTGAAAATCCTGGAAGCTCCCGTTTTCCGGTAACCTCCTCCGCCAGATCCAGCATGACCGGCCAAGAGATATTGAATCCTCTGTAATCAAACGTCCCCTCATCGCTCTGCACACAGGCATGGTTATCCCCTGGATTGAACAATACGATGCTGCCCTTTTCTATCACATATTCCCGGTTCCGGCAGGAGAGCAGCCGCTGCCCATCCTCCACAAAACCTATGACATAATGCTCATGGAAATGATTGGGAAACGGCTGGACAATCCCTTCAAAACGGTACGCTTCCAGTCTTAATTCTTCGTCGTAGACTACGGTTCGGATTTCTTTTTTCATACGCATCCTCCTCCTTATCACAGCCATTTTACCCTTTCTCTTTTGATGTGTCTTGTAAAATATCTTCCTTTTTTCAGATTCCGGCAATCAAGCAGGATACCCATGGTGCATAAAAAAAGAACATTTCGTCTGTTATCTGAAATGTCCTTTCGTTGGTATTAGCGATTCCAAAGCTGTTTTTTCCGTTCAATCATCTCGTCAATTCGATCGATATACTGCGTCACGTCTTTTACATTCTCGCACCGCTCGATCTGTCCGTCTGGGTAAACCTGTTTGGAGATGCTTCCAGAGCCGCAGGCTACAATACTCTGTTTCTCACCCATCATCAGAATATTGTAAAGACTGGCTTTGCCAGGTTTTGCATAACCCACGTTTTCCAGGTTGCCCGCCATGTTCTTCTGGCGGTATAGATAATAAGGCAGCAGCCCCATTTCCCTGGCGTAGTTTTCTGCCATATCCATGATTTTGCTGCTGTTTTCAAACGTCAACTCTTTGTGTTCCTCAGAGAACAAGCGCAGGCGCGCCGCACGCTTGACGGCCAGGGAATGCATAGTCAGGCTGTCTGGGCCGAGCTTTCGGATTTCGTTCAGGGTATGCTCCACCTCCTGGACGCCCTCCCCCGGAAGCCCCGCAATCAAATCCATATTGATATTGTCAAAGCCCATTTCCCGCACCAGCCAATAGGCGTTCTGAATCTCTTCAACCGTATGTCGTCTGCCGATAAAGTCCAGAGTCTTCTGGTTCATCGTCTGCGGGTTTACGGAGATCCGGCTGATCGAATGCTTTTTCAAAACCGCCAGCTTTTCCCGGCGGATGCTGTCCGGCCGTCCGGCCTCCACGGTAAATTCCCACAGATTTTCCAGGGGAAATGCTTCCTCCAGACAGTCCAGCAGCTTTTCCATCTGATCCGGCTCCAAAGTTGTGGGGGTGCCGCCCCCGATATAGACGGTGTGCAGCTCTTTGCCCTGCATCAGCGGCGCCGACGCCCGAATTTCCCGGCAAAGGGTTTCCACATAAGTATCTACCCGATTTTTCCATTTCTCTAACGGATAAGAACTAAACGAGCAGTACATGCAAATGCTGGGGCAAAAAGGAATCCCGATATAAAGGCTGTATCCGTTTCGGCAGTCCAGGCCGTCAAGAATTTCCCTTTCGCGCAGGGCAATTTCCACGCACAGGCTGCTCTTTTGACGGCTCAGATAATACGTTTCCTCCATGTAAGCCTGTACTTTTGCCGCGTCCATGCCATCTTCCAGAAAACCTGCCGCCAGCTTCACCGGGCGGATTCCGGTCAGCGTTCCCCAGACCAGCGCGCGCCCGGTGAATGCCTGCAATGTCTGATACAAAAGTTGTTTTAAGCGGTTTTTTACTGCAATCCGATCATCGGGAGAATCTGGAACATCCTCTATATGGACAGGGGTCTGTCCCTCCATGCGGCATTCCACGTAAATCTTCTGGCCGCCGCTCCACGCCACCACAAAAACTTGCTCCCCCAGGGGCCGCATGGATTGCTCCGGCGGGGTATCGCCCTCCATGCGGTGAACCTCCGTCTGTCTGCCTGGATAAAAAGAGCGCACCAGCGCATAGATATCATACTCAAAATCCTGTCTGTTTAACCATATCTGAATCTCACACAAAGGGATTGTACCTCTTTTCATGGCCGATTGTAGTAGCCGATTCGTGTCCCGGCAGCACGTCCACATCCTCCGGGAGCGTCTGAATCAGCCGCCGCACGCTTTCTATAATCTGTCCGGTATTTCCCGTGGGCAGATCGGTGCGCCCCACAGATTCCCGGAACAGGGTGTCTCCGCTGACCAACAGCTTTTCCTCTGGAAAATAATAACAGACGCTGCCTTTCGTATGACCAGGAGTATGAAGCACCTGAACGGAGAAACCTGCCATGGTAAAAGTTTGCAGATCGTCTACCAGTACGTCCGGGTAAACGGATAACGGGCGGCGCATCGCATCGGTTTTATTCAGAGAAACCTCTGCGAGTACGTCTGCCTCTTCCCTTCCGGCGTAGACGGGAACGCCGTATTTCTCCTTCACCGCTTCCACCGCTAAGATATGGTCAAAATGGCCATGGGTCAGAAAAACAGCTACCGGCTTTCCCTGCATCTGATCCACCATTGCCTCTATGGTTTCCGGGGAATCTCCCGGATCTATCAGAATCATTTCCTTTGTCTGTATGTTCATCAGGCCGTAGCAGTTGGTCATCACCATACCTACCCGGCACTGCCCTGCTTTCATCTGCTTCATCTTTTATTCACTCCTATTATCCGGCATTGCGTTTCACTTCGATAACGCTTTCCACCTGCCGCAGCTTTTCCGCCAGCGATTTTAATTCCTCTTTGCTGCCAATCTCAAAACACATGGAAATCGTTGCGATATCCTGTTTGCTGGTATTGCTGTTGATCGTTTTCAAGTCAATCTTACGCTCCATGAAAATCTTGGAAATATCCGCAATCAGACCAGTACGGTTATCCGCATGGATCACGATTTCGGATAAATATTTTTCGTGCGCCTGCTCTTCCGGCATTTCCCATTCTGCCTCGACCAGACGGGCGCGATCCAGCTCGCCCATGCTAAGTATGTTGACGCAGTCGGTTCGATGGATAGAGATGCCCCTTCCGCGAGTAATAAATCCCACGATCTCGTCCCCTGGTATCGGAGCGCAGCATCTGGAAAAGCGCACCGACATATCGTTAACCCCTTCTACGGTAATGCCTCCTTTGGCTTTTGATTTCTGTACATGGATTTTATCGGAACTGTTGGCGACAGCCTCCAGTACATCCTCATCTGTCAGCTTGAGCGGATTTTCTTTCTTGTAAGCCTCTAACAGTTTGTTGAATACCTGGCCTTCTTTGAGTCCGCCATGCCCCAAAGCTGCCAGAACAGAATCCCAATCGCGGAAACCGTATTTCTTCATCACGACTTCTTCATATTTCGGCTTGGTGTATGTGCCGAGCTGAAGCCCTTTGCTTTTTGCATATTGGTTAAGCATTTCCTTGCCTTTGAGGATATTGTCCTCTTTTAATTCCTGCTTAAACCAGTTGTTGATTTTATTTTTTGCCTGGGTGCTTTTTACCAGCTTTAGCCAGTCACGGCTAGGGCCCTGGGAATTCTGAGAAGTGATAACCTCGATTCGGTCGCCGTTTTTGATGACGTATTCCAGGGGAACCAGCTTGCCGTTTACCCTTGCCCCCACCATGGTATTCCCCACGGCGCTGTGGATGCTGTAAGCAAAATCAATGGGCGTGGAGCCTGCCGGAAGGGTTTTGACATCCCCCGCTGGGGTAAAGCAATAAACATTATCCGTAAACAGATCCAGATCGCTTTTCAGCAGACTCATAAATTCCCGGTTATCGGACATATCCCTCTGCCATTCCAGGATGTGGCGCAGCCAGCTCAGCTTTTCCTCCTCGCTTTTGTCCACAGACTTCTTCCCATCGGAAGACTCCTTGTACTTCCAGTGGGCCGCAATCCCGAATTCCGCCGTTTTGTGCATTTCATAGGTTCGTATCTGGATTTCAAAAGGCTGGCCGTTAAAGCCAATCAAGGTTGTATGCAAAGACTGGTACATATTCGGCTTGGGCATAGCGATATAATCCTTGAAACGGCCCGGTATGGGCTTATATTTCTCATGAATCGCCCCCAGGGCTGCGTAACAGTCCTTCACCGATTCCACCAGAATCCGCACGGCAAACAGATCGTAAATCTGATCCAGGGTTTTGTCCTGGTTCACCATTTTTTTGTAGATGCTAAAGAAATGTTTGATACGGCCGTCTACCTGCGCGTCGATGTGAAAAGCCTCCATCTGTTGTTGGACTTCTTCCACAATACGGCCGATAAATTCCTCCCGGACGCTTTTGCGCAGAGAAATCTTTTCCACCAAATCATAATATACATCCGGCTTGGTATACTTTAAGGCCAGATCGTCTAACTCCACCTTAATTTTGGAAATGCCCAGACGCATGGCGATCGGAGCATAGATATCCATGGTTTCTCTGGCTTTTTCCATCTGCTTGGCCGGGGTCATATACTGCAATGTACGCATATTGTGAAGACGGTCCGCCAGCTTAATCAGGATCACCCGGATGTCCTTGGCCATGGCCAGAAACATCTTTCGCAGATTCTCCGCCTGCAACTCTACTTTGTCCGCCGAATAAGATAGCTGTCCCAACTTCGTCACTCCATCTACCAGCAGGGATACTTCCGCTCCAAATTCCTTGGTTACTTCCTCCGTTGTCATCCAGGTATCTTCCACGGCGTCGTGAAGCAGCCCGGCCACGATTGTCTCCTTATCCAATTCCAAATCTGCCAGGATAATGGACACACACAACGGATGGATAATATACGGCTCCCCAGACTTTCGCTTCTGTCCCTCATGCGCATAGTATGCCGCATCATACGCTTTTTGGATCATGGAAAGGTCCGCAGATGGATGATACTTTTTCACACTGCGTATCAGCTCATCGTATAAATCCGAAGGGCTTGTAAAATCATCCATTGCCTTGGTTCTGGCATCGGCCCTTTTTATTGTTTCCATAATCTTCTGCTCCGCCATCCTATCACCTGCACTTTCCTTTCCATTCCATCTCCGTGTTCATAAATTGTTTACAAGTATAACATTTTTTTCTAGAATGATCAATGAGAAGATAGACGAAAAATATTTTATGAATATTGCAATGCAAAATTACATATGCTATAATGCCAATAGGCTAAAGAGATAGTATCCATATAGGAAACACAGCGAAAACCCCGGAGGCGGCTCTCCGGGGTTTTCTATTCCATTTTGCCATGGAGGCTTAATCCATAGGCTAATTACCGACTATTTATCGCTGTCTAACCATTTGCAGATAAGGCGGCTAACCATACCTGCCGCAACAGCGACTAAAAAAGACAGTATCCATTCCATATTAGGAAACACCCCCTTTCTGTACCAAGTATAGGGGCGGTAACAAAATCATTATATTATGCTAAATATGTAAATTCGATACCTTTCCGATGGATAACACGGAAATCCATTTTCTAAATCAGAATGGATTTCCGCAGATAGATAAAAGTCTACCTGGTGTTCTATCGCTAAATTATTGAATGCTTTGTATCACAATTTGTATGCTTCTTCTCCCCTGGTATTCCCGGATCTGCGGATAATACAGCACAGATATCAAGTTTTTCTCAGCTAGAACCTGTGTTATGGTTTCCATATCCCCGAAATAAACCGCCTCCTGGCTTTTTCCGGTTTCTTCTGTGAGGGTCATCCTGGCTACGTTTCTGTTTTTTCCAAAGATGGAAAATCCCGAGACCCGGAGATTCTTCTGAGCAAATAAGGGTTTGGCATTTCCTTTTCCGAAAGGCTCCAAAAGGCTCATCTGCTCCACCAGCGCTTCCGTCACATAACCGATGGGCATGGGCACGTCGATTACATACTTGGGAATCATGTCCTCTGGCTTTAGCGTGCAGTTTTCGTTTAATTGGCGACGCAGCTCCTCTATACATTCTGGACGGATGGAGAGTCCGGCAGCCATTGGATGCCCTCCGAATTTTACCAGCAGATCACTGCAAGCCGTCAGCTCATCGAACATGGAGTATGCCTCGATGGAACGTCCCGATCCCTTTACGTCCTGTTCGCCGTCTGCCAGGATAAACACCGGTCTGTGGTAACGTTCCCGTATCCGTCCGGCCACAATCCCGGCCAGACTTTCGTGACACTGGGGCAAATATACCACCAGCACAGAATCCTCTTTTAACAGACTGTCTTCAATCTGCCGAACTGCTTCTTCTACCTGCAAGGCGGTCATCGACTTTCGGCTTTCATTCATATGTACCAGATCGCCCGCCAGCACAGACGCTTTCTGCGGATCCGGCTCCAAAAGGAGGTTCAGCGAACGGGCCGCCGTATCTAGCCTGCCGCTGGCGTTGATGCAGGGGCCAAGAACGAAGCCAATGTGATAGGCTGTCACCGCCCCATCCAGATGATTCGCCTGCAAGAGCGCCTGAAGCCCTGGATTACTAGTATGGGGCAGGCGTTTCAGCCCTTCTTTTACCAAAACCCGGTTCTCCCCTTGCAGATCCATCACATCCCCTACCGTGGCGATAGCGGCCAGAACCAGCAGTTCCTCCAGCTCTTCTTCTGGGATGCCGCAAGTTTCATACAGGGCAGAAACCAACTTGTAGGCAACCGCCGCTCCGCACAGTTCTGTAAAAGGATAGGTACACGCTTCCTGTTTGGGATTGATAACTGCATCCGCCGGGGGCAGTATGGGAATGCGCGCGCCCTCTTTTTCCTCATAGGGAACGTTGTGGTGATCGGTTACAATCACGGTCATACCCAGTTCTTTCGCCTGCCTGACCTCCTGGGCAGCGGCAATTCCATTGTCGCAGGTGATCAGCAATTCTATCCCGTCCTCCCCGGCCTGTTCGATCAGGTGGGGATTCAGGCCGTAGCCGTCTGTGACCCGGTTGGGGATATAGGTATCCGTGTGAATACCCACTCGGCGCAGCCCCTTATATAAAATTGCCGCCGCGCATACCCCGTCAATATCGTAATCCCCGATGATCCGCACCTTCTTTTTCCGACGGATTCCCTCCGTTAAAATGGCGACAGATTCTTTCATGTCTTTTAGCAGCCAGGGGGACGGCAGCTCACTTACCTCTCCCTGCAAATACATGCGGATATCCGCTTCCCCAATCACATCCCGGTTTCGTATAATCCTAGCAATCACCGGGTCGATCCCGAATTCTTCTGCAATCTTGTAAAAATCTGCCCGTTTGGCTGCAACCACCCATTTTTCCATTTTCTGCAATCTCCTTTTTTATCGCCAAATAGATAGAAATACAGGGAAGCGTATTTACACTCCCCTGCCTTTTTTCTCTTATTTGCTTTTTTGTGTCTGACGGTTCTTCATTACATACCACAGCGCGCCCGTAATACATACGGATGAATAGGCTCCGCACAAAATACCAACCATCAATGGCGCCGCAAACTCCCGGATGGAAGAAACACCCAGGACAAACAACAGGGCTACCATGATAAAGGTGGTCAGCGAAGTGTAAATACTTCTGGTCAGCGTCTGGGTAATGCTGGCATTTACCACCTCTTTTAGATCCTGCCGTTTTCCAGATTTGGAAAGATTTTCACGGACACGGTCAAAAATGACGATGGTTGCGTTGATAGAGTAACCCAGAATCGTCAGCATACATGCAATAAACGTATTTCCCACAGATACTCTTACCAGTACATAGAATGCTAACACGAACAGAACATCGTGAAGCAGAGCCAGCACGGCACTTCCGGCAAAACGGATGTCTTTGAACCGGAACCAGATGTAAATCAACATACAAATAGAAGCTACAATCACCGCAATGATCGCATCTCTTCGCATCTCGCTGCTGATGGTGGAAGAAATACTTTCTGCCTGAATCAAATCTTCATCCACATCAAATTCTTCTACTAGGGCTTTGTTCAGTTCATTTCTGGTGTCCAGATCCAGTTCCTGCGTCTTGAAAATAACCTGGTTGCTGTCCACAACCTTTGTAGCCTGCACATTTTTATCTCCAGTGATCTCCTCAATAATGGGAACGACTTTCGCATCGATCTCATCAATGGACAGATCTTCGTTAAAGGTTACATTGGTGGAAGTACCTCCCTGGAAATCCAGGCCGTAATTCAAAACCTTGCCTGTGGTGGCGTGGAATGCAAACATCCCAACGGGCACACACAGAATCACTACAATCGAGATAATAAAGAAAATTTTTCTTTTCCCCAGAAAATCTACGGTCTTTCTTTCTTTTGCTCTGCCATAATATTTTTCATCCTGCACACCCACTGCATAGAGGGCGCTCATCAGAATCCTGGACACCACCAGCGCTGTGAACATAGAGAAGATAATGCCGATCGCCAGAGTGTAAGCAAAGCCTTTTACCGTACCGGACCCCAGCCACATCAGCACAAACGCTGCGATCAAGGTTGTGATATTTCCGTCAAAAATGGCAGAAAACGCTTTCTGGAAACCGCTTTTGATGGAAGACCGCACGGAAATACCAGCCGCAATCTCTTCCCGAATACGGGCATATATGATAACGTTGGCGTCCACCGCCATACCGATTCCCAGGATAATACCTGCCACGCCGGGAAGCGTCAGGGTAATATCAAATGCATTCAGAGTAATCAGCACCAGACTGGTATACGCCAGCAGGGCGATACCCGCTACCACACCGGGAACCCGGTAAGCAAAAATCATAAACAGAATCACAAGGGCCAGTCCGATTGCCGCTGCGATCAGACTGGTAGATATGGCTTCTTCTCCCAACTGAGCGGCTACCACGTTGGAGCGCAGCTCCTGCAGTTCCAGCTTCAGTCCGCCGATTCGGATAAAGGAAGCCAGTTCCTTCGCCGCTTCAATGGATTCCATACCGTCAATCTGTGCCTGCCCTCCGGTAATCGCCTGTCTTACCTGGGGAGAGCTGATGACTTCGCCATCATACACAATGCTGATGGTCTTGCCCACATTGTTGGCCGTCGCCTCTGCGAATTTTTGCGCGCCTTCCTCTGTCATGCTCAAGGTCACGACATATTCATTGCTTTTTGTCGCTTCGTCCTGTCCGACCACGCCTTCTGCGGAAGCGATGTCCGAACCTTCCAAAACTATATTGCCGTCCTCATCTTCAAATACCAGAGAACCAGGCTTGCCCAGATCTTCCAAAATTGCGTTGGCATCCGTCACACCCGGAATCTCCACGTTGATACGGTTGTCGCCTTCCTGATAAGCCTGAGCTTCTGTGCTGTACTCTTCCACACGTTTCTGAAGCTTGTAGACCGTATCATCCATATCTTCCTGAGAGGGATTTTTATTCACTGTCTGATAAGTGATACTGACACCGCCGCTTAAATCCAGACCCAGATTAATATTCTTTGCAGAGCCTGTCCCGGTAGGCCCAAGCCCTACGCCGGCAGTAAAAATCAAAAATGCTAGTATAAGTACTGACACAAGCAGTACAACAATACCTTTGTTTTTCTTCATGATTTCCTCCTTTTGACACACTTGCTGCGTCATCCAGGTAGATTTGGAAGTTTACTTCCAAACTTTCCTCCGTATTCAATCACACGCCAGAGCAGCTTTGAGTAAGATTGCGCATTCGATCCGCTTTCTCTCCAGCGCACAGCCGATTTCGTAAACCTGCTCCATATCCTTATGGAAATGATAAGAATTCGCCGCACAGCCGCCGCTGCAATAAAAGCGGGCAAAGCATTCCCTGCACGCAGGCTTTGTGTAAACGTTACATGCCGCAAATCGCTGTGAAATCTCGGGTTTTTGGATTCCGTCAAACACCGTCCCCATCTGAAAAGCTTCCTCCCCCACAAACTGATGGCAGGGATACAAATCCCCCCACGGGGTTACCGCCAGATATTCTGTGCCAGATCCGCAGCCGGAAAGCCTTTTGTAAACGCAGGGGCCTCCCGATAGATCCACCATAAAGTGGAAAAACTGGAATCCCCGGCCTTCTTTTTCCCGTTCTATCATCTGCCTGGCCAGCGTGTCGTATTCCTCATAAATCACCGGCAGATCTTCTTGTCGTATGGCGTATTCTGCGTCTTCTGGCGCCACCACCGGCTCCATAGATATCTGCCGGAAACCCAAGTCTGCCAGATGCAGCACATCTTTGGAAAAATCTAGGTTATGACGGGTAAACGTTCCTCTGACATAATAATCCTTTTCTCCCCGCCTTTTGGCAAACTCCTGAAATTTCGGCAGGATTTTATCATAACTTCCTGCACCGCTTGGAAACGGACGCATAAAATCATGAACCTCCGGGCGGCCGTCTATGCTCAAAACCACATTGGACATCTCCCGGTTCAGATATTCCATTTTTTCTTCATCCAATAGAACGCCGTTGGTCGTCATGGTGAAACGGAATTTCTTGCCGTTTTTTTCCTCCAGGCTGCGCCCGTAGGACACCAGCTCTTGAACCACCTGCCAGTTCATCAGCGGTTCGCCGCCGAAGAAGTCCACTTCCAGATTTCTTCGTGAACCGGAATTTGCCACCAGAAAATCCAACGCCTGCTTTCCCACCTCCAGCGGCATCACTACGCGTTGTCCGTGATATTCCCCCTCTTCCGCAAAGCAATATTTACAGGAAAGGTTGCAGGTGTGGGCAACGTGCAGGCAAAGGGCTTTGACCACCGTCTCCTTTTTCGTAAAAGCCTCGATATTGTCCGCATAAATGTCTTTTGAAAAAAGCTGGCCAGTTTCTACCAGCTCTTCGCACTCCGCATATCCGTCCTGTAATTGCTCTGGATTGTAGACGGGGGATAACTTCTGTATAATCTGCTTTTTTTCGATTCCCCGATCCATGGCTTCTATGATATCGTATGCCATATCGTCAACCACATGGACGGAACCACTGTTGATATCCAGTACGATATTACAGCCATTATTTTTATATTGATGAATCAGGCCCATGCCCATTCCTCCAAACACGCTCTAGGGAAGCAACGGCTTTTACCCCGCAGCTTCCCCGTTTTGACAGTTTTTTCTTTATTTTGCCTGTTCACAGCTTTGGTTTCCTACTGTACAGGATGTCTTACATGCGGACTGACAAGATGTCTGACATTCCCCACAGCCTCCTTTTTTCACTGTGTTCTGCAATTTCCGCGTATTCAATGTCTTAATATGCTTCATGCTCTTCCTCCGTTTTCTATGTACATTTTAATTTCCCGTTATTATAACACAGTATTTGCCTTTTTTAAAGGATTTTTTCACAACTCATGAGATCATGCCGCCCAAGGAGCCGCCCCCTACGCACATAATCAGCGTTGTGATCAGATGTCCCAGATTCATGGGGAATCCTCTCTCCACCAGGCAGGACACACCGATCAGCAGTACAAAGTATCCCACTCCCAACAGCAGACCCCAGACGTACTTTTGCTTTTTCATTTTCTTGCCCAGCAACAGCCCGCCCAGAAAACAGGACAGAATGTAAATCAAAACAATCCCCATACTGACCAGTTTCTCGCTTAAATCCATCTTAAACAGCAGGAATGCCAGAATAAGCAGCAGGACTCCCGTCAATGTATAGGAACACAACAACGCTTTTAACACTGCTTTTGCCTTCATCATACAACCCTCCCATATATTATCATATGGAAAGGCTGGACATTTATTCCTGATCCTGGTCTTTTCTGCCTCTTTTTATTTTGAGTATTACGACAGCGGCAATGGCTATCAGCGCCGCCGCGCCGATTAGAATCAGCGGCAGAATCTTTGTAGAATCTTCGGTTGCCACGCCTGCCCGAATCGCTCCTGCAACTGTATTTCCTCTGTCGGAAGCCGCTGCCGGAGTGACAATGGTCTGACTGTTGGAAGCGTTGGAGGTATCGTTCAGGGCTACCCGGTTATCGGGCTGAACGGCTGCTGGCGTTGATGTGGCTGCCGTTGTAGCCGCCGGTGTTGCTGTCGTACGGCTTGCACTGCTGGTAGGAGTCGGCGTCCGGGAGGGTTTTGGCGTCGACGTTCCTGTCTGTCCCTCCCCGGCAAGCACTCCCCCTACCAGGGGCTTACTTCCCGCAATCCGGCTCTGTTCCTCGGAGTCTTCCTGGTCTTCCTGATTTTCGGAAGCATCGCCCCCAACTTCTTTGTTCACCGAATCCTCTCCCTGGCTGCCTGTCTGCACCACTGGCGCCAGCCCGCCTACGATCACCGTAGACGCGCCTTCCACTAGCCCCACTACGGGAACTGGCTCGGTTTCTTCTTCTATATACTCTCCGCTGTATTCCCCATCGCTATCTGGTATACCAGAAGACTGTTCCGAATCTGAAACGTCTTCCTCTGTGTCGGTTTCTGCCGCATCTGTATCTGTATCTGTATTTGTTCCAGTTTCACTTTTTTCACTTTCTGCCGGCTTGGTTTCCTCAGATGGATCGGTATTGTCTGAACTTTCTTCCTCGGAACCGCTACCGGAAACGTCTTCCTTGCTTTCTGCATCGGAAGTGTGTTCTTCGTCTTCCTCCTCCGGCCCCTGGGATTCCTCGTCAACGTCTGAAGTATCTCCCTTGTCCTGCACAGCATCGGTGTCTAATCCTTCTGTGTCCGGCTCGTCATCGCCCTCGGCCTTTTCGGGAACCGTTGTCTTCTGAGGCGTTTCCGTCTTTTGGGAAATCTGGGATTCCGCCGGCTGTGCAGCGTCTGTTTCTGTCGGTTTTTCTGTTGATTTCTCCGTCTGCTTGGAGTCGGATTTTGCTTTTTTATTTTTCTTTTTCTCACTGTCGGATTTTGTTTTGTTTTCAGAGACGATTTTCTTTTCCGTATCTGTATTTGTGTCTGAATTCGCATAAACCATGCTCATGCTTGGGTTTAAGACTGCCAGAGATACCGCCATAAGAATACATCCGATTTTCATTGCGCCTTTATTGCGCCTAATTTTCTTTTCCACTTTTGACACTCTCCACCTTAAAATCTGACCTTATCCACTTTTAGCTAGTACATTGTATCACATTCTATTCTTTTTTGACAGCCCTTTTTCATATTTTTTTCGCTTGTACGCTCTATCTTTGACAGAAATTTCGACAAAAACATTCTTAAAAAAATAAAGAAGGCCCAGAAGCCTATGCTCCTAAGCCTTTTTTATTTTTGGATTATTTTACTCTTACTTTCATTTTTACTGTCTTTGTCTTGCCGTTGAGCAGGGTCACTTTTGCCTTAACGGTTGCAGCGCCTTTCTTCTTGGCTGTAATTTTGCCGTTTTTATTTACGGCTGCGACAGCTTTTTTGGAAGTGCTGTATGTAATCTTCTTTACATTTGCCGTATTCAGCTTAGAGCCGAATGCGAGGTTTGTCTTCTTGCCTTTTTTTACGGAAACGGAAGTCTTTGCCAGTTTCACGGTTTTCAGTATCTTGTTGGTTAAAGTCGTTGACCGCTTGTTGTTTACCAGTCTGTAAATCTCATTGACCTTGTTGTTTTTCAAGGATATGCTCAGATTGGTATTTTTTATCGCGTAGGTCTTGGCATTGACCAGCATGTATTCCTTGGTCTTCTTGTTGTAAGCGTATACATATAGATCTTCACCGGATTTTACATCGGATGCATTGACGGTCATCTGATAGGCAACGTCTCCGTTGGCCTTCTTCGCTGTCAAAGTGATCACTACGTTTTCCTGTCCCGCCGCCTCGGCTACCTGTTCCGCGATGTCTGCGGACAGGATAACCTTGCTGCCGGATGTGGTATTGACAATCGAAGCTTTTGCCGCCGTCACATGGTTGCTGCCGTCTTTCGTCACGGTCACGGTAGCTTCTGTGTTATTTACCGGTGCAAAAACGGATTTTTCGGTTACGCCCGTTACGTTTCCTGTGGTATCGCTCTCGGTCACAACGGTTTTTGCGACTTGTGTGCCCTTGCTGTTGGTTTCGGTTGTATTCTCGGTCTTGGTTGCAGAGCCGTCGGCCGCTGTCTCGGTCATGGTAGTCTTAGTCACGGTGCCGTCGGCTGCTGTCTCGGTTTTCGTCGCCTGGCTGGAGCCGTCGGCATTGGTGACCGTGGTGGATTCCACTTTTGAGCCGTCGGGCTTTTCTTCGATCACTTCCTGTTTCTGGCTTCCGTCTTCGTTGATGGTTGTCGTTGTGGTCACTTTCGTCCCGTCGTCTTTTACCGTTGTCTCTGTGGTTGTTCCCGGTGCCGGGGTGCCTGTCGGGACATCGGGAGTCGGTTCTGGCGATGTGCTGGGTTCGGGAGTCGGGCTGGCTTGCGGCGTAACGATTGTCGGTATCGGCCTGGACGCCACATATACAGTAATCTCTGCCGCCTTCCAAGTATACCCGTCCTTTTGTGGATCCAACGGGGAAACCGCAACTTTTGCCGTTCCGGCAGCAACGCCAGTCGCTGTGCCGTTTGAACTGACGGTCAGGATTTTTTCATCTGAGGAGGAGTAAGCTACCCCGACGTCCGGCACTGCATTCCCGTCCGCATCTTTTAATGTAAAATTCTTAGCCAGGTCAACGGTTTCGCCAGCGGTTACGTTCGCCGATGTTGTCACGATAGTCAATTCCTTCAGGTCTCTTGTAACTTGACCGTCTTGGTAAATATATCCCTCAGCTAAATGCGAATCATCTGCTTCTGGAACATCATAGCCGTTCTCCCGTTTTGTTACTTTTTGAAAAATTCTGGCCAATTCTATTGAAGTCGTTCCGTTTGTGTATGTTCCGCCTGTCACGGACAAGACAGACTCTGTATCATTTGCCTTGCCGGCATTTCCTACCAAGTAAACCGGTTTGCTATTATCTTTCTGAATAAATGTTCCGCCGCTGATATTTGCCGTCACAGGTTTATATAAGTGTTTCAGATTCATCAGAGCATTCGCAGCGCCTGCGGAGCCATTTACCGCATCCGTCTCTCTCGAACCGGGATCTCCTGTGCCGTCGCTTTCCAATGTACCGTCTGTAATGGTTAAGGTTCCGGCATTCATCATCACACATCCGGCGCCGCCGGTTACTTTACCGCCTGCGATATCAACTGTGGATTCTGGTGATGCGGAATAAATCGCATAATCCTTTGTTGATACAACCTCGCCGCCCGTTATCGCCGCCTGTGCACTTTCGCTGTTTCCATGCAGGGAAATTGCCACTGAGTCTGATTTCACAGTACCGCCCGCGACTGTTATCTTATTATTGTCATACACCGTTACCGAAAAGCCCGGCGACTCTATGGAACCGCTCTTTACCGTCATATTTCCATAGCACTGAATGATTGAAGAACCTCCTGTTGCATTCGCAGGCGCAATAATTTTTCCGCCGCCCACACTGTCGATCACAGTCAAGTCTCCTGTAACAGCCAGATTATGCTTCCAGCTATCATGAAGTGCCGTGATTGTGTGTCCGTTCAAATCCAAAGTAACCGTTCCTCTCGAAGTAACCGGATAATGATCTCCCTCATTCTTCGTAAGGTCAATATCAGCTCCAAGCTTTACTGTACGGCCCGCATTATTTGCATTGCCCAGTTGCGTATTAAGGTCCTCCAAGCTTTCTGCGGTCACATCTTCCGCAGCGCTCTCACCTTCCAACGCCCTGTATTCTTCCAAATCCTGCACAATAACGGGTGCTTCCTCAACAATTATGTTAGAGTTGGGTTGTACCCCCCCCCTCAGCAATTTCTGCTGCCATTGCTGGTACAGGCGTGCAAACCATTGTTGCCACCAACGCCATTGTCAGCATTTTCATTAACCGTTTCCGTTTCATAAAACTTTTTCCTCCTTTTCACGATTGGCATACTCCCAGAACCTTCTCCGCACCCGAATTTATCTATGTGCACCCTGCATACCCCTTCCGTATACACATCCTAAATTTGTGCATATTCAGGCGCAAAGAAATTCCGGTCGTACACAACTATAAATTAAATATAACCACAGGATACTGAGATGGCCTCAGTATACTGCATTTTTTTACCGAATGCAAGTGTTTTTCTAAATTTTTCCAGAGTCTGGACAACAATTCCGCTGTGCATTCTTCCAAAATACCGCGCACAAAAATAGAGGCTATATTTCGGAACAGCTATTCTTGAAAAAACACATCCAAACAGTCAGAATCTTTCTGCTAACACTTGCATTTCTTACCAAAATCATGTATCATTTCCAAAGACAACTAAATTTTATAAGGAATGAAAAAAAGGAGTGAACATCATTGGACTCGAGTGACGGTATACAGATCGTCGTACTTTTGATACTTGTCTTTCTTTCCGCGTTTTTTTCATCAGCGGAAACTGCTATGACAACGGTCAATCGGATCAGGATTCAATCCCTTATGGAACAGGGAAACAAAAGGGCTCAGATTCTTCTCAAAATCATCGACAATTCCGGCAAAATGCTCAGTACTGTTTTGATCGGAAACAACATCGTAAATATCTGTGCTTCTTCTTTGATGACTACCCTGGTTATTCGGAAATTCGGCAACGTTTATGTGGGCGCCGGCACCGGAATCCTGACCCTGATTGTGTTGATCTGGGGAGAAATCATCCCCAAAACGCTGGCCACCCTTCATGCGGAAAAATTTTCTCTGGCTTATGCGCGGATCATTTACGCGCTGATGATTGTGCTGACCCCTGTGGTGTTTGTGGTACAGGGCCTGGCTACCGGTTTGATGCTGCTTTTGCGAATCGATCCCCATGCCAGAACCAACACCATGACTGAGCATGAGCTGCGCACCATTGTAAATGTCAGCGAACAGGACGGAGTGATCGAAAACGAAGAGAAGCAGATGATTTACAATGTTTTCGATTTTGGAGATTCTTCTGCCAGAGATGTGATGGTGCCCCGTGTTGACATGACCTTTGTAGACGTAAACACTACCTACCAGGAACTGATTGATATTTTCCAGGTGGATATGCATACCCGCTTTCCAGTCTACGAAGACACAACAGACAATGTCATTGGTATCATAAATATGAAAGATCTGCTGCTGTTGGAGCCTGATCAGCCTTTTGTCCTGCGGGAACACCTGCGGAAAGCTTATTTTACGTATGAGCATAAGAGCACCGTTTCTCTTCTTCTGGAGATGCGGGAAGCTTCCTATAATCTGGCCGTTGTGCTGGATGAATACGGAGCCACCGTGGGTCTGGTATCCTTAGAAGACCTTCTGGAAGAGATCGTCGGGGAAATCCGGGACGAATACGATGCAGAGGAAGAGGAAGATCTGACGGAAATTGTGCCGCAGGCGGAATACCTGGCTTTGGGTTCAGCCCGTATCGATTATCTGAATGAAAAACTACACCTGAATCTGGATTCCGAGGATTATGATTCCATCGGCGGATACCTCATTGAACAGATGGACAGCCTGCCCTCCGAGGGGCAAACCCTCGCCCTGGAAACCGGCATCCGTTTTCTGGTGGAGCATATCGACAAAAATCGAGTAGAAAAAGTTCGGATTTACATTCCAGAAGATTTTTATAAAGATCTGAACAAGGAAAAAGACCTGGAAGACTAATCAATCTTCCAGGTCTTTTACAATCTGATGGAACTGGCTTCCGCAGCGCTCCAGCTCACCTAACACCTTTTCCACCCCCTCCTGGGTCCGATACCAGTTATGGCGGCTGATTCCTTCTGTTTCGCTGGGCACGACATAAAACTCTGTCTGGGGAAACAGTAATTGATAATACAGCAGGCAACGGCGGGCATGATAGCTCTTGCAGCAGAGAATCCCTTTCTTGACCTCCAGCCCGACCTCATCGGTAAGACGCCTGGAATAAATTGCATTTTCATAAGTATAAGACGCCCGATCTTCTTTTAAAATACAGGCTTCCTTCACCCCATTTCGGATCAGCACTTCCCTCAAAAACATCCACTCCGTATCATAATTTCCATTATACTGTTCCTTTTTCTCCGATACGCCCGTAAATTTCCCAGACTGGATGCTGTATCTGCCGCTGGGAAGCACATACGGCGCCATTCCCGCTTTCCACAGCCTTGCGGCCTCCTCTGCCATCTGCGGATAGCCGTTCCCTGGCACAAAGATCACATCGGACGGCTCGGCGGGTATTTCCACGAAAATAAAATCTGTAATCTGGTTCAAAAATTTCTCATACATATCCATTCTCCTCTTTGTCCAAAGACTGCGGCAGCCAGAGACAGACCCCATCTGTCAGAAATTCCATCCGCCCCCGATGTGCCTGGACAATCTGCCGAACCACCCGAAGACCCATCACATGGATATTTGGGTTTTCCGTTATCCCTTCCACAATATCCACCACCTCCGAGGGAATTCCCGGCCCGAAATCCTGGAATAAAAACCGTAACCATCTTTCTCTCTGGCTCATGCTAACGAGTATCCGCAAGCCTGGCGCATAGCGGACACTGTTTCCAATCAGATTCCGAAACGCCCGCTCCAACATCTGTGTATCCCCCTCCATCTGTATTTGCTCCGCGTTCTCCTGCACATCCAGCTCCAATATCGAATCCCCCAACATCTCTTCATTGTAAAAATCTGCGGCTACCTGGCGCAGAAGAACCGCTGGCAAAAATTTTTCTATCCGAAGGGGCTGGGCGTTGTATTCCAGCTTGGAAGTCAAATTCAGGTCTTCGATAAGCTTTTTTATACTCAAAGCCTGCCGGCGAATGGACTGCGCCTCTTTTTGTCCTTTTTGATCCAACACAGGATTGCGGGACAGGCTGTCCGCATACCCCAGAATCAAAGATAGCGGCGTGCGGATATCGTGGGAAACCCCGGAGATCCAGTTTGTCCGCGCGTTGTCCCGTTTTGCCAATTGATTGTTCTGCTGAACCAAAATCCGGGAGGTTTGATTCAGCTTGCGGGAGAGTTCGTCTGTCATGCCTTTTTCCGGCAAAAAAACCGCTTCTTTATTGGAGATCCGCTCAATTCCCTGGGCAATCGGCCGCAGGGAGCAGTAAAACCGATATCCGAAAACCAGTGCCAAAAGGAGTGTCAAACACAGATTGAGAAACACCATAGAGAAAAAAAGTGCCGGCATTTTTTCAATCACTCGCACCGAATATTCCATATTGAACCGGGCAACGCTTTCTTTTTCCGTGCCCATGACCAGAACCCCGTCCCCGCAAGTCCAGGTAAAGACCGGATAATCTTTCAGATACCATTTGCTGAGTACCGAGATATCTGCCAGCGTATAGTTATGAGGAATCTCTGGCGGAAGCTGATACGACCAGCCCAACGTCCCGTCATCTTTTATCAGCATTGCCCAGACAAAAGGCGATTCCTCTAATCTCTGATAACCTTCCTTAGTCATGCGAAAGCTGCTGTTTTCCTCGGATAATTCTTTGGCGATTTCTTCTATCCGCCACCGGAGCGCAATGTTTCGTTCTCCTTTCATAGTCCAGTATCCCCAAAGCAGCAGAAAAAGCCAGTTGAAAAATAATACCAAGAATGCAATCAATACTGCGGTCAGCACATATCTTCGGATAATCTTAAACAAACTTTTCATAAACCGCCTCTTTTTTCCGCTGCCAGACGATAACCCAATCCTCGAACTGTCAGAATCCATTGTGGGTGAGAGGGATCCTCTTCGATTTTCTCCCGCAGTCTCCGAATATGAACCATCAGCGTATTTTCGTATCCATAATAATTGTCATTCCAAACCGTCTGACACAATGCGTCAAAGGTCACAATATTCCCCCGATTTTCCCAAAGCTTCTGAAACAGCAGCAGCTCTTTGGCCGTCAGCCGAACTTCCTGCCCGTCCCGATCGACCGAGGCGTTTCGCAGATCCACACGGTATCTGCCCACCTCTGCGATCTGCTCTTTTTGTGCCTGTAAAACGGGATACCAATAGACTCTTTTTAAAATCGCCTGTATACGCAGCAGCAGCTCTTGGGGCAAAAAAGGTTTTGTAATATAATCGTCCGCGCCCATACCTAATCCCAGCAGCCGATCGTTATCCTCATCCCTGGCAGAAAGAAATAGAATCGGCACCTTCGTATTCTCCCGAAATTCGCGAAACAGCGAAAAACCATCTCCGTCCGGCAGCATCACATCCAGAATCACCAGCTTTGGCTCCCGCTGTTCAAACAGCATTCTGGCCTCCTGGCAGGAATACGCCTGCCTCAGATTGCGGTAACCCTCCCTCTCCAACAGCTCCCGCAGCATTTCCTGTAACTCGTGGTTATCATCCACCAGCAAAATCTCACACGAATAAAAATCCATCTGTCTACTCCTTATTTTGTGCCTTATATTCCGAAGTTACCTGTACCTTTTTATTGAATTATGGATGAAAAAGGCAGCCATTGCTTTCCTGCAACGGCTACCCCTCTTAATCCGTATTTAGATAATAACTTTACGCGGGCATACTTCTTTACATTCCCCACAGTTGGTACACTTGCTGTAATCAATGTGTGCCACAAAATCTGTCACAGTGATTGCTTCATGCGTACAGGTCTTTTCGCACTTCTTACATCCGATACATCCAATATCACAGCTTGTGGTTACTGCTTTTCCTTTTGCGTGAGAGCTGCAGTTTACAAAAGTCTGCTGATCGTAAGGTACTAACTCAATCAGGTGTTTCGGGCACTTCGCAATACATTTGCCGCAGGCCTTACAAGCCTCTTTGTCTACGACAGCGATGCCGTCTACAATATGTATCGCGTCAAACGGACAAGCTTTTACACAAGAGCCAAAGCCCAGGCAGCCATAGTCGCATTTTTTTGCTCCGCCGGAGGGAACAAACGCCATCATCTCACAGTCCTGAACGCCTGTATATTCATAATTGTCCTTTGCTATTTCACAGGTACCACCGCATTTTACGAAGGCTACCTCACGAACGCTTTCGCCTACCTCTTGGCCCATGATGGCGGCAATTTCGTTTGCCGCAGCCTCGCCGCCTACCGGACAAGCGTTTACTGGAGCCTCGCCTTTGGCGATGGCAGCCGCCAGACCGTCACATCCCGGAAAACCGCAGCCACCGCAGTTGTTTCCCGGCAGAGCTTCACGGACAGCCACTTCCTTTTCATCTACTTCCACGGCGAATTTGATACCGGCAATCCCCAGGAATACACCGATGAAAAGTCCGGTTCCGCCTACTACTAAAGCCGCTATTATAAATCCCATCTCGCCGCCTCCTTATATCATTCCTGAGAATCCGAAAAATGCGATCGCCATCAGACAAGCTGTCAGCAGTACATTCGGGAATCCCTGAAATGCTTTTGGTATGTCGTTAGTTTCCATTTTTTCTCTCAGCCCGGCCAGAATTATGATGGAGATACCAAATCCCAACGCCGTTGCCAGACCGTTGACGGTACTGCTCAAAACCCCGTATTCTTTCTGCACGTTTGTGAGCGCCACACCCAATACGGCACAGTTGGTGGTGATCAGAGGCAGGTATACGCCCAAACTCTGATACAGCGGCGGCATAGCCTTTTTCAAAAACATTTCCACAAACTGCACCAGGGCAGCGATAACCAGAATAAACACGATGGTTTGCAGATAAGTCACATTAGCCGGTACCAAAATGAACCTGTAAATCAAACTGGCCACGAAGGAGGACAGCGTGATAACGAAGACAACCGCCGCGCTCATACCTGTTGCCGTGTCAATCTTCTTGGAAACACCAAAGAACGGACACAAACCCAAAAACTGGCTTAACACGACATTGTTCACCATGGCAGAGCCGATGGCTATGATCAATAATTCTTTCATGATTAGTTCCCGCTCCTTCCTTTACACATGATGTTTCCGCAGCTTGCACAGCCCTCGCCGCAGCTTGGATTACTGGGATCGATGCCTCTCTTGGCAGCTCCCACTTTAAACTTGTTCTGGAAAGCGGCCATAAATGCCAACACCAGGAAAGCTCCAGGAGCCAGGATGAAGATGGATACAGGCTCGTATCCGATTCCGCCCAGGATGTTTACGTTGAATAATGTTCCAGCGCCGATAAATTCACGGATCAGACCCAAAATTGTAATGGACAGGGTAAAACCTAAACCCATGCCGATACCGTCGAAAACAGATGGTATGACTTTATTCTTGGACGCGTAGGATTCCGCACGGCCCAGGATGATACAGTTTACCACGATCAGAGGGATATAGATACCCAAAGCCGCGTTCAGGCTGGGGATAAAACCTTCCAGCAAAAACTGTACGATTGTAACGAAAGAAGCCACGACTACGATAAAGGCCGGCACACGCACTTTGTCCGGGATCACTTTACGCAGTATAGAGATCAGCATGTTGGACGCGGTCAAGATAACCGTCGTCGTCAGACCCATACCGATGCCGTTGATACCGGATGTGGTAACCGCCAGGGTCGGACACATACCCAGCATCAGGCTGAATGTGGGGTTCTCTGCAATGATACCATTATATAACCGTTCAGCAGGAGTATTTTTCTGCATGATTAATTTCCCCCTTTCTCATAGGTAAATGCGCAAAGACCTGCATTCACCCCGTTCACCATCGCATTGGTGGTGATGGTTGCGCCGCTTAACGCGTCAATCTGGCTGTCGTCGGTCGCGCCGCTCTTTGTATACTCGAATTTCTCCACGTTTTTGTTTGCGAACTGACCCTTAAATTCGTCTGTGTCCGCTTTCATACCAAGACCGGCGGTCTCAGCGATAGACAAAATGGAGATACCGTTTAATGTGTTGTCTTCTTTTACACCCATAGCAAACTGGATGTCACCGCCATAGCCTTCCGATGTGGTAACGGTGAATGCGTAGCCAAGCGGATTGCCGCTGGCGTCCATAGCCTGCACAACTTCGTCGATATTCTGGGACGCATAACCGCTCTCGTCCAGAAACGCTTCGATTTCTGGATCTTCTTCCGCCACAATCGTCTCAAAACTGTCTGCGTCTGCAAATACGGCTTTATATGCCTCATCTTTCGCCAACTGCCGCTGCTGAGCAATGGGCTCTGCGGTAATTCCCTGCACACCGCCCAAAGCCAATCCGGCAACCAAGGTGATTAAGGTGATGGCGATGGTATCTTTTACAATGGTGTTTTTCATGCCTTTTGCCCTCCTTTTCCCAATGCTGTGGGGATAGTCACACGCTCAATCAGCGGAATCAACAGGTTACAGAAAATAATCGCATAGGATACGCCCTCTGCGGAACCGCCGAAGATACGGAACACTGCGGTCACAATACCTAAGAGACAGCCGTATACCAACTGGCCTTTCTTGGTGATTGGCGTAGTTACATAGTCAGTAGCCATAAACCATGCGCCCAGCATCAAACCGCCGCCGCAAAGATGCGCTGCCACGTAATTTATGTCAAAACCGCCTGTTGCCGCAGAATAGATAGCTGCAAAAACAGTAAAGCTTCCTATGTAAGTAAGGGGAATCCGCAAATCAATGACTTTCATAAACAGAAGGAAAGCCGCGCCAATCAAAAGGGCGATTACGGAAGTTTCACCGATGGTACCCTGGATATTACCAAAAAACATATCCGAAATGTTTACGCCGTTTTCAGCCAATTTTGCAACGCCTTCTTGTTTCAAAACGGCCAACGGGGTAGCCCCTGTCACTGCATCCAAGGCAACTTTGCTGGAAGCGCCTGCAGGAAGGGTAAAGTCTGTCATTTTTCCTGCAAAAGAAATCATCAGAAAACATCTACCTGCCAAAGCAGGATTCATAAAGTTCTGGCCTAAACCGCCAAAAAGCTGTTTTACTACTAAAATTGCGAAAACGCTGCCCAATGCAGGAATCCACAAAGCGATTGCCGGCGGCATATTCAGAGCCAGCAAAAGTCCGGTAACCACGGCACTGTAATCCCCGATTGTCTGGGTTTTCTTCATTCCTTTGTTGTATAACCATTCCGTTACCACAGCGGCAATGACGGACACAACAATGATCAACAGTGCATGAAGCCCAAAATTAATTACGCCAAATATGGTGGCCGGCAACAGGGCAATGACTACCATCAGCATCAAATTGCTTGTGTTCACCTTAGACTTGACATGAGGTGAAGATGATACATTTATTAAATCACTCATTTTCTTATCCTCCTCCTCTACGCATTCTTTTTCCGATTATTTAAGACCATCATACGCATGGACTTGATGGACTGTGTCAAATGCCGTTTGGCCGGACAGGTGAAACTGCAGCATCCGCAAGCTACGCACTCCATGCCTTCCCATTTTACAAACGCTTCTTCGTTCTGATGGTCGGCATAAGTCGCCAGCCTGGAAGGTACCAGACGCGCCGGGCAAACCGTTACACATCTTCCACAGTTGATACATGCCGTTTCAGGAGATGCAGACACCTCGTCTTTTGTCAGGCACAGCAGCGCAGAGGAACTCTTGGTCACCGGCACCTGAAGGGAATATAAGCTCTGTCCCATCATCGGCCCGCCGGAGATCAGTTTTGCCGGTTCTTCTTTGAATCCGCCTGCCTCTTCA
Source organism: uncultured Lachnospiraceae bacterium (assembly GCA_947571775.1). Classification (GTDB taxonomy): domain Bacteria; phylum Bacillota; class Clostridia; order Lachnospirales; family Lachnospiraceae; genus MGBC164599. The sequence goes on along the minus strand of CANOZK010000003.1, from coordinate 104,566 downwards.
ATCAGCTCCTCGTAAATCATTCCAGTACAGACTGCAAAGTTCTGCGGGCTTGCAATCGCATCTCCGGTCACCGTAACTACCTTATGAATCAAAGGTCTTCCTAAAACAACAGCCCGGTAAACAGCAACCGCTGTATCTGAGTTATCCACCACGCACCCTGCGTCTGCGGGCAGCATACCGGAATTTACTTCGCGTCCGGTGGTAGCGTAAATCAGAGAACGCTCTGCACCTTGGGGGTACTTGGTCTGCAAAGCTTTCACTTCGATTCTTGGTTCGTTCTTTACCAGCTCTTCCATTTTCTTGATGCAGTCCGGCTTGTTATCCTCGATACAGATATATCCTTTTGCATGGTCGAACAGATACAGGATTGTTTTCAATCCGGCAACGACAAGTTGCGGTTCCTCCATCATCCTCCGGTAATCGGAAGTCAGATAGGGCTCGCACTCCGCGCCGTTGATCAATACATATTCAATCTTATCCGGCTCCTTAGGCGACAGTTTTACATGGGTGGGGAATCCCGCACCGCCCATGCCCACAACGCCGGCCTCCTGAATCCGCTTGATCACTTCTTCTTTTGTCAGGTCTTCCACCTTTTCTACACTGGAAAATTCCACTTCTTCATACTGCTGGTCATTTTCCACGACGATCGCAGGTACGGTAGCGCCGCCCACAGTCAAGTGCGGCTCAATCGCTTTTACCGTTCCAGATACCGATGCATGAACCGGTGCAGACACAAAGCCTCCCGGCTCTGCAATCTTCTGCCCTACCAACACCCGATCTCCTTTTGCCACTAATGGCTTAGCAGGGGTGCCGATATGCTGGGATAACAGATAGACTAAATCTCCCTTGGGCGAAACTGACTTGATTGGCTTGTCCTTAGATAAGTCTTTTCCATCATAAGGATGCACACCACCTTTAAATGTCAAAAGTCCCATTGTTACTCCTCCTTCTCTTGCCTTACTAGCTCACTTCTATAACTATACTAAAAAATGAGAAAAAAATCACTATATTTTTTTTATTTTTTGCTATATAATTTAAAAAAATTTTATAAAAGGAGAAAATCCCCATGATTTCGAGGAAAAAATATCTGAATTTTCCTTCTGTTAACCGGCATCTGCTGGAAACCTTTTCCAAAACCTCTGTGGAAAATATTCTGGCCTTCGATATCGAAACCACCGGCCTCTCCTGGAAAAACAGCATGGTATTCCTAATCGGCTTCCTAAAACCGGATACCGCAACTGGACAGTGGTGTCTGGAACAATGGCTGCTGGACAATCCCTGCGCCGAAAAAGAACTGCTGGAACAATTCTTTGATATGATAAACAGCGATACGCTTCTTCTTCATTACAACGGCCGCCAATTCGATCTGCCTTTTCTGAAAGGCCGCTGCCAGGCACTCAGCATTCCGACTGCCTGGGATAATTGTCGGCAGTTGGATTTGTACCAGAGCCTGCGCTCTTACCAAAAATTTCTGGGACTGGAACGCCTGAAACTGACCGATCTGGAACATTATCTAAAGATCTCCCGGTCCGATAGGCTTTCTGGAAAAGAATGTATTTCGATTTACCGCAAATATGTACTAGAAAAACAATCCGAGCAAAAAAAGACCCAGGAAGAATCCCTGCTGCTTCACAACCAATGGGATTTGATCGGTCTTTTGCAGGGAACTTGCGCGCTTGCCTGCCCTGCGTTCTTTCAGGGACAGTTTCGACTGGAACAGTGCCGACTGGTTTCGGATGTGCTGACCTGTATGCTGATACCGGACACCCCGCTTCCCCGGCCTTTGTCTGTGGATTGCAGCCCTAAGCCCTGGAGGATTTTCGGAACCGGCAGCCAGGTGCAGATGGACATTACCCTGGAAAATGGATGCTGTCGGATGTACTATATGAACTACAAAGATTATTACTATCTCCCGGACGAGAATACCGCCATACACAAAAGCGTGGGCGCCTATGTAGACAAACCGCACCGCGAGCAGGCCATGGCCGAAAACTGTTTCACACGTTTCCCCTGTTCCATAGATTTTATGCAAAACTCTTTACAAGTAGAAGCCTATATCCGCCGCTGTCTGAAAAGTCTCTGCTAATGTGATAAAAAAGCTGCCGTGCCCGTAACGAACGCATCGGGCACAGCAGCTTCATCGTTTTTTTGTATCTTATTCTTCTGTTGCAGCCGTTTCGTCCTCGGCTTCTGCCGGAACCTCCTGAGCAGCAGCTTCTTCTGCCCGCAAAGCGTCTGTTTGAAGCGCCTTGATACTCAGGCTGATCTTCCGATCTTCTCCATTGAAATCAACGACTTTCGTCTCAACTTCCTGGCCGATTTTCAGAACATCCGAAGGTTTTTCCACGTGTTCTCTGGAAATCTGGGATACATGCAAAAGCGCATCCACGCCAGGCTCCAGCTCTACAAACGCGCCGAAATCTGTCATTCTGGCTACTCTTCCCTTGATGACATTGCCAATGGCATATTTCTCGGAAGCCGTCAACCATGGATTCTGATCCTCGAATTTCAGGCTCAGGGCAATCTTATCCCCTTTGATCTCTTTAATCAGAACTTTTACTTCATCGCCTGCCTGGAATACTTTGCGCGGATTGTCCACTCTGCCCCAGGACATTTCAGAAATGTGAAGCAGTCCGTCTGCACCGCCCAAATCGATAAACGCACCGAAATCTGTCACATTCTTAACTACACCTTCTACCACATCCCCAGGCGCAATCCGAGCCATCAGCTCTTTTTGTTTCTCTGCCCGTTCTGCCAACAGAAGCTGTTTTCTGTTTCCAATAATCCTTCTTCTTCTGGGATTGAACTCTGTGATGATAAATTCAATCTCCTGATCTGCGTATTTAGTCAGATCTCTCTCATAAGTGTCAGACACCAGACTTGCAGGAATAAATACCCGCGCCTCGTCCACTACAACACAGAGACCCCCGTCCAAAACCTGGGTAACCGGAGCCTTCAGAACTTCTTCATTCTTAAATGCCTCTTCCAGACGCTTATTGCCTTTTTCGGCTGCAAGCCTCTTATAGGTGAGGATAACCTGGCCTTCTCCGTCATTTACCTTTAATACTTTTGCAGACATGGTATCCCCTGCATGGACTGCACTGGTCAGATCTATGGACTGGTCGTTGGAGTATTCGTTCTTTGTGATGATACCGTCTGCCTTGCAGCCGATATTTAGGATAATCTCATTCTCCTTCACCTCAATGACAGTGCCTTCGACTACCTCTCCATTCCTGACTGTTTTCACTGATTCATCGTCTAACATTTGTTCAAAACTTAATTCTGACATGTTTATGAACCTCCTCAATAATTTTGTTTGGGGTAGACGCACCCGCTGTAATACCTACGCAACTACTGGATCGAAACATTTCAGAATCCAAGTCAACAAGTGTCTGTATATAGTAAGTATTTTTACATTCCTTTTTGCATATCTCATATAGTTTCTGGGTGTTGGAACTCTGCCTGCCGCCAATGACCAACATGGTATCGGATTCACTGGCAATAGCCTGCGCCTCCCGCTGCCGCTTTTCAGTAGCGTCGCAGATTGTATTTAGAATAATACTATCATACCTCTTTTTTTCCAGAATTTCAACTAAATCTTGAAATTTGTTGTAATTAAATGTCGTTTGGGAAACTACGCACAATTTTTCGTGCGATTTTACCATAAAATTCTCTAATTCTGCCAAATTTGATACAACACTGGCAGGAAAATGACACCATCCACAGATCCCCTCCACCTCTGGATGACGGCGATCTCCGAAAATTAAAATCTCCCTGCCCTGGGCGCTCTCCTTTTCCACGATCCGGTGGATTTTCAAAACAAAGGGACAGGTCACATCCACACATTCTAATCCCTGAGCTGAGATTTTCTCATAGACATCCTTGCCCACTCCATGGGAGCGGATCACGACCGTACCCTCTTTCAGCTTTTCCAGCTCTTCACAGCCGGATAAAATACGGATGCCTTTTTTTTCCAAATCCTCCACCACTGTCTCGTTGTGGATTACCGGACCCAGAGTATAGATCGGCCCTTTTGCCTCCTCGGCCAACTGATAGACCCGGTCTACCGCCCGTTTCACGCCAAAACAAAACCCCGCCGTCCGCGCAACTTTTACTTTCATAATCAGGCGTTCTCTCTTTCTCTGTAAATCGAGAGGATTTTTTGCGCCACCTGATCGATGGTCATTTCCGAGGAATCTACCAGCACGGCGTCTTCAGCCTGCCTTAAAGGGGAGTTTTCCCGATTTTCATCCTGTTCATCCCTCTTTTGGATATCATTTTCAATTTCTTCCAAAGAAACTGCGCTTCCCTTCTCTTGCAGCTCCTGATATCTTCGCAGCGCGCGGGTGTGAACGGAGGCGGTCAGATAGATTTTCACCTTTGCGTCGGGCAGCACTTGTGTCCCAATATCCCTGCCGTCCATAACCACGTCGGTTTTTCTGGCCAGTTTTTGCTGCAAGGCAGTCAGCTTTCGGCGTACTTTCGGATTGGGAGAGCTGGCCGACGCCATGTTTCCCACTTCTTCCGTCCGCAGAAGGCTGGTAACGTTTTCCCCATTTAACAATACTTGTTGTTCCCCGTCTTCATAGACAATGGTAATATCCGCCTGTTCACAGGCTTTTTCGATTCCCGCCGGATCTTGGGGCGATATGTTCTGGCGGATTAGATACAGGGCCATGGCCCGGTACATGGCTCCGGTGTCTACATAGATAAAGGATAACTCATGGGCCACTCTTTTGGCAATGGTACTTTTTCCCGCCCCGGCCGGCCCATCAATGGCAATATTGGTTGTCACAGCGTTTTTCATCCCCTTTCATTCTTACGCATTCGCCGCTGCCCAGGAGGTGGACCAGGCAATCTGCAGATTGTAGCCCCCGGTCAGGGCGTCCACATCCAGCACTTCCCCAATAAAATAAAGTCCTGAAACTTTTTTGGATTCCATCGTAGATGGATGAATCTCCCGCACCGATACGCCTCCCTTGGTAATAATCGCCTCCCGAAAGCCGGCCACGCCGTCAATGGTCATGGGAAAAGCTTTCGTCAGCGACAGTATCTTTTGGCGTGCCTCCCTAGTGATGGCATGAACCGGGCAATCCGGTGAAATACCACTCAACTGAATGATGACCGGGGTCAAAGATGCCGGATACAGGCTGCTGAGGGCATTTTTCAGACGTTTGTTGGAATTGCTTTCAAATTCCCGCAGGATACGGGCATCCAGTTGTTCCTCCGATAACGCCGGTTTTAAGTCGATCCGGCCGCTCAGGGGGCTTTCCCGCAGCCGTCTGCCGATGACGGCGCTCGCCGAGAGCGCCACCGGACCGCTGATGCCGTGATGGGTAAACAAAAGCTCTCCAAATTCTTTATACAGGCATTTCTTTGCGTCCCAGGCGGAAAATTCAATATTCCGTAAAGATAATCCCTGCAAATGCCGCACATACCCTTCCTGTACCAGAAGCGGCGCCAAGGACGGGACTGGTGTTACGACTTTGTGTCCCGCCGCTTTCGCAAAAGCATAGCCGCTGCCGTCGGCCCCGGTACTTGCATAAGAAAGTCCGCCCGTGGCTACAAGCACCCGCCCCCCGTTTACTTTTGTGCCATTTTCCAGCAGGACTCCTTGGATGTGAGGGTGCTCCTGCTGGTTGTCCAGCAAAAGTTTTTCGACCCGGCTGTTCAGGTGGATCTTTACATCCAACTGTTTCATCCTGCGCTCCAGGGCGCGGATCACATCCGAAGATTTATCGGACTTTGGAAAGACCCGCCCGCCCCGCTCGATTTTCAGCGGCACATTTAACCTTTCAAAAAAATCCATAATCTGGCGGTTGGTGCATTGATTGAACGCGCTGTACAAGAATTTTGGATTGGAAACCACCGATTTCAGCAAACCCTCCACATCTTCGCAGGCGTTGGTCACATTGCAGCGGCCTTTCCCGGTGAGGAACAATTTCTTACCCAGCTTTTCGTTTTGCTCAAATACATGGACTGGGTATCCTCTTTCCGCCAAGAGGATGGACGCCAGCATTCCGGCCGCCCCGCCGCCGATGATCAATGCAGTTTCTTCTGTCTTACTCAAACCGGATACGCTCCGTTTTCTGTATCGGCCACGGAAGCGTCCACTTTTTTCTTCTGAGCCTCACGGTATTGGAAAAATTCTTTTGCCACCTGGGGAAACAGGGCATAGGTCAGTACGTCTTCGTCCTGCTCTTTGTAGATTTCCATTTCTTTTTCCAATGTCTCCAGCTCTGCCGGGATCAAATCCGCATAGCGGCAGGTCACCGGCTTGGTATCCCCGATGCATTTTTTCTGTACTTCCGGGTTAAAGGGCTTCACCGTCTGGCCATATTTTCCGCTCAAAACGTCTTTCGTCTCCTTGGTCACCATCTTATAGCGTTCTCCAGTGAGAACGTTGAATACCGCCTGGGTTCCCACAATCTGGGAGGACGGGGTTACCAGCGGGCATTCTCCCAGATCCTGGCGCACTCTGGGCACCTCTTCGAGCACTTCGTAATATTTATCCTCGGCGTGCTGCTCTTTTAACTGGGAAGTCAGGTTGGAAAGCATACCGCCCGGCACCTGGTACAGCAGCGTCTTGATGTTGACGCCCAGATTCTTGGGATTTAACAGCCCGCTCTCCAGAGCGTCGTCCCGAATCGGACGGAAGTAATCGGCAATCTCCGCCAGCAGGTTCTGGTCAAATCCGGTGTCATAGGGCGTTCCCTTGAATGTTTCTACCATTACCTCTGTGGCCGGCTGAGAAGTTCCCAGCGCAAACGGCGACATCGCCGTATCAATCACATCCACGCCCGCTTCCACAGCTTTCAGATAAGTCATAGAAGCCACACCAGAGGTATAGTGGGTATGAAGCTGGATTGGCAGAGTTACCGCGTCTTTTAACGCGCCGATCAGTTCTGTGGCCTGATAGGGTAAAAGCAAACCCGCCATATCCTTAATGCAGATGGAATTTGCCCCCATATCCTCAATTCTTTTTGCAATATCCGTCCAGTACTCAATGGTATAGGCGTCCCCCAAGGTGTAGGACAGCGCCACCTGCGCGTGGCCTTTTTCTTTATTGGCCGCCGTCACCGCTGTCTGCAAGTTCCGCAGATCGTTTAAACAGTCAAAAATACGGATAATGTCAATCCCGTTGGCTACCGATTTCTGTACAAAGTATTCCACCACGTCGTCTGCATAGGGACGGTATCCCAAGATATTCTGCCCCCGAAACAGCATCTGAAGCTTGGTCTTTTTGAATCCATCCCGGAATTTGCGCAGCCTATCCCACGGATCCTCTTTTAGAAAACGCAGGGACGCGTCAAAGGTCGCTCCTCCCCAGCACTCCACTGAATGATAGCCTACCTGATCCATTTTATCCACAATGGGAAGCATCTGTTCTGTGGTCATTCTTGTGGCAATCAGGGACTGATGGGCGTCACGCAAAATCGTTTCTGTGATCCGAATGGGCTTTTTTTCATTATTTTGATTCTCTGACATATCTTCTCCTCCTAATCTACACACCAAAAATGGCCATAAATGTACCTGCCGCTACTGCTGTCCCGATCACGCCCGCCACATTCGGCCCCATGGCATGCATCAGCAGGAAATTGCTGGGATCGGCTTCCGCGCCGACTTTTTGAGAAACACGCGCCGCCATAGGCACCGCAGACACACCGGCAGAGCCGATCAATGGATTGACTTTGCCCTTGGTCACCTTGCACATAATCTTGCCGAAAATAACGCCGGATGCGGTTCCGAAGGCAAAGGCCACCAGACCCAGCAGCACGATTTTCAGAGTATCCAGGTTCAGGAAATTCTCTGCGCTGGTGGAGGCTCCTACGGAGGTTCCCAGCAAAATGACTACGATATACATCAGCGCGTTGGAGGCTGTCTCGGTCAACTGGCCTACCACGCCGGATTCCCGGAAGAGATTGCCCAGCATCAGCATACCCACCAGCGGAGCCGTAGTCGGCAGAATCAAGCAGACTACAACCGTAATCACAATTGGAAATAAAATCTTTTCCAGCTTGGATACCGGGCGGAGCTGTTCCATCTTGATCTTGCGCTCTTCTTCCGTTGTCAGCAGCTTCATAATGGGCGGCTGGATAATCGGCACCAGCGACATATAGGAATAAGCCGCCACCGCGATTGGCCCCATCAAAGACCCCTGCCCCAGCTTTCCAGCCAGGAAAATGGACGTCGGCCCATCTGCGCCGCCGATGATAGAAATGGCTGCCGCCGCTTTTCCGTTAAATCCCATAAAGATAGCAAGAAAATAGGCAATGTAAATACCAAACTGAGCGGCCGCTCCCAACAGAAAGCTTTTTGGATTGGCAATCAAAGGGCCGAAATCCGTCATGGCCCCCACGCCCAGGAAAATCAGCGAGGGCAGGACGCTCCACTCATCCAGCAGATAAAAATAATGCAGCAAGCCGCCCACCCCATTGGGGGAGTCCTCGACTCTCATCATGATATCCGGATAGATATTAACCAAAAGCATACCAAAAGCGATAGGCACCAGCAGCAAAGGCTCAAACCCATGCCGAATGGCAAGATATAGAAATACCAGTGCCACCAAGATCATAAAGTAATTTCCCCCGGTTAAGCCAAAGAACGCAGTCTGATGGAGCAGGTTAGACAAGGTTTCTGTAACATACGACATTTGACTACCTCCTGTCCTAATTCATGGATGCTAAAGTATCTCCGTTTTCCACCGAATCGCCAACTGCTACCTCAATGCTAGCCAATGTGCCGTCCTGGGGCGCTACCACCGGAATTTCCATCTTCATGGATTCCAGAATCACAATGGTATCCCCGGCCTTTACCGTATCTCCGACTTTCGCCTCTACTTTAAAGACCTTGCCCGGCACGGAAGCCGTTACCTTCACTGCTCCTGCGCTTCCGCCCCCCGCAGGCTGCTTTGGCGCTGCTTTGGGGGCTGCTGAAACGGCCGGGGCAGCGGGTGCGCCGCCCTCCCGTTCCTCTACAACCACATCGTATGCCGTTCCGTTTACCGTAATTGTATAGCTTTTCATCTTTTCTTTCCTCCTTTTTTTACCAAACTGTTTTCCTGCGGTTTGACTTGCGGATGGAACGCACGACAAAGCTGTCTGTCGAAGTGCCTTCGTAAGCCGCAATCGCTCCGGCGATCACCGCAATCAACTCCTGATCGTCCAGGTTCTCTTGCATATTCACAGGCTGAGGCTGCCTTTGCGCCTGTGCCGGACGCGGCAGATCTTCGATCTCTTTTTGCGGTTTCTCTTCTTTCTTTCCGATAAAACGGAACAGAGAAATCACCAGGGTCAGGAAGATCAGCATGGCAAATACGATTCCCAGCCCCATCAGCGTATTCATCCCAGCCCTTTTTAACAAGGCTGACAGCGGATACTGTATATCCATACTAAACGATATCGGCACCCCTGTCTGATCAAATAGATAAACGATTTCCGCATTCTGCTCAGAAAATTGCGCAGGGATTTTTACCGAATAGCCCGCGGTTGTCTTTTCTACCATGGACTCCCCCATGCTTTCGAATTCTCCCAGCTCTTTTCTGCTGTTCTCCCACACCTCCATGGTGTTTACGGTAAATTCATCCCCGGATTCCCGGTAATCGTCAATCTCTTCCTGACTCAGTTCTACAATGGTCTGTGAGAGACTCTCCGCCGTACTAGTCAGAGTAATCCGCATATCTTCATCCACTTCTTCCTGCGCTTGTGCCCATGCCGGGCAGGCTGTACACAACAGTACACTGAGCGCCAGCAAGACAGCGCGGAAGATTTGTTTCCATGTCTGCTTCATATCTATACCTCGATTAAACTGTGCCATGTTTTTTGTCTGGACGCCCTTCCCGCTTGGTATACAGCATTTCCAGGGCTCCAATCACATGTTTTCTGGTATCCTGCGGCTCGATCACCGCATCTACATACCCTCTTTTTGCCGCGGAAAGCACATTGGATTGCAGGGCCTGATACTCTACCGTCTTGATTTTCCAGGTGTCCGCGTCAGCTTCGGGATACATGATTTTTGCCGCCATAGACGCTTCCATCATACCCACCTCGGCGATGGACCAGGCAAAGACCATGTCTGCGCCGATCGCTTTGCTGTTCATAGCCACATAAGCGCTTCCGTAGGCCTTTCCGATAATCACGTTTACCTTCGGCACCGTAGCGTCGGCAAAGGCATAGGTCAGATCGCCCACCGCTTTGGCCATATACTTTTCCGAGCATTTGGAAGCCTTAAAGCCGGCCACATTGGTCAGCGTAAGCACCGGAATCTGAAAGGCGTCGCAGAACTTGACCATCTTGGCAGCTTTCTTTGCGCCCCTGGCAGAGAGTACATTCCCGAAATCCTCGGTTTTTTCTCCCTCCTCGTCGTACATCACGCTTCTGTTTGCCACGCATCCCACCGTATTGCCGTTGAGCCGGATAAATCCAGTGACCACATCTTTTCCATAGGACGGTTTGATCTCCATAAAATCATGGTTGTCCGCAATTTGACTCAGTACGCGGACACTGTCCCCCGCGCTCTCTGCTAACCCCGGACAGGTGCGGTTCAAATCATCGGCGTTGTCCAGATCGCATGGAAGCTCATCTTCATTGTTTGAGGGAAGCAGCACCAGCAGACGCCTTATCTGCTCCAGGACTTCTTCTTCTGTCCCGACCCCGTCCACCAATCCGGTCTCCTCACTCTGGAATTTGGCATCGGCGGTATCGCAGACGGACACGCGGTTTTCATCCAGAGTGTTGGGCGCATTGACAAATAATTTTCCCGCATCCTGAACCATAAACGTAAAATCCGTCAGCGCTGGAAATATGGCCAATCCGCCGCCGCAGACACCGAAAATACCAGTAATCTGAGGAATCACGCCGGAAGCCATTACCTGTCGCCGGTAAATCTCCCCGAATGCGTTCAAAGCATCGGTGGCTTCTTGCAGACGGATTCCGCCGCAGTCCAGCAGGCCCACAATCGGCGCGCCTGTTTTCATCGCCAGGTCATACAGGCTGGTGATTTTTTTTGCATGCATCTCGCCCACAGTTCCATTTAACACGGACACATCTTGGCTGTACACATATACCAGCTTTCCGTCAACCACGCCGTATCCAGTTCTCACACCGTCCGACGGCGTTTCTGTATCGGCCAGATTGAAATCCGTATTCCTGGCAGTTACGCCGCCGCCGATTTCCACAAAACTGTTTGCGTCAAGCAAAGAATGGATTCTCGCAGTACTCATTCTTTTTTGCCCTCCATTTTCTTCTATTTTCGTTAAAAATTAACAAAATCATACCATTTTTATTATAACTTGTTTTCCCGCCACTTTCAATACAAAAAAGAAGCTGCAAAACGGCCGTTTCACAGCTTGGATAGATCTTCATAAAAAAGAAAGCACTGTTTTCCCAGATGCTTGGACGCATACAAAGCTTCGTCCGCCCGCGCCGCCAATTCCTCATAAAAACGGCCGTCTTCTGGGTAACAGGCAATGCCCATGCTGACGGATACTGGGGATTCCCGGCCTGCCGCCATGCATGTCCCATATAACTGCATGGCCTGACTGTATGCTGCTCTCCCGCCAGGCACATTTCCCAGAAATAAAAGAAATTCATCTCCTCCAATTCTGGCGGCTACGTCTTCTTTGTGCGCAGCTTTCAGCAGCAGTCCGCCTATCGTCTGGAGCAGTTCATCCCCCGCGGGATACCCGTAAGTATCGTTGATCTCCTGAAAATCATCCAGGTCAATGTAGAACAAAAGCCCCCTTTCTACCTTCTCCCCGTCCAGCAATTCCACAATTTTCTTTCTGGCCGCCTGCATATTATACAGGCCCGTCAGAACATCCTGCTCTTTGATGGCGATTCCCTCCTTCCCGCTTTTCTTCACACCGCGCCATGAAAATATTTCCCAAATACCCGTTCACAACACCAGGCATAATCGGCTTTTTCTATTGTTCCCGCAGTGACCACCGGATATTCCATTAACTTCAAATCCCCCAGATAATACCGGATCGCCCCCACTTGTTTTCCGCGGGCTACCGGAGCTTTTAACGATTGGGGATAATCCCTCTCCATCCGTACCTGTTCGTCTTCTCTCATTAGGATACGAAAAGTTTCCTCCGCATTTTCTATCTGGAGATTGACATAAGCAGTGTCTGCCCACCCCCGATCCGCAGGAATTCCGTCTTCCACGGCGATAGCCCCCAGATCTGGAAGTTTCTCAGCTTCCCGATATTCGTAATGCTGCATGCCATAAGTGATCAGCTTCTTGGTATCGATCCATTTATAGGTTTTATGGCTTGGCCAGCCGCAGGCAAGCAGGGCTACGATAAAGGTTTTTCCATCCTGCCGGACTGCACCCACGTAACAATATCCGGCGGCATTGGTAAAACCGGTCTTGCCGGATAGCGCCCCCGGCATCATATCCAGCAGCGCATTGGCATTGCGCAGCGTATAACTCCTCTTACCCTCAACATCATGGAAGCTATAATCCCTAGTCTGGGTAATGCGCAGAAACGTTTCGTTTTGGATGGCATAACTCATGATTCTTGCCAAATCCGCCGCTGTTGTTCCATGAGCGCCGCCCTCGTCCGAGGCATCCAATCCGTTGGGTGTGACAAAATGGGTATTCGAGCATCCGATTTCCCTGGCCTTCTCGTTCATCATGGCCGCGAACCCTTCTACGCTCCCGCCGATATGCTCGGCAATGGCCACCGCAGAATCATTATGGCTCTGCAACATCAGCGAATAGACCAAATCTTTGAGGTAGTATTCCTCGCCCTCTCGGATGTTTAGCTGCACATCCGGCATGGAAGCCGCATAGGAAGAAACCTGTACAATCTCTTCACCCGAAGCGTTTTCCACCGCCAGGATACAGGTCATCACCTTGGTGGTACTGGCCATGGGCATAAAATGATATCCGTCTTTCTCATAGAGCACCCTGCCGGTATCCCCGTCCATCAAAACTGCACTCTGTGCATAAAGCTGCTGAAGCTCCTGCGGCGTATCCGTAGCCCCGTAAGCCTGTACCCTGCTGCACACCGCGGCAAACATCAGTAGAAGAACAAAAACCGTTTTTTTCATAATGATCCTCACTCCTATATCCCATCCAGAAGTCTACTTCCTGTGATATTAAATGTATGTAAGGATTTTTAAAAATATGTTGTTCTATTTATAATTTCTCCAAAACCGCTCCGGCAGCCGTTCTCCTTTTCTAGCCGCATTCCACAGAGCCTCCAGCATCTTAGGCGTTTCTTTTACCGCCTGTTCCAGCAGCTTTTCCAGCTCTTCCAAATAAGGGGCGCAGCGGGGGTCGCAGACAGCCTTCATATAATTACCGCCCACCTCGTCATAATGCCCCGTCAGCTTTAAAAGCGAAAGGATTACTTTTTGCTTCCTGCCGTTGTCGTCGTAAACCATCGTATTGGTGATAAAAATCATATTGCGCAGCGCGCTCTCCACCTGACGGACTGTGACTTCCGGGAAGACTTTTTGAATGACACAGGCATTTTCCCTGGAAGGGCGAATACAGCAGGCCGCCGGATAATACCGATGGGGATTTCGTCCGGTCAGAACCATCAGCCGCCGATCTAGTTCTTTTTCAATCTCCCCGTGGCTCACTTCTTTTACCACCGTTCCGTCAATATAGGGATGGCAGGTGCTGTCCAACATAAAATGGCATGCAAATCCCAATAGATATGCAAGAAGCGCGTCGTCTTGCTGCTCTTTTACCAAATAAGCGCCTCGTTCAAAAAAAGGCGCCGCCGCCTCGCCATGCAGCCGCACCCCATGCCGGTTTACCCGGTTTTTGCCAAACCCATAATAAAACAAAACATCCGGCCCGTGCTGCCCAATCCGATACAGCTCCCCGTGGGCCTTTACCAGACGGCGCATTTCCTGCGGCATCTTTTGATAAACTTTTTTTCCAAACCAATCGTGCGTAAATGTAGTCGGCATTATTTCTCTCCTTTTTATACATCCAGATTCATCTGGACTTCCTCTTCGGCTTCCGCCTTAAAATCCTCCACCTGAACCGGGTTCATCGCCGGCAGCTCGTCTAAGGTCTGCACGCCAAAAGAACGCAGAAATTCTTCCGTCGTTCCCAACAAAATGGGTCTGCCGGGTGCGTCCAGGCGGCCCACCTCTTTTACCAGATCGTATTCCACCAGCTTGTTTACCGGGTGGTCGCATTTCACGCCGCGGATTTTCTCAATCTCCGCCTTTGTGACCGGCTGCTTATAAGCGATAATCGACAGCGTTTCCAGCATCACTTCAGTCAGTACGGCCTTCTTTGGCTGTATCGCAATGTTAATCAAATATTCGTAACACTGTTTCTTGCTGCACATCTGATAGGCATGGTCCAACTCAATGACCTGAATGCCGTATTCGTCCCCCTGATACCGCTCCATCAGCCTGTGAACAATTTTCCGGGCGCCAGCCGCATCCAGTCCAATCGCCCTGGCAAGGGCTTCCTCCTCTACCGATTCGCCCATCGTAAATAAAATCGCTTCCACAGCGGCCTCCAGCCGTTTTTCCTGCTCCCCCATCAATTTCCCACCACCTCTATCTGTATTTCATCAAAAATGTGCTCCTGGATAATTCGGATATCCCCAGTCTTCATCAATTCCAAAATCGCAAGAAAAGTAACGACCACCTGCATTTTGCTGGCCTGTCTCTCCAGCAGGCTGCGGAAAGTAAACCGCCGATGAGATTGGATATACTCCCGGATATCTTGCAGCTTATCCGACAGGCTGGTCTCCTCCTTCTCAATCCTGCCGAATTTGCTGCGTATCGGATCCAGCTTGTCCTCCCTTCTGCTCATTACAGAGCTGAAGATTTGACTGAGTTGAGGCAGAGTGACGTCGGCCAGCAGTTCATAAGGATCGACCGGCTGGCGGTATCTGGATACTTCTGTCGGAATGGTTGGTTTTTTATAAAAGTGCTTCTCAGCGCTTTCCATGCGATCTTTTAATTCATACGACATATATTTATACAGCTTATATTCCAGCAGCTTTGCCACCAGCTCTGCTCTTGGATCTTCCGCCGTACTTTCCTCCTGTGCCGGAGCGGGAAGCAGCATCCGGCATTTGATGTCCATCAAGGTTGCCGCCATCACCATGAATTCGCTCACAACCCCCAAATCCTCCCGCTCCATCTGGCGGATATACTCCATATACTGATCTGTGATCTGGACAATCGGGATATCGTAAATATTCACTTTATTCTTATCGATCAGGTGCAGCAGCAGATCCAGCGGCCCCTCAAACACCGGCAGTTTTACCGGAATCGCCATCACACATTCCCTCCATGCATCAGTTCTATCACAATCAATTCCCGCGGATTGTGTATCCGCAGCTTTAACGTATGTTCCCCCAGACCGGGGCTGACCACCATGCGCTGCGCCCCTTTCGCAAATAGCCCGCAGCAGTAGGCCGGGAACAGGTGAAAGTTGGGCGCAATCAGCCCCCGGTTCTCCGAAAACCGCCAGACCCCTCCGTGATAATGCCCAGATAAAACCAAATCCGCTCCCCAGGAAAAATAAATCTTCCCAAACTGCGGGTTGTGGGCCATCAAGATATGATATCCCTCTTCCGCTGGGTTTCCCAGTACATCCGACAGATCCGAAATATCCATAGATGCGGGCCGCAGCTTGCGGTAAAACCTCCGAGCCGCATCCCATCCCCAGAGAAACAGGGGCGTTTCGGTTCCCATATCCACCCGTACTTTCCGATTGTTCAAAAACTGGACTCCCTGTTTTCTCAGATATGCACAGAATTTTGGGAATTGTTTTCCATAAATCTCAGGCTTCCTCATCAGACGATGCTCATGATTTCCAAATGTGTAATACACTGGGAATTCTTTTACCAGAGAGACAAGAAGCTCTTCGGCTACCTCCAGACGAGGGGAAGGCTCCCCAACCATCATATCGCCGCCCACCAAAACCATATCTGGAGAAGCTTCTTCGATGGCCTGTATCAAACGGCCGTTCCCTTCGCCAAAGCAAAGGCCATGCAGATCGCTCAGAAACACCAGTCGGACAGGCTGCACAGGACTGATTTTCTCTGAAAAAATCCGATATGTTTTGATTTGAAACTTTTTCATACGATACAGTCTATCATGTTCGGGCAAACAATTCAAGTTTGCATAATCGCATATTGTATTGTACCTTTAGAAAATAGACGCCGTTCCCCGGCAAAATTTAACGGAAATTTAATGGAAGTTCCAAAAGAAACATGATAAAATAAAAAACGAGAAAATGTAAACTGGGCAGGCACAAACAAAACTTCCAGCGTGCATATGCTCCAGAAAATCTAAGCGCGAAAATAGAAAATTTTTTTAGTATGGAATTTT
Organism: uncultured Lachnospiraceae bacterium; assembly: GCA_947571775.1. Classification (GTDB taxonomy): domain Bacteria; phylum Bacillota; class Clostridia; order Lachnospirales; family Lachnospiraceae; genus MGBC164599. The sequence continues at coordinate 88,241 of CANOZK010000003.1, read as the reverse complement.
ATGTTTTGATTCCAATTGGTGCAGTGACATCCGTAAAGAAAGAAATCTCTTTACAGATACCTTATTCCACAATAAAATCCATTGAAATCACCGAAGATGGAATGAATGAACTGATTCGCATTACAACAGATACCGATACTATATGTCTGACCACCCAGCAAAAGGAATTGAGCGACTTCCGCTCTTGCGGCACTCTGACGATATATTCCGAAGGTTTGAAAATATCAAATTGGCATAAAGAAAATCTGGATCGCACTTTGGAACAGTTAAAAAATATTCATAACCTCAATTCCTAAATACATATATCAAAAGCCCCAAAGCAAAGACTATTACTTTAGGGCTTTTGGCATATACTCAGAACGAAACCGCCTGCATACAAAGATATATCAGATAATCCAGATACTTGGAAGCCGCCAAATCTTCCGCCGCCACAATCTTCACGCTTCCGATTTCCTGCCCGTCCAGCAGGTACACCGCCTCTCCGGCCGTATCCCCCGCTTTTACCGGAGCGGTCAGCGATTTTTTCATACGGATTTCTTTTTTCATATTATCCAGGGATTTTCCCTCTGTTTCCAGATAATAAAAGGTCTCGCTGAATTTGCAAGGAACGCTGCCCTGGACGGTCTTTTTTACAGGGACTTTCTTTAGCTTCTCGGTATGCTCATCCACAAACATACTGCATTTTCCAAACCCGTAATTCAGCATGGCCGCAGCGTCCGCAAAACGTACTTTGTAATCTGGAGCGGTCATCACCACACCGATTAAGGTAATGCCGTTGCGCACAGCAACAGTGGAAACACAGTATTTGGCGATGCTGGTACTTCCTGTCTTCAGTCCCACGCAGCCGTCAAAACTCCGCAGCAGCTTGTTGGTGTTGGTCAGCCCGAATTCGCTGCTGCCCTGTCTGGTCACATGGATGATGGTGTCCATCCAGATAGAGGAATACTCCAAGATTTTGGGATAGCGGGTGATCAGCTCCCTGGACATCAGGGCTACATCGTAGGCGCTCGAATAATGATTCTTGGATTCTGTCAGCCCGCAGCAATCCTCAAAATGAGTATTTTCCATGCCTAAATCTTGTGCCCGCTGATTCATGGACTCCACGAACGCTTCCTCACTGCCGCCGATACGTTCCGCCATAGCCACACTGGCATCGTTTCCAGAGGCGATGACAATACATTTGATCAGAGTTTCCACAGTCTGTTTCTCCCCTTCCTCCAGAAACACCTGCGAGCCGCCCATGGACTTGGCATAAGCGCTGGTGGTGACCTCCTCCTCCATGGTAATCTTCCCTTCTTCCAAAGCGTCAAAAATCAGAATCAGAGTCATGATCTTGGTGATACTGGCCGGGCTGACCTGAACGTCTTTTTCCTTCTCGTAAATAATTTTCCCCGTGGCGGCCTCCATCAATACCCCATGCGGCGCCGCAATCTGAATCGCCCCGCCGCCCTCAGGCTCTTCCTGGGTTTTCGTCTGCCCGTATACAGACCCGGCGGGAAGTACCAAACCCGTTGTCAGACAGATAAGCATAAGACCCGCAATCAGCAGATGAAAAAAACTGTTATGCATATATTCTCACTCCATTTTTCTCTCACTCTACTCTATTCTAAGAGAAAAGGCGGGCAATTATGCATAAAAAGGAACCCCTCTTGATTAGGAGTTCCATCTCATCATCCGATATCATAATTATTATCTTTTTTCGCCTCATACAGACTATGGCTCAAATCAATGGCAAACAGGATAAAAACAATATTTGTCATAAATACCCCAGTCCGGTAGGAATAGGTGTCCACCAGCCGTTCTACCATATGGTGCAGGAAACGGAACAAAAGGATGGTATAAAGCCCCCAGGCCAGGGTGCTTTCCAGGCAGACCACCCCCTGGTAATTAAACGGCTTATCCTCGTAATCCCACCATACCGCCCCGAACAAATGCCGCATAACCTTTGCCACCAGAAACTCAAAAGCCGTGGCCATCAGAGCCCCCATAATATACAGAGTTATGTAATGGCCGTCAAATGGCCTCAAAAGAAAATAAACACCCAATGCGCCAAATCCGTAAATCGGGCAAAAAGGCCCCTTCACAAACCCCCGATTGGTTAAACGCCGATTGCAAAACGACATATAAATCGACTCTACCATCCACCCCAGGATGCTGTATACAAAAAACCATTGGATCAAATGATACGAGTCAACTCCAAAAAACTGTCTGCTCCACATACGCCCTCCTTTTTCCAAATATTCCCTTCTCCCCCGAAAAGCGATATTTCGTTCCAAAGCCTGCCTTACAACATCGGCGCAAACAGCCGCAGGACACTTTGCGCCGCCCGCACAAATATATTCCGGTTCCGGCAAAAATCCAGCGTAACCTGCCGGCACACCTCCTGCGATTTTAAATAATCCTGCCGCATATCTTCGATAATTCTGTTGCGATACAGCCATACCCCATTTTCAAAATGAAGATATAAGCTGCGGTAATCCATATTGATGCTGCCAATGACGGCCAGCTCATCGTCACAGACAAACGATTTTGCGTGAAGAAACCCTGGCTGGTACTCATAGATTTTTACGCCGGATTCAATCAACTGCTCATAATATGACTGCGTCAGCAAAAAAACCATTTTCTTATCTGGAATGCCAGGAGTCATAATGCGTATATCCACACCGCTCTTGGCAGCCAGGCACAAAGCAGTCATCATCTCGTTATCAATAATCAGATATGGCGTACAGATGTATACATATTTCTCCGCGCGGTTAATCATATTCAGATATACATCTTCTCCCACAATCTCATCATCCAGAGGCGTATCGCAGTAAGGATGTATAAAGCCGTCGGATACAAAAGCCTCTGGGTGGTATTTATGAGGCATATATTCCGAAAACTCCAGCGGCATTTTTGTAATCACAGACCACATCTGCAAAAACATCACCGTGAGATTCCAGACCGCTTCCCCTTTTAACATAATACCAGTATCTTTCCAATGGCCAAACCGCTGGCGCACATTGATATATTCATCTGCCAGATTGATTCCCCCAGTAAACCCCGTATGGCCGTCCACCACACAGATTTTCCGGTGATCCCGATTGTTCAAGATAACATTCAGTACCGGACGAAACGGATTAAACGCCGCGCATTTGATTCCCTTTGCCTGTAATTGTTTGTAAAAACGGTGAGGCAGCGTTGTGATGCAGCCAAAATCGTCGTAAATCAGGCGCACATCCACCCCCTGGGCCGCTTTCTTTTCTAGGATATTTAATATGGAATTCCACATCACTCCATCGTTGATAATAAAATATTCCATAAAAATAAAGTGCTGGGCTTTTCCCAACTCCTGCAAAAGCATCGGGAACAAATCCTCTCCCTCGGAGTAATAATCCGCAGTCGTACCCTCTTGCAGAGGAAATTCCGCGCAGTCCCGGATATAGCGGGACTGATTGGAGACATTCCGGTTTATCTCATCCAATCTTCTGCGGGTGTCTGGATTTTCCCGAAGCAGGTTCTTTCCCTTCGCCAAAAGCTCCTCATAATTTTGCTGCATGGCAGACGCAACCCTGGAAGTTCCGAACACTGCATATAGACAAACCCCGAAAATCGGAGTTGTCAAAATCAGTATCGTCCAGGCCAGCTTATAAGACGGATTGATCCGTTTGTTCACCAGCCACAGGACAATCACCACAGCCAGTACGCGGATTAGACTGCGGGTGATCTGAGAAACATTGTTCAAAAACCAGATCAGGAACAGCCACCAGAGCAACTGCAGAAGCAGCGCCATGCTGACAAAAAACACCCTGTTAAAAAGAATTTTTAATATTTTTTTCATAATGGAAGGAATCAATCAAGTAAAAAAACCCTGTCATAACAGCAGGGTTTTTCGTGCACATTAATTATATTTACGTTTCCTGGCGGCTTCAGACTTTTTCTTACGGCGCACACTTGGCTTCTCGTAATGCTCTCTTTTGCGGATTTCCTGCTGAATGCCTGCCTTGGCACAACTTCGTTTGAATCTGCGCAGAGCACTGTCCAAAGTCTCGTTCTCTTTTACGATCACATTTGACATAAACTCACACCTAACCTCCCTCCAGTTGTAGATTGTGCTTAAATACAACTGTATGGGTATTTTATTGCACAAAGAATATTATAACAGATATTCTCATTCCGTCAACCAGTTTCCCGTAATTTTATAAAATTTTTATAAACTCCTGCCATTTTATTATGAAAGTCCCGTTAAGCGGCAGCGTGTCGAAAGCACGGAGCTGCTGACTTTCGTTTTATTGTTGCTGCAACAGTGGAAGAACTCCTTCCGGCACCTGGTTTGCCTGAGCAAGCATCGCCTGGGCTGACTCACCCAAAATATCGTTTTTCACCCGATACATCTCTTCCTTCGCCATATTCACATCCCGGATCCGGCTCTCGGAAGCAGATATATTACTGGACATCTCGTTTAAGTTGTTTGCCGTATACTCCAGCCTGTTATAATAAGCCCCTACTTTGCCTCTGGCTTGGCTCACATAATCAACCGCCCACTCGATCTTTGAAATGGCGGCCCTGGCATCGTCCGCAGTCTCCACGGAAACGTTCTGGATGCCTAAGTTCACCGCACTCAGATCTGGCCGTTCTACCTCCAACTGACTGCTTTCCAATGAATTTTCCGCCACCTGAAGCACAAGGGCATCGCCGCCTTTGAAAAGCGGAATTCCATTATAGTTCGTGGTGTCTTCGATGCGCTTCATCTCGTCGCGAAGCTGATCCACCTCTTCTTGGATCGATTTGCGGTTCTGCTCCGAATTGATATCGTTGGCCGACTGTATCGACAACCCTACTATCCGGTTCAGCATACTGTGAACCTCTTCCATCGCGCCTTCCATTGTCTCAACCAGAGCAATTCCATTCATAGAATTCTCATAAGCCTGATCCAGACCTGCCACCTGCGCCCGCATTCCCTCCGATATATCCAATCCAGATGCATCGTCCGCTGCGCGGTTGATTCGATAACCGGACGCCAGCTTTTCGAGATTCTTCTTCTCGGAAGAATCATTTTTTATCAATGATTTGTGCGTATTTAATGATTTGATGTTATGCTGAATTCTCATGTCTGCTTTCCTCCCCAGATATTTTATCTATGATAGACTGGTTTTTATCAGCCCATTGCTTTTCCTCTATACATTAATTATCGGCATTTTCTTCCTGTAACTTAAGATAGAAACAGTATCTTATTTACCAAATAAATCGCTGTGTGTTCTGGTTTGGGTCAAATCAGGGAACTGGCGAAGAAATACGTTGATTGCGGCAGTCAGGTTCATCCCCAACTCTCCATAAAGCGCTTCGCATTGCTTTTTGACGTCGCTGTCCATGCGGACGCTGAAATTTGTCGTGTTTGCCATGGTATCGACTCTTTTCGCATTTTGTTATATGGATAGCTAGACGATTTGCAATGCAAAAGCAAGAAAAGTACCAAAAGCGCCGGGGGTGCTAAGCGCCAGTGGCACTTGGTTAGCAACGACCGGAACGAAGCGGAGACCTTGCGGATTTCCCCCCGTCCCCTTTAAAACGCTTTCCTTGCTATCTTTCATTCTATGGATGTATTTGCTTTTCAATGTACGTTCGCCTAAGTAGATGGTTGGAGTTTTAACTTAGAAGTCTCAACAAATCTTGCAAAAATTTTATGGATAATAGACAATCATACAAAACAACGCCTTCCAATGCGGGGAATAGTTGAATCTTTTCCAAAAATCCTGATATAATTATTGACATTACAACAAATCCATGATATAAAGTAGTTGTATCAATCAATATTACATCAAAAAATATTTGGAGGTCAAATTATGGCAAATTACAGCAAAATCAGCGCGACAGAAGATAGCAGAATGGAACTTCACGACAAACTTGCTTTAACCGGGGCAGAAGTAAGCCTTAATACCCTTCCGGCCGGAAGCAGCGTGCCGTTTGTCCACTCTCATAAAAATAACGAAGAAATCTATGTCATCCTTGCAGGAAAAGGAAAGGCTGTGATCGACGGAGAAACTGTTGTTCTTGCAGATGGTGATTGGATTCGGATTTCCCCGGCGGCAAAACGCCAATTTTTTGCATCAGAAGATGCCGCCATAAGTTTCGCCTGCATTCAAGTAAAAGAACATTCCCTGAAAGGCTATACCCAAGATGACGCGGTTATGTACTGATACGATATGAGCATTTTCTCTCCCCATAATTTAAGCGGGCAAACCTCCAAAAATGGTTTTGCCCGCTTTCTAATACTTTCTATATTTTATTTCGCCGCCAACTGCTCTTCCAAAACAGCCTTTGCCTGTGCAATGGCCTCCGGTATTTTCGCCGGTTCTTTTCCTCCGGCCTGGGCCATGTTCGGCCGTCCGCCGCCGCCACCGCCTACGATTTGCGCCAGGGCTTTGACCAGGTTCCCGGCGTGCGCTCCGGCTTTGACAGCCGCCGGGGTTGCCATGGCCAGGAGGTTGACCTTGCCCTCCGCCGCGGAAGCCAGCACGACAACGCCTTCTCCCAACTTGCCTTTGATCTGATCGCCCAGATCCATCAAACCGTTTCGATCTACATTGTCCACGGAAACGGCCAGCAGCTTCACTCCGGCTGCGTCCGTCACCTGATCCATCACATCTCCCAGGGAATTTTGCGCCAACTGGCTTTTTAGGGACTCGTTTTCGCTCTGCAAGGATTTTACCGTATCCATCAAGTGCGTCAGCCGATCCTGTAAATCTGCTGGAGAGGCTTTTACCGTCCTAGCCGCCTGCAAAAGCTGTTCTTCGATATCCTGGTAATAGGCCAGCACATGGTTCCCCGTAAGGGCCTCGATACGCCGCACTCCGGCGGAAATCCCGGCCTCGGAAATGATCTTAAAGAGCATAATCTCTCCAGTATTTTTTACATGGGTACCGCCGCACAATTCCTTGGAAAATTCTCCCATCGATACCACCCGGACTTCCTGGCCGTATTTCTCGTCAAACAGAGCCATAGCGCCGGATTTCTTGGCGGACTCAATATCCATAATATCCGTCTGCACCAGAAGGGCTTCCTGAATCTGCTCATTGACCAGTTTTTCCACTTTTGCCAGTTCTTCCCGGGTCATAGCCTGGAAATGAGCGAAGTCAAAACGCAGCCTGCCGGGAGCTACCAGGGAGCCTTTCTGCTCTACATGAGATCCCAACACCATTTTCAGCGCCTTGTGCAGCAAATGCGTAGCGCTGTGGTTGCGGGCGGTATCCTGCCGTTCTGCCGTGTTGACTTCCAAAGCGGCAGTTTCTCCGCGGCGAATAATACCGGAAGTCACCTGACCTACATGGCCGTATTTGCCGCCCAGCAGCTTAATGGTGCCCGTCACCTGGAATTCTCCGTCCTTTGTGCGGATCACGCCGGCGTCGCCTTCCTGCCCGCCCATCGTGGCGTAGAAAGGCGTCTGCTCCACAAAGACTGTGCCGGACTGTCCCTCTGCCAGACCTTCGGTAATCTCCTCCTGGGTGGTCAGCACCGTAATGGGGGATTCGTAGGACAGATTGTCATAGCCGACAAATTCCGTGGTCACAGACGGATCGATTTCGTCGTAAACGGTCGCGTCCGCGCCCATGTAATTGGTGGACTCGTGGGCCTGCTGCGCCATTTTGCGCTGTTCTTCCATGGCGCTTCGGAAGCCCTGCTCGTCGATTTGATAGCCCTTTTCTTCCAAGATTTCTTTGGTCAAATCCAGCGGAAAACCATAGGTATCATAAAGACGGAAAGCATCTGCTCCAGCCAGAATCTTTGATCCCGCCTGTTTCATCTTCTCTTCCAGATCGTTTAAAATCCGAAGCCCCTGGTCGATGGTCTTATTAAACTGGTTCTCCTCCTGAGTCAGCACATGGAAGATAAACTCCTTTTTCTCTTCCAGTTCTGGATACCCGTCCTTGGAGCCTTCAATCACCGTGGCGCTCAATTTTGCCAAAAAAGTTCCTTCCACGCCCAGAAGCCTTCCATGACGGGCGGCCCGGCGGATCAGGCGGCGCAGCACGTAGCCCCGTCCCTCGTTGGTCGGCATAACGCCGTCGGAAATCAAAAAGGTGGCCGAGCGGATATGATCGGTAATCAGACGGATGGAAACGTCGTCCTCCTCTTTTACCTTATAGGGATGTCCGGTGATCTCCGATACTTTTTCCCTCAAGGCTCGCACTGTGTCCACATCGAAGATGGAATCCACATCCTGGACAGCCACGGCCAGACGTTCCAGCCCCATTCCGGTGTCGATGTTCTTGTGCTCCAACTCGGTATAATTCCCGTTTCCGTCGTTGTCAAACTGGGTAAATACATCGTTCCACACTTCCATATAGCGGTCGCAGTCGCAGCCCACCGTACAACCCGGCTCGCCGCAGCCGTATGACTCGCCCCGGTCATAATATACCTCCGAACAAGGCCCGCAAGGCCCCGCCCCATGCTCCCAGAAGTTGTCCTCTTTTCCAAAACGGAAAATCCGCTCCGGCGCAATGCCGATTTGTTTTTCCCAGATCTCGAAAGCCTCATCGTCGTCTTCGTAAACAGACGGATACAGCCGATCCGCGTCCAGTCCCACGACCTCTGTCAAAAACTCCCAAGTCCAGGCAATGGCCTCTTTCTTAAAATAATCCCCAAAGGAAAAATTTCCCAGCATCTCAAAGAATGTACCGTGCCGCGCGGTCTTGCCCACGTTCTCAATATCCCCGGTTCGGATGCACTTCTGACAGGTAGTCACCCGGTTCCTCGGCGGAATCTCCATGCCTGTAAAATAAGGCTTTAACGGAGCCATCCCGGAATTGATCAACAGCAGGCTCTTATCGTTCTGCGGCACCAAGGAAAAACTTTTCATAGCCAAATGTCCTTTGCTCTCAAAAAAGTCCAGGAACATCTGGCGCAGCTCATTCACTCCATATTTTTTCAACTGTCTGCCTCCTAAATATCTATATTTCACGCGAGTTTTGACAAAGATTTATTATTGTTCCATGTCTACGAAAGTTGCTTGTTTTGTATTTCACACTCTCGCGATAATCTTTCTGAATTTCTTCTTTCCCCGTTTCAAAACCAGCCCTTGCGCGGGAATGGACGCACGCTCCACCTGATGATGGATGTCCATGATTTTCTCTCCGTCGATGGAAACCCCGCCCTGTTCGATGGCTCTGCGGGCTTCGGAGCGGGACGGCACCAGTTCCGCTTTGCAGAGCATCGTAATCAGATCCACTTTGCCCTCTTTAAAATCATCCTCGGTCAGCTCCGTAGTAGGCATATCCTGGGCGCTGCCGCTGCCAAACAGACTGCGCGCGCCTTCCTGGGCTTTTTTGGCCTCTTCTTCTCCGTGAACCAGAGCGGTCAGCTCGTAAGCCAGGATTTCTTTTGCCTGATTCAGTTGACTGCCTTCCCATTTTTCCATCTCGCGCACTTGTTCCAATGGAAGGAAAGTCAGCATACGGATGCATTTGAGTACGTCGGCGTCTCCGACATTCCTCCAATACTGATAGAAATCAAACGGAGAGGTTTTATTCGGGTCGAGCCACACCGCGCCGGACTGGGTTTTGCCCATCTTCTTGCCCTCGCTGTTTAACAATAGCGTGATGGTCATCGCGTAGGCGTCCGCTCCCAGCTTCCGGCGAATCAGCTCGGTTCCTCCCAGCATATTGCTCCACTGGTCGTCGCCGCCGAACTGCATATTGCAGCCATATTTCTGGTACAATGCATAAAAATCATAGCTTTGCATAATCATATAGTTAAATTCCAGGAAACTTAACCCTTTTTCCATGCGCTGCTTGTAGCACTCTGCCCGCAGCATCCAGTTTACACTGAAATGAGGGCCGATTTCCCGGAGCACGTCCACATAATTCAGATCCATCAGCCAGTCCGCATTGTTGACCATCAAAGCCTTTCCGTCTGAAAAATCAATGAAACGGCTCATCTGTTTTTTGAAACACTCGCAGTTGTGGGCGATCGTTTCCGGCGTCATCATCTGGCGCATATCGGTTCTGCCGGACGGATCTCCGATCATACCGGTCCCCCCGCCCAACAGGGCAATGGGCTTATTCCCCGCCATCTGAAGCCGCTTCATCAGACACAACGCCATAAAATGGCCCACGTGCAGGCTGTCCGCAGTGGGGTCAAATCCTATATAAAATACTGCTTTCCCATGGTTGATCAGCTCTTTGATTTCCTCTTCGTCCGTTACCTGCGCGATCAGGCCCCTGGCTTGCAGTTCTTCATACACAGTCATGGTATCTTCCTCCTCATAAATATGTGTACTTTGCGCGTACACTGTAAAAAGTATACAAATCGCTTATTTTTTTGTCAAGTAGATTTTCTTTTACCGACCTTCTTCCATACGCCCGTGCGTTCAAATTCCCCGGCGGCTTCCCTGGCCGATTGAACCAGCTCTTTGCCATAACCTAAGTTCTCCAGCAGCCGAATCGCATTTCTGGAAGACGCCCGCCCTTTTCTGAGCAGGTAGGAAAAGAGCACGTCTTTTCCCCGAATCTCTTCCCCAAAATGATAATTCTCATACCAATCTTCCAGGATATACGTCAGCTCAATGTCATGGGTCGCCGCAAAACAAAACACCTGTTTTTGGCATAATTTCTGCAAAATCCGGGAGGACGCGGCAATCCGTTCTATGGTGTTGGTTCCTCTTAACACTTCATCCACCACGCACAACAAAGCGCCGTCCTGGGCGGCTGCGTCCAAAATCCGTTTCAGGGATCGGATTTCTACCATAAAATAGCTCTCTCCTCCTTCCAAGTTGTCGGTAAGAGCCATAGAGGTAAGAATGCGGCTTGGCGGTGCCTGGTAAAAAGAAGCCGTGCAGGTGGCTATCGTCTGGGCAAGGACTGCATTGACCGCCACATTCCTCAGAAACGTAGATTTCCCGGAAGCATTGGAACCGGTGACCAGCATTCCCCCATCCAGACAAAAGCTGTTGGAAACGGGGTTTTCGATCAGGGGATGATACAGATCCTTGGCCTGCATCCCTCCCTCCTTTTGAAAAGACGGCCTGCACCAGACGGGCAGCATTTCCCGAAAGGATGCGGCAGCAATGGCACAGTCCAGCTCTCCCAAACTGTCTATGAGCAGTTCTACATCTTCCCGGTGATGCCGGATTTCCCCCAACATTTTGTTGTAGTGAATCAGATCCACATGAAAAATCATTCGTATCCAATCGGTCACAATGGCCTCCAGCCCGCCGGAAACTCCGTTTTTGCCTGAGAGCCAGCGGGACTCCTTCTGAAAAGACAGCAGATTTTTGCGAGCCTTGCGCATATGGGAAACATACTGCTCAATCTCCGTCCAGGCAAGCCGCTCCACTTTTTTTGCCGCCCCCAACATCTGCAACACGCTCTGAAAACATTTCAGATAAACTTCCACCACTTTTCGATCCCTGCCCGCATAATAATCTGCCGTATTCACGCAGGCCACAGCCAGAAACAGGAAAAAACCGTACACGGGCTGAACCAGAATCGCCAGCAGGCTGACCCTTGCTGCCGCGCACAAGAGACGATGTTTGTTTTTGCCGATAAATTCCGCTGTCTTTAGTGCTTGCAGTTCTTCCCCGATGGAACGTCTCTTGGACTTGACCGCCTGGGCCAGAATCACCTGCAAGGCGGCGCGTTTCTCTGTATCCTGAGCGAAGAACTGAATCAAACGATCCCGTTCCCAGATCTGTTCCTCTTTGAGCTGGGGCGTCCGCAGCAGATACAGCAGGTATTCCTCCCCTGGGGCGGAAACCGTGTGATTCATCCGCTGAAAGATGCGATCCAGATCCAGATCTTTCCAGGTGATCTCGTCAATAAAAAAAGGCTCCCGCCTGGCTTTTTGCCTCCCGTAAATCGAGAGTCTTTCCATCTGATCGGCCGTATAGACGGCGTCCGGGACTTTCCCCCAGCTCTGCTTGGTCTGCTGCAAAAAAAGCTTTCTGTTTTTGTAATTGTGGTAGAGCATCATCCCGGATACCAAAAGCCAGATTCCCAGAATAAAGCAAATCAAAACCCAATGTTCCCGCAATGTTTGTCCTCCTTAAACTTAAAAAACTGCCGCCCAAATGGCAGCAGTTTCATCATATCCTATTATTTCCAGTATGTAAAGAAAGTATGTCCTTTGAATGTAAACGCCCCCGATTTGCTGGTCAGCCCGGAAGTTGCGGAAAAAGCCGCCGGCGTCATAAAGAACAGACAGTCAAAATCGTCCTTTCCGTTCGACTTAGCCAACACATTCGTCAGATATTTGGTGCGCTTTGTCTTGCTATTTACATAGGCGTTGTACATCGCATACGCCCGGTTTACTGCTTTTACTGCTGTGTCGTATCCGGCTACATTGGTATTGTTCAGCTTTTTCAGCAGAGAGCCGTCCGAAACAATGGAGAACTGTCCCTTCTGGTAAATGACATAACGCACAGACGGCGGAAAGTTATACTGAGGCGCAAGGGTACGGTTCAGGATAACCATAGCTACGGCCGTCATACCCTGTACTCCCTGGTTGCCAGCTTCACAGTGTATGGCTGCGGCCAGCAGTTCCTTATCGCTGACTTTTCCGTTTGCGATACCCGGATGCGTCGCAAATTCTTTCTGCAGTGTATAAACTTTCTTATTGTCGGCAACGACTCTGACATTCCCGTTGGAATCGTATGTAAAACTTTGGGCCTCTGTGGCTACTCCATCGCTGTCAAAAGACCAGGTCTTTCCTCCGATGACCATCGTCTCGCTGACTGCCATAACCCCGTTGGATTTGAAGTAATAACGTTTATCGTCGAGTGTCAGCCATCCAGTTTTTCGCGTTCCGTCTTCTTGGTAATAATACCATTTGCTGCTGATTTTTTTCCAAGAAGAAACCAGCATAACCCCATTTGTCTCAAAATAATACCATTTTCCCGATATCTGGAAGCTTCCAGTCCTGCGGCAGCCGATGGGATAACTGACTCCGCCTTCCTGCGTGGCACTGGGGTTGAAATAATACGTTTTCTTTCCCACTTTTTGCAGTCCGGTCAACATGATGCCGTCGCTCCCCAGACGGTACCTTTTGCCGGAAGAAGTTTTCCACTGATTGACCAGGGCCTTTCCATCCGCGTCAAAAAAATACCAGTTTTCTTTGACTTCCACCCATTTGTTTTTTACCATGGCTCCTTTGGAGTCAAAATAATACCAGTTTTTGGAAATCTTATGCAGGCCGGTAAACATCCGGTTGTTTTTCTTTGCCAGAAAATACCGGTTTCCCTCCCAGTCCAGCCAGCCTTTCTGAAGCACTCCCTCTTTGTAAAAATACCAGTATTTTCCTTCCTGCTGCCATCCAGTATAGTTCTCAGGAACAGCCCATACCTGCGCCGGCCTGGACACCACGCAAACAGAAAGCAATATCAGCGTAGACAGCAATAAAAATAAACCGTAACCATATGTTTTTCTTGTCCTTTTCATCTACCCACCCCTTTCTCTTGTATGGATTCCCCAAGGGGTATCCTGTATATCTTGTCTCCTGCATTTATGAATTATATATTAAGTTTATATGAATGTCAAGACGGGACCAAAACAAAAAGGATACCAAAAAAGACAAATTTCTGTAATATTTCTATTCATGCCGGCATGATCGTTTGATATTGCATGGCTGGGCAATTTTTCATCCTCAAGAATCTAGTATCATATAATAAAGCAGACCAGTCCGCCCTTGCTGTCGTTGACGATTTTCTGCATGGATTCCTGCAGCTTGCCCTGGCTTTCCTCCCCGATCACCGCAATCTTAGAGCGGATTCCATCTTCCACCAACTGCTCGATGGATTTTCCGAAAATATTCGTTTCCCAGATGGTTTCCCCTCGTATCTCTCCCTCCTTGATATAGGCAATCAAATCCTCCGCCTGCTCCTTCGTTCCCACAATGGGGGCAATCTCTGTTTCGATGTTGGCTTTGATCATATGGATAGAAGGGCTTTGGGATTTGATTTTAACACCGTATTTGTTCCCCTGCTTGATTACCTCTGGCTCTTCTAACTCAATATCTCCCCGTTCTGGCGTGACCACCCCGTAGCCGCACCCCCTGACTGCCTCCAAGGCGGACTGAACCTTTACATATTCTTCTTTCATGCGGGCAAATTCGCGGATCATATGAATCAGTTCATACTCGCTGCCCATGTGGATACCCGTCATTTCCGATAGCATTTCATAATAATACTGCTCCCGCACATGAATTTGCACCCGCACCACCCCGGTAGCCAGATCCATCTGCTCTAAGGTTACCCGTTCCACATAAGGCCCTTCCAATTCCAGAGGATTCCCCGTAAAATCCCGAATCCGCTTCCAGCCCGCCGTCAACTGCTTAATCTGTTCCAGCAAGTTTGCCTTTAAGGGGTTTTGCAGGGGCAGGATTTCGACCCACTTGGGAATATAAAACTGTATCTGCCCCAGCGGAAATTCATACAGCACCCGCTCCAGGATCATTCCTACGTCCTCCCTGCGGAGCTGCTCACAGTTTACTGCCAAAACAGACGCCTGGTACTTTTCTTCAATTTCTTTTACCGCAGCCGCGGCTTCCTCCCCGTAAGGCTTCTGAGAATTTACAATCACCAGAAACGGCTTGCCCCGGTCTTCCAGCTCCCGTATGGTTTTTTCTTCTGCCTTTCTAAAATTATCTCTGGGAATTTCGCCGAAAGAGCCGTCGCAGGTCATCACCAACCCGATTGTGGCGTGCTCCTCAATGACTTTTCGCGTTCCCACCTCGGCCGCCTGATGAAACGGAATCTCCCGCTCGAACCATGGCGTTTTGACCATTCGTTCCTTTCCCTCTTCCATATTTCCAACGGCATCTGGAATCAGAAAACCCACGCAGTCAATCAGGCGCAGCCGTACCTGGATGTCATCCCCCAAGGACATATTCACTGCCTCTTTTGGGATAAATTTCGGCTCTACCGTGGTAATCAGCTTTCCCGAACCGCTCAAGGGCAGCTCATCCCGCACCTGGGCCTGACGAAGCTGTGAGAGAACCGGAAGCGCCACCAGCTCCATAAAACGGCGGATAAATGTGGACTTCCCGCTGCGCACCGGACCCACAACGCCTATGTAGATTTCCCCGTTGGTACGGGCCTGTATATCTTTATATACCTGAAAATTAGTCATAAAAAACTCCTTTCCTCCCTCATACATTCACATCAATAATATATATGAGGAAAAAAAGAAGTCCATGACAAACAAAAGTCAGCTTTCATTGCGAAGCACATTTATATATATGATACTTGTCCACCATTCCCACAAGCACACAGCCATAGCGTTCATACTCCTGTTCCACCGCTGCATCTTCGATCCACAGCACCAGATAATTACACCGGGACTGCCGAGCCAATTTGGTCACCTCGGACGGCTCCACCCACTGCTGCTCCTGGTTGACCATCAGATAAAGCAGCTTGGTTTTCTCTTTAGATGTTCCCCGCGATCCCCGCCCATAAGGCATCCGAATATCCGGCGCGTAGATTCTAATATAAGTAGCAATCGCCTCCGGCGCGGCCAGCCTTTTTTTTCCATCTTTGGCGTCCTTGCGAACCAGATCCGCAACCGCCTTGACCTCATAGGGAATCTTTTCCATGTTGTCAGGCATCTGGTAATTCCCATTCACATAGACCTGCGTCCCGGCAAATACAAGGACTACGAGAAAGACTGCGGCAAGAATCATCTGAACCCCCGCATTCTTCCATCTGGTGCAGACTCTGGTGCACACATACGCGATGGCCGGCGCGACCGGAAGCAGCCACAATACCCGCCAGTAAACACTCTTGCCGATACAGTAATTGGCAATGAGATTGGCCGTATAGGGCAAAAAGAAAACAACTAGGGCCGCCAGGGTATACCCGACGAAAATTCGCCAGTCCTTTCTCTCCCTTTTGGAAATCAGCAGATACACCAGGCACAGAAAAAATAAGAAACTATGCCAGCCATCCCCCCAATACGCCAGCCATGTATCCAGGCTCAAGTTCCACATCTCTTCTACCATCTGAATATGCCCCCTAACGTATAAACAGGTAAATTACTGCAAAAACCAGGTTGGGCAGACAGCAGAGCAACGCCTTCCCCACGTTTTTCCACTTCCAGGCGCAGACTCCGCACACAAACATATAAATCCCTACCATAAGCGCAGACAGAATGATTCCCATCGAGGATACCAGGCAGGACGCCAACTGCATACAAAAAAGCGCCGGCCAGCCGCCCCCTTTCTCATCCTTCGCCATCAGCCGCACGCACAGATAAGCCACCGCGGGCAGCAAAACACCCGCCAAAATGGCTTTTCCCTGCCAGATACGCAGCATCAGAAAGGTACCGGAAGTATAAATCGAATAATTCGAGAAAATCAGCACCACACTGGTAAAAATCAAAAACAGGGCGCACTGCTTTTTGTCGCCGTCAAAGAGCTGATCTGCCCACAGATAGTAGACCAGATAAGCCAGCAGAATTAAAAACACTGGAAAAATCGTGTAGACAAAACAGGGGACATCCACCCCCACCAGCTTTGCCAGTATGGCCTCGTAAACTGGAAACGGCGACAACACATATCTGCTGGGAAGCTTGCCTCGATATTTGGCCCCGGTGTACGGATTATATGCAAAAATACTGTCTGTATATATAGAAGTGCTGGCTGTGGCCACATAAAAGGAATCGTCCCCGTCCTGATGGGACAAAATGCCCACGACAAGCATCTGAATCGCCACAAGCAGAATCGCCACAAAAAACAGCAATTCTTCAGATAATTTTGTTTGCGTTTTCTTTCTCACTATTCCCAAGAATAATTCTTTTAGACCTCGGAAATTCAAAACCAACCCTGCCGCCGCCGCAATCAGCGCCACTACCCGGTAAATCTGCATCACTATGGTCAGCGACGCTTTCAGAAAAATCCCAGGGACAATCAAAATCTGCGCCATAGCGAACAAACCTGCATAGCCGCAGACCAGCGCAAAACAAATGCTTTTTCTCTTGCTTGTATGCCATGCCAGCGCCATCCCCACAGCCGCCGGAACCGCCAGCAGCCACAGGACGGCATAAAGCCAATGTATCGGTTGCATATCTTTATCCTGCCGTTTCTATCAATAAAGGTATCGGAACTGTTACATCATTCTATCAAAAACTATCGATTTATGATACCACAACCCTGTCCCCTGTTGCAAGAACCGATTGCCTATTACACGGTTTTTCGCTCTACATACTCTTTCCTCGCCTTATAGGCCGGAACCGTATACGCCTCCTCCCAGTCAATCTGATTGCCCAGATAGATCCACTTCCCGTCTTCTTCCCTGGCTGTCACGATATGCCGAAAGGCACAATCTTTCCCTATCTGGATAAAAACCGCCTCCACATAAATCGATAACGTGCCGTCCTCGTTTTCCACATATTTCACCACTTCCGGCAGAAGACTGGTGCGCTGTATTTGATTTCGCGGCCCGACTGCATACCATGGATAAACGCCCTTCTCCTGGTCATATGCTCCATACTGCTCCAACTCTTCTGCCGTCATATCAAAATGCGGCAGTATCCTTGTCTCAAACTCTTCTTTCGGAATTCCTTCTGAGTAAGCGCCTTGATCCGGCGCACTGCCCGTTTCCATTCTGTACAGGGAGTCAAACAAATCGTTGAATACAATCTGCTGTCGGCTTGTCTTATCCCAATCCACTAAAAATAGGTTGTTATCCGTGTAACCGACGGAAGCTATATATTTTTCCGTAATTTCTCTGCATTTCTCATCCAAAGGCAGAACCCGGCAGAAAACATGCATATCCATCTCCTGATTCCTGGACAACGCCTTTTCCCAGATAAGCCACCCTTTTTCGGTATACTCCCACTGATACGGCTGTATTTTCTCCATCTGCTGAATCACCGGGCCTTCCTGCCCGATCACCGCTCCCGCAAATGTTAAAGACAGCTCCCCGCCTTCAAATTGGAAGCGATAATACCGAAAAATTCCATTGGCGTCTATCACATAAAATTCCGTCTTTGCATCTTCGGATTCTCTGGCTTTTTGCAGTTCGCTGTCCACCAGCTCATAATTGTGCATATTCAGGTCGTGTCCCCCGCAGGTAACGGGAGTCCCGTCTGCCGCCGCGGCTTTTGCCATCTTATGAACCGCCGCCTCTTCCAAAACCACATTGGAAGCGCTGCCTTTATCCGCCTGCTCAAAAATCGGCTGGCATTTTTCCGTCACTGCCAGAAGCTTCTCCGAGACTTCCTCCTTCTCCTCCTGGCTCATTGAAAGGTATTTTACCTGATAGTCGGTATTTTCTTCTGGAGCAGCTTCTGTCTCAGCCTTTACCTCTTCCTTTTCGGCAGACGTCTCGCTGTCTGGATTCTGCGCACAGCCCCCAAAGACCCCTGCGCACATCCATACTCCCGCGAGAATTCCCAAAAATATTTTTTTCATCATCCAGCCCTCTTTTCTGTAACAATTTTTCCAAATCCAGCCGCTTTTTTATGAAAGAAATTCCAAAAGCTGTTCAAAGCCGCCGTGCGGATACACGGAAATATCCTTGCCTTCGCGGTTGATCAGACAATCGGTCAGTAAAAACACTTTCATCCCCACCGTTTCGGCAACCATATCCTCTGTCACATCGTTGCCGACCATACAGCATTCCTCCGCTCTAAGCCCCCTCTGCTTTTGGATGTCCCGATAGTAACAGGGGTTCGGTTTGCAGTAGCCTATTTTTTCATAGGAAGAATGAAATTCAAAGTCCGCAGGGTCAAGCCCCGCCCAGCGGATGCGGCTCTCGACGGCCTCTGCCGGGAAAATCGGGTTTGTCGCCAGTATCGTCCGATATCCCATTTCCCGGACTCTCGAAACAGTTTCCTTTGCTTTGGGATTGTATCCACAGGAATCTTTCAGTTCCTGAAATTCCTTGCGATAAAACGCATCAAACACCGGCTTGTCCGCAAGGGCCCCGTCCCCATAAACTTCCACGAATTTTTCCCAAAAGACTTCTTCATTCCTGCGGCTTCCGTCATTTTTTACCATGGCGGCCGTCCCTGCCCAGATCGTATCGATCAGCAGTTTTGGCTCGTAGCCGCAGGAGGCCAGCTTTGCCGCCAGCAGCTCTAAATAATTTTTTGTAAACAGATCTGGATCCATCGGAAGCAGCGTTCCGTCCAGATCAAAGAAAACAGTTGTAATTCCCATTGTTCCTCCACCTTTCCCCTTTTGCAGGACAAGCGCCGCAAAAGCATACACTGGATTTCATCATATAGTTTTCCGACAAAAAAATCAAGACAAAGAGTCTCAATCAAGTGTTGAAAAAAAATTTCAAATATAGTAAAATCCATCTTGAACGAAACAAAAATAACTAAATGATCACGTATCACCAAGGAGGTATCATAAATGAATGAATGTTATGGGTGCAACACCTGTAAGAGCGCAGACAAACCGTTAGAGGAGTTCATTGCGGGGCTTCCCATGGAAACATCCCATCACCGTGTAGAAAGCCAGAGTACCAAATGCGGGTTCGGGCTTCAGGGCGTATGCTGCCGTCTGTGCGCCAACGGGCCATGCCGTATCACACCGAAGTCACCACGGGGAATCTGCGGCGCCAACGCAGATACCATCGTTGTTCGGAATCTGCTGCGGGCCGTTGCTTCTGGATCCGGCTGCTACATCCATGTAGTAGAAAATACCGCTTTAAACGTAAAGAACATCGCCCAGACCAAAGGCGAGATCAAGGGCGTAGATACTTTAAAACGCCTGGCTTCTATTTTCGGCATTGAGGAAACCGACGTACACAAATGCGCAGAAGCAGTCGCCGACGCCGTATTAAAGGATCTGTATAAACCGGAATATGAGAAAATGGATCTGACCGAAAAGATGTCCTACGGCCCCCGTTACGAGAAATGGAAAGAGCTGGGCATCCTGCCGGGCGGCGCAAAATCCGAAGTGTTCCACGGCGTTGTAAAATGCTCCACCAACTTAAATTCCGACCCAGTAAACATGCTCTTAGACTGCCTGAAGCTGGGAATCTCTACCGGAATCCATGGTCTGGTGCTGACCAACCTGTTAAATGACGTTGTCTTGGGCGAGCCGGAAATCCGCACAGCTCCCGTTGGACTGCGCGTCATCGATCCAGACTACATAAACATTATGATCACCGGCCACCAGCATTCCATGTTCACATTCTTACAAAATCGTCTGACCGATGACGATGTAAAAGAAAAAGCAAAGAAAGCCGGAGCCAAAGGCTTTAAGCTGGTTGGCTGTACCTGTGTCGGACAGGATCTGCAGCTTCGCGGCGCACATTACACCGAAATCTTCGACGGACACGCTGGAAACAACTATACCAGTGAAGCAATCCTGGCAACCGGCGGAATCGACGCAGTGATCTCCGAGTTTAACTGTACCCTTCCGGGCATCGAGCCAATCTGCGATGAATTAAAGATCAAACAGATCTGTATCGACAACGTGGCAAAGAAAGCAAACGCCGAGTTAAAGGAATTTGACTTCGAGAACCGTCCCGCTGTCACAGATGAGATCATCGATGAAATCGTTGCAGCTTACACCGCCCGCCGCGGAAATGTACCCATGAACCTGATGAAAGATCACGGCTATGGAAACAGCCTTACCGGCGTTAGCGAAGTGTCCTTAAAGAAATTCCTGGGCGGAAACTGGAAACCGCTGATCGATCTGATCGTATCTGGAGACATCAAAGGTGTTGCCGGCGTCGTTGGATGTTCCAACTTAACTGCAGGCGGACACGACGTTCTGTCCGTAGACCTGGTAAAAGAACTGATTGCCAAAGACATCATCGTACTGACTGCCGGATGTTCTTCAGGCGGAATCGAAAACTGCGGCCTTATGGAGCCGGAAGCTGCCAAGCTGGCAGGGCCAAAGCTTCGCGCTGTCTGTGAAAAACTGGGCATCCCGCCGGTATTAAACTTTGGACCATGTCTGGCAATCGGCCGTCTGGAAATCGTGGCAACTGAGCTGGCAGAAGCTTTGAATATAGACCTGCCGCAGCTTCCGCTGGTACTCTCCGCCGCACAGTGGCTGGAAGAACAAGCGCTGGCAGACGGCTGCTATGGTCTGGCTCTTGGACTGCCGCTGCACTTAGGACTGCCTCCATTCGTAACCGGAAGCCCAGTAGCCGTACAGGTACTTACCGAAGATATGAAGAAACTCACCGGCGGACAGGTCATCATCAACGCCGACGCCAAGGAATCCGCTGACATTCTTGAGAAAATTATAGAAGAAAAACGTCAAGGGCTTAATATATAAGAGGAAGGGGTGATGCATATGAAACGCATCGTAATCGATTATCAGAAATGTGACGGGTGTAAAAGCTGTTCCATTGCTTGTATGCAGGCGCACAGGGAAACCCAAGGGACAGTTTACGACCTGGATCTGACAGACCCCCATAACGAATCCCGGAACCGCATCTTGAAAGACGCCGACGGACAATACAAACCATTGTTCTGCCGCCACTGCGACGATCCCAAATGCGTGGAATCCTGTATGAGCGGCGCGCTTCACAAAGATCCCAAGAGCGGCCATGTATTCTACGATGAAACACGCTGCGGCTCTTGCTTTATGTGCGTGATGAACTGTCCTTATGGAGTACTGAAACCAGACACAGTGAGCAAGACCAAAGTAATCAAATGTGACTTCTGTGTAAATGCAGGAGGAGAACCGTCCTGCGTAGCCTCCTGTCCCAAACAGGCCATTTATGTAGAGGAGGTGTAAGGATGAAATATGTGATCATAGGCGCTGGAGTTGCCGGCGTCGAAGCGGCAAAAACCATCCGCCAGAAAGACAATACCGGAGAAATCCTGATGATATCCAAAGATACCGACGTACATTCCCGCTGTATGCTGCACAAATTCATTGCAGGCGAGCGCGATGAACAGGGATTGGATTTTACGGAAAAAGATTTCTTTGAAAACTATCGGATCGACTGGAAGAAAGGCGTCCAAGTAACCGCTGTCTGTCCCGATGAAAAAGAGATCGCTTTGGACAATGGCGAAAAAATCAGCTACGACAAACTTCTCCTGGCAGGCGGCGCCGACAGCTTCATCCCGCCAGTAGGAGAACTTAGAAAAGCCTCCAACGTATACGGTCTGCGAAATCTATCCGATGCACAGGCAATCGTAAAAGAAGCCGACCTGGCAGAAAACGTGCTGATCATCGGTTCCGGCCTGGTGGGTCTGGACGCGGCCTACGGCCTCTTAGAACGGGGTAAGAAAATCACCATCGTGGAAATGGTGGATCGCATCCTGCCCGTACAGCTTGACAAATACGCCGCCAACGCTTATCAGGCGCTGTTTGAAAAAGCTGGAGTACGTTTTGTCCTGGGGAGGAAAGCCTCCGAGGCAGTCTGCGAAGCGGACGGCAAGATTCACAAAGTGACTCTCGACAACGGCGAAGAAATCCCCTGCGACCTGCTTATCGTAGCCGCAGGCGTACGCTCCTCCATCGCCTGTCTGGAAGGCAGCGGCATCGAATGCGACAGAGGCGTCACCGTAGACAACTGTCTAAAGACCTCAAAAGCAGATATTTACGCTGCCGGGGATATCACCGGCCTCTCTGGAATCTGGCCCAACGCGGCAAACCAGGGAAAAATTGCCGGCGCCAATATGTGCGGCGGTACAGAAGAATACAACGATACTTATGCCATCAAAAACACGATCAACTTCTTTGGGCTGGTTACTCTCTGCGTAGGAAGAATCCTAGAAGAAGAAGGCGATCAGATTCAGATCAAAGAAGACAAATCTCAGTATAAACGGGTGATTGTAAAAGATGGAAAAGTGCAGGGCATCCTGCTGCAAGGGGATATTTCCCATGCGGGAACCTGGCAGTATCTGATCAAAAACAAAATCGACATCAGCAGCATTCAAAAGAATATTTTTGACATCAACTATGCAGACTTTTATCAGGTGGCCGAAAACGGAGAATATCAGTGGATGTCTTAAAATAGAAAAAAGGGTCCGGCATTTGCTGGACTCTTTGTAATTGAGTATATAAAAAATTGGTTGAAGCTTGAATCAGGCAATGCTATAATAAGCAGGAATATCTATCCAGTGATTAGACAACAACATGAATCGGAGGTTTTGAGAATGAAAACATATCTGGTAACTGGCGGCGCCGGTTTCATTGGGTCAAATTTTATTCACTATATGTTTCAAAAATACGAGAACGATATCCATATCATCAATCTGGATAAACTGACGTATGCGGGCAACCTGGAAAATCTGAAATCAGTCGAAAATCGAAAGAATTATACCTTCGTCCGGGCAGACATCTGCGACAGGGAGGCGGTAAACAAAGTCTTTGCCGAAAACGAGATTGACCGGGTGGTGCATTTTGCAGCGGAATCCCATGTAGACCGAAGCATTCGGGACCCGGAAATCTTTGTCAAAACCAACGTACTGGGAACTCTGGTGCTGTTAAACGCAGCAAAGGCGGCCTGGGAACTGCCGGACGGCACATTTTCGGAAGGAAAGAAATTCCTCCATGTGTCCACGGACGAAGTGTACGGCTCCTTGGAGGAGGACGGCGGGTATTTCTACGAGACAACCCCCTACGATCCTCACAGCCCCTATTCCGCCAGCAAAGCGTCCTCGGACATGCTGGTAAAATCCTATATGGACACCTACCGGTTCCCGGCAAATATCACCAATTGCAGCAACAATTACGGGCCTTATCAATTCCCGGAAAAATTAATTCCGCTGATCATCAACAATGCGTTGCAGGGAAAGAAGCTTCCAGTCTACGGCGACGGAAAGAACGTCCGGGACTGGCTATACGTGGAAGATCACGCCAAAGGAATTGATCTGGTAATGGAAAAAGGACGATTATTTGAGACTTACAACATCGGCGGCCACAATGAGAAACAGAATATTGAGATTATCCACATCATTCTGGATACGCTGCGCGATATGCTGCCCGACGGCGATCCCCGCAAAAAGCTGGTCAGCGACGACCTGATTACCTATGTGGAGGATCGCAAAGGCCATGACCGCCGCTACGCCATCGCCCCGGATAAAATCAAAAAAGAGGTTGGCTGGTATCCAGAGACAGCATTCGAAGACGGCATCCGCAAGACCATCCAGTGGTTTTTTGAACACGAAGAGTGGATGAAAAATGTGACCAGCGGAAATTATCAGAAATATTACGAAGAAATGTATCAAATCTAGGAGGCAAAGAAACGGATGAAAGGGATTATATTGGCAGGCGGGGCCGGCACCAGGCTATACCCGCTGACAAAGGCAGTATCCAAGCAGATTCTGCCCGTATACGACAAGCCGATGATCTATTACCCGCTCTCCACACTGATGCTGGCAGGAATCCGGGAGATCCTCGTGATCTCCACACCCAGGGATCTGCCCGTATTCCAGGAACTTTTGGGGGACGGCGAGCAATTAGGGCTTTGCATGTCTTACGCAATCCAGGAAACGCCCAGAGGGCTGGCGGACGCTTTTCTGATCGGGGAATCCTTTATCGGCAGCGATCACGTAGCCCTGGTGCTGGGAGATAATATTTTCTACGGGCAGAGCTTTTCGCGGGTGCTGAAAAAAGCGGCTGCCAGGGAAGCCGGAGCGACAATCTTCGGCTACTATGTGCGGGACCCCAGAGAATACGGCGTCGTGGAATTTGACGAAAACGGCAAGGCGCTGTCCATTGAGGAAAAGCCGGAACACCCCAAGTCCAACTATGCGGTGCCAGGCCTGTATTTCTACGACAATGACGTGGTGCAGATCGCCAAGGATGTAAAGCCTTCTCAGAGAGGGGAGATCGAAATTACTTCGGTAAACAACGCCTATTTAAGCAGAGGCACCCTCCAGGTGGAAACCCTGGGCCGCGGTTTTGCCTGGCTGGATACCGGCAACCATGACTCTCTGCTGGACGCCGCGGATTTTGTAGCCGCCGTCCAAAAAAGGCAGGGGTTATATATCTCCTGTATTGAGGAAATCGCCTACCGATCCGGGTTTATCAGCAAGGAACAATTGGTGAGCCTGGCCCAGCCTCTCTTAAAAACCGCCTACGGAAAATATCTGCTGGACGTATCGGAAGGACTATAATAAAGTATGTACTCCCCAGAAGATTCCAAGAGTACACAAGTATAAAACAAGGGAAAAATAAAAAAATGGGAAAAATAAATGTAGAAACATGTGAAATCGAAGGTCTAAAGGTCATCACTCCCACAGTATTCGGAGACGAACGGGGGTATTTCATGGAAACCTACAATTACAACGACTGCAAGGAAGCCGGAATTGACCTGACTTTTGTCCAGGATAATCAATCTATGTCCAAGAAAGGCGTGCTGCGGGGGCTGCATTTTCAAATCAACTATCCGCAAGACAAGCTGGTGCGGGTAATCCAAGGGGAAGTCTTTGACGTAGCCGTAGATCTGCGCGAGGGTTCCCCGACGTTCGGCAAATGGTTCGGCGTTCGGCTCTCCGCCGAGAACAAAAAACAATTTTTCATTCCGAAAAATTTTGCCCACGGTTTTCTGGTGCTCTCGGAAACTGCGGAATTCGTTTACAAATGTACGGATTTTTACCATCCCAACGATGAGGGCGGACTGGCCTGGAACGATAAAGAAATCGGCGTTGACTGGCCGATCCCGGAGGGCATGGAACTCACCATTTCCGAAAAAGATCAGAAATGGGAAGGGCTTTCGCAGTACCAGGCAACCCAAGGTTCTGGAAATTAGGAGCAGGCCATGTCAGAGAAAAAAGCAGGGCTTCTTGCCCTGCCCATTGAGATCATCCAGAACCGCCAGTTGATTTTGAATCTGGCAAAAAATGATTTTAAGACGAAATTCGCAGGCTCTTACTTAGGGATTGTGTGGGCTTTTATCCAGCCGATTGTGACCGTGCTGGTCTACTGGTTCGTTTTTCAGGTGGGATTTCGCAGCGGAGAAGTGGGGACCGTGCCCTTTGTGCTGTACTTGATTGCAGGAATCGTCCCCTGGTTTTATTTCCAGGACGCCTTAAGCAGCGGCACTGGGGCTTTGATCGAATACAGCTACCTGGTCAAAAAAGTGGTCTTTAAAATCAGCATCCTGCCTATGGTAAAATTGATTTCCGCCCTGTTTATCCACGGATTTTTTGTATTGTTTGCGGTGATCCTATTTAGCTGCTACGGCTACTTTCCTGATTGGTACGAGTTGCAGATCTTTTACTATACGTTCAGTATGTTTGTGCTGGTGCTGGGCATCTGTTACGCCACAAGCGCGGTTGTGATTTTCTTTCGGGATTTGACCCAGATTATCGCCATTTTGCTGCAAGTGGGCGTCTGGATGATTCCCATTATGTGGAATCTAAATATGATCCCGGCAGTGTATCACTGGATCTTTAAGCTGAACCCGATGTACTATGTTGTATCCGGCTACCGGGACGCATTTTATCAGAAGGTTTGGTTCTGGCAGCACCCGGAAATGACGGTTTATTTCTGGGCGGTAGCCCTTGTGCTATTCGGGCTGGGAACCGCCGTATTCAAACGGCTGAAAGTCCATTTTGCAGACGTGCTGTGATGGTATTTTTCAGCTGGCGGAGAATTTTATTATGAAAAGGAGATTGTATGAGCGATTTCGCTGTTCGGGTGGAGCATCTGCAAAAAGTCTACAAGCTATATCAAAAACCGATGGATCGGCTAAAAGAATCTTTAGGACTAACCCGCAGGAAGCTCTACCAGGAGCATTACGCCTTAAATGACGTCAGCTTTCAGGTCAGGCAGGGAGAGACCGTGGGCATTATCGGCACCAACGGCTCTGGGAAATCCACGATTTTAAAAATCATCACCGGAGTTTTGAATCCCACGGCCGGGGAGTTGGAGGTCAACGGACGGATTTCCGCCCTGCTGGAGCTGGGAGCCGGCTTTAACGGAGAATATTCCGGCCTGGAAAACGTTTATCTCAATGGGACGATGATGGGATTTTCCAGAAAAGAGATTGACCAAAAGCTGGATGGTATTTTGAAATTTGCAGATATCGGGGATTTTATCCATCAGCCGGTGAAAACTTATTCCAGCGGTATGTTTGTACGGCTGGCTTTTGCCGTTGCCATCAACATTGACCCGGAAATTCTGATCGTGGATGAGGCGCTGTCCGTGGGGGATGTGTTTTTTCAGGCAAAATGCTACCATAAATTTGAGGAATTTAAAGAGATGGGCAAAACCATCCTGCTGGTCAGCCACGACCTGGGAAGCGTGGGCAAATACTGCGACCGGGTGATTCTGCTGAACCAGGGCGTAAAGGTGGACGAGGGCGAGCCAAAACGGATCGTGGATCTGTACAAAAAAATTCTCGTGGGGCAGGATCAACCCCAAGAGAAACATATTTCACAGGCATCCGAAGCCCCAGTCAAGGAGGGAAACCGCTGGCAGGATCGCTTGCAGCTCAACCCCCAGCTTCTGGAATACGGAGAAAAGAGGGCGGAAATCGTAGACTTTGCCATTTTGGACGAGGAGGGGCGGATCAGCAATTCGGTAGACAAGGGCGGTTCCTGCCAGATCCGCGTCAAAGTACGTTTTCATGAGCCGGTACAAGAACCGATCGTGGCCTATACCATCAAAAATCTGCGGGGGACGGAAATCACCGGAACCAATACCATGTATGAGGGAATCGTCATACCGCCCCAGAATCCTGGAGATGAGCGGATTGTGACGTTTCAGCAGAGAGTCGATCTGCAAGGCGGGGAATATCTTCTCTCCCTGGGATGCACCGGCTACCGGGACGGGGATTTTCATGTCTATCACCGCCTGTATGACATCTGTAATCTGACCGTGGTTTCCACCAAAAACACCATCGGCTTTTACGATATGAATTCAGAAATCAAAGTGGAGTAAATACATGATAACATCAAAAGAATCCGAAACAACAGAGAAAATCGGGGGCGTAACCCTGAATTACGAATGGTATCCCGGAGCGGATCAATACAGCGACGGAGAGATCGAAGAAGAACTTCTTCGGATCGCCAAGGAGTGTCCAAAAGATACGTACAACCAGGTCATTGTACAAAAAGGACTGGAACAGAATAATTTCTCGGCAAAAGGCTGGCCCATACTGTACCATTTTTCCGAAATCCGCCAGAATATTGTAAGCTGGATGCCGATCACCAAGGAGCAGACCGTCCTGGAAATCGGATCTGGCTGCGGGGCCATCACCGGCGCTTTGGCAGAAATGGCCGAGCGCGTCACCTGCGTGGAACTCTCCAAACGGCGCAGCCACATCAACGCCTACCGGAACCAAGATCGGGACAATATTGATATCCTGGTGGGCAATTACCAGGACATTGAAAAAGAACTGGGCACGTTCGATTACATCACTTTGATTGGCGTGTTTGAATACTCCCAGGGTTATATTGGAGGAGAGGACCCTTATGTGGAAATGCTGCGGCAAGCCGCCCGCCATTTAAAACCCGGCGGACAAATTGTCATCGCCATTGAGAACCGGATCGGCCTAAAATACTGGGCGGGCGCGACAGAAGATCACATCGGTACTTATTATGAAGGGTTAGAAGGCTATCCCAATTCCAAGGGCGTGCGCACGTTTTCCCGTCCGGGATTGTGCGAGGTCATCCGCAAGGCCGGGAATTTTAAGACCGAATTTTATTACCCGTTCCCGGACTATAAATTCCCAATGGTCATTTATTCGGACGATTATCTTCCAAAGCCGGGAGATGTGCTCGAAGAATTCCCGAATTTTGACCGGGAACGCATTCAGTCATTTTCTGAGGGAAAAGTATTGGCCAGCTTGATTGAAGACGGCCTGCTGCCGCAGTTTTCCAAC
The DNA here is from genome assembly GCA_947571775.1 of uncultured Lachnospiraceae bacterium. GTDB lineage: Bacteria > Bacillota > Clostridia > Lachnospirales > Lachnospiraceae > MGBC164599. Next base: position 59,518 of record CANOZK010000003.1, on the reverse strand, counting down.
TCTTTCCTTGTGATTCTGGAACAGGAGGAACAGCCATGAAAAAACTGATTTTTACCAAATATTCCAACGACCGGGCGGACTGTTTCTCCATACGCACAGACATCTGGCAGGATGAAAACGGAAATCGGACTGTGCAGAAAGTTCCCATGCATCCCGATGCGAAAGAACATCTGGGAAATCTGTGCCGCTGGCAGGAAGAACTAGATGGGCTTTACAAAGAACAAGGTTTTGCTATGAACCAGGGAAAACGGCTGGAAAACGGCAGCATTGAGCTGGAATACGTCCAGGGAGAAACGCTTGCAGAACTGTTGGACGGCCTGTTGGCCGCCGGACAAGAGGAAGCCGCGGCAGAAGAATTAAAAGTCTTTATCAAAAGAGTACAAAAACCATTGGAAAAACTGCCTGAAATCCCGTTTACCATCACGGATCGATTCCGGGAGGTGTTCTGGAACAAGGAAGAGACAATGGAAGCAGACGAAGATCTGCACAGAGAAGGCGACGAGGAACTCTTGGCAAAAATTGCAGACATGAAAATAAAAAGCCTTCCCATTACGAATATCGATCTGATCTGCAGCAATGTGATTCTGGGGGAACCCATGACGGTGATCGACTGCGAGTGGTGTTTTGATTTCCCGATTCCCATCTCCTACCTGCTCTACCGAATCCTTCATTATTATATCCGAACCGGAAGCAACCGGGCCGGACTGGAAGCTTTTGATCTGTTCGCCTGGGCAGGAATTACAAAAGATCAGGAGATCGTCTATGAAACAATGGAACAGTCGTTCCAAAAGTATATCAACCGCGGCCATACATCACTGGACAAAATGTTTACCGAGCTGGGATTTTGCGGTGGAAAGCTGTCTCTGGACAGTATGGCAAAAACCGAGCGTTATAAGATTCGCAACCACTCCTTGGAAATCTTCTACGATCGGGGAAACGGATTTTCCCAGGAAGACACTTGCTGTCTCTGGATAAGAGACAACGGATTTTCAGAGTTTTATTTTGCCATTCCCGAAGACATACAGGCCCTGCGCCTGGATCCCGGCATGGAGCCAGGCATCTGCCTCTTGGAAAAACTGTGCTGCGTCTATGAAGATGGACGGGAAGTTCCCGTAAAATTCACCTCCAACGGACACCGCCTGGAAAAAGACGCTGTTTATTTTGACAAAGAAGACCCCCAGATTATCATCCCGGAAATCCCAAAAGGGACCAAATATCTGCGCATCAAACTGCAAATACACCAGGCGGACGCATATGTGATGGAAAAATATCTGGAAAAAACGCGGGAGCACGCAGCCGCCCGTGAAAAATACCGCCAGCGGATTCGGGAAATGGAAAGTACCAAAGTATGGAAGGCTTACCGGACATACCGCAGGCTTCTGGAAAGGAAAAAACAGGTATGAAAAAAATATATACAAGCATCGATTCCGAAGAATACCGCCCCGACGCTCCGACCGATCTGATTCTCAACGGCTGGATGGCCTCGGCCGATCCGACGCCGCTCAAAATCCAGATCCTAGCAGATGGCGCTCCCATTCCTTTTCGGGGAGAGCGAAAGGCGCGCCCCGATGTGATCCAGAGCATCGAAGAATTGTCGGACATTTCCTCCGATCAAGTCGGCTTTGTCCTAACCATTCCCGGCATGGATCGGCTTTGGGAGACAGACAGCACGTTCCAGGTGCTGGCTGTGCGGGGCGTGGAGCAGAAGATTCTCTGGGAAAAAACCGCCGCTCAAATCCGGGAGGAATACGGCGGGCGGACGCTCAAATACAAACTGGATACGGTGCGCCCCTGGGGCGGCCAGATCGTTTTACAGGGATGGATTCTGGATATCTTCGAGGAAGAAAAAATTTCTGTGGTAGATGAGAAAAAAAAGCCCATTCCCTTTGAACTACAACGGCTGCTCCGCCAAGATCTCAGCGAGGCGTGGAATTTAAAAGAAGATTATGACTACGGATTCAAAGTTTCCCTCGCCGCGGATCAGATTCCCGGAAACTGGATCTTTTTGGTCATTGAAAATCATCTGAGCCAGAAGAAATGCCGGATTAACATAAGAGAGTTGTATTACCGCAATTCCAAGCGGGGCCGGCTGGCTCATGCCGTAAGCCGTCCGCGTATGCATCAGAATAAACTTTATATTCAGAAATATGGAGTCGCCAATTTTCTCCGGCAGCTAAACCGGGAAATCGATCCCTATTCCAGCGGCCAGCATGGATGGCTGAAACGGCACAGCGCCAGCCGCCAAGAGCTATACAGACAGCGCAGGTACAAGTTCCCGTACAGCCCGAAAATCAGTATTGTGATCCCGCTTTACAACACGCCGCTCAAATACCTGAAAGATGCGCTGGATTCCATTCAAAAGCAGACCTACCGCAACTGGGAACTGTGCCTGGCAGACGGCAGCGACAACGATCAGGTACGGGAATTTATCCGGGAGAACTACCGCAAAGATCCCCGCATCCGCTACCAGAAACTAAAAGAAAACAAGGGCATTTCCGGGAATACCAACGCGGCGGTTGCCATGGCAAAAGGGGACTTTCTTATGCTGTGTGACCATGACGACGTAGTATCGCCAGACGCCTGTTTCGAGATGGTAAAAGCACTCAACACAGATCGCCAGGTGGACATTGTTTACACCGACGAGGACAAGGTCAGCATGGACGGCCAGAGCCTTTACGATCCCCATTTTAAGCCGGATTTCAACCTGGATCTTCTGCGCAGCAACAATTATATCTGTCATATTTTCTTGGTGCGGAAATCCCTGGTCGATCAAGTCGGCCATTTCCGCAGCGAATACGACGGCGCTCAGGACTTTGATTTTATCCTGCGCTGCTGCGAACAGGCCCGCAAGATTTACCATGTGCCGAAATCCCTGTACCACTGGCGCGCACATCCGGCCTCCACGGCAGGCAACCCGGCCAGCAAGATGTATGCCTACAAGGCCGGAGAAGAAGCCATCCGCGCCCATTACCAGCGGCTGGGCATCGAGGCAAAAGTCACGATGACGGATTACTACGGCAGATACCGCACTACCTTTCCGGTCAAAGGCAATCCCAAGGTATCCATTCTGATTCCCAACAAGGATCACAAAGAAGATCTGCAGCGTGCGATTGCCTCAATTTATGAAAAAACGACGTACTCCAATTTTGAAATCATCATTCTGGAAAACAACAGCGTTGAGGAAGAAATCTTCGCCTATTACGAACAGCTTCAGAAGGAACATGACAACCTGTGGGTCATCACCTGGGAAAAAGAATTTAACTATTCCGCGATCAACAATTTCGGCGCGCGCCGTGCCGACGGGGAATATCTGCTGTTCCTAAACAACGATATCGAAATCATCACGCCAGAATGGATTGAAGAAATGCTGGGTTATTGCCAAAGGCAAGACGTAGGCGTCTGCGGCGCAAAACTGCTCTATCCAAATAATCGAATTCAGCATGCCGGCGTCGTCATTGGTCTGGGCGGCCCGGCCGGACATGTGCTGCGGGGAGCCAGAAACGGGATTTTCACCTATGCCGGAAAGGCCGATTGTACGCAAGACTTAAGTGCAGTCACCGCCGCCTGCATGATGACCTCCAAGGATGTGTTTGAACAGGCGGGAGGATTTGACGAGGAATTACAGATCGCCTACAACGACGTAGACTATTGCCTGAAAGTGCGTGACTTAAGAAAACTGGTGGTTTACAACGCCTTTGTGGAGGCTTATCATTATGAGTCGGCGTCCAGAGGCGCGGAGGACGAAGACCCGGAAAAAGAAAAACGCTGGAAACGGGAAATCCGCCTATTCAGCAGCAAATGGCCCAAAATCTTGGAAAAAGGAGATCCGTATTACAACGTCAACCTGACCCTGGACAGCCCAGACTGCCGTCTGAGAGGAGAAGAGGATACCCTGCCGGAAATCGAAGATATCACGGATAGAAAGTAGAGGAATGTGATATGTCAGGAGAGTTCTTTGAGGTCAAACGGGAACGGTTTGACCTGTTAACCCCCAATCAATATCTGCTTCAAGGAAACTGGCCCAAGGAACATGAGCCTCTGGTTCTCCTGGACGGGCGCAGACTGCAGGCGCAGATCGAGCCGTGGGAGCATACCAGCGCCCTGGAGCGGTTCAAAGACCTGGATCTGGTCAAAGGGGAAAATGTGACTGTAAGCGTAAAGCTTCCAGAGCGCATCGCTTCTTATAAGAAGCTGACGATTTATGCGGTGCAGGGCAGCAAGCGCATCCGCTGGTTCACCATACGGGCGGCAGAGTTGGCAGCCCGCATGAACAGGCCCCAATATTTTATTGAAGAGGAAATCGTCGGCCCGCAAAAGCGGTGTCAATTACGGGGCTGGGCTGTGGATGCAGACCCGGTGGCCGTGCGCGTCTTTGACCAGGACAAAAAGCCCATCCCTTGCAACGTCCAGAGGAATGTCCGGGTCGATGTCGAGGAAATGTTCAAAGAATGCCCGATTTCAGACAAATGCGGATTTTTCGTAGAATTGGAAGACCTGGAAGGAGACTTTATTTATCTGGTTCTCCGCTCCAAGCGGAGCAAAGCCGTCTATCCGGTGAGCCTAAAGCGCAGCGTCATTTTACAAAAAAAAGTTCACAAATATGCGAAAAAAGCCGCCCACTATTATCAAACCCACGGCCTGAGCGCCTTGTTTGCCAAAAGCGTGGGAAAACTCGAACAGGTATCCAAACGGCCCGTTGTGTATCAAAAATGGATTCAAAAGCACCTGCCCAGTCCTGGAGAACTGCAACGCCAGAGAAAAACCACCTTTGCAATCCAGCCGCTAATCAGTATCATAGTACCTCTTTACCGTACACCGCCGCAATATTTGGAACAGATGATTGCGTCGGTACAGGAACAGACTTACGGCAACTGGGAACTGTGCCTTTCAGACGGCAGCGGGGAGGACTCTCCCATCCGCGGAATTTTAAAACAGTGGGAGCAAAAAGATTCCCGAATACGGGTATTGCACCATCCGCAGCCGCTGAAGATTGCCGAAAATACCAACGCGGCCATAGAGGCTTCCACCGGAGAGTTTGTAGCATTTATGGATCACGATGACCAGATCACTCCCAACGCTCTTTATGAGTGCGTAAAAGCCATCAACCAGAACACGCAGATCCAGATGCTTTATTCCGACGAGGATAAAATGTCCATGGACGGACATCAGTTCTTCCAGCCCCATATGAAGCCGGACTTTAACCAGGATTTACTGTGTACAGTTAATTATATCTGTCACCTGTTTGCAGTGCGCCGGGATGTTCTGGATCGGGTGGGAATGCTCCGCCCAGAGTTCGAGGGCGCGCAGGACTATGACCTAATCCTGCGGTGTACCGAGGGGGTAGAAGAAGCCCGCCGTATGGAATGGATTTACCATATTCCCAAGGTCTTATATCACTGGAGAAGCCATGAGGATTCCACTTCGGAAAATCCAGAGAGCAAACGGTATGCCTTCGAGGCCGGACAGCGTGCAGTCCAAGCTCATTATGATCGGATTGGCGTAAAGGCAGAAGTCTTTGCAGGGGAATATCCAGGGCTGTACCGCACCCGTTTCCTGCGGGATCGCGATCCGCTGATTTCCGTGATCATCCCCAACAAAGACCACCGGGACGATCTGAAACGCTGCCTGGACTCCCTGACGGAAAAATCTTCCTATACCAACCTCGAATACATCATCATCGAGAACAACAGCGAACTCGAAGAAACTTTCGACTACTACCGGGAACTCGAAGCCTCCGATTTGCCGGTAAAGGTGATATTCTGGGAAAAAGAATTTAATTATTCTGCCATCAACAATTACGGGGTAACGTTTGCCCAGGGAGAATATTACCTATTCCTCAACAACGATACACAGGTCATCAATTCGGACTGCATAGAAGAACTTCTGGGCTATTGTATGCGGCCGGATGTAGGTGCGGTGGGCGCCCGGATGTATTTCGAGGATGATACCATCCAACATGCAGGCGTGGTGATCGGCTTCGGCGGAATCGCTGGCCATTGCTTTGTCATGCAGCCGCGGGGCTATTCCGGCTACTGCCACCGGATCATCAGCGCACAGAATTATAGCGCCGTCACCGCTGCCTGTATGATGGTTCCCAGGGAAGTTTTCCAGGAAGTGGACGGATTCTGTGAAGAACTGGCCGTTGCTTTCAACGACATTGATTTCTGTATGAAAGTGCGCCGGACGGGTAAGCTGATTGTATACAATCCCTATGCCGAACTCTATCATTTTGAATCCAAGTCTCGAGGACTGGAGGATACGCCGGAGAAAGTGGCCCGCTTCAACCAAGAGATTGCTATTTTTGAAAAACGCTGGCCGGATATCCTGCGCAAGGGCGATCCCTATTACAACCCGAATTTGACTTTGGATAGCCAGAATTTTTCACTGAAACGGATTTAATGTACGCAAAAAGGAGGAAAAAATCATGCGTTTTTTAGTTACCGGTGTGAAAGGACAGCTTGGACACGACGTGATGGAAGAGCTGGATCTGCGGGGACACGAGGGCGTCGGCGTGGACATTGAAGAGATGGATGTCACCGATGCAAAGACCGTAGATCGGGTGATAAAAGAGGCAAAAGCAGACGGCGTGATCCACTGCGCCGCTTACACAGCGGTAGACGCCGCGGAAGACAATGAAGAGCTATGCACAAAAATCAACGCAGACGGGACGGAATCTATCGCCAAGGTTTGCCAAGAGCTGGATCTCCCCTTGATGTACATCAGCACCGATTATGTCTTTGACGGAGAAGGGGAACGCCCCTGGGAGCCGGAAGATCCCTGCCATCCTTTAAACGTCTATGGACAAAGCAAATATCTGGGGGAACAAGCCGTTCAGAAATATCTGGATAAATACTACATTGTGCGCATTGCCTGGGTGTTTGGCGTGAGCGGCAACAACTTTATCAAGGCCATGCTTAATAAGGCAAAAACGACCAACCGGGTGACCGTGGTCAGCGACCAGGTCGGCTCCCCCACCTACACCCGCGATTTGGCCGTGCTCTTAGTCGATATGATGGAGAAGGATCGCTACGGCATTTACCACGCCACCAACGAGGGAATCTGCACCTGGTATGAATTTGCCAAAGAAATTTTTGTCCAGGCGGGTATTGACATGGAGGTCGTTCCGATCTCCGCAGACGAATACCCGGCCAAGGCCAAGCGCCCGCATAACAGCCGCATGGAAAAAAACAAGCTGGATACCGCAGGCTTTCGCCGGCTCCCTACTTGGCAGGACGCACTGAAACGGTATCTGAAATTGATTCAGCCATAAACTCAAGAATATACAAAAAAACAGAACTTTTCCAGTTTTTTTACGGAAAAGTTCTGTTTTTGAAATACAAATGCTTTTAACTTTTGAGAAGATACAGCCCAAAACAGCTTCCTTCCCCTTCCTTAGACTGTACCTTGATATAGCCGTTTTCTCTGCGCAGGATTTCCCTGGCAAGGTAGAGGCCGATGCCAATGCCATCCTCCTGCTGCACCTGTGTGCTCCGATAGAACCTTCCGAAAATCTGCGCCCGCTCCGACTCCCGGATACCGATTCCCTCATCCTTTACCGAAATACAGGTGTAGATTTCAAACGCCTTTCCCTCCACGATGATTTTGCTCCCTGCTGGAGAATACTTTACCGCATTGTCTAAAATATTACCCAGAGCCTCTGCCGTCCACTTCAAATCGTATACCGCCTCTGCATTTTCTGGTAAATCGCATAGAATCTGGATCTTCTTCTCTTCAGCTTTTGGGATCATCTCCTCCACAGCCCGTTCCACCAATAGTCGAATCGGCTGCTGCTTGGGCACAATCTCAAATACATCCGTATCCAGGCGGGACATTTTTACCAAAGCCTGAATAAGAAATTCCAGCTTCTTCGTCTGCTCCAAAATCTGCTTGGCCAACGTCTTTTTGTCCTCGTCTTCGGCCTGGTCTTCTATCAGCTCTGCATATAACAGGATGTTACTGAGGGAAGTCCTCGTCTGGTGGGAAATATGGGAAACCAGTTTTTTGATATTTTCCCGCTCCTGTCTGGCCTGCTCTAAAGATTTCCCGGATATGGTTAGATACTGCTTCCAGCGGCATTCCAACCTGGACAGCTCCGTTTCGTCATAATTATCCTCTTGGAAGGTTCCATTGATGGCCGCCTCCAGCATTGCATCCAGACGCCGAAGCGTTTTTCCTGTTTTGAACTCAAACATGTTCCTTTCCCCATACATACCCTAAGCCGTAAACGGTCTGAATGGGACAAGATTTCCCTTTTCCCGCCAGCTTATGGCGAAGACGGTTGACTGCCACGGAAAGGGCGTTCTCATCCACATAATAGGCGCCGTCCATCCAAACGGCTTCCTCCAGACGGCTTCTGGATAAAATCTGTCCAGGATGCTCGGTGAACAGCCGCAGCAATTTTTGTTCCGTTTTGCTCAGAGTAATTTCTTTTCCGTCTGCCAGAAAAACCATCTCCTGAAATCGAAAACGATATCGCGCATCCTGATAATCCCCCGCCGCCGTCGGCCCCGACGCGCGCCTGCGCATCCGCTCCACCCTGGCTCGAAGAACCATCAGGCTGAAAGGTTTGGTAATATAATCATCCGCCCCCAGGGAAAATCCGGTCACCTGGTCGATTTCCAAATCATTCGCCGTCAGCATCAAAACCGGGGTTTCCGATTCCCGGCGGATCTCCCGCAGCAAGTCAAAGCCGCTGCCGTCCGGCAGGTTGACGTCCAGCAAGATCAGATCCACCGTCTCCTTTTTCCAGATCTCCCTGGCCTGGGATAAGGAATACGCCGAGTGAAATAAAATCCCTTCCCCGCGCAGAGCCAGCGCAATCCCTTGATTCAGCCCTTTATCGTCCTCTACAATCAATATTTGATATGTTTTGTCAAAATGCGTCTTTTCCACAGAAACATTCCTAGCCTTTCATTTATTTCAATCTTTTACCTTGCATCCAAACGCAAGCCAACGGCCGAAATCCGAAACTTGATATATAAAATTCAGTAGTTCTCTTTATATCTGGAACAAGAAAAATACAGCTTAATCCTATCAAACTCATGTGTTATGTTCCTCTCTGAACTTTGATTTGTCCGTTTGCCTGGTTTCTATTTTAACATATGGATATGGATTTTTCTATCCGTTTTCCAATGCTCTGTCTTGGTAAATCAGAAATGAATAAAGTATAAGAACAAATACCATTTTTGCAAATTTATCGTTTGACTTATCTGTTTTTACATGATATATTTTACATGTGTTTTTTCGACCCGAATGGTTGTTGTCCTATGACAAATCTAAAATAAAGAGACATAAGAGATGAAAATATTGTTCGGGATGATCTGAAACGACGATAAAGCACGGCAGTAAAGTTTCTATCGCTGCTGCTTGCTTCTCCACACAGTATTTCAAGAAAGTACATAGAGAAAAGCAGCTGAACAAACAAGTAGAACTTGAACACAGAATTGAAAATGTTGAGAAAAAATTGGAGGAATTGTAGTGCTTACATTAACAGATACCCAAAAGCATATTCTTGTTGAGACTGTAAAACAATTAACCAATCCATCGGAATTGGAAAAGGATATTCTTGACACCCTGGAAGAAATATCCAAACAGTCCCTTAATATGGAACACGCACAAACAAGAATTGCTTTGACTTATAAGAAGCACCTTGATTTATATATAAAAGTGAATACCCTGCCTACTACTGTCCAGAAAGCTTCCAGCCAGATTTGTGAAACAGATTTACGATATGTATTGCATATGCAATTGGATTTTTTACTTAAAAAAGAGTGGGAGGAAAAACATCATGGATAAAATGCGCATGCAAACCCCTGACTTAACCCAAACCAATATTGAAAAACTTGCCGCCCTGTTTCCCGCCTGCATTACGGAAGCGTGGGGCGCGGATGGGAAGCTGAAAAAAGCGGTCAACTTTGAACTGCTCAAACAGACGCTGTCTGATGAGGTACTGGAGGGCGACGAGGCCTATGAATTCACCTGGGTAGGCAAAAAGGCGGCTATTGCAGAGGCTAACCGCCCCATCCGCAAAACCTTGCGCCCCTGCCTGGAGGAAAGCGTAAACTGGGATACCACCGAAAACCTCTATATTGAGGGCGACAACCTGGAAGTGCTAAAACTTTTACAGGAAAGCTATCTGGGCAAAGTAAAGATGATCTATATTGACCCGCCCTATAATACTGGTAACGACTTTATCTATCGGGACGATTTTGCACAGAGCCAAGAAGAATACAGCGAAGAATCCGGGCAGATAGATGAGGAAACCGGCGACCGACTGTTTAAGAATACAGACACCAACGGGCGGTTTCATTCCGATTGGTGCAGTATGATTTATTCCCGGTTGACGTTGGCACACACACTTTTACAGAACGATGGTGCAATTTTTATTTCTATTGACGACAATGAGATAGACAATCTCAAAAAAATCTGTTCTGATATATTTGGAGCAAGTAATTATGTCGCAACCTTTCCGTGGAGAAAAAGGACAGCAAAATCTGATGTACCGTTTGGTATATCTCAAGACTACGAATGGATTGTTTGTTACGCAAAATCACAAAATTTTCTCGCGAGCATGGAGGGAAAGGAAAGAAAATATTACGAAACCTCAGATTTTCCTGGAGATCCTTGGAGAATTCACGATTTGACAAAACAGACAACTGCGAGCGAAAGACCTAATAGCTTCTTTAATATTGTGAACCCCAAAACAGGGGAAGAATATCCTGCGAACCCTAACCGAACTTGGGCTATTACAGAAAAAACTTTTAAAAATTATTATGTAGCTAACCGCATTATTTTTCCTGGAGATTACCCCTTTCTAAACATTCAAAAACCTGTTTTGCGGTATTGGAAAAAAGATGACATGGAGAAAGCAGGAGATAAATTTGGACGAGTTGCAGTCAGCACTAAGTTATCCGAGAACATTGGTATGTCACAAGATGGAACTAAAGAAATTACAAATTTATTCAATAGGAAAGTATTTTCATTTCCAAAACCAATTTCTTTAATTCGCTTCCTTATAAATATTCATATGAGTAACGATGATACTATTCTCGACTTCTTCTCCGGTTCTGCCACCACTGCCCATGCCGCTATGCAGTTAAATGCCGAGGACGGCGGGCACCGCAAATTTATCATGGTACAGTTGCCAGAACCGTGCAATGAGAAGAGCGAAGCCTATCAAACAGGTTTTCCAAATATCTGCGAAATCGGCAAAGAGCGTATCCGCCGCGCCGCAAAGAAAATCGCCTCGGAAAATCCAGACAAGCCCTTTGACGGCGGTTTCCGTGTCTTTAAGCTGGACGACACCAATATGACCGACGTCTACTATTCCGCCGGGGAATACGACCAGTCCATGCTCTCCCGGCTGGAAAACAACATCAAACCCGACCGCACCGACCTGGATTTGCTGTTCGGCTGCCTGCTGGAATGGGGGCTGCCTCTGTCTATGCCCTATACTTCCGAGCAGATCGAGGACTGCACCATCCACACCTACAACGACGGCGACCTGATCGTATGCTTTGACGAGCATATCCCCAATTCCGTTGTAAAGGAGATTGCCAAGCGCCAGCCTCTCCGGGCCGTGTTCCGCGACAGCAGCTTTGCAAATAGCCCTGCCAAAATCAATGTGGGGGAGATTTTCAAGATGCTTGCCCCCGATACCAGGGTGAAAGTCCTGTAAGGAGGGGAATGAAATGAACGACACTTTTTTAGATTCCAACGTTTATACGTCCGAATATAGACTCTATCTGCCGGATAAAATAGAACTCCAAAAAAATTGAGGAAATGGAGCGCTGAAAAAACAGGAGGGCAGGAAATATGAAGATTCAATACAGGCACCAGAAATTTCAGGCGGACGCAGCCAAGGCCGTGGTTGACGTATTCACCGGGCAGCCGCATCTGACCCCCACCTACATAATGGACAAAGGCAGCGGCAATTACCAGATCGGCGTAAATGAAGAACGAGATTTTACCGGATTCAGCAATCAGAAAATCGTGCCAGAACTTTCCGACCATCGGATATTAGAACAGCTAAACAAGATTCAGCGCATCCATCGGATTCAGCCATCAAAAAGACTGGAGGGGCGCGAAAACGGCTACAATCTTACCATTGAAATGGAGACCGGCGTCGGCAAAACCTATACCTATATCAAAACCATGTTTGAGCTAAACAAACGCTATGGCTGGAGCAAATTTATCGTTGTGGTTCCCAGCGTGGCTATCCGGGAAGGCGTGTATAAATCCTTTGAGATGACCCAGGAGCATTTTGCAGAGGAGTATGGAAAGAAGATACGCTTTTTCATCTATAACTCTGCACAACTAACAGAGATCGACCGTTTTGCTTCGGACAGCTCTATCAATGTGATGATTATCAACTCTCAGGCTTTTAACGCCAGGGGAAAAGATGCCCGCAGGATTTATATGAAGCTGGATGAGTTCCGCTCCCGTCGTCCGATTGATATTATCGCCAAAACCAACCCGATTTTGATTATCGACGAACCACAATCTGTTGAAGGCAGGCAGACTAAGGAACGCTTGAGAGAGTTCCACCCACTTCTGACACTGCGCTACTCCGCCACCCACAAAAGCGACAGCATTTACAACATGGTTTTCCGGCTGGACGCTATGGAAGCATACAACCGACGCCTGGTTAAAAAGATCGCTGTAAAAGGAATCACCAAATCGGGCACCACTGCCACTGACAGCTATGTCTATCTGGAAAGCATCAACCTCTCCAAAAACGACCCGACGGCCACTTTGCAGTTTGAAGTAAAAACGGCAAGCGGCGCACCAAAGAAAAAGAGTCGTATTGTCAGAATTGGAGATAACCTTTACGATTACTCCGGCGGTCTGGAAGAATACAAAAACGGATTTGTCATCAAACAGATCGACGGGCGCAATGATTCCGTAGAATTTCTGAATGGCATTCAGCTCTTCACCGGAGATGTAATCGGTGCAGTGGATGAAGACCAGTTGCGCCGCATTCAGATACGGGAAACCATCCTTTCCCATATCCAGCGGGAGCGTCAGCTGTTTCATAAAGGGATTAAAGTGCTCTCTTTGTTTTTTATCGACGAAGTAGCGAACTATCGGGAATATAACGTGGCAGGCGATCCAGTAAACGGCAAATATGCCGCTATGTTTGAAGAAGAATATGAGGATGTCATAAATAGTATGCAGCTTGCTGTCGGCGAGGATGAATATATCAAATATTTGCAGGCGATCCCAGCGGCAAAGACCCATGCCGGTTACTTCTCAGTTGACGGCAAAGGCAAGATGATTAACTCCAAAGTCGGCAGAAAGAAAACCACTTCCGATGATGTAAGCGCCTATGAGCTGATTATGAAGAATAAAGAACTGCTGCTTGACCGTGACCCGGCGCGTTCCCCTGTGCGGTTTCTCTTCTCTCATTCCGCCCTGCGGGAAGGATGGGACAACCCAAATGTGTTCCAGATCTGCACCTTAAAACAAAGCGGCAGCGATATCCGCAAACGTCAGGAAGTCGGGCGGGGTCTACGCCTTTGCGTAAATCAAAACGGGGAACGAATGGACGCCCATCTCCTGGGAAGCGATGTACACAACATCAATATCCTCACCATCATTGCCAGCGAAAGCTATGATTCTTTCGCACAAGGTCTGCAAACGGAAATAGCTGAAGCCGTCGCTGACCGTCCGCATGCTGTTACGGCCGAACTTTTTGTCGGAAAAGTCATCAAGGACGGCCAAGGCAACGAGCAAGTCATCGACCAAAGCACGGCCTCTGCCATCCATTACGATATGATCGCCAGCGGCTATATCGACCGCAAAGGCATCCCAACTGATAAATACTATGAGGACAAGGCAAATGCTGCGCTTAAAGTGGCAGAAGAAGTGGCAGACTCTGCTGCCTCAGTGTTTGAGATCGTAGACTCTGTTTATGACGCCCGCAGTATGCAGCCTGAGAATGCCCGCAGCTACAATGTGGAACTGCAAGTGGACGAGGAAAAATTGGCCATGCCGGAATTTCAGGCACTCTGGTCCAGGATCAACGCTCGATCTGTCTATGTGGTAGATTTCGATACAGATGAACTGATCCGAAAAGCCATCGCCTCGCTGGATAGTAAGCTGCGCGTTTCCAAAATCCACTTTCAAGTAGAAACCGGCACAATGGACAAGATTGGATCCAAAGAGCAACTTCTCTTTGGCGCATCTTTTACAAAAGAAGAATCCAGCAGCTACCGTGCGCACATAACGGCAAATGCCAATGTAAAATATGATCTAATCGGAAAACTGGTAGAGGAAACAGGGCTGACCCGTAAGGCGATTGTCGCTATTTTACAGGGGATCCAACCCACGGTATTCAACCAATTCAAAGACAACCCGGAAGAATTTATTTTCAAGGCCGCCGCTCTCATCAACGATGAGAAAGCCACGGCGGTCATTGAACATATCACCTATGATGTTTTGGATGATCACTATGGCATAGATGTTTTTACCGACTCGACCATCAAAGGCAGGCTTGGAGTCAATGTAATGAAAGCGAAAAGGCATCTGTATGACCATATCGTTTATGACTCAACGAAAGAGCGTGATTTTACCGCCGACCTAGATACGAATACAAATGTGGCGGTCTATGTCAAACTGCCAAATGGCTTTTATATTGCAACACCAGTTGGGCATTATAACCCGGACTGGGCCATTGCCTTTTACGAAGGAACCGTTAAGCACATCTATTTTGTAGCGGAAACAAAAGGTTCTATGAGTTCCATGCAGCTGCGCCTGATTGAGAAATCAAAAATCCACTGTGCAGAGGAACACTTCAAATCCATCTCCGGCGAAAATGTTGTTTATAGTGTGGTGAACAGCTATCAGTCCTTGCTGGAAATGGTTATGCGGTAGAAAAACCCCAAAATTTTTGGATCCCCCCAGGGGGCTTGTACGCCTCTTTTTTTTCTGGTAAATTGGATTCAGAAAAAACAAAAGAAAGGAATCGGAAAAAAATATGTCTTTTTCTTTATGTAATCTGACGGCAGACCCCAAAGAGAAGCTCAGCGGGGAACTGGTTTTAAATAACGGAGAATTTCGGCTTCCCGCCACCATTCTCCACGGGGAGCAGCCCGGCAAAACAGTCTTAATTACGGCGGGCATCCATTCTGGGGAATATGTGGGTATCCAAACTACGGTGCAGCTTCCCCGCATCCTGGATATTGACAAAACGGTGGGAACCATCATCATTTTGAAAGTAATCAACCGGTCGGCCTTTGAACAGCGCAGGGGCAGTATGGGAGTCTCGGACGGCAAAAACCTAAACCGCGTCTTCCCTGGAGATCCAGAAGGGACGGAGATGGAACGGCTGGCTTATGCCATTACCCAGAACGTTTTTCCGTCTGTCGATTATTATATTGATTTACATAGCGGTGACGACTACGAACGTCTGACCCCTTATGTCTATTATGCCGGAGTTGCCAAGCCGGAAGTTGTAGACGAATCCCGCAAAATGGCGGAGCGGGTGGATGTGCCGTATATGATACGCTCTGGTGTGGCTTCTGGGGGATCTTATAATCATGCAGCTTCCGCTTTTGACATCCCCAGCATTTTGATTGAGCGGGGCGGGATGGGCGCCTGGACGACGGAGGAAGTCCTCTCCACCAGACGGGACATTCTCAATCTGTTGTCCCATCTCGGCGTTTACCAGGGAGAGAAAGATTACCGGAAATACCATCCTCTGGATGTGGTGGACGTCTGCTACCAGTATGCTTCCCATGGGGGCCTCTGGTATCCGGAGAAAAAGGTCGGCGACATTATTTCCGAGGGCGAGTTACTGGGAGAGGTGCACAATTATGAGGGCAATCCCATCGAGGGCTGCTGGGCAGAGTTTGACGGCGTAGTCCTTTACCAGACGGAATCTCTTCAAGTGCTGGAAAGCGGCCCGATGATTGCTTACGGACGCATCTCCAGAGAATTTGACAGCCGCAAGGAACGCATCACCAAATATTGGGGCAAACGCAGCGACAGTTTTCTCTCCCAGAGGCGTTCCGAGCTGCACAGTCCGCTGGCGAAGCGGTGGCGGGAGGTAATCTGCTCTCATCTTCCCCAGGATCGGAGGCTGAAAATCCTGGACGTGGGCTGCGGCACCGGATTTTTTACCATTCTTCTGGCAAAAGAAGGACACGAAACCATCGGAACGGATCTTACCCCGGAGATGATCGAGCATTCCGTCACCCTGGCCAAAGAAGAGGGCTGCGACTGCCAGTTTCTTGTGATGGACGGGGAAAATCTGGAATTTCCCGATAAAACCTTCGATGTGGTCATTTCCCGGAATCTAACTTGGACGCTTCCGCACGCGGAGCAGGCTTACCAGGAATGGACGCGGGTTTTAAAAGACGGCGGCGTCCTGCTCAATTTTGACGCCAATTACGGCGCCAGCAACCTTTTGGATAAATCGGATCTGCCCCAAAGCCATGCCCACCACACCCTGGGGGATGAGATGCTGCAGGAATGCGAGGAGATCAAAAGCCAGCTTCCGATCAGCTCCTATAACCGCCCGGCCTGGGATCTCTCCGTTCTCAGCCAGACAGACATGCGCGAATTTTACATCGATCTGGACATGGGAGAGCGGATTTATGTGGAAAAGGATGAATTCTACAATCCCACACCCCTGTTCCTGATCTGCGCCAAAAAGAAAGTTTAAGATCGGACCATGTTTCATATTCGATATCTGGAATATTTTATTGTGAGCGCAGATGTGGGGTCTTTTAGCAAAGCGGCCGAGGTTCTCTATACCACCCAGTCCAATGTGAGCAAAGGGGTAAAAGCGCTGGAAGAATTCGTCGGGGATCGGCTGTTTGTGCGGCAGTCCACAGGAATTACGCTGACGCCTCTTGGAAAACACGTCTATAAATATGCCAGCAAAATTATGGAGGACGTAGGGGCTTTGAAGGATTTTTCCAAAAGCACAGAGGAAGAATGGATTCACATCGCCACAAGCCCCAGTTCCTGGGTGGCAGACCGTTTTGTGGAGTTCTACAATCTCTATGAACAGGAAAACCTCCACTGGCAGGTCTTTACAGCCAGTGTAAAATCCATTATCCGCCGGATCGCGGATTATAAAGACGAGATCGGGTTTGTCTATCTAACCCAGGACAATCAGGCAGCCTTTCAGTATACCATGTCCAGAAACCATCTGGAATTTGTTTTGCTGGCAAAAGCAGAGCCGATGATTTACCTGGGGAAAAAACACCCTGGGTTCGACTCTGGAAAGCTGACCGAGAAGGACCTGCAAGAGCTGCGCTTTGTACAGGGATACCAAGACGTTTTTGCCCAAAATGACCGGGAAAAAGAACTGCCCCGCCGGAATGTGGCGGTGGTCACCAACAGCGATTACATTATGGAGAGGCTGCTGCTGAACAGCCGTCTTGCCAATATCAGCAGCGGCTGTCTGACTTCCAGCGATCATCCAGTAGTCGCCGAGGGAATCCCTTATGCTGTACCGAACGACAGGCCAGAATGCCCCGCCGCCGTCTTCGGCTATCTCAAGAGAGAAAAAGAAAGTTTGAGCAAATGGCCAGAAAAGTTTGTCCGCTACATTCAAAATATGCTGCAATGACCGCCCAAAAACCCGGCGGTCATTTTCTTCTTAACGGGTTAGCCCGTCCAATGTCAGAGACTTTTACAACAAATTTAATTCTTATCCAAATCCGCTGTGATCTCGTAATAATCGCACGGATGCGCCGTAAGGCCCGTTACGCCTTCGCCGGATACAATGGACATTTTCAGATGGGAGGCAAAAATATATCCGTTATCATCCAGAATCGTCTGCGCCATCTGCGTCGCCAGCTCCGAACGCTCTTCTGCGTCAAAGGCTATGCTCATTTTCTCTTCCAGTTTTTCCAGCTTGTCACTGTGATAGCCGCCCCAGTTTACGGTGGAATCATCCAGGCAGTGCGTGGTAAAGAAATATTCTGGATCGCCGGTTGGCGCCGTTACCATGGCGCTGGCATAAATGTCCCAGTCTCCGCTATCCACAAAATCCAGATGGTTCGCCGTGTTATTTACCTGCACGTCAATTCCAATCTCTTTCAAAGTGGCCTGCACGCTCTCCGCCAGCAGCGGGAGTTCCTGGCGGCTTGGGTAGGTCAGCCAGCGGATGGTTAATTTCTCCCCGTCTTTCTCCACATAGCCGTCCCCGTCGGTATCCTTCCAGCCGGCGTCGGCCAGCAGTTTCTTGGAAAACTCCGGATCGTATTCCTGTGCGGTCACCGTGGAATCCCCAAACGTAAAGCTTGCCGGGAACGGTCCCACGGCAGGACTGCCGTTTCCATTCATTAAAACCCGCGTAAAGTTCTCTTTATCAATGGCGCCTGCAATGGCCCTGCGGACATTCTCATCCTGCAAAATCTCCGACTCATAATTGATGGTTCCATAAAACGAGCGGGAAGTCTCCACAGAGGAGATAGTGTAGGGATCGTTTTCAAACAGGGAAAGGCTGGCATAGGGAAGGCCGTAAGCGCCGTCCAGCTCCCCGGACTGCATACTCATAGTCATCGTATCGCCGTCGGTGATGGTCTTTACATAAATCGTATCCAGATGCGGCGTACCATTCCAGTAATCCTCGTTTTTTATCAGAGTAAGACCTTTATCCGTCTCCACTTTTGTCGCCTGATAGGGGCCGGTAGCGGACACATTGCCGTCGTCCGTGACGCCTGCTTCCATATCGATGATGCAGCCATATGGATCGGAGAGATAATTGATTAGCGCCGGAACCGGTTCTTGGGTTTCGATGGTCAGCGTCTGGCCGTCCGCGGTCATCCCCTTGATTTTCAAATCGCCTTTTGCCCGTTCGTGTACATTGACCAGATCATCCAGACATTCTTTTACCGCTTCTGCGTCCAGGGCGCGCCCGCTGGTAAAAGTAACGCCGTCCCGCAGCGTGATTGTCCAGGTGTTTTCGTCCACGTTCTCGTATTCCGTCGCCAACCATGGCTCCAGTTCCATGGAATCGGAATATTTAAACAGCGTTTCCCCGATTCCATAACGGATACAAGCCCACCCAGAATAGCCATAGTGCGGATTTACGTCCGGCTCGTCGTTTTCGGCGTTGAAAGTCGTGTCTCCATAATAGAATACTTTCTCCCCTTCCGATGCGCTGGATGCGTCATTGTCATTTGCCTGCTCTTTCTTTTCTGTACTGGCGGAGGGATCGGAAGAAGAGGATTTTCCGCCGCAGCCCGTCAAAAGTCCTGCTGTCATCGTCAGTGTTAATAGAATAACCCCTGTTTTTTTCCATAAACATTTTCTTTCCATGAGTAAATCTTTCCTTTCTTTGTCTTTCAAATCCCTGGCTAAAATACCGAATCTACAAGGATTTTGGTGTATTCGTTCTGCGGATTTTGGATGACTTCATCCGGGACGCCCTGTTCTACGCCGCCGCCTTTATACATCACCAATACCCGATCGCAAAGTTTTTGTACCAATGCCAGATCGTGGCAGATCAGCAGCAGAGAAAGGCCCTGTTCTTCTCTCAGCTTGTTCAAAAGCTCTACAATCTGCGCCTGGACGGTTACATCCAAGGCGCTGGTTGCCTCGTCGCAGATCATCAGCTGCGGATTTGGGGCGAGCGCGCGGGCAATGGCTGCTCTTTGGCACTGCCCTCCGCTGACCTCGTGGGGATAGCGTGAAGCAAATTCGCCGGGCAGTTCCACCATCTCCAACAGTTCATACATCCGCTCTTTTGCCTGATGCTTCTTCATCCCTTGATTTCTCATACTTTCCATAATCCCATCCCCCAGTGTGCGCCTGGGGTCAAAGGAGTCCTGCGGGGTCTGAAACACCATCTGGATATCCTGGTACAGTTTTCTTTCTTTTTTGCCTCTCAGAAATAGAGTCTCCTCGCCGTTTAGAAGCACGCTGCCGGTATCCGGCGTAATCAGATGGGTGATAATTTTTGCAATGGTGCTCTTTCCGCATCCGCTCTCTCCAACCAATCCAAAACATTCCCCTTTTTCCACATCAAAACAGATGTTATCTACTGCAACGAAAGGAATTTTCTTTTTATAAAAAGTTTTCTTTATTTCCTTTATTTCCAGAAGTTTCTCCATGTTCCTACCCTCTGTTGACGCGCAGCACCGAACCAATCAATCGCTTTGTATAGTCTTCCCGCGGATGGTAAATCACATCCTCTTTTTTTCCATATTCGACCAGGTTTCCCCGATACATCACGGCGATGTTATCCGCCATATATTCCACCACGCCGATGTTGTGGGTGACGATGACAATCCCTGTGCCATAGGCCTCTCGCATCTGTATCATCTCCCGCACCACCTGCGCCTGAACCGTCACATCCAGAGCGCTGGTCGGTTCATCTGCGAACAAAAGCTTGGGGCGCAAAACCATCGCCATCAGAATGCCTACCCGCTGGTTCATTCCCCCCGACAATTCAAAGGGGTAGCTGTTCAGGATTCGATCGCCGTCCGGCAGGCGCATTTTCTCAAACAGATCCAACGCCCGCTGCCGCACCTCCTCCCGGCTGGCTTTTTCGTGCTGGTTTACACTCTCGTAGAGCTGATCGCCAATGCTTCGGACAGGGCAAAGGGACGCGCCCGTATCCTGAAAAATCATGCCCATAGCCGGCCCGCGCATTCTGCGGATTTCATCCGGTTTTGCGTCAATCACATTGCGCCCGTTGTAATAAATATCGCCTTTTGTCACGGCTCCGCCGATTCCCAGAAGCCCCATAGCCGCTTTGATCAGCGTGCTTTTTCCGCTTCCCGACTCCCCGACGATTCCCAGGATTTCCCCCGGCTCCACCTGAAAGGATACGTCCTGCACCACCGGTCTGCCATTGTAGCTGATTTCCACATGTCGTACATCCAATAATGGTGTTTTCATAGCTTACCTCTTTCTCTGTTTGGGATCCAATACATCGCGCACCGTATCCCCTGCAAGGTTAAATATAATCACGGTGAGGAAAATCGCACAGCCAGGGGAGAGAATCACCCACGGAGAAGTCTGTAACATGCTCCTTCCATTGCTCATCATTGAGCCCCACTCAGCCGTGGGCGGCGCGGCGCCAAGCCCCAGAAACGAAAGTCCGGCAATCTCCATGATCATGGTTCCAATATCCAGCACCGCGGTCACAATCACGGGCCCGGCAATATTCGGCACAATATGTTTCCAAACTATTTTCCAGGTTCCAGAACCGGATAATTTTGCCGCCGATATATAAGGCAGATGTTTGATCATCATGGCCTGACTCCTCGTAATCCTCGCATATTTCGGCCACGAAATACAGGCGAGCGCCACCACTGCATTGATCACGCCGCCGCTCAGCACACTTGCCACGGCGATAGCAAATACCATCCCTGGAAATGCAAGAAAAATATCGGATACCCGCATCAAAAAAGCATCCAGCTTTCCTCCGTGCCAGCCGCAAAAAATCCCCACAGCTCCCCCGACTATGGTAATGATCACAACCAGCAAAAGCGCAGAAAAAATCGTTGTCTGAGAACCCATAATAACCCGTGAGAGCATATCCCTTCCATAACGGTCTGTCCCCAGCAAATGCCCATTTCCGGGAGGCAAAAGCGCTTTACTCAGGTCTTGTTCATAAGGGTCATAGGGCGTCAGATAGGGCGCAAATGCCGCCACCAGGAGCACTGCGATCGCCAATCCCCCGAAAAAAAACAGTTTCTGCCTTGTATGGCTTTTTACTACTTTTTGTTTCCGTACAGTAATTTTCTCTTCCATACTCATGCGCTCTCCTGTTCCAAACGGATTCTTGGATCCAGATAATGATAGAGAATATCTGTCGCCAGATTGACGCACACATAGATCACCGCCATCCAGATTACATAAGCCTGGATCACTGGGTAATCCCGCATGTTGATGGCATCGACCGCCATCTTGCCCACGCCGTCCCACATAAAGATCGACTCCACGATTGCCGTGCCGCCCAAAAGCGATCCGATGGACAGGGCAAGCAGGGTTGCAATCGTCAGCATGGAAGATTTCAGTACGCTGAAATAGAGAATCTGTTTTTCTTTAACGCCCCTGGCCCTGGCGCCCTGCACATAATCCTTGTCCAGCTCCTCTAAAACCGTTGCCCGCACCTGCCGCGTATATTTGGAGGCCATCGCCAACGCCAGCGTCAGCGTCGGCAAAATTACGCTTTTCCAACCAGTGGAATTTCCCATCACCGGAAGCAGATTTAATTTCAAGGAGAAAAAATAAATCAGCAGCAGCGATACAAAAAAATTCGGGAGGGAATTCCCGATAAAGCTAAAGAAGCGAATCAGGTAATCCGTCGTCCGATTCTGTCTGACCGCCGATAAAATCCCAAGAGGGACGGAAATCAAAACGGTGAGCAGAATCGAGGTAACCGTTAAATAAATCGTCGCCGGAAGCTTTGAGAGAAAGGTAGCAAACACCGGTTTTCCCGATACAAAGGATTCCCCCATATCCCCCCGAAGCACTTTTCCCAGCCAGATAATATACTGCTGTATCATCGGTTTGTCCAGGCCCAGCTCTGCACGGAGCTGTTCTTTCTCTGTCTCCGACATCACGCCTCCCGTGTTGCTCTCCATCACATCTATCACATCCGCCGTTCCCATATTGGTCAGCAGGAACGACAGCAGCGTAATCCCCAGCAGAATGGGAATCAACTGGAGAAATCTTTTTCCTATGTATATTTTCATTGTATTCTCCTTCGACGCTTGAAACATTGCACGCCGCAATTGCGGGAAATTTCCCGCAAAATGAGACGTTGTAGGATAGTAATTGAGTGAGTTCCTAACCACATTCCATATCATAGCAGACAAAAAATAGCGGCACAACCCCGCAGGGGGGATGCGCCACCATTCTATTTTTTCCAGAAATCCATTCCATATACGCATAGCGGGACTGAATCGATAAGAACTACGGAACAATTTCATCCTCTTCGGACTTTCCGGATCCGATAATAGAGGAATAATCCAGCAGCGTGACACCTGTCTCCTCATCCTGAATGACCTTCGGTGCTTCTCCGGCAGCCTTCGCCTTCTTCAGCAGCTCTTCCGCCGTATAGCGGGGAATCGCTATCTTGGCCGCTGCCTCCTCCTGTTTTTCTGATTCCTTTGGCTGCGGATTTTCCGAATCTGTACGCTCGGCATCCGCATTTTGGGAATCGAGATCTTTTTCCGCTGGGATTTCTCCGGTTTTTTGTTCTGTCGTTTCCGGCTGTGCAGACTTTTTATTCAGATCTGGAAGCTCTGTCGTCGGCATTTTCTCGGTCTCTGCATTCTGCGTCAAAACCGTTGCCGCCTCAATTTCTTTTTTCAGTTCCTCGTGGGCTTGGTCAGCAGCCTGCTCGGCTGGAGAACCGCCGTCCAGGCCGAGGATCGTCTCTACTGGTTCCATATCCTCGATAAAGCCGCCGGTTCTGGCAATCCTCTTCGCTTCCTTTAGGCGCCTTTTCTCTTCCTTTCTGCGCGCCTTTGCTTCTTCCTTTAGACGGGCCACCTCGGCCTTTTGGCGCGCACGCGCTTCTTTCTTTAACTGGCGCACGGATTTTGGCTCGTTCTCGTCTCCATCTCCTTCTTCGGCAAATGTTGTCTCCTCATTTACCGTTGTATCTTCCATCTCTTCTGTATCCTCCGGCACGCTCTTGTCTTTACTCCACAGCTCAGCCAGAATAAACAAAACGATCAGAAACAGGATACACAGGCCGATGATAATCAAACCTTCCGTCGATTGAATCGCCATCAGCAGATAGCCGATAAAGCCAACGGTAATCCTTACCCTGGTTACTTCTCCCCGAATGGTAATCGCTTTTGGCTCTGCGCTCGCCATGCTGGTATCCAGAACCGTAAACATGCTGTTATTCAGGTCAATCTCCTGCACTCGATAACGGTAAGCCTGGTTTCTGTCCTGCACAACAATAGAATCTCCTATGATAATCTCACTGCCAGGAATATCCTGCCCATAAGTCACGGAGCCCAGCGGAAGGTTGGTTTCCTTATCCGCATCGTCTATAATAATTGTGGAAATCCCCACAAACGGCGGCACAGCCAATGCCAGAATACAGACAATTGCCAAAAATACAATCAGATGCACAATAAGTTTTAACAATCTGGACATCTTACATACACTCCTTCATCGTTTTTGCCATCTGGATTTTATTTTAACATTTAAATGGCAATCTGTACACAAAAAATTATCGAGTCATGTTTTTCTTTTTTTCTCATATATATGGGAGTAAATAGAATAAGAAGGAATACCATGAAGAATTGGAAAAAACTTTTCGGCAGTATGCTGATTCTTGTAACTGCATTTTGCGCAGGCGCGATAGTGGCCAGACTGCACAGCGGGCTGCCTCTTTTGGAAACCACGATCCGGCCGGCCTCTGAGGGCAACTGGGGGCTTAGTTTTCCCGAAGAGGGGCAGCCTCCGATCGCCAACGCCTCGATGGAAGATTTACAAAAATTTGACACTTACTATGCCGAGGATACACAGGAAAAACGCATTTATTTGACCTTCGACTGCGGCTACGAGAACGGAAATACCCCCCTGATCCTGGACGCCTTGAAAAAACATAAGGCCCCGGCCACTTTTTTTGTAGTGGGGAATTTCGTCTCCACCAGCCCAGATCTGATCAAGCAGATGGTGGAGGAGGGCCACACTGTGGGTAATCATACATATAGCCACCCGGATATGTCAAAAATATCCACACAGGAATCCTTTTCCAAGGAGCTGTCTCAGGTGGAAGAGCTTTACAAAAATATTACAGGGACAGAAATGACCAAATATTATCGTCCTCCCCAAGGCAAATACAACGAGAACAATCTGCAGATGGCCAAAGACTTAGGATATAAAACCTTTTTCTGGAGCCTGGCCTATGTGGACTGGTACCAGGATCGGCAGCCCAGCAAGGAGGAAGCCTTTGAAAAACTTCTGGGAAGAATCCATCCAGGAGCCATCGTCCTGCTGCACAACACGTCCTCTACCAACGGGCAGATCCTGGATGAGCTTCTCAGTAAATGGGAAGAAATGGGCTATACCTTCCATCCCTTAGAAGAATTGTGCAAATAGACAGTCACAGCCCCTTTTCGTAAGGAAACCATTCCACCATATAGCCTTTTCTGTCCAACTCGTCCGAAATCTCATCAAGAATTTCCTCCTTCTCTGCGGCTATATGGTGAAAATGGTATCCAGACGTCACGTTCATCAGCGGGGAGGATTTCCCGGACTGCATATCCTGGACAAGCCTGCGGATATCCCTCTGGCATTTGATCTGCAAAGGAGCCGTAAGCTTGCCGTATCTGCGGTGGTTGATGACGACGTCCAGCACGCTTCCGCCCAGATTCACAATGGTGCTCAGCTCGTCTTCCATCTGTTCATTGGTATGATATACCTTGACCAGACGGACGGCCTGCTTCGGCTGATCCAGGTAATATCCCCTGGTGGTGGAAATGATCGGATAGCCTTCTGTGCGCAAAAGCGCAATATCCTGGACGACCACCTGCCGGCTGACGCCGGTTTCCTTTCCCAGCGTTACGCCCGACAATGGCTGGCCGGCTTCTCTCATCAGCGACAAAATCCGTTTCCTTCTGTCCGCCCCTGTCATACCCTTTACCATGCAGTTTCCTCCTACTCCAATACTTTTAAATGCTTTAGGCTGATGTCCAGAATGGGAGCAGAATGGGTCAGCGCGCCGCTGGAGACATAATCTACTCCCAGCTTCGTAATCGTCTGGATATTCTCTATTGTCATATTGCCGGAACATTCTGTCTGCGCCCGGCCGTCGATCAGCCGGATCGCTTCCGCCATCTGTTCGGCGGTCATATTATCCAGCATAATGATATCCGCCCCGGCTTCCACGGCCTGCTGCACCATCTCTAGATTCTCCACCTCTACCTCAATTTTCCGCACAAAAGGCGCATACGCCCGCGCCGCCAATACCGCTCCTTTTACACCGCCTGCCGCGTCAATATGGTTGTCTTTTAGCAGCACGCCGTCCGATAGATTGTAACGGTGATTCCCGCCGCCGCCCACGCGGACGGCATATTTTTCAAAAATTCGCATACAGGGCGTGGTTTTCCTGGTGTCTAGCAATCTGGTCTTTGTGCCTTCCAGCAATTTCGCCACAGCCCTCGTATAAGTGGCAATGCCGCTCAAGCGCTGAAGATAATTCAGCGCAGTCCGCTCCCCGGAAAGCAGCACCCGCACATCCCCGGTGATCTTTGCCAAAAGCTGGCCAGCCTGTACCGCTTGGCCGTCCTCTACATACAGCTCCACCTGCGTATCTGGATCGAGCAGGGTAAACACCCGCTCAAATACCGGCAGCCCGGCAAGCAGCCCGGCCTCTTTGCCAATCAACTGCACTTCTCCTTTTTTATAGCCCGGCATCACCGCGTTGGTGGACACATCCTCGCTGCTGATGTCCTCCTCCAAAGCCAAACGGATATATTTATCAGCAACAAGCTGCATGGTAATTGGATTCATAACTTTCCCTCTCTTTCCCGTTTTCCTGAATATGCATTGCCGCTCTTCTGGCAAATACCAGGCTTTCCAGCAGACTGTTGCTGGCGAGCCGATTCTTTCCATGAACGCCGTTGCAGCTCGTCTCCCCCACTGCATACAGATGTTCCATGTCCGCGGCCGAATGGCTGTTTACGTGAATCCCTCCCATAAAATAATGCTGGGCCGGGACGATTGGGATCGGCTCTTGCAAAATATCATAGCCTTCTTCCAAGCATCTCTGATAAATATTCGGAAAATGCTCTCGGATGACCTCCGGCGGCACCTGCGCAAAGGAAAGCCATTCGTGCTCCACGCCCTCGCGTTTCATCTCCTCGGTAATCGCCTCGGTAACCACATCCCTAGGTAAAAGCTCGTTCACAAAACGCTTTCCCCGATGGTTTAAGAGGATCGCGCCCTCGCCCCTGGCCGATTCGGAAATCAAGAACTTGCGCCCTGGCTTCTCGCTGTAAAGGCAGGTAGGATGAATCTGTACATAGTCCATGTGTTCCAGAGCAATTCCATGTTTTTTCGCAATGCGGCAGGCATCCCCGGTCAGCAGCGAGAAATTGGTAGAGTGCTCATACAGGCCGCCGATCCCCCCGGTCGCCAGGACAGTATCCTCCGCGTAAATCCGCAGCGTTTCCCCGGTCTTTTTCTCGGCCGCTACGCCCATGCACTGACCCTGCCAGACCACCAAATCCACCATTTCCGTATATTCCATGATTTTCACATTCGATAGTTTTCTTACCTGCGCCAGAAGGGCCGTAGTGATCTCCTTACCGGTGATGTCCTTGTGATAACAAATCCGCGGGCAGGAATGCGCGCCCTCCCTGGTATATTTCAGGCTTCCGTCTGGATTCTTTTCAAAACCCACGCCCAATTCCAGAAGGGTGTCAATCACCGAACGGCTTTCCCGGATCATAATCTCCACACTCTCCTGGCGGTTTTCGTAATGGCCGGCTCTCATCGTATCTTCAAAGTACGCGTCGTAATCCGCCGCATCCCTCAACACACAGATTCCCCCCTGGGCAAGCATGGAATCGCAGCTTGCCAGATCCTCTTTGGAGAGCATCACGATCCGTTTCTTTCTGGGGAGATGCAGCGCCGTGTAAAGCCCGGCCACCCCGCATCCCACAATGGCTACGTCGTAGTACAAATTCATAGCTGCCCCTTTCCCGATGCAAGTGCAAGCATCCGTTTCAGCGTTTCCCCTGCCGGCTTTGCCAGCTCTTCTTCCACATGCAGCGCATGTTCTCCGGTGCGCAGCACATGAAGAATCCCCTCCAGCGTAATCCGCTTCATCCCTTCACAGACAGGCAGGGTATCCGCAAAATAAAACCCTGCGTCCGGTCTTTTTTTCTGCAACTCATACAATACCCCCGCCTCTGTGGCAATGATAAACTCGTTCTTGGGGCTGTTTGCCGCGTAATCGATGATGCCGCTGGTGGAGCCGATATAATCCGCCAATTCCAGCACCTGGCGATTGCATTCAGGATGCGCCAGTACTTTTGCCTCTGGATGAAGTCTCTTTTGCGCTTTGATTTCCTCTGCTTTCATCTGCTCATGCACTGGGCAGTAACCGTCTGGAATCAGAATATGCTTTTGCGGCACCTGCTCCGCCACATAGCGGGCCAGGTTTTTATCCGGGATAAACAAAATATGCTCATTCGGCAGATTTTCCACAATTTTTACTGCATTGGAAGACGTCACGCACACATCCGCCCAGGATTTGATCTCGGCTGTGGAATTCACATAGCAGACTACGGCCAAGTCCGAATACTCCCGCCTGGCCGCCTCCACCATCTCTTTGCTGACCATATGCGCCATCGGACAATCCGCCTCCAGATCCGGCATCAACACCGTCTTATCCGGGCTTAACAGCTTACCGCCCTCTCCCATAAAGGACACCCCGCAGAACACCAGAGTCTTGTTGGGCAGCCCGGCGGCCAGCTTACTTAGGTAAAAAGAGTCCCCCACATAATCGGCCGCCGCCTGTACCTCTGGCCCTACATAATAATGCGCCAGGATCACCGCATCCTTCTCTCGCTTTAACTGTTGAATCATTTCCTGTGTACTCATAAATCCTTCCCCATTTCTGCCTGTAAATTACGGCTCTCTTCTATCTGTTATACAGCAGTATAGCATATATCTTTACAGGTGACAAGACAGATATTAAACTTTTGGGATATTCTGGCATTATGTTGCCTGATTATAAGAGGTTATAAATAATTCACTTACTGTATTGACTTCTTGTTATTGAAGTGATATATTTATAACTTGAAAGTGAAAAATATATCACATGGAGGAATGAAAGTATGAAATCAAAAGTGACTTTAAAGGAAAAAGTAGGAACAAAAATTATCTACGCTGTGCTTCTTGTCTGCTATTACTGGATGTGGGCGAGACAGGACTGGCGTGAATATTATATGGCAATTCAGTATGCAATTTATGGATTTACAATTTTGTTTTTTGTAATGCAGGCAGTCCGTATCGGCAAATACAACAAAGAAGAAAAAGACGAGATGGCAATTCAGAATTTGCGCAGAACAGATTCCATCAGTTTGAAAATTATGATAGCTGCCACTATTATAATTGCCTTTGCATGTGCCGTCTCATTCATAGATGGAAGAATGACGGGCTATGCGCTTGTAGGCATGATATTCGTATTAACTGTTATACGATTTATTATATTTTACGTGATGGACAGCAAAGGGGTATAATATAGCTCTCAAAACAAAAGAGATTGAAAATAGCAGATATCTGTATCGTCCTACACACATTTCTATTGACTTTTTCACATAAAATAGGTATGATAATAGAAATTTACAAAATATATCATCAAAATTTCTTTTTGGGAGGAAAATTATGAAAAAGATCAAACACCTTCTTTTTGCCGGAATCTTCACGGCTGTTATGAGCTTGTCCATTTCGGCAACGGCTTCTGCGGAAGCGGTGGATATTCCGTCTTCTGCCAAGGTATGGAACGGACATTCCTACTATTTGTACAAGCAGACTATGAAGTTTTCTGCTGCGCAGGCTTATTGCGAAGCCCGCGGCGGACATCTGGCCGTTATCGATAACGCCGCTGAAAACCAGATGCTCACGGAATATCTGGCCGAGCAGAAGTGTGAGGCGGCGATGATTGGCCTGTACGACGCAGACGGAAGCAACGGCTCCTGGTCTACCTGGGTCACCGGGAAGAGTACAAACTCCTATACAAACTGGGGCTATAAACAGCCGGACTGGGCAGGACAGACCATTTGCGTCCTGAACTCCACCCCCAACAGCTACTATGGATGGGAAGTAGGACAGTGGGACAACGGATGGAACGGCGATTATCATTTTCTCTGCGAATGGGAAACCTCCGACAGACTCGATCTGGAAGACGCTTCCATCACATTGTCTCCGCAGGAATATACCTACAATGGATTTGCAAGAAAACCCTCTGTCACCGTAGAATTTCTTAATGAAAACGGGAAATTCAAAACCTTAAAAAAGAATACGGATTACACGGTTTCTTACTCTGATAACAAAAGACCTGGAGAGGCCACTGTAACCGTCACGGGCGTTGGAAAATATACCGGAACCAACAGAGAGACATTTGACATTGTTCCCCGCTCTCCCTCCAGTCTTTCCCTAAAAAAAGAAAAATCTGCGAAAGTGACCATGACATGGAAACGACAAAAAGAAGCAGAGTATGACGAAATTGAGTACTCCACATCCCGCGACTTTGAAAATTCCAAGACAATCTCAACAAAAGGAAATGGAATGACTTTTGAGGATGCGAAGAATCCGCTCAGTTCAAAAAAGAAATATACCTTTACAGGTTTGAAGCCAAAGACCAAATATTACATACGGATACGCTCCTGGGCGAACAATCAGTGCAGCAAATGGGAAGGGAAAACAATAAAAACCAAGAAATAATCATCGGATAAAGAGGGAGAATCACACGATTCTCCCCCTTTTCATCCTGCGTATTTCTTCTTTTTTCTCTGCGCTCACTGCCCTGGATTCTAGGATCTTCTGCAACGCTTTGTTGTATGTAAAATCATCCAAGTCAGATTTCTGGAGAAACTCTGTGACCGATTCGGGAAAACGGATACAGAACTTAGAAACCGCCCAGGCCACCGCCATTTTCACATAATACCCTTCGTGCCGCACACGTTCCAGAAGCTGCAAAGCCGCTTCCCGATACGCTTCCTCTACATAATAATCCAACAGCATCACCACCGCAAAACGAACCTGATACTCCTCCTCTGACTGAAAATACGGCTGGATAAAATCCCAGATTTCTTTGGGATAGGTCTTTGCCAGTTTCAGTCCGGCGCAAAAGCTGTCGCAGGTAGACCAATTATCAATCTTCGGCACAAATTCCCGGATATATTCCAGCATTTTAGGCAAAGGCGCCTGAATCTTTCCGATGAGCATCCCCCGCAGCAAAATTTCTTCGTAACAGTCGCTCTTTGCCTGGGCAAGGTACTGCTGCCAGTCGCCCTTTGCAAGCTTCTTTGCCAATTTGCGAATTTCAGGCAGGCGCACCCCCAGAATCTTTTCTTTGGGAACGTTGGGAATTAGAGAACTGGCAAACTTTTGAAATTCCGGTTCCGCCAGCTCCTCCAGTTCCTGCCGAATATCATCTTTCTGGATCGTCTCCTCTTGGATAACCTGTTCTTGGAGCGTATCTCTATCGGACTTCCCTTTGGAAGTCCGCTCCAGGTTCAACAGAAATTTCTTGAGCTTTAGTCCTCCTCCATACCCAACCAGGCTTCCGTCTGCGCCAATCACCCGATGACAGGGAACCAGAATCATAATTGGATTCCGATTATTTGCCATGCCCACGGCCCTGCATGCCTTTGGATTGCCAATGTTTTCGGCAATCTCTTTGTAGCTTCGGGTCTCTCCATAGGGAATCGCGCAGAGGGCCTCCCAGACTTTTTTCTGAAAAGCCGTGCCCTCCAGATGGAGTTTTATCTCAAATTCCCTGCGCCTGCCGTCCAGATATTCCTCAAGCTCCCCGGCCGCCTGCTCAAGAAGCGGCGTCCGCTCCATAATCGTCTCGGGTTCAGCCGCCTTTTCCCTCAAAAAGACATGGGTAATCCCTTGTTCATCCCCGGCTATGCCTACCATTCCGATTTTTGTTTTATAATACCACAGACTCTTTTTCATAAAAGACACCACCTTTCCTGATTTTTACTATTTTACCAGAAAAGCGGCTGCGGGCACAGAGCATACAATCTAACAGGCATAAAATTCTTTCAAAAGTGCGGCCAGGCCTTCCACATCGCGCTTTGTAATGCCATAATGTGTGACAAACCGTATCACAGAGTTGTGGCAGTCGCCAATCAACACCTCCCGCTCTTTCAGCCACGCCGGAAGCTGCGCAATGTTCGGCCAGTCAAAAGACGCAAACACCATATTGATTTGAACGCTGTCCAGATCCACGCTGACGCCGGGGATCTGGGCGAGCAGTTCTGCCAGATAACGCGCCGTCTCGTGATCCTCTGAGAGCCGCGGAAGCATCTCTGTCAGCGCCAGAATCCCCGCAGCGCACAAAATGCCTGTCTGGCGCATACCGCCGCCCAACATTTTGCGGTACTTTCTGGCGCGTGCAATAAACGCCTTACTTCCGCACAGGACGCTGCCCACCGGCGCACAAAGCCCTTTGGAAAGGCAGCAGGAAACACTGTCCACACAGCCGGCGAGCGCTTTTACATCCTCATTTAACGTCAAGGCCGCATGAAACAGCCGCGCGCCGTCCATATGAACCGGAATCCCGTGCGCCTGCGCCACTGCCTGGACTTCCCGCATAGTCTCCAAAGTCACGACGCGTCCGTTTGCCAGCGCATTTTCCAGACAAATCAGCCCGGTAGGCGGTTCGTGAATATCATCCGGCCGAATGGCCGCTTCGATCTGCGCGGCATCGTAAATCCCATTGGGGAAGGTCAACTGTCTTAAATTCAAGCCGGACAATACCGCGGCCGCGCCCACCTCATGCTCAAAAATATGGCTCTCCAAACTGACAATGGCCTCGTCGCCGGGACGAGTATGTGACATCATGGCAAGCTGATTGCCCATGGTGCCGGAAGGGACAAACAGAGCGGCCTCCATACCCAACATCTCGGCGGCCAGGGTTTCCAGTCGGTTGGTCGTCGGATCGTCTTGGTAAACATCGTCGCCCACTTCGGCACGGGCCATCGCCTCCCGCATGGCAGGCGTCGGATGGGTCACGGTATCGCTGCGAAAATCCAGATTTTTCATAATAATTTCCTCCTTATACTTGAGATACACGCTCAAAACGTATGTAAAAAAGAATACCCACAGCAGTCACAATGCTTTCTGTAATCAGATAAGAAAACCATACTCCGGTCATTCCCCACAAAAACGACAGCAAAAACGCCATTGGAAGAATGATAAAAAAGCCCCTTGACAGAGAAAGGATCTGCGCCGGAAGCGCCTTTTCCGTTGAGGTATAATAGGCGGAAAGGATAATGTTAAACCCCACAAACGGAACCGCGGTAAAATAAAGTCTCAGCCCGGTTACTGCGATTTGCTGCAACTTATGGTTCTTCCCGCTGTTAAATACCCCGGCGATTGGATCTGCCGCCGTCACAAAAAGCAGATAAATACATCCTGAAAGCAGCAGCGTGGTCAGCACTGCATATTTTAATATTTTTTTGGTGTTTCTTGTATTCCCGCGTCCGTAAAACCGGCTTAAAATCGGCTGCGCCCCTTGCGCGATTCCGGTATAAATCGAGGTTACCACCAGTGACAGGCTGGCGACCACGCCGTAGGCAGCAACGCCAAGGTTTCCCTCCAGCCGGAGAATCAGCGAGTTAAACACAATCATCACAATACCGGAAGCGACTTCCGTAATCAGTGAAGGAACGCCCAGAGAAAAGATATGCGCCGCAAGCTCTGGCACTATCCGGGCTTTCTTAAAATGGAATTGGTTCCGTTTCGCCGTCCAATGCCTGGACAGAACGCCGATACTGATCAGAGGCGCCATCGCCGTAGCCAGGACAGCTCCCAGGATTCCCATATGCAGCGGGAAAATAAAGAGATAATCCAGCATAATGTTCGACAGGCTTCCGGTCAGCATCGCAGCCATGGATAATTTCGGTTCACCATCGTTTCTCACAAAACACACAAGCACATCATTCAGCATAAAAGCAGGAGCAAAAAACAGAATGACCCGCAAATAGGTTTTCGTCATCGAAAACACCGCCTGGTCAGCCCCCAGCCACAGCGTAAGTTTTCCCGCAAGAAAACCGCCCACTAACAGGAACGCCGCCGCCAGTATTCCCGTAAAGTATACCACATTTGAGAACAATTGATCTGCCTGGCAGTGTTCTTTTTGTCCCATCAGAACCGAATATTTTGTCGCCCCGCCCATCCCTAACATCAAACCGCTTCCATGAACAAAACTGTAAACTGGTATCGCCAGATTCAGCGCGGTCAGACCATCCGCCCCCAAGCCTTTGGAGACAAAAAAGGTATCCGCGAGGATATAGCCGGACAGACCGATCATCCCACATACGTTCAGCGACACATATCTAAGAAATTCCCGGAATATAGATGCTTCCTTCACTTTGCTTCCCTCCATACACATAAAAAACGCCAGAACTTTCTATCTTCTAAGACCTGACGATAGGAAGCCTGGCGTTTGATCTCTTAACCCGGCGGCATAAGAGCTACGCTTTTCTTATAAATTACGACGCCATTTAGTATACACCAACATGACAGAATATACAACTATTTTTTCTCCACAGCTAAAAAATTCTTGCTGGTTTTGCAGATCACCTTGTCAAACAGCATAAACATCGAGGGAAGTACCAGGATGACAACGGTCATACTGATCAGCGCTCCTCTAGACAACAGCGTACAGATGGAGCTGATCATATCTACTTTGGAATAACAGGTCACCCCGAAAGTCGCTGCGAAGAAGCTAAGGCCGCTGGTGATAATGGACATGATGCATGCCTTGTGCGCCGCGATGATTGCTTCTTTTTTCTCAAATCCCTTCTGCCGTTCCTTCTGATATCGGCTCGTCATAACAATGGCGTAATCCACAGTCGCCCCCAACTGTATGGTTCCGATGACGATGCTGGCCACAAAGGGAAGTTCAATCCCCTGGTAAAACGGCACCGCCATATTAACGGCAATGGCAAATTCAATCACCGCAACCAGCAAGACCGGCAGGGAAACGGACTTAAATACCAGCATGATAATCACAAAGATAGCCGCCATAGAGGCAATGTTTACATTCCGCAAATCCACATCCGTTACATCCTGCAGATCCTTCATCAGCGGCGCCTCGCCGATCACCATCGCCTTTTCATCGTAGGATTTTACAATTTCATCGATCTGCCCAATCTGAGCGTTGACTTCCGGCGTTGCCGACTGGTATTCGGAACAGATAAAAGCGAGCTCGTAATGATCGCTTTGCAACATTTTCTTTGCCTTATCCGGGATCATTGAATCCGGGATGGCCGGCCCAAACAGGGAGCTGGATCCGATCGTCCATTTTACACCCTCCACGTTCTCGACGGATTCGATCAGATTGCGTTTGCTTTTTCCGTCCAGATTCTCTGGCATCATAACCATATGGATGGTGCTCATATCGAAATCGTCCTTTAACTTATCGTTGGCCACATTCGAAAGCAGATCCGACGGAAGGGAGCGCGCGATATCGTAATAAATCCCGGTATGGCTGTTTCCATACACTCCAGGAACCAGCAGAATCAGGAAAATGGCCAGCCACAATTTATAGTGCTTTGTGATAAATCCAGATATGCCGTCCAGGCTGGGAACGATCGGTTTATGTTTCGTTTTCTCAATGGCTCTGTCAAATACCAGAATCATCGCCGGAAGCAGCGTTACACAGCAGATTACTCCGATGATTACGCCTTTTGCCATGACCACGCCCAGATCCCGTCCAAGGGCAAAGGTCATAAAGCACAGTGCCGCAAATCCGGCAACGGTGGTAACCGAGCTGCCCACGATCGCCTTAAAAGTGCTGGCGATGGCGTGCCCCATCGCCTCATTTCGGTCATCGGGGAACAGTTCCTTATTTTCCTCATAACTATTCAGAAGGAAAATCGAGTAGTCCATAGTCACCCCGAGCTGCAGGATTGCAGTCAGCGCCTGTGTTACATAGGAAATCTCCCCCAGGAAAATATTGCTGCCCAGGTTGTAAAGAATCGAGATCCCAATACTGCCCAGGAAAAATACTGGTACCAGGAAGGAATCCATCGTAAGCTGGAGCACCAGGAAGGATAAAATCGCCGCAATCGCTACGTAAATCGGCAGCTCCTGGAGACACAGGTTCTTGATGTCGGTTACAATGCCGGACATACCGCTGATGAAGCACTGCTCATTTGCAAGTTTGCGCATCTCCGATACGGCTTCCATTGCCTCATCAGAGGAGGTCGTGTTGTCAAAAAGCGCGATCATCATCGTGGCATCGCCTCGGAAAAAACCTTCTCTTAGTCTTTTGGGAAGCATCTCCACGGGAAGGGTAATGTCCACTGCGTCATCATACCACAGAACATCTTTTACATGAGGAACATTGCTAAACTTTTCTTCTAGCTTCTGCACGTCCTTCAAATCCATATTTTCCACGACCACCATGGAAAACGCGCCCATGCCGAATTCATCCACCATAAGATCCTGGCCTTTTACCGTTTCCAGGCTTTTTGGCAGGTAACTGAGCAGGTCATAATTGACCCTGGTCTCGATGATACCAATCACGGACGGAACCAGCAGAAAGATGCCAAAGAGCAGGATGAGAAACCGGTGTTTTGCAATCCATTTGCCTGCATGAATCAAAAAAATCAACCCCTATCTATCTCTGATTTTGCAACCATCCGGCATCTTATTCAATTCCGGCTGTTTCAATGATAAATTTCACCGCTCCATCCATATCGTCCATTTGTCCATCAAACGCTTTGTATGCTTTGTCTGCATCCTCCACGGCTTTCAACCGGTTCAGCACATCCTGGATTCCGCCGTCCAAGCTGTCGGTCAGTTTCTGAATCGCCTGTTTATCAAATTTCTTCATACCGCTGTTTAACTCTTTGGAACCGTCATACAGTTTTGTGGTTCCGGTTTTAAGGGCTTTTCCGCCTGTGGCAAGTTTGCTGGTTCCGTCTTTTAAGGAGGACGCGCCTGTTGCCAACTGTTGGATGCCGCTGCTTAAAGTTGACGCACCCGATTTTAACGTGTTTCCGCCGGAAGCGAGCTTCTGGCTGCCGGATACCAGTTGGGCGGTTCCGGTATTCAGCGTTGCGTTGTTGGAAGTCAGAGTATCCGAACCCTCTTTTAATTCCTCTGTACCGTCCACTAAGTTCTCGGCTCCGTCCGCCAGTTGGGATACGCCGCTGCTTAGAGTCGTCGCGCCGGCTTTCAGTTGATTTCCTCCTTTGGCCAGCTTCTGGCTGCCCGTCGCCAGTTGGGCTGCGCCGCTGTTTAAGGATGCATTGTTGGAAATCAAAGTATCCGAGCCTTTTTTCAATTCCTCTGTACCGGCTGCCAGAGAATCCGCGCCGGCTGCCAGTTGATCGACCCCGCTTCCCAATGCCTGGGAACCTTCTGCCAGAGAGGCGATTCCGGTATTCAGCTCTTGGGTTCCGTCACTTAAGCTGGCTGCGCCCTGATTGAGCGCTTCATTCTGGCTGCAAAGCTGTGCGCTTCCCTGTGAAAGCTGCTGGACGCTGTTGGATAATTCCTGGGAGACTTTTCCCAGATCGCCCATGGAGCCGACTGCCATGCCTAATTGCTGAGATCCGCTCTGCATCTGTGCCGCTCCTTTCGCCGCCTCGCCTGCGCCGTCTGCCAAAGCCTGGATTTTTGCTTCTGTATCGGCCGTATCCACAGAGGCAAGCTCACTGGCAATGCCTTCTGACTTCATTTGTATCTCAGAAAAACCTGCGCTAATTTGGGCCAATGCCGCTGCCGCCTCTGCACTTTGCGCCTGTTCCTCGTAAAGTTCTACCGTTGGGCTGGTCTGCACGCCTACGCCGACCATAATCTCGCCCAGGTTGGCCAGCAGCGCCGCTGTCTGTTCTTCGTCCAATCCTGCCGCTGCCGCCGCCATCTCTACATTTGCCCGCTGCTGCTGGTTGGCCTGTGCGTTTGCTTCCTGGTTGACCAGTATATTTTCTTCCGTCACTGCCGCCTGAGCCTGTTCGGTTGCCTGCCAGCTCATATCCATAACGGAAGCTCCGGTTTGTGCGGCAAGGATGTTCTGCGCCTTGACAGAAAGATCGGCGGCTGTCTGTGATAACGCGGCTGTTCCCTCCGCAGCGGTTCTCACGCCCTGAACCCCGCCCAAGAGTTCTTGGGATTTGCTCTGTATTATCTGTGCCGCTTCCTGGAAAGTCTGTGCGCCTGCACTCAATGTTGTGCATCCCGCCTGTAAGCTCTGCACAGCGCTGGGAAGCTGCCCGATCTGCCCAAGCTGTCCGATCTGCGACTGAATCGCCGTATTTAACTGCTGCAAACCTCCGTCCAGTTTGCTGGCGCCTTCTGTATAAGCCGCAATGCCGCTTTTTAGGGCTTCGGCTCCGCTGTTTAACTGCGTACTGCCTTCCCCTAATTTCGTCACGCCGTCGGTCAGTTCCGTCTTTTTGCTGTTGAGGGTATCGATGCCGCTCTTTAACTCCGTAGCTCCGTCGTGCACTTTGCCAATGCCGTCCCCCACGTCGCTGGCTCCCTGGGTATAATCGCTGACGCCTTTTTGCAGGCTGTTGGCTCCGCTGTTTAACTGCTTCGCACCTGTGGCCAGTTCGCTGACACCGTCGGTCAGCTCGGTCTTTTTGTCGTTTAAAGTATCGATGCCGCTTTTTAACTTCGTAGCTCCGTCATGCACCTGGCCAATGCCATCCCCTACATCGCTGGCCCCGTCGGTATAATCTTTTACGCCTTTTTGCAGGCTGACGGCTCCGCTTTCCAGAGAATTAATTCCGCTTACCAGTTGGTCAATCCCGGAAATCAGTTCCCCTTTCTTTGCATTCATTGTATCAATACCGCTTTTCAACTGTCCGGCTCCGCTGTCTGCGCTTTCCAGGCCCGTTACAAAGGTACTTGCAGAGGTATCCAGCTCTTTGATGCCGTCTTGCAGGCTCTTGCTGCCTTTGACCAGCAGCTTGGAAGAATCCGCCATCTTTTCCATGCTTTCTTTGAGTTCATCCATATCGCCGATGTCATTCAGGCCCAGTTCCGACAACGTGCCTGTGGTGGCCACTGTGGCGGTCATAGCCAGGGAGAAATCCGAAACCGTCGCGGAAATTTCCACATAATCTGGGATATCATCGTTTTCCATCCCTTTCACCTCAGAGAGCTTTAGACTTTCTGAGAGTCCTGGGAAGCCAATCCCGATGACGAAATTGTTTTTTCCGTCGGAAATTACTTTCCCGTTGGTAACTTCCACGTTGGAAAAGGTTTCCACTGGTAGAATCATCCCGGTTGCCATCAGAAACGGCGTGCTGATCTGTTCCTGCTTCCCATTGACCACTCTGGTCTGCTGGGAATGGTTCTTGTAGTCAACGCGGATTTTTACCTGGCCGCTCTTTCCGGCTAATTGAGACGGCTGAATCGGATTGCCGTCCAGATAATACGTCATTTTTACTGATACCGGAAGCTCCTCATTGGTTTTGCCCTGGTAATAGATATCGTTGCCGTCGGCTTTCCAGGTCAGCGTCCCGTCTCCGCTCTGGGTAAATTCCTCGTCGCCCTTTATATTTTCAATATCGCTGAGATCGCTTCTGTCGATTAGAGAATTGTCGTTCTGCATATTTTTCAGCCAATTGCTGACAATTACATCTTGGGCATTTCCGCTTTCATCTGCATTGATATAGACGGTCTGCTCTTTATTTACCGTCGATGCGTAAACGCTGTTCACCGGAATGGTCAAAGAAAGCATCGCTGTCATCCCTGCCAGCATTGCCTGCACATATTTTTTCTTCATGATAAATGCCTCCTCTATACTTTTCCCTGCACAAATCCGTGCGGAATGACTTTCCATAAATTTTCCATATCTATGTTATAACGCAAAAATGACTTTTAGTCAATATTGAAACTGCCGAAAAATTGACTAAAAGTCATTTGTTTATTTGTATAAAATCATGAATTGATTTTTTGTTTCTCAGACCTTATAATGAAGCCATAATTTTTGAAGGTGCCACAAGGAAGAAAAGAGGTTTTCTGATGAACAAAATCGATACCAAAAAACGACAGAAAAGGGTTTCCCT
The DNA here is from genome assembly GCA_947571775.1 of uncultured Lachnospiraceae bacterium. GTDB lineage: Bacteria > Bacillota > Clostridia > Lachnospirales > Lachnospiraceae > MGBC164599. Next base: position 19,799 of record CANOZK010000003.1, on the reverse strand, counting down.
TCTGGATTCCGCTTTTTCCCTTTTTATCAACAATGGATTTCACAAAACTTCCATCTCCGACATTGTAAAGGACGCCGGGGTTGCCAAGGGGACTTTTTACCTGTATTTCAAAGACAAATACGATATCCGAAATCACCTGATTTCCCAGAAGGCCAATCAAGTATTCCTCAACGCCTATAACCAGCTAAAGGCTCAAGAAGAACTGACAGATTTTGAGGATCAGGTGCTTTTTATCATAGACCACATCCTGGATCAGTTTGCGGCCAACCATAACCTGGTCGTTCTTTTATCCAAGCATTTAAGCTGGGGGTTTTTCAAGGATTCCCTTCTTTTTACCGCGGACCCGGACTCCCCCTCGATCTATGCCCTGTATGACTCTCTGCTGTCCCAGGCGCAGTATACCTACCAGTCGCCCGAACTGATGATGTATCTGATCCTGGAGCTGATCAGCGGCGCCAGCTACAATGCCGTTTTGTATGAGCAGCCCCTGCCGCTGAATGATCTGAAACCCCATCTGTACCAGACCGTGAAGCAGATTCTTGGACAGTACCGGACAGAAAAATGACAGAATCTTAGTTGGGTAATGCTATAAAAAATGGCCTGCCAAAAGGCAGGCCGTCAGCTATTCTCTTAATATTCCCAAATCCATCAATACACAAGATAACATAATTTGCGTAAAATCCAAAACATCCACAGAGATCTTTTTCATCAAATTGAATTCGTATCTTGCGCCTTCTACGATTAAAAGCACTTTTCCCGTTCGTTTATTCTTTATCAATTCCATATTCCGGTATTCCCCCAAAGACACTGCTCAGATACATTTTCTCCAAATTTTGCGCCACTCTTGGCTGTTCATCTGAAAAGCGATACAACACACTGCCTTCATTGCTCATCATCTCCACGGAAAAAATCTGATCTGGACGCAAAAGGGTATTGAAAAGAAGGTTTGTCGAATGGGAGACAAAAAAAGCTGCGTAGTACTGCTGTACTGCATAATATATTTCACAAGAAGCTCTTCTAATTTATTATGCAAACCACTGCTGAATTCATCAATAATCAACAGCCCCCTCTTTCCACTGCGCTAATAATTGCTGGTAAAATATTAATCAATGTCTGATTTCCCATAGATTCCATTTATAGTTCGTCTGTTTCATAATTAAGATTCGTATTTCAACAGAATTTCATGCTCATAAAAAGGTCTTTCACACCGCTTCCGCTTTCTCAAACTGACTGTTATACAGCCCCGCATAGAATCCCTGCGCCGCCATCAGCTCTTCATGATTGCCCTGTTCGATAATATCCCCGTCTTTCATCACCAGAATCAAATCCGCGTCCCGTATGGTAGATAACCGGTGAGCGATGACAAAGCTGGTTCTGCCTTTCATCAGGTTATCCATCGCTTTCTGGATCTGTACCTCGGTGCGGGTGTCCACAGAAGACGTGGCTTCATCCAGAATCAAGATCCGGTTGTCTGCCAGAATCGCCCTAGCGATGGTCAGAAGCTGCTTCTGTCCCTGGGAAACGTTGCTGGTCTCTTCGTTGAGCACCATCTGGTAGCCTCCGGGCTGGGTCATGATGTAATTGTGGATGTGAGCCGCTCTTGCCGCCGCAATCACCTCCTCGTCGGTAGCGTCCAGCCTGCCATAACGGATATTTTCCATAATTGTGCCGTTAAACAGCCAGGTATCTTGCAAAACCATACCGAACATTTCCCGAAGCTGGCTTCTGTGAAAATCCTGCACGTTGTGCCCGTCTATCTTCACCGCGCCTTTGCTGACATCGTAAAAACGCATCAGCAATTTTACCATCGTGGTCTTTCCGGCCCCGGTCGGGCCTACAATGGCCACTTTCTGCCCATCCTTTACCTTTGTGGAAAAATCATGGATGATAATATTTTCTGGATTGTATCCAAACGCCACATGGTCAAATTCTACATCTCCCTTTAAGTTAGAAATGTCCACCGGATGCTGGGATAACTGCTCTTCCTCCTCTTCGTCCAAAAATTCAAACACCCGCTCTGCCGCCGCAGCCGTTGACTGGAGCATATTGGTCACCTGCGCTACCTGGGTAATCGGCTGGGTGAAGTTGCGGATATACTGGAAAAAGGACTGAATTTCCCCCACTTCAATGGCTCTCTTAATGGCAAAATAACCGCCCAGCAGCGCGACCATCACATAACCCACGTTTCCCACAAACTGCATCACCGGCATCATAATCCCGGAGAAAAACTGGGATTTCCAGGCAGATTCGTACAGCTTCTGATTAGTATTCTCAAAGGTATTGACCACATCTTCTTCCTTATTAAAAGCTTTTACAATATGATGTCCGGCGTAAATCTCCTCAATCTGACCGTTGACCTGTCCCAGATAATTTTGCTGCCCGCGGAAATATTTCTGGGAACGCTTCATCACTTTCCCGATGATCCCCATGGAAACCGGCAGAATCAGAAGGGCACATAAGGTCATCCACACATTGATGCTAAACATCATAAACAGCACGCCGATAATCGTTGTCACCGACGTAATCAGTTGCGTAACGCTTTGATTCAAACTCTGCTGCAAGGTGTCCACATCGTTGGTCACTCTGGAAAGGATTTCCCCGTGCGTTCTGCTCTCAAAATATTTCATAGGCATCCGGTGAATCTTCCCGGAGATATCCCGGCGCATCGAATACGTCACGTCGTTGGAAATCCCCGTCATAACAAAGCCCTGGATAAAGGTAAAACAGGCGCTGATCACATAAAGTCCCAGCACACCCAGCAAAATCTCTGCGATCCGGGTAAAATTGATTTCCCCTGTGCCGCCGATTTTCGCCACCAACCCGTTAAAGAGCTCCGTGGTGGCTTTTCCCAGAATCTTCGGGCCTGCGATATTGAACACCGTTCCAGCCACGGCAAAGACAAGCATCAGCAAAAATCGTATCTTGTACCGATCCATATATCGAAGTAATTTTTGTAAAGTTCCTTTGAAATCCCGGGCTTTCTCGCCGCTCATTCCCCGGCCATGGCCCATGGGGCCTGCTGGCCTGACTGTTCTTTTCTCTTCACTCATCCTGCCAACTCCTCCTCTGATAGCTGTGACATAGCAATCTGGCGGTAAACTTCACAGCTTTCCATCAGTTCCCGATGGGTTCCCTGCCCAGCCACACGTCCTTTATCCAAAACGATGATCAAATCCGCCTGGATAATGGTGCTGATCCGCTGTGCCACAATCAACGTCGTCGTCTCTGCCGTTGCAACTTTTAGCGCCTTGCGCAAGGCCACATCCGTCTTAAAGTCCAAAGCGGAAAAGCTGTCGTCAAACAGCAGGATCTCCGGCTGCTTGGCAATGGCTCTGGCAATAGACAAACGCTGTTTCTGCCCGCCGGATACATTAGAACCGCCTTGAGAGATAGCAGCTTCATATTTGTCCGGCTTCTCCAGGATAAACTCCTCCGCCTGGGCAATGACCGCCGCCTGTTCCACCTGTTCCTGGGGCGCGTCGGGACATCCATAAGCGATATTAGAATGTATGGTTCCAGAGAACAGCACCCCTTTCTGCGGCACATACCCCAGTTTATCCCGCAGTTCTTTCTGATTCATACAGCGCACATCCACGCCGTCCACTTTTACCGAACCTTCCGTCACATCGTAGAATCGGGGAATCAGATTCAAAAGCGTACTCTTTCCGCTTCCGGTGCTTCCGATAAATGCCACAGTCTGCCCTTTCTTTGCCGTAAATGTAATGTCCCGCAACACTTTCTCCTCGGCGTCCGGGTAAGAAAAGGATACTCCCTCAAAGGAAACCGTTCCTTTTTGATCTGGATCCGGCGTTTGAGGCTGTTCTGGGTCGCGAATCGACGGCTTAGTATCCAAAACCTCCGCAATTCGATTGGCGGACACGCTGGCCCTGGGCAGCATAATAGAGAGCATGGTCAGCATCAAGAAGGACATGATAATCTGCATCGCATACTGAATAAACGCCATCATATCTCCCACCTGCATCGTTCCGTTGTCCACCGCATGAGAACCCATATACACAATCAATACGGAAACGCCGTTCATAATCAGCATCATAGACGGCATCATAAACGTCATACAGCGGTTGACAAAAAGGTTGGTTTTCGTCAGATTACGGTTAGCCTCCTCGAAACGCACCTTCTCATGTTCTTCCCGGCTGAACGCCCGGATCACCGGAAGTCCGGTAAGGATTTCCCGTGTGACCAGATTCAGACGGTCAATCAAGACTTGCAGCTTCTTAAAGCGCGGCATGGCGATTCCAAACAGCACCAAGATCAAAAGCATCAGGACGCCCACCGCCAGCGCAATGATCCAGCTCATAGAAGCATCGGTTTTCAAAACTTTTAAAATGCCTCCAATCCCCATAATCGGCGCATACATTGCAATCCGGAAAACCATCGCCATCAAAAGCTGTATCTGCTGAATATCATTGGAACTTCTGGTGATCAAAGAAGCGGTGGAAAACTGATTATACTCCCCGCTGGAAAATCCAATCACCTTTCGGTAAATGCTGTTGCGTAAGTCATGCCCAGTCGCCGCAGCCACCCGCGCCGACAAAAAAGTAACCAACACCGCCGCCAGCATACTCAAAAACGCTATGCCCAGCATCAGAAGCCCGATTTTCAGAATATACCGAATCTGGATCTGGTCGATATCCAGACCCAGCTCCTGATATTCCTGCTGCACATATGCCACCGCCGTCTGGGTAATCAAAGACTCCGGCATCTGATCAATCTGCTTACTGGATTCTTCCAGCATCTGCCTCATTTGATTCATAGCCTCCGGCGGCATCTGCCGGATGGTTTCCAGAAGATCTGCTTCTGGAGGCAGGTTCATCTGTTCTTTTAATGTCTGTATCCGCTCTGGATCTTGGGTCAGAGCATACAGCATAAGAATTGGTTTTCCCAAAACGTCATTGAGCGACTCTCGTTCCTCCTTTGATATCCCTTCTTTTAAGACATAGCGATCGCCGTCTTTTTCATAATACCCTTCCGCCTGACTGCGGCTGTCCTCATCCAAAAACAGTTCCAGATTTTCCATAGACGAAACCCTGATTTCCTCCGGCACGCCGTCCAAAATCCCCTTTTGCTGAATGCCTACGTTGACAATATCCGAGGTATACGCAGGCAGGGACAGATCGCAATACGCCTGCAGAAACAACAACAGCATGATACAGAAAATGTATCCTGTGGAACGCCTCAGATACTTGATGATTTTTCGCATAAATATCGTTCTCTCCTTTCCTATAATTCTATTGTTTCCATAGATTCTATGTTTTCAATCAACTGTTTCAAAAAACGGGCCAACAAACAGATCTCCACTTCCGTAAAATTCCTGGTCATCTGGGTTTCGTTGCTCTGCATCACCCTTTCAATCCGCTTCGCCAGTTCCCGCCCCTTCTCCGTCAAATAAATCTGGGACACTCGCTGGTCTTTCGGATCCTGTTTCCGATAAATACACGCCATCTTTTCCAACCGCTGTAAAGAGACATTTACAGTGGGAGGTTTTACCTTCACTCGGTTGGCAATTTCCTTCTGACTAAGCCCTTCCTCCCGGAAAACATGCCATAGCACGGGAATCTGCCCCGGATGCAGGCCAAGGCCGTTCAACTGCTGAAAATTTTTCTGAAAGTATATATGCGTTGCCCTCATAAACAATCCCTGTATCGTATCGTCGACTTTTTCTTCTTTCATGACGCTTACCCTCCTTTTCAAATTAATTAGTTAAATAACAATATATTACCTCTATTCTCCGAATATAACAAGTGTTTTTTGGCGATTTTATCCTTTTTTAAGAATTAAAAAAGACATTATGTCCATATAATCAATTAGTTAAATAATATTATTATTTCTAAACCTTCATGCATCCGGTTCCACTCAGCGCCAAAACGCAATGCAGCATAAAGTTTCTCTAAGAAATGGATACTTTCAAAGCAAAGAGCCGACAAACTAGGATTTCTCACAAGTTTATCGGCTCTATATCTAGCTCTTTGATAATTAAAATATGATATTAACGTGGATTCAACAAACATTCGTCGTTATGAATACCAATTTTTCCATAAAGAACGGCGTTTTAAAGGGGTCCGGGGGAAATCGCAAGGTCTCCACTTCGTTCCGGTCGTTGCTAACCAAGCGCCACTGGCGCTTAGCAACCCCGGCGCTTTTGGTACTTTTCTCGCAGAAAAGTACAAGTAAAAAAATGGGAGTAACCGTAAACGGCGCCAAGTATTCGCCGAACTCACATTAAAATGACTCGTTCTCGTTATGATTCATGCGCTTTGTTCTTGCTTTCCCTTCGCAGTACAACGCTGCTGATAACACTAACGCCGCCCAATAACGCACAAGATTTTGACGAAAAAACAATTCCTGCCGCCGCCAAACCAACACCGGCAATAAAGTTACATACTGCAGCCGCTTTTAACGCTTTCTTCTCCGGATTGGGAAGCGTTACGGAAATTCCCAATGCATGATTCAGCTTTTCGCAAATCTGATTTACTTCTTTAATCATTTTGCCCTCCTAAAATAATAGCTGTATACTGTGATTTACAATAAGCAGCGCGCCAACACCTATGAAAATCCATAGGACTGTTTCTTTCTTTTCTTTCCCTTTTTTCTTGTTCAGAAACAGGAAAAGCAGTCCGGCACCCACAATGCAGATACCTATAATTAACGATACAATTGAAATCGTCCGCATGATTTCTGCACTTGGAACAGGCACAAAATCGGGAATTGGAAAATTCATGTTATCGCCTCCTTTTAAAAATCAAAGTTGCTTTCTGTGCAATGCCGATAAGGGAATACTGAGAACTGCCTATACATGGATAGGCGAAACAAGTAACCAATTCCCAACCGTCCTTACCATAATGGTTCAGCTTATCAGACAATGCTTTTTCGGAATGTTCGGCTTCCTTATTGTCGATTGCTATCGTTTTGTACTCAAATTCTGTCATAAACAACTCCTTTACTCAAAAATATCTGCCACAAGGCTATCCACCATAAAATCAAAAACAGCAAAATAATCACAAGTGACACAAAGCGTTTCTTTTGCGCCTATTGTTGATAGCAGCGCGCTTAAAATTCCGTAGGCTTGCGCTTCCTCTATTTTCAGACTGAGGTTTGCGGCATGGATAACCTGTCTGAAAAAATCGAAGCTGTCAAACTTGATTTTCTGAATCGTTTCGTCGGGCAGCTTTGTCACAAAAGATTGAAAATCCGGTGTATGGACATTGTACAGAAACGGCTTGCTGTCGTATTCCCGGAAAAGCCTTTTCATGGACTGCGCAAACCCCTCTTTCGTCTGATTGTTCCTGTTTATGTCCAGAATTTTTTCTGTCAGCCTCCTTTGTATCTTTGCGATTGTTTCAAAAAATAAATTTTCTTTTGCGGGGTAAAGCGTATAAAAAGTACCGATAGAGATCCCTGCTTTATCGCATAAATTTTTGATGCTCGTTTTTTTGTACCCTTGCGTTATCCAACATTCTTCACATAGTTCTTGCAGTTTTTTGCGGATAGCTTTTTTATCAGCGTCCGAAAGGACTGGTTTTGACGGCATAATTTTCTTTCTCCTTTCTTCTAAATTTTATATACGAATATTCGTATATATTATTCACAAATAAATCATAACAGGATAAGCAGCTACTGTCAAGACTCTATTCCCTTTTTGGAAAAAATGCGGGATAATGCTATGAAAGGATACAGAAACGATACATTCCCGTGATAGAGTCCTAATTGGAAAGGAGGACAAAATGAAAAGAAAACTTCTGATTGTGGAGGACGACCCTTTGATGCAAGAAGCGGTTGCCGACTATTTTATGAGCAAGGGATGGCAGGTGCAGACCGCGAATGACGGGGATGAAGCACTGACGCTTCTAATGCGGGATAGCTTTCATCTGCTTCTTCTGGACGTGATGATGCCAGGAATAAACGGCTTTACGGTATGCCGCGAAATCCGAAAGAACAGCGACGTTCCCATTATTTTTCTTACGGCGAGAGTGATGGAGGAGGATGAGTTAAACGGTTATGCCCTCGGCGCGGACGACTATGTGACCAAGCCCTTCTCCCTGCCTGTTCTGCACGCCAAAGCTATCGCGCTTCTCAAACGCGCCAAGAGCAGCGGCATGGAAAAATGGCTGCGCATCGGCGCTTTGGAAATCAATCTGCACACTCATGAAGTGCGGGCAGAAGGCAAGGCCGTTCATCTCCCACCGAAAGAATACGAGATATTGCTCTTTTTCCTGGAAAATCCAGAACGCATTTTCAGTCGGGAACAGCTTTTGATCCGCTTCTGGGGCTATGAATTTGACGGCAGTGAACGGGTCGTGGACAATCACATCAAGAAGCTGAGAAAAGCAATCGGCCCATGCGGCTGTACCATTCACACGGTACGAAAATTTGGATACCGAATGGAGGTAACACCACCGAAATGAAAATCAGAAAGAGAAAGAAAAAGTTCTGGAAGCCAATCGTAACCGGATTCATAACCCTGTACTGGGCGAGCATGTTCCTTGCCACCTATTTTCTGAAAGCCAAATATGCAGAGGATTTTAAACAAAATGCCATTTTACAGCTCTCTTCGATCCAGCAGCAGGCGGAGAACGAGCTGGAATATTACGATGGAGCGCCCAAACAATACTACGCCTACCTGGCTTCCCAGTCAACGTCAACAGACAATTTTGGGCCCTTCCAGCAATTTTCCGCGGCATTTTATGAAACAGACGGAACGTTTCTGGCAAAAACAGAGGAACGGCTCGGAAGCACCATTCACACCGAACAAGAGGGAGGCATTTACCGCTACTATACCTTAGAGCAACTAAGCGACGAGGAGAAAAACCAGCTCGCAGCGTACGGGCAGCGCTATGAGAACCTCCATGCTTCCCAGGAACCGCCGAAATATCGCGTTTCTATGGGAATCTCTAAGGATACGCAAGCTTTATGCCAAATCGTTGTGCAGGAAATCACCTGGGAGCCGACTGCGGCGAAAAAAACACAAGAATACACCGATCCGATTACGGACAGCAGCCACTTCTATGAAAACGAACAGGGAACCGAATATTGGGAGACAAACAGCAAGATTGTATGGCAGCGGAATTATCCAGACGCGGACGATGCGCCGCTGAAAAAAAATCAGATGGAAATGGAAGACGCGACTCTGCTGTTTCCCTATCTGGCCAGGGGCGGATACAGCCAGTGGCAGCGCTGGAGCGAAAGCAGCTATCTTTCAGACTTTGAGCGCCGGCTTACATTCTCGCAGGACGACATCGAACGCGCCATCGCGAAATATTCCAAGAATTCCTACGAAATCCAGACCCAAGACCGCCTGTACGCCTGCATCTAGACGGGCACAGAAGAAAATCTTCAGCCGGCCTGCTATCTGGAACTGCGCTTTGAGAGCCATCCCTGGCTTGCGGCGATGGATTATCTAAAGTACGTATATGTGATGGGATTGGCGCTGATGATCGTCTGCATCGCAAAATCGCTTTATGTCACCAATCAAGTTTACCAGCAGCGCGCCGCCCTGGAAGAAATGCGCCGAGATTTTACCAACGCCATGGCACATGAGCTGAAAACGCCCTTGAGTATTATCCGCGGCTTCGCCGAAAATCTCCAGGAACACCATATGGAAAATAAGCGGGACTATTATCTCGCACAGATCATCGGGCAGACCGAAGAGCTTGATCGTCTGGTGACCGAGATGATCGCCGTCTCCAAAATGGACTCCGAAGAACTGGCCCTCCCCAAAGAATCTGTTTCCATATACGCCCTGATCCGGGAACAGATTGAGCGTTTGCAGCCGATGATTGCGGAGAAAAATATTCAGGTCCAATATGCCTGTAACGAAGATTTCGTCGTAGCCGGGGATCCCGGCTATCTGGCAAAAGCGATCGGCAACCTTGTCTCCAATGCCGTCGCCTACAATATCGAAAACGGCAGCATCCGAATCCAGACCGATGCCAGACGATGCGGCATCGAAAATACCAGCCCGCCCTTAACCGAAGAACAACTCGCCCACGCCTTTGATATGTTTTACAGCGGGGATAAAAGCCGCAATTCCAAGGACAAACATATGGGACTGGGACTATTTCTGGCAAAGAAAATCCTGGCGCTCCACGATCTGAATATTTCCTTGGAAAATACCCAAATGGGCGTACAGGTATGGATTGAAAAACAAAAATGACCAAAAGTCTCTGGGAAGCGTGCGCCTCTTGTCATGTTTGGGGTTTATTTTTTGACATGAGTTCCTGCGCATGCTTCCAGCCGGCTTCGTCGAACTCCCGATCCCGAAAGTAGAATTTCCGGTCTGCCTCCGTAATCTTGCGGATAACCCGGCACGGATTTCCCGCGGCAATTACCCAGTCTGGAATATCTTTTGTCACTACGCTTCCAGCCCCGATCACCGTATTGCTCCCAATATGGACTCCCGGGCAGATTACGGTATTGCCTCCGATCCACACGTTATCCCCGATGGTCACTTCTATCCCATATTCATAGGCGGTGTTTCGAGTATCTGGATGCACCGGATGGCCCGCCGTATAAATCGCCACATTGGGGGCCATCTGGCAGTTATCTCCAATCGTCACTTTCGCTACGTCCAGAATTGTACAGTTATAATTGGCAAAAAAATTTTTTCCCACCTCGATATGGCTGCCATAATCACAGTAAAACGGCGGATTCACAAACGCGTCCTCCGACTTTCCCAGCAGTTCCTTTACAATCCGGCGGATCGCATCAAAATCTGCTCGATCTGCGGTATTCAATGCCTGCGTCAGTCTTCTGGCCTTTTTTTGTTCTTCAAACACTTCCTCGTCTGAAATATAAGGCAGCTGCAAATCTCTTCTCTGTGTATTTTTCATTCTTTTCCATTCCTCTCTTTCTGATATGCTAATTGGTCAAATTTTTTACCCACTGATATTTCTTGTAGTGCCGATAGACAGCCGGCAGTTTTACAAATTCATCGAGACTCAGCCAAAAATATACCCACAAGACCGGAAGCTTCAGCCAAAATGCCGCTACCATTCCCGCCGGAACAATCACCGCCCACATCGTGACGGTATCGCAGCACAGACCAAACCGGGTATCTCCTCCAGCGCAGAAAATTCCTGCAATTACGGTGGAATTCATGGATTTCCCAATCAGATAGTAACTGCATATCAACAGCATCACTTTCAGATATTCCTGTGCCTGAGCGCTTAGATTTTCCGCGAACTGCAAAATCAGCGGACTGCATCCAAGCAAAATAAGACCCGAGACGGCTCCGGCGGCAAACGCAATTCTGCACAGCCGCGTTCCATATTCTTTCGCCCGTTCGAGCTTCCCGCAGCCCAGCTCATTTCCGACCATAATGCTGCTGCCTGTGGCAATTCCAAGACAAAGACAGGCAATGATATTTTTTACAATATTTGCAATCGAATTAGCGGCGACCGCATCGCTCCCCAAATGTCCCATGATAACCGAGAACATTGTAAATCCGCATCCCCAGGCCAGTTGATTGGCCAACACCGGCGACGTATAATAAAAATAGTCTTTCTGCAAAGCCGGATCTGGTTTCCAAAAATACCGCCAGCGTATACGCACAACGTTCTTTTTGCCGTTTTCCAATAAAACAAGAAGCAGCTCCACAATCCGGGCAATCAGCGTTGCAAGCGCCGCCCCCTGAATCCCCATTTTCGGAAAGCCGCAAAGGCCGAAAATGAGGACTGCATTGAAAACCAGATTGAGAACGACTGCCGCCGAGCCGTAAACCGTGCTCTTAAATACCCTCCCACTGTTTTTCATAATACAGAGGTAGATCTGCGAGATTCCCATACACAGATAAGAGCCGCTTACTATCCGCAGATAAGGAACGCCAGCAGCAATCAGTTCCCTCTCTCCGGTAAATATCCGCATCAGAATTTCGGGTGAAAACGCTGCCGCAAAAAAGAACAGGAAAGAAACCGCCATAGAAAATTTAAGCGAAACGGCCAACACCTGCTCCACAGCGACGATATCTTTCTTCCCCCAATACTGAGCCGCCAAAATGGTAGCGCCAATGCTCAACGCTGCAAAAAATAGATTCAATACAAACTGTACCTGTGCGGCAAGTGAAACTGCCGAAAGCGCGGTCTGTCCCTGCATACCCAGCATCAGCGCGTCAGATGCGCTGACCGCCGCAGACATGAAATTCTGTACGGCAATCGGAAGCACCAATACCAATAATTTTTTGTAAAAGATTCTGTTTTGTAAAGACATTCTTTCTTGCCTCCCTCCTCTTAAAATATTATAATTATAAGAGACAAAAACTGCTGTTTCTAACACTATTGTCGCTATTTTTTATCACAATCGTATTTGGAGGGGTTTATGAGACAAGTACAGATCATGCCGGACGCGTCGGAAATTGTTCATTATAGCTGTCCGAATATTCCTGTTTTCGTTCAAAACGACGACAAACTGTCCAATTATCCAGAAAAAAGGGCGCTCTGCCACTGGCACAAAGACATCGAACTAATTTTTGTTATAACTGGTGAAATGAACTATCATATCAATGGCAAATCCATTCTGCTGCATGAGAAAGACTGCGTGATCATCAACTCCCAACAGCTGCATTACGGCTATGCCCATCGGGATTTTGACTGTCATTTTATATGCATCCGTTTTCACCCGAATGTTTTAGGCGGGAACCCAGGCATTTACCAAAAATATATACTGCCTTTGATCGAGAACAGTAATCTTAATTTTTTCCTGTATAAAAAAGATTCCCGAAACTATCTTCCGGTAAAAGAGTTTGTAGACCAGATGGTTTCCCTGAACGCCGAAAAGAAAGAAGCCTGCGAACTGGAAATCCTCAGCCGAATTCACTGTTTATGGCGCGCGCTGTTTTGCGAGTTTGCGCATCTTCTGCAAAAGGAAACCACTTCAGACAATCAAGATCTGCAAAAAAGAATGGTTTCTTATATTTATGAAAATTATCAAAAGGATCTGACGCTCGCCCAGATAGCCGCGTCCGCCAATATCAGCCGAAGCAAATGCTGTATGATTTTTAGGGAATACTTGCAGCAGCCGCCCGTGGAATTTCTCAATCGGTACCGGCTGGAAATGAGCCGCCGGCTTTTGCTGGATTCGCAGTCCAGTATTACGCAGATTGCCTTTTCCTGCGGCTTTAACCATTTAAGCTACTTTTCCAAACAGTTCGTACAACAGTACGGCTGCACGCCGACCGCTTACCGGAAAAGAAACCGGACTTGAAATTTACAGCAGATTGCTTTTGGTTGACCAATTTTCAAAAAAAGAGTATTCTGGGATAAAACGAAGATTTGGAGGTTACATATGATCGGCACCATTGTGAATACCGCAACCATACTGACAGGCAGTATCATCGGAAGTGTCATCCGAAAAGGAATCAAAGAAGAGTACCAGGGCGCCCTGTACAATGCCATGGGCTTGTCCGCGACGGTGCTGGGCGTCAACGCTGTTGTGGGAAATTTGCCAGAGAGTCCATATCCCGTCCTGTTTATCCTAAGCCTGGCTCTGGGGAGCTTGTTAGGGACAATCGCAGATCTGGACGGGAAATTTCACTCCCTTGTGGGAAAATTCTCCCACTCAAATCTGGGACAGGGGCTTTCCACCGGCATTTTGCTCTACTGTATCGGCACTTTATCCATTTTAGGCCCCATTCAAAGCGCTTTGCACAACGATCACACGTATTTATTTACCAACGCCACTTTGGATTTTGTCACCTCTATGGTGCTGGCTTCCACTTATGGAATCGGTATGGCGCTGGCGGCTGTGGTTTTGTTTGTGTGGCAGGGGAGTATTTACCTGTCCGCTAGTCTACTCTCCGGTTTTCTCTCCCCGGAATTGATGACCGAGGTATCCATTGTGGGCGGCGTGTTGATCTTCAGCTCTGGGCTGTCCATTCTGGGTATCAAAGACTGCAAAGCGCTGAATATGCTCCCCAGTCTGTTGATACCTATTTTGTGGTTTTTGGTAAAGTCTTTCCTGCCGTTTTAATTTTTCAGGGGGAACGAGATCCAGACTTTAAACAGATCCCCGTCCAGATAGAGCTGGAATTCTCCGGCCTGAAGTTCGGTCAGGCTTTTTGCGATGGACAATCCCAAGCCGCTGCCCTGCGTATTTCTGGAGCTGTCTCCCCGGATAAAACGCTCGGTCAATTCATCCGCCGAAATATTTAAGGGCTGCCGAGAGATGTTTTTCATGGTAAAAACGGCTTGGAGAGACTGCGCTTCGAGTTCCACATATACCCTTGTATGGGGCATAGCGTATTTATAGACATTCTGGTAAATGTTCTCCAGAATCCGCCATACCCGCCGTCCGTCTGCACGGATAACCACCGGTTTTTCGGGCAGACGCTGAATCAGATCCAGATCCTCCTGGCTGAATTTTTCCTGAAATTCTCCGTTTACCTGGAGAATCATTTCCACCAGATTCAAATCCTCATATTCGAGTTTCAGATTCCCGGTGCTGGCTTTGGAGGCTTCCACCACATCCTCAGTCAGAGTCTTGAGCTGCTGGGACTTTTTTTCCAGGATATCCAGATAGCCCTGTACTTTTTCGTCGGAAAATTCTTCTCGTTTTAACAAATCCACGTAATTGATGATGGAGGTGAGCGGCGTCTTGATGTCGTGAGATACATTGGTGATCAACTCTGTCTTTAGCCGCTCGCTTTTGAGGCTCTCCTCCACGGCCTTGCCCAGACCTTCTCCGATGTGGTTGATATCCTGCGCCAGCGCTTTCCGGTCAAAGGTCAGACCTTCGGTGGGAATCTGCCAGGCAATATCGCCACCGGCGATTTTCTTTACGCCTTTTTGGATCTTCAGGTACTCTATCATGACCTTTACGATCCAGCCAACGCCTGCTATCTGGGTCGCAAACAAGCAGCAAATCCAAAAGCCGCCCCCATAAGAAAAACTTCCTATACACAGCATCAAAAATGCCTGTACGAACAGAAACGCACCCAAAGTAATCGTTTTCCTGGGAATGTCCTTCAAAGCGAGAAAGGCTTCTTTCCCTCTGCGCAGAATCGTATGTTTCCCGATTCGCAGCAGCGCGCGCAGAATGCTGTTTTTCCAGAGCGTTTTTGCTTTGAATCGACGCACCAGACTCAGATAACCCCACAGGAAGAACAAATCCACAGCCGCGACAAACACCGCAACCAGAAAAATATAAAAACGCATCTGCACGTCGGTCACAGAACCATCGCCGGAAAACGTTTGCAAATATTCTCCAAGGATGGACGGGTCCAGGATTCGGGTCTCCAGGAGAAATCCCAGCAGGCATCCCCATACAACAGCCACCAGTCCCGCCGCGATTTCCGTTTTCCACAAGTCAAAGAAATTTAAGGCGATTTGACTTTTTTTGCTGCTGCGCCCCGCAGACAGCGTCAGCCAGATAAGAGAAACTAGGAAGAAAACCGTGCTGACGATGCATCCGCCGATGGCCTTTTTTAAAATCCCTACATTCCTCTGAAAAGAATCTCGTTCTATATACACCCAGTCCTGAACGGGAAGTTCGGTGTCCACGGCCACGGCAAACGCGTAATCGGAGCCTTCCAGAATGGTATCCGTCAGACAGCTATCCACCCAATGCCGCCAGAAATTCTCTGTGCTGTCCATATTGCTGTCATAAAGAGAACCCTCCACACCTGCGGTCAATATGGTATAGCTTCCCATCTGCCGGAATTTTTCCAGATTGTCTTTCCAATCCTTAAAGTTTGCAAATTCCGCTTTGTTGGAAAACGCCTGTTTTTCATTCAGATCCACATAGAGATACTGTACATTAGAGTCCTGAGTCCGCCCCTGTTTTTCCGTCTCAAAGCTTTTGACCCGATCTGCGATTTGCTCCAGCGTCAGCTCTAAATTTGGAAAAATATCATACAGACTCCACTGTTTCTCATTGGCCACTTCCAGCAGACTGGACGCCCCCTGGGGCGGATATTCCTCCGCAAGCTGCGTGCCATCATAGAGCCAACAGCTCGTATAGACAACATTTCCGGTCTTGTCTATCAGTTCCCATGCAGGCACTTCGTAAATTGCTTCCCCATAATATGCTTGTTCATATATGCTTTCCCAGGCGTCCAAAAGCTGTTGCAGATCGGCCATGGTTTCTCCGCTGTCCTGCGCCAGCGTCAGTCCCTGCTCTTCAATCTGCCTGCGAAACTCCTCAATATAATAATACTTCGTGCCGTTGTAGGGGGTTTCACAGACGACAATCCCTTTGTTTGTCGTATAGTCTGTTTTATCGCGCTTCTCCTGCCAGTCCAGCAGATCGCCCAGCGAGTAGGCCAGGCCGTTTGTGTTCTTCCCAGTAAGCTTTCCATAGTTGACAAAGTCCAGAATATCCACCAGGGTTTCCCGGTTGAGTTCCCCAGAGGCTTCCAGCACCTGCGTCTCGCCGTAAAAATCCAGTTCCTGGAGTATATTTTCTCTTAACAGGCTTCGGAAAGTTGCGCTTTTAAAAAAACTCTGCTTCCCTGTGTTCAGCAGTAAATCCGTCGGCTCCACAAAGGAGACCGCCCCCATCCAAAGCAAGCTGATTACCAATCCTACGGCCGCCAGACAGGACAAAGCAATACCCAGACTTTTTCCCATCGGGGATTCCAACCATTTTCTCATAAACCGATACCTCCTCCATAAGATTTGCGTTTTATAATCTTGTGATGATTCTAGGATAACATCTGATTATTAAAGTCAAGGTTGGAATTTTATTAAGATTTTCTTAAACTGAATTATCTGTTTATCATTAAATATCCGATTTGTCTGTGCCGCGTCTGCACAGTAATTCTCCGTTTTCCAGATCCAGTACGAGGGTATCCCCCGCGCGCACATTTCCAGACAAAATACTCTTTGCCGCCAACGTTTCCACTGTCTTTTGCAGATAACGCTTCAAAGGACGCGCGCCGTACACCGGATCGTAGCCGTTTTCCACCACATGCGCTTTTGCCTCCGGGGACAGCTCCAGTTTTAATTCCTGATCAGCCAGACGGCGGTTTAAGTCCATCACCAGCAAGTCCACGATTCTGCCGATATGCTTCTTGGTCAAGGGGCTAAATAAAATCGTTTCATCCAGTCGATTGAGAAACTCTGGGCGGAAATGGTTGCGCAGATCCCGCATGACCAGCTCCTCCGATTCCTTCTGGATTTCTCCCTGGCTGTTGATGCCTTCCAGCAGATAGGCGGCTCCGATATTAGAAGTCATAATCAGGATCGTATTTTTAAAATCTACGGTTCGTCCCTGGGAATCCGTAATCCTGCCGTCGTCCAGCACCTGTAACAGCACGTTGAATACGTCTGGATGGGCTTTTTCGATCTCATCGAAGAGAACCACGCTGTAAGGTTTGCGTCTGACTGCTTCCGTCAACTGCCCGCCCTCTTCATAGCCTACGTATCCGGGAGGCGCTCCGATCAGGCGGGATACAGAATGCTTTTCCATGTACTCGCTCATATCAATCCGCACCATATTGTTCTCATCGTCAAACAAGCTTTCCGCCAGGGTCTTGGCCAGCTCTGTTTTCCCCACGCCGGTGGGGCCTAAGAACAGAAAAGAACCGATCGGTTTGGTGGGATCTTTAATCCCGGCCTTGGAGCGTAAGATAGCGTCCGTTACTTTTTTTACCCCTTCATCCTGTCCGACCACCCGTTCATGCAGCTGCTCCTCCAGGGCTAAAATCTTGCTTCGTTCCCCTTCCGTCAGCTTGGCTACGGGAATCCCGGTCCAACGGGAGATAATCCGGGCGATCTCCTCATCGGTCACCCGTTCATGCAGCAGGCTATGTTCGGTCTGCGCCATCTGCTCCTCGGCAATCTCCAATTCCTGCTGTAGCCTGGGCAGCTCCCCATATTGCAGTTCGCTGACTTTTTCCAGATTATAATCCTGGGTAGCTTTTTGGATCTGGCGGTTTACCTCCTCGATCCGCTCCCGGATTTTCTGTACTTTTTCCACAGAGACTTTCTCATTGTCCCACTGGGCCTTTCTGGAATTGAAGTCGTCCCGGTAATCGGCCAGCTCCTTTTGCAAAACCACCAGCCGATCCTGGCTTAGACGGTCGTTTTCTTTTTTCAGGGCCGCCTCTTCAATCTCCATCTGCATAATCTTCCGGGACATCTCGTCCAGCTCCGTGGGCATGGAGTCCAGCTCCGTCTTAATCAGCGCACAGGCCTCGTCCACCAAATCAATGGCCTTATCGGGCAAAAAACGGTCGCTGATATAACGCTGGGACAGCGTGGAGGCTGCTACCAACGCGCCGTCTGTGATTTTTACGCCATGGTAGACTTCGTACCGCTCCTTTAGGCCCCGGAGGATGGAAATGGTATCTTCTACGGAGGGCTCATCCACCAGAACCGGCTGGAACCTGCGCTCCAAAGCTGGGTCTTTCTCAATATACTGGCGGTACTCGTCCAGAGTTGTGGCGCCGATACAGTGCAGTTCCCCGCGGGCCAACATCGGCTTTAACATATTGCCGGCGTCCATGGCGCCGTCCGTCTTTCCGGCTCCCACGATCAGATGAAGCTCATCAATGAACAGGATGATTTCTCCTTCGCTTTTGCGCACCTCTTCCAGAACCGCTTTCAAACGCTCCTCGAACTCGCCCCGATACTTGGCCCCGGCCACCAGTGCGCCCATATCCAGCGAAAAAATCCGCTTGTTCTTCAGCCCTTCCGGCACATCGCCCCGGACAATCCGCTGGGCCAGACCTTCCACGGCCGCGGTCTTGCCCACGCCGGGTTCCCCGATCAGTACCGGATTGTTCTTGGTTTTCCTGGATAAAATCCGTATGATATTGCGGATCTCCGCATCCCGCCCGATAACCGGGTCCAGCTTTTGCTCCCTGGCGCGCTCTACCAGATCCTGCCCATATTTGTTTAAGGTATCGTACGTAGCTTCTGGGTTGTCGCTGACAACCCGCTGATTTCCCCGCACCGTGGACAATGCCTGAAGAAAACGCTCCCTGGTAATCCCATATTCCTGAAACAGCTTTTTCACAGACGGACTTGCATGGCGAATGATGGAGAGGAACAGATGCTCCACCGAAACATATTCATCCCCCATCTGCGTCGCTTCATCTTCCGCCTCCACCAGCACTTTATTTAGATACTGCCCATAGTGAAGACTGCCGCCGGAGACTTTTACCCTAGCCTCTAAGGCCTGATCCAGGCTCTTTTCAAAAGCCTGGGGCTGAATCTCCATTTTTTCCAGCAGCTTGCGAATCAGGCTGTCCTCCTGATGATACAAGTTATATAGTAAATGCTCTTGTTCAATTTCCTGATTTCCATATTCATAAGCGGCTTTTTCCAGATCCTGGACTGCCTGTATTGATTTCTGTGTAAATTTTGTAATATTCATAACATTCCCTCCATGCCTGCATGGTTTCTTTGTTCTATTTCAACTATAACACTTGTTGTTAGCACTGTCAAGGGATGAGTGCTAAAAAATTTAAATATTATTGAGGATATAGGGCTTTGGGGATACATACATTCGGCACCGATAGGGTGTTGTCATCAACCTCAATGCGGATGAGGACGAAGCGACAGTTTGCACAGCTAATCCGGCGTGGATGCGGAAAATGGATAAACTGCATAAAGAGTTTCCAGATAAAATCAGGTTAAAGTCATGGACGGAAGTAAGCAAGACGTACGTTTTGCCCAAAAACCTTGTCAGGATTGGAAAGCCAAGAATTTTAAGTGAGGCACAACTTAGACATTTGAAGGAGTTGCGGAGTAAAGCGTAAAGGTTTTATGATCGTGGGATTCCAGTCATAGTTTTCATTTGGATATAAAAATGTTAAAATTTTTTGAGAATTTGAAAACTTTTTC
>CANOZK010000002.1 GCA_947571775.1 uncultured Lachnospiraceae bacterium | reverse complement strand
CGGCTGGCGGCGAAAAAAGCGCTTGCTTCCTCAAGAAATTCATTTTCTTCTTTCAAACGGCGGATTTCTTTTTCCTGCTCCTTGACCTGTCTGCGCAGGGCTGCCAGTTCTTCAGCGGGGTTCATGGCCGTCTGTGGTGTATGTGAACCGGCACCGGTATCCAGACGTCCCTCCCTTGCGGCTTTCGTCCATGCATACATTGTGTTTTCCGGGATTCCTAATTCGGCAGCCGCTTTTGCACTGCCAAGCTCCTTTGCCAGTTTTACAGCTTGAATTTTATATTCCATGTTGTATTTCCGTTGTTTTTTTGCCATGATAGTTGCCTCCTTATTTCTCTTTGATTATACATCAAATCCTTGAGTATGGGGTGTCAACTAAAATGATACAACATCATCAACACTTGGCGTTCCGTCCGTGTAAAGGTTAAAGGCAAGCCTTATCACCCGGACACTGCCGCTTGTCTGCCAGCTCTGATGCAGACACTCTGTTTTGATGTACCCGGACTTGATATCGTAAATCTGGCTGAAATGATTCCTTGTGTCCTCAGATATGCCGAGAATGTAAATCAACGCCTTGTGGTAGCAGTCCTGATACCTCGCCTGTTCCAATTTCTCATAATAAAACTTCTCATGTTCCTCGTTTGCAAAAACCATGTGTGTGTTGTTGGCGCTCTGCGCCCCTGCTCTTAACGCTGTGTTGTTCATCCTTTCTACCTCCAATTTTATATTTTGACCATAACAAAAGGACACTCCCAAATTCTCACTTGGAAAGTGTCCTAAAGGTACATACCCTATAAAATTGAATGCCGCAAAAACGTATTATTCAGTATTATCACGTATTATGCGTAGCAAATTTGTAGTAAATTTGTAGTAAATCACAACCCAAAATCGCTGAAACCCTTGATTTTACTGGTTTTCTTTACCCAAAGTTTTCATCGTCGGGAACAACAGCACATCCCGAATCGCTGCCGAATCCGTCATCAGCATACACATCCGATCTATCCCAAAACCAATCCCTCCAGTAGGAGGCATTCCGATTTCCAGTGCGTTCATAAAGTCTTCATCTGTACTATTGGCTTCTTCATCTCCTTGGGCCAGCAGTTCTTCCTGTGCTTTAAACCGTTCTCTCTGGTCGATGGGATCGTTTAGTTCGGAATATGCATTGGCCATTTCCCAGCCATTCATAAAGAACTCGAACCGTTCCGTGTATTCAGAATTGTCTGGTTTCTTTTTCGTCAGAGGCGATATCTCAATGGGATGATCCATCACAAAGGTAGGCTGAATCAAATGTTCTTCTGCAAATTCCTCAAAGAACAGACTGAGGATATCTCCTTTTTTGTGCCTCTCTTCGTATTCCACATGGTGTTCTTTTGCGGCAGCCCGCGCCTCTTCCAATGTCTGGATAGCGTTAAAATCTACGCCAGCGTATTTCTTCACAGCGTCTACCATTGTGATCCGTTCAAACGGCTTGCCTAGATCCATCTCGATTCCCTGATATACGATGGTTGTGGTGCCCAATACTTCCTGGGCAACATAGCGGTATAAATTTTCGGTCAGATCCATCATGCCGTGGTAGTCGGTATATGCCTGATACAGTTCCATCAGGGTGAATTCCGGGTTGTGCCGGGTGTCCAGGCCCTCGTTTCGGAAAACCCGTCCGATTTCATAGACTCTTTCAAGGCCGCCTACGATCAGCCTTTTTAAGTACAGTTCCAAGGAAATCCGCAGTTTCAGATCTTCATCTAAGGCATTGAAATGGGTTTCAAAGGGCCGGGCGGCTGCTCCGCCTGCGTTGGCCACGAGCATGGGGGTTTCCACCTCCATAAATCCCTGAGCATCCAGATATCTGCGGATAGTGCTGATGATCTTGGAACGTTTGATAAAGGTATCCTTTACGTCTGGATTCATAATCAGATCTACATACCGCTGCCGATAGCGCAGATCGGTGTTGGTCAGGCCGTGGAATTTTTCTGGAAGGATCTGCAGGCTTTTGGATAATAAGGTTACCTGGTCGGCGTGGAGGGATGTCTCGCCGGTCTTTGTTTTAAAGACTTTTCCGACTACGCCTACGATATCTCCGATGTCCAGTTTTTTGAAGGCTTTGTATTCTTCCTCCCCTAAGCTGTCCCTGGCTACATAGGACTGGATGGTTCCCTGTAAATCCTGTACATGGCAAAAAGAAGCCTTTCCCATGACACGTTTGGACATCAGCCGTCCGGCTATGCTCACCTGTTTGTCTTCTAATTCTTCAAATTGATCTTTGATTTCTTGACTGTGATGGGACACGTCATATTTCATGATTTCAAAAGGGTTTTTGCCTTCTTCTTGTAATTGTGCCAATTTTTCCCGGCGTACTTTTAATAATTGACTCTGGTCCGGTTCTTTCTTTTGCTGTTGAGCCACTGTTTTTCACTCCTTATATATTTCTTTGTATTTGCAATATTTTATATTCCATGACGCCTGTGGGCATTTCGACGCTTACGGTCTGCCCTTCTTTGGCGCCTATTAACGCTTTGCCCACAGGGGATTCGTTGGAAATTTTGCCTTCCAGGCTGTTGGCCTCTGTGGAGCCTACGATTTTAAATTCAATCTCTTCATCGTATTCCATATCGTGAACTTTTACTTTACAGCCCACGCTGATGGTTTTTAAGTCTACTTCATCCTCCACAACAACTTCGGCGTGTTTCAAAATCTGTTCGATTTCTTCGATACGTGTCTCGATGTCTCTTTGCTCATCTTTTGCCGCATCGTATTCTGCGTTCTCGGATAAATCTCCCTGTTCTCTGGCCTCTTTGATTTTTTGGGCCACTTCTTTTCTTTTCACTACTTTCAAATCATGCAGTTCTTCTTCCAGTTGTTTTAGTCCTGCATAAGTAAGCAGATTCTTTTTTTCTTCCATTTTCCTCGCTCCCTTCGCCTTTATTGTTGACAGTTTGTAATATTCGGATATCACTGTTGTGACAATTTCTGTATTATATCGAAATCCCTGCGGGTTGTCAAGATTGCGGTTTTCTACATATGCTCCAAGATTTTTTCTAGTTGTGCATAGGTTTCCAACTGGTTGATGGCCCGGCGTAATTTTGCACTGTGAGGCATCCCCGCCGTGTACCAGGCTACGTGCTTGCGCATTTCCCGCATGCCTGTATATTCTCCTTTGTACTCCGTCAGCAATTGGCCATGCCGTAAAATCATTTGGCGGATTTGTTTTTTATCCGGGACGGGTAATTGTTTTCCTTCTATTATATAGGACCGGATTCTGGAAAATATCCAGGGATTTCCCCTGGCAGCTCTTCCGATCATCACGGCATCGCATCCAGTTTGTTCAAACATTTCCCTGGCTTTTTTGGGAGAATCTACATCCCCGTTTCCGATAACCGGAATGGATACAGCCTCTTTTACCCGACGGATGGCTTCCCAGTCTGCTTTTCCAGAATAGTACTGTTCCCGTGTGCGCCCATGAACTGCAATGGCGGCCGCTCCGCTATTTTCAATGATATGGGCGATTTCTGCAAGATCGATTTCTTCCCCGTTAAATCCCTTTCGGATTTTCACCGTCACTGGCTTATGGATGGCCTTTGCAGTTTTTTCTACAATTTTTCCGATGAGAGAAGGGTTTTTTAATAGTGCCGAGCCTTCTTGGTTGTTTACCACCTTCGGCACTGGACAGCCCATGTTCAGATCCAGAATGTCAAAGGGTTTTTCCTCGATTCTTTTTGCCATTTCGCTGATGATATCTGGATCGTTGCCGAATAGCTGGAGGGAAATCGGGTGTTCCTGGGGATGGATTTCCATTAGCTTTTCTGTATTTTTGTTGCCGAAAAAAATTGCTTTTGCACTAATCATTTCCATGCAGAGTAGTCCGGCCTGCTGCTCTTTGCACAACAGGCGAAAAGGCAGGTCTGTCACTCCTGCCATGGGCGCCAGTACAATGGGGTTTTCCAACTCTACTGTACCAATTTTCAATCTTTATCTAAGCCTCCGCACTATTTATTCTTTTCGTAGATGATCTGCATGCCTTTTAATGTGAGCATGTTGTCGTAAATTTCTATCCGATCGGTTTCGTCGGCGATGATTTTTCCCAGCCCGCCGGTGGCAACTACGCGCAGGTTCTTCAAACCGGACTCTTCTTTTACCTTCTGGATGATGTATTCCGTCTGCCCTATGTATCCATAGACCAGCCCCGCCTGCATACTGGTAATCGTATCCTTTGCCAATATGGATTTCGGCTTGCGGATCTCGATTTTCGGAAGCTTGGCGGTGTCTTCCCATAAAGCCCTGGCGCTGATGCGGATGCCTGGCGAAGTAATTCCGGCTACAAAGCTTCCATCCTCCAGTATCAGGTCATAGGTGGTTGCTGTGCCGAAGTCAACGACTAGGACCGGGCCTCCGTACAGAGTATAAGCGGCTACTGCATCCACAATGCGGTCTGCTCCGATTTCTTTGGGATTTGCCGTTACCAGCCGGATTCCGGTCTTAATGCCAGGTTTTACCGTAATGGGATGTATCTGGAAATATTTGATGACCGCGCTGTTTAACGGATACATGACATCGGGGACAACCGAGCTGATCACAACATCTTCTATGCTCTCAGGACGAATCCCCCGCCGTTCTATCATATTGCAAAGATGTATCCCATATTCATCGGAAGTCCGCACCGGGCTGCTGATCATGCGGAAAATCGCCTGGATTTCCTTGCCCTCTATCACGCCGATGGTAATATTGGTGTTTCCTACGTCAATGACTAGGATCATAATTCTGTACCCTCCCATTCTTCATTCAGGAAAAATACCTGATAATAGGTTTCCAGAGATTGCAGCAGTTCTTCTTTTTCCTGGCGGATTTGTTTGATTTTTAGTACGCTGCCAATCTCGTCAAACCGGGCGTCTGCTTCCAACGATTCCACCCGGAACTGCAGGCTGCCCTCCTCGTCGAATTCCAGGATCAGTACGCCTCCTACGTCTTCTGTATACAGCACGCACAGAACTTGCAGTTCATCCTGGATGGACTGGGGCAGTGTAGAAAAATCCTGGTTAAAATAATATTTCTGTTCATAGGAGCTTGCCCCGCAAAGCACTATATTTTCCTGATACATATGGCCCTCCTGGCGTCTTGCCAAGTATTTTTATACATAGTCGTCCAGTCCGCGGACAGAAACCTCTCCGGCGTAAATATGCACCATACTTTGGTCTTGCTTTTCTACCAAAAGTTCCCCTTGGGAATTGATGCCGTGGGCTACGCCTTCCAGCGTTTCTCCAGATTTCAAAACCCGTACCTGACGGTTCCGGTTGATCAAAATCTGATTATATGTTTCCATAAATGCGCTCAAATCTTCCTGGATACAGAATTTCTCATAATTTTCTTCAAATGTTTCCAAAACTGCCGCGACAAGCGGCGCACGCAGAATGGTCTGTCCGAGTTCTTTTTGCAGACTTGTGGCTTTCTGTCTCAAATTTTCGGGGAAGTCTGTCAGGTTGCCGTTGATTCCCACGCCGATCACCACATCGTGGATTTCTTCCGCCTCTGCGTTCATCTCTGTCAAAATGCCGCAGATTTTTTTCCCAGATACCACAATGTCATTCGGCCATTTGATCCAGGCGTCTAACTGGTATTGTCTCTGGCAGGCCTGCGCCACGCTCAGTCCCATCAGCAGCGTCAGCATGGATGCTCTCTGGGGCGGAAACTTTGGGCGCAGGATACAGGTCATGGCGATGGAACTGCCTTTTGGCGTGACCCATCCTCTGCCCATCCGGCCTTTTCCGCTGACCTGTTCTTCTGTCAGTACCACCGTCCCATGGGCAGCGCCTTCTTGGGCAAGCGCTTTTGCACGGTTATTGGTGGAGTCCAGAGATTCCTCATAATAGAAATGCTGCCCTAACCATTTTGTGTGCAGGTGTTTTTGGATTTGTTCCGGGGCTAAGGTGTCTGGATTCATGACGTTTCCTCTAAGGTTGCGGCCATTACGGCTTTGATGGTATGCATCCGGTTCTCTGCTTCGTCGAAGACCTTTGACTGGGCGGACTCGAATACTTCGTCGGTCACTTCCATCTCCTGAAGCTGAAAGCGTTCGCCCATCTCCTTGCCGATGGTCGTTTTCAAATCATGGAAGGCGGGCAGGCAATGCAGAAAAATGGCTTCTTTTGCGGCGTATCCCATGACCTCTTTTGTCACCTTATAGGGAGTCAGTTCCCGGATACGCTCTTCCCACACCTCGTCCGGCTCGCCCATGGACACCCACACATCGGTGTAAATGACGTCTGCGTCTTTTACGCCTTCCTGTACATCCTCGGTCAGCGTAATCGTCGCTCCGCTTTCCTCTGCGTATTTCTTGCAGAGATTTACCAGCTCTTCATTGGGGAAATATTTGGCGGTGGTGCAGGCCACGAAGTGCATTCCCATTTTAGCGCAGGCGATCATCAGGGAATTTCCCATATTAAACCGGGCGTCCCCCATGTATACTAGTTTGATGCCTTTGAGTCTGCCGAAATTTTCCCGGATGGTCAGCAGATCCGCTAACATCTGTGTGGGATGGTACTCGTTGGTCAGACCGTTCCAGACTGGAACGCCTGCGTGTTCGGCCAATTCTTCTACAATCTCTTGTCCAAAGCCCCGGTATTCGATCCCGTCGTACATCCGCCCCAGAACTCTGGCTGTATCTGCGATGCTTTCTTTTTTGCCAATCTGGGAGCCGGACGGGTCGAGATATGTGGTGCCCATGCCCAGATCATGCGCGGCCACCTCGAAAGCGCATCTGGTCCGGGTGCTTGTCTTTTCAAAAATCAGCGCGATGTTTTTTCCCTTGTAATGGTCAACCGGAATGCCTTTTTTCTTTTTTTCTTTCAAATCCGCAGACAGATCCAGCAAATATTGGATATCCTCCGCAGTAAAATCCTTTAACGTTAAAAAATGGCGTCCTTTTAAATTCATGTTTCGATATCCTCCTTATTCTTTTGCAGTAACAATTCCACAAACAGCGGATGTTTTTCTTTTTCCAACAGTTTGTGCTTTTTTGCATCTATGGCTGTTTCCAGCTCCTGCACGGTATAAATTTTATATTTTGGCAGACGCAAAAGCCGGGCGGCAGCCTCCAGAATCGCCAGGTATAGCTGCTGATACGTCCAGTTTAACGGAAGCTTTAATTCGTGGGCGACTTGGCTCAGGCGGTTTTCCAGAAACTTGCGCAGGCTGTCCTCTGTGTGAAAAGCCGCCAGCCGGTTCAGGTAGAATGGTTCTTCTTCCGGCGCGTGGATATAATAGATAGAGCCTTTCAGCCCGTAAATCATGCGCATGGCGTCATAATACCCCGCAATCAGGTTGCGCCTGCTTTTTTTTGCGTCGAAGTCAATGATATTTCCCAGTGAAATCTTAGGCTCTACCGAGAAAATCTGAACTTCATCCAGGTTTTTTACCCTTTTTTCCCGGCCCGGCCCGTAGATGCGCACCATAATGATATCCCGATAACCCCGGTTTACCAAGGAACCCAGCGGGACGTTGTTGATCACGCCCCCGTCTATAAAGGTTTTCCCCTGAAGTTTTTCATTTTTAAACAGTGGGAAAATATAGGCGCTGGCCAGCAGCAGACTTGGAATTTCCTCTGGGGAAATCTGATGGACGTCTACATCCAGCTCTTTTAATTCATCTACACAAAAAGTCAGGACATAAAATTCAATGGGAGACGCCTGTATCTTTTCTGCGTCTACATACCGCCGGATCAGTTCTTTTAACGGAGTCACATCCACGCCGCCGTCTTTCATGGTCTGAAAGAGAATCTCAAACGCTTCGCTCATGGAAATGCTTCCCCGGAATAACTGGGACATCAGTGCATCGTCTACATCCATGACCTTGGAATAGGAGATGTCTTTCCAGACGTTTTCGGCATTTTCATAATCATCCATACACATGAGGGCGCCGTTTAATGCGCCCACACTGGTGCCTGCAATGCCTTTGATTTTTATCCCTGCTTCTTTTAGCGCCTTCCATGCGCCAATCTGGTAAGCGCCTCTGGCCCCGCCGCCTTCCAGCACAATGCCATACTCTTTGGAAAGATCCAGTACCGCCTTCATCGGATTTTACTCCTTGGGAGCGTCGGCAACGATTTCTTTCAGAGAAGTGGCGAGCCCTGCCAGACCTTGGATCTGCGAGGGGATAATAATCTTTGTGGACTGCCCGTTCGCCGCCTTGGTAAATGCTTCGAGGCTTTTCAGCGTCAAAACAGCCTCGTCTGCGCCCGCTTCCTTGATGGAGCGGATACCGTCGGCGTTGGCCTGCTGCACTTTCATGATTGCTTCCGCCTGGCCTTCTGCCTCCCGGATCATGCGCTCTTTCTGCGCTTCTGCCCGCAGGATTGCCGCCTGTTTCTCCGCTTCTGCTTCCAGAATCGCCGATTCTTTTTTGCCCTCTGCGACGAGAATGGTGGAGCGTTTCTCGCCTTCTGCGATCAAGATGGATTCTCTTCGCTCACGCTCTGCCTTCATCTGTTTTTCCATGGCGTCCTGAATGGCTTCCGGAGGGATAATGTTTTTCAGCTCCACCCGGTTTACCTTGATGCCCCATGGGTCTGTGGCTTCGTCTAGGGAAGCGCGCATCTTTGTATTGATGACTTCGCGGGAAGTCAAGGTTTCATCCAGTTCCATATCGCCGATGATGTTACGCAGCGTAGTGGCGGAGAGGTTCTCAATCGCCATAATCGGATTTTCCACGCCGTAGGCGTATAGCTTCGGATCGGTAATCTGAAAAAAGACTACGGTGTCAATCCGCATGGTAACGTTATCCTTGGTAATCACCGGCTGCGGGGGAAAATCTACGACCTGCTCTTTTAGATTTACCCGTTTCGCTACCCGCTCGATAAACGGTACTTTAAAGTGAATCCCCACGCCCCAGGTGCCTTTGTATGCTCCCAGCCGTTCCACAATCAGGGCAGACGCCTGAGGTACGATTTTAATACAGGAAGCCAGTACCAACAATACAATAATTAAAAATATTACAAAAATGATAAGACCTGTCATGTTTTAACCCTCCGATTTCTCATCTGCACAACTGTCCTCAACAATCAATTTTACCCCCTGCACCTTCCGTACAGTCACCACGGTATCCACAGCAATCACCTTTCCGTCTTGTTGTGTCCGGGCTGTCCAGTCCACGCCTCTGACCTTTACCCTTCCGGTGCCTTTGAGATTTTCAATCGTTTCTGTCACCAGCGCTTTTTCTCCAAGCAGACTATCCACATTGGTTCTCTCTGTCTTCTGATTCATAAACCGTACGGCCACAGGCCGCGTAAAGAATAAAAGAATCAACGAGACCACAAAAAACAACGCAATCTGCACAGGCACAGGCGCATGGAAGAGAGCTGTCAGAAAAGAGACAAGAGTACCTCCTGCGAACCAGATCGTCGTCAGTCCCAATGTAATCGCCTCAATCACCAGAAATACAATCAGCAAACCCAGCCACAAAACCGCAGGATTCAGATCCATGCATCATTCCCCCTTTCTTTGCCATTTCCTCCCATTTTTTATAGTTATGATTATACCATTAAATGATTCCCAGGGAAACCTTTTTCTATCATTCAAATTATGTAACTTTATTTTTTTCCATTTCTTCTTTCAGTCTGGACAGCAGATGCGAAACCGCAAACCAGACCGTTTCGTAGTGCATGTAATCCAAGATATGTTTATCGGCGAATAGCTGTAAACTGGCTGGAAAGTCCTCGTCGGAATTCCAGAACCGAATCACCATCGGCAGGAAGTCGAACATCGGGATTTGATACGCCACGTCTCCTTTTTCCATTTTTGTTCCTTTGAGGCTTTCGCAGGCTCTGGCCAGACGTTCATCTTCGTGGTCAAATATCTTTTCGATTTCCTGGAATAATCCGCTTCCGACAGGCAGCGACCCTCCCTGTATAGAAGAAAGACTTTGCATATTGACAAATTCCCCGGATGATTTACAATGCTCCTTTGAATAACAGAGCACATCGTAAATGGTCATTGCCTCATTATAGTCCGCTTCGTTTACATGCATAAAGTTGTCGTCCGACCAGGAAACTTCGCCGCCGGATCGGTCAATCCGGTAGGTGTGTCCCAGGAATTTTATGTAAAGATATTCAGCGTCGCTTGGAAGCTGAAATTTCTCTATCATTTTGTCCTGGTCATATTTGACAAATTCTTTCTGCATCTGGCGCTTCATATTTTCATAATTAGACATCCGTTGGCAGACGCAGTAATAACAGGCGGTATTCTGGCCGTTGGCTTTTTGAGGACACTCGTACACGGTTTTTCCGTTTATTTCAGATACTTTGATATCCATCATTTCCACTGGATGCATCGGACGTTTTGCAAGGAAGGTAAGGTATATGCAGGAAAGAATGACCCACTTCCATCCTTCTGGATTTTCTTTCATATGATCCTGCAAAAAATCCTTTAAGATCATATGCAGTTTTATGACCTTCTGCTCCTGCAAATCTCCTTCTGGGATCTCTGCTGTTTGCATTTCCAGCAATACATTACGGTTAAATCCGCTGACAAAAAGTCCATCCGCGGCAAGGCCTTCCCATTCTTCCTGCGACACTGCTTCCCGCAGCCGTCTCAGCAAATCCGATTTTGTAAGTGCCATATAAATCCCTCCTTCTAAAAAAATCTTCACATTTTTTTCCTATGCTTATTATAAATACAGCATAGCCTTCTTACAACTGTTTTCAGCAAAAACCTTGTATTTTTCCTCGAAAATGTTACAATAATCTATAAGCTGCCAGGGGAACGGGCAAACTCTTCTGGCATGCCATAACATGGAAAGGAGAAACCAATGAAAGAGAACAACCACTTAAAACTGCCCCGGTTTTTGATTCTGGCTTTTGTATTGCTGGGGATTGCCCTGTTCGCCTGTCCGGCCGGTGTTTCGGCTGCTTCTGGCGGCAAGCTGATTATGGCGACAAATGCAGAATTTCCCCCATATGAGTATTACGACGGGCAGGATATCGTAGGAATCGATGTGGAAATTGCGCAGGCCATTGCCGAGGAAATGGACATGGAGCTGCAGATCGAAGACATGGCGTTTGACGCCATTATCACCGCTGTCACTTCCGGCAAAGCTGATTTTGGAGCGGCCGGCATGACCGTTACCGAGGATCGGTTAAAAAGCGTCAATTTCAGCGATACATACACGACTTCCGCACAAGTAATCATTGTCAAGGAGGACAGTCCCATTGCTACGCCCGACGACCTGACGGGAAAGAAAATCGGCGTGCAGCTTGGCACTACCGGCGACATCTATTCTGAGGACATTGAGGATGCGAAAATCGAGCGGTATAACAAAGGTTTTGAAGCTGTCCAGTCCCTGCTCTCTGATAAAATCGACGCGGTGATTATCGACCAGGAACCGGCCGCCGTTTTTGTCAAACAGAATGAAGGGCTCAAGCTCACCGACGAAGAATTTACCACAGAAGAATATGCGCTGGCGATTGCCAAGGACAACGAAGAGCTGTTAAAAAAGGTGAACACCGCTTTGGCAAGCTTGAAAGAATCCGGCCGTCTGGATGAAATCAAAGCCAAATACATCAATACTAGCGAAGAAGAGGCCGATACTCCGAAAAAATCTGGCGGCAAGCTGATTATGGCGACCAACGCCGAATTCCCGCCGTATGAATACTACGATGGACAGGATATTGTGGGGATCGATGCGGAAATTGCGCAGGCCATCGCCGATGAGATGGGCATGGAGCTTCAGATTGAAGACATGGCGTTTGACGCCATCATCACCGCTGTGACCTCCGGCAAGGCCGACTTTGGAGCGGCCGGTATGACCGTCACCGAAGATCGGTTAAAAAGCGTCAATTTCAGCGATACTTATACCCAGTCCGCACAGGTGATCATTGTCAAAGAAGACAGCCCGATCGCTACCCCGGATGATTTAACGGGAAAGAAAATCGGCGTACAGCTTGGAACCACCGGCGACATCTATTCTGGGGATATCGAAGATGCGAAAATCGAGCGGTATAACAAAGGATTCGAGGCTGTCCAGTCTTTACTTTCCGATAAAATCGACGCGGTGATTATCGACCAGGAACCGGCTGCCGTATTCGTCAGCCAGAACGAAGGACTCAAGCTCACCGACGAAGAATTTACTTCAGAAGAATACGCACTGGCGATTGCAAAAGACAATACAGAACTATTAGAAAACATCAACGCTGCACTGGCGAACTTAAAAAAATCCGGCCGTCTGGATGAAATCAAAGCCAAATATATCAGTACCGAGGAAAAGGAAGATAGCGATACTCCGAAAGAAACCAACGGTAAGCTGATTATGGCGACCAACGCCGAATTCCCACCTTACGAATATTACGACGGACAGGATATTGTGGGGATCGATGCGGAAATCGCGCAGGCCATCGCCGATGAGATGGGCATGGAGCTTCAGATTGAAGATATGGCGTTTGACGCCATCATCACCGCTGTGACCTCCGGCAAAGCGGACTTTGGAGCGGCCGGCATGACTGTCACCGAGGATCGGTTAAAAAGCGTCAATTTCAGCGACACTTACACCACCTCCGCACAGGTGATCATTGTCAAAGAGGACAGCCCGATTGCCACGCCGGATGACCTGACTGGCAAGAGAATCGGCGTACAGCTTGGAACCACCGGCGATATCTATGCCGACGATATTGAAGATGCCCACATTGAGCGGTATAACAAAGGTTTTGAAGCCGTTCAGTCCCTGCTTTCCGATAAAATCGACGCGGTGATCATCGACCAGGAACCGGCCGCCGTTTTTGTCAAACAAAACGAAGGGCTCAAGCTTACCGACGAAGAATTTACTACGGAAGAATATGCGCTGGCAATTGCCAAAGACAATACGGAATTGCTGGAAAAAGTTAACGCTGCACTGGCAAACTTAAAGGAATCCGGCCGTCTGGACGAGATCAAAGAGTCCTACATCAATCCGGGAGATGAGAAACTCTCTTCCGAAGAGCTAGACGAAGCCCTAAAGTCAACCATCAATACGGAAGATGAAAGCGCCGCTTCCGGCGGATTAAAAGAGGCTCTGTATGACAACCTGATAAGCAAAGACCGCTGGAAATACATCGCAAACGGTCTGGCGGTTACGTTGGAGATTACCTTGCTTGCAGTTATCCTGGGTATTTTCATTGGTTTTGTCATCGCGATCATCCGCTCCACCTATGAGAAAACCGGGAACCTAAAGTTCTTAAACGCGCTCTGCCAGATATACCTGACCGTCATCCGCGGTACGCCTGTACTGGTTCAGCTTCTGATTATTTACTATATTATTTTTGCTTCCTTTACCAATAAGGTAGTGGTGGCTTCCCTGGCCTTTGGAATCAACTCCGGCGCCTATGTAGCCGAGATTATTCGCGGCGGGATTTTGTCCATCGACAACGGACAGTTTGAAGCGGGCCGAAGCCTGGGCTTCAATTACTTACAGACCATGATTTATATCATCTTGCCCCAGGCGTTGAAAAACGTGCTTCCGGCGCTGGCCAACGAGTTTGTGGTACTGCTCAAGGAAACTTCTGTCTGCGGCTACATTGCCTTGCAGGATCTGACCAAGGGCGGCGACATCATCCGCAGCCAGACCTACAACGCTTACATACCTCTGCTGTCCGTGGCCGTCATCTACCTGGCAATGGTCATGATTTTTACTTATTTTGTAAAACTTTTGGAAAGGAGGCTGCGCAACAGTGAACGCCGATAAACCATTGATAGAAATCAAAAATCTTACCAAAAGCTTTGGAACCGTAAACGCTCTGAAAAATATTTCCACCAATATTTATCCGGGGGAAGTAGTCTTTATCGTAGGACCCTCCGGTTCCGGGAAAAGCACATTTCTGCGCTGCATGAACCGTCTGGAAGAGGCAACCCAAGGACAGGTGATCTTTGAGGGAACCAATATTTTGGATAAAAAGACCAACATCGATCAGCACCGCCAGAAGATGGGCATGGTCTTTCAGCACTTTAACCTGTTCCCGCATCTGACCATCCGGGACAATATCACCCTGGCTCCCCGGAAATTGAAAGGGGTGTCCGCGCAGGATGCGGACAAAAAAGCTATGGAACTTCTGCAACGGGTGGGGCTGCCCGACAAAGCAGACTCTTATCCTGCTATGCTCTCTGGCGGCCAGAAACAGCGGATCGCCATTGCGCGGGCCTTGGCCATGAATCCAGATGTGATGCTGTTCGACGAGCCCACATCGGCTCTGGACCCGGAAATGGTGGGGGAAGTCCTGGATATTATGAGAGAACTGGCCAAAGGCGGCATGACCATGGCTGTGGTCACCCATGAGATGGGCTTTGCCAAAGAAGTGGCCAGCCGGGTATTGTTTATGGCTGATGGGGAATTGTTGGAGGATGCGCCTCCCCAGGAATTCTTTGGAAACCCGAAGAATCCCCGGTTAAAGGATTTTCTCTCCAAAGTCATCTGATATTTTACTCAAACCAAAATTTGGACGGAGGGTAAAGCAACAAGGTCCATTGCTTTTACCCTCCGTCCAAATTTTTATTTCACGCAAGCCTTACGATTCCCTTTTAACAGCGATCTGACAGGCTTCCATCGCCGCCAAAGCTCGTTCATGGCTCTCTGGCGTTACTCCAGCGCAGCATGCGGCGTCCACAACAATCTCTGTCTCTGGCAAAAAAGCTTTTAGCAACAGGGCGTTGGAGATGACACAGATATCCGTGCATAGCCCTACCAGTTCAATGGATGTGATTGGATCTTCCTGGTTCCACGCTGCCATCTGCTTGCCCAGCTCCACGCTGCCAAACGTTACTTTGTCCACCGGCTGGCCAGAACAAAACGGCTGTAAGGTTTCGTGAATCTGCCATCCGTCTGTATTGTGGATACAATGTTTTACTGGAAGCTTGCGCCCTTCCTGAGTGTGCAGATAATCTTCCTCGTGGGTATCCCTGGTAAATACGATTCTGCCGTCAAACCCGCGCGCCTTCTCGGCTACCTGGGGTAATATTTCCTGCGCTTCTTTCGTTCCCAAAGACCCGTCAATAAAATCATTCTGCATATCTACTATTACCAGTACCTTCATTCTGCCTGACCTCCTTCTCCATATAGGATCCTGCAAAGGTTCTTTCCGGTTTCTGTCACAAAGATTCTATCGTATACTGTTTTTATCGCCGCAGGGTTTGTCTGATCTTCATAGAAATTTACGAGAAAATCTGCTTCCACCAATATCTGGTAATCTTCTCCCGAAATGTCGTCATATGTGTGATGGCGCCCCACCAGATAACAGACCCTTTCGATGAATTTTGCCTCAAATCCCAAGCGTTTCAGCATCTTAGAAGCCTCGCTTGGCCCTTCCTGTTCCTGCAGTTTGCCGCCGCATTTTCCGTATTTCTTTTCTGCCTGTTTGATTCCAATATCGTGAACCAGGGCGGCCGCCTCCAGGATAAATTGTGTCTCACCGTCCAGTTTTTCCTCTTGCCCGATAAGACGAGCAAGGCTGTGTACTTTGAGGAAATGCTGAATACGGCGGGGATCCCCCTGATAATATTGGATCATCTCCATGGATAGTGTGATGATCTGTTGTTCTTTCGTCTGCATAAGTTTTATTGATACTCTTTCATCAATTCCCGGAACGCGGGCAGGGAATTGACAATCGTTTCATAGGATACGCAATAGGCCAGGCGCACATAGCCGGGGCAGGCAAAGGAGCTGCCGGGCACCATAAGAATGTTATATTTCTTTCCAGCCTGACAGAATGCTTTCTCATCTGCCACCGGAGATTTTACAAACAAGTAAAATGCTCCCTGTGGTTTGATGCATTCCAGCCCGCATTCTTTTAGCCCTTCATACAAAGCTATACGGTTTCTGTCGTAATAGGCCAAATCCACCTGGGCGTCCACGCAGCGGCCAATGACTTTTTGAATCAGGGAAGGCGCGTTTACAGAACCGTTGATACGGTTGGCGATGGAGGCCGCTGTGATGACTTCCTCGCTCCCGTCCACTTCGTCGGGTATCACCAGATAGCCGATGCGCTCCCCTGGAAGGGACAGGGATTTGCTGTAAGAGTAGCCCACAATGGTGTTGGCATAATATTTCGTCAAATAGGGGACTTGCACATTGTCATAGGCCAGTTCCCGGTAAGGTTCATCCGAAATCAGGTAAATTACGTTCTGGAATTCCTTTTGTTTGGCTTCCAGGATAGCCGCCAGCTTTTGAATCGTTTCCTCGGAATACACCACGCCCGTGGGATTGTGGGGCGTATTGACGATCACCGCCCTGGTTTTCGCTGTGATTTTCTGTTCAAATTCCTGAAGGTTTGGCTGAAAGGTGGCGGTATCTGGGGTAATCTCCACTAGTTTTCCATCGTAATTGCGCACATAAGAACCGTATTCTAGGAAATAAGGGGCAAATACGATGACCTCTTCTCCAGGATTGACTACGGTCTTTAAGATTACATTCAGGCCGCTGGCCGCGCCTACGGTCATAATCAGGTTCTTTGACTGGAAGTTTGTCCCGAATCTCCGGTTCAAAGACGCGGCAATGCTTTGGCGCACATCCTCAAAGCCTGCGTTGCTCATATATCCATGGAGAACTGTCGGGTCCTCGTTATTTACCAAATCGATGATTGCCTCTTTTACCTGCTCTGGCGCGGGTACGTTGGGATTTCCCAGGCTAAAATCAAACACCTTATCCGCGCCGTATTTGGCGCGAAGCCGATTTCCCTCCTCAAACATTGCGCGTATGGCAGAATTGTTCTGAACCAGAGGCTTCATTTTTTCCGATATCATATCATTTCCTCCTCGCATTGCATGGGCGCTTCTTCCGCCACGATATTCCAGCCGATTCCATATTTATCAAATATTTCCGCGTGAAAGGTACTGTAAAAAGTTTCGGTCGGCGGCAGAACAATACGTGCGCCTTCTATAAATCTTTCATAAATTTCCTGCGCTTCTTCTCTGGTCGGCACAGTGACGGTCAATCTAAGATGATTTCCCTTATTTATGGGATCGACCGCCTCATCCGCAAACCAGACTCCAGTCCCGCATATATCCAGCTCCGCGTGTAAAACCCAATGCGCCAGATCGGGCGGAATATCCTTCAAGCCTTCCGGCACATAGTCTTCATAGAGTTGTTTTATTTTTACACAGCAGTGAAAAACTTCCTGATAGAATTTCAAGGCTTCTTTGCATTCGCCGTGAAAAATAATATAAGGCGTTATCATCATCTATTCCCTCACCGCACCCATGCCCATCTGAATTGCTTTCTGATTCAATTCCAGAAATTTTGGCTTAATGTTGTCTTTTAAAATCGCATCCCAATGAATCTGTTCCAGCCCCATAGCGTGAATGATTGTTCCCAATAAGACCATATTGGCCGCTTTCTCATTTCCCAGTTTTTGCGCCATGCCGCTGGCGTCCACTACTTTTACCTGGTCTACATGTCTGCGGATTTCCTCCAGCACATCCGCAGGATACGCTTCTTCTCCAATTACCACCGATTGGGAAGGGATTTCTTCGTTATTTACTACCAGCGTGCCGCCGTCTTTTAGATAATCCAGACTGCGCAGGGCTTCCATTTTCTCAAATGCCACGACCATATCTGCCGCGCCTTTTTCAATTACGGGCGAATACACTTTCTCACCGTAGCGCACCTGGGAGGAGACGCTTCCTCCTCTCTGGGACATGCCGTGGATCTCACTCATTTTTACATCGTATCCGGCTTCCATCAGACCCGTTGTCAATATCTTGCTGGCCAGGATGGTTCCCTGGCCGCCTACGCCTACCAATAAAATGCTCTTTGTCATAACCTAACCCTCCTTTACGATGGCGTCTTTTTTGCAGATCTGCGTGCACACGTCGCATCCTACGCACTGTGTCTGATGAATGACTGCTTTTTTTGTTTCCGAATCAAAGGACATGGCCGGACAACCCGCTTTCAAGCATTTCTTGCATCCCACGCATTTTTCCTCCAACACCTTGTTTCTGCTGGCAAACAAATCTGTAAATTCATTCCTATCTGCCTGGGAAAATTTCTTCAGCGCGCAGGGCCATCTGGTGATAATCACAGAAGGTTCATCCAAAGCCAGGAGTTCATCCAGTGTATGGTCTACTTCCTCCAGGTTGTTTGGATTTATAACGCGAATATGACGAACGCCGATTGCACGTACCAATTCTTCGATCTGAATCAGAGTAGTAGGCTCTCCTTTGGCGTTGAACCCTGTGCCTGGATTGTCCTGATGTCCAGTCATGCCGGTAATACGGTTATCCAGTATAATGTTGACGGTATTGCTCTGGTTATACACGGTGTTGATCAGGGAGTTGATGCCCGTGTGGAAAAAGGTGGAGTCTCCGAGAACTGCTACGACCCTTTTTCCAGAACCCGTCTGGTTAAATGCCTTCTGCGCCCCATGGCCGATGGAAAAGCTTGCTCCCATGCAGACGGTGGAATCCATAGCCGTAAAAGGTTTGCCTGCGGCCAGAGTATAGCAGCCGATGTCCCCGCTGATCATAATATCCTTGCGCTTGCCCAGCCGATAAAACAGACCGCGATGCGGACAGCCGGCACAGAAAGCCGGTGCGCGGGCAATCAGTTTTGACTTGTCGAAGTCAATCGTCTTAAACGCTTCTCCCTTGGCGCGTTTGCGGATCACATCTGGGGTCATTTCCCCGTAAGGCGGGAAGGTGTCTTTCCCCACAATCTTGCAGGTTACGCCCAACCTTTCTACAAATTCCTGGATATATGGATCGTTTTCTTCCAATATGTAAACGGTATCCATGCGGCTGCAGAAATCCTGGATCATTTTCTTGGGAAGAGGATGTGTGAAGCCTAATTTTAGATAAGAAGCTTCTTCTCCAAAAACTTCTTTTCCATAGAAATAGCAAATCCCGGAGGCAATGACTCCGACTTTGCCCGATCCATATTCCGCGCGGTTAAACGGGGATTTCTCGCTGTATGCTTCCAGCTCTTTCATACGCTCTTCCAGCTTTACGCGCAGATTCCGGGCAATGGCGGGAAGACAGACATATTTTGCCGGATTTTTTTCCCATTCTTTGGCAGGCGCTTCTTTGCGCTCGCCCAGCTCCACAATGGATTTGGAATGGCAGACCCTGGTGGTCATGCGCACCATCACCGGAGTATCGTAAGATTCGCTCAATTCGTAGGCGGCTTTGACCATATCCAGGCATTCCTGGGAATCGGACGGCTCCATCATCGCCCATTTGGCTGCTTTGGCATAATTCCGGTTATCCTGCTCATTCTGGGAAGAGTACATGCCTGGCTCGTCCGCTGTGATCAATACGTTTCCAGCATTTACCCCCATATAAGCCCAGGTAAATAAAGGGTCGGCCGCTACGTTTACGCCCACATGCTTCATGGACGCCATGCTCCGAACCCCCGCTATGGCCGCGCCGATAGCCGACTCCAGGGCAACTTTCTCATTCGGTGCCCATTCTGTCTCAATCTCTTGATAACCCGACAGGTTTTCCAAGATTTCTGTACTGGGCGTTCCCGGATACGCGGCTGCATGGCGCACACCCGCTTCGTATGCACCTCTTGCTATCGCTTCATCGCCAGTCATTAATTGTCTCATTTATTAACCATGCCTCCATTTCTAAAAGGATGTACCCTTGGAACCTTCCAAGAGTACACAAATCACGAACTGTCTGTTTTTTAATGCAATTGTATAGATATATGGCTATTATAGGGTGATTTAAATCGTTTGTCAATGTTTCCACAAAACCGGATCGAGGCAACAAGAAAAAGCTGCTGTACGAGATATTTTTTTTGTACAGCAGCTTTGTAATCAAATGCTTTTACTGTTTTAGAGACATGATTGTATCAGAACTGATTCAAAATATTTCCCATAGAAGTTACAAGATCTGAGGCGAAAATGTATATGAAAACACCTAAGAGCAGAATCATACAGATGTTGACGATAAGGAACACATAAGGTTTTCTGTCTGCGTTTACTTCTGCAACAGCCATGTATCCGCCAAATTCTATATAGGGTGAGACGATCATCCCAATCATGAACAATATGGAAGCAGTTCCTGGAGAGAGCAGCAGCAGTACGGCGCAGACCAGGAAGAAAACACCCTGATACATTGCCCGCGCACCCACGATCGTGATCATATTTGCGTAACTCGTTTTTCCGTTGAATACACCTGTAAATACTTGCAGGAATAACGCCTCGGCACAGTCTATCCCCACAGTCAGGAGAATAGCGATGAAGAAAATCCTCAAATAGGGGATGGATATGTATTCGGTTAGTCCTATCTCACTTCTAATCTTCGCGATCGCTACCAGGATAATCAAGAGTACGACAACAGCTTTTGCGATTATGAATTCCAATCCAACGGCCGGGCTTCCGGTGGAAGCGATACTTTTGACCCGTGTGATAGGCGCTTTCATTACAGGTAAAATCTCAGAAAACATGTTCTTGGTCCCTGAGACGAACATGTCTTTTTTGCTGTTAAGCCATTCGGCCTCCCGACTCATCCCGCTGTTGTAAGGTCCTTGCTGATATTGTCCCTGATAAGGTCCCTGCTGCTGGTATTGGCCTTGATAGGGGCCTTGCTGCTGGTATTGCCCCTGGTAGGGCCCTTGCTGCTGGTACTGTCCCTGGTAAGGGCCTTGCTGCTGATATTGGCCTTGGGGACCCTGGTAAGGCGCCTGCTGTTGATATGGATCTTGTTGCTGATATTGGTTTTGGTGGGGTTGTTCTTGTTGCTGATTTTCATTGGATGGCGTTTCCGTTGCATGATCATCTGTATTTGTATCGATACAATATTTACAAATGCCGTCTTCGGGCAACGGACGCCCACATCTTTTACAAAAATTTGCCATTTTCATCTCCTTTTCTAATTATAAACAAAGTCACTTAGCGCTCCCATGCTGATAACCCATTTCCGGTCAATTTTTTTCATAGGAAGTTGTACAGTTTCCGATTCGGTTTCTCCTTCGTAGGATACGGTCATATTCACCGTGGCCATACAAGCATTGTTGTTGGAATATTCGATATTTGATACATTCATGGTAAATTTGGGAGTTAACCCGGTGCCTGCCATGATGCCGCCCAATCCCGTTGTCAAATCAGAAATACCTTCCAAATCCAGATCAAAAAAGGAACCGGTCAAAGCAAAGCTTCCAGAATATAATTTCTGTGTCTGCTGGTCAAAACATTCCAGCATTGCTTCTGTATCCAGGTTATTCAGAGCTTTTTCCAGATCTGCGATCGTATCTTCTGGTTTTCCTGCTTTGAGGAATTGGTTATAAAATAACACAATCAAAATACAGATCAATGCTGCGATGACTGGAAGTATCTTGTATGTGCCTATCTTTCTGGCGGTGTGGACAACGCCTTTGCCTGCGCCGGGCGAAATATTAGGTATGCCAGGCGTAGGAGAAGAATATCCACGGGGGTGCTCATAAGGAGGACAGCATCCCTGAGGGCGAGCCGCCTGTGCGTATGGCTGATCGGATGGCGAACCATGCGCAACTTTTGTGGAATGGCCGCAATACCCACAGAATTTACTTACGTTAGAGATCTGTTTGCCACAATGACTACAGAACATATCAATACCTCCTCTTTAGTATACACTATCCATGTCGGCAAAGCAGATTTTCCAGTTTCCATCTTCTAGTTTAAAAGTTACGGTCATATCGCTGCTCCCTGAATTTTCCTGGTCTTCTTTGTTCGTTATTCCTTGATAAGAAGTGGATACGCCGGTATATGTATAATCGTATTGATAATTCACATATAGACGCGCATACAGATTACCTGACTCGTCGTTGTAAATTTCATTTACCTGGCTTTGATACTTGCTAAAATCCATACGGGTAAATTGTATTTTGTCATAATAATGCGGATCATTAAGGGCAGAAGTCAAATCCTCGTGTAGTTCTTTGGCCGCTTCCTGGATGAAACGGGTATCTTCTATGTCTGCTCCTTCCTGCGCCCAATAGTTGAAATAATCTTCCGAGGGCTTAGACTGGGCCAGGGCTTCTTTATAAATCAATCTCATAAAGTCCTGCACAGTGGACTCCATATCAGAAACAGCAGTCCCGCTTATTTCCAGGGTATCTACCTTATAATATTGCATTTCATCAGAGTATAGATCGAAGGTAAATTCTTCTGTTTCTAGATTTTCGGCGGAGGCTGTGACGGCGTGTTGTCCGATAAACATATTTTCCATGTATGTATCATAACCATTGATCCCCTCTGAGGCGATATCTTTTGTTCCTTCTATATCAACCGTGTCCATACCTTTGCTGACGGGATTTAATACCTCTCCATCCACGGCGATTTCATACCCCGATGGGGCGAAGATCACAAAGTTCTTGGCTAGTACAGTACCCGAGGAAACTTTCCATTTGGGGAACACCAGAAGATTCTTTTCTTGTTGTTTTACGAGCTGGATATCTTCCGTCCTGCTGTCGTTCTCGCCCTTAACCGTGTAATAAGCCGTATATGTCCGCATAAAGTTCTTGTCGGCAGCAGATTTGCTTCCTGATTCCTGTACTTTTAAGTTCGTTACATTTGCCTGTTGTTCTTCTTCGTGGACTTCCAAAAAATGTGCGCTGGTCATCAGCGCTCCCTCCGGCACTTCCAGATATTCATATGCGGTTGCCCAGTTGCTGCTGAAAACAGCTTTGAAATACTTTTGTGCAACTTTTTCCGGGCTAAAAAGATTGCTGAGGATGGCATAAGCTGCAATGAGCAGGATAATAACAGCGACGACGACCCAAGTCAGTTTTGAAGTTTTCTTAGGTGGCGGCGGAGGTGGCGGGGCGTAGCCCATATTGGGCGGTCTATATGGAGCTGGTGCATTGTTTTGTTCATAATATCCGTTCATATACGTTTTGTCTCCTAAATTTGTTTAAGTATCCATATATTGATAAACTGTACTTGAGATCTCTACAATATTTGCTTGGGCTGACGCGGTATCAGCCAGGTTTGTAGAAGTTATGCATAAGATGTAATCGCCGCCTGGGGAATAGATAACTGCTACATCGTTCTCCGTATCGCTGAGTTCGCCTGTTTTATTGGCTGTGACAACGCCTTCTGGTACGCCTGCCGGTATCTTCCAGGTTCTGGTCTGCTGTTTGAGAAGTTCCAATATTTTGGCGGAAGCCTCCGGCGAAATGCATGTCCCCTCGTATACTCGTTTAAGAAAGAACCCGCAATCTTTTACAGATGTATAATTCTCACCTGGAGGAGGTGTATCGCGGACGTCTTTCAGATCCCTGCCCTGACTGGTGTCTTCATATCCATAGGCTTTTGCAAAAGCATTGACTACTTCCATGCCCGCTGCATGATCTCTCCCATCTGGGCTTAAAAGGCGCACCAATTCATTGGCGGATTCGTTATCGCTGACGGTAATCATAGCAGACAGCAGATAATGGATGTTTTCATCCTCCGTTAGATTGCCGGCTTCTATTTGTTCCAATACTGCGCCCATAATATAAAGCTTGATCAGGCTGGCCGCCTTTACAGCATGGCTATTGATTTCCAGATATTCTTTATCAGAAAGATCATAA
This sequence comes from uncultured Lachnospiraceae bacterium, assembly GCA_947571775.1. Classification (GTDB taxonomy): domain Bacteria; phylum Bacillota; class Clostridia; order Lachnospirales; family Lachnospiraceae; genus MGBC164599. The sequence goes on along the minus strand of CANOZK010000002.1, from coordinate 239,110 downwards.
GCATAGACGGACCAGTCGCCTTCGTAACCGGCAAGCATGGACTCTAACTGGATTTTCAGATCATCCATTCCCTCTACCCCTTCTGTATTCCACTCATCCTTGGACATCCTTGCCGGTTTTTCTATCTGGGCTTCGCCTTCCAGACCTGGGTCATTTTCTTCCTCTAAGACAGCAACCGTTTGTCTGGAAGTCTTCTGCGACTCCTGCTCTTGGGTTTCCAGTTCATTTTGGGACAATAGTTGTTTTTGCGCCTCGGCCATCTTAGCGTTTTTTTCTTTTTGCTCCTGTTTGGATGATTCTTTTTCCCGATGAGCCTGGCTATTTTGAAAAAGCAATGGGGTACGCAGACAGAATATTACAGCCAGTACAAGCACCAGCAGTATTAACAATACTGTTCTCTTTCTCATAATATCATGCCTCTATTGTGCTTTCAGTGTACTGACTACATAAGAGCTGAGCGTAGTCAATGCTGAGGCCGATGTGTTAGCTACTCCATTACAGGTAAAGACAGATATAATAAAAATTTCATCCCCGTTTTGAATCAGGCCGATCTCATTATAGCGGGAATCTGTGATCCCATTGAGATTTAGGAACGTTTCACAGGAACTGCAGGCTGGATACATGCCCCGGTTGGCTGTATCGGATCCCGAAATTTTAAAGTTTGTCTCCAGGAACGCTTTTCCAATTCCGATAAAATTATCTTGATAGATTGTATTCAGCATCATTGCCGCATCTTTCGCGCTGATATAATTTTCCAAATTGGTGGTTCCAGTCATCAGTTTCCTCTGCATATCTACACTGTTAAAACCGTAAGAGTGACAAGTAGTATTGATGCGGTCTAGGGTCAGAAAATCAATCAGCGAATTTAGCGCATTGTTATCGCTGTTCGTCAGTGCTTCAGAGAGCATCTGGGAAATCGGGAAAGTTCGCCCATTGTCTGAGCTTTTAAAAACGCCTCTTCCATTGGCAAAGGTATAGGCCAACGTTACTGGAGTATCCAAATTGATCTCACCTTTGTCCACACCGTCCGCTATGGTAAATAAGATGGGAACGCCAATCAGCGCCGAGGCAGGAAGCGGTGTGTCTGCACTTCCAGCATCGTACTCTTGCAGATTGGTCACGTCCAATACATAAGACCCATATGTAGCTCCTGTATTTCCCAGAAGGTTGCCCATGTGCTGTAAGTCTAGCTGTCCGCCGACGGTAAGAACATCCTGCTGGGCCGTCCGGTCTTTGGCGTTCGCAAAAGTTTTGCTCTGTGCGGATGCGGCATTCTGGTTCTGGCCGTTTGCATCAGTTTCTTCTGCTGAATTATTTTCGATTACTTGTACCACTTGGTCTTCTTTCTTCTTTTCTTTTTTTGTGTTCTCCGAAATAGTGTCGGAAGAATCTTCGGCGTTCTCGCTATCTTTTTGCTCTTGGGCGGTCTGATTTTCTTTACTGACCATTTTAGCGTCGTTTTGATCCATTCTTGACAGAAGAAAGATTGCCGCCGCGCAGACAACCAGAACACCGGCGCAGATAGCTACAATGGTGCCGACAGGCGCTTTTTTCTTTAACGGCGCAGAAGGGTCTGGGTCTGGATAACTGTAATTCTGCATAGGGTCTGGCATTTTCTGCTGCGGATAGCCGCTTTGTTGTGCAGAATCCGGGTTGTTTTGCTGGTAATTCCCGGGGTTATAACCGGGGCTTTCGGTATATGGAGCTTCTGCCACGGGCTGTCCGCATTCAGGGCAAAAAGCCATATCTGGCTCTAAGGGTGTTTGGCAGGCATTGCATCTTTTTGAGGAGACGGCTAGTGTTTTCGTTCCGCATTCAGGGCAAAACAGGGCGTCTTCCCCCATGTCTTTTTTACAATTTGGACAATACATGTGTTTCCTTCCTTTCCGCTGAAGATGTATGTGAAAGCACATTTTTATATTTCTTTTAGAATATTAACATTTTTTTTATTATTTTTCAACATTAACAAACAGAAACCACAAAATACCGTTGTTAAAATACATTTTAGGATAAAGCAAGTCTTTGCAGCAGAAACGTTTTTCTACAATTCCATGTTTCTGCAGCAAAAAAAGCTTCCGAAAAGAAATCCTCGGAAGCCTCAAGTTTACAAAACGCTTTTTAATTGGACAGTTCATCCAGAAATGCCTGAATATAAGGGAGTGCAGCGCCAACGATCGTATTGTGCTGAGGAATCTTGCTGACCAAAATGAAATCCTGCGATTCCGCAAAAGGCGTCAACTGCTGAATTCTTTCGTACAAGACAGTGATGTCCTCCTCACGCAGATACGGGGCGATGGATCCCCCGAGAATAAAATCGGTATCAAAAACCAAATGCAGCATATTGATGACTTCGGCGAGTTCCAAGAGATAGTGTGCCCAGCGTTCCATCACAGAAGGATTTTTCTGCCGCAGTCCCCTGAAAAAATCTTCCGTCGTTTCGTTCTCGGTGAGGAGCGCGCTCAGAGAACACACTGTATCGATGCATCCGCGCTTGCCGCAGTAGCACAACGCGCCGTCTGGATGTACTTGGATATGTTCCACAGTGGAAACGTTTCCATGTTTGCCTGTGAGTATCTCTCCTTTGGAAATGATGGCCGAACCAAAGTGCCAGTTAAGCGCAAGATAAAATGCGTCTTTTAGTTCTGGTGTCGTCCACTTTTCAGAGACGGCGGCACTTTCTACATCATGGAAAAAAGAACAGGTATAGGGCAGATGTTTGGTAAAAGTTTCGATGGAAAGGCCGGTATAGGACAAGATTTCGCCGAATAAAATGGTGCGTTTGTCCGGTGAAACCAAGCCTTCCATGGCAAAGCCAATTCCAAGGATCTGTTCATCTTGAAAGCCGAGAGAGTCCTTGAAAAACAAGATTTTTGCGCATACCATTTTAAAATAAGAGTCTTTATTTTCGTAAATGATACCATAACTCAGACGATCTATCTGTTCCCCGTACAGGTTGATCGCAATCATGTTGACTTCTTTTTCCAAAATTTCCACGCCGATGCTGATGCGAAAATCGGGGATAATGGAATAGGCAATGGCCTTTCTGCCGACAAATTCTGTATTGATTCTGCCGTTTTTCTGAATCAGTCCATCGTTTTCCAGAGCAGTCAGATTTGCCGCCACAGTCGGGCGGCTCAAACGCAGATTGTAAGCAATGTCCTGTTGGGAGACATTGCGGTTTTTATAAATATAATCGTAGATTAGATTACGGTTGTTTTTTTTGATCTGATTGGGAGTGATACTTTTGTTCATATTGTGTCCTCTTTTATTTGTAAATTGAATTTGTAAAATAATTATATTATTATAGCACAAATTTGGAAGAACCTTCTATTGTATAATTTGTATAATTTATTTTATAAAATATTATTTATTTTGACAAATTGACAAAACCATTCTGGAAATATATTATATAAATATAAATTGAAAAATCATTTTACAAAATGAATTCAAAGAAAGGAGATGTCGTATGAATATTATCGAGAAAATGCGGCTGGATGGAAAGAAAGGGTTCGTTACGGGAGGCGCCCGCGGAATCGGGAAATGCACAGCCGCAGCTTTTGCTGAGGCGGGAGCAGATGTGGCAATCGCAGATATGGATTTGGAGGAAGCAAAGGCTGCGGCAAAAGAAATCGCAGAGGCTACAGGCCGCAAGGTGATCGCCATTGGCTGCGATGTAACCGACGAATCCCAGGTGCAGTCTATGGTAGACGAGGCTGTCCGTGAACTGGGAGATCTGGATTTCTGTCACGCCAATGCGGGTATCTGCATCAACGCACCGGCAGACGAGATGACTTACGCCCAATGGAAAAAGAACATCGACGTAAATCTGAACAGTGTGTTCCTGACCGACACCATAGCGGGCCGGTATATGTTAAGTCACGGCGGCGGCTCTATTATCAACACTGCTTCTATGTCCGCCCACATCGTCAACGTACCTCAGCCTCAGTGTGCGTATAACGCTTCCAAAGCCGCTGTCATCCAACTGACCAAGTCTCTGGCTGTGGAATGGGCAAAACAGGGAGTGCGCGTCAACAGCATTAGCCCTGGTTACATAGGTACGGATTTGACATTGTCTTCCCCTACCTTGCAGCCTCTGATTGCCCAATGGAACGCGATGGCGCCGATGGGCCGTCTTGGAAAACCGGAGGAGCTGGGATCGATCTGTGTGTATCTGGCGGGAGACACATCCACTTTTACCACCGGTTCTGACTTTATTTTGGATGGCGCTTTTACTTGCTTCTAAGAAGCGCCACAGTTTTTGATGTATAGCGATCGTTCGGATACCTTGGCGGTTGCGTATAACGACAATGAAAAGGAGATTGATTACCATGAGAAAACGTATTTTATCTATATTATGTATGACTGCTTTGTCACTGACAGTCCTGACCGGCTGCGTCAACAAAGGCGACGGCGGCGGCAGCACTGGAACCGACGCAAGTACACAGACCGACACAGAGACGGCGGCAGACACCAGCAGCACCGAAGGCACCCAGGCGGATCCGGATTTTTATGCCCAGGCGGATATGTCTGTTCTGGACGGCAAGAAAATCGGCATTACGATTCAGTCCTTGCAGAACGCATACTGGGCAGGTGTTATGACCGCTCTGGAAGAAACTTTGAAAGCCAATGGCGCGAATGTCACCATCGTAGCGTGTGACGACAGCTCTGCAACTCAAATTGGCCAGGTGGAAAACTTTATCTCTTCCAAGTGTGATTTGATTATGGTGCATCCTTCTGACGCTGCCGCCATTGAGGACGTGTGTGCGCAGGCGCGGGGCGAGGGTATCAAAGTGATGTGTTGGGACGATCCCATGACAAACACGGACGGAAACTGGGTGCTGAATAATACCGATCTGGGTATTGCCATCGGCGAAGCGGCCGGAGAATTTATCAAAAAGCATTACAGCGAGGACAATCAGGCTCAGGTGGCTATGATCAATTATCCGCAGACCACTATCCTGCTGGAGCGTGAGGAAGGTATCCTTCAGGGATTGGAAAATACTTGCGCAGGTATGTATGAGATTATCTCCAGCCAGGCAGGTCTGGATCCCAACCAGGCGCAGACCGCGATGGAAACCATCCTTCAGCGCTATCCAGATTGTAAGGTTGTTACCGGTATCGGTTCCGGCGCGATGATTGGTACCGATGAGGCGATCCAGATTTCCACGGGCGGCAGCATTCCAGAAGATATGGGCGTTTTCACCGCCGACGTAACGAAGCAGCAGTTGGAACATCTGTCAGATACCACTTATCCTGCACGTGTGGCTGTCGGTTTTGAGGGTTCTGATGAAGATACCGGAAATGCCTGTGCCGCTATGTTCGCCCTGATTCTCAGCGATTCCCTGGAAACGCAGAATGTATTCCGCGGCCTGACGCTGATCAGCGCAGACAATGCAGACGAAATCATGAAAGGCATGAAATAATACAGACCGTTATGTTGCGTCCCCATCCTTTTTGGGGACGCACATCAGAATGATATCAGAACAATAATTCAGGAGGAGGAAATTATGAGTGAAGATTATGTTCTGGAATTGGAACACATCCGAAAGGAATACCCCGGCGTTGTGGCATTAAAAGACGTAACCTTAAAGCTGCATCGGGGCGAGGTTCTCGGCCTCATCGGTGAAAACGGCGCCGGAAAATCCACCCTGATTAAGTGCTGTTCCGGCGCAGTTGTTCCCACGTCGGGAAAAATCCGGGTAAACGGAAAAGAATTTGACCGTATGACCCCCCAATTGGCAGCCGAAAACGGGATCGCAATTATTTATCAGGAATTTAACAATGTGGGTGAGCTTTCTGCGGCGGAAAACCTGTTCCTGGGCAGGCCGATCCGCAAGGGCATCGTCATTGACCGCAAGGCCATGGAGGAAGAGGCAGCCAAGGCTTTTGAGCAGTTACAGATCAAGATCAATCCGCGCGAGCTGGTAAAAAATCTCTCTGTCGGCTATCAGCAGATGATCGAGATCGCCAAAGCGATTCAGCAGAACGCCCAGGTGCTGATTATGGATGAACCCAGCGCGCCGCTGACGACCAATGAAGTAGAAAATATGTTTAAGGTCGTAGAGCTTTTGCGTAAAAAAGGCGTTTCTATTATCTATATCTCCCATCGACTAGAAGAAATCTTCCGGCTGTCTGACCGAATCGAGGTTATCCGGGACGGCGAGTATGTGGATACCTTGATTACTCCCAAAGCCACAGTAGATGAACTGATCAAAATGATGGTAGGGCGGGAGATGACCCAAAAATATCCTCCGCGCAAGGACTGCATTGATAAGAACAACGTAGTTCTGGAACTGAAAAATGTATGCGGCAATGGGAATAAGAACATGAGCCTTCAGATTCATGCCGGCGAGGTGCTGGGCCTGGGCGGCCTGGTAGGCGCAGGCCGGACAGAGCTGGCGGAAGTTATTTTCGGATCAAAGCCGAAAGAATCTGGTCAGATTATTTTAAAAGGCAAGGAGATCGATCCGAAATCCCCAAGAGAGGCCATTAACTTAGGCATTGCCCTAGTACCGGAAGACCGGAAGCGTCACGGCGCCCTTTTGACCAACTCCATAAAAAACAATATTAACATGCCGATCTATGAACGCATTTCCACAGCTAGTGTGATAGATTCCGCAACGGAAAAAAAGACGGCGGAAAAATACAAAGAGGAAATTCAGATCAAGTGTCCCAGCATCAATCAGCTTGTCAAAAATCTCTCCGGCGGCAACCAGCAAAAAGTTATCCTTGGAAAATGGCTGGCCGCAGATTCTCAGCTTATTATTTTTGACGAACCGACCCGCGGTATTGATGTAGGCGCAAAATATGAGATTTACAAGCTGATCAATGATTTGGTAGAAGACGGCCGCAGCGTGTTAATGATTTCTTCCGAGATGGAAGAGCTGATTGGTATGTCTGACCGCATCATCGTCTTGGCCGAGCATGAAATGACCGGCGAGCTGCAAAAAGAAGAATTCAACGCGGACACCATTATGGCCTATGCTTCTGCAATTGATAAAAAGGAGGTTTCCTGATATGAAAACAAGTTCCAATAATTTATTGAAATCCAACGCCATTTGGCTGGTTTTTCTGGCGGAGGTGATTATCTTTGCTGTTGCCAGCGGCGGTACCTTTATCTCCAGCAATAACATCGTCAACATTACCCGTCAGATTTCCTATTATGGAATCGCATCCATCGGAATGACTTTCGTAATCCTGATTGCCGGAATTGACCTGTCCATTGGTTCTATCATTACCCTGGTGAACGTAGTCTGCGCCTATCTGATGGTCAACATGGGCGTAAATATGTGGCTGGCTCTGCTGCTTTCCCTGTGCCTGGCTACACTGATCGGCGTACTAAACGGCGCGATGGTAGCTTCCATCGGTATCCCTGCTCTGATTGCCACTTTTGCTTCCCAGACGATCTTTGAGGGCGTCGCTTATTTGATTTCCGCCGGACGGCCGATTTCCGGCTTTGACCCGAACTTCGGCTTGTTTGGACGCTGGTCGCTGGGGCCAGTGCCAATCTGTGCGATTATCATGGTTCTGTGTTTTGCCATTGGCAGCTTTATCCTCAACAAATCCTTCTTTGGCCGCTACTTCTACGCGATCGGCGGAAATGAAGAGGCGGCGGAATTGTCCGGTATCCGGGTAAATCGGATCAAATATCTGATTTACGCCCTCTCCGGCCTGTTCGCCGGCCTGGCAGGTATCGTGCTGCTGTCCCGTTCCAATTCTGCGCAGAGTACCGTAGGTAAGGGTCTGGAATTCGACGTCATTACCTGTGTGGTATTGGGCGGCGTGTCTGTCAACGGTGGCGTGGGCCGTATGTCCGGCGTGGTAGCCGGCGTGCTCATCATCGGTTCTCTGACAAACGGTATGATTCTGATGGATGTCAGCGAATACACACAGATGGTTGTAAAAGGTATCGTTTTGGCGATTGCCGTAGGTATTGACTGTATTTCCAAAAAACGTCAGGCAACCTGATGATATTATGGTATAATATAAAGGGGTCCTCATCTCGTGGGGGCCCTTGTAAGATAACATGGTATCTGAACAGAAATTAGGAGTAGATTATGAACAAAGAGAATGTGAAAAAACTGATCGAGCAGGGCAAGACAGCCCTGGGCATTGAATTCGGTTCCACCCGGATCAAAGGTGTGCTGATTGATTACAATGGAAATGTACTGGCTACGGGGGGCCATGAGTGGGAAAATTCCCTGGTGGACGGCGTCTGGACTTACGATCTGAAGGATGTAGATGCAGGTCTGCGCTCTTGTTACACCGTTCTGCGCAAAGAGGTAGAGGCAAAATACGAAATAACGCCCACGGTTTTTGGCGCCATTGGGATCAGTGCGATGATGCACGGTTATATCGCTCTAGATCAAGAAGACAAGCAACTTGCCCGCTTCCAGACCTGGCGCAACACCAACACTTCTGAAGCGGCGGATAAACTTACCGAACTGTTTCAGTTCAACATCCCACTGCGCTGGTCGGCTGCGCACCTGTACCAGCGGATGCTGGACAAAGAGGAGCATGTAAAAAACGTGGCCTCCGTTTTTACACTGGCTGCTTATATGCACTACAAACTGACTGGGCAAAAAGTTATCGGCATCGGCGATGCGGCCGGCATGTTTCCGATCGACTCGGACGCGCTTGACTATGACGAATCCATGGTGCAGAAATTCGACGCGCTGGCTGCAGAGCATGGTTATCCGCTGAAACTGCGCGAAGTCTTTCCAAAGGTTTTGACGGCCGGGGACGATGCAGGCTGTCTCACCCAAACGGGAGCGGCATTGCTGGACGAGAGCGGCAGCCTTCAGCCCGGAATCCCTTTGTGTCCTCCAGAAGGCGACGCGGGCACCGGTATGACCGCTACCAACTCTGTGGCGCCCAGAACCGGGAACCTCTCCGCGGGTACCAGCACATTTGCTATGGTGGTATTGGAAAAACAACTCTCCAAGGTTTATCGTGAAATTGATATGGTAACTACGCCGTCCGGCTTCCCCTGCGCCATGTCTCACGCCAATAATGGCACCTCCGATCTGAACGCCTGGGTAGGACTGTTCCAGGAATTCAGTCAGCTTATGGGGCTGGATACCGACATGGGCACTTTGTTTGAAAAACTCTATACCCATTCCCTATCCGGGGATCCCGACTGCGGCGGCCTTCTGCCCTATGGTTATTATTCCGGTGAAAATATCACCTTTATCAACGAAGGGCGGCCCCTGTTTGTCCGCACCCCCGATAGCCCGTTCAATCTGGCAAACTTTATGCGGGCCAATCTGTACACTTCTTTGGGAGCCGTAAAGCTGGGCATGGATATTTTGCTAAAAGACGAGGGCGTTCCCCTGGATCGGATTATGGGACATGGGGGATTGTTTAAAACGCCGAAAGTTATGCAAAGATATCTGGCGGCTGCGGTAAACACGCCTGTGACGGTTCTGGAAACCGCTTCTGAGGGCGGAGCCTGGGGCATTGCACTTTTGGCGGCTTATCTGGCGGACGGAAAGAAAGACGGCAAGTTGGAGGAGTATCTGGAACAGCGAATTTTCGCAGATCTCACCGGCGAGGCGCTCGCCCCCGATCCCAAAGAGGTAGAAGGATTTGGGATTTTTACCAAACACTATGTGGCAGGCTTAGAAGCAGAAAAAGCTGCCATTTCCTGTGTAGACTGGTGATCAAAATGTATGAAATGAATGAAGCCGGGATGGCTTATTTCCGGGAATTGGATCCTCAGAAACGGCGAAAGCTGCTGCGAGATTTGCCGGACTTGGAGGAGGAAGCTTTGGATTTTTGCCGGATGCTTTATCAGCAGCGCTACACAAATCCAAAGCACCCAGATCAGGCAGCGGACAATTGGCTGTGGAAATTCGTCTATCTGCCAGGGCTTTTTAAAAGGCGCAGGTTCCTGCCCGGCGCGCTGAAAAAAGAGATGCAGGGGACTTTAAAGGAGCTGCATCTGGAGCATCCCGATGATTTGAGCGGCATACACAAAACTATCTTATATCTGGAATTTCGCAATGCCGCCCGCCGCTATCTCTCTACCTGCAAAGGCGATCATTACGCCCGGAAGTTTTTGGGATTGAGAAGCGCGACCGATCGGGAAAAGCGGAACCAGGCCTGTGAGGATATCTGGATGGTATCCAAAGGACTGGCACGGATTACCGGCCAGGAAGAAAATCTTGAGATATGGTGCGAGGCGCTTTACGAGGAATTGCTGGAGTACGATCCAGACAGCCAGAAATATTACGAGGAATTGGACGCAAAAGGAGGAATAGCATGAAACTAACATACGATGGAATCAACAGCCGGAACGATTGGGGCGCTTCCGGGATAAAACTGCCGGATTACGATCCCGCGCAGTTATCGGAGCAGACAAAGAAGGCTCCTGTGTGGGTTCACTTCGGCATCGGCAATATCTTCCGCTTCTTTTTGGGAGGCATTGCAGACCAGCTCATTTCCAATGGCGTGTTGGATAAGGGAATCACTTGTGTGGAAACCTTTGACTATGATGTAGTTGACCAGATTTACGATCCTTATGATAATCTCGTCTTGTCTGTCACGCTCCATGAGGATGGAAGCACCGATCGATGCGTGCTCGGTTCTCTGAGCGAAGCGGTAAAAGCCCAGTCCGACGATCCCGCCTCATGGTCGAGGCTCAAGGAGATTTTCTCGGCTCCTGGACTTCAGATGGTTTCTTTTACCATCACGGAAAAAGGGTATGCCCTCAAAAACGCGGAGGGCGAATATCTCGGCTATGTGAAAAAAGACATGGAAAACGGGCCGGAAGCGGTCACCGGAGCTATGGGGATTCTTACGTCTTTGCTGTACACACGGTTTTGTGCAGGTAAATTTCCGTTGGCTTTAGTCTCCATGGACAACGTATCCCGCAACGGAAAAAAACTGCGTCAGTCCGTGCTGGAAACCGCGCAGATCTGGGCCGAAAAGGGCCTGGTGGACAAAGCGTTTTTGGATTATGTACAGGATGAATCTGTGGTCAGTTTCCCCTGGACGATGATCGACAAGATCACACCCCGGCCAAGCGAAGCGGTCGCCCAGGAATTGGCGCAGTCCGGCGTCGAGGGCATGGATATCACAGTGACCTCCAAACAGACTTACATCGCCCCCTTTGTCAACGCCGAGGAACCCGGCTATCTTGTGATAGAGGATTCCTTCCCGAACGGCCGTCCTCCTTTAGAGCAGGCAGGCGTGTATATGACGGACCGGGAGACTGTCAACAAATCCGAGCGCATGAAAGTTACCGTATGTCTGAATCCGATTCACACAGCGTTGTGTACGTATGCCTGTATGCTGGGTTATACGCTGTTTGCCGATGGGATGCGCGATCCGCAGCTTCATGAACTGGCGCGGCAGGTGGGCTATGTGGAGGGACTTCCTGTGACAGAAGATCCCGGAATCCTCTCACCGAAAGCGTTTCTGGATGAACTGATGCAGGTGCGTTTTCCGAATCCTTATCTGGGAGACACCAGCGCCCGCATTGCTGTGGACATCTCTCAGATGGTGGGCATTCGGTTTGGGGAAACGATCAAAGCTTATGTATCGCGCTATGGAGACGCAAAACAACTGACTGCGATTCCGTTGGCCATCGTCGGCTGGATTCGTTATCTGCTGGGCGTAGACGATGAGGGCAAACCGCTGGAACTTTCACCGGATCCGATGCTCTCGACCTTGCAGGCTCAACTAAACGGCGTAGAATTTGGCAGACCAGACACTCTGACCAATCAACTACAACTCATTCTTTCCAATGAAAATATCTTCGGCATCGACCTCTATGCCGCCGGCATTGGGCACAAAATCGAAGACATGGTACGGCAGCAGTTGAAAGGCCCAGGAGCAGTCCGCGCAGTATTAAAAGACTATCTTGATCAGGGAGAGAAATAACCGATGAAAATCAGAGGGGCAATTTTTGATATGGACGGCGTTCTTTTCGACACGGAGAGAATTTATCAGCAAATATGGCAGAAAATTGCCGCTGCGCGTCATGTCGAACTTGACAGCAGTTTTCCGACGATGGCTTCAGGAACAAACGGAGCGCGACTGCGCCAGATTGTTGAACATTATTATCAAGTATCAGACGGAACTGATATTATAAAAGAATGCATGGAAAAAGTGAAAGAAGAGCTAAAGATCCATGTTCCAATGAAAGAAGGAGTACTGGAGATTTTACATTTTTTGAAAGAAAGAAAAATCCCCGTGGCGGTGGCCAGCAGCAATTCCATACAGCAGATCGAATTCAACTTGGAAAAAGCGGATATACGCGGATATTTTACAGAAATTGTCAGCGGGAGACAAGTACCTCACGGAAAGCCGGCCCCGGATATTTTCCTGTATGCGGCGAAGCGGATAGAACGGGAACCGAAGGAATGTCTCGTATTTGAGGACAGTAAGAACGGAGTGCGGGCAGGATACGAAGCGGGCTGTATGACGATCATGGTTCCAGATATTGTAGAGCCAACCCCGGATATCATCCCATGTTGTTTTCGGATATGCGCCAGTCTCACAGAAGCCCAGCGGGAAATAGAGGCTTTCCTGTAAAAACGCTCGTTTCCGATCTGAATTCTGGAAATGATTTGGAGTTGTCGAATTGAATATCGAAAATATTGATGCCCTGCTGCTTTGCGGCGGGGCATCTGACATTATCACATTCTTGAAAAAGTGTCGTAACAGTTCAGGTATCTGAAGCGATATCATTTGCTTAAAGAAATAAAGTAAAGGTTGTGGAATACTTTCCCCTAGAAAACAGCGTCTTAAAGGGGCCCAGGGGAAATCCGCAGGGTCTTCACTTCGTTCCGGTCGTTGCTAACCAAGCGCCACTGGCGCTTTTGGTACTTTTCTCGCAGAAAAGTGCAAGATTTTGAAAACTAAAAAAAGCCAAGGAATATAAACGGTTTTTTAAGCTTAATAAATGGTATTAACATCTGAATTGTTACAAAGTGTCTGATTTTCACTATCTGGATAGAGCAGTTCTCATTGAAGTAATGCAAAACTTGTGCTACCATAGAAAAGTAATATGCAGACTGTAAATAAGTGGAAAAAAGCCGTCGGCTCTCTTCCTTCCATAATAAAGAGGTTAAAATATGCGGATATTATTGAAAAACGGAACGGTCGTCAATGTATTTACCGGTGAGACACAACCGGTTCATGTACTGCTTGAGGATGATAAAATTATCGGCGTGGGCGATTATGCCGATGAAGACGCCGAGCAGATACACGATGTCTCAGGCAAGTATCTCTGCCCCGGCTTTATCGACGGGCATATTCACATTGAGAGCACCATGCTCACTCCCGCCGAGTTTACCCGTGCAGTGGTTCCTCACGGCACCACCTCTGTAATGGCGGACCCCCACGAGATCGCAAATGTCTGCGGAGTCAAAGGAATCCGTTATATGCTGGAAGCCAGCGAGAATATTCCGCTGACCGTTTATATTCTGCTGCCCTCTTGCGTTCCCGCAACCCGTTTTGACGAATCTGGAGCAGTCCTGACCGCCGCGGATCTTGAGCCTTTTTATTCCCATCCACGGGTATTGGGGCTGGCTGAGGTGATGGATTATCCCGGAGTCATCGCCAGAGACACAAAGGTTATGGAGAAAATCAACGCCGCACACCGTCATAGGCTGACGGTAAACGGACATGCGCCGCTGCTGTCTGGAAAAAAATTGGATCGGTATATCGCCGCCGGTATCCGCGACGATCACGAATGCTCTTCCGCCAAGGAGGCGATGGAACGCATCCGAAAAGGCCAGCGGGTTATGATCCGCCAGGGGACGGCTGCGCAGAATCTGAACGCGCTTTTGCCTCTGTTTGAGGAGCCGTGGGCGCACCGCTGTATGCTGGTGACCGACGACAAGCATCCGGCCGATTTGTTACATGTCGGACATATCGATGCGATTATCCGCCAGGCTGTTCGCGCCGGAAAAAATCCTATCACCTGCATTCGCATGGCTACGCTTGTGGCAGCAGAACATTTCGGTCTCAGAAATACAGGCGCAATTGCGCCAGGATATACCGCCGACATTCTGGTCTTGGATGACATTGCCCAGGTCAAAGTCTGTGATGTGTACCAAAAAGGCGTTCGCGTTGTAGAGAATGGCTGCGCCGTTGCCTGGGAAAATCCCTGCATTCAGCCGGAGTTGGAGAGAGCCGTCCGCGATTCTTTTCATCTGGACAGCCTTTCAGAAAAAGATTTTCTGGTAAAACAATCGGGCTGCCAAAAATGCCGTGTGATCCGTCTGGTCAGACAGCAGTTGTTGACAGAAGAATGGATCACCAAGATTGATTTTGACAAAGCAAACGGAATTGATATTTCACAGGATATTCTAAAACTTGCAGTTATAGAACGGCATCAAAATACCGGGCATAGATGCTTAGGCTTTGTCTTTGGGACGGGCATGAAACGGGGCGCCGTCGCTTCATCGGTTGCGCACGATTCCCACAACCTGATTATTCTCGGTGCCAATGAATCCGATATGGCGGCGGCCGGGAACCGTGTTCGGGAGCTGGGCGGCGGTTATGTAGTGATAGAAGATGGGAAGGTTCTCGCAGAAATGCCGCTTCCCATTTCTGGTGTGATGTCGGATGCGTCTGCTGCCGTTATTGCACAGCAGAACGAAAAACTGAGGGAGAGTGTGCATCTCTTGGGCGTTCTCCAAGATGTGGAAGTGTTCATGACCATGGCTTTTGTGAGTCTTCCGGTCATCCCTCATATTAAAATGACGCCGAAAGGGCTGGTGGACGTTGACCGGCAGCAGCTTGTCCCTCTTATACTTTAGGATTTACTTTCCAAAAAGCGGTTCCGCCTGTGCTGGCGGGCCGCTTCATACATGAGAATCCCCGCCGCCATGGCAGCGTTTAGGGACTCTGCCTGCCCCTCCATGGGGATATAGACGGATTCGTCTGCCAAAGCCAGCAGCGCGGGCGACAATCCATTTCCCTCATTGCCAATCAGCAGAGCCGATTTTTTTGTATAATCCTTTTCATCGTAAATCTGCGCGCCCGCCAGATCCGCCGCATAAACGGTATATCCGTCCTGTTTGATTTTTTTTACCGTTTCGGGCAAATCCTCCGCGTAATAAAAAGGCATCCGGTAAATGGAACCCATCGTGGAGCGCGTGGTTTTGGGGCTGAAAAGATCCGCTGACTGTCTGCTTAAAACCACGCCTGCCGCGCCGGCTCCCTCCGCGGTGCGCAGAATCGTCCCTACATTGCCGGGGTCCTGCAAATCTTCCAGCACCAGAAGCAGCGGCCGGGGTCCGCAGAGCAGATCTTCGAGCGTATAGGCGGGCTGTATGCCTATGCTTAAAATTCCCTGCGGCGTTTTCGTATCGCTCATGTGGCAGAATACCGATTCCGAGACGATCTCCAAAATCCCTTTCTGCTCATAGTCTTCTCTGTCCCGCGGGGGTATCTTTTTGTAAAAATCTTCCGCCACGTAGACGGATTTTATCCAGCTCTCTGGCATTTCCCGGCACATTTTCCAGCCTTCAACCACAAAAAGCCCTTGTTTTTTCCGGGCTTTTGTCTTTTGCAATAATTGGATAATATTTTTTACCTGTGCGTTTGAAGTGCTTGTAATCATCGAATTTTCTCTCCCATGAAACCTGTATGCGCCCATAGGGTAAAAGCGCATGTTACTTTTACAGCAAACGATCCAGACTTTGGTGATCTCCCATTACCACCAGAAGCTGTTGTTCCTCCAGCGGCCGATCCGGGTCAATATTCATAAAAATCTCGTCCCCGTCTTTGAGTGCAATCACGTTGATTTTGTGTTTTCCGCGCACATCCAGTTTGTTTAGGGAGTGTCCCACCCACTTGGACGGCACATGGATCTCTGTCAGCCGGTATTTATCCGACAGTTCCAGAAAATCCACCATGCCGCCGGATATCAGGTTCTGGGCTACCCGCACGCCCATTTCCCGCTCTGGGAATACGACCTCGTCGGCTCCTACTTTTCGTAGGATAGTGCCGTGGAGTACGGTTACGGCTTTCGCAATCACTTTGGGAATTTGGCACTCTTTTGCATATAAGGTGGTGATGATACTGGCGTTCATATTCTGGGTAAACGCCACAATGGCCACATCAAATTGGGAAATATCCAAAGATTCCAACACGCCTGGATCTGTCACGTCCGCTTTTATGGCGTAGGTAACTTTGGGAGAAATGGACTGGATCGGGTCGTTGGACTTATCCACCACCATAACCTCATAGCCAAAATCCCCCAAAGTCTCCGCTACGCTGTAACCAAAAGAACCCAGCCCAAATACTACATACGATTTTTTCCTCATGTTTGTTTTCCTCTAAGCATATTTTCGGTCTATCCAATCAAAAGATGTTCTTCCGCCAGATGCATATTTTGCCGGTTGTTTCTGGCCTTTGCTGTGATCGCTGTCGCCAGCGTAATCGGCCCGATACGTCCCAGATACATATTCAGTATCACAATGATTTTTCCAATCAGCGGCAGATCCCCGGTGATTCCTCTGGTCAGCCCCGCGGTTCCCAGGGCGGAAGTCATTTCAAAGATGATGTCGATAAAAGAGGCGTCCATGGTCAGGGAAAGGGCAATGCTCCCAGCTAGCAGAAACGCAGCCCCCAGACTGCTCACCACGATTGCCGTGCGGATGTTCTGTTCCCGGATTTTCCTGTGAAAAATTTCTGTATCGTTCTTTCCTCTGAGGTAAGCGTTTACCATAAGAATCAGAATTGCCAGCGTTGTGGTCTTGATTCCGCCGGCAGTTCCCATGGGAGATCCGCCTGTGAACATCAGAAATAACGTCAGAACCATGGAAGCGTCGCTGAAACAGCTCTGGTCAATGGTCAGAAATCCCGCCGTCCGGGTGGTGACCGATTGAAACATCGCCGCCAGAAGTTTTGTTCCCAGGGGTAGCGCTCCCAGAGTATCGGGATTTTGATACTCAAATAAGAAAAAAAGAATTCCGCCGCCAAATATCAGCAGTCCGGTGACGCAAAGCACCAGCTTGGAATGTACCCGCAGCTTTCCAAATCCCTGGCGCGTTTTTACCACGCCGTACAAATCCCACCAGACGAGAAAGCCGAGACCACCAGAGACAATCAGGAGCATGGTCGTCAGATTTACCAGTGGATTTCCCACATAAGGGGCCAAGCTGTTATCTCCCAAGATATCAATTCCCGCGTTGCAGAAAGCAGATACGGAGGTAAATACCGCCTGGATTAATCCTTCTCTCCATCCAAACTCCGGGACAAATGCGAAAGCATAACAGACCGCGCCGAGCAACTCCGCGCCCAGCGTACAGGCCACGATTTTGCGAATCATATTTGCCATGCCGGAGAGGGTGTCCAGGTTATAGGTTTCCTGGATCAGCCGCCGGCCCTTTAAATTGATACGCCTGCCGGCCAGTACAAATAGAAACATGATCGCCGCTACCACGCCCAGGCCGCCCAACTGAATGAGCAGCAGAATCACGCCTTTGCCGAAAGCCGACCAGTGAGCCGCGGTGCTGACTGTCACAAGCCCTGTCACACAGACAGAAGTAGCAGATGTAAATAGGGCGTCGATAAAGCTGGTCTCTTCCCCCGGCGCCGTACAGATCGGAAGCCATAAAAGGAAGCCGCCCAGAACAATCACCCCTGCAAATCCCAGGGCGATGATCCGGGCTGTGTTCAATTTCAGAAAGCTCAGAAATTTCATAATTATTTTCTTGTGGTTTTGTTGTAATTATGAGACAGCGAATTGCATACTTCAAATTGATAATCGGGTATTTCTTTTTTCATAGCTAGGGCTTCGTCGATGTCAAAATCTACGTAAGTGCCGTGTCTATATCCGACTACCCGCCGCGACTTGCCCTGTACGAGCAGATCCACAGCCATTGCTCCCATAATAGACGCATACACGCGATCCTTACAGGTGGGGTTTCCGCCGCGCTGCATATGTCCCAGGATGGTCGCCCTTGTTTCAATGCCCGTAGCGGCCTCGATTCTTCTGGCCATTGCTTCGGAATGTCCGATGCCCTCTGCATTGATGATGATGTGATGGCGTTTTCCTTTTTTTCGGTTATCGATGATGCCGTTGATCAATTTCTGCTCATCGTAATCGTATTTTTCTGGAAGCAGTACGTCTTCCGCGCCGTTGGCAATCCCGCACCACAGGGCAATGTAACCAGCGTTGCGTCCCATAACTTCAATAATACTGCACCGCTCATGGGAAATGGAAGTGTCTCGCACCTTGTCGATGGCTTCCATAGCTGTATTTGCGGCTGTGTCAAATCCGATGGTATATTCTGTGCAGCCAATATCCAGGTCAATCGTTCCAGGAACGCCGATGGTATTGATTCCCAGACTTGCCAGTTTCTGCGCTCCGGCAAAGGAGCCGTCCCCGCCGATGACTACCAGACCCTCGATCCCGTGCTTTTTGCAGATCTCCGCGCCTCTTTTCTGGCCTTCTTCTGTCCGAAATTCTGCACAGCGGCCTGTGTAGAGGATGGTCCCGCCCCGCTCTATGGTATCTGACACATCCTGGGCTTCCATATCCACAATCTCTTCATTCAACAATCCATTATAGCCTTTGTAAATGCCTTTCACCTTTAGGCCGCTGCTCAGCCCCCGGCGGACCACCGCACGGATTGCTGCATTCATCCCTGGGGCGTCCCCGCCGCTTGTCAATACGCCTATTACACTGATTTTTTTATCCACTGCAGACATCGCAACCTCCTTGTGTGTTCTGTGTTTCTTTCCAGTCCATTTATTTTAAATTCTAATGCATTTTCCTGGTAAATGCAATATTGGCTTCTCTTCAAAGGAAAGTATTTCATAACTTTTTGTGTCTTTTTTTGCGTGGGGGCTACGGCAATCGAAGGCCGCCCACCCTGCAACGCGGTTACTCCATCTAAGGATTATAGCATATTTCTTTTGGTTCCTCTACATTTTTTCGATACTCTTTTCCAGAATTTTCACATTTTCCCGGCCGAATGTCTGATACATTTCCGATATGTTCAGGGAATCGATGGAAACTCTCTGTCTGGAGGGGAGTCTTTTCATGGCGCGTTCTTTTTTCAGATAGATCACCACGGCGTCCTTTCCGGGAGAGTTGTCAATCTGGTGGAAAAATTCGGTTTCTTTTTCCTGGTATTCTTCTTTTGAAGAAAATTGAATCCACAGTTCCTTGGGCACTTCCGTAAATAAACAGATTTTTTCACAGATTAATTTGCTGGCCCGATCGTCTTCCGCCGCCACTTTTCCCCGGACAAAGACCTTATTTTCTTGTTCCAGCAGATTCGCGTTGTGCTTGTAATCTCTGGGAAATACGATAACCTCCACGCTTCCGATCAGATCTTCTATGGTAAGAAACGCCATGACCTGGTTGTTTTTCGTGTATTTTATGGTTTTATTGGTGATCATGCCGCCGATGACTGCCTTTGAGCCATCCAGCAGGTTCGGAAGTCCCGTGTCCTCATCGGGCACAAAATCCGAAGTTTTGGCCGTGGTGTTGCGGGCAAGCAGTTCGGTGTACTGCTCCAGAGGATGGCCGCTGATGTAAATGCCGAGCACCTCTTTTTCATAAGCCAGAATCGTTTCTTTTGCGTATTCTTCCACATGCGGCAGTTGAATGATGTAGTCTTTTTTTTCTTCTTCCCCCACCAGATCCAGCAGGGATAACTGTCCGTCTATGGAATTTTTCTTCTCCTGCTGCACACTGTCCATTACCTGCTGGTATATCAGCAGCTTTTGTCTGCGGTTGCCTTCCAGGCAGTCCAGCGCTCCGGCTTTGATCAGGTTTTCTACCGTCCGTTTATTGACTTCTTTGCCGGACATCCGAGAGATGAAGCTGTTCAGCGTGGTGTAGGCGCCGCCTTCTTCCCGTTCTTTTACAATGTCCTCAATGACGGATTTTCCCACGCTTTTGATTGCGGATAATCCATAACGGATGCTCTGCCCATCTACGGAAAATCGACTGTCTCCGCAGTTGATATCCGGGGGCAGAATGTCGATGCCGATCTGTCTGCAATGCAGGATGTATTCCGATACCTTTGTAGGAAAATCGATCACAGAAGTCATAAGGGCGGCCATATATGGGATTGGATGGTAGTATTTCAGGTAGGCCGTCTGGTAGGCCACGACGGCGTAGGCGGCTGCGTGGGATTTATTGAATGCATATTTTGCAAAATCAATCATTTCATCATAGATTTTGTTGGCGGTTTTCTCGTCTATGCCGTTTTTGATACATCCGGGTATGCCGTCTTCCTCGTTTCCATATACGAAGCTTTTCCGCTCTTTTTCCATCACGGCAGCTTTCTTTTTTGACATGGCGCGGCGGAGTAGATCGCTGCGCCCCATGGTATATCCGCCCAGCTCCCGCACGATCTGCATGACTTGCTCCTGGTAGACGATACAGCCGTAGGTGGATTCCAGAATCGGTTTGAGCTGGGGGCAGTCGTAGGTGACCATTTTCGAGTTGTTTTTCCCGCGGATGTATTGAGGGATAAAGTCCATTGGCCCGGGACGGTAAAGGGCGATTCCGGCGATGATATCCTCCAGGCTTTGCGGCTTCAATTCTTTCATAAAGCTTTTCATGCCCGCGCTTTCTAACTGGAACACCCCTTCGGTTTTCCCGGAACCTAAGTATTCCAGAACCTGGGGATCGTTGTAGTCAATTTTGTCCATATCCAGGCGGACGCCGGTATTTTTTTCCAGCAATTTTACCGTGTCTTGGATGACTGTCAGCGTCCGAAGACCCAAGAAATCCATTTTTAATAAGCCCAGTTCCTCCAGCGTTGTCATGGTAAACTGTGTCGTGATGGAGCCGTCTGACGCTCTGGATAAGGGTACGAATTCATCGACTTCTTTCTGGCTGATGACCACGCCTGCCGCATGCATAGAGATATGGCGGGGCAAGCCTTCCAGCCGTTTTGCCATATCTACCAGATTTTTGATTTCTGGATCTTCCTGATAAACTTTGGAGAACTCAGGGTTGCGTTTCAGGGCCTGTTCAATGGTAAGGGGACGGTTTTGCTCCACAGGAATCATCTTTGCCACGGTGTCCACCTGGGAATAGGGCATTGCCAGTACGCGCCCCACGTCCCGGAGTACATTCCGGGCTGCCATGGTTCCGAATGTCACGATCTGAACGACTCGGTCTTTGCCGTATTTTTCTACTACATAGTCAATTACTTCCTGGCGCCGTTCGAAGCAGAAATCGATGTCGATATCTGGCATGGAGATTCGCTCCGGGTTGAGGAAACGTTCAAACAGCAGACTGTATTTGATGGGATCCAGCTTGGTAATTCCCAGAGTGTAGGATACCAGGCTTCCCGCCGCAGAACCCCGGCCAGGCCCCACCATAATCTCGTGGTCGCGGGCATATTTGATAAAATCCCATACAATTAGAAAATAATCCACATATCCCATGTTGGAGATGGTATCCAGCTCGTATCGGAGCCGCTCTTGCAGTTCTTTGGTCACGGGACTGTACAGGCGTTCCAAGCCCTCTTGGCATAGTTTATTTAAGTATTCCCAGGAAGTGTACCCCTGGGGGACGTCATATTTTGGGAGCTTGGTCACCCCAAACTCGATGTCCACATTGCAGCGCATGGCGATTTTATGCGTATTTTCCAGGGCTTCCGGCGCATAGGGAAATAACTCGGCCATTTCCTCTGGAGATTTTACATAATACTGGCCGCCCTCGTAGCGCATCCGGTCTTCATCGTCCAGTTTCTTTGCCGTTTGGATGCAGAGCAGGATGTCATGGGCGGCGGCGTCCTGGGCGTAGGTGTAGTGGGCGTCGTTGGTTGCCACCAGTTCAATTCCGGTTTCCTGGTGCAGCCGCATCAACTGCTGGTTTACCAGTTGTTGTTCTGGGATTCCGTGATCTTGCAGCTCCAGGAAATAATTTCCTTTTCCGAAAATCTCTTGATGGCGCAGCGCCGCCGCTTTTGCCTCCTCATACATTCCTTTGGTCAAGTAGCGGGGAATTTCCCCGGCCAGACAGGCGCTCAAGGCAATCAGCCCTTCATGATATTTTTCCAGCAGTTCCATATCCACCCGCGGCTTATAATAAAACCCCTCCACAAAGCCCCGTGAAACCACTTTCATCAGATTGCTGTAACCTTGGTTGTTTTCGGCCAGCAAAACAAGATGGTAATACCGATCCTCCTGATGTCCGGCCTCCTTGTCAAATCGGGACCCCGGAGCTACATAAACTTCGCATCCCAGAATCGGCCGAATTCCCGCTTCCTTGGCCGCTTTGTAAAAATCAATACACCCATACATGGCGCCATGGTCGGTAATGGCGGCGCTGTCCATCCCCAGTTCTTTTACCCTGGAAACGTATTCTTTTATTTTATTGGATCCGTCCAGCAGACTGTATTCTGTGTGCACATGCAGATGCGTAAAATTCATTTGGCCCTCCTTTGTCTATTCGTTTTGTTTGACAACGATTTTCCCTGGTTCCTGGATGATTTTGCCTTCTTTCATCAGATGTCCAACGGCCCGTTTGAAAGCGGCTTTGCTGATACCTAGTCTGCCTTTGATCTGCAAGGGATCGGATTTGTCGTCCAAAGGCAGCATCCCGCCGGACTGCTCCATGACACGGAAGATCATTTCCGCATCTTCTTCTAATTGGATATGGGCTTTTTTTCTGGCGCTTACATTCAGCTTGCCGTCCTCTTTTACCTGGGTTACCCGTAAGTCCAGGATATCGTTGACCCGGTAGCCGCCCTGGGCCTCGCTTTTGGGAATCAAAGCGGAATATCGATCGTCCACCGCGATAAAGACGCCGAAATTTTTGCTCAGCTCATAGACCCGGCCTTTGACCATATCGCCGATTCCGTAGGGGGATTGCATATGCAGGTAATGGTAAACCTTCATAGTGGCGCATAGCCGATGGCTTTTGTCTTCGTATAACGCCACTAGGCACTGGTCGCCTTTTTTTACCGGCGTGGTCTGCTCCCGGAATGGAAGAAGCAGGTCTTTTTCCAGCCCCCAGTTTAGAAATGCCCCTATCTTGCCAGTATCCACCACTTCCAGAACCGCCGTTTGTCCTATCTCAAGCAATGGTTCATGGACTGTGGCAATCAGCCTGTCCATGGAGTCCCGGTAAATAAATACGGAAAGCTCGTCCCCCTCCTGGGTGTTTTCCGGTACTTGTCTGCCTGGGAGGAGGACCTTCTCCTCTGGATGCTCCTGCATACCGTCCGCCAGATAAACGCCGAAATCTACCTTCTGTACAACCGACAGTTTTTGTCTTTTTCCCAATACAATCATAAAAATCTCCATTTCTTGTACATTTTTTAATCGAGTAGAGGTGCGTTTTCCCCTGCTCGTGCATCAGACACTTATCAGTTCTGCTGACGATTTTGCTATAAGTGTCCGTGTGCATAACAAAAGGCTGCTGCAATTCTGCAACAGCCTTTGATAGCTGGGCTACAAGGATTCGAACCTTGAAATGACGGAGTCAGAGTCCGTTGCCTTACCGTTTGGCGATAGCCCACTGTGTCAACAAAGTGTATTATATATGATTTCTTTTAGAAATGCAAGCGTTTTTTTGAAATTTTTTTGTTTTTTACAAATGCTTAGGCATATTTTAGGTGTGTGCAAAAAACAGCCAATACCATCGACAATAGTATTGGCTGTCCCCGAACAACTTTATCATAAAAAGAGGAGGTATAATATTTATGATGAAATCTAAAAAAGTAACATTTAGCATCTATAATATAGCATATATAAGAGAACAATGCAAGAATTTTTTACAATATTCGGAAAAAACCTTTTGCCGTCTCCAAATCTTCCGGTGTTGTAATCTTTAAGTTGGAATAATCTCCCAAAACCATCTTTACCTTGGCCAGTCCGCTTCGCTCCACTGCCACAGCGTCGTCTGTAACCGATTCGGTCGGATGTTGGTCGAGAAATGTATGCGCTTCGCAGATCAGGGAGTAGGCAAACGCCTGGGGCGTCTGTACCAGCCAGGTCTGGTTTCTGTCTGGCGTTTCGCGCACAAATCCGTCTTGATCCAGCAATTTTACCGTATCTTTTGCCGGTACGCCCGCTGCGCAGGCTTTGTATACCCGTACCGCTTCTACGACTCTCTGTAAAATTTTTTCCGTGACAAAGGGCCTGGCTCCGTCGTGGATCAGTACATAGTCCGCGTCTGTACACTGCTTCAGCCCTTGGCATACGGAGTCCCGCCGCTCTTTGCCGCCTGGGATGACTTTTGTTACTTTATCCAGATGGTGTTTTTCCACAATCTCTTTTTGGCAAAATTGGATCCCGTTCTGGGAGGTCACTAGGATGATCTCATCGATCAGCGGGCTTTTCTGAAAACAGTTCAGACAATAATACAGGACTGGCTTTCCCTCGCCCAGATCCAGGAACTGTTTCTGTGTCTGCGTTCCCATACGCGTTCCCTGTCCGGCCGCTACAACAATCGCTGTACACTTTTCTTTTTTCATACATGCTCTCCCAGTCTTAAATTGGGGACTGCGTTCAAATTCCACCCATGCCGCACCCCTTTTTGATACTCATAATAGGCAGCCGCCCCGATCATCGCCGCATTGTCCGTACAGTAAATCGGCGAAGGGTAGTAAAGACGCAAGTTTTTTTCCTCACATGCCGCCTGCATGGCGTTTCGCAGCCCGCGGTTTGCGGCCACGCCGCCTGCAATCGCTACATGATGGATCTGGAATTCCTCTGCCGCTTTTATGGTATGCTCCACCAGCACGGCGATGACCGACTGCTGAAAAGAAGCGGCCAGATCGGCTTTTGGAATATCTTTTCCCTGCATATTTTGCTGGTTGATATAATTTAGGACTGCGGATTTTACACCGCTGAAACTGAAATCATAGGGCGCGCCCTCCACCCTTGCCCGCGGAAAGGAAATCGCCTGGGGATTCCCTTCTCTGGACAGCTTGTCAATCTCTGGCCCGCCGGGATATCTCAGGCCGATGGCCCTGGCCACTTTGTCAAAGGCTTCCCCCGCCGCGTCGTCCCTGGTCGTGCCGAGGATGCGGAAAACGCCGTAATCCTCCACGATCACCAGATTGGTATGTCCGCCGGATACGATCAGGCACAAAAAAGGCGGTTCCAGTTCTGGGTGTTCGATATAATTTGCCGAAACATGCCCTTCGATGTGGTGTACGCCCACCAGCGGAAGATTCCGGGCATAGCTGATCGCTTTTGCCTCTGCCACGCCTACCAGCAATGCGCCCACCAATCCCGGCCCGTAGGTGACGCCCACGGCGTCGATGTCATCCAGGGTGACCTTTGCCTCTTTTAACGCCTGTTCAATGACCTGGTTGATTCTCTCGATGTGGTTTCTCGATGCAATCTCCGGCACAACGCCTCCGTAAAGCCTGTGAAGTTCAATCTGCGAGGAAATTATGTTGGACAGCACGTGCCGTCCGTTTTCTACCACCGCAGCCGCTGTCTCGTCACAGGAAGTTTCAATTGCCAATATCTTTCTTTTTTCACTGCTCATGAACCTGTTGTACCTTTCTTGTCCTCGTCTTGAAATACCAATTCCACACTCTTTCCGTCTTTTCCCGGAATGGAATTGGGAAAAATCTTCCGGGCGGCAGAAATATATTCCTCTGGTCTTACTAAGGAAGGGCTGTAATGGGTCAGCCACATTTCCTTTACCTCGGCCTTTTTCGCGAGAGTCGCCGCCTCCTTAAAAGTCATATGTTTGTATTCCTTGGCTTTTGCCTCTTTCTCCGGCTCCCCGTACATGCCTTCGCAGATAAATAAATCCGCTTGCGCCGCATTTTCCTCAATGGATTTGGTCGGGCGCGTATCGGTGGTATAGGTCAGCTTAATACCCTTTCGCTTTGGCCCCAGTACCATCTCTGGATAGAAAGTCTCTTGTTCAGTCTTTACCGTTTCCCCTTTTTGCAGACGGTTCCAGTATTGGATGGGGATCTGCTGTTCGTTTGCCCGCTCCACCGAGAACTTCCCCTGCCGCTTGATCTCCAGCGTATAGCCATAACAGAGTACATTATGGTTTACCCGGAAAGCCGTGATGCAGTAGCCGTTGATTTCAAATTTCTGCACGGGATCGGTAATTTCCCGGTATTCAATGGGAAACGGCAGTTCCGGGGCGATGACCCGCAGCGCCGATACGACCCGCTCCAGCCCTTTTGGCCCGATTAAGACCAAAGGCTCACAGCGTTCTGCATTTCCCATAGTGAGCAGTAAGCCAGGCAGCCCGCTGATGTGATCCCCGTGATAGTGGGTAAAACAGATCACATCAATGGGTTTGAAGCTCCAGCCTTTTTCTTTAATTGCAATCTGCGTGCCTTCCCCGCAGTCGATCAGCAGGCTGCTTCCATTATAGCGCGTCATCAGCGCCGTCAGCCACCGCTTGGGCAGCGGCATCATTCCGCCTGTACCTAACAAACAAACATCCAGCATATCCCCAATCCTCTCAATAGAACAGAAAAATCCGTTGTTCTTCTGTTTTTTGGTCTTACAGCAATTCTAGGTTTTCTTCCGCCAGTATTGGCTCTGCAAAATCTGCCACCCATTCCTCATAACATTCTTCACAGATATCGAAGGTATGCTTGATACCGTCGTTCTGTGAGAAATACCCCCAGTTTTTTTCCACGTGCAGCGTGTCTTCCTGGGGAACCCCTTTTGTCACCGGTATTCTCTTCCCGCATTTATTACAGATAATTTCCACAAGCTCTGTCTGGTTTTTCGGATTATAGATTTTCATTGGTATCCTCCCTGCTGCAAGTCTGCGCATTTGTGCGTGGATGGTTTCGTGTCCTTCCACATTATATGACAGAAACAGCAAAAAACCTAGTGGAAACGCTTAGAACTTATGTCAACTTCTGCACATGGTGATTCCATCTTCTTTTGGTTCTTCATAATACCCTTTTCTCACGCCCAGCCGGCAAAAACCAAGGCTTTCATACAGACTGATTGCTGCCTGGTTGCCTGCGCGCACTTCCAGATACAAGGAGGCGACCCCTTTTTCTTCTGTTTTTCGGATCAAAGCATTCAGCAGCTTTCTGCCGACGCCCTGCCGCTGTCTCTCGGATTTTACGCCTACATTGACAATATCCCCCTGATCCAGCACCATTAAGACGCCGCAGTAGCCGAGGATCTCTCCTTGGTCTTCCGCCACCAGAAACAAAGCGTCGTCCCGCAGCAGAAAACTAAAAAAGCCGACGGAACTCCACGGCACGGAAAACAGTTCCTCCTCTATGGGCATGACCTGGTCCAGATCGTCAATCTGCATTTCACGGATGATCATAGAAGGCCTGCCTCTCTTTTTAGACGCTCCTGGCGTTCCCGTTCTGCCTGGGATACCCGCAGATAGTCCGGTTTATGTTCCGCCGCTGTCTGTGTGCGCCCTTCTTTTAGATATTCCATGGCCAGCGCCGCCACTGCGCCTGCCCTCTGCTGATTTAGGTGCGCCGGTGCAAAATAAACCGGAATTTGCATCTGCGCTTTGATTTGTTCCTGGTAAACACAAACGCCGTCGCCGCAGAAAGTCACCGGCTGTCCCAATTCGTTGAGTCTTTCGATGACTTGACGAATATCTGCGGCTATCTGATCTTCTACAATCTGCATGCGCCCGTCTGTAAATGTATAAATCCCTGTGTATACCTGATTTCTCCGCGCGTCCATAATGGGACAGATCACACCGGCAGCCCCGTACAGGTTATAAGCCAGAGCCTGGGTGGTGGGCACGCCGATCAGAGGCTTGTCTAAGGCCAGCCCCAGCCCCTTTGCCGTGGCAGATCCGATTCGCAGTCCGGTAAAAGAACCCGGCCCGGCGGCCACTGCAATGGCGTCTATTGTATCCAGCTTTAACTGAATCATCTGTACGGCGGCGTCCAGCATCGGCAGCAGCGTCTGGGAATGCGTCTTTTTATGATTTATCGTGTATTCCGCCAGCAAATCCCCATCCTGTACCACCGCCACAGAGGCAACCATGCCGGAACTGTCCAAAGCCAGTATCTTCATATTTCCTCCATCCCTTCTGGAAAATCAATGGTGACCGCCCGGTAGTCAAAATCTTCCCTGTCAAAATCTTTTTCTATCTTTACAAAAATCGTCTCTGGGGGCAGGAGTTCTTCAATCAAATCCGCCCATTCCACCAGACAGACCCCTTGTCCGTAAAAGCAGTCCTCATAACCGATTTCCTCCATCTCGTCCACATCGGAGATTCGGTAAACATCGAAATGATAGAAAGGCAGACGGCCTTCTTCGTAAACCTGGAGAATCGTAAATGTAGGGCTGCACACCGGCCCGCGGATTCCCAGGCCCGCTGCCAGCCCTTGGGTAAATACCGTCTTTCCTACGCCCAGGCCCCCTGTCAATGCATAGACCTGCCCAGGCTGTGCGGATGTTCCCAGCTTTTCCCCTAGTGCAAATGTCTCCTGTGCGCATTTGGTTTCGATCTTCATGACCGTTTCTGCTCCTTTTTTTGATTAACCATATACCAAAGTATAGCATAAATGCCAAGCCTGCGCCAGCATTTTGTGAATCGGTAAAAGTTGTTCTAATTTTTTGAAAAATTTTACAGAAAATTCTTATCAAATAGTTGTAAAAGTGCTACAATAGTATGTGTATACACAATTTTTATTGTAAGGGGAAGGATTCTATATATTATGCAAGACTTTTCGTAAGGAGGTAAATAAATGTTTGAAATTGGAGAATATATCGTTTATGGACACAATGGAATATGCAAGGTAGAAGATATCACCTATTTGGATATGAGCGGCGCAGATAAAGATCGGCTGTATTATGTATTGCTGCCGGTCAATACAAAAGGGGGCAAGCTGTACTCTCCAGTAGACAGCAACAAGATAAAAACCCGGAAAATGCTCACCAGCGAAGAGGCAAATCAGTTGATTGATGAAATCCCGGAAATTGAACAGCTCTGGGTAACCAACGACAAATTGCGGGAAGAGCAATATAAACAAGCCGTAAAAGGCTGCGACTGTCGTCAATGGATACGGATCATTAAAACTTTGTATCTGCGCAAGCAGGAGCGGCTGGCACAGGGCAAGAAAGTAACAACCATAGATGAACATTATCTGAAACTGGCGGAAAACCAGCTTTATGGTGAGCTTTCCGTGGCATTGGGAAAGAAAAAAACGGAGATGGCTGATTTTATTGCCCAGAGAATCAGCCGTCTGAAAATAGAAAAAACTTAATTCGTGACAATCGCCGTTCGCCATATCCTCTTTTTTATATACAGATAATGTCTTCCATATTATAGAGAATCTGTTCCTTACAGCAGCATTTTGTAAAAAAGAAGATCAAACATAAAAGCAAAAAAAGCTTGCATATCTGTATCAGATAGTGGATAATAGAATAGTAAGAAAGAAACAGCCTGAGCATGTTTGAGAAAAAAGGCGGTGATACCCATGGATATAGTAGTCTCAGAAGACGTGGAGACGGAATTTTTGCAGGATATCGCATGCATTCTTGCAGACAGAGATTACCAGAAACTCTCCAATTACGTACAGCACAAAAATACTACTCGGCTGATGCATAGTCTGAATGTAGCGTATGTTTCCTGGAAGCTGGCCAGAAAGATTGGCTGCGACGCGCGAACTGCTGCACGTATCGGGATGCTACATGACTTTTGTCTGTATGATTTTCGGGAAAAAGCAGAAGAAGCCCAAGTATTCCATCATCCCAAGGTGGCGGCAAGAATGAGTCAGGAGCGTTTCCAAATCACGGATAAAGAAAAGCAGGCGATTTTGTCTCACATGTTTCCTTTGGGTCCCATACCTACCAGCAAAGAGGCATGGATCATATCTTTTGCAGATAAAATGTGTGCAGTCACAGAACGGTTTCATATCAATATTGCCCTGGCCCGGAAAAACCGGATTCAGGTAAATGCCGCATAATATACAGAAATCAAATAACATAAAAATACAGGTAATATTTAGATACAGATATAGATACCGTCACTGTCATCAACACAGTCTGCCAATAGCCAGGAAAGGCAGGTTTTTTACCTGCCTTTGATCTGGCTGGCGCCTATCAGATACTTTTCATTCTGTCCAATGTATCCAGATAGTGGTACAGGATATCTATAAATTCTCCATTTGTGGGTTTATGTGTCAGTTCATATCCGGCAATTTTAAACAGTAATTTTCGATTTCCTTTATACCAACAGTTGTAAACGGCCGTTCGGATGCAGTGTTCTACTCCATCCTGCGAGGTAGCAAAGCGGATAGCTATTTTCGGATAAAGCTCTTTGTAGACGGATAAAAGGTAATCTTCATCTTCCATACACAGCCCCAAGCCATACCTGAGATAGTGAAAACCTTTCAGAGTGGAATGTATCCCAAGGGATAACATTAACGATGTAACAGTCATGTAATACCTCCTTATTTTGTAAAAAATTTGTAAGTTTACAGAGAATCGTCCAGAATACGCGTTTTCAGGTATTTTCAGGTATTGAGGCTTTTCTTCTTATTCCTTCGTTTTACTTGTGTAAGAAACCGCATTATATTTAAAAACAAAAAGATCTATTCCGAATACCCATACATGTATATTAGTCTTGTAGTATAAAAACCTAAAATAAAAGAGAATAATCGACATTTTTTGTCAATAATTGACAAAAATTGTCAAAAAACGACCTGTAAAAACCACCGTTGTGTTCCGAATAGAGATCCAGTATAATTAAAAGTAATAAAATTGCGAAAAAACGGAGAATGATATTTTATGAAACATATAGTCCTCGGAATTCTGGCTCACGTAGATGCAGGAAAGACAACGCTGTCGGAAGGTATGCTGTACCAAAGCGGAGAAATCCGAAAACTGGGAAGAGTGGATAATCAGGATGCCTTTTTGGATACCCATGAACTGGAAAAATCCAGAGGCATTACGATTTTCTCCAAACAGGCCCGGCTTCACACGGGGGAACTGGGGATCACTCTTTTGGATACTCCGGGACATGTGGATTTTTCGGCGGAAATGGAGCGTACGCTGCAAGTGCTGGACTATGGGATACTGGTCATCAATGGCTCCGACGGTGTACAAGGTCATACCCGGACTCTGTGGAAGCTTCTAAAGGACTACCAGATTCCGGTTTTTTTATTTATCAACAAAATGGATCTGGCGGGGACGGACAAAGAACGCCTTCTCAGACAGCTTCAGCAAAAGCTGGATATCAACTGCATTGATTTTACGGAAAGAACAGAAGAATGGATGGAAAATCTGGCGACCTGCGAAGAGGAGGCCATGGATCGGTATCTGGAAAGCGGGACGCTAAAAGAGGAAGATATCATTCGTTTCATTGCCGATAGAAAAGCATTTCCCTGCTATTTTGGCTCCGCTTTAAAACTGGACGGCCTGGAAACGCTGTTGGACGGCCTGGAACGGTATGCCTGTCCGCCAAAATATCCAAAAGAATTCGGGGCGAGGATTTTTAAAATTGGCAGGGACGATCAGGGAAACCGCCTGACTTATCTGAAAATCACCGGAGGCCGCCTGCAAACCCGGCAGCTCTTAACGAATAAAAGCTCGGAAAACCCAGAAGAGACAGGAATCTGGGAAGAAAAAGTCAATCAGATTCGGATTTATTCTGGAAGCCATTATGAGAGCATTCCGAAAGCTGACGCTGGAATGATCTGCGCTGTAACCGGACTAAATCATACATTTCCTGGACAGGGATTGGGGCGGGAGCCGGGGGCAGTCAGACCGATCCTGCATCCCGCGCTGACTTACCAAATCCAGCTTCCAGAATCCTGCGATGTACACAAAATGCTGACAAACTTACATTTGTTGGAAGAGGAGGAGCCGCAGCTTCACATTGTTTGGAACGAGCGGCTTCAGGAAATCCACGCTCAGGTTATGGGCGAGATTCAAATCGAGATTTTAAAAAGCCTGATTTTGGAACGCTTTCAAGTCCCGGTGGAATTCGGCGCTGGGAATATCCTATACCGGGAAACCATTGCCGGGCCTGTGGAGGGAGTGGGGCATTTTGAGCCGCTTCGCCATTATGCGGAGGTTCACCTTTTGCTGGAGCCGCAAGAGGAGGGAAGCGGCCTAACCTTTGCGACTGCCGTCAGCGAAGACGATTTGGATCGGAACTGGCAGCATTTGATTCTGACTCATCTAAGCGAGCGGGAGCACCCCGGCGTGCTGACCGGTTCCCCGATCACAGATATGAAAATCACATTGAAAGCAGGGAAAGCTCATCTAAAGCATACCGAGGGCGGAGATTTCCGGGAGGCGACCTACCGAGCCGTCCGCCAGGGCTTAAAAAAAGCAGAGAGTATTCTACTAGAGCCTTGGCATACGTTTCGCCTGGAAGTGCCGGAGGAAAATATTGGACGAGCCATGTCCGATATCCAGAAAATGGGGGGAGATTTCCAGCCGCCGCAGCCGGAAGGAGAGCTGTGTGTGCTCTCTGGAAGCGTGCCCGCCGCTTCTGTGCGGGATTACCAGACGCAGGTTGCCTCTTATACCGGAGGAAGAGGCCGGCTGTACTGCTCTTGGAAAGGCTACTGTCCCTGCCACAATTTTGACGAGGTTATCCAAGCCGTTGCCTATGACTCGGAACTGGATGCGGAAAATCCGACGGGATCGATTTTTTGCAGCCATGGAGCCGGTTTTTATGTAAATTGGGATCAGGTAGAAAACCATATGCATTTAGCCAGCACATTGGAAACGGATTCTTCAAAGGATATGCAGGAAGAAGTTTCTTTAAAGTCTGCTAAATCCTATCCGGGCTCTTTACAGTTGGACAAGGAGCTGGAAGAGATATTTCAGCGTACTTATGGCACACAGAAAAAAAAACTGCCCCATGCTTTCAACAATGAAATCCGTCCGTCTGCAAAACCTTTGCCAAGTCCAGAGAAAAAAGAGGAAGAGGCTGTCTATTTGCTGGTGGATGGATACAACATTATTTTTGCCTGGGAAGAATTAAAAGATCTGGCGGAAACCGACTTGGGCGCTGCCAGGGACAAGCTGATGGATATCCTCAGCAATTATCAGGGCTATACCAACTATATCCTGATTCTGGTATTTGACGCTTATAAGGTCGAAGGAAATAACAGGGAAATTTTTCAGTACCACAACATTCACGTCGTCTATACCAAAGAGGCGGAAACCGCGGATCAGTATATTGAAAAGACTGCCCACGAGCTGGGAGGAAAATATCGAGTGACGGTAGCCACCTCCGATGCCCTGGAGCAGATCATCATACGGGGGCAGGGATGCAGCCTTTTATCCGCTAGGGAACTAAGGGAAGAAGTCCGTCTGGCCGAGAATCAGCTCTGCAGTGAATATCTGAATAAAAGAAAAGGCGGCAAAAACTATCTGTTTAATTATTTAGACGATGAACTGGCGGATACAATGGAAGAAATCCGTCTGGGCAGACAGAAACCAAGAGAATCGTGATTTTCTGTAAAATGGCTTGTATTCTCTAACTCATTTACTTTATACTTGTATTGACGCGGAGATCGTAAAATTATATAGCGGAAGCAGATGGAACGAAAAAAGAGGTCTGGCAGTTCCATTCGTATCTTTCGCAGAAAGGCGGATTTACAAAAAATGAACATAGCATTGATTCTGGCCGGAGGCTCCGGGCAGCGCATGGGACAGGATATCCCCAAGCAGTTTTTGAATGTATACAACAAGCCGGTCATCATTTACACCCTGGAAAGCTTTCAGCGTCATCCTCAGATCGATGCGATTTTGACCGTCTGTATCGATGGATGGCATGATATTCTGTGGGCCTATGCCCGGCAGTTTGATGTCACCAAATTAAAATGGGTGGTTTCCGGCGGAAACACCGGGCAGGAATCCATACGCAACGGCGTTTTTTATCTGGAGGAGATCTGCGCGCCCGATGACACGATTATTATTCACGATGGAATCCGCCCTTTAATTGAGGCGTCCGTTTTATCAGATGTTATCATCAAATGCAGCCAATACGGCAACGGCGTGACTGCCCTGCCCTATAACGAGCAGATTTTCTTGATGGACGATGAAATTTCCACCACAAAATACATTCCTCGGGAATCCCTGCGGCGGGTATCCACCCCGCAGGCGTATAAATTCCAAAAATTGGACGAGGCATACCATGAAGCATTTGAAAAAGGCATCGGCATCCATGGTTCCTCCTACACCAATACCATGATGGTCGAGCTGGGAGAACGCCTGTATTTTGCCGCAGGATCCGAGCGCAACATCAAGCTGACGACCAAGGACGATTTGGAAATGTTTAAGGCGTTTCTGAAAAACGAAAACGCGGAATGGTTAAAATAAATGGAGAGACAACAATGGACACAATATCCAAAAAACATATTTTGGGAAAAAGATTATATCAGCAGGAAATCCAGGAGCTGACCGCTCTGCCGCTGCCTTGGGAGAAGTTAAAAAACAAAACCGTGGCAATATCCGGGGCCACCGGAATGATCGGAAGCTTCTTAGTAGATGTTTTGATGACCGGAAATCAAATCCACGGCTGGAACTGCAAAGTCTGTGCCATAAGCCGCCGGGAGGAAAATGCCCGGATTCGGTTCGCGCCGTACTGGGATAACGAAAATTTCCAGTATGTTTCCTGTGACATCAACCAGGAACTGGCCTTGCCTCATGTTGCGGCAGATTATGTTATCCATGGAGCCAGCAACACCCATCCGGTGGCTTATGCCACGGATCCGATCGGCACTATTTTGACAAACATCACGGGTACTGCTCATCTGCTCGATTTTGCAAAAGCATGTAATTGCAAACGGTTTGTTTTTCTGTCCTCGGTGGAGATTTATGGGGAAAACAACAGCGACACCCTGCGCTTCCGGGAAGAAGACTGCGGTTACATCGACTGCAACACGATGCGCGCCGGATATCCAGAAAGCAAACGTGCCGGAGAAGCCTTGTGCCAGGCTTACATCTACCAGAAATCCATGGACGCTGTAATTTTGCGTTTATCCCGTGTTTACGGGCCTACCATGCTTTCCTCTGATTCCAAGGCCTTGGCGCAGTTTTTGAAAAAAGGCGCCGCCAGAGAAAACATCGTCTTAAAAAGCCAGGGAAATCAATATTATTCCTATGCATATGCAGGCGATGCGGTGTCTGCTATTCTATGGGCGATGCTGCTGGGAGAAAACGGACAGGCGTACAACGTCGCCGATCCAGGTTCAGACATTACCTTAAAAGAACTGGCCGCTCTGATAGCCGATTATGCGGGTACGGAAGTTATCTATGAGATACCCGATGAAGTGGAAACCGCAGGTTACTCGCGGGCTACCAAAGCGCTCTTGGACGGTACTAAGCTGAAACGGCTTGGCTGGAAACCCAGAGAAAGCATCCAAAGCGGGGTAAAAAAGACGCTCTCTTTATTGGGGGAAGTAAATTGATGGGATTTTGATAGAAATGTTTACACAATATACGGAAATTTATTTTTTTGCAGACATGTAGGCAATGATGTACTTTTCTGCGAGAAAAATACCAAAAGCGCCAGCGGCGCTTGGTTAGCAACGACCAAAACGAAGTGGAGACCTTGCGGATTTTCCCCGAACCCCTTAAAGCGCTTTTTTTCAAAGGAAAGATTTTTCACAACTTTGTTGCGCTGTTTGCTTTTCTTAAATAAAAGGAAACCACAAAAAGAAAAAATAACGCCCGTCCCGTCAGCACATGGGGCAGGCGTCTTGTTCCAGAAGCAACAGTAGGCCGTCTATGTATCTCTGAGTCATCCACGGCACCGCAGAATCATCTGGTATTTCCATTTCTCTAAAATCCTTCATGCCGGCCATCTCCAGAAGGCGGCTTCCCGCCTGCCAGGCTTCTTTTGGCTTTAGCAGTTCCCAATCTATCTGATCCAGAAGATGTGCAAACAGAGAAGTGTAGGTTACTAGAGTGTCGTCTGTCTTTAAGTTATCCAGCTTGTCTTCAAACACATATCTCGGCAGGCATTCTTTCTGTTCTGCTTGCATTTTCTTTTTATAGGCATGCCACAGGGCGTCTTCTGTAACCCCGAAGCGATCCATACGCCGGATAATGTCATGCTGGAATTTTGGGGATAGGCCCGTTTGGAGGAATAGCGCTTCTTTTACCGCTTTTTTGACTGTTTTGCCGATGTATTCCCCAAGCTTGCTGTGCTGCCCGGCGTCGGTCAGCTTTTTATCTGGGGCGGCATTGCATACAACGATGATTCCGTCCGTGCCGGAACCCGTTGCCAGCCCTCTGGAATAGCGGCTGGGAGCCAGCAGCTCCTGGATAGCTGCGACCTTTGCCTCCGTGCCGGAAACCAGGGCTTTTACCAAAGCGCCGTCCAGAAGATTGGCGTCTATATGTAACAGAATATTGATCGTACCTGGTTTTTCACTGTGGCAGGCCGGATCTCCAATTCGCCCGCCGTTGCCCTCGATCCCGCCTGTCGCAATGGCGGTCACTGTAAAGTGTTCGTGCTTCATAGACTGAATGGATACGTTGTCCATGCTGGCCGCCGTGCATAGTCCAGAACATTTTTTCGGATCCAATCCCAGATCCTCCTCTGCCACAACATCCAGATGTTCCCGATAGGTGTCGGCTCTCAGTGCGAACTGTACGCCTGGGCCGGGATTTCCATCATTGTTAAAAACGGCCTCCAGATCCGACCGGCACCCTCCCTGGTTCAAGCCGGTACTCAATACTTTCCGGGGTCCGTGAAAGTAGAGAACCAGTGATTTTTTATAGGAATGAAGTTCATCGCCCCCTGCCAGTTGGTATATTTTCATCATCTACTGCCTTTCTGTCTGTTTTAAGAGATCCAGAAATTCCCGATCGTTTTCAAAATAAGTGATTTCTTTTCGTTTTTCGATATCTTTTACCCGCTTCGCCAGCTTGCCGTCCGTATAATCGTCGCACAATGCATTCTTATGAATGTAAATTTTTCCACATGTGAACTCCAATCCATGCAAGTTCTGGATATTTCCCTCTCCAAACGGCACGTTTGCAACTACAATCATATCTGCGTCTTTCATCAGTTCCAGATTTTTTGCCTGTTTTTCTTCTGTGACGGAAGTGAACGGCTCGATATCCACACAGGGAATCCCCAGTTGATGGCAGATTTTCCAGTCCTCGCTTTGCTTATCCAAAACTCCCGCGGTGACCGTGCAGCCCCGCGCATCCAGTTCCTCAATCAGATTTACCGCTTCTGCCGCGCCGCAGATGATATGGATATGCCGGGGCACCTCAATCTTTTCCTGTTCCATTACGCGGATCGGCACAATTTCGGGTTTGTGAAACAGCGGACTTTCCCGGATCATCAGCTTCATATGGTACAGGGCTTCCATGTTTCTGCGGTTAATCACCTCCTGGGGCGTTCCGTCCATGAAAACGGTCCCTTCCTGGAGCATTACAATCCTCTGGCAAAACCGGGAAGCCATATTGATATCATGGAGCACGGCCAGTACTGTCATATGTTCTTTCTGATTCAATTTTGTAATCAGTTCCATCACTTCCATCTGATGATAGATATCCAGCGCAGAAGTCGGTTCGTCCAGAAGGATGATTCTCGGCTTTTGGGCGATGGCCCTTGCCAGAATCACGCGCTGGCGCTCACCGCCGCTTAACTCATTATAAAACCGGCCGCGGAAAACTTCGGTATTTGTGGCTTTCATGGCCTCCGATACAATGTCATAATCCTCCTGGCTTTCTCTTTTGCGGAACCCCAGATAAGGGTTTCTGCCCATCATCACAATATCTTCCACGGTAAAATCGTATTCCACATGGTAAGACTGAGGGACTACCGCTACCAGCTGTGCTCGCTCCCGGCTTTTCAGCGTGGCATTTTCTTTTCCACAGATGGAAATATTTCCGCGATTCAAAGGCAGCAGCCCGGAAATACATTTAATCAAGGTGGATTTTCCGGTTCCGTTAGAGCCGATTAAGCCGGTAAATTCGCCCTCGTGAATGGATAAGGTAATGTCTTTGAGGATTTCCCGATCTCCGTATCCGGCCGCAACATGACTAAATTCCAGTATTTTCCCGCTCATGAGAAATTTCCCCCTTTCTTCATCCTGCTAAGCAGATAAATAAAGAATGGGCCGCCGCAAAGCGATGTGATAATGCCTACCGGGATTTCCCATACAGCAAGACTTCTGGCTGCTGTATCACAGATAATCAGAAAGGTTCCTCCAAAAATCAGAGACAGAGGCATCAAAGTGCGATGCTTGGGGCCTGTAATCATACGCACAATATGAGGCACGACAAGCCCTACAAATCCAATAATTCCGGTGACGGAGATCACGGCCGCTGTGATAACCGTGGCGGCGAACAAGACTTTCTTTTTCAGAAATTCTACGTTGACGCCCAGTTGAATCGCCGTATCCTCCCCGGTCAGCATAATATCCAATTCCCTGCATGTGGTAAAAAGCAGCAGGATTCCTAAGAGGCTGTATGGGAGTACCGTGAGAATCTGATTCCAGCCTTTTCCATTCAGGCTTCCCATTGTCCAGAACATAATCTGATCCATGCTCTGTTTATTCATAATCATAATGACGGACATCGCCGCCGACAACGTCTGGCTTACCGCAATCCCGGACAGGAGCAGCGTGGATACCGGAACTTTCTTTCCGACTTTTGAAATATTGTATACCAGCAAAATCGTCAGAAAAGCTCCGGCAAACGCCAGCACGGTTGTCCCGCTCATTCCCAGCAGCCTGCTGTCAAAATGTAGGACAATGCCGATGGACGCACCCAGAGCTGCGCCTGACGATACGCCCAGCACGAAAGGGTCTGCCATGGGATTTTTGAAAATTCCCTGAAAACCACAGCCGCATACCGCCAGCGATGCACCGGCGAGAAAACCCAGCACGACCCTGGGAAGGCGCACATTTCGGATAATGGTGATGCTGCCGTTTGAAATTCCTTCTAGATCAACATTCAGATGAAAAATCTCATGGAGCAGGATGCGGTTGGCATCCCGGAATGAAATGGAGGCGACTCCTGTCACAGTGCAGATATACATAATTATCAAACATATTGCGATGGACAGGGGAATTGCCCATTTTCTGTCTATTTTTTTCATTTGTTTCTCTCTTTAATTTTTAAAACAAATCGGGATAAATTTTCTCTGCCAAAAGCCGGATACCCTCTACAACACGGGGGCTTGGCCTCTGAATGATATCTGCTTCTTGGGAAAGCGCTTCAAAGAAAATGATATTGTTATTCTTGATGCAGTCTAGTTCGTCCAACCCGGCGGTCTGCTTTAACTCGTCCGGCGAGGAATATAGAGAAATATAGACATCTGGATTCTTCTCAATGATGGATTCCACAGAAAGCTGAGGATATGCGGTTTCGGTATCTGCGGTAATATTTGTCACGCCGATCTGATCCAGCATATCATAAAGCAGGGCTCCCGGTCCTACACTGTAAAAAGAACCAAGGTCAACAAATACCGATTTCTCTTCCTGATTAGAAGCCACAATCTGCTCTATCTCTTCCAACTCTGTATTCATGGAATCTACCAGCTCGGCAGCATTTTCATTCAAATTCAAAATCAGACCCATCTGGATGATGAGATCCAGTACAACGTACACATTTTTTGAAGTATACACGACTACCTTTGCCCCTGTGGATTCTATCTGTTCCCGGATGCTGTCGTCTACATAATCCGTGGCAAAGACTACATCCGGTTCCATAGAAATAATCAGTTCTGTGTTCGGCTCGGAATACGTTCCAATCGATTCTACCTCGGAAGCCTCTTCTGGATAGGAGCAATAGTCTGTCCTTCCTTTTATCCGGTCGCCCGCGCCCAGCGCAAATAAAATTTCTGTATTGGCAGGCGCCAGGGAAATCACGCGCTCCGGCTCTTTTTCAAACGTAATTTCGTCTCCAAGGCCGTCTGTAATCGTAAGAGGATATTCCGTATCTTCGACGCTGCTTTGTGTGTCCTCTGTTTGCGTTTTATCCATGTCCTCTTTCTTTGCGGCAGTCGTCGGGATGTCTTTGACATCCTTCTCCTGGCTGTTTCCTCCGCATCCGCTCAAACCCACCGTCGATAGTACCAAGACTGCCGACATCAGCAGTGCTATCCATTTTTTTCCCATAGTTTTTGTCCTTTCTGTACATATGCAAGTCAATTGTGTCAAAAAGTCTCCGTTTTTACAATAGAAAAACCACTCTTAAACTCTGGTAAGCTGCTGAGTGGCATTTTCTATGTTCATTCTTCAACTGTAACCCGTGTGAGCGGTTGTTCCTTTTACTTTCTTACTATAACATATCTTAGAACTGGTTTCAAGCAATTTTTATAAAAAATGTGGGAAGTTCTTATAAATTTTGTTACATTTCACTGTCTTTATGAGGCAGAATTAGACTGAAACTGCACAGCCATTGCGCAGTTGGCAGCAAGAATCCGCCCTTTTTGCCATAGGCAAACATTTAAATAGGGCGGATTCTGTTACAATGAAGCTTAACCCTTATAGTCTCATACGTTCCCGTTCTCTTTTACGCACCAAAAGGTCTTCCCGGAATATATAAGAGCGGATCGCAGCTTCGCGATTCTCCGGCAAATTGACAAATTTGCAGCCATAACCCATCAGGTGATCCCGGCTGAAGTTTCCCTTTCCCTCGTAAGGCTGACGGCGAAGCACTTCGCATTCCAAACGCATTGGTGTTGTTGTCCGCCGAAACAAAAAAGAAAACCTTTCTCCCTCCTCAAAAAGAAAATCCGAGATAAAAAAGATCCCTCCGGCACTGATATCCTGAATCGTAGCTTCCACGTTTATCTTTTCGCCTGCTTTGTTCGTAGCCTGAATGGAAATCGGAATAATCTGGCGGATTTTCAAGTCATTTCTCCGCTGTACCGCGCCTTGTTCTTCCCCTAAAATACATTTTGCCGTCAGTTGAGACGACCTGCGTTTGTAGTCCATTAATTTACACTTATACGTAAGCAATCCCTTTATCTCGTCGTAAAATACGACATAGACATCTTCCCAGGAACCTTCTCGAATAGTCTCTGGAAAAACTAGAGTGATATCCTCACTTCTCACTTCCACCGCCACATCACAGATATGTTCATGTTCCATATTATATATGCTTGCTTTTCTCCATTTGTTCTGGGGCACGGATCCAACCTCCTTTTCAATGATTTCTCCATACAACTATACCATTAATGGGACCCTGGACGCAAGAGGGAAAGCGGATATTCTTTCATGCAAATCTGGCGATAACGGTCATAATTCCAGAGATTCAGAATCTTGCCGTCATCGTGCAGGCACCAGGGACAATGCTGTTCTGGTACTGCGATCTTGTAACCATGCTTGCGAAACTCAAAACTCTGCGAAACATCATAGAAATCCCATCCGTCGAGGAGATCCGTGCGCCAGGGGAGATCGTAGGCCGTGGCCATTAGAAATCCGTCTATGGCATCCACTGCATAAAGGCCATGGTTCAATTCATAACGATATTTGTCATAGTCGCAGGGGTCTGTCTCCCTGTCATAAAGATTTCCGATAATCTTTTCCGACCACATCATATAATCAGAGGGAAAAACAGGCGATCCTGCCATACCTACTATACCAATCTTAGAATACATCTGGAAAATCTGTACCAGGCTGTCCAGAAAATAGGGATACAGAATAAATACATCCTGATGCATATAAATCTTGTATTTAGCGTCGCTTTCCTCCATAGCTGCCTGATAGCCCTCTGTCATAGAAGGCGCGTCTGAGATTGTCAGGAGGTCAATGGAAAAGCCATCCGGCACATGAAGTTGCTGTAAATACAGTAGACATTCTTTTAAGTATAGTTCTTGATTATAGCAGATGATAAAGCAAATTTTCTTATCGTCTAGTTTCTTATTGGTATCTATTTTAAGGTTCCTCCTATCATGTTCAATGCTTGGCTGTACACATTGTCCCCATCGGCAAAAAGTTCACAATCTGTAATCTTGCGAAGAGCACATATGGATATTCGTTCCTCGATAAGAACGGCAGCCGTCTCTCGCAAGGCCTCCTCTGGCAGATCAAATTCCAGCCTGCGCAGTAAAAACGTAATCCATATATATTTTTGGATCAGACCATCAAACGTTTCCACTCGTTCCAGAAAAAACATCCGAGCAGCGGGAAGCTTCTCTTCCGCGGCGACGATTTCACAGATTATGGACAGCTTGCGCATATCAGCATCCAACTGTGGGAGTTGATAGTTCTCTATGGGAAAACAAGTTAGGATCTGTGATATATAAGACGAATCTTTACTTTGGATCATCTGTTCTGTATAAACAATCGCCTGACGCTTTTGTTGGAATAGCTGCTCTTTGATGCCAGACAGCATATTCAGGAAAGAAGATGTAGAGTCTTTTTGAATATTCATAAAACTGCCTCCTAATTTTATAATACAATTATACCATAAATTTTCAGATGATAAAAGTAGTAGTAAGGAAGGTGTTTGGCAGTTCTTTTTTACTGTATCGCGTAAAAATACCTTCAAAGAGGGTTG
Organism: uncultured Lachnospiraceae bacterium; assembly: GCA_947571775.1. Taxonomy (GTDB): domain Bacteria; phylum Bacillota; class Clostridia; order Lachnospirales; family Lachnospiraceae; genus MGBC164599. The sequence goes on along the minus strand of CANOZK010000002.1, from coordinate 196,744 downwards.
TTTTTGCTAAAGGGCTTATGCTATATTAAACATATGACAAGAAAGAGAAAGGATGGAAACCTATGAAAACAATTGCCTTAGTCATGATTGTCAAAAATGAAGAACGGTGTCTGAAACGGTGTCTGGACAGCGCGCAGCCTCTTGTAGATCAGATCATTGTTGTAGATACAGGCTCCCAGGATCGCACTCAGGAAATCGCCCGCTTAGCAGGAGCCAAAGTGTATACATACGCCTGGAAAAATGATTTTTCAGACGCCAGGAATTATGCCTTATCCCTTTCGGATGCGGACTGGAATCTAATACTGGATGCAGACGAATATATTTCGGCAGGCAGCAGAGAAGAGATTGCCCCATTCCTGGAATCTCCTCTCTATTTGGGAGATATTTACAGACAAGATGTTTATCTGGAAAATGGAGAAAAATCTTACTGCAAAACCAGAATTAGCCGTTTATTGCCAAAAGGTGTAGGTTACAAAGGGAAAATTCATGAACAGGTAGACAGCAGCCTTCCTTCTGTACTACTGCCCATCTCTGTGGAGCATGACGGCTATTTGAAAACGGGAGAAAAGGAAAAAAGAAATCTGCCTTATTTACTTCGAGAATTACAGGAATGTCCATACAATGCTTATCTGCTCTATAAAATAGCCGGTTCTTATCAGGTATTGGGAGAAGAAAAGCAAGCATTGGACATGTTCCATAAATTTTATAAGGAAGTTTCATTACAAGCCCCTTACCGAGCAAAAGGGATTGTGGGATATCTTTATAGCTTAATGAATCATAAAAATTATACTGAAATTCTTGAAATCATTCATTTGGAAGAAAACCGCTTGAAAAATTATGCGTCATTTCATTTTTTCTGCGGCGTGTTTTATACTCAATTGGTGTTATCCGATACCGCTCGTTATATTGGTTATCTGCCGAAAATTGAGCAATCTTATTTACACTGCCTGGAAATTGGCACGAATATGCAGGATGAAGAAGATTTAGGCGCTGGGTCTTATAAAGCAGCTTATAATTTGGGAACCTGGTATGAAGTAAACGGAGATATAAAAAAAGCTAAGAAATATTACAAAGAATCTTCTGACAAAGGATATCAGAAAGCTCAAGACAGACTAAAAACTATAAAATAAAGGAGAAGATGAATTATCATGTCACAGATCATAGCACATTTGCAGGAAGATCTGCAGGAATTACAGCAGTTGGTATTAAAACTGGATAATCCCTTACAGAAAACCAGCCCGGAAGATGAAAAAATTTTAAATGAAAAAAGTATTTATCTGGAAAACACCTATACATTGGAAGAATTGCAGGCAGAAGGACTAAATAACGCAGAAATTATAAACTGCCTGGAGGCGGTAGGTATTTTCTTGGGATACAGCGACATTGTAAGAAATCAGATACCAGAAGCCATTGACCATCTTATGATGGCTCTGCATTACAATCCCTACTCCAAAGACGCGCTGACCACTTTACTGGATGTATTTATGGAAAACATGGAAGAAGAAAACCGAAGCCAGAAAGTCTATGGATTGTTGTCCCAAATGTATGATTTTGATAAAGAAGAGGATAAGAAAATGGTTATAGACTGCGCCCTGGAAGCAGGATTTGTCCAGCTATGCAGTGAAATTACCCTTCATCAAATAGAAAAATAAAAAAATTTCAAAATCACTCTTAAGTAATCGGAAAATCTCACGATAATCTATTTGTAGAGTAAAATAAGCCGGTTACATAAACGGCAGCTTTGGAATCCAGGCGCCGGATTCTAAAGCATAAAATGAAAAGAAACTGTGGCGAAAGCTAACGGGAAAAGGAGTTCCCGATAACCCAATTCAAGGAGGAAAATTTATGAGAATTCAACATAATATCACAGCGTTAAACTCTTACAACAAACTGAATACAAACAATAATGCAGTATCTAAGAATCTGGAGAAACTGTCTTCTGGTTACAGAATCAACCGTGCTGGCGACGATGCCGCTGGTCTGGCTATTTCTGAAAAAATGAGAGCTCAGATTACTGGTCTGGAAACCGCTTCCAAGAATGCAGAAGATGCTGTATCTTTAGTACAGACAGCAGAGGGCGCTCTGACAGAAGTTCACAGTATGCTGAATCGTATGGTTGCTCTGGCTACCCAGTCTGCAAACGGAACTTACAATGCTTCCAACCGTAATTCTATGAATGAAGAAGTAGAGCAGCTTCAGTCAGAAATTGACCGTATCCTTTCTACAACCAAGTTCAATGGAAAAGAGTTATTTACAGCAGCAGCAGCTGGTGCAAATGGCGGAACTGGAATAATAACTTTCCAGGTAAGTGAGACAGGAATTGACGACGCTCAGATTGGTATTCACCTGGAAGAAATGACTACCGAAACATTAGGTGTAGATAAAGCTAATCTCACCATTGGCGGTGTAAACGGTAATGACCCAGCCGATCAAAATAATGCAAGAGCTAAAATTGATATTATCAACAGTGCGATTGACAAAGTTTCTAAGCTGAGAGGTACATTTGGTGCTATCCAGAACCGTCTGGAACATACCATCAACAACCTGGCTGTAAGTACAGAGAATATCACTGCTGCTGAGAGTCGTATCCGCGACGTAGACATGGCCAAAGAAATGATGTCTTACACCAAGAACAACATTTTGGTTCAGTCTGCTCAGGCTATGCTGGCTCAGGCCAATCAGGTACCTCAGAGCGTACTTCAGTTACTGCAGTAATCTCTGGTTATCGAGTAATTTATAAATTACACAATGTAAGAGAATCCATCTCCGGCTGGGGAATTCCCCTTTGGCCGGAGATTTTCATGTATATATGTATCCGTTATATGGAAAAGCTATATAAAAAAGGAGCTGTCATGCGACCACAATTGACAATATCTTTATTGGCATCTAAACAAATTCATGCTGTGCGTAAGTGTCTGGACTCTCTAGTTCCTATCTTGATGCAGGTTCCCAGCGAGTTAATTGTTGTGGATACCAGTGAAAATAACTGCATCCGAGAATTGGCACTACAATATACGCCTTATGTTATTCCTTTCCACTGGTGCGATGATTTTTCAAAAGCAAGAAATGCAGGTCTGAGGATGGCTCAGGGCGAATGGTTTCTATATCTTGACGATGACGAATGGTTTGAGGATCCCAAAGAAATCATTGCTTTTTTTACTGATGCAGAATACTTAAATTATAACAGTGCCTGTTATATTGTACGAAACTATACAGATTGGATGGGCCTCGATTATACGGATGCCCATTTAAATCGTATGATTCGTCGCACATCGGAGACAAGATTCGTAAATCCTATACACGAATTTCTCAAACCTTTTCGGGAACCTACAAAGATGTTTTCTGCATATGTTCATCATTATGGATATGTAGGGAATGTTTTAGATTCCAAATCAGACAGAAATATTCCTTTATTAGAAAAGGAATTGGAACATGCTCTCACCGTTCATAATTGTCTGCAGCTATCCCAAGAATATATGTCAGCCAATGAATTCGAAAAAGCAGAAATTTACGCTTTAAAATGTTTAGAATTAAAAGAACCCAATCATGATAGAGAAAAAAGTTGGTGTATTGCCTACCTTCCTTATATGATACGCAGCCAAGAAGAATACAAGCGGGCATGGGAAACCGGAAAGGAGATGTTGCGCCATCCTAAGTGTACAGAGATTGCAGCCCTCCGCATTTATGTGGACTTAATAGAAGTATGCAAAAGTCTAAAAAATCATGAAAAAGATATTATAATTTATGCAAAAGCTTATCACCAATCTTTGACTCAGTTGGATGCCCGCCCGGAACAGTGGTTCAAACAAACCATAGGAGGACTGGGAGAACAAAAAAGTAAGAGTGTGAAGGACGCTATTTATTTGTTAGGTTTTAAAGCAGCCATTGACATAGAAGATTCCAATTCAGCAGTTTTTTTTCTCCAATGTTTTTCATGGGAAAACGGCGAGTCTGAGAAATTATATCCTTCTTTTTGTAATATATTAAGAGATAGAAAAAAAGAAGATTTTTTGCTTGGTTTGTTCCAGCGACTAGATATTTCCGATCCGTTTGTTTGGATTATGAAATCCAGATCGGCGTGGAAAGACGGAAATCCAGAACAATTGGAAAAATATTTCAGACTGGCTGTAGAAAGTGATCAAATTCTTGTTTTTATGGAAGCTGCCCTACTGGCCTTTCAGTCCCAAGGAGAAATTTCTCTAGAACTAGTAATGTTGACCACAGATATATCTCAATGGGAAAAAATATCTGCTTATTTAGCAGGAAATGTGGAAATCACTCAATTACCCCATTGGATAAATCTGTCCAAATCTTATTTAATAAATTTTCCCGTTCAATCACTTTCTCTGCTAATAACTTTTCAAGAAAAATTGCTAATCGAAGGTGTCTTGGAAATCGAGGATGAAGATTTATTTCAGGAGATCAAACAATACTGCCAATGGGTAAAGGAATACACGACTTCTCTTTACAGTGAACAGCTGCTTTCCTGCGCCCCCAGCAGCTTTATGCCACCAAACTATCGTTTTGCCGTGCAGATGGAACAAGTTTTCCAGAATTTAGAAAATTGTGATTATCCAAAAGTTTTACAACAATTGCATGAAGTCATCAATATCTACAAACCACTCTGCGGAGTGATTCGCCGTATGCTGTCGATGATTGCAGATGAAATCAATCAACCAGCACTGACAAACCCAGAATTTCTTGCCCTGGCAGGCCAGGTGAAACAAACGGTTCAATATTTGATTCAGGAAGGCCGTTATGAGGAGGCGTTGCCACTTATTCAGCAGCTATCATCCTTGCTTCCCAGGGATTTGGAAGTGGTGCGTTTAAGACAGGAATTGTGGAGTCATATGGGAGAATAAATCAATATGAAAACCGTATTATTCATCACATGGGGATGCTTCGGGCAGCAGGATATGGTTCAGGCATTTTATAAACTGGGATTTAAAATCGCTACCTTTCCGCTGAAAGACAGAGGATATCCAAAAGATAAAGAAAAATATTCAGCGGAACTAAAAAAGAATATCAAAGAATCAAAGGCCGACTTTGTATTTTCTTTTAACTTTTTTCCGATTATTGCGCAGGCCTGCAAAGAAAAAAATTGTAAATATATGGCTTGGATTTATGACAGCCCTCATAGTAATATTTTATATCCAGAAGTGCTTTATGAAACCAATTATGTATTTACCTTTGATTCCTATATGTGCAATTTGCTAAAGAATCAGGGCGCCGAAACGGTATACTATGCACCCCTGGCCGCGAATCCTCAACGGCTGCGCGCGGTTTCTGTGTCAGAAGAAGAGCGGAAAACTTATGCTGCGGAAGTTTCTTTTATTGGAGCGTTGTACAATGAGGAGCACCATTTTTTTGAGCGGCTTTGCAGCAAATCCGATCCGTATACGATTGGATATCTGCAGGCGCTGATTATGGCCCAGACAGATATTTACGGATGTGATTTGATGGAAAAATGTTTGACCAAGGATATCATTGCCATCATAGAGCAGACTATGCCTTACCATACTCCAGAAGGCTTCCTGGCTCCGGCATCCCATATTTATTCTAATTATTATTTGGCAAGAAAAGTCGCCTCCACGGAACGTATCCTGATGCTGCAACTGTTATCCGAATCCTTTGAGACGCATTTGTATACCTTGAATGAAGACGCTGTGGTGGGGAAAGCCATAAACAGAGGCATTGCAGATTACGCGCAAATTATGCCAAAGGTGGTTCGGTGCAGTAAGATTAACATGAATCCGACTTTAAAGAGTATCCACACTGGCATTCCATTACGAGCTATGGATATCATGGGCTGCGGCGGATTTCTGCTGACCAATTTCCAGGAAGATTTCTTCCTTCATTTTGAGCCGGATGCGGACTTTGTCTATTATACCAGTTTTGAGGAAATGTTGGATAAAGCTGGCTATTATCTCGCACATGAGGAAGAAAGGGATAGAATTCGTCATTCCGCGCTGGAAAAGGTGAGCAGGGAGCATACTTTTGAAGTGCGGTTAAATGAAATGCTGCAGACTATGGATAAGGATGACAAAACATATTAAAATAAGTCTTTATTATAGAAAATATGGATAATCTTGCATAGAATATCGATGACGTTCTATTGCGTATTTATGGAATCTATTGTATACTGGAACGAATGAGTATTTTCAAAGGAGGAAATAAGATGGCAAAAGAAAAAGTTGTGCTGGCATATTCCGGCGGGTTGGACACCACGGCCATTATCCCATGGTTAAAAGAAAATTTTGATTACGAAGTAATCTGCTGTTGTATTGACTGCGGGCAAGGCGAAGAGCTGGACGGATTGGACGAGCGTGCCAAGCTTTCTGGTGCTTCTAAGTTATACATCGAGAATATCATTGATGAATTCTGTGATGAGTATATTATGCCCTGCGTGAAAGCCGGCGCTGTTTATGAAAATAAATATCTGCTGGGGACTTCAATGGCCCGTCCGGTCATTGCAAAGAAATTGGTAGAACTCGCCCGCAAGGAAGGCGCTTCCGCGATTTGCCATGGAGCCACTGGAAAGGGAAATGACCAGATCCGTTTTGAGCTGGGCATCAAGGCTCTGGCTCCAGATTTGAAAATCATCGCTCCTTGGCGTATGACGGATGTATGGACGATGCAGTCCAGGGAAGAGGAAATCGAATATTGCCGGAAGCACGGCATTGATCTACCGTTCTCCGCAGACTCTAGTTACAGCCGTGACCGCAACTTGTGGCACATCAGCCACGAAGGTTTGGAGCTGGAGGAGCCTGCCAACGAGCCGAATTACGATCATCTTTTGGTTCTGGGCGTATCGCCGGAAAAGGCTCCCGATGAACCAGAATACGTGACCATGACTTTTGAAAAAGGGGTGCCAAAAAGCCTGAACGGGAAGGCGATGAAGGTTTCGGAGATTATCACAGAGTTAAATGCTCTTGGCGGAAAACATGGCATCGGCATTGTGGATATTGTGGAAAACCGGGTTGTAGGCATGAAGTCCAGGGGCGTATATGAAACTCCAGGAGGTACGATTCTGATGGAAGCCCACGATCAACTGGAGGAGCTGGTGTTGGATCGGGCAACTATGGATGTAAAAAAAGACATGGGCAATAAGATGGCTCAGATTGTCTATGAGGGAAAATGGTTTACACCGCTTAGGGAAGCTGTACAGGCTTTTGTAGAATCTACCCAGGAATATGTAACCGGGGAAGTAAAATTCAAGCTGTATAAAGGAAATATCATCAAAGCGGGTACAACCTCGCCTTACAGCTTATACAGCGAAAGCCTTGCTTCTTTTACCACTGGAGATATGTATGACCACCATGACGCAGAAGGTTTTATTACTTTGTTCGGCCTGCCGCTGAAGGTTCGTGCAATGAAGATGGCAGAGGCAGAGAAAAAATGACATAGGGGAGGAAACGGGCAGATACAGTTTCTGCTCGTTTCCTCTGTTTTTGTATTACAGGATTTTTATGTCAGCCAATATCAAACTTCACTTTTCCGTTCGGATAACTTCCCCTTCTTCCTGAGTTTTGAGATGGCAGTATAAAATATCGATAAATTCACCGTTCGACGGTGTTTTTTCCATCTCATAACCGGCCAGTTGAATCAGAAGCTTGCGATTTCCCTTCGACCAACAGTTTGCTACGGCAGTGCGTATACAGTGCTCCACATTGTTTTGTGATGTGTGAAAATGACTGGCTACGTCCGTACAAAGCCATTTATAGACTAAAAGGAGATAGTCTTCATCCTGCATACAAAGTTCCAGGGCATACTGAAGATAGCGGAAGCCTTTCAGAGTAGTCCGTATGCCCAGGGATGACAAAAGCGACCTGGTGTTCATAAAAATAACCTCCTTTCTTACTTATGTGGATATTGTAACACAATAATTTCAAAAATAAGAAATGGAGGTAAAAAATCGACATTATTTGACGTATATTTCTTTCGATTTATTTACAAAAATATTTATTTTGTATAAAATTTTGTATTAATTCTGTAAACAATCCAACTTCCCAGCAACCCGATGATCAGCCCTACTAAAACATCTGTCGGATAGTGGACGCCCACATAAAGGCGGGAAAAGGCAATCAAAACGGCGAGAACCAGGGCTGCGATCCCGTATCTTCGGGGCAGTATCCGCAGATAGATACCTGCGCTGGCAAAGGAAACCGTTGTATGCCCGGACGGAAAAGACCAGTCCTTTTGCGCAGGCAGCAGCGAAATCAGTTCCGGTATCTGTGTGTAGGGTCTGGGCCGCGCAACCAGGTTTTTCAAAGATACATTGGTAATCAGAGCGCACAGCGCCATAGAGCAGAACGCGAGGATTCCTGCTTTTCTGGTTTTGGGAAAAACAGCCAAAACCAGGGCAAGCGCCAACCAGAACCATCCGCCGTCACCCAAAGAGGTTATCCAGAGCCAGAAAGGGTTCCAGAAATCGTGCCGCAGGTTTTCCTGTATCCATAACAGACAGTTTCCATCCATTTGCAGACTCCTATTTGTTTTCCCTGCGAGCCAGAGAAGCGCTGATCAGACCCTTAAACAGCGGGTGCGGACGGTTGGGCCTGGATTTCAGCTCTGGGTGGGCCTGGGTTGCGATAAAGAAGGGATGTTCCTTTAGCTCAATCATTTCTACAATCCTTCCGTCTGGCGAGAGACCAGAGAGGGTCATGCCGTTTTCTTCCAGTACATTTCGGTAGTCGTTGTTGATTTCATATCTGTGCCTGTGGCGTTCGTGAATGGTTTCTTTCTGGTAAAGTTCGTAAGCCTTTGTGTCTTTTTTTAACACACAGGGGTAGGAGCCGAGCCTCAGGGTGCCGCCGATGTCCTCAATATCTGCCTGATCCGGCATCAAATCCACAACTGGGTGGACTGTCCGGGGATTCAGCTCAATGCTGTGCGCGTCGGAGAGTCCGGCGATATCTCTGGCAAATTCAACAATGGCAAGCTGCATCCCTAGACAGAGTCCCAGATAGGGAACTTGGTGTTCCCGTGCGTAGCGGATGGCCTGGATTTTTCCCTCAATGCCCCGATCTCCGAAGCCGCCGGGGACTAGGATGCCGTCTGCATCGGCTAGTTTTTCCGCTACGTTTTCTTCCGTCACTTGCTCAGAATCCACCCACAGGATATTGACTGTGGCTTTGCTGGCGATTCCGCCGTGCTTTAGAGCTTCCACCACACTAATATAGGCGTCGTGGAGCTGGATGTATTTTCCTACCAGGGCAATGGTAACCTCTGTGCTGGGATGGCGCAGAGCTTCCACCATATTTTTCCAGTCAGTGAGATCTGGCTCTGGGCAGTCCAGCTTTAGGCATTCGCAGGCAACTTGCGCCAGATGTTCTTTTTCCATGGCAAGCGGCGCTTCGTAAAGGTATTCCACGTCTAGGTTCTGAAGCACGCGGTTGCTGGATACGTTGCAGAACAAGGCAATTTTATCCTTGATTTTTTTGTCCAGCGGCATTTCCGAACGGCAGACGATGATATCTGGCCGGATTCCCATGCCTTGCAGTTCTTTGACGCTTGCCTGTGTGGGCTTGGTCTTCATTTCCTGAGAAGCCCGCAGGTAGGGAATCAGCGTTACATGAATTAAGATGGCGTTTTCGTGGCCGATTTCATGCTGGAACTGGCGGATTGCCTCCAAAAACGGCTGGCTTTCGATATCGCCTACGGTTCCGCCTACCTCAATGATCGCGATACGGGTATCGCTACTGGTAAAGTTTCGGTAAAAGCGATTCTTGATCTCATTGGTAATGTGTGGGATTACCTGTACGGTTCCGCCGCCGAAATCGCCCCGCCTTTCCTTGGTCAGTACAGACCAATAGACTTTTCCTGTGGTTACATTGGAATTTTTGTCCAGGCTTTCGTCGATAAACCGCTCGTAATGTCCCAGGTCCAGATCGGTTTCCGCGCCGTCGTCCGTGACAAAGACTTCCCCGTGCTGCACTGGATTCATAGTGCCGGGGTCGATGTTGATATAGGGATCAAATTTCTGCATGGTAACCTTGTAGCCGCGCGCTTTCAGCAGACGGCCCAGGGATGCCGCGGTAATTCCTTTCCCCAGCCCGGAAACCACGCCTCCGGTTACAAATACGTATTTAACAGCCATATTTTCCTCCGTTCTTGTTTTGTGTACTCTGGAAACCTTGTATCTGCTGGCTGATTTTCCGCCAATTGCATCCAAATTTATCCACGTACACTTGTGTGCGCCTCAGAAATTTGTGTACGATTGACAAAAATTTATCGCAATAAAAATAAAGTACAAAAAGATTCCGAGAGTACACGCTTGTTTATAATATTTGTCTGAACTGTTACATGAAATCACATAGAACCAGTATACTACATTTTAAGGGATTTCCAAGCGTCTTTTTATAAAACTTTAAGAATCATTGTAATTTATTTCGGAATCTTCATATTGATTTATTTCAGGGCTGTATTTATAATAAGAATATGTGTATGATTTACTGTGAAAGTCCCGTCCAATGTCAGAGTGAATGGGTATAATAGACACGTCAGTTTATAGAGTACACACACAACAAGAGGAGGAATAACATGGGCAATAAACCAGATAATCATCAGCGGAGAAATTCAAACGGGCCGCTGAATAACGGGCCAAAGAACAAGCAGTCCATTCTTGTTTTCTTACTGTGCCTAATGGTAACATTGATATGTGCCAGTCTTTTTACTAATCTGTTCAAAGACAACACCGAAGAAATTTCATACAGTAAATTTCTGTCTATGCTGGAAGACGATGCGGTTGACGAGGTGATCATCCAGAGCGGAACCATCACCATAACCCCGAAGGAACAACACGACAAATACAGGGAGACAAAATATTATACCCATGCCATCGAAAGCGGCGACGCCCTGGTGGAACGTTTGGAGGAGTATGGGGATGTTTCCTATGAGTTAAAGGTGCCGGATCCAGTGGCGGAGCTTTTGTCAAATCTTGTCACACTGATGCTCCCCACACTGGTGCTTTTCGGCCTGCTGATGCTTTTTATGCGGAAAATGGGCAAAGGCGGCATGATGGGGGTCGGCAAGAGCAAGGCAAAGGCTTATGTGCAAAAAGAAACCGGAATCACCTTCCATGACGTGGCCGGACAGGACGAGGCGAAGGAATCCCTTCAGGAGGTGGTGGAGTTCCTCCACGATCCGGGCAAATATACAGCGATCGGCGCAAAGCTCCCCAAAGGCGCGCTGCTTGTAGGGCCTCCCGGTACGGGCAAAACCCTTCTGGCAAAAGCAGTGGCCGGAGAAGCGCATGTGCCGTTCTTCTCCCTTTCCGGTTCGGATTTTGTGGAAATGTTTGTGGGCGTGGGCGCTTCTCGTGTTCGGGATTTGTTTGAAGAGGCGAAGAAAAACGCGCCTTGTATTATTTTTATCGATGAAGTGGACGCCATCGGAAAGAGCCGTGACGGCCATTATGGGGGCGGAAACGACGAGCGGGAACAGACGCTGAACCAGCTCTTGGCAGAGATGGACGGATTTGAAGCGTCCAAAGGTCTGTTGATACTGGCGGCGACGAATCGTCCAGAGGTGCTGGATCCCGCGCTGCTGCGTCCAGGTCGTTTTGACCGGCGGGTCATTGTGGATCGCCCGGATTTGAAAGGGCGCGTGGATATCCTGAAAGTACACGCCAAAAATGTATCTCTAGATGAGACGGTGGATTTTGAGGAAATCGCATTGTCTACGTCTGGGGCGGTTGGCTCGGACTTGGCAAATATGATCAACGAGGCCGCCATTTTGGCGGTTAAGCATGGCCGCAAAGCTGTAAATCAAAAGGATCTGTTCGAGGCTGTGGAAGTCGTTCTGGTTGGTAAGGAGAAAAAAGATCGAATTTTAAGCGCCGAGGAGCGCAGAATCGTATCTTATCACGAGGTGGGCCATGCACTGGTCAGCGCGCTGCAAAAGGACGCAGAGCCAGTACAGAAAATCACGATTGTACCCCGCACCATGGGCGCCTTGGGTTATGTGATGCAGGTGCCGGAGGAAGAAAAATTTTTGAACACCAAGAAAGAACTGGAAGCAATGCTGGTGGGTTATTTGGGCGGCCGCGCGGCGGAGGAAATCGTATTCGATACCGTTACCACCGGAGCTGCCAACGACATTGAAAAAGCCACAAAGGTCGCGCGCGCCATGGTAACCCAGTACGGAATGTCAAAAAAATTCGGACTGATGGGGCTGGCCACGCAGCAGAGCAAATATCTGGATGGAAGGACGATTCTGGACTGCGGAGACAACACGGCTACCGAAGTGGATCATGAGGTTATGGAGCTGCTTCACAAGTCTTACGAGGAGGCAAAGCGGCTGCTCACGGAAAACCGGGAAGTCATGGATAAGATTGCAGAATTTTTGATTGAGAAAGAGACCATCACCGGAAAAGAATTTATGAAGATTTTCCGGGAGGTAAAAGGTCTACCGGAGCCGGAAGAGACGGAGAAGAAAGTCATTCCCCGCATTGCAGAAAAAAGTAATAGTGAACAGACGCCTGTACTGCCATAGAAGACACAGGCATAGGAATTGGATATATGGATTTTGAAGAAGAATTAAAAAAACTTCCGGCAAAGCCGGGCGTATATCTTATGCACGATGAAAAGGATGTGATCATTTATGTTGGCAAAGCCGTCAGCCTGAAAAACCGGGTGCGCCAGTATTTCCAGTCCAGCCGGAACAAAGGGGTAAAGATCGAGCAGATGGTGACGCATATCGTCCGGTTTGAGTATATTGTCACCGATTCTGAGCTGGAAGCGCTGGTATTGGAATGCAATCTGATTAAAGAGCACCGGCCCAAATACAATACCATGCTCAAGGACGACAAAAGCTATCCTTTTATCCAGGTAACCATAGAGGAGGACTTTCCGCGGATTTTGTTTTCCCGGAGAATGAAAAAAGACAAATCGAAATATTTCGGGCCGTATACAAGCGCCGGCGCGGTCAAAGACGCCATTGAGTTGATTCGGAGGATTTACCGGCTGCGGGCGTGCAGCCGGAAGCTTCCCCAGGATATCGGCAAGGAGAGGCCCTGTCTTTATCACCATATCCATCAGTGCGACGCTCCCTGCCAGGGAAACGTAAGCGTGGAATCTTATCAGCAGGGGGTAAAAGGCGCGCTGGAATTTTTGAGCGGGCATTATCAGGATACGATCCAGGAGTTACAAGAGAAGATGCAGCAGGCTTCGGAGGAGCTGCGCTTTGAAGACGCCATGGAATACCGCGATTTGATCCAGAGTATCAAACGGGTCGGAGAGCGGCAGAAAATTACCGGACACGGAGGAGAAGACAGCGACGTGATTGCCATGGCCATGGATGAGGAGGACGCCATTGTCCAGGTCTTTTTTATCCGGGACGGACGCTTGATTGGGCGCGATCACTTTTATCTGCGGGTGGCAAAAGGAGACACACCCGGACAGGTGATGACCAGCTTTCTGAAACAATTTTACGCCGGCACGCCTTTTATCCCTCATGAACTGATCCTTCAGGAAGAAATTGAAGACGAAGAGGTAATCGCCAGTTGGCTGACCAGCCGGAGGGGCCAGAAGGTGCATATTCGGGTGCCGAAAAAGGGAACCAAGGAAAAAATGGTAGAGATGGCTGCTCACAATGCCGCCTTGATTCTCAGCCAGGACAGGGAAAAAATCAAACGGGAGGAGGGGCGGACTATCGGAGCTGTCAAGGAGGTGGCCGCATGGCTGCACCTGGACGACCTTGTGCGCATGGAAGCTTACGATATTTCCAATATCAGCGGCTTTCAGTCAGTCGGATCTATGGTGGTGTATGAGCGGGGAAAGCCGAAAAGAAGCGATTACCGCAAATTTAAAATTCAGTCTGTGCAGGGGCCGAATGATTATGCCAGCATGGAGGAAGTCCTCACCCGGAGGTTTACCCATGATTCCGGAAAAGCGTTTGACAGCTTTGCCCGATATCCGGATCTGATTATGATGGACGGCGGAAAGGGTCAGGTTAACGTGGCGCTGGAAGTTCTGGAAAAGCTGAATTTGAATATTCCTGTGTGCGGAATGGTAAAAGACGATTATCATCGTACCAGGGGATTGTATTTTAATAATGAGGAGATCCCGATTGATACTTCGTCAGAGGGGTTTCGTCTGATTACACGGATTCAGGACGAAGCGCACCGGTTTGCCATAGAGTATCACAGGAGTCTGCGCAGCAAAGGTCAAGTACATTCGATTCTGGATGACATTCCCGGCATCGGCCCCGCCCGGCGCAAGGCCCTGATGAAACATTATAAATCCTTGGAGAACATTCAGCAGGCAAGCAGGGAAGAGCTGCGTCAGGTACCGTCTATGAATGAGAGAGCAGCGGCCCAGGTGTATGAATTTTTTCACAACAGCGATAAAAGAAAGGAAAAAAATCTGGAGGAAAACGGAAAATGAAAGGTGTTTCGATCACGAAAATGGCGCAGGCGTTAAACTTAAAAAATTTGACGCCGGATATCGATCTGGAGGGCAAATATGTGACGCTTCCAGATATCAACCGCCCTGCACTGCAGCTCACAGGTTACCTGGAGCATTTTGCCAATAAGAGAGTGCAAATCATTGGTTATGTGGAATTTACTTATCTGGAGCATTTAACAGAGGAAGAACGGGATTTTGCCTATGAGCGTTTTATCTCCAGCGGAATTCCCTGTGTTATTTTCAGCACGATGACAAAGCCCACGAAAAAAATGCTGGAGGTTGCCTGCCAGTATGATGTTCCCACCTTTATCACAGACCGAACGACGTCAAATCTGATGTCGGAGGTGATCCGGTGGCTGGGCGTGGAGCTTGCCCCCAGTATTTCCATCCATGGGGTTTTGGTGGATGTGTATGGAGAGGGGATTTTGATTACCGGGGAGAGCGGGATTGGAAAGAGCGAGGCTGCTCTGGAGCTAATCAAACGGGGGCACCGCTTGGTCAGCGACGATGTGGTAGAACTTCGGAAAGTCAGCGATATTACCCTAGTGGGTTCCGCGCCGGATATCACTCGTCACTTTATTGAGCTTCGGGGAATCGGCATCATCAATGTAAAAACACTGTTCGGCGTGGAGTGCGTAAAGGATACCCAGTCGGTAGACCTGGTCATCAAACTAGAGGAATGGGATCGGAATAAAGAGTATGACCGGATGGGACTGAACGAAGAATACATTGAATATCTGGGGAATAAAATTGTCTGTCATTCTCTGCCTATCCGGCCCGGACGGAATCTGGCGGTGATTGTGGAGGCGGCAGCAGTCAACCACCGTCAGAAAAAAATGGGTTATAACGCGGCGGAAGAATTGTACAAAAGAGTGCAGAAGAATATCACCAGAAAGGGCTAGAAAACCATGAAAAAATATTGCTTTGGAATCGACGTGGGCGGTACCAGCATCAAGTGTGGTCTGTTTCGCATGGACGGAGCCTTGGAGGAAAAATGGGAAATCCCTACCAAAACGGAAAATCAAGGGGAGTCTATTCTTCCCGATATTGCAGCTTCGATTCTGCAAAAAATGCAGGAAAAGCAAATTTCCAAAGAGGCGGTATCAGGCGTGGGAATCGGTATTCCCGGTCCGGTTAATGAGAAGGGAGAGGTTCCCTGCGCCGTAAATCTGAATTGGGGCTATAAACAGATATCAAAAGAAATGGAGGAGCTTACCGGACTTCCGGCAAAAGCGGGCAATGACGCCAATGTTGCGGCACTGGGGGAAGCGTGGAGAGGCGGCGCGGAAGGCGCTTCCCATGTAATCCTGGCTACTCTGGGAACCGGCGTGGGCGGCGGAATTATTATAGACGGCAAAATTGTCTCCGGCGCTCATGGGGCTGGGGGAGAGATTGGCCATGCGAACATCGTTCCAGACGAAGAAGAATCCTGCAACTGCGGGAACAAGGGATGCCTGGAACAAGTAGCTTCCGCTACCGGTATTGTGCGGCTGGCAAAAAAAGAACTGGAAAAGAGTGCAGAAGACAGTCTGCTGCGAACCGGAGAGGTGACGGCAAAAGCGGTGTTTGATACCTATGGACAGGGCGACAGGCTGGCGGGCCGGGTGGTCGATACTTTCTCTGCTTATCTGGGCCGGGCACTGGCTATGTTCGCCTGTGTGACAGACCCGGAGATTATCCTCATCGGAGGAGGCGTGGCAAAGGCCGGCGAGCCGCTGATCGAAGCGGTACAGCGGGAATTTCAGAAAGCAGCATTTTCACCCTGTAAGAAAACGCCAATAAAACTGGCAAAACTTGGAAACGATGCTGGAATCTATGGGGCTGCGAAGTTGGTATGCTGACATTGATATATTCAGATGAAAAAAGAAGGCAAGGCCGTTTGTGACCTTGCGTTCTTTTTTTGCTGCTGTATGATTCTGTCAAATGGGCGCCTCAGCGTCTTCGTCTGTGACGCTGTCGTCACCTTCTGTGCCACCAGTATCCGTATCTTCGGTTCCGGTATCCTCCCCGCCATCTTCTGTGCCTGTGCCGTCATCTCCCATACCTGGAGTGTCGGCGGACGTCGAATCGGAAGGAGCTTCGCTGTCCTCGTCGGTTCCTTCTGGCGCGGAGTTTTCGGATTCTGAGGAATCCGGGGTTGGGGTCGGCGTTGGAGTTGGCGTGGTTGTATCGTTACTTTCATCGGCGGTGCTGGGGACTGCCACTCCAGAGTGATTCCCGTCGCAATAACCGGAAGGCAGGGTTGCTTTCTCAAAGTATTCCGTAATGGTAGGGCAGCCGCCCGATGGCAGCTTTCCGGTTACAGAGCAAACGGTTGTTTTCTCTACACTGTCGGATATGGGAAATTCCTGGTATTCCAGATCCTCATGAATTCGCGACATGATGTTTTTCCACAAAATTTTATGGTAATTCCGATACATATACTGATCCGGCAGCCTTTCGTTGTTGTCGTATCCAGACCATATTGTACAGGTGTAATAAGGAGTATAGCCGGCAAACCAGAGGTTATCGTAATACTCCGTCGTACCCGTTTTTCCGGCTACCGGCATGTTCGGAAGCTGTATGGAAGTCGCTGTTCCGTATTTTACCACATCCTGCATAGCATTGGTCAAAAGACAAGCGGAGGCTTCTCTCAGAACAGTGGTTGTGGAGGGAGTGGTCTTGTCAATAATGATATTTCCGTCTGCATCGGTTATTTTTGTGTAAAAGGTGGGCTTAATATACTTTCCCGAATTGGCAATCGCCGCGTAAGAGGCGCACAGTTCCAGATTGGTTACACCTCTGGTAAGCCCGCCCAATGCCATAGACTGGTATAAATCGGACCATACATCTCCGTTTTCCTGTACTTCCCGCTCAATGACGGTGCTGAATCCAAAATTTTTGATATATTCGTAAGCCAACTGTGGAGTTATTTCTGTGAGACATTTTACAGCCACTACATTGACGGAATCCTGGATGGCTTTTCGGATGGTCGTTGTCCCCCGGTAAGTATTGTCGGCATTTTTTACCGGCGCGCCGTCGTCGTATTTGAACGGCTCATCTACGTAGGTGGTGGCCAGTGTTTTGTTGAGGGCATCCAGAGCCGGCGCATAAACGCCAGGAATCTTGAACGTAGATCCCGGCTGACGGGTGGAATCTGTGGCCCGATTCAAAGTCAGACTGGCCGATTTTTCCCCGCGGCCGCCTTGGATAGCCTTTACATGCCCGTTTTTCTGGTCGATGATGGTCAAGGAAGACTGAGGCTGCGGGATAAAATTGATCCGCTCCGCGACTTGCTGACTTCCGTCGGCCAAAATCGCTTCTTTATACCGATCCACGTAGGTCTGTCCCTCCTCTGGCGAATCGAACAGGAGATCAAAGGACGGATCTTCGTTATCCTGAAAATAAATAACCATCATTTCCTTGCTGTAATTGACCTCTTCCCCTTGGGGATTGAGCGTAGTCAGGCTGTAATCCAGCGCATATTCTACCTCAGAGGGGAAATTATCGGGATTGGCGTACTCCTCGTCTACAATTTTCTGAATCTGCGGGTTCTGTGTAGTAAAAATCCGCAGGCCGCTGCTGTAAAGTTTGTTGTAAGCATCTTTTTCCGAATAGCCTTTCAGCGTTTGTAAATCATTGATTACCTCGTCTGTCAGATGATCCGTAAAATAAGAGTACACGGTCACATCCGCTTCCTCCAACAGATTATTACTCTGGATGCGGTCGTACACGTTATCGTTTAAAGCTTCGTCAAATTCATACTGGGTGATATATTCCTGTTCCAGCATATGATCCAGAACGGATTTTCTCCTTTCGGAATTTTTTTCCGGGTTCAGGATGGGGTTATACAGCGTGGGATTCTGGGTGATTCCAGCGATGGTCGCACATTCCGAGAGATTTAGATCCCACACATCCTTTCCAAAATACCGCTGGGCGGCGGCCTGTACGCCGTAAGCGCCTGCGCCCAGATTGATGGTATTCAGGTAATTTTCCAGAATCACGTTTTTATCGTTGATATCCTTTTCCACCTGAATGGCCAGATACTGCTCCTGGAATTTTCGCTTGAACTTTTCTATTTCGCTGGATTCTTCGGTCCAGTTGGTAAATACGTTGTTTTTCAGAAGCTGCTGTGTGATGGTGCTGGCGCCCTCGGAAAAATGCATATTGGTAAGTCCGCGCACGGCTGCCCGCAGGATACCGCGCACATCGATGCCGTTGTGTTCATAGAAACGCTCGTCCTCGATGGCGACCACCGCATGCTGCATATCTTCTGGAATCTGATCGATTCCTACGGGCATTCGGTTGGAGTTTGGAGCTGTCAGCTTTTGGATTTTGTTGCCTTCTTCGTCGTAGATAAACGTAGCGGCACCCAAAGGAGTAATATTTACTTCCGAAACCTTAGGGGCATTGTCAATGATTCCCTTGAAGGAACCAATGCCCATGCACAGGCCCATGACGCATATCATAATAAGCGATAGAAACAGAATTCTGATAAAAGATACATTGGCTCGTGTCCCTACCATAGAAGAACGGGAGGTAAGGGCTTTGCGTTTTTTCAGTGTTGATTTTTTTCCGTAATTCATGCAATTCCTCCTTATTCTATATTTATTATACAAAGCAGACTGTTATTGTGCAAGCCCTATTCTTGTAACCGTTCAACCTTTCAAGTTTTGCTGTCATAAGAATATGTACACAAACTGCAAATCTGCTACTTTTCTACAAGAAAGTTACCAAAAGCGCCGGGGGATTGCGATTTTCCCCGGACTACGCCGTTCTTCAACGCAACGTATTCAAGCATTTGACTGAACGATAACCCATTGTCTTTTTGGAGTTTTTATTGCAATCTAAATCATATTTTTGTATAATATGAGTGTAAAATTATAAATAAGGTAAATTTAGAACAGAGGAGAGGGGAAGTTTGGAAGCAAACTTCCAAATTTACCTGGATGACGCCGCAAGTGCGTTAGGAGGAGGAAACCATGAAAAGATTTCATATACTTCTGTTGCTGAGTGCAATTTTCATATTGGCAATGCCAGTCGGCGTCTGGGGCGCGTCTGGTGCAAAGCTGCCGGAATATGAGACGGTAGTTACCAGGACGGTAGACACAAGCGAATATGGCTTTTCTACCAGCATGACAGCGTATTTGAGCGAGGCGGCAGAAAAAGCAAGCAAGACTACCCAATATAAGATCGTGATTCCGCCGGGGACTTATACCGCCCGATACTGGCAGAACATTCCCAGCAACACCTGGATTTATGCAAAAGGCGCAAGGATTTGTGCCAAAAAAGGCAACAAACGGATGGTGTTTCTGTCAAATCAGAAGATTGGAAAAGCTACGGAAAACATTCTGATCGAAGGAGGCACCTGGGATACCACAACCCAGTCCGTCAACGATTCTCCTGGGACGGCCCCGTTTCGTTTTGCCCATACGAAGAATCTGATTTTCCGGGACGTGATTATTAAGGGAAACCGGAAGTCTCATCTGATTGAAGTTTCCGATATGGATGGCCTGACCATAACCGGCTGCAAGATATCTGGGAATAATTATTATTTGGGCGTACAGCCCAAGGAAGCTATACAGTTGGATGTGGCCACCAAGCCGGCGATGGTAAATATGCTCCCGTATAACGGAAAAGGCTGTCATAATGTATTGATTGAAAATAACGAATTTGACAAAGTTTCCAGAGGCGTAGGCTCTCATAACGAAAAGCTGTCCATCGTGGAAGCCAATCCGTATACCAATGTAACAATAAGGAAGAATACTTTTAAAAACTTAAAAGGGGAGGCTGTCTACATCAAATGGTGGAAGAATAGCACCGTAGAAAAAAACACCATACAGAACGGAAAACGGGCGGGCATATTTGTAGACCGCAGCTCAAAATTGAAAATCGGCAATAATACAATCCAGAAAATATCTGCTTTTACAGGAGGGCGGAGAAGCAATTACGGTTCGGAAACCGCAGGAGTTATGCTGCGCGACAGCCATAATAACTCTATACAAGGAAATGTATTGTCTCAGTGCAAGGGGCCTGCTGTGCGGCAGGGAAATTCATGCCGGGGCAATTCCCTCAAGAACAACAAAAAGAAATAACAGCAATCGCAAATCCCTGCCGATCCTGTGATATACAGGGGGCAGGGATTTTCCGCAATTACACCATTTTCAGGACGTCCTGTCTGGATACTTGGCCAACTCTTTTGTCCGAAACCTCCCCGTTTTTAAACAGCAGCAAGGCCGGAATGGCCATGACGTTATATTTCTGTGCCAGACGGGGACTCTCGTCCACATCGACTTTGGCGATTCGGAGTTGTTCCTTTTCGGACAGTTCATCCAGCATAGGGGAAATCTTCCGACAGTGGCTGCACCAGTCTGCGTAAAAATCTACCAACGTAGGAGTATCGGTCTTCAAAATCTGTTCTTCAAAATTGTCTTCGTTTACTTTTAATATTTCCAAAATCTGCGCCTCCTTTTAGAGCGTTTTAAGCTGCAAAAAGTGTCTTTTCAGACGTGTTTTATTATGCGGGATTTTTAGAAAATCATGCATTGTTGTATTGAAAAAGCTGTAAAAGGCTGTTATACTGAAATTAAAATAAAATTTTGTATAAAAAAGGATTGTGAAACGTATTGAAAGATGAAAAAAACAGCAAGAAGGGCATAGCTGATTCGGATTTTCTGGATTTCTTAGTTACAACTGTGATTGATATTACTCAGAAGGTTGCCGGTATGGAATTGGTTCCCTCACAGGAGATTCCGCATGGCACGACACTTGACATCGCGTCTTTTTCTACTAGAACCAACGGTGATTTTAGGGTTTCTCTGGCAATGAGCGCACACATAGATTTGCTAAAAGAAATTACTAGACATATGAAAGGTCATACGGAAGTGTCCATGGGTGATATTGAAATCTATGGAGGAGAATATTTTAACATTATATTTGGGGTTTTTCTGTCTTATGTGAATAATGTTTTGCATACCAACACGCGTTTTCGTGTACCGCTTTTTTCAGAAAACTTATATCCGCTGAGGTCTTTAAGCGACAAACGCTGGTATGTACGGGCTCTTAGCTGTCCTTATGGGATGATGGAAGTGGGACTTTGTAAACTGTCTGAAACGGAAGATTGCATGGAAGCTCAATCGTATAAAATTAAGGAGTGAATGGATTTATGGGGAAAAGTGTATTAATTGTAGATGATTCTATTTTTATTTATGAATCAATAAAAGAAATGCTTTTGGATTCATCTTTTCAGGTTATCGGACATGCAAAGAGTGGCGAAACTGCTATGGAGCTTTACGATGAGCTGCAACCAGATCTTGTAACAATGGATATTGTAATGCCGGATATGAATGGTCTGGAGTCTGCCCGGAACATTCTGGAACGCTATCCAAATGCAAAAATTCTAATGATCAGTTCGTTGGCTTATGAAGATACCATAAGAGAAGCGGAGGAGATCGGCACGTGCGGATTTCTTTCCAAACCGATTGAGAGGGATACGCTGATAGAGGCTCTGGGTCAATGTTTGGAGGAAGATTGATGTAACGGCTCAGACGGCCGTTCTGAATGGTTGCAAAAGGACATTATCTGCGGAATAAGCCGGGGCGGGCAAACGATTTGCCATGCCCCGGCTTTGGATTTTTGAAAGTTCTCTTTTAAAAAGTTCCCATAACCAGCTCGCCGTCCTGATAATAAATCATGCACATGGTAGAGGCATCCCGTACCGTAAATTTGGCATAATCCAGAGAAATCTTGGTTGTGGGGTAAATCATCTCGCTGCGCACCCTGCACTGGCTGAAATCGGGCCGGGTGTTTTCCAACTCCTCTAGTTTTGCGGCGATATCGTCGATTTTTTCTACATACAGAACGCTTTGAATCTGCAGTTTCTCTAAGAGTCTCTGTTTATCGGGAGAAAGCTGTGGTTTGGCCGTGAGGAAAGAGATATTTTTCTGCATTTTATCCAAAGTATCTGTGTTTTCTTTTAACTCTTTGCGTAAAAAGTCTAGGTTGTTCTCGTCCAGCATGGACTGGCCTAGCTTAATGCTGTTTTCACATCCACTCTGGTTTCCGATGCGTTTGGCTTCCACAGATTTTCCTGCCGATATGGAACCGCCGATGAGAATGCCTTTTCCTTCTTTTACAAAAAGGCTCTCTCCGCAGGTGATGTTGGAGTTGATAACGGTGGAGGCATAGACGTTCTGACCACAGACAATCGTTGAGTGCTCCATAAAAGTGATCTTGACATCCCCGTCGGCTTCCAGAAGCCCCTGTCCGTTTCCGTTCATTCCTTTGGCGATCTCAATGTTTCCTCCGGCGTGAAGAGTCGCGCCTTCCACCATTCCCCGGACAATGATATCGCCTGTGGCACATACTTTGAAGCCGCTTTTTACATCTCCCTGGATAACGATATCTCCGTTATAGTCCAGATTTCCAACTGCGTTGTCCACAGATTCCTGAATGGTCAAAAGCCGTTCCACATGAAAGGCGCCATTATGAAAGGATAAATCGCCGTCCATGGTTGCCAGTAATTGCGATCCGTCTTCTGTCAGCGCTGTGTTTTTTCCCTGCGGAATCAGCGGCGCCTTGCCGGATTTGGCCTTTAAGGTCTTGCCCGTGACGTCTATGCCGTCTTGACCTTCGGTGGGCGGCGTGATCTCACAGATTAGATCGCCCACATGTACGCTGTGGAACCGACGCAGGCTCTTATGGTCTACGTTTCCGTGGGCATCTTCTTTCAGGCCCACATCCTCTTGTCTGGAGAAATGATCCGTGATCGCTCCATCCTCGCCGTTAATGGAGGGCATACCTCTGGCGATGGGGAATAAAACACTGTATGTCTTTTCCGAAGCGATGGAGAGTACCATGTCCTGGTCAACGCCATAGGTGATTCTGTTCTGTTCCAGAGTATCTAGGATATTTTGTGAGGAGATCTCTGCGCCATCGGCAATCGGCGGCAAAACGCATACAAAAGCAGTCATTTTGTCGGCAGGTGTGTATATCATACACTTTGCGTCCGTTGGCTTGATTTCAAAGGGTTTTCCTTTTTCATCAATCAGATCCTCCCCATCCGCTTTTTCTGCTAAAATCTGTGCCGCCTTGCGCTTGATCTCGTAGGTTTGCAGACGCTCGCGCAGGGAAGGAAGAAACATTTCTGCAAGCTTCATATCCGAAGGGTATTGTTCTCGGGTTTCCCATATATACTGAATTAGTTTTTCTGGTGGTTTACTACTTTTTACAGTGGCAGATTTTTCATTTGGTGTTGGAATGGCTTCCGTGTTTTTGGGTTGTTCTGGTTGTTCCTGTTCTTCTGGTTCCTCACGCCGTCTTTTCTTAAATAACTCAAATATTGACATACAACTCCACCCTCCTTATCTATAATTCTGAATTTTCCTACTAATATCTCCGAGTACACATAATTATCTGAAAATTACAAGGGAAATTCTTCTTATCATTATACCATAAAACCATTTAAAGTCTATATTTTTGTAATTAATATTATATGTCAATTTACTATGAATGTCCCAGACCCATTTTATGGCGGTATCTGCATTAGTAGACGCGCCTGTTTATATATGGGCGAGGAGTAAACACAATCCATAAATAATCGGTTGATGGAACAGGTAAATACACAAGCTGTGCCGTCCCAGAAAGGCCAGTATTCCAGGCTTCCAACGGTTCATCCAGGAAAACACGCCTTCTTTTTGAAAGATTTCCTCCAGAAAGATACCGATGAAAAACACAAAAATCCAGGGAAACACAGGAAAATAATCAGTGGAATAAAATGTCTCATGGGGAAATCCCAGCCAGTAAAGCCAGTGGGTCTTGTAAAATAATTCAGGCAATTTTCTGTTCGGTATCATTCGGGTAAATAAAAAGAGCGCGGCACAGACTGGGATACCCAAGAATGCAGGAATGCGTTTCAGGTAAGGATAGGCCACTGCCCCAAGGATAGAGGCGGCTCCTAGAAAACTGAGGATTCCAAAGCGTATCAAAGCCTCTGGAACGGAGATCCAGGTAACCAGTGTGAGGACGCATCCCCATCCCATCAAAATAAGTCCCCGTTTCAAAGGATGGCGGCCAAAGGAAAAAACGATACCAGATATTAGGATAAAGCTTAAACGAATGAGACATCCCCATACATTTCCGGGCAGTCCCCTGTACCAAGGGATGTTTGTCCCTACAAAGAAAACCAAGTCATAGCACAGGTGAAACAGTACCATATGGATCAGAGTAAATCCCCGCAGCGAGTCCAGAAAATGTGCCCGGTCTTTAGTATCCATAAGTTCCCTGTAACGAATCGTCGTTGTCAATCCAGTCTTTGACAGGGATTTTGCGGTATTCATCTTTGGTGTCGCGGACATAGACCATTTCAATTCCAGCGTTGATAATCAGGCGTTTGCACATGGAACAGCTACAAGAATTTTTCACCAGATCCCCTGTGGAAACTTCCGTTCCCACCAGATAAAGGGAACTGCCAAGCATCTGCTCTCTGGAAGCGCTGATAATGGCGTTGGCTTCTGCGTGGACGCTGCGGCAGAGTTCATATCTTTCCCCCCTGGGAATGTTCAGTTCCTGCCGGATACAGGTGCGAACGTCCGAACAATGCCTGCGCCCTCTGGGTGCGCCTGTGTAGCCGGTGGAGATTACCTCGTCGTTCTTTACAATCACGGCCCCATAAAGACGGCGCAGGCAGGTTCCACGCTGGGCTACCACCTGAGCCAGATCCAAATAATAATTGATTTTATCTCTTCTCTCCATAATACAAATCAGACATTGTGTCTGCGATCCTTTCATTAGTTATTTTTCCAAATATAGCAAAATTAATAGATATGTACAATGGTTTTTTGAAAAAAATGTAAAAAACTAAGGGAAAAGTATGGCTATATAGATGCTTAGAAAGCAAAATGATAGTATTTTTAGTTGCCTCTTTTCTTTTTTTATAATATATGTTATTATATATTTAAAGATGTAAAAACATATATCAATACATGTGAAAAGGAGGACTATGGAAGAGATTTCATTGAGGCTGGGAGAACGCCTAAAGGCGATTCGGAAAAGCCGGATGCTGACGCTGGATGAAGCCGCGAGCTTGACGGGTGTCAGTAAGCCGATGCTTGGGCAGATCGAGCGGGGACAATCCTCTCCAACCATCAACACTTTGTGGAAAATCTCCACGGGCTTAAAAATACCTTTATCATTTTTCTACAAACAGCCGGGGACGGATTTTACGGTTGCCGAGCCTAAGGAGACGGATTTGATAACGGAGGAAAACGGAGGTATGCGGGCATATCCGCTGTTTTCTTTTGACCCGGTACGAAGTGTTGAGGTCTTTTATCTGGAATTTGACGCAGGTGTGCGGCATGATTCGCCGCCTCATGCAAAAGGCGTGGAGGAGTACGTCTTTTTGGTAAAAGGGGCGCTTAAAATGGTCATTGGCAGCGAAGAAATTATTTTGGCCCAAAAACAGTCTTTGCGGTTTCAGGCGGATGTTCCGCACACATACCATAATATTTCAGACGGAGTTTGCTTGGCCTATAACATGATTTTTTATCCAAATGATTAGAAACTGCTAAAAAATATACACAAAGGAGAAGAAAATGTCAATCGAAAGAGTAAAAGCATATTTCAAAGAGTATGGAATGGAAAGCCGGATTCAGGAATTTGAAGTATCCAGTGCAACCGTAGAACTGGCGGCGGCCGCGCTGCACTGTGAGCCGCAGCGGATAGCGAAAACGCTTTCTTTTCTGGTCGATGGTCATGCGGTATTGGTAGTAGCCGCCGGGGACGCCAGAATTGATAATCAAAAATATAAGGCGCAGTTCGGTGTGAAGGCAAAGATGCTCTCCCCAGATGAAGTGGAAACGCTCGTCGGTCATGCCGTAGGCGGGGTATGTCCTTTTTCTGTAAATGAGGGCGCTCAGATATACCTGGATGTGTCGCTGAAACGCTTTGACACGGTTTTTCCCGCATGCGGCAGCTCCAACAGCGCAATAGAGCTGAGCATTGCGGAGCTAGAAAAATATTCCGGGTTTACGAAGTGGGTGGATGTCTGCAAAGGATATTGATTCCCACAAGCAACGGGCAAAGCGCTTCTCCATTTTGATGCTCCGCTGTTTGCGGCAGGGTATTTGGCTTGACAACTCAACTATTTGCAAGCCATGCATATGATAAATATGAAAAAAGAAAAACGGAGTAATCAAATTGCCCGAATATAAGATTATGTTGGATGCCGGACACGGCGGCGCAGATCCCGGCGCTGTATTCAACGACAGGCAGGAAAAGGACGATGTCCTGCCGCTGACTTTGGCTGTGGGGAATATACTGAAAAACCGCGGAGTAGACGTAGAGTATACCCGTACAACGGATGTTTACCAGACCCCTTTCCAGAAAGCTACCATTGCCAACCAGTCTGGAGCGGACTATTTTGTATCCTTCCACCGCAATTCCAGTCCGACTCCCGGCCAGTACACAGGTGTGGAGACACTGGTCTATGATAAATCTGGAATCAAATATGACATGGCCAAAAATATTGCAGGCGCGTTGGGAGAATTGGGTTTCCAGGATCTAGGGGTAAAAGAGCGTCCAGGGCTGGTGGTGCTGCGACGGACATCCATGCCCGCCGTATTGGTGGAGGCTGGTTTCCTGAATAACGAACAGGACAATGCCATGTTTGATGAAAAATTCGACGAGATTGCTCAAGCCATTGCCGATGCGATTTTGGGAACACTGGGAGAAGAAGATGTGCTCGGGCCGACCTACTACCGGGTACAGGCCGGCGCATTCCAGAACAGGCAGTATGCCGATCAACTCTTATACGAACTATTGGATCAGGGCTATCCGGCCTTCCTGCTGCACGAGGATGGATATTACAAGGTACAGGTCGGCGCATACCTTCAGCTTGGAAATGCCATTGCCATGGAGAAGAGGCTCCGGGATGCCGGATACAGCACATTAATTACCACGAAATAACGGGTTTTTGCCGATTCATGTCAAAGAACGTAACAGTTCAGATACCTTGTGGGAAAGTGCTTATCTGAACTGTTACCAAAAAAATTCAGCGTGGTTTGTTGTGTCTGCGTTTTTTGATAGGATAAACTGGTTTTTAGTTTATTTACTTCCAGGCCGCAATAATCGCAAGGATATCCTCTTCATAATTTCCGGTAAAATCCTCCTGCCGCCCGCCGTCCTTGACATTGCTTTCCGCGCCTTCTCCATCCGGGAATTCCCATACATGATAAGCAATCCCCCGATAAGAAAAATCAATGCTTCCGCAGCCGTCCTCTTCGGTATACTGATATTCCCATTCTTTGGAACGAAGATATTCCTGTATTTTTTTTAATCTCATTTTTAACTCCTCTTGATAAAATCTTTCCCGCATTTTGGACAGTGTATCTCGATCTTTCCCTTTCCTCTGGGGACACGTACCTTTTGCCCGCAGCCGGGACATTTATAAATATGGTGGGTCTTCTGCTGTTTGAGCCTGCCCAGGATTTTGTCTCGGATATCCAGATACCGTTCATTTTCCACTGCGCGGGTATAGACTTTTCTGGAAAACATGCGGTAATATCCCCAGCCCAGCAAAGCGACGGCAACAGCAAAAAAATGGGGTTTCCAAACTACGGACAATAGCATGGTAATCAGGGACATAATCATTAAGAAATGGTTAAACGGATCGTTTCCGTATCGGCCCTGCATGAAACGGTAAAATTTTTCTTTCAATTATAATCCCTCCCAGATAAAATACTGCATAGCAGGTTTAGATTTCTCACAAAGTAGCGCCCATCTAAACTGTTACAATATTACTATGTTCTGATGGAGGATACAAGCAAATAAACATTAAAAAAATATAAATATTCTGAGTAGGCATTCCGGTGAATTGTCCTTGCCGATTTTACAAGACAGGGGTATAATAGATAAAACGTAACGGTGAAGGTATTGAACAGTTACGATAAAACTAAACTTACCAGAGAGGTTGCAATCACATGAGTATCAAAATTCCAATCGAAACATCTGCCAGACATATGCATATCAGCAGAGAAGATTTTGAAAGATTATTCGGGACTGGATCTGAGCTTACGTTCAGCAAGGAACTCAGTCAGCCGGGGCAGTTTGTGGCAAAAGAACGGGTGACGGTTATCGGTCCGAAAGGACAATTTGAAAACATTGCTCTGCTGGGGCCGTTCCGCCCCGAAACCCAGGTGGAGGTTTCTCTCACCGATACTAAGAAGCTGGGGCTTCCGCCGGTGATCCGTCAGTCCGGGGATATTGCCGATACGCCGGGATGTATGCTTTCCGGGCCGAACAGCAGCATTGAGATAGAGCGGGGAGTTATTGTGGCAAAAAGGCATATCCACATGACGCCTTCGGACGCCTACAAGATGCGTGTTCGGGATAACGAATCGGTTTTTGTTATGACTAAGAGTTACGAGCGGGCGTTGATTTATGCAGACGTCATCGTCAGGGTACATAAAAATTTCTCGTTAGCTATGCATGTAGATACGGATGAGGCAAATGCTTTTGCAAATGATAAAGAACCGTATGGCGTGATTATCAAACTGTTTGACGGTGACACATATGATGTAAATGAGTGGATGGAAGAAATCCTTTCCGGCATCCAGCGCTAATGCATGATTGTAATCATCTATTTCTTAATTAATTATAAAGTTTGCGGTTTCCGTTTGTAAATGGGCGTTATCAGTGGTATGATTAGATATAGATTTTAAGAAAAAGAGAAGGTGGGAACTTGCGTTTTATCAATTCTGTTGCAAAGTATAAACATGGCCTTATTATTGGCTTATATGGAATTTTTTACATGGTGGTGTTCCGTTATCTGGAGCAGAACATTCAACACAATTACCATATTGTCCATACCATGATAGACGATCAGATTCCGTTTTGCGAATATTTCATCGTACCCTATCTGCTGTGGTTTCCATTTTTGGCTGCTACTTTGATCTATTTTATTTTTTTTAATAAAGATAAGCAGGAGTATTATCAGTACATTAAAAATCTGTGTATGGGTATGACTATTTTCCTTGCGGTTTCCTATCTGTATCCCAACGGGCATCAGCTCCGGCCGGAATTTTTTACACGGGACAATTTGTGTATAGATTTGGTAAAAATGCTCTATTCCACAGATACCCCCACCAACATACTTCCCAGCCTCCATGTCTTCAATTCCCTGGCGGCTTACATCGCCGTCTCCCGGTGCCGTTCACTGGACAAATATATTTGGGTAAAAAGAGGGACGCTGCTGCTGGTGCTGTTTATTATTCTGTCTACTATGTTTCTAAAACAGCACTCGGTTGTTGACGTGGTTTTGGGCGCGGCTATGGCCGGCATGGGATATCTGTTGTTCTATCAGTATCCAGCCCGAAAATGCGCCCAGCAGGTGCCTGCCCGATTTTCTTATAAATAAAAGTTTCCCCTAATTCCCCTGTGCAGGGGGTTAGGGGATCGTCGAAGTATATCTTAATTAAATCCATAAAATTTCTGGCATATTTTATAGATGGTGGTTGACATACTGCGTCCTCCTTTTCCGGGTAGATTTACTGCCCCGCCCAAGATTCCGTGACGCACTGTGCGGTATAAGATTTTGTCTGCGTTTCTCAGGTATTCCCACAGTTCTGCTTTCTTTTCCAGGTTTTCTTTTTTTCCAGAGCGTATCAGCATCACGCTGGATACCGCTGTAATAATGGTCAGGTAGCGAATCATATACTGTCGGAGCTGCCTGGACTTTACAGAAGCATTTACCAGAATATCGATCATCTGTTTGTTCACCCGGATCTGCTGGTCAATACGGCTGATCATAACGGATTCGTGTACCGACTGGTCTTCCCGGCCGATAAAATACCGGTAAAAATTTACATCCAGATAGTAAAGAGTGGATACATATGGCAGCGGTTCAAACACAAACAGATTATCCACATAGAAGGTGTGTTTCGGCAGCCATAGGCCGCAGGATTTTAGAAGCCCGGTTCGGTAAATCACGGAATGCATTAGGATGTATTTTCCGGTGTGCATATGCTTTACCTGGCTCCAGTTGAAGATTTCATTTTTGGGAAAACATTTTCGATACTGCATGACTTTTTTTCGGGATGCGCCCTGTTTTTCATAGACGAAATTGCTGATCAGCATATCCAGGGTTTGCGGCCCGCGCGTCAATTCTTCTAAAGTAGACAGGACGGCTTGATATGCCTCTAGGTTTACCCAGTCGTCGCTGTCCACCACCTTGAAGTAAAGACCTCTGGCGTCGGCGAGTCCGGTGTTTACCGCTTGTCCGTGGCCGCCGTTTTCCTGGTGGATGGCGCGGACGATATCTGGGTATCTCATGGCGTATTCATCGGCAATTTTCCCGGTATCGTCGGTGGAGCCGTCATCCACAATCAGGATTTCTACATCTTCTCCTCCCGGCAGCAGGGAGTCCACGCACTTTCTCATATATTCCTGTGAATTGTAACAGGGTACTGTAATTGTCAATAGTTTCATGGTTTCCTCCTCCCGACGCATTTGCTGCGTCCTCCAGATACATTTGGAAGTTTCCTTCCAAACTTTTCTCCTGTTATTTTCGTAACCGCGAAGGCATGTGAACGCTTACTTATTTTGCCCCATCGCCCCCTTTCAGATATCCGGTAAAAGCGTCAAAGGCGGACGGGATTGCATATTTGTTTTGTACTTCTTCGGAATCTGTAAAAATCATATTTCCCTGGCGTGTTTTTTCTAACTGTTGTATTCGTATGTGATAGCCCACCATATGCCATTCCACATGGGAGAAAATATGCTTCGCTTCCCCTAAAGACTGAATGTGCAGTGGAACCAGCCCCATGTTTTTTACCAGTTCCAGAACTTCCTGACTGCTTAGATGCTGTTTGGTATTTGGCAGCTCGTAAAGTCCGGCCAGCAGCCCTTTGGGAGCGCGCTTGCGGATGGCTACGCGCTCGCCGTCCTGGATAACCAAAACGGTGCGCTCTTCCACCCTGCGGGGCTTGGCGCGTGATTTTACCGGGAGCTGATCGACGGTGCCGTGAGCGTTTGCCTGGCATAGCCCGGCCAAAGGACACTGGCCGCATTTGGCCTGTCCGTTGGGTACGCACACCAATGCGCCCAGCTCCATAAGGGCCTGATTGTAATCCCCTGGGTATTCTTTTGGTATCATCTTCTGTATTTCCTGCTCTATGCGGCGGCGCACCGACGGCTTTGCAATGTCCTCTTGCTGTTCGGTTACGCGGGAGATGACCCGCAGTACGTTGCCATCCACCGCGGGCACCGCGATTCCATAGGCGATCGAGGCGATGGCTCCTGCCGTATAAATTCCAATTCCTTTCAGCTTTTTCAAAGCCTCATAATCTGCGGGGAGTTCTCCCTGATAAAGTTCCATGATTTGCTGCGCGGCTTTCTGCATATTGCGCACTCGATTGTAATAACCGAGTCCTTCCCATAGTTTCAGCAGCCGTTCCTGTGGACATTGGGCCAAATCCTTTACGGTGGGCAGTGCTGAGAGAAATTTTGCAAAATATGGCTTTACTGCCTCTACGCGCGTCTGCTGGCACATAATCTCGGATACCCATATTTCATAGGGGTTTTTGTTTTCTCTCCAGGGCAACAGGCGTTTGTTCTTTCGATACCAGTCCAACAGGGGTTTTTCCATTTTCTGTAATTGTATAAATCTATTATTTTCCATTGTAACACCATCATATCATAAATCTGGGCAAAAGGCAGTTGCTTTTTTCATTTCTCCCAGTTAGAATATATGGAAAAATCGTATAAGTAAATGACATTGGTACTGAATCGTTACCAATAATCTGTGAAAAGGAGAATTTACAAACATGGACAGTATAATCTTTGATGTAGACGGCACGCTCTGGGATGCCACGGAAATTGTGGCTGCCGCCTGGACAGAAGCGCTTCGCCAGGCATACGATCCGCAGATGACGGTCACTGCCGGGCAGCTTTGCGGATTGTTCGGAAAATTGTTGCCGGATATTGCCGCCAGGCTTTTTCCCCAGGAATCCAAAAAACGTCAGCAGGAATTGATAGAATTGTGCTGCGCAGAGGAACACCGGGCGCTTCTGGCCGCTTCCCAAGCTCCTATCTATCCCGGACTGGAAGATACATTACAAGTATTGTCTGAAAAATACAAACTATTCATCGTCAGCAACTGTCAAGCGGGATATATTGAGGTATTTTTAAAATGCACGGGGTTTTCCCAGTATTTCAAGGACCATCTGTGCCCCGGAGACACAGGGCATCCAAAAGGGGAAAATATTCGGGAGATTATCCGAAGGCATCGCCTGGAGGCGCCGGTCTATATCGGCGATACTATGGGGGATTTCAGGGCAACCAAAGAGGCGGGAATTCCTTTTGTACATGCTTCCTATGGATATGGGCAGGTAGATTCCCCGGATTTTGTGATATTCCAGATTTCTGATTTGTTGCAATTATTTTAGACAAAAAGACTGCAGGAATCGTCCGACATTCCTGCCGATCCTGCAGTTCTTTTTCAAACATATTCTAATTGAATACTACGATGGGTGTTTCCGTGTCGATAATCTCATACAATTCCGCTGCCTTATCCGATGGTAAATTGATGCATCCATGGGAACCATTATACGTATAGACGTCCCCGCCAAAAGCGGCCTGCCACGGAGCGTCATGAAAGCCCACGCCGCCGTTAAAAGGCATCCAGTATTGCACAGGAGTTTCGTATTCGTATTCGCCGTTCTCTTTCTTTTCCCCCCGCAGCGTCTCGTTTAGCTTTTTGTAGTACATATGGCATACGCCGGTTGGGGTTTCCCGTTCAGGGGTGGGTTTGCCGGATACGAAATCAGACTCAAAAATCAAAGTTCCCTCTCGATAAAAGTACATATGCTGTGTAGTCAAATCCACTTCCATATAAGTATTGCCGATATCGTTCGGGCCAGGGTTTAATGCGGTGCTGGTGTAATTGGGTTCTCTGGTCACGGTTTGGCCGCTTTGAATCTCCTCCAGAAGCTGAATCGCCTCTGCATATTGGTCTATCTGCCAACCGTAGTTCCCTCCAGCCACGTTGATGGTATGGCCCGATGTAGTGGTAAAACTCCTACTGGCTCCCAGAGTATCCCGCCGGGCGGCCAGCTCTGCCACAAAGTTGTAGACGTTACTTTCCAATAGCTGTTCGTCGATTAGGGTGTTGTCCTCACCGCTGAAAATCCAGTTGCGGATAACATCTCCGTTTAAAACCTCTGTCTCATCGCCAAATGTATAAGTAATGCTGGCCTTGGCATAGCTGTTCAGATGTTCCATCTCCTGTGCCAGCTCTGGGTTTTCCTGGGTGACGGCAGCAGTATAATAGACGTTTTGTTCTTCCAAATCCAGGCTTTCCTGACTTTCCTCCACGCATTTGCAGATGGCTTCGAGTACTTTCTCCATATCCAGCGCCGTTCCCTGAGTCTCTGGAACGATGACAAACTCGCCTTCTTGGTATTCCAGATGGGCGTCTGTTGGAGGAACCTGCCTGTCTGGCTGCATACAATCCAACTGGTTCATCTGCACACGGGTTTTTTCCTTATCATAGGAAATGCTTTCGCCCACTGTGTAGCTGCGGGCAGAAAAGAAGGAATTCAGCCAGCGCATGGGTTTTTGTTGCTCTAATACTTGTTCCACGCCCTCTTGAGGCTGGTATTTATAATCAATAGATTCCGCTGTAATTACTTGCGGTTCTGCTTCCCGCGCGTAAATCGTCAACGAATAATCTTCGACTTTTTTCCGAATTAGTTGTTCGGCCTGCTGTACTGTCATGCCAGAACAATCAATATGGTTGATACTTGTCCCCGGCAGGAATTTATCGTTGTAGTAGTTTCCCACTCCTGCGTAGACCCCTCCGGTTCCCAGCACCAAAATACCGATTATAATCGCCGCGACCATGATTCCGCGCCTGCCTTTTTTCTCAGCCGAAGCGGACGTTTCTTCGTCCCAGAACATGCTGGTATCCAAAGTTTTCTGAGGCCTTTTAGGTTCTGGAGTTTTCTGAACCTTTTTGGCTTCTGCAACCTTTTGAGGCTTCTTGGACTCTGAAGTCTTCTGAGGCTTTTGGGGTTCTGGGGATTTCTGAGGCTTCTTAGGTTCTGGGGATTTCTGGGATTTTTGGTTCCTGGCTTCCGGGACGGATGGATCTGACGGTTTGCCGGTTTCAGGTGCAGACGGCTCCTGTTTCTTTTCTTCGGATTTGTTTGTTTTCTGGGGCTGTCTTTCCTGCACCACAGCTTTTTCCAGACGTATTCCCTTCGCACGGGCCACTTTTATAGTTCCTGCAGTTTTTGCCTTAGGCGCCTTTTGTGCCGGACTAATGTGATTGACCGGCTCATCTCCTATGGTATCCGATACAATTTTCTGCATAGCCCGCTCAATTTTGTTTTCAAAGCTTTCGCCGTCTCCATTCTCGCGTTCTTCTTTTTCTGAGGCAGCTACTGCCTGAAGCTGGGCCAGAGCCTTCTTTACTTCCTGGGCAGGCAGTTCCACTGTTCTATGAAGATCTTCACTGTTGTCCATCAAATTCTTTTCTTCGGGCTTTACTTTCTTACTGCTCATTAATTTTGAACTCCTCAAATATGACACCTTTGGCTAAATAACCACCAGTTAACTGGATGACTGGTGGTTAGCTGTTACTATTCAGACGGAACAGTTTTTACAACGGATTCATTATAGCACACTTTTTTCAAAATGTACCTCCTATTTGGTTACATCGGTAAAATTTAAAACAAATGTCACACTTTGGGAAAACTCCTTAATGTTCTTTTCACAACACATCCTTTCCTGCTTTGGAATATTTTATTCTTGCTGACTTTGAAAGTTAAGGACAATCCAGCCGGGATTTGACAGAATCAGGAAAAACAACGTATAATGGACAGACAAATATGCATAAAGGAGAAGGAAATTTTATGATGTATCAAGAGGTTGTGGAGGTATCGAAGAAGATTTCCGTGACTGCCGGGGAGGCGATTATGGAAATTTATAACCAGGAAGATATTTGGCAGGTGGAGTATAAAGAAGGACATATGCCTCTGACGCTTGCCGATAAAAAAGCACATGAGATCATTGCGGCAGAGCTCCAGGCGCGTTTCCCCGAATATGCGCTGCTCTCGGAGGAAGGGGAGGACGACGAAAAGCGTCTGGACAATCCCTATTGCTTTATCGTAGACCCTCTGGATGGAACGAAGGAATTTATCAAAAAGAATGGACAGTTTACGGTCAATATCGCGCTGGCTTATCAGGGAAAGCCGGTGACCGGCGTGATCTATGTGCCGGCTTGTGGGGAACTGTATTATGCGGAAAAAGGTTCCGGCGCTTATTTTGAGAAGGACGGCAAAACCACAAAGCTGTTGGTATCGGATCGGACGAAAGATCCCAGGGTAGTGATGAGCAGTTCTCACGGATGCGAGGAGATGGAGCGGCTGCTGGAGAAATATCATCTCACCAATCTGGTGCGTGTGGGAAGCTCCATCAAGGGCTGTATGATTGCCAGGGGCGACGCGGAGATCTATTACCGGCACAATCCCACAATGGAATGGGATACGGCGGCGATGCAGTGCATTGTAGAGGAAGCAGGCGGGATTTTCCGGCAGATGGACGACAGTGAGATGACTTATAACCGCCGGGACTGTGTAAATCGAAAGGGGTTTTATATTATAAACTGTGAGGAAAATAAGCTGTTGTGAGAAAAACGTAGTTCTGGCCGCGGTCAACGCCAAATATATTCATTCCAATCTGGCGGTTTATAGTCTGAAAGCCTATGCCGGGCAGGCGGGGCATCCGGTAAAGTTAAAGGAATATACCATCAACCAGCCGTTTGGAGAGATTTTAAAGGATCTGTATCAGAGCCAACCGGGATTGCTTTGTTTTTCCTGCTATATCTGGAATAAGACGCTGATTGATGATTTGGCCGCAGAGATCCACAAACTGCTCCCCGAAACCCAGATCTGGGTGGGCGGCCCGGAGGTCACCTACTGCGCCCGCGCATACCTAGAGGCGCATCCTGCGGTAAACGGAGTGCTGCGCGCGGAGGGAGAAGCCTCGTTTCTGGAATTGGTAAAGCATGTTCGCTTGGACTGCGCCGCGCAAGAACTGGAAGATATTCCAGGCCTTACTTTTCGCCGGGCAGGGATAATTTATGAAACAGATGAGCGGGAACTGTTGGATATGGATGAACTGCCGTTTCCATACGGTAATCTCGAAGATTTTACAAACCGGATTATCTATTATGAGAGCAGCCGGGGCTGTCCGTTTTCGTGCAGTTATTGTCTGTCTTCCCTGGATAAAAAACTGCGCTTTCGGAGTCTGGATTTGGTAAAAAAAGAGTTGCGGTTTTTCATTGACCAAAAGGTTCCCCAGGTAAAATTTGTAGACCGGACGTTTAACTGCAATCGGGCGCGCGCTCTGGAGATCTGGCGGTTTCTGGTTGAGCAGGATCAAGGCGTCACCAATTTTCATTTTGAAATCGGGGCGGATTTGCTGGGGCCAGAAGAAATTGCCTGTATGCGCACAATGCGTCCCGGACTGATTCAATTGGAGATCGGCGTGCAGTCGGTCAATCCGAACACGATTCGGGAGATTGACCGGGCGATGGATCTGGAAAAGCTGGAAGCCAATGTGGCGCAGATTCATCAGGGAAAGAATATCCATCAGCATCTGGATCTGATCGCCGGGCTGCCTTATGAAGGTTATGAAAGCTTTCGGCAATCTTTTAATCGGGTATATCGGATGCAGCCCCAGCAGTTACAGCTTGGCTTTCTCAAAGTGCTCAAAGGCTCCCGGATGGAGCGCATGGCAGAGGAATACGGCTGCGTCTATCTGGAGCGGGAACCCTATGAGGTCTTGAAAACGAACTGGATCTCTTATGGAGAAATTCTTTCCCTGAAACAGGTGGAAAGTATGGTAGAAATATATTATAATAGTGGACAATTCGAGCATACGCTGCCGCTGTTGGAGGGCCTGTTTTCCTCGCCGTTTGCTCTTTATGAGGAGCTGGGGCGGTTTTATGAGGAAAAAGGCTATGGCCAGATTTCGCATTCCCGGATGCGCAGATATGAGATTTTGTTGGAATTTCTGGAAGAACGGAACCAAGAAAGACTGGAAGCGGCAAGGGAAGCTATGACGGTAGACTTATACAGCCGCGAGAAGCTGAAGTCCCGGCCGGATTGGATGAGCGGGCAGGAAGCCTGGCAGAAAGCGATCCGGGATTATATTCGCCGCGAAGGGCTGCCAAAGACGGTTCATATAGAAGTATTATCGGGCGAAACCTTATTATTTGATTATCGATACCGGAATCCATTGACAAACAACGTAGAAGGACAGAAAATTGTATTATGAAAGGCAAGGTGTAACATATGGCAGGAGGATTTTTTAACCGAAAAAACCGCAGAATCATCACAATTATCATCTCGGTGATTCTGGTGTTGGCTATGGTCGTACCTGTTGTACTGGAATTTGCGATTATGTAAGGAAGAAGTTTGGAAGGAAACTTCCGAATTAATCCAGACGGCGCAGCAAGTGCGTCAGGAGGAGGAAAAGATGAACATTGGGAAGCTGCCGGAGCAGGTGCTGCTCCGTTCCGTGTTAAAAGAGGTGGGCCACCGCAGGGAGGAAGTTCTCATGGGGCCGGGAGTCGGGCAGGACTGTGCAGTGGTTGCGCTGGATTCAGATGAAATGTTCGTGATGTCCGCGGATCCCATCACTGGAACTGTGAAAGACATAGGAAGTCATAGTATTCATATTACGGCAAATGACCTAGCAGCTTCCGGCGCGGAGCCTGTGGGCGTGATGCTGACCATTCTGATCCCAGAGGAGACGGCAGAATCCGAGCTGCGCGTGATGATGCGGGATGTGGAACAAACCTGCAAGGCGCTGCACATGGAGGTTTTGGGCGGTCATACAGAGGTTACAAACGTGGTCAGACAACCGCTAATTTCCGTGGCAGGAGTCGGAAAAGTGAAGAAAGGACAGGAAGTGCTGACCAATGGTCTAAAAGCGGGAGACGATCTGATCGTAACGAAGTGGATTGCCCTGGAGGGCACCTCGATCATTGCCAAGGAAAAAGAAGCGGATTTGAAAAAGGCGCTTCCAGAGGAACTTGTCGATACGGCAAAAAGATTTGACCAATATTTATCGGTTTTGCCGGAAAGCCGCATCGCCGTTGCCCATGGGGTCAGCGCTATGCACGACATTACCGAGGGCGGTATCTTAGGGGCGCTCTGGGAATTCGGCGAGGGGGCCGGAGTGGGATTGGATGTGGAGCTGCGGCAGATTCCGATCCGGCAGGAATCGGTAGAGATCTGTGAACGATATGGGTTAAACCCTTATCAACTGATGTCCAGCGGTTCCATGCTGATTGGCACGACGCGGGGTGCCGCGTTAGTGCGCAGGCTTCGGGAGGCAGGCATTCCCGCTGTATTAATCGGGCAGACTACCAAGGGCCGGGATCGGATTCTTCGCAATGGAGAAGAGATCCGTTATCTGGATCGTCCCCAAAGCGACGAACTGTACCGGCTGCCATAGAGTAGGAGGGATCATTTTGAATATTGTGCTGTTGGAGCCGGAGATTCCGGCCAATACGGGAAATATCGGGCGCACCTGTGTGGCCACGGGCACCCGGTTGCATTTGATCGAGCCGCTGGGCTTTCGACTGAGTGAAAAGGAGATCAAACGGGCGGGCATGGATTACTGGCAGGATCTGGACGTGAACGTTTATCTGAATTATGAGGATTTCTTGGAGAAGAATCCGGGGGCAAAGATTTACTATGCCAGCACCAAAGCCCCACAGATTTATACTCAGGTTCGCTATGAAAAAGACGATTATCTGATGTTTGGCAAGGAGAGCGCGGGAATTCCAGAGGAAATCCTGCTAAAAAACCAGGAAGCTGCGATACGGATTCCAATGAAAGAGGATATCCGCTCCCTGAATCTGAGCAACTCGGCGGCAATCGTTCTGTATGAAGCGCTGCGGCAGCAGGAGTTTGCCCAGATGCAGTTAGAAGGAGCGCTGACCAAATATCAGTGGCGTTAATCTTTCATTCTGTCCAGGCTGAATATAAATTCCGTTCCGACGCCTTCGGTGCTGATCACGTCGATGTTCTGGTTGTGGGCGTTGATGATTTCTTTTACAATGGAAAGACCCAGGCCCGTGCCTTTGCGGTCTTTGCCCCGTGAGGAATCCTCCTTGAAAAAACGGTTCCAGATCTTTGGTAGATTTTCTTTGCTGATACCGGTGCCCCGATCCTTGACGGATACCAGGATTCGGTCATTTTTTTCCGTAGTCTCGATGGTGATGGTGGATTCGTTGGGGCTAAACTTAATGGCATTATCCAACAGATTGTAGAGAACCTGCTGAATCTGTTCCATATCGGCATAAGCATAAAGCTGTGTGCCGGACAAAATCAATTCGATGGATATTTTTTTATTGCGGCAGATGCCTTCAAAGGTGGCTGCCGTATTTTTGATGACTTTGTTGATGTCAAAGGCCCGCAGGTGCATCAGGCGGCTTTTGACGTCCAGGTTGTTTAACGTGAGCAGACTTTCCGTCAGCTTTTCCAGGCGATCCGTCTCATTTAAGACAATCTGGATATATTTTTCCTGGTTATCGGGGCTGATGGTGCCGTCCTCGATGGCCTCCAAGTATCCCTTGATGGATGTGAGCGGGGAACGGAAATCGTGGGAAATGTTGGCGATAAATTTGCGCTGGTATTCTCCGCTGTTGTTTAGTTCCCCGGACATATAATTCAGCGTCTTGGCCAGGTAGCCCATTTCATCCTGTGAATAGACCGGAATCTGATAATCCAGATGCCCCGCGGAATATTCTTCCGCGCCAATCGTGATTTTCCGCAGAGGACGGTAAACGCTGAACGTAAACAGCAGCAAAAGCAGCAGGGATAAAGCAAACAGCAGGAAAAAGACGGTGTGGATGACAGCCAAAATGTGTTCCCGCTCCTGATAGATGCTGTTCATAGGATAATGAATGGCGATGTACCCCTTGATGGTGATATCGGAGGTAATCGGCGCAATGACGCTTAACATGGATTCGTGAAAATGGCCGAAAAAGTTCCCTGTTCGGTAGTAGCTGGAACCCCAGGTAATCGGGTCAAAGCCTTCTAAGGCCAGGGGAGGATCGTAAGGTTCCTCGTTAGCCGTGCTCAGCAGGACTTCCCCTTTTTGGTTGATGAGCCAGATCTCTGCGCTCTGGTAGACGGCTAGGGAGGAAAGCGTTTCGTGAATATTTCCCAGATTGTAGGAGGCCGTATGGTAACGTACCATGTTGTCAAAGGAGATGGCGTTGGCCTCCTTATAAATCTGTTCGCTGGTGCGCCGGATCAGATAACTTTGCACCAGCCGGGAGCCGATGGTAGATATGGCGATAAATCCCAGCAGGCCGAAGATCAGATAGGCCAGGATAAATTTCAGGTAAAGGGTTTTTCTCATAATTATTTTACCTCAAATTTGTATCCGATTCCCCATACGGTGCTGATAGACCAGGATTTGTGATCCTTAATCTTCTCACGAAGGCGTTTGATATGCACATCCACCGTCCGCGTATCCCCGATGTATTCATAGCCCCAGATGTGATCCAAAAGCTGTTCACGGGTGAATACCTGGTTCGGGGACGCAGCCAGAAAATACAGCAGTTCCAGCTCTTTTGGGGGCATGTCGATGCGTTTGCCCTTATAAAGCACGGAATAGTTGGTCAGGTTTACACTGAGATCTGGGTAATTTGCGCATTTTTCGTTGGAAGGAGCAAGCGCAGGCTCTTTGACCTGGAAGCGGCGCAGCACCGCGCGGACTCTGGCTACCAGTTCTTTTGAGTCGAAAGGCTTTATAATGTAATCGTCTGCTCCCAGTTCCAGGCCCAGCACTTTGTCAAAGGTTTCCCCCTTGGCAGAAAGCATAATAATGGGAACGTCGGATTTCTGCCGGATTTCCCGGCACACCTGATAGCCGTCAATGCCCGGAAGCATCAGATCCAGCAGAATCAGGTTGGGCTGGAAGGATTGGAACTGGCTCAGCGCGCCCTCCCCGTCGTTGACGATGGAGGTTTCAAAGCATTCTTTTGTCAGGTACAGGGCAATTAGCTCGGCAATGTTGTTATCGTCATCCACAATCAGGATTTTTTGTTTGTTTACCATAGTTTGGCTCCTTACTTAAACTCTACAATTGTCACGCCGGAATCCCCTTCTCCCATGCCGCCCAGCCGATAAGATTTTACGTGTTTTTGGCGTTTGAGGTAGTTGTGTACGCCTTTGCGCAGCGCGCCGGTTCCCTTGCCGTGGACAATGCGCACCTGACTCAAATGGGCAAGGTAGGCGTCGTCCAGATATTTATCCAGCTCTGCCAGGGCCTCGTCCACGGTTTTTCCCAATAGCTGGATCTCTGTGGAAATCCCGGCGGATTTGGAGACTTTGATTTTCCCGGTACCGGTGCGGCTCAAAGCTGGCCCGGTGATGACTGGTTCGTCCAAAAGTTCTAGATCAGAGAGATTCACCTGAGAGCGGAGGATGCCCATTTGTACAAACAGATTGCCTTTTGCGTCGGGCAGACTGCTGACTGTGCCTTTTAAGTTCATGGACAATACCTTTACCCCATCTCCCAGATGCAAATCGGAAGCTTTTAATTTCTTCTTAGGCTGGGAAGCGGGCTTTAAGCTTATCTTGCTTTCGACCTGATCCATCTTTTGGCGCAGACGCTGCCGTTCTTTTTCCACGGCGGATAAATCTACATGGTTTTTCTGAAATTTGTGGTACAGCTTAATGGACTGATCGGCGTAATCCTTGGCGTCCTGAAGAATTTTATGGGCTTCTTCGGTGGCGTCCTGGAGGATCTTCTCCCGGCGTTTCTCGATCTTGTCCTGTTTTTCCTCCAACTGAGCCTTTAACTGGCTGATCTGCAGCTTGTACTGGCTGATCTCGGTCTGTTCTTTTTCCATGCTAATCCGGCTGGCCTCCAGACTGGAGATCACGTCTTCCAGGGATTCGTCCTGCTGGCCAATCTGCTGTTTGGCTTTTTCAATCATAAAATCGGGCAGTCCAAGCTTAGAGGAGATGGCAAAGGCGTTGCTCTTGCCGGGGATGCCGATCAGCAGCCGGTAAGTAGGACGCAGGGTTTCCACGTCAAACTCACAGGAAGCATTTTCTACTCCGGGAGTGGCCAGCGCATAGACTTTCAGCTCGCTGTAATGGGTAGTGGCCATGGTGCGGATGCCCTGCTCGTGGAGATGGGATAAAATGGCAATCGCCAGGGCTGCGCCTTCCGTGGGGTCGGTGCCGGCGCCCAGCTCGTCAAACAGCACCAGACTGTCGGCGTCCGCCTTTTCGATAAAAGAAACCACGTTGGTCATATGGGAGGAAAAGGTACTTAGGCTCTGTTCGATGCTCTGTTCGTCTCCAATATCGGCGTAGACTTCCTCAAAGACCGACAGTTCGCTGCGGTCGGCGGCGGGAATGTGCAGGCCGGACTGACCCATCAGCGTCAGCAGCCCTACGGTTTTCATGGATACGGTTTTTCCTCCGGTGTTCGGCCCGGTTACCACGAGCAGGTCAAATTCATCGCCCAGGCGCACGTCAATGGGCACGGCTTGTTTTTTGGGAATCAGGGGGTGTCTGGCCTTGCGCAGATGGATTCTTTTTTCCGGGTTAAAAATAGGGGCTGTGGCGTTCTGTTCCATGGCCAGGGAAGCGCGGGCAAAGATGAAATCCAGCTCCGTCATGAGACGCAGATTGTTTTCGATGGCGTCCCGATCGGCGGCGGCCAGCTCGCTTAAAGTGGCCAGCACCGCTTCAATCTCCTGCTGTTCCCGGATTTCCAGCTCCCGGATATCGTTATTTAGTTTTACAATGGCCATCGGCTCGATAAACAGGGTCGCGCCAGTGGAAGACTGATCGTGCACCATACCGGATATCTGGTTCTTGTATTCGGCTTTTACCGGAAGACAGTAGCGGCCATTACGCATGGTAATCACGCCATCCTGCAAATAAGAACGGGCGCTGCCGTTTAGGATAGAGTGAAGCTGGGTGTGGACGCGCTCGTTGGTGTTCTTCAACTCCCGGCGTACTTGCCGGAGCTTGGGACTGGCATCGTCGCTG
The DNA here is from genome assembly GCA_947571775.1 of uncultured Lachnospiraceae bacterium. Lineage (GTDB taxonomy): Bacteria > Bacillota > Clostridia > Lachnospirales > Lachnospiraceae > MGBC164599. The sequence continues at coordinate 153,264 of CANOZK010000002.1, read as the reverse complement.
ATTTCTTCCGGGGAAAGAATACACCGCCGGATTTCCGTGGAGAGCGGATACAAAGGCTCTAAGGAATGGAACAGCGCGCTCAGGCAGTCTGGCTCTGCATCCTCCCGGTTTGGGCGGCCGTAGGCTTTTACACGCCCGGTATTTTCCAAAAGGGCGCAGATATCCAATAATTCCGTCACGGACAGGGCGCTGCCCACGTCCAGGCGTTTCAGAGAACTTCCGATGTCTTTTACATTTCCAAAAGAGATGCTTCCTTTCTGGAAAAGCCTGGACAGCGCGTGGGAGGTCTGAAGCTGCATCGTTTCTATGCGCTGTAAATCGGTCATAGGTTTGAGACGGCGGCAGGTATCTTTTCCCAGGGAAGAAGAAGCCTTCGCGGTCAGTAAGTCGATAATTTTCGTATATTCCAGTGCAGATATTGCTTTTCGATTCATAAAAAACCTCGATTCTGTGCAAATTCGTTACCTGTATTTTACTCTATTTATCGAGGAATGAAAAGAGCAAAAGTGAGGAAAAATATATTGACAGACGAGAAAAAATGGTATATTATGGTAACAGTAATAATTACTGTTATTATATTGGGTGATGCTTTATTGTCATCATTTGAGCCGAGCACGGTCGCTTGCAATATATAGTATGGGGCGCAGTGGCTTCAGAAGAAACGGGTACTGGAAAGGAGGGCATTATGGGGGCACTGAAATACAGCCGCCAAAGAGAGTCTATCAAAGAACTGGTACAGTCCCGGAAAGATCATCCCACTGCTGATATGATATATGAAAGTGTACGCCAGATTTATCCCAATATCAGTCTGGGAACGGTGTATCGGAATCTGTCTGTATTGGCCGATATGGGAGAGATTATCAAGATTTCCACGTCGGAGGGAGCAGATCGTTTTGACGGCAGGAGGTCTCCGCACAATCATTTTATTTGCAGACAATGCCATAAAGTGATAGACCTGGAAATGGAAAACATTGATTACATTATGGAAAAAGCGGGGAAAAACTTTGCTGGGGATATCGACAGTTACAAAGTGCATTTTTTTGGATTGTGCAGGGAATGTATAAAGAATAAAAAAAACGATTAATCCGTTATATGCATCCGGCTTCAATGCAACTCGGATATGGGGCGGCCGGCTTTCGTTTGCAGAAGGACAGGCATAGTTTTCATATCCGGCTTAAAATAAAAAACGAAGAAAAAGGAGAACAAAAAAATGGCTAAATTTGTATGCAGTGTATGTGGTTACGTTCACGAAGGAGATTCCGCTCCTGAAAAATGCCCGCAGTGCGGCGCACCAGCTTCCAAATTCAACAAACAGGAAGGTGATATGACTTGGGCAGCAGAACATGTAGTTGGCGTAGCAAAAGGCGTTAGCGAAGATATCATCGCTGATTTAAGAGCAAACTTTCAGGGCGAATGTTCAGAAGTTGGTATGTACCTGGCTATGGCAAGGGTTGCTTACAGAGAAGGCTATCCAGAAATCGGTACTTACTGGGAGAAAGCTGCTTTTGAAGAAGCAGAACATGCAGCTAAGTTTGCAGAGCTGTTGGGCGAAGTAGTAACCGACAGTACCAAGAAGAACCTGCAAATGAGAGTGGACGCTGAGAACGGCGCTACCGCAGGTAAAGTGGATCTGGCAAGACGTGCTAAAGAAGCAGGTCTGGATGCAATTCATGATACCGTGCATGAGATGGCTAGGGATGAGGCTAGACACGGCAAAGCATTCAAAGGCTTGCTGGAAAGATATTTCGGCTAATAAAAACCCTTGTAAAATCAAGGAAAACTGGTTATTTAAGGGGATCGGCTCGTTTGGGCGGATCCCCTTTTTTCGCGCGGATGGCTGTGTAAATAGCTGTGTAAGATTTAGCGGGCAGTGGATAAACTGTGTAATAAAAAACTGTGCAGACAAAAGACAAGGAAAAAGCCCTCTTTTCGGGGGCTTCTGATCTTAGGTCTTAGAAATTAAAGGATAGCACATTTCATCTTCTGTCAGTTCAAAATCAAATAGATCTGTATTCTCTTTAATGTGGTCGGGATTGCTTGAACCCGGTATGACGACCACGCCTTTTTGCAAATTCCAACGCAAAATGATTTGTGCGGATGATTTTCCATGTGTTGCCGCAATTTCATGTCCCAAGTCCTTTGGCCCATATGTCCGATAATTGCGTCCTTGTAAGTCTGGATTGCAGAGGTCCGCCGCCCGCCGCAGTAAGCAGCAATGCCGCCTTTTTTAGTTTAGGCAGTCTTTCAAATGCATAAACCCTTTCGCTTGCACAATGGGTCTGCCTGGTCAGTGAGTAGTAGTAAATCGGGGAAGCGATTACTAACATTTCACACTCTCTCATAATCGGGTAAATTTCCTGCATATTGCTTTGTTATCTATATTGAAGTGTAACTGCATCATTGGCTGCCGCATAGATATTTGTTGGGATAAAAAGTAACATAAAAAAGATTACGGATGATGTAAAGATTTTTGAGAACTTCATTTAGAATACCTCCTTATATTTTAGGTTTGCAGTTGACTTTGTTTTTATGTTTTAGAGTTTATAACTCTATTTGTCAATGGTTTCTTTTCTTTTTTCTGCGCTTTCAGCCAGATAGTGATCCATTCGGCTGATGGCCATTTTTAGTTCCTTCTGCAAGCCTTTCAAATAATTCTTTGCAGCATTTGCGGCTAAAGCGGTTTCATTTTGCTGGGTACTGCTGTAAGCCTTTTCTAAGATTTTTAAGATATGCAGCAGCGATTTCTGGTTGTACTCGATCTCCAGGAAATCCCGCATAATAGAATACAGTTCGTTCATTTTTTGATACTCCTTTCTTAAAAATATACTTCTGGGAATTTTCTGGGATTTTAATAAAAATTTTTTAAAAATTCAAGAAAGGTTCTTTTGAATTGTTTTTTTGGAAGGGTAGCTTCTGTTTGCGCACAAAAAAACACCATTTTCAGTGTTTCAAATCACCAAAAACAGTGTTTTTTATGTGCGATCAGGGGTTCGGAGTCCTGAACACCCGGATTCATTTAAAATTCAAAGACTTTACAGTCTTTGGGATGTTTGGAAATAGACAATCCATGGTTCAGTCTGGTATTTGAGTCGTAAACAGACATATCTGTGAAGACAGACATGTCTGTTTCATTAGGAGTGTTTTTGTCTACAACTGATAATAGCCAACTAAGTAGGCATTTTCTGGAAGCTTATAGTCTTTATCCAAAGCCTCCAGTTTCCATCCCTGGAAGCCGCTGCTCTGTCTGGAAACCGTGCCTTCAAAGTGCATCATTACAATTCCCAAATTTAATTTAGCGTCTGCGGCATCTGTCATATCATCTAAAACAGTTGCCAGCACAATTTTATCTCCATCATGAATCAGCCGGCAAGGCTGAAGATTCAAAAAAGAAGGTGCATAACATGTTGCCGCACAGGCTCTATATAAATCATCGTCTGGATCCAAGGCAGAAATCGTTTCAGCTTTTCCCCATTCATCGTCATAAAACATTTGAGGAATCGTCAGTTTTGGCGTGGGTGCGCCAGGTTTTTTCTTCAGGAAAATTTCTGCCGGGCTTTTGATTCCCAATCTCGCAAACAGTCCAGCGTCTTCATATCCGAAGGCGATCACGGCAACTACTGATTTGTCGCCGGACAAATTCAGTCTCTTTTTCAAAAGCGGTTCGTCTGCAATCGTTTCCCAACAGGTTTCAATTCCCATCTCTGTAAGCTTTAATACCAATTCTTCACCGATATATCCGGCATTTTCTATATAATGCTCGTCTACATCGGAAAGAAGTACGATATAATGAAATGCGTTGATCAGGAATCTGTGATACCCCACACAAGCATTTAATTTTTCGGATGCATCCCCACCCAAAATAAGCATTTCCACATCGATATCCGGCACCAAACGAGGACAGGATGCAAAATATTCTTTCAATTCCTGAAGCTTATCTGCACTTACCTCCCTCTTGGCAAATTCGCGGTTTGATTTTCTGTTGGTTGCTAATGTAAAAACGTCCATTTGTTTACTCCTTCCCTCTTTAATCCGTTCTAGAACCTCAAAATCCACATTATAAGATTCCATCCTTTATTGAACTCATTATACGCTAATTCTTTCAAGACCACAACATTTTTTTTCTTAACATAGGGAATCCAGTAAAATAATTGAGAAATTGGTAAAAAAATGCATGCCCATATGCCAAGTCCCCTCTTGTTTCGTCCAGGGTATTCCGAACATTAAAAAAACACCGTCCCCGGTGCCTTACATCACCAAAAACAGTGCTTTCCAATGCGCGATCAGGGGTTCGAACCCTGGACACCCTGATTAAGAGTCAGGTGCTCTGCCAGCTGAGCTAATCGCGCAATCGCAATAAATTACGATTTTCTAATGCTTTCTGCTGTGTGCAAAACACATTATATGCCATTGCCCCTAAAAAGTCAATAGTTTTTTTTGAAAAATTCTTTCTTTTTTACGGGGCATTTTCCGAGTGTTTCGTTCAGCTCATCGACGGCTTTTTTCAGTTGGATGATACAGTGGTTGATGCCTCTGTGCTTATAACACCATTGACCGAAAAAACAGTATAATTTTTTCCTTTTTCTGCATTTCATACGGTGTCACCGATATTTTTTTTACAGTATATGCCGGGATTGAGTCGAAAGTACTTTATTATAATTGTGCGCTCAGCTTATAGATGGGATTTCCGCGGGCGGAAAATTTTTCTTCGTATTCGGTCATCACATTGCCCAGGTTCATTTCTTCGTCTCCATGCAGATCATAGGTATGGGAGAGCAGGCGCCAGCCGGCTTCCTGTACTTCTGTCAGGGAAAATGTAAACAGATCCAGATTGTCGGTCTTAAATTCAACCGTTCCGTCAGGGGTAAGGATCTGCGCATACCGCTGTAAAAACTGCCGGGAAGTCAGGCGTCTTTTGGCATGGCGTGCTTTGGGCCAGGGATCGGAGAAGTTCAGATAGATCTTGCGGATTTCCTTTTCGCCGAATATTTCCGGCAGCATTCGGGCATCCATACATAGAAAATACAGATTTTCTATGGGAGCGTCCATGGCCTGTCTTTTCTGGATAGCGCGCAGCAGGACGCTGTCGTAAAGTTCCATTCCTAAGTAATTGTTTTCTGGGTGCTTTTGGGCCATCTCCATTAGGAAGCGGCCTTTTCCCATGCCCACTTCTAAATGTATGGGGTGGTTGTTTTTCCACAGTCTTGTCCAGTTTCCGCGGAAGGCCAAAGGATTTTGTACGACAAAAGGGCTGTTTTCCACAATGTCTTTTGCTTCTGGTATATTTCTCAAGCGCATAAGGGTTCACTCCTAATCTATAAAATCAATTGATTGGATTGTACATGAAAATGAAGAGAAGGGCAACCGGAGAGTTTGAAGAATACTGGTTATATTGACGAAATTGCGGTAAAATTGTGAAAAAGATAGAATTTTTCCCGGCAGGGCGGCGGGTGTTTTTTCGGCAGATCGGAGGATATTCTTTTTTTATCATAGGAAATTTATACAAAAAAACAAAAAATATCAGAACAAATATTAGATATATTGCATATTTAGCTGACAGAGGGAGAGCAGAAAAAAAATTATTTTTTTACTAGCTTTTTTGTGAAAAAGGTGTATGATTATACAGGTAGCTTTTTTAATAGGAAGCGATACCTATTTTTTAATATGCAGGAGGCCCTATGGAGAACTATGGAACAGATTATTAGTAAGTTGTCAGAAATCGAAAATATGGCCGGCCAGATTATGGAGGAAGCTCAGGATAAGAAAAAGGAACTTTCCCAGCAGCATCAAAACCAGTGCCGAAAATACGACGAGCAGGCCCAGGCCCAGGCCGAAGAGAAGATTCGTCAAATCCGCGTCCAGCTAGAACAGAATCAGAAAACCCAACTTGCCGATCTGAAGAAGCGAACGCAGGAGGGGTTTGCGCAGATGGAAGATTATTATGAGAAACAGCATCAGCGGCTGGCCAGGGAAATATATGAGAAAATTATACAGACATAAAGGAAGTGATAAGAAATGGGCGCTGTACTGTCTTATAGCGGACTGTCCACAAAAATCAGGGCCATGACGGCAAAGCTGGTCAACGAGGCGCAGTTTCGGGAGATTGCGCAGTTATCCAGTGTATCGGAAGTGGTGTCTTATCTGAAGAAGACCAAGGAATATGAGGGACGGTGGGATTCTTTTGATGAAGAGCGGCTTCACCGGGGAGAAGTGGAAAAGCTGTTAAAGAAATCGGTGTTTCAGGATTATACGAAGCTGTATCATTTCTGTAATCCGAAACAGCGCAGATTTATGGCTTTATATTTTAAAAGATACGAGATTTTCTTTATCAAGGAATGCATTCGTTATATCTTTGACCACCGGCGCCTGGAGGGCAAAACTTCCATGTATACGGACTTATCGGTGTATGCGGAGTTTTTCCATCGACATTCCAAACTGGACATAGAACGGATGGTTGCCTGCAGTACGATTGATGAACTGATTCAGGTGATGGAGCCTTCCGAATATTTTGCGCCGATTTCCCGCGTTGCAGGCAGGGAGAAGGCTCTGGCCTTTGATTATGGAATGGTTCTGGATTTGTATTATTTTGGGCAGATCTGGAAAGTGAAGGATCAGCTTTTTAAAGGCGTGGATCTGGAAAACATCACAAAGGCATACGGACGAAAATTTGATGTGATTAATTTGCAGTGGATTCAGAGGGCGAAACAGTATTACAACATGGACCCTACTCGAATATTTTCCCTGCTGATTCCTGTGGAATATAAACTCAAACAGGAAGATTTTCGTGCGCTGGCAAATGCGGCCAATATGGATGAATTTTATTCTATTTTGGATAAAACCTATTACGGGCGGAAGTTCCCCCAGATATCCACTTCCACATTGGATGAGTTTTATAATTATGTGCTGCGCACAACCTTAGAAAAGGAGGCGAGAAAAACACCTTATTCCGTGATTTCTATTTATTCATTTATGTATCACAAGGAGCATGAGGTGGACCGCCTTACGACTGCCATAGAATGTATACGTTACGGTGTAGATCCAGAGGAAACAATGCGTTACATTCAAAATAACTAACAACCCGGAGGTAGCGCTGTGATTGTAAAAATGAAATTTTTGAGCATTACCGGGCCGAAAGCAGATATTGACCGGGTAACGGAGAAATACCTTTCCAAATATGAAATACATCTGGAAAATGCTTTGACGGAATTGACGCAAGCTCGGTCATTAACTCCTTATTTTGAGATTAATCCCTATAAGGAATCTCTGCATTTGGCCGAAAATTATTATGACATGCTGGACAGTACCAATAAGATTCCAGAAAAAGATCTATCCCTGGAGGACGCTCTGAATCTGGTGAAAAAAGTGGATGAGCAGATATCGGCGTTGGACCGTGAACGGGCCGAACTGGAAGAAGAGAATAATCACGTTCTGGAACATATGCGGATTATCATGCCGTTTCGGGGACTGGATTACGACCTTACCGCTTTGGTAAAATTCCGCTATATCAAACTTCATTTTGGACGAATCGAGAAACATTATTATGAGAAGTTTGAAAAGTATATCTATAATGACGAAGACACCATGTTTGTGCAGTGTTATGCGGACGATCAATATGTATGGGGCGTTTACTTTTTTCCAAAGGAAAAAATGAACAAAGCGGACGTTATCTATTCTTCCATGCATTTTGAGCGCATATGGATTCCAGATGAGTATGGAGGCACGCCGGAAGACGCATATCAGCTTCTCTTGGAACACCGCAAAACGGTAGAGGAGAAGATTGCGCTCAACCAGAAGCAGCGGGCCGAGATGCTAAGAGATCAACAGTCGGACATTGCCGGGGCGAAAAGGCGGCTGGATAAGCTCTCCCAGCAGTTTGACATACGCAAGCTGGCGGCCTGCACCAGAGGTGAAGCGGATGTTTTCTATATTCTGTGCGGCTGGATGACGGAAGCGGACGCAAGGGATTTTGCCGGGGATGTGGCGGGGGATGAGAAGTTATTCTGCATTGTGGAGGACCAGGACCACGACCTGATTCAGCAGCCGCCCACCAAGCTGTCCAATCCGAAGTTTTTTAAACCTTTTGAAATGTATGTGAAAATGTACGGGCTCCCCTCGTATAATGAGATGGACCCCACCTGGTTTGTGGCGATTACCTACGCCTTTATTTTCGGAGCCATGTTTGGAGACGTGGGGCAGGGGCTTTGCCTGTTAATCGGCGGCTTTCTGTTGTATCATTTTAAGAAAATGGATTTGGCGGGGATTATCGGGACCGCAGGGATTTTCTCCACTTTCTTCGGATTTATGTTTGGAAGCCTGTTTGGATTTGAGGATTTGATACCGGCTCTGTGGCTGCGGCCTATGGAGCATATGAGTACGGTCCCCTTTGTGGGAAAACTAAATACCGTGTTTATCATTTCCATTGCCTTTGGCATGTTTATCATTCTGGCCTGTATAATCTTTCATATTCTGAATGGGTACAGGGATCGGGATGCGGAAAATATCTGGTTTGACGCCAATGCTCTGGCGGGGCTTGTGTTCTATGGCGCGGCTGCCGCAGTCATCGTCTTATTTATGAGCGGCCATGCGCTGCCTGGAGGCGTCGTGCTGCTTGTAATGTTTCTGCTGCCCTTGCTGGTTATCTTTTTGAAGGAACCGCTGACCGCGCTTGTGGAAAAGAAAGGGCAGATTTTACCCAAGGAAAAAGGGATGTTCTTCGTACAGGGCTTTTTTGAACTGTTTGAAGTGCTGCTCAGTTATTTCTCCAATACGCTGTCCTTTGTCCGTATCGGAGCGTTTGCCGTCAGCCATGCGGCTATGATGGAAGTGGTGCTGATGCTGGCCGGAGCGGAGCAGGGAGCTCCCAATCCGATTGTTATGGTGTTGGGCAACGTTTTTGTGATTGGCCTGGAGGGTTTGGTTGTAGGCATTCAGGTTCTTCGTCTGGAATATTATGAAATATTCAGCCGTTTTTACAAAGGCACAGGGCGCGCTTTTAAGCCCTTTGCATATAAAACCGTCGAAACAAAAAAATAAAAGAGCCGCGTAGTTTATGAATGATAAGGCTCAAGTTAAGAGGAGGGTCATATTATGACAATTATCGCACAAATTACATTGGTAGCCGCTTTGGCGCTCAGCATTTTGCTTCCTTTCGGTGCATTTCTGATTGGCGAACGCAGCCGGGGGCGTTATAAAACGGCGATTGGCTGTAATGCTTTCTTCTTTTTCGGAACGTTCTTAATCGCTGTTGTCGCTATGTTTGCCTGCGCGCCGAATGTGTTTGCAGCGTCGGATTCTGCTGCCGGACTGGCAACGGGCATGGGATACCTTGCGGCGGCTCTGGTAACCGGACTGTCCTGTATCGGCGGCGGTATCGCTGTGGCCAGTGCGGCCAGCGCAGCTTTGGGAGCCATCAGTGAAGACCAGTCTGTGCTGGGTAAATCCCTGATTTTTGTAGGTCTTGCGGAAGGTATCGCCTTATATGGGCTGATTATATCTTTTATGATTTTGGGAAGATTGGGATAAGCTTATGAAAATCTATCTGATCAGCGACAATTTGGACACCCTGACGGGAATGCGGCTGGCCGGAGTGGAGGGCGTATTGGTGCATGGAAAGGGAGAATTAAAGGAAGCCCTGGAAGGCGCCATTTCCGACAAAAATATAGGGATTCTTCTGCTTACCGAAAGGTTTGGCAGGGAATTCCCGGAAATGATTGATAACGTGAAGTTAAATCATAAAACGCCATTGATTATCGAAATTCCCGACAGGCATGGAACAGGCCGCAAACCGGACTTTATTACTTCTTATGTGGACGAGGCCATTGGCCTGAAATTATAAGAACAGGCAGGTGATAACATGACGACAGAAGAAAAATTACAGCATTTCTATGACGCGGCCATAAAGGAGGCCCGGGACAATGCAGAGCGGCTTTTGGAGGAACATAAAAAAGAGCTGGATAACCTGCTGGAAGAACATAAAAAAGCCAAGGACCGGGAGATCGCCACTGCCTTGAAGGCGGAGACAGACCAGGCGTCCCGCGAAATCAATAAAACCTTATCTTCCCAGCTTCTGGATATTAAGCGGGAAGGGAAGAAATGCCAGGATCGGTATAAAGAGAAGCTTTTTCAGGAAGTGATGACGCTTCTGGAGGAATTTAAGAATACAGAAAGCTACGACGATTATCTAAAGCGCAAAATCCAGGAGGCCTTGGATTTTGCCAGGGAAGATCCGGTGACTGTTTATCTGTCGCCGGAAGATTCCGCAAAGCTTCCGGCTATGTCCAAAGAATTTGAGGTGGATCTGCGGATTGCAGAACATTCATTTCTTGGAGGCGTTCAGGCGGAGATTCCCGAAAAAAATATTCTCATTGACAGCTCTTTTTTGGAGGCGTTTAACAATGAAAAAGCGAATTTTACCTTTGACGGAGGTCTGACATATGAGTAGAACAGAATCCATTTATGGCATAAACGGCCCGGTTATCTACCTGAAAGGCAAGACAGACTTTAAAATGTCAGAAATGGTATATGTGGGAAAAGAAAGACTGGTAGGCGAGGTGATTGGCCTGACGAAAGGGCGCACCACCATCCAGGTCTATGAGGAAACCACCGGGTTAAAACCGGGAGATTCGGTGACCGCCACCGGAGACGCAGTGTCTGTTATGCTGGGGCCGGGGATTATCCATAATATTTTCGATGGCATTCAGCGTCCTTTGGAGGAGATAGCCAAAGAATCCGGGAAATACATTTCCAGAGGTGTGAACGTGGATTCTCTGGACGCCGAGAAGAAATGGAATGTGACTTTGACAGTTTCAGAAGGCGATTACCTTCATCCGGGTTCCATATTCGCCCATGTGCCCGAGACCAAATCCATTGTGCATAAATCCATGATACCGCCGGGTCTTTCCGGCACGGTAAAAGATCTGGTTCCCAACGGCGCGTATACTGTCAATGACCGGATACTGACTCTGGAGGATGACGAGGGCGGCCTGCATGAGATAAAGCTGGCCCAGAAGTGGCCCATTCGGATTCCGCGGCCCACAGCGAACCGCTATCCGGCCCATGTGCCGCTGGTTACCGGACAGCGGATTCTGGATACGCTCTTTCCCATTGCAAAGGGCGGCACGGCGGCTATTCCCGGCGGTTTTGGAACGGGAAAGACTATGACCCAGCATCAGGTGGCCAAATGGTCCGATGCGGATATTGTCATCTATATCGGATGCGGAGAGCGTGGAAACGAGATGACCGAGGTATTGGAAGATTTCAGTAAGCTGGTGGACCCAAAATCGGGAAATCTGATGATGGAGAGGACCACGCTGATTGCCAATACTTCCAACATGCCTGTGGCGGCCCGTGAGGCCTCTATTTACACAGGGATTACCCTGGCGGAGTATTACAGGGATATGGGCTACGACGTGGCGATTATGGCCGATTCTACGTCCCGTTGGGCCGAAGCCTTGCGGGAGCTGTCCGGAAGGCTGGAAGAGATGCCTGCGGAAGAAGGTTTTCCCGCTTATCTGGCCTCGAAGCTGTCCGCCTTTTACGAGCGGGCGGGACAGGTGCAGAACTTAAACGGCACCGAGGGCAGCGTGTCCATTATCGGGGCGGTTTCCCCCCAGGGCGGCGATTTCTCGGAACCCGTTACCCAGAACACCAAGCGATTTGTCCGCTGCTTCTGGGGGCTGGATAAAGCGCTGGCCTACGCACGGCATTTCCCGGCTATTAACTGGAACAACAGTTACAGTGAATATACAGAAGATTTGGCGCCCTGGTTCAGAGAAAACGTTTCGCCGCAATTTTTGGCGGACCGCACGCAGATTGTGGCTTTGCTGAATCAGGAAACTTCTCTTATGGAGATTGTAAAGCTTATCGGAAGCGATGTTCTGCCCGACGACCAGAAGCTGACGCTGGAGATTGCCCGCGTGATTCGGCTGGGATTTTTGCAGCAGAACGCGTTTCATGCGGAGGACACCTGCGTTCCCATGAAAAAGCAGTTTGAAATGATGGAAATCATTCTGTATCTGAACGAAAAATGCAAAGATTTGATTGCGCAGGGAATGCCCATGTCTGTTTTAAAAGAGGATAATATTTTTGAAAAAATAATCGCCATAAAATACGATGTGGCGAATAATGAACTGGAAAAATTTGAAGAGTATCGGCAGGCGATTGACCGCTTCTATGAACAAGTGCTGGCCAAAAACGGATAAGGAGGGGACAGGTTATGGCGATTGAATATTTGGGCTTGAGCGAGGTAAACGGTCCTCTGGTCGTGCTGGAAGGCATAAAGAACGCCGCGTACGAGGAAATCGTGGATTTCCGCATGGACGACAATACCCGCAAGATTGGCCGTATTATAGAGATTTATGAGGATAAGGCTGTAATCCAAGTTTTCGAGGGCACGGAAAATATGTCTTTGAGCAACACCCATACGCGCCTTACCGGCCATCCCATGGAGGCGGATCTTTCGCCGGATATACTGGGAAGGACGTTCAACGGCATTGGCCAGCCCATCGACGGCCTGGGCGACATTCAGCCGGAAATGCGGGTGAATATCAATGGTCTGCCCTTGAACCCTGTTTCCAGGGAATATCCCAGAAATTACATCAACACGGGCATTTCCGCCATTGACGGGCTGACCACGCTGATTCGGGGACAGAAGCTGCCGATTTTCTCTGGAAACGGCCTTCCCCACGATAAGCTGGCGGCTCAGATTGTGCAGCAAGCTTCTCTTGGGAAAGACAGCCAGGAAGAATTTGCCATTGTGTTTGCGGCTATGGGAGTGAAATATGACGTGGCGGAGTTCTTCCGCCGCACCTTCGAGGAAAGCGGCGTATCGGACCATGTGGTGATGTATCTGAACCTGGCCAATGACCCGGTGGTGGAGCGGTTGATTACGCCACGTATGGCGCTGACGGCGGCGGAGTATCTGGCGTTTGAAAAAGGCATGCACATTCTGGTCATTCTCACGGACATTACCTCTTTTTGCGAGGCCATGCGGGAGGTTTCCTCTTCCAAGGGTGAAATTCCTTCCCGGAAAGGCTATCCGGGGTATCTGTACAGCGAACTGGCCACCTTATATGAACGGGCGGGAATCGTATCCGGCGGGAATGGTTCCGTGACCCAGATTCCGATTCTAACTATGCCAAACGACGACATCACCCACCCGATTCCAGACTTGACGGGGTACATTACGGAAGGCCAGATTGTTCTAGACCGAACCATGTTCGGCCAGGGGATTTACCCTCCGATTAACGTGCTGCCTTCCCTGTCCCGTCTGATGAAAGACGGCATCGGAGAAGGGTATACCAGAGAAGACCACCAGGATTTGGCCAATCAGCTTTTCTCCTGCTATGCGAAAGTGGGGGACGCAAGAGCCCTGGCTTCCGTAATCGGCGAAGACGAACTTTCTCCTCTGGATAAAGAATATCTGAGGTTCGGAAAAGTTTTTGAACAGGAATATGTGGGGCAGGGAGAGACGGAAAACAGAGACGTAATCGAGACGCTCGAAAAGGGCTGGGAGCTTCTGCGGCTGCTGCCCAAGGAAGAGTTAGACCGTATTGATACCAAACTGTTGGATAAATATTATCATTCCGATATAAACGAGGTGAATTGATCACATGGATCCAAATACTTTCCCCACCAAGGGGAATCTGATACTGGCGAAGAATTCCCTGGCCCTGGCCAAACAGGGTTATGAGCTGATGGATAAGAAACGAAATATCCTGCTGCGGGAAATGATGGAGCTGATTGATCAGGCGAAAGATATCCAGTCCCAGATTGATTCCACATTCCGGAAAGCTTACACTGCCCTTCAGAAAGCCAATATGGAGATGGGTATTGTAATTGTGGAACAGATTTCCTATACGGTTCCTGTGGAGAATTCCATACGGATTAAGGTAAGGAGCGTTATGGGAACGGAGATTCCTCTGGTGGAATACGACGAAACTCCTCCCGTTCCCACCGCGGCGTTTTACAGCACCCGCTCCTCGCTGGATGAGGCGAAGGCCGCTTTTGAGAAGGTAAAAGTTCTCTCTATCGAGCTTTCCATGATCGGAAACGCGGCCATCCGTCTGGCGGCTAATATCAAAAAGACCCAGAAGCGGGCCAATGCCTTGCAGAACATTACGATACCGAAATACGAAGCGTTGGCTAAGGATATCGGCAATGCGCTGGAAGAAAAAGAGCGGGAAGAATTTACCCGTCTAAAGGTGATAAAACGACAAAAAGCTGCCCGATAAAAGGCACTGCAAAAATACCACATCAAAGGATTAACCCCTTTTGTGTGGTATTTTTTTGATTTAAGCAGTTTATCTTGAATTGTTGTTCGCAGAAATAAAATTTGGAGCCGGCATGATTTTCTGTTGAAAATTTCTACTCTCAAGTGTATGATATTAAAATACTTGAAAAAGAGATTGGGAGGTAAAAAATGAAAGCGTCAAAACTGGAACGCTTGGATATATTATTCCTAACAATTTTCTGACAATTAAATCAGCGGTTGGATTAAGAGAATATCTGCAGACTTATAAATATGTGAAACGAATATTAGATTTTGGCCATAATATGGTTTTTAAGCCTGTAAGAACGGATAATTGCATTTTATTATTGACTGCGCAGGGGTTATCAAATTTTGAATATTGTGTAATGCCAAAGGTGGATGAGATAGAGTCCGCTCTTAGTAAGGTGAGCTTCCATTCGATGGCTATCGATGGCCTTGATAAGAATGGCTGGAAACTTGTAGACGAGAAAACACACAGAAATCTTCGCAGAATTGAGTCCCAGTTAGTATGCATCAAAGAATTTATTCGCGCAGGAATTGCAACGCTTAGAGAGGCCGCATACCTTGTGGAGCATGACAATATAGACGATGCCAAGAGGTATATCATTTTCCCTTATGTGAAAACGGAAACGGGATACACGCTTATTTTAGGGCTTCAGCAAATGTTCTTTCAAAAAGCGTATCAAAGTTTTTGGCGAGACTGCTCATTTGGCTTCTGATATTTATTATAAGGGTATTTGTGGAATCATCAAAACCATAAAGATCCTTTTTATTTTCAGAAGCTAATGCTCCCCAATTTATATTTGTGGGCGTTTTTTTGATGGTTGATAAGGAAAGATGATCTTATCATGGATTCTTTTCCCTTTGTACCATCTGTAACAATTGAGCTTTCAATAGCATTCTTAAATTTAAGTAACTGCTTGTCTATAAATACCATATTTGTAGTTCTCCTAAACTTATGGTTTTATCAAAAAATGTATTTATAAAAATTATAATTAAAGCCCTTCAAACAGTTCACTTAAAGACACGCCGAAACCATCCGCAATTTTTTTGATATTGCGAATGGATATATTTCGCTTGCCAGCTTCGACTGAGGCGAAATAGGTTCTGTCCATTTCAATTTGAAGAGCGAACTTTTCTTGGCTAAGACCCGTTTGTTTCCTTAGTTCCCGTATACGGTTTCCGAGATCTTTCGTAATCATAAAGCGACACCTCAATATGGATAGTATATGAGTACACGGATTTTTGGACAATGGATTATAAGCAACAAAAAATCAATTTCTTGAGAGGGGGGGGAGAAAGAACTGCACTGCGGAGAAGGAAAACCATGCTGTTAGGATGTTTTTCCGCAGGCAGTAAATATTGTAAAAGAGATTTGTTTTTGTCTTTATTTGGGGATAAAAGGTGCGAAATCTTGGGTCAAAAAGATGTGGATAGTGTGGATAACTTGGTGTATAACTTTATTTTCCAGGCTTAAAGCGTTTTCTGAATGTGGATAACTTTCTGTATAAAAAACCAGATTTCAACGTTTACAGAGAATCTTTGTGGAAATTCGTTAAATATTGCAGTACGGAAGCCGAAGCATTGGCTCCGTCTGCCGCGGCCGTAACGATTTGGCGCAGAGCTTTCGTGCGGATGTCCCCGGCTGCAAAAATTCCGGGGGTGCTGGTTTTGCAGTCTTCTCCGGCGATCAAGTATCCGGCCGGATCGGTCTTAGCGACGCCGTCTAATCCTTGGTTATTGGGCAATACTCCTACTGCGATAAAAATGCCGTCCACATCCAGGGATGTGTGTTTAGATCCTTCTTCGGTGTGTTTGTTTATTTCTATGCTGGAGACCTGCTGATCGCCGATGATTTTTTCCACCTCACAGTTCCAGAGCATTTCTACATTAGCCAACTCCATGAGTCTGTCTTGCAAAATGCGGGCTGCTCGGAGCTGATCCCGTCTGTGGATGAGATAAACTTTTTTGCAGATTCGAGCCAGGAAGATGGCGTCCTCTACCGCCGCGTCTCCTCCGCCCACTACCGCCACGGTTTTTTCTTTGAAAAAAGCCCCGTCGCAGGTGGCGCAGTAAGACACCCCCATTCCAGTCAGCTCGCTTTCCCCTGGTATATCCAGCGTCCGATGATGCGTTCCAGAGGCTATGATGACCGTATACGCCCGATAGATTTCTCCGTCTGTCTCCACCCGGAAGCTGTCGCTTTCCCGGAAAATCCCGGTGACTTCGCCCTGTTCTATGGGAAGATTTAAGCCTTTGGCGTGTTTTTCAAACGCCTCGCTCAATTCTATCCCTGTAATCTGAGGCAAGCCCGGATAATTGTCCACTTCATAAGTGTTTAACACCTGTCCGCCGCTGACAAAATCTTTTTCCAGCAGCAGGGTATCCAGTTTCGCGCGCATTGCGTAAATCCCGGCGGTGATCCCGGCAGGGCCGGAGCCAAGGATGATCAAATCATATTTTTTATTCATAGTTTCCTCCTCCTGACGCACTACTGCGTCATCCAGGTAGATTTGGAAGTTTACTTCCAATACTTTGAGATCTTTATAGTTTTGATTCCGATTTTTGTGCAGTTTCTTTCGGGATTTTGCCGGTGAAAGCCGGACAGTTACAAATTATCATTGTTTTGCGGGGATGTCAAGGCTCCCCAGGGAGGTTCCATAGAAATCAGTTTTGTTGAGAATGATACATTTTTTGGCAGGCATATAGGCAATCTAGAAAATAAATCTTACAAAACTGTAAGCTTCCCGGCGTATTTGTAAGCTGAAATTAAGGCAGAAGGAAACACTCTTTGTTATACTGATACCAGTGAATATCAGTGAAACAAAAAAGGAGGTTTTCAAAATATGTCTATATTGGAAGTGGAGCACGTTCAAAAAGTTTATACCACCCGTTTTGGCGGAAACCAGGTTCAGGCTCTTGCGGATGTGAATTTTCAGGTGGATGCGGGAGAGTATGTGGCTATTATGGGAGAAAGCGGTTCGGGAAAAACTACGTTGCTGAATATCTTGGCGGCTTTGGATAAGCCGACCAGGGGGCAGGTGATTTTAAATGGCAAAGTTCTGTCTATGATTCGGGAAAAGGAACTTTCGGCGTATCGGCGCAAGAATCTGGGGTTTGTATTCCAGGACTTTAATCTGTTGGATACGTTTAATATTCAGGATAATATTTTCCTGCCCTTGGTACTGGCCGGGGAGTCTTACGAGACGATGAAAAGCAAACTGCATCCCATTGCGCAGCAGCTTAGAATCGAAGAAATTCTCCGAAAGTTTCCTTATGAGGTATCCGGCGGGCAGAAGCAGCGCGTGGCGGTGGCCAGGGCGCTGATTACCGGGCCACAGTTGATTTTGGCGGATGAACCTACCGGAGCCTTGGATTCTCGAGCGGCAGGGGATCTGCTGACGATTTTTCAGGAAATTAACGAAAACGGGCAGACCATTTTGATGGTAACGCACAGCGTGATGGCGGCCAGCCGCGCCAAACGGGTTTTGTTTATCAAGGATGGGCAGGTGTTCCATCAGATTTACCGAGGCGAGAAGTCGGATGAAGAAATGTATGGAATGATTTCCGACACGCTGCGGATTCTGGCGACAGGCGGTGATTGTTATGAGTAAAGGATTTTATTTTAAACTGGCGCTTCAAAACATGAAGAAAAATAAGAGAACTTGTCTGCCCTATCTGTTTACCTGCGTCTGCTCGGTGATGATGTATTATTTTATGAGTTTTCTCACTCTGAATCCAGGGATGGACAAGATGCCCAGTGGCCGCAATGTGCGCTCGATTATGGGGATGGGAACTGCAGTGATTACCATATTTTCTCTAGTTTTCCTATTCTATACCAACAGTTTCCTGATGAAGCGCAGGAAAAAGGAACTGGGGCTTTATAACATTTTGGGAATGGAGAAGAAGCATATCGGCTTGATGTTATTTTGTGAAACGTTCATCAACGGCGTTGTAAGCCTGGCGTTGGGGCTTCTTCTGGGAATTCTGGGAAGCAAGCTGATTTTTCTGTTCCTGTTAAAATTGCTGTCGTTTCCGGCGACGCTGGGGTTTTATGTGGCGGGGAAATCTATCGTCCGCGCGCTGACGCTTTTTGGGGTGATTTTCCTGTTGTCTTACCTGAATAATCTGAGGCAGATCCATATGGCCAATCCTGCGGAACTTTTGCAAGGAGGCAACGTGGGGGAGAAAGAGCCAAAAACGAGGTGGCTGCTGGTGATTCTGGGCATTTTCTGCCTAGGCGGCGGATACTGGATTGCGGTGACCACGGAATCCCCCATGGAAGCCATATCTTATTTCTTTGTGGCGGTGGTTCTGGTGATGGCGGGCACGTATTGTTTATTTGTGGCGGTGAGTGTAGCGGCGCTGAAAACCCTGCGCAAATGGAAAGGTTTTTATTATAAGACGCGGCATTTTACGGCAGTTTCCGGCATGATTTACCGGATGAAACAAAATGCGGTAGGATTGGCAAACATTTGTATTTTATCCACAGGCGTTTTGCTTATGATTTCCACAACGGTCTGCCTGTACATCGGCCGGGAGGAAATCATTGCCGGAAGGTATCCCCAGGAGGTCAGCATATCCGCGCATCACATCGAATTAGAGGAGTGGGAGGAACTGCAAAGGGCAGAGGAAAACGTACTGCAAAAATGGGCTTTGGAGCAGGAAAATCCTCTGTTTTGGAGGAATGTCCAGATAGCTGTTATACTTCAAGGGGAGCGGATGGTTTCGCTATCTGAAGACGACGAAGATAAGATGTTGACAGTAGGGATGGAAAAAATCGCCGGGGTTGCTTTTATCCCATTGGAGGATTATAATGCATGTATGGGCGAAAACCGCAGCTTAGAGCCTGGCCAGGCTCTGCTTTTTACAAATCATAAGGGGCTGGACGGCAGAAAAGAGCTGGTAATTGATGAAGAACAGTGGGAGATTGTCGAGGAGCTGCCGGAAATTTTTGCCGAAAACAAAGTGGGCGATCCAATGCTGAATAATTATTATGTCGTTGTGGACAGTGTGGAGACGATGGAGCGTATGGCCGAAGAGAAACCCACGCTGGGCGGCCTCACTTATCAGAAATCTTACGATTTGTCCGGCGATCCGAAAGTATTTGAGCAGGCAGAGGATGAACTGAGTGCTCGGGCGGCAGAGCTGGCCTCTCAATCGAAACAGGATTATTATGTACAGGTGGGCGCCAGGGAGTTGAATCGGAGGAATTTTTATCAGACATATGGCGGACTTTTCTTTCTGGGAATTTTCTTAGGCCTTCTGTTTTTGATGGCCACGGCACTGATTATTTACTATAAGCAGCTCTCGGAAGGCTATGAGGATAGGCAGCGGTTTGAGATTATGCAGAAAGTGGGCATGAGCAAGCGGGAAGTGCGCAGATCTATCAGCAGTCAGATTCTTATAGTGTTTTTCCTGCCTCTTTTTACAGCGATGGTGCATATCGGATTTGCGTTTCCGCTGATGAAAAGGCTGCTGGCCTTGATGAACCTATATAACGTGGGCCTGTTCGCCGTATGCACCCTTGCGACGATTGGATGCTTTGCGCTGGTGTACGGGGTGATTTATGCACTGACGGCCAGGACCTATTACCGGATTGTGAATTAGGAGCAAAAGATGACCAAACACAAAGGAAGAAAATGGAAAAAAATCATTGCGTGTCTGCTGGCCGCCGTGCTGCTTACGGCAGCGGCGGTGACCGTCTGGTTGGGAAATCTTCTGATTGATATGGCCCTTTGCCGGCCAAAGGAGAGCATCTGGGATAACGATGCCTATGCCAGTGTGGAGGCGGACGTGGAGGCTTCCTATGTGGTCAACAGCGAAACACAGCGAAATATAGTAGCCGCCTATGAGAAGAAAGAGGCCTGGCTGACGGAGGTGAAGCTGGAGACGGTATCCCTGGTTTCTGGGGACGGATATAAGCTCAAAGCCAATGTCTATTCCGGGGATACCAAACAGCATCGTTGGGCGTTGCTGCTCCATGGTTACGGCTATACCGGAAAAAAAGAGGAGATGGAATACATAGGCGCAGAATATGCGCAGCGGGGCTACTGGGTGTTGGCCCCAGATCTGCGTTGTCATGGGGAAAGTGAAGGCGATTTCATCGGCATGGGCTGGACAGATCGATTGGATATTCTGCAATGGATTGATTACATTGTGGAGCAGGACAGCCGGGCGGAGATTGTGCTTCATGGACAGTCCATGGGAGGCGCCGCCGCCTTGATGACCGCTGGGGAAGAACTGCCGGATCAGGTAAAAGCAGTGATATCGGATTGTGCGTACAGCAGCGTGTGGGATATTTTTGCAACAAAATTAAAAGACTGGTATGGAATCGGCCCGTTTCCCATTCTGTATGAGACGAACTGGATTTTTCAAATCCGGGGAGGTTACAGCTTACAGAAAGCTTCTGTGCTCGATCAGGTGGCGAAAAGCCGTGTGCCCATTTTGTTTATCCACGGAGAAGCGGATGATTTCGTTCCGGCGTCTATGGCTCGTGAATTGTATGAACAGGCGGCCGGACCTAAGGAACTTTTGACCGTGCCGGGAGCCGGCCATGGGCTGTCTAATTACGTGGACCCGGACGCCTATTACGATACCGTTTTTGCTTTTTTGGAACGTATTTGAAGTACGCCAGATAAAACAGAAGTCACAGCGGCCAGGCCGTCTTGGGCGGAAGATGGCGTTTCAGGTAGAACGCGCACAATCCGGTGAAAGTTCCGGTGAGAATGCCGCTGATGGCAAGTACGGGAAGATACGCCAACATCGAGGGTAACTCGGTGACAAAAATGGCAATGGCAATCTGCCCCAGATTGTGAGCCAAGGCCCCGAAGATACTGACAAAGACGATGTATTTATCGCCTAGAAGCCAAAACAACAGAGCCATGACTGCGAAGCAAAGCAGCCCTCCGGCGAGGCTGTACAGCAGAGAAACCATCTGCCCGGCGAAAAAAGAGGCCAAAAGAATCCGCATCAGCAGCACCAACAGCGCATCTCTGGCTTTCGTATGCATCAGGAGCCATAAGGTCACAATGTTGGAAAGTCCAAGTTTGATTCCAGGAAGGGGCGCAAGGGGCGGCAGGAAAGATTCTGCTGTAAAAATCGTCAGCGCGATGGTGGTGTATACAGCCAGCAGGGTTAATTTTTTGATATTTACTTTTTTGGGGTCTTTATTGGGTAAGGGCGTCAACGGGCGGTTCCTCCTTGGTGTCTTCGATTTGTATAACTAGTTTATGAGGAAGGCAGCTAATGGGGTAGGCGGCGGACGAAATCATACCCATTTTTACACAGAGTTTGTCTGGGCAGTCGGCGTCTGAGATGCCGATTTTTCCGTCTGCGATCTGGAGCGTATTGAATCCAGCGTTGTCCCCGCTGCTTTCGATTGTAAAGGTGTCGGTTGTTCCTGGAAGCAGAGGAATCCGGCGGATCGGCTCCCCGTCCTGGTAAATAACCGCCGTTTTGGCGGCTGTTTCCCCCTGGGACGCGCGGTGAAGCTGTATTCCCAGGGCAGCCGCGGCCAGAAGAAGAATCACCAGCACGGTTGCGATTAGGCAGAGACTTTTTTTATCTTTGCATGGTTTTATCATCTAAAATGTGTTTCCTCCTTCATTCCTATGCTTTCTTTTCACTGTGCCAAAAAATGGTTGATGGTCTGGCGCGCGATTTTTAGAGAACTGTCGATGTTCTTTTCCTCTTCATAAATTTTTGAAATCTCACTCTCGGCCAGGGCAAGGGCTTCCCCGTATCTGGCGAATCTTGGTATCTCTATTCCGTTCTCAATTACTGTATTTAGCAGCGTGTGATCAATCACCCGGTCGCTGGCCTCCATATCCTGTCTTAGAATCTCCTCTGCCTGTCGGGAGCTTGTCACGGCTTTTAAGACGGAAGCTCCCTGGGAATGACGGAAGATTTCCATCTGGATTTCTTCGTCGCAGGTGAGCGTTTTTAAAAATTCCCAGGCCAGTTGTTTCTGGCAGCTACGGCGGCTGATTCCGATCAGAAGGCTGTCTACAATGGAAATATTATCTCCCTGCGGCCCGGCGGGCAGGGTGATGCAGTCCCATTGGAAGGTGGTGTATTTTTTGATTTTATAGGGATAGGTCTTGTAAGTGCGGTATTCTGCAAAGGATAATGGCATAAAGGCTACGTGTCCCCGGTCAAAATCTTCTTGAGTTACTTTTTGTCCCTGATTTAGATCGCTCAGCTCATGGATGTATCGAACTGCCTGCGCCACCTGCTCGGAGTGGATATAACATTCCGTTCCGTTCTCGTCAAACAGCTTTCCGCCGTTGGAATAGACGGCCTCCATCCATCCATAATTGTAGGTGCCGAATTGATCTACCCTGCCGTCGCCGTCCGTATCCTTGGTAATTCTTTTGCAGATGCGCAGTAGCCAGTCCCAGTCCCAGTTATTGTCCGGCACGCCGAATCCTTCCTGATTCAGAAGTGTTTTGTTTACAAACATTAGGGCCGGCACCGTCTCATAGGGCAGGGCGTATTGCTGGCCATTTTGCCGCCCAGAGGCCAGAGCCGTCTGGAAAAACGCGGATTTATGGAAGTCTTCATCTTGACTCATTCGGTCGTCCAGGCTGGCGAGTAACCCCAGGGAGGCCAACTTGTCAAAATCATTGGAGAGTATCATAAATACATCCGGCGTCTCTCCGCTTAAGATTTTTCTCGCCAGCCATTCGGAGTAATCGTTTTTGGGAATACCGCTGTAATAGTGGATGCGCACGCCTGGATGCGTTTTCTCAAATTTTTTAATCGCTTTATCGATGATGATACAGCTGTCTGCATTGGCCACATCCCAGTTGCTCCCGGCGAACATGCCGAACTCCAGAATCGTATCACGGTCTGAGCGGAAGAATGCAGCAGTCAGACAAATGCCTGCAAACAGAAGAACAGCTACGGCGATCCGCCATTTTTTCCAATTCACAATTTCCCTCCCTTTTTGTTTCGGTAATCAAATATGATCCAGATGTTTTCCGGCCTGGATTTGGACAGCCCAGATGGCCAACTGTGTCCGATCGCGCAAGTCCAGTTTATTGAGAATGGCGCTTAAATAATTGCGCACTGTCCCATCGGAAAGGCTCAAAGCTTCTGCGATCTCCCGATTGGAAGCGCCCTGTTCCACTTGGGCGATAATTTTCCATTCTGTTTTGGTCAGGGCGTCTATCTGCTTATCACTGATAGGGATAGAGTAATCGGTTCGGGCCATCTGGGAAAAAAGCCGGAGGACTTTTGTGGCGATGTCCGGGTTGATCATGGCCCTGCCGCTGTAAACCGTCTCGATGGCTTCCGCCAGCCCGTCCATGGATACGCCCTTTAGGAGATAGCCGCTGGCGCCGTATTTCAAAGCATTGTAGACATACTCGTCATCGTCAAACGTTGTCAGGATGATGATCTTGATGTCGGGGCGCTGATCTTTGATAATCTTTGTACACTGTACCCCATCCATTTTGGGCATACGGATATCCATCAGGATTACGTCGGGTTTCTCACGGCGCACACTGCCGATCACCTCCTGCCCGTTTGCCACTGCGTCTGTAACGTGCAGGTTTTCTCTGCTGTCCAAAACAATTTGCAGACTCTGGCGGATCAATTCCTGGTCATCTGCAATCAATACTTTAATCATATTCTTCACCCCATCTGATTGGAATGATGGCATCCACCAGAAAACCATGGGTGCCATCAAAAACGACTGTGCCATTGAGCAGGGCAATGCGTTCCCGAATGTGTTCCAGGCCAAAGCCGGGATTCATTTTCTCACATCCCTTGCCGTTGTCCTGTATGGTCAGGAGAATATCGCCGTCCCGGCGTTTCATCTGGATATCAATTCGGGAAGCCTGTCCGTGGCGTATGGCGTTGGTCACACTTTCTTGGATTACCCGGTAAATGGCGTTTTCCTCGTCTTCACAAAAATGCAGCGACTGCACCTGGCAGTCAAAAAAGATTTGGGTATTGGTCAGGGCGTTGGTATCCTCGACCATTTTCTGGATGGCGTATTCTAGGCTGAGCCGCTCTAGAGCGTCGGGGCGCAGCCGGTTTACCGAACGGCGAATTTCCTGGATTCCCTCTCTGGTTACTCCTGAAATCACTTCTAACTGGCTTTTGGTTTTATCCGGGGCAATGTCGATGGTGGCAAGACAGGCGTCGATTCCGGCGGAAATTCCGGTCAGGGTGTGTCCCAGTGTGTCGTGGATTTCCCTGGCCAGCCGGTTTCGTTCTTTCGTCTGACCCATCTTTTCTTTCATCACTGCATATTTCTGAAGCTGGATATTTGCTTGCTGAAGCTCTTCGTTTGCCACAGAGAGTTTACCGTATAATTCGTTGACCTCCTGGATGGTTCCCCGCTGCTCCTGGATTACAAGTACGCAGAAGATGATAAAGATAACCATATTTAAGGAGGTGAGCAGGTTGTAAATGCCCAGGATGTACGACTGCTGACCAGCGTTGTAGTAGCTGATGTAATCCTGGATGCTGTAAAGGGGATAATTGATGGAAACCAATCCATAGTCTGTCCCCACAAAGCTCAGCACGGCCAGCAGCATAAATAAAAACTGACCGGAGCTGTTCTTGGTATGAAAGATCACATTGGCAAATACCCATAGCAAAATGCCGTTATAATTAAAATTCAGCAGACAGACAATCCCGATGCTGACGGCAAAATCAAGCGCCAGCGAACCCGCTTCCGCCCGACTGTCCTTAAACTGGATGATTTCCCGCAGCACAAAGGAGAGAGTCAAGATACCCATCAGCACCACGCATATCCCGAAAATAGCCCCCGGCTTCCAGGGAACGGCTTCTGCTCTGTCGAGGAAATCCCTGGCGATGTAAGAATCCCTGATGTTGTTGGTAGTCACCAGGATCAATCCAGTCACCGCCAATACCATCCCCCAGTTTAAAAACAGCATCAAATATTTTACTAGAGGAATTTCGATCCGTTTTATATTCATAGTTACTGCCATCCGTCAATGTCAAATTCTGCCAGGTTTTCCCTGGTGATCAAAGTTACTTCTACTGTAATTTGTTTCCGAATTTCTTTTCCGTCCAGATAATCGTAGGCGGCTTTGGCGCTGATCTGACCCATGCGGACAGGCTTCTGCGCGCTGGTGCCTTCCAGATACCCCTGCTGAATCATAGCCTTGCCGTCTGGGGAGCCGTCTATGCCGTAAATCATCACCCGGGGCTCCACATGCTTCATCTGAAGTGCGGCCAGCGCCCCCAGCGCCGTAGGGTCATTTCCGCCTAGTACCACATCAAATTTCAGGTTCGTATCCAGAATTTGTTTCATAGCGTCCATGGCAACTTCCAGCTCCGAGGTGGTAGTCACCTTTCTTACAACCTGGTATTGGGGATGTTCCTTGATGGTGTCCAAAAAGCCCTGCACTCGCTGCGTGGTGGAACGGATATTGAAATGGTTCATAATCACGATCCGGGCAGAATCCAGCTTGGACATCATATCCTGAGCGCACTGTACCCCAGCCTGGTAGTTATTCGACTGGATCGTTGTGGCCACATACTGCTGATCCCGTACATCGGTATCTACGTTGAACACCGGAACTTTTGCTTCCTGGCAGGCTTTTAGTGCCGGAGTGATCACCTCCCAGTCCACCGGATTTACAAAAATACCGGCCACGCCCTCGTCCAGCATTTCCTGGATTTGGGCATTCTGCCGCTCCTGATTCTGGGCGGGATCGCGGGTAATCAAGATATCCCCGTTCGACTCCACTACCTCCCGGATACTTTCATTCAAAGCTGTAAAATAGGGATTGTTCATCGTCATATAGGTGGCGCCGAATTTCAGGGGTTTATGGGCGGCCGGTTTTGTATGCTGCCGGTTTTTCGGATAGATAGCCGCTGCAATGATGGCCGCCGCTGTGAATATTACGGTTAGTGAAAGAAGAACATATCTTTTTTTTATTTCCATAAGAAAATTGTACCATATATGTATCTGAAATGGCAACGGTTCTTTCTATCAATAAGAGACACGAAAAAATAAAGGTTACGGTTTATGGGCATTTTAAAGTTGGTGTGGGAAAATCAAGGAGAAGGTACGAAAAGATGATAGAAAAAACAAACGGAGAGTGTGGGATTCGAACCCACGTGCCCAGGAATGGACAACTGCATTTCGAGTGCAGCTCGTTATGACCACTTCGATAACTCTCCATTTTTATACTTTTATCTTACTCCAAAAGTCTGGAAAAAGCAAGACTTTTTCAAAGAGTTACAAGATTCTAAATAAGTTCAAGAATTGTTCATTGTTTCTTTGGCTGGAAAGTGATAGAATAGGAAGACAGTATTATGATTGAGATGATAAGATTGTTTGAAGAACAGGAGTAAACAGATGAGTATTTTGACAAAGATCTTTGGCACGCACAGCGAGCATGAAGTGAAGCGGATTCGTGGCATTGTAGATAAAATAGAATCTTTGAGGCCGTCTATGCAGGCGTTGGACGACGAGGCTTTGAGGGGAAAGACACAGGAGTTTAAGAACCGGCTGTCGCAGGGGGAGACTTTGGATGACATTCTCCCGGAGGCGTATGCGGCGGTGCGGGAGGCCGGGAAACGGGTTTTGAATATGGAGCATTACCGGGTGCAGCTAATCGGCGGCGTGATTTTGCATCAGGGACGTATTGCAGAGATGAAAACCGGTGAAGGAAAGACCCTGGTGTCTACACTCCCGGCGTATTTGAATGCTCTGGAGGGACGGGGCGTGCACATTGTAACGGTCAACGATTATCTGGCTGCCCGTGATGCCGAGTGGATGGGGGCGATTCATAAATTCCTTGGACTGACAGTGGGCGTTGTCTTAAATTCCATGGATAGCGACGAGCGGCGAGAGCAGTATGCCTGTGACATTACCTATATTACCAACAATGAGCTGGGATTTGACTATCTGCGGGATAACATGGTAATTTACAAAGAACAGCTTGTGCAGCGGGATCTGTATTACGCCATCATCGATGAGGTGGACTCCGTGCTGATCGATGAGGCGCGTACTCCATTGATTATTTCTGGTCAGAGCGGAAAATCCACGAAACTCTATGAGGTCTGCGATATTTTAGCCCGCCAACTGGAGCGCGGGGAAGCCAGCGGCGAGATGACTAAGATGACGGCGCTGATGGGCGAGGAGATTGAGGAAACCGGGGATTTTATCGTCAACGAGAAGGATAAGATCGTCACCCTGACAGAGGACGGTGTAAAAAAAGTAGAGAAATTCTTTTCCATCGAAAACCTTTCCGACCCGGAAAATCTGGAAATCCAGCACAATATTATCCTGGCGCTGCGCGCGCATAACCTGATGCACCGGGATCAGGATTACGTGGTAAAAGATGATGAAGTATTGATTGTGGATGAATTTACCGGACGTATCATGCCGGGGCGGCGTTATTCCGACGGGCTGCACCAGGCGATTGAGGCCAAAGAGAAAGTGCGGGTAAAACGAGAGAGCAAGACGCTGGCCACCATTACTTTCCAGAATTTCTTTAACAAATATGAAAAGAAAGCGGGGATGACCGGTACGGCTCTTACAGAGGAAAAAGAGTTCCGTGACATTTACGGCATGGATGTAGTGGAGATTCCCACAAATGAGCCGGTTCGCAGGGTGGATCAGGACGACGCCGTGTATATGACGCAGGAAGAGAAGTTCAAGGCTGTGGTGGAATCCATCAAGGAAGCCCATGAACGGCAACAGCCGGTGTTGGTGGGTACCATTACCATTGAGACTTCCGAGCTTTTGAGCAATATGCTGCGCAGGCAGGGCATTGCCCACAATGTGTTAAATGCCAAATTCCACGAGAAAGAGGCGGAGATCGTAGCCCAGGCGGGCGTGGCAGGAGCTGTGACCATTGCCACGAATATGGCCGGCCGTGGTACGGATATTAAGCTGGACGACGTGGCGCGGGAGGCCGGTGGACTGCGGATCATCGGCACCGAGCGTCACGAGTCCCGACGAATTGACAATCAGCTTCGCGGGCGTTCCGGCCGTCAAGGAGACATCGGCGAATCTCGGTTTTATATTTCTCTGGAAGATGATCTGATGCGTCTGTTCGGTTCTGAACGTCTGATGGGGGTTTTCAAATCCCTTGGTGTGCCGGAAAATGAACAGATTGAGCACAAAATGCTTTCCAACGCCATTGAGAAAGCCCAGATGAAGATTGAGTCCAACAACTACGGCATTCGTAAAAATCTGCTGGATTATGACCAGGTAAATAATGAACAAAGAGAGATCATTTACAAAGAACGGCGCAAGGTGCTGGACGGAGACAGCATGAGAGACGCCATCTGCCGGATGGTGACCGATGTGATAGACAATACCGTGGATATGTGCTTTTCTGATGATGTGAATTCCGAAGAGTGGGATGTGAGGGAGTTCAACCAGGTAATGCTGCCCATTATTCCCTTAAAGCCTCTGGACAGCGAGCGGGTAAAAGACATGAAGAAGAACCAGCTCAAGCATGAGCTGAAAGAGGAGGCCATTAAGAAGTACGAGATGAAGGAGGCAGAATTCCCGGAGGCGGAGCAGATCCGGGAACTTGAGCGCGTGATTCTGCTAAAAGTCATCGACAACAAGTGGATGGATCACATTGACGATATGGAGCAGCTCCGCCAGGGAATCGGCTTGCAGGCATATGGCCAGCGTGATCCGGTCGTAGAATATAAAATGAATGCCTACGATATGTTCAATTCCATGATCGAAAGCATTCAGGAGGATACCATCCGTCTGCTCTACCATGTGCGCATTGAGCAAAAGGTAGAGCGGGAGCAGGTAGCCCAGGCCACCAGTACCAACAAGGAAGAGGAAGGCCCCAAAAAGCCCAAACAGAGAGAGGCGGCCAAGGTTTACCCCAACGATCCCTGTCCCTGCGGAAGCGGCAAGAAATACAAACAGTGCTGCGGGCGAAAAGGTTAATCGTTTTTTGGCCAGCCCGCGTCAATGCGTTTGATTAATTCGTCAAAAGGCTTTAATCCGCTCAAGGCGTCGTAAGCGGTGATACAGCTTGCGCCCGTGGCGGCGGCAAGTTGCAGGCAGCGCTTGGGCGGGTAGCCCTCCAGGGCGGCTTTTAAGAAAGCGGCGATGCTGGTGTCCCCTGCGCCAGTACCGGAGAGAATTTGATCTGGTACGAAACTTTTTTCAAAATACTCCAGATTTCCCCAGGAGGCGAATGCGGGAGCGATGGTTTCCATGACTTCTGAGGTGTTGGTGCGCAGATAGATTCCCAGTGCGCCGCATTTGATCAATACGCATTTGGCGCCCCAGTCCAAGAGAGTCTGAGCGAGCGGGCGGATATCTTTTTCCACATCCAGGATGTCGGTGAGGTCTTTGTCCCCTGCTCGTAGATTCCAGTCCTGGTATCTTTCGCGATCGATCATGTACCCCAGTTCTTCTATGCTGGGAACAAAGAAATCTACAAGGGGAAGCAGATTTCGGACGATCTGCGACCAATCCTGCCTCGCAGCTTCGGATCCCTCTTCGACAGCGGCCATGTCCAAGGAAGTGGTCAGCCCCATTTCTTTTACGCGGGTAAAAATCTGCACAAGCTCGCGGGCACCGTCCAGATACAGGGCGCGCATGATAGGCGGGTAGCCGAAATGAAAATGCGCAGCCTGTCCAATGACGTCAAAATCCAGGTCAGCCATACAGAAGGTGTCGTTGCAGCCTGCATGGTGCAAGAAGAACCGGTCAACGCCGGGAAGGGCCAGGACGATGGTGTAAGACGAACTCTCTGTTTCTGAAAGGATGAGGTGTTCGTCGGCCTGGTACTGCTCAAAGGTCTGCCGGATGATGGAGCCGAAAGCATCCTGGCCGATTTTTCCTATCAAGATAACGGGAGTTCCGAGTTTTTTTAAGGCAAGCCCGGTGTTGGCGACTGCGCCGCCGGTGCTAAAGCTGGCGTTTCCCACGTTGATTAATTTTCCTGGGATGAAAAGCTGAGAAGGTTTTTCTACTGTTTTTGTCTGCAGGAAACGGGGAGTCATATCGATACATAAATGTCCGGCTACGGCAATGGTTTGATTTTTCATAAGTTTTTATCCTTTAATTTTAGATTCCTTTTGGTCACATCATAGCATATCAGAGTGTGTCTTTCAATCTTTCGTTTTCCGTGAAATTTGTGGAAAAACGCCGCAAAAATCGAAAAATTTCCAGAAAAATCATGAATTATGACAAATGTCATAAAAAAATAATTACAAATTATAGGTGATTTTTCTGGGATTTTGAGTTACAATAGAACCATAGTTTAAAATCATATGGAAAGGGAGGAAGTAAATATGAAGAAAAAACTATTGGCAACTTTACTTTGCCTGTCTATGGCAGGAACCTTATTGATGGGGTGCGGCGGTGGATCCGACAGCGGCACAGCAGACAATGCGGAGACACAGGCAGCAGATGACGCCACAGACACAACCGATGACACCGATGTAGCGGACGACGCTACGGACGATACGGAAGACGACGCAGATGATACGGCATCCGGCGGCCCGTATACGTTCGGATACACCTGCATGGACGGAACGAATCCATTCTTTGTAACCATTGAGGATGCGATCCGTACAGCAGTAGAGGCCAAAGGGGACAAGCTGATCTCCACAGACCCGGCCAACGATGTTTCTTTGCAGATTACACAGATCGAGGATATGATTTCTCAGGGCATGGACGGTATTTTCCTGAATCCGGCAGAGGCAGAAGGCATTCTTCCTGCACTGGATGCTCTGAAAGAAGCGAATGTACCGATAGTAAACTTTGATACTGAAGTTGCAGATATGTCTTATGTAGCAACTTATGCTGGTTCTGATAACTACAATGCAGGTAAAGTCTGCGGTGAAGACTTAGTAGCAAAATGCCCGGACGGCGGCCCGATCATCGTATTGGATTCCCCAACCATGAATTCTGTTGTTGACAGAACCAACGGATTCTTGGATGCGATCGAAGGTAAAGGCTTTGATATCGTAGCACAGCAGGATGCAAAGGGTAACCTGGAAGTATCCATGGGTATTGCAGAAGACTTATTGCAGGCACACGGCGATGTTGTTGCCATTTTCGGTGGAAATGACCCGACAGCTCTGGGCGCTCTGGCAGCAGCCAACGCAGCAAATTTGACAGACTGCAAGATTTACGGTGTAGACGGTTCTCCTGACATCAAGTCAGAACTGGCTTCCGGCGAATCTCTGATCGAAGGAACTGGAGCCCAGTCTCCTGTATCTATCGCAGAAACTTCTGTGGATCTGATGTACAAGCTTATGGCAGGGGAAACAGTAGACGAAAGATACCCTGTTGAGACATTCCTGATTACTGCAGACAACGTGGAAGAGTACGGCACAGACGGATGGCAGTAAGATAAACTGTCTGTCCAGTTAAACAGACACAGCGTACGATAATTGCCTCAAAAGCCCCATAAGACGAACAAGGCTTTTGGGGCAATTTCCCTATATGCGCGGCTACTGTACGGTACCGGAGATCCGGTACATAACAATAAGACTTTAAGTGGGTGATAATTTGAGTGAACAGGTTTTGTTAAAAATGGAGCATATACATAAACGTTTTCCCGGCGTATATGCACTAAATGATGTCAGCTATGAACTAAGGGCCGGCGAAGTCCATGCACTCCTGGGAGAAAATGGAGCCGGAAAATCTACATTGATTAAAGTGCTGGGCGGTATCTATCATCCAGAAGAAGGCAATATCTATATCGAAGGAAAACAGGTGAGCATCAACGGCGTGCGGGACGCCCAGAAATGCGGAGTGGCCATCATACATCAGGAACTAGTATTGGTTCCGTATATGACGGTTGCCGAAAATATTTTTCTGGGCAGAGAACACGGCAGCGGCATACTTATCAACCGCAAAAAAATGACGGAGGAAGCGCAGGCGCTGCTGGACGCACAGGAGATTCATATCAAAGCGGATACCCTGATCAAAGATTTGACCATTGCGCAGCAGCAGATGGTGGAGATTGTAAAGGCTATCTCGTACAACTCGAAAATCCTGGTTATGGACGAACCCACTTCTTCTATTTCGGATAAAGAGGTGGCTTTCCTGTTCCAGACCATGCGCAAACTGACGGCCAAAGGCGTAGGCATTGTATATATTTCTCATAAAATGAGCGAGCTGGAGGAAATCTGCGACCGCGTAACGATTATGCGTGACGGCCAGTATGTGGGTACTGAGGTGGTCAAGGAGACGACAAAAGATGAGCTGATCGCTATGATGGTTGGACGAGAGCTGACGAACTATTACACCAGGGATTACCAGCAGCCAGGGGAAACCTTGCTAAAATGCGAGCATATCTCTGATGGGAACATGGTGCAGGACGCCAGTTTCGAGCTGAATAAGGGCGAAATCATCGGGTTTGCCGGACTGGTGGGCGCAGGGCGAAGTGAGGCGATGAAATGTATCTTCGGTCTGACCAAAGGTTTTCAGGGAGATGTGTATGTGAAAGGACAGAAGGCGAGCATTCACAGTCCGATTGACGCGCTGAAGTACGGCATTGCCCTGGTACCGGAAGACCGGAAGTTAGAAGGGCTTTACCATGTACAGAGCGTGCGGTTCAATTCCACCATAGAGGTGCTGAACCAGTTTATCCATGGAGTCTCGGTGGATGGCAAAAAGGAAGTGGATATTACCCAGAAATATATTGATATGATGAGCACCAAGACGCCCACCCAGGAGCAGGCCATCGGAAATCTGTCCGGCGGAAATCAGCAGAAGGTGATGATTGGCCGCTGGCTGGCCACGGATCCAGATATTCTGATTCTGGACGAACCCACCCGCGGTGTGGATGTAGGGGCGAAATCCGAGATTTATTCAATCATGAATCAACTGGTGAAAGAAGGCATGTCAATTATCATGATTTCTTCCGAGCTGCCGGAGATCATCAATATGAGCGACCGGGTATATGTAATGGCGGAGGGCCGAGTGGCCGGATGCCTGGATCATACAGAAGTAACCCAGGAAGCAATTATGCAGTTGGCAGCGAATTAAGGATCAAGGAGGATAAAAAATGGCTCAGGAAACAACGAAAAAGGCCAGCTCCAATAAAGTAATGGCTTTTCTGAAAGAAAATATGGGTATTATCGGGGCGTTGCTTGTGCTGTGTGTGTTTTTGGCCGTATTTCCGGCTACCAGCGGATCGTTTC
This sequence comes from uncultured Lachnospiraceae bacterium, assembly GCA_947571775.1. Classification (GTDB taxonomy): domain Bacteria; phylum Bacillota; class Clostridia; order Lachnospirales; family Lachnospiraceae; genus MGBC164599. The sequence continues at coordinate 119,861 of CANOZK010000002.1, read as the reverse complement.
TGACCTCGAAGAATATTTTTAACGTACTGCGGCAGATTTCTACAAACATGTTTCTCGCTTGTGGTATGACAATGGTAATTATTCTGGGCGGGATCGACCTCTCCGTAGGTTCGATTATCGCGCTCTCCGGCGTATTGGCAGCAGGCTGTGTGTCCCGTTATAATCTGCCCATCGCAATAGCCCTGATTGCAGGCGTGCTGATCGGCCTTGTGATTGGCGTGTTTAATGGCTTCGTAATCAGCCAGACAACCATACCGCCGTTTATTGTGACGCTGGCAACTATGAACATTGCGCGAGGGCTTGCGAAGGTATATACCGGCGGTTCCCCGGTGCGTGTTGTGACCAAGGAGTGGCAGTTTATCGGCGCCGGATACGTGGGTTTTGTGCCGGTTCCCGTTATTTTGATGATCATTGTGCTGATCATCACCGCACTGATTATGAATAAGACGAAAATGGGCCGCCATATTTACGCCGTGGGTGGAAACGCCCAGGCAGCCGTATTTTCCGGTATCAAGGTTTCAAGGGTAAAATTCTTTGTACATGCATTTTCTGGCGTGATGGCTGGACTGGCAGGTATTGTATTGGCTTCCCGTATGTACTCTGGACAGCCTACCGCCGGTGAGGGCGCGGAGATGGACGCCATTGCAGCCGTAGTAGTCGGCGGTACTTCTATGGCCGGCGGTTCTGGTAAAATTGGCGGAACAATTATCGGCGCGCTGATCATCGGTATTTTGAACAACGGTTTGAATCTGCTCAACGTAAACTCTTTCTGGCAGGATGTCGTAAAGGGTATCGTTATTCTGCTTGCCGTATTTATTGACTACGTAAAAAATACGAAGTCAAAGGCATGATCCCTAAGGAAATCTAACAGAAGTGTTAGATTTCGGAAAGAATGTGGAAAGAATGCAGGTGTATAATAGCCTTATGGAAAAAATAAATTCCATAGGGCTATTTTTATTGCTGTTGAACAAAAGGAGGATACGTATGAACATTTTGCAGACCAGTAATCTGAAAAAATATTATGGAAAAGGGGAAACTATGGTAAAAGCACTGGACGGCGTAAATCTCTGCGTAGAGCAGGGAAAATTCGTCTCTGTGGTGGGAACGTCCGGGAGCGGGAAATCCACGCTTCTGCATATGCTGGGCGGCCTGGATCGCCCAACAGCGGGAACCGTCGAGGTGGACGGCCGGGACATTTCCAAGTTAAAGGATGAAGAGCTGACGATCTTCCGCAGACGGAAAATTGGATTTGTTTTCCAGAGCTACAATCTGATTCCGGTTTTGAATGTCTACGAAAACATTGTTCTTCCGGTGGAACTGGATGGAAGACAGACGGATAAAACCTATGTGGAGGACATCATCGATGTGCTCGGCCTGGGTCAGAAAAAATACAATCTGCCCTCTCAGTTATCCGGCGGTCAGCAGCAGAGAGTAGCCATCGCCAGAGCGCTGGCGGCAAAACCGGCGATCCTGCTTGCAGACGAACCCACGGGGAACCTGGATTCCGTCACCAGCCAGGATGTCCTAAGTCTGCTGAAAGTGAGCAGCGACCGTTTCAAACAGACCGTTGTGATGATCACGCATAACGAGGAAATTGCCCAGCTTGCAGACCGGATGATCCGGATCGAAGATGGCAGAATCAAAAGCGACGGGGTGATAAAGGAGGGAGAGCGCCATGCGTAAAGTAAAAAACAGGAAAGTGATCCGCGTTCTGGCGGACAAGAGCTTCCGAAACAGCCAGACCCGAAATATGATCGCCGTATTGGCCATCGCTCTGACAACGATCTTGTTTACCACGCTATTTACGATTGGGCTGGGAACGATTGAGAGCTTTCAGTATGCGACCATGCGCCAGTCCGGCGGGGACAGCCACGGCGTGATTAAAAATGTCACCAGAGAACAGTACGAAAAGTTAAGCATGCACCCGCTGGTTAAAGAATCCGCGCCCAATATGCTGGTTGCCGATACCATCAAGAACCCCGAGTTTCTAAAACGCCATGTGGAAGCATGGTATTATCCCGATTATCATTATGAGCATTGTTTTATCAAAGTGATCGACGGCGAAGTTCCCAAGCAGCCAAATGAGATTCTTATGGATGAAGTGTCAATGGGCCTTCTGGGACTGGAAGCGAAAGCCGGACAGGAGGTAACCCTCCAAATGCAGATTAAGCAGAGCAGTGAAAAAATCACCGAGCGGACGTTTCTGGTCAGCGGAGTGATCCAGGCGGATCCTGCTATGAACGTGGGCTTTGCCATTGTCTCGGACGCCTATCTGGAAACGTATGCGGACGAACTTGTGTACACCTACGATCAGGATTATTCGGCCACAGGTGCGATCCGCATGGATGTAAATTTTGCAAATTCCATCGGGATCCAGGAAAAACTGGATCAGGTGGTCACGGAATGCGGCTATTCCACGGACGAAACTCAGAAAAATTATATTGCAAGCAATGCGAACTGGGCTTACGTCTCCGACAGCGCGGACGGCGACCCGACCGCCATGGCGGCGATGACTGCCGGGCTGCTTCTGATCTTTTTCACCGGATACCTAATTATCTACAATGTGTTCCAGATATCGGTGATAAAGGATATTCGCTATTACGGGCTTTTGAAGACCGTGGGTACTACCGGGCGGCAGATCAAATCGATTCTGCGCAGGCAGGCGCTGATTCTGTCAGTGATGGGAATCCCAGCCGGGATTCTGGTGGGTTTTTTTACCGGAAAATGGCTGGTGCCGTATATTCTGGAAAATTCGATTTATGAAAGCGGGGCGAAAGTGTCCTTCCATCCGCTGATTGTGGCGGGGGCCGCGGTATTTACGATCCTTACCGTATTTATCTCCATCGGGAAGCCTTCCCGAATCGCGGCGAAGGTATCCCCGGTAGAAGCCGTGCGCTACACGGATCAGGCAAAGAACAAGAAAGAAGGCTTTCAGAAAAAAAGCGTTCGCGGCGGCCGGATATCGCGGATGGCGCTGTCTAACCTGACTAGGAGCAAAGGGCGTACCGCGGTGGTAATCCTTTCTCTCTCCCTGGCCGTTATTCTGCTGAACAGCGTGTTTACGATTACCAATGCCTTTGACATGGATACTTACTTAAAGAAATTTGTCAGTTCCGATTTTCTGATCGGGAATGCGCGGTATTTCGGCCTGGATTATTACTGGGGCAGAAGCGGCAGCATTGATGAAGAAAATCTTAGCGAGTCTTTCATATCGGCCTGTGAGGCGCAGGATGGATTTGAGGACGGCGGCCGGATATACGGGACTGGAGAAATTGCCCTGGACGCTGCGACTTATCAGGAACCAAAACACGTCCAACGGGACGAGGACGGCAATGTGTATCAAATGGTGTTTGGAGAGAAGATGCCGCTTAATGTGGATAAGCGGGGCGCATATGCCGGTCAGTCGTTTTGCTATGGCCTGGAAGATTTCGCATTCAATAAGGTGGAGGTCTGGAAAGGTGAGACAGACATGGAAGTCATCCGGGAAAAGCTGGCCAGCGGAAAATATCTGTTAGGCATTGTCGGCACCGACGACAACGACAAACCCATAGAAGAAACCGTTATGCATTTGCCAGGAGACCGGGTGACGCTGGTTTTGGAAGACGGGACAAAGCGGGAGTTCGAGATCCTCTCTCTGGTGAAAGAGAACTATTACGGATTAACCCGTCGGATGGGGGATACATTTGTCTATTACACAACAGCAGATATTTTCCTGGAAATGGCTTCGCAGAAATACCTGATGAGCTATGCTTTCAATGTGCAAGATGACAAAAAAGACGCGTTCATGGACTTTGTGGAACAGTATACCTCTACCCAGGAGCCGCTGATGAATTATGAATCCAAACAGACTTACCTCAAGGAATTTTCACAGATGACCGGAACGTTTATTCTAATCGGCGGCGTACTGACACTGGTCATCGGACTGATTGGAATTTTGAATTTCACCAACACAATTCTAACCGGAATGGTTTCCAGGAAAAAAGAATTTGCGATGATGGAAGCGATTGGGATGACTAAGAGGCAGCTTACCCGGATGCTGATCCTGGAGGGGCTTTATTACGCGGGAATTACCATAGCGGTTTCCCTTGTTTTGGGCAGTCTCTTTTCCTCCACCGTTGTCCGGGCGCTGGCGGGAGGCATGTGGTTTATGAAGTATCACTTTGTTCTGTGGCCGATGCTGACCGTTTTGCCGATACTGCTGCTTCTGGGCGTGCTGATCCCATATCTGGTGTATCTGCCCCAGAAAAAACAGGATTTGGTATATTGTCTGACGGATAATTAAATTTAGCAGAAAACCCTTGCAGAACCCTCTGTAAAAACGTATAGTTAAAAGAAAAAAGATTACAGACAGAAGAAAGTATCTGAACTGTTACGACAGAAAGGAAGAAAAATGAATTCAGTTATGCTTCAGGGGACGGGCTCCGATGTGGGAAAGTCCATCTTAGTAGCGGGTATTTGCAGGGCGTTTTGCAACCGGGGGCTGACGGTGCGGCCATTTAAAGCCCAGAACATGTCCAACAACGCCGCGCCCACATTCGACGGCGGCGAGATTGGCCGCGCACAGGCGCTCCAGGCCCTTGCGTGCAGGGTAAAACCCGCCACGGATATGAATCCGGTGCTGCTGAAACCGCAATCGGACTGCGAATCACAGGTGATCGTAAACGGAAAGGTTTACGGAACCCTCCAGGCGTCCAATTTTCTAAAAGACAGGGAACCTCTGCTTGAGATGGCTCTGGAATCTTACCGGCGGCTGGAGAGCGAATGCGACATTGTGGTAGCTGAAGGCGGCGGCAGTCCTGCCGAGATCAACCTGCGCTCTGGGGATATTGTAAATATGGGATTTGCTCGGGCGGCGAACATGCCGGTGATTCTGGTGGGGGATATCAACCGGGGCGGCGTGATTGCCTCTCTGGTGGGAACGAAAGTGGTGCTGGATCCCAAGGATGCGGCCATGATCAAGGGATTTCTAGTCAATCTGTTCCGGGGGGATGCCAGCCTCTTTGACGAGGGTGCGAAGGCGGTAGTGGATATGACCGGCTGGCGCAATCTGGGCGTGGTTCCTTGGCTTACTGCGGCCAGAAACCTTCCGGCGGAGGACGCCATCCGAAAGGACGAATCCGCTCAGAAGGGCGTGGTGATTGCTGTTCCAGTACTGCCGCATATCGCCAACTTTGACGATTTCGACGCATTGGCGGCAGAGGAATCCGTGGATCTGGTTTATGTCTATCCCGGCCAGCCCATTCCGGCCCAGGCCAAAATGGTGATCCTTCCGGGAAGCAAGACGACGATCAGCGATTTGGAATTTCTCCGCCAGCAGGAATGGGATATTGATTTGAAAGCGCATCTGCGGCGGGGCGGTTATGTGCTGGGAATCTGCGGAGGATACCAGATGCTGGGCAAAACGATCGCGGATCCCATGGGTATAGAAGGGGAAAAAAGAGAAGTCCGCGGACTGGGCCTGCTCCCCATACATACCGTACTCAATGACGATAAACGGGTGACGGACGTAAGCGGGGTAAGTTTGGAAGATGGAATACCATTTCAAGGGTATGAAATCCATTGCGGAAAAACGCAGTTAGAGGAGACGGCGGTTCCGCTGCTGCGCCTGGAGGGAGGAGAACCGGACGGCGCCCTCGGCCCGGACGGCCATGTGGCAGGGTGCTACATTCATCGGCTGTTCGATGATCCCAGGCAGCGGGCTAGATGGCTAAAGCTGCTGCATGCTTGCTCCGACGGAATTGAACAGAGCCAGCGCATCGAAGACGCTTTGGACCAGGTAGCGGAAGAACTGGAAAAATGTCTGGATCTGGACGCCGTACTGGAAATCGCAAAACAGAACGTTTGAGATAAAAAGAACAGGCAGCAGGATTTTTATTCGGTGCTGTCTGTTCTTATATTTTAACGGGAGCGCAAAGTCTGGGCAATGGTTTCCAGCAGCAGAGGGATATCCAATGGTTTTGCCAAATGGGCGTCCATCCCGCTCTCAATGGATTTTCGTTTGTCGCTGTCAAAGGCGTCGGCCGATAAAGCAATAATGGGGATGCGCGCTAGCGCTGGGTTTTCCAGTCTCCGAATCGCTTTTGTCGCCTGCCGCCCATCCATAACCGGCATTTGGTTATCCATCAGAATCAGAAGGTAATCCCCTGGTTTGGAGTTTTTCATTTTCTCAACAGCAATGCTGCCGTCTTCGGCCGTATCAATGAGAAATCCCAATTCCTCAAGCAGTTCGGTTTCAATTTCGAGGTTGATTTCATTATCGTCTACTAACAGGATTCTCTGGTTCTGCAATTGCGCGATGATATCCTGAGTATCCGTCAAAGCAGCAGAAGACTCGTTTTGCGCACGGAGACGCAAAGTGACGGTAAATGTGCTGCCTTTGCCCAGTGTGCTGTCTATTTCGATATTCCCGCCCATTGTTTCTGCGATATTTTTGGCAATGGTCAAACCCAAGCCGGAACCGTGGACGCCGCTGATTGTGGTATTTTTTTCCCGTTCAAAGGGGTCAAAAATACGTTTCAGGAAACTCTCGCTGATTCCAATGCCGGTATCCTTTACAACGAATTGATAGATGACGTAATCGTTGGGCAGATGTTCCAGCTCTGAGACGGATATGGTAACGCTGCCGTCAATCTCTGTATAAATGACGGCGTTATTGGCCAGATACATAAAAAGCTGTTTGAGTTTCTCCGGGTCGCTGTAAACATCGCGGTGTACAAGTTTTGTAGTATCCAGCGAAAAGGAGAGATTTTTCTCGGCCGCATGCAGCGAAAGAGCGTCGTAAATATCTTCCAAAATATTTTGCAGATTGCACTCGCTTTCTGCAAGACGTATATTTTCTGTCTCCGTCCAGGATATTTCCAGCACCTTGTTGATCAAATCTAAGAGCTGTTTGCTGGAAGTTTCGATTTTGTCCAGATACGTCTGGATGGTTTCTTGGTTATCTATATTTTTCTTGGCAAGCTGTGTAAAACCAAAGATTGCATTCAAAGGGGTCCGCATATCGTGGGACATATTGGAAAGAAACGTATTTTTGGCAGAGATTGCCAGATTGGCGTTGTCCAATGCGTCTGCCAGCATTTGGTTCTGCTCCATTTCCTGCCGGATTTCTTCGTCCATCCTCCGATATCCCAGCACAACCTGGGAAATATGGTCTTTTTTGCCCACGTTTACAATCCGAAGCTGCAGATACTGGATATTGTTATCTTTGATGACCCGGTAGTTTGTATAATAGGTTTTGGTATCGGAAAGTTTTTCACGCATGTAATCTGGGTCGGTGGCGCGGGTGACGATTTCGCGGTCTTCCGGGTGTACCCAAGTACGGATGTAATCAGAAATATACCAAAGAAACGGACGAACTTGAAACTTTTGTTCAAACTGAGCTCTTGTCCGGCTGCTCATCCGGTAAGGAAAAATGGTATTTCCGTCCAGATCGGCATAGAGGATGGAATCATAATTGACGCTCAGTCCTTCAATGACCTTCAGCCGCCGCAGGTGTTCCTGGTTGATGGACTGCCTTTCTTTGGTGTAAACGTCGATCAATTGTTGTAGTTCCCGTTCCCTGCTTTCTTTCTTTTCGGTCGCGTCGCCTGCAAATACATAGAAAATATCCCCGATGTTTTCATTGTGTAGAAAATGTCCATAATCTTCAATCCAACGGATGGAGCCGTCCTTGCAGATGATGCGGTATTCGATGTAGTCCAAATCAAACTGGCTGGAGGCAATCTGCTCATAGATGCTTTTTTCCACCGCTTCCAGGTCATCTGGGTGGACAATTCCCTTGAAAGAATTTCCCGTTAACTCCTGGAATTCTTCTATGGTGTCACACTGAAAGAGACGAAGTAGTGCCTGATTGGCATAAATTATCTTCTCATCGTCGTCTGCATGATAAATAAAAAACGCGCCTGGCATTTCATCCATAAATTTTATGACCTGATGTGCAGTCTGGACGCTGTAATCATCCAGCAGAGAAACGATTTCTGGTGGTTCTTGTTCGTCTGCCTCATGGCATTTTAGAAGATTTAAAAGAGCTAATATATATTCGATTAAAGTGTGATCTGTTTTCCGACCATCCATGCAGCATCTTCCCCTTCCGCTTAAATGTGTCTCAGACAAATTTTAACATAAAACCGGCAGATTGTCATTATTTTATGGGTTAAAAATAAGATCCTGGCAAAAAAAACTCAATATGTATTGACAGGAGAGGATTGTGCTGTTATAATCCTACTAAATAGATATGATTTATATGTAATAACCCGGAAAAAGCCGCTCGTGTATGGTGGTTTTTCAATACAACTATTTAAGGAAGGAGCTTATTTATGAAGAGAGCAGTTACCTTATTGCTGACATTTGTTCTTGTGCTTGCGTCGCTGGCGGGATGCGGACAGAAAGAGAGCAGCGATGGACAGCAGTCAGCAGACACAAAGAAAAGTGAGGGTATTTACCGCACTCTGGATGAAATCAGGGAGAGCGGTAAAATCATTGTCGGCGTTTTCAGCGACAAGAATCCATTCGGCTATGTGGATGAAAACGGCGATTATCAAGGGTATGACGTTTACTTTGCAAAACGGATGGCAGAAGACCTGGGCGTAGAGCTGGAGTATGTATCCACAGAGCCGGCCAGCCGGGTAGAATACCTGGAATCCGGCAAGGTGGACGTGATTCTGGCAAACTTTACCGTAACCGAAGAGCGTGCCGAGTCCGTAGACTTTGCGCTGCCTTATATGAAGGTCGCGCTGGGAGTTGTTTCACCGGACGATGCCCTGATCACAAAGCCTGAGGAGTTAAACGGCAAGAAGCTGATTGTGGCAAAAGGGACGACGGCGGAGACTTATTTTACAGAAAATTATCCAGACGTGGAACTTCTGAAATTTGACCAGTATACAGAAGCTTACAATGCGCTTCTGGACGGCAGAGGGGATGCGCTTTCCACAGACAATACCGAGGTTTTGGCATGGGCGCTTCAGAACGACGGATTCTCCGTAGGCATCGAATCTTTGGGCGATCTGGATACCATCGCTCCGGCCGTTTCTAAGGGCAACGATACTTTAAGAGAGTGGATTGACGAGGAGATCAAATCTCTGGCGGACGAAGAATTTTTCCATGGAGATTACAAGGAAACACTGGAACCAGTATACGGAACGGAAGTAGACATCGACAGCCTGGTCGTAGAAGGCGGCGTGATTGACGGAGAAGAAGCGGATACGGCCGACGACGCGGAAGCTTCTGATGAAGGTTCCAAAGAAGAAAGAGGAACCATCACCGTAGCGGCGTCTGCCACTCCTCATTCCGAGATTTTGGAGCAGGCAAAAGCCATTCTGGAAAAAGAGGGCTGGGATCTGGAAGTAACTATATTTGACGATTATATTCAGCCAAACCTGGTCGTAGAAGACGGAGAATTCGACGCCAATTATTTCCAGCATATTCCGTATCTGGACGATTTTAACCAGGAACACGGCACCCATCTAATCAATGCAGGAGGCATCCATTATGAGCCGTTCGGCATTTATCCCGGAACCAAGGACGATCTGGAGCAGTTAGAAGAAAAAGACGTGATCGCCGTTCCAAACGATACCACCAACGAGGCAAGAGCGCTGCTGCTTCTGGAAGCCAACGGCGTGATTAAGCTAAAAGAGGGCGCGGGCCTGGCTGCGACAGTAAAAGATATCGAGGAGAATCCGAAGAATATCCAGATTCAGGAGCTGGAAGCCGCACAGGTATCCAGAGTAAAAGACGAGGTTGCGTTCGTCGTGCTCAATGGAAATTATGCGCTCCAGGCAGGGTTTTCCGTGGCGAAGGATTCCATCGCCTATGAAACCTCCGATTCTGAAGCGGCAAAGACTTATGTAAATGTCATTGCGGTAAAAGAAGGAAACGAAAGTTCTGAAGGGATTCAGGCACTGGTAGGGGCGCTGGAATCCGATGAAGTGAAAACTTATATTGAGGAAACTTACGATGGAGCAGTCATTCCATTTGAGGAATAAGGAACAGGAATGAACGCAGTGATCGGGGATACGGCAGTTGGCTGGCAGTATCCCCGATTCCTGTACATAAGGAGCAAAATAAGATGGAACCAATTATTAGGGTAGAACATTTAAAGAAAGTATTCCAGAGCAGCGCGGGGGAAGTGGCGGCTGTGGATGATGTGAGTTTTTCCATCGAAAAAGGAGATATCTTTGGAATTATCGGGCTTTCCGGCGCGGGGAAAAGTACTTTGGTGCGCTGTCTGAACCTGTTGGAAAAGCCTTCCTCGGGAAGAGTATGGATCCGCGACAAGAACCTTCCAGATCTCTCCGAGGGCGAACTGCGCAAAACGCGCCAGAAAATCGGAATGATTTTCCAGCATTTCAATCTGCTGATGCAGAGGACTGTGCTGGATAATGTCTGTTTTCCCATGGAAATCGCCGGCATAAAAAAGAAGCAGGCCAGGGAGAAAGCGCTGGACTATTTGAAAACGGTCGGATTGGAGGAAAAGGCCAAATCTTATCCTGCCCAACTATCCGGCGGGCAGAAGCAGAGGGTTGCGATTGCCCGTGTGCTGGCATCAAACCCGGAGATCCTGCTGTGCGACGAGGCTACCAGCGCACTGGATCCGCAGACCACTAAATCAATCCTTACACTGTTAAAGGAAATCAATCAGAAATATGGCATCACCATCGTGGTCATTACCCATGAGATGAGCGTGGTGCAGGAAATTTGCAGCCATGTGGCGGTTCTGGATCATGGAAGTCTGGTAGAGTCTGGAACTGTGGAAGAATTGTTCCGTTCGCCGAAGACGGAAGCAGCGAGAAGGCTGATTCTCAATGCAGGCAATCAGATCAAGCAGATGCACGGAAAACGCCTGATCCGCATTACTTTCTCTGGGCAGTCGTCTTTTGAGCCGGTGATTGGAAATGTGGTTTTGCTGTACAAGACCCCCTTAAATATTCTGTATGCAGATACCAAAAATTTGAATGGAAAGGCGGAAGGGGAAATGATACTCCAACTGCCGGAGGACCAGATAACTGCGGATAAAATGATCGAGTATTTCCGGCAGGAAAATCTTAGTGTGGAGGAATTGGAAGATGTGGGACAATGAAATGATTATCATGCTGGTGGACGGGACAATCGATACCCTTTATATGACGCTGATGTCAACGCTGTTCGGCTATATCCTGGGATTGCCTATGGGGATCCTGCTGGCGGTCACAGACAAAGAAGGAATCCGTCCCAACGCCTTCTTGTATAAGATCCTGGACTTTGTCGCAAACCTGGTCAGAAGTATCCCGTTTCTGATTCTTTTGATTCTGGTTATTCCAGTCACGAAAGCCATTGTGGGAAAAAGCTACGGCCCCAGTGCTACCGTGGTGCCCCTTGTCATAGCGGCGGCTCCGTTTATCGCCCGGATGGTGGAATCCTCTTTAAAAGAGGTGGATCATGGAGTGGTGGAAGCGGCCATGAGCATGGGCGCGGGAACGCCGGCAATTATCTGGAAAGTGCTGCTGGCGGAGGCGCGTACTTCTCTGTTGGTGGGCGTTACGATTGCGATCGGTACGATTCTGGGATATTCTGCGATGGCAGGAGTTGTGGGCGGCGGCGGCCTGGGAGACATTGCGATTCGGTATGGATATTATCGGTATCAGACAGATGTGATGATTGTGACCATTGTGATTCTGGTGCTTTTGGTACAGCTCTTACAGGGGCTGGGTATGATGTTGTCCAAGCGGATGGACAAACGGCGGGCATAAAGTTAGAGACAGGCTTTTGGAGAGATTTCCAAAAGCCTGATTGTATCTTGGGATTTACGGATTCACTTCTTTGTATAAATTTAGCTTTCGGATATAATCATGGCTGGAATTATTAGGAGAAGTGATTTCAATAATCCAGTCCGGCGCGCCGGTGCAGCCGCGGTCGGTGAGCTTGTTTGGGTCACAGATCACGCTCATATCCGGCTGGGGGCTGACATATTGTAAAACTGCCCGTTTATTAATTCCGCCCGGATATTTTCCGGCAAGTGATAAGAATCCTCTTCTGTAAAGGGCTGCGTTTTGGTAAGCGGTTGTGAGGGTAGAAAAGGAAATTAATTTTCGTCCAACAGGCCGATGTAAATATGGATCTCTGCGTTGTCCATGGAATCGTCTTGGTATTCCTCAAAATCGCAGTCGTATTTCCACGGCAAATCCAACTTCCAGATTTCCTGCCATGCGTCTGCCACGGCTTTTTTCATATCTCCTTTTGCCACAAACTTTGCATAGCGGCCTGCCGGGATTTTGCGGGTCATAAATGCATCGGAATCCGCAGCGGAAAGAACTTCGCAGGCTACGACGGCGGTATATTCCCCTGTTTCGTCTTTGGCATAATCCGTGTATAGGCCAAGGGCTTTTTCATTTGCTTTCTGGGGGATCGACGCATAGATTCCCTCGCAAAAAAAGCGGTTCCAGAGCTGGCCGATGACAGCCCCCATATTGGGATCGTGATTGCTTGTCCGTGCAGAGATTCCAGCGATAAGTTTTTCTTCTAAGGTAACGATTTCGTAATTCATAATTTCCGGCTCCTTTTTGTTTTTTTGTTATTGTACCAAATGAAACAAGACAACTGTGCGTCATGATTGGATCTTTTTTTAGCTCGTTTTATCATGGGAGTCAGAATACATGTTTCGGATTTCCTCTATAAGTGTTACAATGTTCTGGCGAAGCTTGGCCGGCTCCAGAAGCTCCGCCCCGCTTCCAAAGGATACGATCCAGCGGACAATGCTTTCGGCGTCGGGAAACCCGGAGGTCAGCAGCAGCCTGCCGTCCGGCAATTGGGTAAAACTGTCCGCGCCGCACTCTTCAATCAGGCGCCATTTATGCTTGGGATCGAAAACGGCTTTGATTGGATAACCGTAAGAGAATATTTTTTTCTGGGATAAATCGGGCATCGGTACGGGCCGGCGTGCGAAGGACTTTCCGATCCGCAAATCGGTCATCCGGTTCAGTTTGAACAGGCGGAAATCCCGGCGCAGAGTACACCAGCCCCAGACGTACCAGCTAGACCATTGAAAAATCAAAAAATATGGTTCCACAGTTCGCTGGGATTCTTTTTGCGGTGCAAAATAAGAGAAGGATACTTCCTTTTCGCCTTCGATTGCCTGGTGGATCTGCTCGAACTTTGGAGTGAGGGTTTCCTTTGACCAGGAAGAAAGGTCAATCAGGATATGGGAATCCCCGGCCAGAAGGTTCCTGGAACCAGCGGATAATTTTTCCATAAGCTGCGCGTAGCGGTTGGTTCCGCTGATGGTGTCCAGGCTTCGCAGTCCGGTGAGAATGGACTGCATCTCCGCGGAGGTCAGCAGGGTGTGGTCGATTTTGTAGCCTTCCATAATGGATATGCCGCCGTTTTGTCCTTGTGTAGTCATCAGCGGAATACCTGCTTGGCACAGGGTTTCGATGTCCCGGTTGATGGTACGGCGGGATACTTCAAAGATTTCCGCAAGATACGGCGCGGTTACTTTTTTGTGCTGCAAAAGAATGGAAAGGATTCCGATCATCCGGTCGATTTTCATGGGCAGCCTCCTGTGAGAATTTCTAAATGGAGATATCTGTTTTACGCCGACATCTCCCCAAAATCAAAGTCGGCGGGTTCTGGGCGGGCAAGCTTACCCGTTCGCTCAGCCGCTTGAGAGGACTTTTATAATAAATTGTACCATAAACCCATGTTTTCAGGAAGCTTTTCACTGTTTTGTCATATATTGATCCGCCATCGTCCCCACACACAGGATGGCCGCAGCAAACAGCAGTTGAATTCCCAGCCCCTTGCCGATTTCCAGCCATTGCTCCGAGGTAAAATTCGTATGCATAGCCAGTATTTCGTTTACAATCTCGTACCAGTAGAAGGGCAAAAACTGGGCTGCTGTCTGCACTCCTTTTCCCAGCACATCCATGGAGACAAATACTCCGCAGAGAAAACTCATCCCCAGTGAGAGAACGTTAACCACGCTGCTGACAATTTCGGGTTTTCGGATCACCGTACCCACCGTAAAGGAAACGGCCAGGGAAACCAGTGTCAGGGCAAAGACATTGGCCATATACAGAAATTTGTTGGCGTCGGACAGAAAGTCTTTTCCGTACAGCAAAACCGGCAGAAGCATACACAAAGCCCAGACACCTATGCCCAGAACCAGATACCCCAAAAAGAGCTGGGTGTTTTGGCGAATCGGCGGCATGGCGGAGCAAATCATACGGCGGCGCACCGGTTTTTTCCGAAACTCAATCATAATATAGCTGATGACATAGCAGATAATGGAAAAGACAATGTAAGGCATGAACTGAAACATAAACACATGGGGAGCCTTGACACCGCCGTGCCCGTTTTGATCCAAGAGTGCGACGTCGGGCTGCGCCTGCTCGATGATTTCTATTTTCTGGTAAATCTCTGAATCGGGATAGCCGGCCGCTTTCAGCACCTTTACCTGATTTAAAAACTGGTTGATCTGCTGATCCACATAAAAGGCGCTGGTGGTACCGGGAACCCGAATGGTCTTCAGTTTTTCCCCTTGTACCAGGCATCGCTGTTCAAAATCCGCGGGAATGGTCGCCACATAATAGATATTTCGATAAAAAAGCTCCTCCTGAATCGTTTTCGGGTCGTCGGAAATTTTTACCAGATGGTGGCGCTGTCCCAGATATGCGCGCAGCTCTTTGGCCAGGGTTCCTCCGTCCTGATCGATCACGGCAATGTTTAGCCGTTCCTCCTCGAAATTTCCCATTCCTTTTCCATTTGTCATAAGCTGAATACTGATGCAGATGGTGAGAAAAATAGAAAAATAGAGAATTAGTATCCCGCAGTTTCGTTTGATCATTCTCAAAAAACAGTTAAACACTATCATAACGTTCTCTCCTTACTGCCAGATAGGCCACCGTCACCAGAGCTGCACTCATAACGCCCAAAAGCACCAGATTCCGTAAAAGTCGTTCGCTGTCGTCGTATACCCCAATGCAATAAAACGCATCGCTCAATACAGATGCCGGGTTGAGGCGGTTGATGATTGGGCAATGGTGCTCGATGATATCTTTCATTTGACCGAACATCAGTCCTGCCAGGAAGCCGGGAAACAAGGTAAAAAGTACGCACAGTCCCATTTTGGCGTTTACGGATAACCGGCTGACACAGCCTAGCATCATCCCTAAGGATATGCCAATCATACTGCCCAGAAGTTCCACCAGTACGATAGACGGTACGTCGCTGCCTAAGCGTATGCCCAGCACATACCGAATGTAAATAGTAAGAATCCCCACATTGCAGAAGTGGATGAAAAAAAGTACCAGAAAATCCGTGAGAATCAATTGGAATTTATGGGTTGGCGTGATGCTTCTACGGATGCCCAAGGCCGATAGGTTTGCCTGACCGTCAAAGCTGGCCTGAACGCCCAGGAATGCGCCTGACAGGCAGGCGTAGGCGATCAATGCAAAGAAATAGGAAATGTTGGAATCCATGGTTTTTCCTTTTATACTGGTTTCTTCGGTTAGCTCCTGCCACTGTTCCATGGCCTCCATGGCTTGTGCCATTCGCTCTGGATGTTCCTCGGCCGCCGCCTGCATCATGGCTGCGTTCCTACAATAGCCGTCCAGCAGTGTTTTCAGAATGCTCTGGTTGATTCCTGAACCAGCAACCATAAGGCCCGGCTCTTGGCGGCAATAGAAGATTCCAGTCACCTGGCCGTCTTTCAGGGCGTCTTTGGCTTCTTTATCTGTCATGGAAACCGTTTCAATGGTCGTGCCGTCCATCTGCTCCAGAAATTCCAGAAATGCCTCTGCATAGACGGAGGTTTCCTCTTTCACGACTGCGGTCGGAATCGCTTCCATGTCCTCACCCATGCCTCCCCTGCCAAAAGAGAGGTAAAAAAACGTGCCCAAGATAATAGGAAAGGCAAATGCCCAGAACATCAGGCTAGTTTTTCGGGTGGTCTGTATCATTCGATATTTGATGATATGTCCCATTGGTTTTACCCTCCTTTCCTCTTTAATCCCGCAGAGCTTTTCCTGTAATTTCCAGGAACACATCGTTTAAGGTGGGAAGCTCCGAAAATACTTTGCCAAAAGCAATGTCCTTTTCCCGTAAATAATTTAGGACACTGACCAGGTTATGCTTTGCCTTGCTGCATCGGATCACCAGTACTTGATCTTTATAGGACACGTCAAACACATGGGAGAGGCCGCGGATATCTGCCAGATACTCCGGTTCCAAGGCCACGGCCTCAATGGTGATGGTTTCCCCGGTTTTGATCATATTTTTCAGTTCTTCCTTGGTGCCCGATGCCAGGACGCGTCCGTGGTCGATGATGGCGATCCGGCTGCAGATTTGCTCCACCTCTTCCATATAGTGGGAGGTGTAAATAATCGTGGAACCCTGTCGGTTCAATTCTTGAATGCCCTCCAGAATTCGGTTTCGGCTTTGGGGATCGACTGCTACGGTAGGCTCATCTAGGATAATCAGCTTGGGGCGGTGGACGATGCCGCAGGCAATATTCAGCCGTCTTTGAAGCCCTCCAGACAATTTTCCCGGCCGCGTTTTCGTATAATCCTCCAGCCCTACAAATTCAATGGCCTCTTCCACAAGCTTCTTTCTGCGGGATTTTTCCCGGATATAAAGCCCGCAGAAGTAGTCAATATTTTCCCTTACAGTCATCTGGTCAAATACGGCAACCTCCTGCATGACCACGCCGATCTCCCGCTTTATCTCATAACTGTCGGGTTTCATGGGTTTTCCCATAATCGTGACAGAACCCTTATCGTATTTCAAAAGAGCCAGCAGGCAGTTGATCGCCGTAGTCTTACCGGATCCGTTCGGCCCCAGCAGGCCGAAAATCTCACCTTCTTGGATGGAAAGATTCAGATGGTCAAGAGCCAGCAGACTGCCGTAGCGTTTTACCAGATTTTGAATTTGAATCATTTGCGCCTCCTTATTTGTGATTTCTGTGCAGTTCCTTACTTGCAGTATAACGCACCACGTTTTATAATAGAAGTGTCACCCGTCAGCACTTTTGTGACAAATGTCATCCGAGGATATTATGAATACACTGGAAGATCAGGCCGTACTGCTGCTGTATGCCTTCACTGTCTTGATATGGGCCGAGGCGGATGTCCTGTTTGTGACAGGATTTTTGTGCAGTATTATTTACATAGCTTTAAACAACAGCTTTGGCCGAAAGGGCTTTTCTGAAATTTCCGCTCTGGCATGGACGGCAGTTTCTTTGTGGTATCCTAGCTTTTTTTATTTCTTCCCGGTGGTTTTTTACACGCTGCTGCATCGGAATGTTTTTGCCGGAATCTTTCTTTTGCTGTTTTCTACTTTGTATATAGGAAAGACGGTTTCCATGGCTTGGCTGCTGTTTCTTATTCCCGGCTGCGCGGCCGCCTTTCTGCTTTGGCGCAAAACGGTTCTTTACTACCGTTTGGACAGTCAGTACCGCAGGACGCAAGACGACAGCAAGGAGCTGACGCTGCTTCTCAAAGAGAAGAATCGCACCCTTTTGAAAAATCAAGATTATGAGATTTACACAGCTACGTTAAAGGATAGAAATCGGATCGCCAGAGAAATCCATGACCATGTGGGGCATATGCTATCTTGCTGTATCCTTATGACTGGAGCTATGAAAACCACCAACACCGATTCGGCTCTTAGCTTGTCCCTGAATCAACTGGAGATTACCTTAAACGCCGCCATGGACAACATCCGCCAAAGCGTTCATGACCTTCACGACGAATCGGTCAATTTAAAAGATACGCTGGAGCGTCTGGCGGCCTCTCATACCACTTGTTCGGTATCTCTGGAATACGATATGGACTCTGAGGTTCCCGTCAATGTGAAATACTGTCTGATTGCCATTATAAAAGAAGGGCTGCACAATATTGCCCGGCACAGCGACGCAGACAACGCCTGGATCGTCCTGCGGGAGCATCCTGCGCTCTATCAGCTTTCCATCAGAGACAACGGAACTCCAAAGAAACAGCCGGCTCAGCCTGGCCTGGGTCTGGAAAATATGCGGGAGCGCGCACATTTTCTGGGCGGAACGATGCAGATCTATATGGAGAAAGGCTTTCAGATCTTCATCACCCTGCCCAAACAAATAGAAAGGAAACGTAACAGTTCGGATACTTTCGCTGTTACAAGGGAACTGCCATGAATCTAGTGATTATTGATGACGATATCCTTGTCTGCACAGCCCTGACCACCATCTTGGAGGCTCATGCGGATGTCCATGTTTGTGCTGCTGGAAATAGCGGCTGCGACGCGCTGCGCCTTTATGAGAAGCATCGGCCGGACGTGCTGCTTATGGATATCCGTATGAAAGATATGGATGGATTGGCCGCGTCCACAGGAATTCTCGCCCGCTATCCCCAGGCACGGATTTTGCTGCTGACCACATTTTCTGATGACGCCTACATTATCCAGGCGTTAAAAACCGGAGTCAAAGGTTATCTGCTGAAACAAGATTATCAGAGTATCGTACCGGCTCTGGAAGCCGTCTGCACTGGACAAACCGTGTTCGGAAAAGAAATCGTTTCCCGAATCCCCTGCCTTTTGCAGAAAAAAGGGCCGTTCCCCTATGAAAAGTTTGAAATCACAGACAAGGAATACGAGATCATTACGCTGGTCGCAGATGGATGCAACAACAAAGAAATTGCAGAAAGAATTCACTTGAGCGAGGGCACCGTGCGCAACTATCTCAGCGGCATTTTAGATAAGCTGGAGCTTCGGGATCGGACACAGCTCGCTGTCTTTTATTATCAGCATTTGTGAAAAAAATTTTTGTATGCATTGACTTTTGCGTAAAAAACAGTTATAATATAGTTCCGTGCAGCCGGGGAGTTAGCGGTGCCCTGTACCTGCAATCCGCTAGAGCAGGGGTGATGCCAATCTGAGGATTTCTATTGGAGAGCTGCCTTTTATAAGCGGCGCTGACGTTTGGGTCTTGCGCAACAGAACTCTGTGAACCGTGTCAGGTCAGGAATGAAGCAGCACTAAGCAGAATCTTCTGTGTGCCGTAAGGGTGCCTGGGCCGAGCTGGCTGTAAAAGTAACAACTTTGGTAGTCTTTCGAGGTGCGGCGCACGGAAAAAAAGAAAAATACAATCACATATGCAGAATAGTTACACAGTGCCGATTAAGTAATCACAATACTTATCAGGGGAGAGGATTCATGGGAAGCAAGAAAAAATTTATCATGAAATTCGCAGTAACTGTCTGTCTTTTAACTATTCTTCTTTTTGAAGGATTTTTTTTGTATTGCCGTTATGTGAAACATGTCAGTACGACGCAGTATGCCGCTGAAAAGCTGCAAATGGCTGGGGACTGGTTTTTCCGAAGCAGCACGCAGACAGCCAGTGCAAAGACGCCTGCCGGCAGAAAAGCTCTGAAAAAAGAATTTGCCCCATCCGATTCTCTTCTGGTGAGAACGGCGGAGGATGCGATTCGGGAATTGGTGACAAATGATACGTTTGTTATCCCGGAAGTGCTTTCCGAAACCATCCGTCCTCTTGAGGAGAAATTGGAGGAGGAAGTAGAAGGGGAAGTAGAACGAGAAGAGGTTTCCGCCAATGCTGATCCGACGGATCAGCCAAAAGAAACGGATATACCAGAGGCGGAAGACAAACCTGAGCTGGTTACAGCAGCAAATCCCACAGGAATGGAAATCACAAATATTCAGGATTTGCTGAAACGTCAGGCGGACGACGGAATCGAGGAGAATACACAAAGCCGCGTTCAACTGGAAGCAGAATCTATTTTGCAGCAGCCGGAGCTGCCGACTGGCTGCGAAGTGACTTCTCTGACAATGGCGCTGCGCTTTGCGGGATACGACGTTTCCAAAGAGGAACTGGCAGATCAATATCTGGAGAAAGCAGCCCCCGGAGAAGTGAGTTATAAGACCGCTTTTTGGGGAGATCCGCGTCAGGAAGAATCTTTCGGCTGTTATGCGCCGGTCATTGTGAAAGCGGCCAATCAGTATCTGGCCCAGCACAAAAGCGCACAGATAGCTTATAATCTGACCGGCGCTTCTCTGGACGACGTGCTCGCAGAAGTCCGTATGGGTTATCCGGTGATTGTCTGGGGTTCCATGTATATCAACGAGGAAATTGTGTTTTCTTATGGTTGGGAAATTGAAGGGGAAACCGTTACCTGGCCCTCTAACGAGCACTGCATGCTGCTGATTGGTTTTGATACAGAAACGAATTCTGTGATTGTCTGCGACCCGTTAGAGGGGATTGTCAGCTATGACAGAAACGCTTTTCAGCATCATTATGAGATTTTAGAACAGCAGGCGATCGTGATCTATTGATCATGACCGCCTGCTTAAATACGGTATGATAGAACTGCTCCTTTCCGAAAAAGTAATTTTCTCCTTGACTTTTTGGATGCTCCCACTTATAATAGGGATACTTGATATTTGAGAATCGTTATTTGAATATTTAAGAAACATAGGAATACAGAAAGATCCATACGCTATACGCTGTAAGAGAGAATCACTAGTTTTTAGAGATTATATTACAACAATATAGTCTGTAAAGACTGGTGAATTTGTAATACTGGGAATTCGGCTGATTTCCCGGAAGTTATAGTATTGGGAACTCGGCTGATTTCCCAAAAATAGTTTTTTTGAAGTATGGGCAGATAGCTTTTTCTCTGCCTGGTTCATCAGTGGCAGCTAAGCGGCTGCGGATATATTAATTTAATTTTTTATTTTTATGGAGGTAACATCATGAACAAAGGAACTGTGAAATGGTTCAACGCAGAAAAGGGTTATGGATTTATTACAGGAGAAGACGGTGCGGACGTATTTGTACACTTTTCTGCAATTCAGGGGGAAGGTTTTAAATCCCTGGATGAAGGTCAGGCTGTTTCTTATGATTTGACGGAAGGCGCTCGCGGTATGCAGGCTGCCAACGTTGTGAAATTATAATTTGCGGGTGTACCTAAGAAAAGCCCCAGAATTTTTCTGGGGCTTTTCTATCCCTGTTTTTTTAGCTTGCCCATTCTCTCAATCGTTTTCCAGGACTTTCGTGCAGTAATTACTCTGCTGCATCCGTTTCTGCGAGATAGTCGTCTATGGCTGTGGCGTCCATAACCGTTTCTATGACTTTTGCATCCTGTGATGCGGTTACTTTTCCGTAAACAGAATATCCAATCCATGCCACAACTGCCACACAGATCAGAATGCCAGCCGTCTTTTCCAGGGCCAGAATTCGTTTTTCTTTTTTATAAATTTCCTGCCGGTGAGCTTTTTGTTCTTTATAGCGATCTACTTTTTCCTGACTCATGCTAAACTCTCCTTTGTTTTTTCATTTATCATACAATGATTATACAATAAGTTGAATTAAATCACAAGGATAATTCCGCCGTCGTTGGCATACATGGAGCTGACTCCCGCTGTATCCAGCACGATCACATCCCGAACCTTTGCTTTTTCCAGAATCGCTTCCTTTACGATCTGCGCGCGTTCCGGGCAGTTGCAGTGGGAGATGGCTACGGTTTTCTTTTCCAAATCCACACCCTCTGAGATAGCCAGATTTACCATCTTGACCAAGGCTTTGTTCATTCCCCGCGCCTGATCCCGCTGTACGATGGCGCCCTCGTCGTTGGAACCCAGTACCGGCTTGATATTTAGAGCGGAGGCCACCAGAGCTTTTACCCTGCCCATGCGGCCGTTTTTGCGCATGGTTTCCAGGTTTTCCAGTATAAAATAAGTAATCTGCCCGCGGATGTAAGCCTCTGTTTGTGCAACCACCTTTTCAAAAGCCAGGCCGGCCTCCTCCAACTCTTGGATTTTCAGGGCGATTAGGGTTTCCCCAATGGAAGCGGATCGGGAGTTAAACACATGGATTTTCTTTTCCGGCTGTTCCTCCAGCAAGAGCTGTCTGCCCAGCATTGCGCTGTTGTAGGAGCCGCTCAGCTCTGCGGACAAAGTGATAGCATAAATATGTTCTGCCGGGCAGTCATAGGCGTCTTTATAGCGTTCCGGCGAAGGGCAGGAGGATTTGGGGCAGTTGGGGCTGGCCGCCACTTTTGCCAGGAAACTTTTCTGGTCAAAGGTATCGTCATCTATGATATCTTCCCCGTCTACGGACAGGGTTAGGGGGACCGATTCAAACCGGGGGTCTTCTTGATAGGAGGCAGGGAGCTCCCCGCAGCTATCGATTACAACTTTATAACTCATATCGTCCTCTTTTCTGCTTTACATAGTATTCGATACTATATTATCATATTCTATGTCCCTTTAAAAGGGTTTTTCAAAAATCTGCTATTCTTTTTTACAAGATTCTTATATAATAAATGAGAAAAATTGGCTGTTGCTGGTCACAGGGTGGGCGGTAACGCTGATGTGTACACTGGCATGGTAGGGAGGAATGTATCATGGTTGCATGTAAAATCACGAATTTAAAAAATTTTATGTCGCATTTGCTGATTGGAGAGAGCTTTGATTCCTTCTGGCTTTCGGAGGCGTCTATCACCACCGGGAATACTTTTACCATCGATGGAACGCTGCACCCGGAATTTTTTTCGGAGGAGGCGCGGGAAGTTCTGGAACGCTGCCATCGCACGCATTCCCTCTGGAAAGAAATCAAGCCTTTTTGTTATTCCGTCATCCGGGGAAAGCAAACGCCTTTGCAGTTTCAGTTTATTTTTCGCCTGTCTTATGAAAAAATGCATCAGGCGTTGGCGGACAGCGGAATTTCCATAGATCCGGATCAGGTAAACGGCCTGTTCTTAAATGTCCAGTACAGCGGGGGCCAGATGCTTTGCACCACGGGAGTCTCTGTGGGAGTGTTTACGCTGGATAAATCGCTGGAGCGGCTGTGGGATCAGATGGTTCTGCGTTTTTTGGATGAACACGAGATCGATTATGAGGATGGTTGTTAGTTGGAAAAAATCGTGTTATAATCAGGGGAACAAAAAAACTGTAAAAATGCGTAAGAGGATAGTGGAGGTGCTTATGGGGCTTTTGATTAAAGGCGGACGGGTGATTGACCCGGATACAAAGCTGGATAGAATCGCAGACATTCTGATTGAGGACGGCATCATCCAGAAGGTAGGAGAAATAGAAAAAGGTCAAGACGATCGGGTTTTGGATGCGGCAGGCTGTTATGTGATGCCGGGGCTGATTGACTTGCACGTACATTTCCGGGACCCTGGACAGGAACAAAAAGAAGATATTACATCCGGCGGAAGGGCTGCGGCAAAAGGAGGATTTACCACGGTAATGGCGATGCCCAATACCCATCCGGTGATCGACACGCCGAGCCGTGTCAACTATGTGCATCATAAGGCGGAGGAATTGTGCCCTATCCGGGTGCTTCAAGCCGGGACAATCACCAAAGGCCAGAAAGGGGAAGAACTGGCGGATATTGAGGGGATGATAAAGGCAGGGATTCCGGCCATTTCGGAGGACGGAAAGTCTGTGATGAATTCGCACTTGTATTGGGAAGCCATGAAAATTGCCCAGGCGCATGGAATTCCGGTCATGGCCCATTGTGAGGACGGGCCGATGGCCGGAAAGGGCTGCATGAATAAAGATGAAAAGGCCGAAGAGCTGAATCTTCCGGGAATCAGCAATGTGGTGGAGGATATCATCGTGGCCAGGGATATTTTTCTGTCGCAGGATACTGGGGCGCATCTGCACTTGTGCCACTGCTCCACGAAACAGAGTATGTGGATGTTAAAAAGAGCCAAGGAAGACGGGCTGCATGTGACGGGAGAGGTATGTCCCCATCATTTTACCCTGTGCAGCGAAGACATTCCCGGAGACAACCCCAATTACAAAATGAATCCGCCGCTTAGAAGACGGGAGGACAAGGAGGAGATTTTAAAAGCCATTCGGGAAGGCGTCGTGGATGTTATCAGCACCGACCATGCTCCCCATACTGCACAGGAAAAATCTGGATCTATGCGGGACGCGCCGTTTGGAATCGTGGGTCTGGAAACCAGCGTGGCGCTGACCATCACAGAGCTGGTGGAACCAGGGATTATCACACCTATGCGGATGGCGGAGATGATGAGCTGGCGTCCCGCCCAGATCATCCATCTGGACAGGGGGTCTTTGCGGGAAGGCAAGGTGGCGGACGTGGTTGTAATCGACCCGAAAGAGGAGTATATCATAGACGCCCGCACCTTTGCTTCTAAGGGAAGAAATACACCGTTTCAAGGCAGAAAGGTAAGAGGACAGGTAAAAACCACGATTTATAATGGAGAAATTGTTTATCAGAAGGATTAGAGGGTAAAAAAATGATTGAAAAAATGATTGCAAAGATAAAAAAGACGGGTGCTCCCATTGTGGTGGGACTGGATCCTATGCTGGGCTATATCCCCCAGAATCTTTTACAGAAAGCCTTCTCGGAATATGGGGAAACCCTGGAAGGGGCGGCTGAGGCTGTCTGGCAGTTTAACAAGGGGATTGTGGATGCAGTTTGCGATCTGGTACCCGCGGTAAAACCCCAGATTGCGATGTATGAGCAGTTCGGCATCCCCGGACTAAAGGCTTACAAGCGAACCGTGGATTACTGTAAAGAAAAGGATCTGGTCGTTATCGGCGATATTAAACGGGGCGATATCGGTTCTACATCGGCCGCCTATGCCGTTGGGCATCTGGGACGGGTGCAGGTGGGAAGCCAGACGTTTGCGCCTTTTGACGAGGACTTTGCCACGGTCAATCCGTATCTGGGCACAGACGGGGTGAAACCGTTTATAGATGTGTGCAAGGAGCACGGCAAGGGTCTGTTTATCCTGGTAAAAACCTCCAATCCTTCCAGCGGGGAATTTCAGGATCGTCTGATAGACGGAAGACCTCTGTATGAGTGGGTCGGCGAGAAAGTGGACGAATGGGGCCGGGAGCATATGGGCAAAGAATACAGCTACATCGGCGCGGTAACCGGAGCCACTTACCCAGAAATGGGGAAAACGCTGCGTAAGCTGATGCCGAAAACCTTTTTCCTGGTGCCGGGCTATGGCGCGCAGGGGGCAAAGGGGGCAGACCTGGCGAATTTTTTCAATGAGGACGGACTGGGAGCGATTGTGAATTCCTCCAGAGGAATCATTGCGGCTTATAGGCAGGAGGCTTATGCAGCTTTCGGGGAAGCAGGCTACGCCCAGGCTTCCAGGAAAGCGGTAGAGGATATGGCTGCGGATATCCGGCAGGCATTGCAGTAAGACAGGGGATTGGAACGATGAAACAGAAAGAACGATGTAAAATCATCCGTCAGGAACGGATTGGAACAGATATTTACAGCCTATGGCTTCAGACTGGGGCCATTGCCCAGGCTGCACAGCCCGGACAGTTTGTTATGTTATATGGAACAGATCGCAGCCGCCTGCTGCCCAGACCCATCAGTATCTGCCAGACGGACGGTGCGGCGCTTCGGCTGGTTTATCGTGTCGCCGGGGAGGGAACCAGGGAATTCTCTTACCTTGAGCTGGGACACGAGTTGGAGGTTTTGGGGCCTTTGGGAAATGGATTTCCCATTCAGGAGGCGAAAGGAAAACAGGTGCTCTTGCTGGGCGGCGGCATTGGCATTCCGCCGATGCTGGAAACGGCGGCGGCGCTGGGAAATCAGGCGACCGCCGTGCTGGGATACCGGAATGAACTGTTTCTAAAAGAAGAGTTTGAAGCCTTTTGTCCGGTGAGCGTTGCCACAGAGGATGGAAGCAGCGGCGTAAAAGGGAATGTGCTGGACGCCGTCCGGGAGGGGAACCTTTCGGCAGACATGCTGTTTGCCTGCGGGCCGCTTCCTATGCTGCGGGCGGTAAAGGCATATGCGCAGGAAATGCAGATCCCATGCTGGATTTCTATGGAGGAACGTATGGCCTGCGGGATCGGAGCCTGTCTGGGGTGCGTCTGCGACAGCACACAGGAGGATGCCCACTTGCATGTACACCGAAAACGGGTGTGCAAGGACGGCCCTGTTTTCTTGAGTACGGAGGTAAAGCTATGATTTCGGATATCTGTATGGGAGTAGAGCTTGCGGGGGTAACATTCAAAAATCCGGTGATGGTGGCTTCCGGTACCTTCGGCTCTGGGGAGGAATACGGAGAATATGTAGATTTGAACCGTCTGGGGGCCGTGGTGACAAAAGGGGTGGCAAATGTGCCGTGGAGTGGGAATCCCACGCCCCGGATTGCGGAAACCTGCGGGGGGATGTTAAATGCCATCGGTCTGCAAAATCCCGGTGTGGAAGTGCTCTGCCAGCGGGATCTGCCTTTTTTGAAACAATACGATACGCGGGTGATTGTCAATGTCTGCGGCAGAACAAAAGAAGATTACTGCCAGGTTGTGGAACGGCTGGCGGGCGAAGCTGTGGATATGCTGGAAATCAACGTTTCCTGCCCCAATGTGAAAGAGGGCGGCATTGCGTTTGGTCAGGACGCCAGGGCCTTAGAGGAGATTACCCGAGCGGTAAAAAAATACGCGGCGCAGCCGATCATTCTAAAATTAAGCCCCAATGTGGCGAATATCGGCGAGATGGCCCGTGCGGCCGAGGCGGGCGGCGCGGACGCGATCTCCTTGATTAACACGCTGACCGGAATGAAAATTGATATACACAAGCGGGCGTTTGCGCTGGCGAACAAGACCGGGGGGCTTTCCGGCCCGGCGGTAAAACCAGTCGCCGTGCGGATGGTCTATGAAGCTTCCCATGCCTGCACTTTGCCTGTCATCGGCATGGGCGGGATTCAAAATGCGGAAGACGCCATTGAATTTCTTCTGGCCGGAGCTTCGGCGGTATCTGTGGGGACGGCCAATTTTCACAATCCCTGTGTGACGGAGGAAATCATCAAGGGCATTGAAGATTATCTGAAACAATATGAAATCCAGGATATCCAAAGCCTGATAGGGGCGGTGGAATCCTGAAAAAAGGTGATGGAGCGTTATGGAAAGTTATGTTGTATTCCGTGATCTGGCCATTATCCTGGTGGTTTCCAAGTATTTTGGCATTTTGGCCAGAAAGCTCAAGGCGCCGCAGGTCGCGGGAGAAATTGTTGCAGGATTGATGATCGGCCCAAGTATCTTTGGAATTGTCCAGAGTTCGGACTTTATTGTCCAGGTGGCGGAAATCGGCGTGATTCTGCTGATGTTTACGGCGGGGCTGACAACGGATTTACGGAAATTGGCGAAAACCGGCCCCACGGCGTTTCTGGTGGCATGCTTTGGCGTGTTTGTCCCGCTGGCGGGCGGAACGCTGTTGTATATGGCTTTTTATGGCAGGGCGGCTTTGGGAAGCGAGGAATTCTACCGTGCTGTGTTCATCGGATGCATTATGACGGCTACTTCTGTGGGGATTACGGTGCAGGCACTGCGCGAGATGGGGAAGTTACAGGGAATTGTGGGCACGACGATTCTGAGCGCGGCCATTATCGACGATGTCATTGGTATCATTGTTCTGACTTTCGTCATTGGATTTAAAAGCGACGCGGTAAAGCCGATCTATGTGGTGCTCCAGACCATCTTGTTTTTCCTGTTTGCGATTGTGGTGGGCGTGATTTGCTACCGGCTTTTCAAATACCTGGACGAAAAACATCCGCACACCCACCGCATTGCAATCCTTGGGCTGGCTCTGTGTTTCGCATTTTCTTATATTGCGGAAAAGTTTTTTGGGATTGCGGATATTACGGGGGCTTTTGTGGCCGGGATTGTTTTGTGTAATATCAACGATTCCGAATACATTGCAAAAAAAATGGACATCAATTCGTATATGCTGTTTGGCCCTGTTTTCTTTGCGAGTATCGGCCTGAAAACGGATATCAGCAGCATAAATGGAAGCATCATCTGGTTTAGCGTTGCGTTTATCGCGGTTGCCTTAATCACAAAAGTGGTTGGGTGCGGCCTGATCAGCCGTTTTTGCAGATTTGATACCGCAGATGCCCTGAAAATCGGCGTGGGAATGATGACTCGCGGGGAAGTGGCCTTGATTGTAGCGCAAAAGGGACTCGCTGTGGGATTGATGGAGCCAGTGTATTTTACAGCCGTTATCCTGCTGATTATCGTATCCTCCATCGCAACGCCTATTTTATTAAAGCTTTTGTATGCAAAAGATTCGCAGGAAAAAGTTACATAGGCAGCAAAGGCTTTATGAGGGCGCGTCTGTCTGCAACTTTTGGCCTCCCAGATACAGGAATGAAAATCCTGAATCGGGAGAACGTAAAAACAGATCGGAAAAGAAAGGGGCATAGGCATGTTAGAAGAATTGAAGCAAAAGGTATATGAGGCAAACATGGAGCTTCCCAAATACGGGCTGGTAACCTTTACCTGGGGAAATGTCAGTGCCATTGATCGGGAAACCGGATACTTTGCCATAAAGCCCAGCGGCGTGGCTTACGAAAAATTAAGTCCCAAAGACATCGTAATTATGGATTTGAATGGGAATCAGATCGAAGGGGAGTTGAACCCTTCCTCTGATACAGCGACTCACTGTGAGTTGTACAAGGCTTTTCCTTCTATCGGCGGCGTGGTGCATACACATTCTCCCTGGGCGACGAGCTGGGCGCAGGCGGGAAGGGGGATTCCCTGCTATGGAACTACCCATGCGGATTATTTTTACGGGGAAGTTCCCTGTGTGCGCAATCTGACGAAGGAAGAGCTGAAAGATTATGAGGCGAATACCGGGAGATTAATCGTGGAACATTTCCGCAAGGCGAATGTAGACGCGGTTCCCTGCGTCCTCTGCAAAAACCACGGGCCGTTTGCCTGGGGAAAGGACGCTCACGAGGCAGTACACAATGCGGTAGTGTTAGAAGAGGTGGCGAAAATGGCTGCGCGCTGTGAAATTCTCAATCCACAGGTGCAGTCTGCGCCGCAGGAACTTCAAGACAAGCATTATTTCCGCAAACATGGAGAAAATGCATATTATGGGCAGAAGTCGAACACCCCGCCAGCAGCGGGGCATCAAAATTAAAACACCCCAAGGGGGATATTTGACCCTTGCGGCGGTCGCCAAATGGAAAGACCATTAAATGGAGATAAAGAGGAGGCAGTATAATATGCGGGTAGGGATTGGTTATGATGTGCATAGATTGGTGGAAGGGCGCAGCCTGATTCTGGGAGGCGTGGAAATACCATATGAAAAGGGACTCTTAGGACATTCGGACGCGGATGTGCTGCTTCACGCCATTATGGATGCCCTGCTGGGAGCGGCGGCCCTGGGTGATATTGGTATGCATTTCCCGGATACCAAGGAAGAATACCGCGGGATATCCAGCCTGAAGCTTTTGAGAAAAACCGGGGAAATGTTGGAAAAGCAGTTGTATTTGATTGAAAACATCGATGCGACCATTATCGCTCAGCAGCCCAAAATGGCTCCGTATATCCCTCAGATGAAAAAAAATGTGGCGCACACGCTTTGCCTGGAGCTAGGGCAGGTGAATATTAAGGCGACCACAGAGGAACGGCTGGGATTTACCGGAAGAGGGGAAGGCATATCCGCACAGGCTGTCTGCTCTATACGTCCAGCGTTGGATTCCCTTCCAGATGACCGCCGTTTTTCCTGCGCAGACTGCGAAGGCTGCAAAAAAGAGAGATAAGGTAAACCATGAGCTGAAAATGTAGAACGGGGAGACGGTGTAGTTTACCTACTATACCATCTCCCCGAAATTATTTTTAAATACTGTTCTATATATTGTCTATATTCTCTCTGGATATTTTAAAAAGTTTTCTCCATCAGAGCCATCTTTGCCTCAAGGATGCGCCTTACGGAATCGTCGATCCGCTCCATGCTGATACTTGGACTTGTGCCTTCAACTGCCTGGAGGACTGCGTTGTACGCTTCTTTAAAATCAGACGGCATTAAGAGAATGTCCGATCCGGCTTTGATGGATTTTATGGCGGCGTCCCCAGCCGAATAGGTTTCGCTGATAGCTCCCATATTCATAGCATCGGTAATCACAAGTCCGTCGTAACCCATCTGGCTGCGCAAAATCTCTGTGATGATTCGGTAAGACAGAGAAGCTGGAGTGCTGTCGCCTATGATACTGGGCAGTGAGATGTGCCCTACCATAATAAAGTCTACCCCTTCTTCGATTCCTCTCTGAAAAGGAATCAGTTCATTCTCTTTCAGATCGTCTAAGGTTTTTAAGGTAAACGCGTATCCTTCGTGGGTATCTCCCTCCGTCGCTCCGTGTCCGGGAAAATGCTTGAAGGTGCCAAGAATGTCTTTTTCCCGCAACCCCTGCAAAACCGCTGCCGACATATCGGCAACCAGCATTGGATCCTCGCCAAACGAACGGTATTTCACGACTTCGTTGTCGGGATTGCTCAGCACATCAGCAACGGGCGCGAAATCCACATTGAATCCCAGTTCGGATAAATAACTACCCATTTCCAGGCCGATCTGGTAAGCTTCGTCCGCATTGCCGGAAGCCCCGACGTCCGACATATTTCCGATGGGCGGAAGGTTAAAGTTTCCGTTTTTGTTTAGTCGTGCTACTGTTCCGCCTTCTTCGTCGATGCAGGTAAATAAGGGAAGATTTATAGCGTCTTCGCTGTATGTCTGTACATTTATCAGCATCTCCGTTACCTGGGAAGGAGTAGACAGATTTTGCTCCATGTAAACCAATCCGCCCACCGGGGTATCATGGATGGCTTTTTCAGTTGCCTCCCCTGCGGCAGTTACCATATTGGATCCGGTCAGGGCTTCCGGCGAGATAATGAACATCTGGGCGATTTTTTGCTCAAGAGTCATTTCTTCCAGATAGCTTTCTATCTGTGAAGCGGCAATCTGAGGCGCCAAATCTGGTACTTCTGGAGTTGGCGAATCTGCCGCCGGTGTTTCGGTAATCTGCTCGTCGCTGTCATTCTTCGGTGTTTCGGAAGCCTCTGCCTCTGGGGTTTGAGAGACTTCCGGGGCTTTAGAAGTCTTGGGTGTTTCCATTTGTACCAATTTTTTTTGCGCAGGGGCGTCTGTCTCTTTGGCGTCTTGAGAGACGGTGTTGGCGGAAGAATTTTTCTTTTCTGTCTTTGGT
Source organism: uncultured Lachnospiraceae bacterium (assembly GCA_947571775.1). Classification (GTDB taxonomy): domain Bacteria; phylum Bacillota; class Clostridia; order Lachnospirales; family Lachnospiraceae; genus MGBC164599. The sequence continues at coordinate 88,908 of CANOZK010000002.1, read as the reverse complement.
TCGGTTTTTTCACACCCGAAACAGAGGCAGAAAACACAGAAGCACAGCATAATCAATAATATTTTTTTGGTTTTCATATTTTTTTAGATGAGATAGGATTATAAGTAATTTTGCTGGCATTTTACGCAGCCGGAATCTCTGCTGCAGCGAAAATGCAAAATCACATCATCCACTCTGGTACAGGTAGCTTTCTGATACAGAATGGTATGAGTCACTTCGGTGGAGTCGTTTGGACATTTATAAGTGTAAGTGCTGGTATACTGGTTTTCCTTTTCTGTGGGAATGTTGCTTGGTTCCATAAATCCTCACCTCTATATTCGTTTGGTGTATTCCTAAATAAACTTAAATAGACTTAAACAGGAGCGAAATGATCGGTGTGAAGCAGTTCTTCCGCCTTTTCGCTCAGCGGTTTCTCCAGCCATTCCTTATAAAGCTGTTTGACGTCTTCGTTTTCGTGGCTGAAACGCACGGGCATGTTTTGATCCAGCTTGTGCAGAAGACTGCCTCGCTTTTCGGCCCGCGCCTGGTCGTCGCAGTGGATGGTCTGGCCGCCGCCTCCTGCGCAGCCGCCGGGACAGGCCATGATTTCCACAAAATCATAATGGACTTCGCCGCGTAAAATTGCTTCACAGAGTTTTCTGGCGTTGCCCAGACCGCTGGTAACAGCAATACGGACGGTTGTGCCGCTGATATCAAATTCTGCTTCCTTCCATGGCTGGCTGTCTGACGGATGCACGTTGTGGACGGTCTGGAACGCATCTGGATTCGGATTTTCTCCGGTTAGCAGATACCAAGCGCTGCGAAGCGCCGCTTCCATAACGCCGCCGGTTGCACCGAAGATAACGCCTGCGCCGGTATAGTCCCGCAGGATGTTGTCAAAGGGAATTTCCACAGCATCTTCTGCGTGGATGCGTTCTGCCTGAAGCAGACGCATGACTTCCCTTGTGGTCAGGGCGTAATCCACGTTCTGAACGCCGTTATTTTTCATGGCTGGAAGACTGCATTCCCCTTTCTTTGCCACACAGGGCATAATAGAAACGCAGCAGATTTTCTCTGGATCAATGCCTTTTTTCTCTGCAAAATAGCTCTTTACCACGGCCCCGAACATCTGCTGAGGGCTCTTTGCCGTGGAAAGCTGACCGACGAGCTGGGGATACTGGCTTTTCAGGAAGCGCACCCATCCAGGGCAGCAGCTTGTAAACAATGGATACTGTTTCAACTCGCCTTTGGTTTTTTTCTCCAGAAATTCCGATCCCTCTTCCATGATTGTCAAATCTGCCGAGAAACTGGTGTCGAATACATAGTCGAAACCCAGTTTTTTCAAAGCTCCGGCAAGCCGGCTGACGGTTGCGGAGTCCTCCGGGATACCCAGATGTTCGGCCCATGCGCTGCGCACGGCGGGTGCGATCTGGGCAACGGTGATGACTTCTGGGTTTTCCAACTGTGCGGTGACTTTCTCCACGTCGTCGCGTTCCCGCAACGCGCCCACCGGACAGTTCACAATACATTGGCCGCATTGACTGCAATCCGCTTGGGAGATGGTGCGGTTTTCGGAGACATCCACACGGGTACGGCTTCCGGTTCCCACTAGATCCCATACGCCAAGACTTTGCACTTTATTACAGATTTGGATGCAGCGCATACATTTGACGCATTTTCCAGCATCCCGGATCAACGGGAAATCCGTCTCCCACTGTGCGGCTTTCCCTGCGGGAAGCTCTTTCTCAAATCGGTTTTCCAATAAATTAAAATCGTTTGCAAGTTTTTGTAACTGGCAGTTTCCGCTGCGCACACAGGTAGTACATTGCCCGTCGTGCTGGCTCATGATCAGCTCTAAGTTGGTTCGGCAGGCTCCCCGGACGCGGGCGCTGTTGGTGGTGATCTTCATGCCTTCCTGTACCACGTTGTCACAGGCGGGCACCAGCTTTTCTTCCCCTTCTATCTCGATACAGCACAGTCGACAGGCGCCGATTTCGTTCAATTCTTTTAGGTAGCAGAGGTGCGGAATATCGATTCCCGCTGATTTTGCCGCTTCCATAATGGTGCTGTTTTCCAGTGCTTCTATCTGGATGTTGTTGATTGTAATATTTACCACTGGATGTTCCTCCCTCCTTTGAGAATTCCGTATCCAAAATGATCGCAGCGCAGGCATCTGGAGCATTCCTGTTCCATCTCCTGGCTGCTTATTCCCATGCTGACCAGATCGAAATCTCCTTGGATCTGCTCGATGCTGCGGCCAGTCAGATTGACGCGTCCGCAGGGCGGGGTATTTGTGTGCTGTGGTGCGGGTACTTCCACATCCGCCTGGATGGTGTGATGGTATCCCAGGAACTGGTCAATATTATCGGCTGCCACTTTTCCGGCTGCCACAGCGCGGATCACAGTGGCCGGACCGGAAACGGCGTCGCCCCCGGCAAATACATTTCCGCTTCCGCTGACAAAGCAGGTCTGTTCCGCTTGTATTGCGCCTCTTTGTGTGCGGATGCCGCTTTCCTCAAAAGGTTTCAGATGTACCGCCTGCCCGATGGCGATGATTATGTAATCGCAGGGAATCCGTACCAGATCTTTTTTTGCTTTGCGTACAGAGGGTCTTCCGTCGGAGCCGATGCTGCTGATAATCTGCGGCTGCGCCCATAATCCGCAGACCTGGCCGTTTTCGTCTGTTTCGATATGATCCGGCGCATGAAGAGGTAAAATCTCTGCGCCTTCCATCTGTGCCTCATGGATCTCTTCCGCCAAAGCGGTCATATCGTCGATTCTTCGGCGGTACACACAAGTTACATGTTCTGCGCCCAGTCTCAGGCTGGTTCGGGTGGCGTCCATGGCCACATTTCCGCCGCCGATGATGCAGACTCTTTTTCCCTCTAGGTTCAGAACCTTTCCCTCGCCGATGTTTCGGAGCATTTCCACAGCACTGACAACATTTGTGCTGTTTTCTCCATCGATGCCCAGCTTTTTGTCATCGTGGGCGCCGATGGACATATAAACCGCGTCGTACTGTTTTTTCAATTCGTCTAATGTGATGTCTGTCCCGATATTGGTGTCTAGCACAGTTTTTACCCCGGTATCCAGAATGTATTGGATATCACTGTCCAGCACATCCTGCGGCAGCCGGTAATCCGGGATTCCGTAGCGGAGCATTCCCCCTAATTTTGGCCGCTGCTCGTAGACAACCGTCTGATGGCCCATCAGTGTCAAAAAGTATGCCGTGGTAAGGCCGCCAGGACCTCCGCCGACAATGGCTACTTTCTTTCCAGTCGGTTTTTCGCAGACAGGAGTTTCGATTTTTCCGGCGTGGTCTACGGCGTAGCGCTTGATGCCGCAGATATTGACCGCATCATCCATCATCCGGCGCCGGCAATGGTTTTCACAGGGATGCTCGCAGACGTAGCCGCATACGGACGGGAACGGGTTGTCCTTTCGGATCAGACGCACAGCGTCCTCGTTTCTTCCTGCTTTTACCAGGGCGATATATCCGGGTACGTCTACATGGGCCGGACACATGGCCGTACAGGGGACGGCGTGTTTTAAGCCATACATACAGTGATCTTGATGGACATGGTTTAGATAATCCTGCCGGAAATTGGTGATGCTGTTCAGAGCCATTTTGGCGGCTTCGTATCCGATGGCACAGTCTGCCGTATCGATAACGGTTCTGGCGGTACGCTCAATCATTTCCAATATTTGCACGTTCGCGGCGCCGTCCAGAACCGATTCCAGCATATTCGCAAGCTGCCCAAGTCCAATCCGGCATGGGGTGCATTTTCCGCAGCTTTGCGCATGGCACATGCGGATAACGTTTAAGGTAATATCTACCGGACACAGGCCCATCGGACTCACGTTGATTCTCCTGCTGATGTCGTTGCATAATTCCTGAAATGCACGCTGCTCCTGTCCGGGTATTTCGAGTTTTAATCTCTCCAACGTTGGGAACCCTCCATTTCTAAAAGTAAGTAATCAAAGCAAAAACAGTACTTTGCCGTGATTATATCATTTTTTTGGGGTTTCTTCTACTGTTTTTTTCGCAGACGGGCAGACGGGCAATTCTTTTAAAAAGAGTTATTTACAAAATAATCCATATAAGTCTCAAGCGAATTTTTCAGCAAATCGGAATCCAGTCCGTCCGCCACCACCAGCAGTTTACATTTTACTTTTGTGGGATCTGTTTCTGTACTCTCCGCGGATTCCGAATGAAAAATCTCTGTTCCCGACAGATTTAGCAGCACGGTGGAAGCCGTATCTTTCAAACTGGCTTTTACCTGTAAGGGGGTGCCGCCGTTTTCCTTTATAAAGATAACGACATCTTTCATAGACAATTCCATATTCATCTCAGCCACAGCCAAAGAAGCCGGGGTATAGGCCGTCATCGTACCCAGAAGATGGCCGTCTGCGCTTGCCATGAGCACCTGGTTTCCCCCATGATGATGGCCGTGGTGGTGTCCGCATTCGCAGCCTTCGTGCAGTTGTGTTTCTTCTATATCGCTCATTTTTCATTTCTCCTTTCGATGATTACAGAATATTATAATCAAACTCCTCTTTAAAATCAATTTTAATTTTATCACAGTAAACAAATGAAAAATGGTTGAGTATTTGCAGTGCAATGGGGCTATCCAAATGATAAAAAATTAATATTTTTGTAATAAAAACATATTTTTATCATAATTATTTTGTAAGATTTCTATTGTGAAAAATATTTCGCTCCAGCTTTTGTAAAAGATGGACTTACAAAAATTGGAAACACACATGTAGAAAGGAGAAAGAAAGATGAGGAAAAGATTTTTAGCTTTTGTGTTGGCAGTATCGATCGCCGCTCTCAATGTAAGCAGTTTGAGTATGAACGTATATGCAGAAGAGATAGAAGCGGCAGAACAGCAAGAAGAAACAACGAGCGTGTCCGGCGAAAATCCTGAAGAGGTTTCTGGGGATGTCTCAGGAAACATCTCTAGCAATGTATCGGATAATGTTTCTGACAATATTTCTAACGATGTATCCGGGAATGTCTCAGGAAACATCTCAGGCAATGTGTCAGATAATGTCTCTGACAATGTATCCGGGAATGTCTCAGGAAACATCTCAGGCAATGTGTCGGATAATGTCTCTGACAATGTATCCGGGAATGTCTCAGGAAATGTATCCGGCAATATCTCTGGGAATGTCTCAGATAATGTCTCTGGGAACATCTCTGGCAATGTGTCAGATAATGTCTCAGGAAATGTATCCGGGAATGTCTCAGGAAATGTATCCGGCAATATCTCCGGGAATGTGTCTGGCAATATCTCAGGAAATGTATCCGGGAATGAACCCTCCGGGGAGGCGCAGCCGACGAAGGGCACGGTTCTAAGCTTGAATAACATGGAATATACCGTGAAGAAACAAGGAAAAGAGGTCTCTTGTTCCGGCACAGAACTTTCGGGCGCTATCGAAATTCCTGCAACAGTCAGCATCAACGGGATTTCCTATAAAGTGACAGGAATTGCGGCAAGCGCTTTTAAAAACAATACAACGGTTACATCCGTTTCCATTGGAGGCAACGTGGAAGCAATCGGGAAGAGAGCATTTTCTGGCTGTACGGGATTGACCTCTGTATCCATCGGTGCAGGTCTGGATTGGATTGGGATAAGCGCATTTGCCAACTGTACAGCACTGACAGGCATCACGCTTCCCAAAACGGTTACGCGCGTGAAAGCGAGGGCTTTTATCGGCTGTACACAATTAAGCTCCGCTTCCATTACCGGGGTGCAGGCATTGGGTACCGGCGTATTTAGAAACTGTACGGCGCTGGCTTCCGTTACCATTCCCAAAACGGTATCTCTCATTCCGATCAACACTTTCCGGGGATGTAAGAAACTGAACAATGTCAGCTTACAGTCTGGATTGACGACCATCGGCAGAAGCGCGTTTGCCGACTGTACAACGCTCAGCAGTCTTGTCATTCCGAATTCGGTTACGCTTATCAAGGCGAACGCTTTCAGCGGCGATACAAAACTGATGACGGTATCCATTGGAACCGGACTTCAAACTATCCGAAAAAATGCATTCCAGGGATGTTCCAAGCTTTCTACCATCATCATCAAATCCACAAAGCTGACGACTGTAAAGCTCAATGCTTTTCTGGGGATTCATCCTTCTGCTGAAATTCAGGTGAAGGCTTCCAAGTTGGCTACATATACGAGGCTCTTGAAAGGAAAGGGACAGGGCAAAGGCGTATCTATTGTAGCAATCTAAAAGCAAAAAGGGCGGTGCCGGAGTTTGACTCTGACACCGCTCTTTCTTTTTTTACCCAAACAGACTCATCAGTTGGGCAACCACCAGGCCGCCGCCGGTGCCGACTACATAGCCCAGCAAAGCCATGATAATACCCACGGGAACCAGGGCGCTACTGTATGTACCGGCCAGAACCGGTGCAGTTGCCGTACCGCCAATGTTTGCAAGAGAGGCCACGCAGCAGGTGAAAATATCCATTTTCAAGACTTTCGCCAGAATTACCATAATGACTACATGGAAGACCAGGATAAACGCGCCGGAAAGCAGCCATATGGGGGCGTTGCCCATGCTTGCCAGGTCTGCGCGGGACGCAATCAGGGCGATTACAATATACAAAAGCACATTGGAAATCTCTTCCGTACCTTTTAATTTGCCAAAAGGTGTCAGCGCCAGGCCGACGCCCAGCACCGTAACAATCAAAACTGTCCAGGTGGCTTTATCTAAGAACGGCAAAGCTAAGGCGCTAAGGCGATGGCATCCCCTGCCTTTTGGGACAGAGCGGAAACCAGAAGGCCGCTGCCCAGTAAAATGGCGATATTCTGCCAGGTCAAAGGCTTTGTATTGGCGCGGGCTTCGGCTTCCAATGCCTGGCCCACTTCGTCGATGACTCTGGTGTCGGCATGGGTCCATTTGTTGAATTTTTTGGAAAATCCAATGGCCCACAGCAGGAACATCACATACAAAGTTGCACAGATAGAGTCCATAACCAACGCATAGGCCATGGTGCCTTCATCGACGTTCAGGGCTGCCTGGATGGCCAGCATATTGCCGCCTCCGCCCATCCAGCTCCCGCACAGAGCGCCCAGGGCTTTCCAGGCATTTGCGCCCAGACCGCCGTGGAAAATCGCATAGGAAAGGACAAAACCCAGGCCGATGGAAATGGTAGCGCAGAAAAAGCCAATCAACATTTTCGGGCCAAGTTTAATAATTTTTTTCAGGTCGCAGCGCAGCAGCATGATAAAGAGCATCGCGTAAAGAAGCGGGTTTTTGAGGGCCGTGTAAGTTTCTGCGGTGGCCTCCAAATCCCACAGGCGAACGGTACACAGAATCATCAGCCCTAAATAAATCAGTACAATGGGCGGCGCAAAGTTAAAGATTTTCTTTGCTGTTTCTCCAGTAAATATTTTTGGAAGATTGATCAATATAGCAGCGATAAAAACCAATGCTGCGATGTAGAGGAAACCTTCTTGGATCATTTCTTTTTCTCTCCTTCGTGATTGGAATTTTTTTGGTTATTTTAACAATTCTAAAACGTGCAGCAGGTACTCCCAGCAGCGTTTGGCGGATTCTACGTCCATACGTTCTTCCGGGGTATGTACATGCTCCAGATTGGGGCCGAAAGATATCATATCTGTATTGGGCAGTTTTTCGGATAAGATTCCGCATTCCAGCCCGGCGTGGATGGTACAGACCACAGGCTCTTGGCCGTAAAGATCTTGATAGGCCCGAATCATTTTATCCCGCAGATCCGATTTTGGGCAGTATTCCCATGCGGGATAATCGTCCTCTAGCCGGATGTTGCCGCCTAAGTGTTCCATCAGCAAGGTAAGCTGCCGAACGAGGAGTTGCTTGCCGGAGTCGGTGTTGGAGCGGATCATAAAAGCAGTTTTTAGGATATTGTTTTCCAGATCGGCGCTGGACAGATTCAGTGAAGTCTGCACCAGTCCTGGAATATGGGGGTTCATGGCGCATACGCCGCAAGGTGCCTGCATCAGTGTAAAAATCAGATCCGTTGTCCCGGTTTTGTCCAGACAGGAGGGCGGAAGCTGTGTTTTCTCCAGAGTTGCGCAAGCGTCCGGTTCGGCTGTCTCTTTTTGTAATCGAGCGGAAAATGCCTGTACGGTGTCGCAGAGCAGATTCCACATGGTTGGTTCAAAGCAGATGACGGCTTCGGCGCTTTGGGGAATTATGTTGAGCCGTTCGCCGCCGTGGACGCAAGCAATCTGAATATCTGCAATTTCATGCAGTGTATCCAGCAGTTCTCCCAGTGTTTTGACGGCGTTTAAGCGGTTTTTGTCGATGTCCACGCCGGAATGGCCGCCTTGCAGGCCGCTGATTTTTATGGTTGCTGCACAGCCTTTTGGCGTGCCGGCGGAAAGGGGATTTTCACAGAATACCCGCACGGCTCCGGCACAGCCTGCCATGAGGATTCCCTCTTCCTCGGAATCAAGGTTAATCAGATATTTTCCGGTTAACGAAGAAGCATCCAACATCCGCGCGCCCCTCAGACCCACTTCCTCGTCACAGGTAAGCAAGGCTTCAATGGGTGGGTGTTTGGCGGTATCAGACGCCAGCACAGCCAGAATATAAGCGATTGCAATGCCGTCGTCGCCGCCAAGGGTTGTGCCGTCCGCCCAGATGTATTTTCCGTCGGTCAGGAGACGGATGGGGTCTTTTTCCATATCTGCCGGGCAATCCGGGGTCTTTTCGCATACCATGTCCAGATGGCCTTGCAGGATTACAGGAGCGCTGGTTTCGTAGCCGGGAGTGCCGTCTTTGAACAGCATCACGTTTCCGTAGGCATCCTGGAAAGAGCGCAGATTGTGAGCTGCGGCAAAATCGAGGCAGTATTGCTCCAGTTGGCTGGTGTTGCCGGAACTATGGGGGATCCCGGCGATTTCTGAAAAAAAGTGTAGAACTTCTCTTGGGTTTAAATCGTTTACAGTCGTTTTCTTTCGCCTCTTTTCTTTTTTGGGGAATTATAAGAACTGCTGCCAAAATTGCAGGCAGTCGTATTTATATATCATGCGAAATGGATAATAAAATTGCCAAATATGGGATTTATATATCCAAGTTTCACAAGTTTATATTCTACCATAAAATTAAATTTTGTCAATATTTTTAGCGTTTACATAGATTGTATTCAACAGGAATTTTTTGTTTGAAAAAAGACAATCCCTATGGTAGAATAGGGAAAATATATATAGATAGGCCAAAGGCTCTGATTTACTTGCTGTATGTGCAAAGGGTGAGTAAGACGGGGCTGTTTTTGAAAAGGAGATAAAAACAGATGGAGGCATATAAACAGGAATTTATCGAATTTATGATTGACTGTGAGGTTTTGAGATTCGGGGATTTTGTGACAAAGAGTGGGCGGAATACCCCTTTCTTTATCAACGCGGGCTTTTACCGGACAGGGGCGCAGCTTCGCAGGCTCGGCCAGTACTATGCGCGGGCGATTCAGGAGGCTTTCGGTCTGGAGTTTGACGTATTGTTTGGACCTGCCTATAAGGGAATCCCCCTTTCGGTGGCGGCCTCAATGTCCATCAGTGAGATGTACGACAGAGAAATCCGTTATTGTTCCAATCGAAAAGAGGTAAAAGACCACGGCGACAAGGGAATCCTGCTGGGAAGCCCGCTTGTCGACGGCGATCGGGTGGTGATCATTGAGGATGTGACCACAGCGGGTACTTCCATCGGGGAAACCATGCCCATATTGAAGGCGCAGGCGCAGGTGCAGCCGCTCGGGCTGGTGGTGTCGGTGGATCGAATGGAACGCGGACAGGGGACGAAGGGCGCGCTTCAGGAGATTGAAGAAAAGTACGGGCTTCGGACAACGGCGATTGTGACCATGGAAGAGGTGGTGCAGCATCTATATAACCGCCCGTATCATGGGAATGTGATCATTGACGATGCCATGAAAACAGCGATCGATGCATACTATGAGAAATATGGGGCATCTATAAATCCGGCATGAAATAATTGCCAGATATATAGATAGATGGCGATAAGCAATCGTCATCTGTAAATGAAATTAAGAAAAGGAGACTTTGCATATGAATGAAAAAATATATAAAACCATATCCCAGGCAGGGGTATTAAGCCTTACGTTAGGAATCGCCGTGTCGATTATCGGGCTGGCAAGCGGTGTTTTGATGATTGTCAACGGCGCACGGCTGTTGAAAAGAAAGTATGAGATTACCATATAGGCGCGCTGCGGGTGGTTTGCTGAGGGTGGAGTAGTGAAGGAACAGACAAAAAAGCGGATTCGCTGCGCGGGAATATTCCTGTTTGCGCTTTATATGGGAATGTTGGTGTATTTTTTGTTTTTTGCAGAATCTTATGGAAGGGCAGGGGAGCTAGAACGGGAATACCGGTATAATCTGAAACTTTTTCGGGAGATACACCGGTTCTGGGTTTATCGGGATCAGGTGGGGACGTTGGCCATGGTGCTGAATATTTTTGGAAATGTGGTGGGATTCATTCCGTTTGGATATATTCTGCCGATCATCGATCACCGCCTCCGAAACTGGCTGCTGATCGTGGTCAACGGCTTTTCCCTGAGCCTTTGCGTGGAGGTGGCGCAGTTGATTTTCCGAGTGGGAAGTTTTGATGTGGACGATCTGATGCTGAATACACTGGGCGCTTTATTGGGTTATATTTTATTCTGGATCTGCAATGAAATCAGGAGGCGGTTCTATGGCAAAACGATATAGATATGCATTTGCACAACAGAAACAGGCAGAGGGCGGAGTCTATTCCGTGGTTCTGGCTGTCCTTTCTTTTGTGTTATTTCTTGCGGCGGTAGCGGTTTCCTTTTTCGGTCAGGAATATGTGGCCAGCCAGGCGGTCATCGGGGGAATCAGCATTGGAGCTGTGCTGCTGGCAATCTATGGGTTTTTTATGGGAATGTTCAGTTTTTCCGCAAAGGACAGAATCCATTCTCTGTGTACGGCAGGGGCGATTGCCAATGGACTGCTTATGGTCGGCTGGCTGGGCCTGTATCTGATGGGCATTTCATAGGCGGATTCATAAGGAGGATTTATGCAGGAGAGGATAAAACGGCAGATGGATTTTCTGCGGGAGATTGACAAACTGAAAATCATCGGACGGCAGAATTATCTGGCCGACGGCAGCCGCAAGGAGGACGACGCGGAGCATTCCTGGCATCTGGCTTTGTGCGCGCTGGTATTGCAGGAGTATATGCCGGATCCGGTAAATGTGTCGAGGACGGTGGAGCTGGTCTTGGTTCACGATTTGGTGGAGATCTGGGCAGGGGATGCCTATGCCTATGATATACAGGCCCAGGCGGCCCAACATGAAAAAGAGGTGAAGGCGGCCGAAAAATTGTTTGGGATGCTGCCGGAGGATCAGCGGACATACTTTCAGGAATTGTGGGAAGAATTTGAGGGCTGCAAGACCGCGGAGGCCCGGTTCGCCCGTGTGATGGATAATTGCCAGCCTCTGTTATTAAACGATGCTTCCGGCGGAAAAAGCTGGCGGGAGCACGGGATTTCACAGGAGCAGGTCTATCGGCGAAACGAGAAGGTCAGGCGGTGGGCGCCTGAGATCTGGGCCTACATGGAAAGTCTGATTCAGAAAAACGTGGAGTTGGGAAATCTGAAGAAATGAGGTGAATGGGATTTGGAAGATTTGTTAGAGCGATGGGATCTGGCTTCTCAGAGAGTGGCCGAAATTGCCGGTGAGACGGCGGGAAAAACGGGATGGCAGGACTATTTTCACAGGACAGCCGGTTTTCTGAAATTTGCTGCGGAAACGGGGCAGAGATGGCAGTCGTTTACCCTAGAGGAAAAGCGCGAGCGCAATAGACAATTATATGAGGATATTCTGCCCTCCAGGTACGCGCATTCTTATGGAAATCCGGCTTATGCGGCAGAGAAACTGGGGGAATGCGGCAGATATCTCAGCTTCCTTTACAGTGAGCTGCGGGGCATGATTGTTTACGCTATGGAAAATCGGATCTGGGATATGACCGTATGCTGTGAGCTGTTTTTGGAGGTTTACGGCGTGTTTGCCCAGGAAGGGGCGGCAAATCCACGGGAAATCCGCGATATCCTGTACTGGTATGTGAGCGACTACTGTGAGGAAATGATTGAACGGCGCATCCAGGAACAACTGGACCCGGCATGTTCGTTTGCGGCGAAAATTATCATGGAGGCAGATTTGCAGACTCCGGATTATCTGTATGATTTCGGGGAATGGATTACGGACAGTGAGCGCCAGGTGGCGCAGTTTTTAAGCGGCTTGAGCCAGGATGAGATTGATGGGATGGCCCGCACCTATACAGAAGGCTACCGGATCGGCTTTCTCAACGCCCACAAGGATTTGTCCAAGAAAAAGACCGTGAATATCCGCTATTGTCTGGGATTTGAGCGGGTGGTGCATGCGGCCATTTTACAATTTGAACAAATGGGGCTGCAGCCGGTGATTTACCGTTCGGCATCGCATATCGTCAACAAGAAACAGCACCATCGGATCGGGTATTATGGGCACATTCCCAACAATCAGTTTGAATACGATCACCGGGGAGATGCGGCGCTGTTTCTGGATGAAGATTTTGTACAGCGCAGGCTGCGGGCAACACAGGAGGCTTACGAGAAATATAAAGACTGGGCGGACGTACATGCCGGCCCGGCGGTGATGGAGATCTTTGGCGAAACGCCGTTTACCCCGGAAAACTGCCCGGAGGCTTTTGCCCTGTCGGAGAGCCAGCAAAAACTTCAGGTCTTTTGCGACAATCAAATCGTACAGATCACCAACCGTTATATCAAAGGCGAGGAGCGCAGCTTTACCATTATTGCATGGCCGGTGCCGGAGATTGGGGAAAACTTCCCAGAGATTTTTCAGGAAGTGGTCAAAATCAATACGCTGGACGCCAAATTATATGAGCAGATCCAGCAGATTATCATCGAGGCATTGGATCAGGGAGAGCGGGCGCACATTCAGGGGAGAAACGGCAACCGGACGGATCTGACCGTGGCGTTTCACCCGCTGGAAGACGTCCATACACAAACTGCTTTTGAGAATTGTGTGGCGGACGTGAATATCCCCGTGGGGGAAGTGTTTACGTCGCCCCAGCTAAAGGGAACCAACGGGGTGCTGCATGTGAGCCAGGTTTATTTGAACGGGCTTTTGTATCGGGATCTGGAGCTGATTTTCAAAGACGGCATGATCGCCGAATATCGGTGCGGAAATTTTGTAGAGGAGGCGGACAACCGGGACTTTATCCGGGAAAATCTTCTCTATCATCACGAAACGCTGCCCATGGGAGAATTTGCCATTGGCACCAACACCACAGCCTATGTGGCGGCCAGGAAATATCACATAGAAGACAAACTTCCGATTCTGATCGCGGAGAAGATGGGACCCCATTTTGCAGTGGGCGATACCTGTTATAGCTGGTCGGAAGATATCCCGGTACACAACCCGGACGGCCGGGAAGTGATCGCCAGAGACAACGAGGTTTCGCTTTTGCGCAGGCAGGATAAAAGCAAGGCGTATATGGGATGCCATACGGATATCACCATTCCTTATGATGAATTGGGACATATCCAAGTGTTGACTGCCCAGGGGGCCGTGACGATTCTGGAGGATGGACGGTTCGTGCTGCCGGGAACAGAGGCGTTGAATGAACCGCTGGATGAATCGTAAAATTGATTTCGCAGCGCCCACGCAAAAAAAGCATAATTATCAACAAAATGGAGTTCCATACCGTGAAAGTATCTGAACTGTTACCAAATACTAAACGAACTCCTAGTCATCCATTGACAAAGGGAAACCAGATATAATACAATGACAGCAAATGAATGTTCTTTAAAGAAAGCACAGCAAAAAAGGAGGTACGGGAAATGGCGAAAGTAGGCATTGTAATGGGCAGTGATTCGGATATGCCCGTGATGAGCAAAGCGGCAGGTATTTTGGATAAGCTGGGAGTGGAGTATGAGATGCGCATCATTTCTGCCCATCGGGAACCGGATGTGTTTTTTGAGTATGCAAAATCAGCAGAGGAGAAAGGATGGAAAGTCATCATTGCAGGCGCAGGGATGGCGGCTCATCTGCCGGGGATGTGTGCGGCAATCTTCCCCATGCCCGTAATCGGGATTCCCATGCATACCACATCGCTGGGGGGACGGGATTCTCTGTATTCCATTGTACAGATGCCTTCTGGAATTCCGGTGGCGACTGTGGCAATCAACGGCGGAGCCAATGCCGGCCTTTTGGCGGCAAAAATCCTGGCAACCTCCGATGAGGAGCTGCTGGGACGGCTGAAAGCTTATGCAAAGGAATTGAAGGAGCAGGTGGAAGCAAAAGACGCCAGACTGCAGGAAACAGGGTATGAGAATTACTAGGAGGATGCTATGGATTATAAGAAAGCGGGCGTAGATATCGAGGCGGGTTACCGTTCTGTGGAACTGATGAAGAAGCATGTGGCAAAGACAATGCGCCCGGAGGTGCTTACCGATCTGGGCGGATTTTCCGGCGCGTTTTCCATGGCGGGTTTTTCACATATGGAGAAACCGACCCTGGTTTCCGGCACGGACGGCGTGGGAACCAAATTAAAATTGGCATTTTTGCTGGACAAGCACGATACGGTAGGCATTGACTGTGTGGCTATGTGCGTCAACGACATTGCCTGCGGGGGCGCCCAGCCCCTGTTTTTCCTGGATTATATTGCCTGCGGAAAAAATTTCCCGGAAAAGATTGCTCAGATCGTCAGCGGCGTAGCCGAAGGGTGCGTGCAGGCGGGGGCCGCTCTGGTTGGCGGCGAGACCGCGGAAATGCCGGGATTTTACCCGGAGGATGAATACGATCTGGCCGGATTTGCGGTGGGGATCGTGGATGAAAAGGAGCTGATTACCGGCAAGGAGATCCAGACGGGAGACGTGCTGGTCGGCATGGCTTCTTCCGGCGTACACAGCAACGGATTTTCCCTGGTGCGCAAAATTTTTGATATGACGCGGGAATCTCTCGATACTTATTATGAAGAACTGGGCGGTACATTGGGCGAGGCTCTGCTGGCGCCTACCAAGATTTATGTAAAAGCATTGTCAGCTATCCGCAGCGCGGGCGTGCGAATTCACGGCTGCTGCCATATTACCGGGGGCGGATTTTATGAGAATATTCCCCGGATGTTACAGGAAGGCTTTCATGCGCAGATCAAAAAAGACAGTTATGCGATACCGCCGATTTTCCAACTGCTGGCAAAAAAAGGCGAGGTGGAGCCGCAGATGATGTACAATACTTACAACATGGGACTCGGAATGATTATGGCTGTGGACGCCGCGGATGTGGAAAAGACAATGGAGGCGATCAAGCAGGCGGGCGAAACGCCCTATGTGGTGGGCGAGATTGTATCCGGCGATAAAGGGGTGACATTATGTTAAGAGTAGTCGTTCTGGTTTCCGGCGGCGGGACGAACTTGCAGGCGATTTTGGACGCGCAGAAGCAGGGACGGATTACCAACGCTGCTGTGACGGCGGTGATCAGCAACAATGCAGATGCGTATGCCCTGGAACGGGCAAAGAATTTTGGCGTGGAGGCAGTCTGCGTTTCCCCGGATTCCTATGAGAACCGAGAGCTTTACCACGAAGCCTTGGTCAAAACCGTGCAGTCCTATCGGGCCGATCTGGTGGTCCTGGCCGGATGTATGGTGGTGATGCCAAAGGCCATGATCGACGCTTATCCCAACCGGATTGTCAATGTACATCCAGCGCTGATTCCGGCTTTCAGCGGCACGGGCTGTTATGGGCTTTTGGTGCATGAAAAGGCGCTAGAGCGCGGCGTGAAAGTGACCGGAGCTACGGTACATTTTGTGGATGAAGGGACGGATACCGGGCCGATTATTTTGCAGAAGGCGGTGGAAGTTTTGCCGGAGGATACGCCTCAGACTTTGCAGCGCAGAGTGATGGAGGAGGCGGAATGGCAGCTTTTGCCCCGTGCGATTGACCTGATTGCCAATGGAAAAGTGACAGTGGAACAGAATAAAGTGGTGATAAAGGAGTAGAGGACATGAAGATACTGATCGTAGGCGGCGGAGGAAGAGAACATACCATTGCCTGGAGCGTGGCAAAAAGTCCGAAGGCGGATAAGATTTACTGTGCCCCTGGCAATGCCGGGATTGCGGAATATGCGGAATGCGTCAATATCGGCGCGATGGAATTTGACAAGCTGGTTGCTTTCGCCAAGGAGAAAGCCATTGACTTGACGATTATCGGCATGGACGATCCTCTGGCGGGCGGTATTGTGGACGAGTTTGAAAAAGAGGGGCTGCGGGTGTTCGGCCCCAGGAAAAATGCCGCGGTGATAGAGGCTTCCAAGGCATTTTCCAAGGATCTGATGAAGAAATACCAGATCCCCACAGCGGCGTATGAGAGCTTCGACGATTCGGCCAAAGCGCTGGAATATCTGGAACAGGCACAGTTTCCGATTGTGTTAAAGGCGGACGGCCTGGCACTCGGCAAAGGCGTGCTGATTTGCCAGACTTTAGAGGAGGCCAAAGAGGGCGTGCGCACCATTATGCAGGAAAAGAAGTTCGGCGACGCGGGCAATACGATGGTGGTCGAGGAGTTTATGACTGGCCGGGAGGTATCTGTGCTGGCCTTTGTGGACGGCAAGACGGTAAAGACCATGACCTCCGCGCAGGATCACAAGCGGGCGAAAGACGGCGATCAAGGCTTAAATACCGGCGGTATGGGCACATTTTCCCCCAGCCCGTTTTACACACCGGAGATTGACGAATTTTGTCAGAAACATATTTTCCAGCCGACGGTGGATGCGATGCGTCAGGAGGGACGGCCGTTTACGGGAATCCTGTTCTTTGGCCTGATGCTGACGAAAGACGGCCCGAAGGTTCTGGAATACAATGCCCGTTTTGGAGATCCGGAGGCACAGGTCGTACTGCCCAGGATGGAAAATGATATCATTGAGGTCATCGAAGCTTGTCTGGCGGGCACTTTATCAGATGTGGATCTGACCTTTGAGGACAATGCCGCAGTCTGCGTGGTGCTGGCTTCCCAGGGCTATCCGCTGGCTTACGAAAAAGGAATCCCCATGCAGGGATTTGAGAGGTTCAAAGGCAAGGACGGCTATTACTGCTTCCATGCCGGGACAAAGCTAGACGGGGATACCATCGTTACCAACGGCGGCCGGGTACTGGGCATTACGGCAAAGGGCAGGGATTTGAAAGAAGCCCGCAAAAATGCTTACGAAGCCACAGAATGGATTTCGTTTGCGAATAAATATATGCGAAACGATATTGGAAAGGCCATTGACGAAGCGTAAGAAGCCTATGAGTCAAATTGAGTGGGGGAGGCTTTTGAAAAAGCTTTCCCCTTATACCATACAAAAGGGATTGCGCTACTTAAAGCATTACGGGTTAAAGGAATTTTGGGTGCGTTTGGGCGAACGGTTTGAACCGGAGGAAGTCCCCTACGGGCCGTGGTATGAGGCCTACCGGCCAACCGAGGACGAATTAAAGCGGCAGAAAAAAAAGAAGTGGAAAGCAAAGCCGAAAATCAGCGTGGCCGTGCCTGCCTACCAGACGCCGGAGCAGTTTCTGCGGGAAATGATCGAATCTGTGCTGGCGCAGACATATGAGAGTTGGGAACTGTGCATCGTCAATGCCGGTTCTGATCAGTCGGTAGAAACCGTACTCGCCGAGTATGCCGCGCGCGATCCGCGAATTCGTTATGAGAATCTTCCAGAAAATCTGGGCATTGCGGGAAATACCAATCAGGCGTTTGCCATGGCTTGCGGGGATTATATTGGGTTGCTGGATCACGACGACCTGCTTTCGCCCAATGCCTTATATGAGGTAGCCTGCGCCCTGGAAAACGATCCAGAGATTGACTGTATTTATACGGATGAGGATAAAGTGACGACTGATTTGTCCGAACATTTTCAGCCTCATCTGAAACCGGATTTTAACCTGGATCTGCTGCGCTCTAATAATTACATTACCCATTTCTTTCTGGTGCGAAAGGAGATTGTGGCGCGGCTGGGCGGCATTCGCAGAGAATTTGACGGCGCCCAGGATTATGATTTTATTTTACGCTGTACGGAATGTGCTGGAAAAATTTTTCACATTCCAGAGATCCTTTATCATTGGCGCACGCATAAAGCTTCCACGGCCGATAACCCGGCCAGCAAAATGTATGCGTTTGAGGCGGGAAAGCGTGCCATCGAGGAGCATCTAAAGCGGATGGATACGCCGGGGCAAGTATCTCATACCATGGATTTGGGGTTTTATCGGGTCACGTATCCGGTGCGCGAGGAGGAATTGATTTCTATTATCATTCCGAATAAGGATGAAAAAGAAACGCTGGAAAACTGCCTGTGTTCCATAGAGGAAAAATCCACGTATCGAAATTATGAGGTTATCATCATTGAGAACAACAGCGTGACGGATGAGATTTTTGAGTATTATGAGGAATTAAAAAAACGGGATCGCATCCGGGTGGCTGTCTGGGAAAAAGAGTTTAATTATTCTGCGATCAATAATTACGGCGTTTCTCTGGCAAAGGGTCAATATTTATTGTTTCTCAACAACGATATTGAGGTGATTGCGCCGGACTGGATGCAGGAGATGCTCGCGAACTGCCAGCGCCCGGAGGTCGGAGCCGTGGGAGCAAAGCTCTATTACCCGGACGGCACGATTCAGCACGCAGGCTGTATTCTAGGCATCGGAGGTGTTGCCGGGCATATGTTTGTGGGAATGTCTCGGGATCGCACCGGATATCTGCACAAGGCTTCGATTCAGCAGGACTTGAGTGCGGTGACGGCCGCCTGTATGATGATGAAAGCGGAGGCGTTTCGCAGAGCGGGGGGATTTACCGAGGAATTGACCGTAGCTTTTAACGACATCGATTTGTGTTTGAAAGTCAGGCAGTTGGGCTATCTGGTGGTGTACAATCCTTACGTGGAATTGTATCATTACGAGTCCAAAAGCAGGGGCGCGGAGGATGATGAAGAAAAGGTGCGGCGTTTCCAGCGGGAAATCGAGTATATGCGCAGCCGCTGGCTGGAGCTTCTGAAAAAGGATCCGTACTATAATAAAAATTTTTCCTTAACGAAATGGAATTATTCCCTCAAACCCATGGATTCAGACGGAAGAAAGTAAGAAAGTTTGGAAGTAAACTTCCAAACCTGCCTGGATGACGCAGTAAGTGCGTCAGGAGGAGGAAAGCATGGCAGAAGTAACAGTTGTAATCCCGAATTATAATGGTATTGCCTACCTTCCGGCTTGCCTGGATGCCCTGCGCCGCCAGAAATACCAGGAATTTGATACGATTGTAGTGGATAATGGCTCCAAGGACAAAAGCCAGGAGCTAATCCGGGAAGAATACCCAGAGGTAAAGCTGATCTGTCTGCCCAAAAACGAGGGCTTCTGTGGTGCAGTCAATGTGGGGATCCGTGCGAGTAAAACGCCGTTTGTTATTTTGTTAAACAATGATACAGAGGCTCAGCCGGGGTTTGTATCCGGGCTTCTAGCTGCTATCCGAAAGGATCGCCGCAGGTTTTCTTGTAGTGCTAAGATGATCCAGTTTTATGACCGGGCACGGATGGACAATGCAGGAAATTATTACAGTGCGCTGGGATGGGCATACGCGAGAGGCAATGGCCGTCCGCAGCAGAATTATAAACGGGAAAAGGCGGTGTTTGCCGCCTGTGCAGGAGCCGCTATTTACCGTAAAGATGTGATGAAACGGATTGGATATTTTGACGAGGTGCATTTTGCCTATCTGGAGGATATGGATCTGGGTTATCGGGCCAGAATACACGGTTATACAAACGTATTTGCGCCGGAGGCCGTGGTGTGCCATGTAGGCAGCGGCACCACGGGTTCCCGCTATAATCCGTTTAAGGTGCGCTATTCCGCCCGAAACAATCTTTACCTGGTTTACAAAAATATGCCTCCTTTGCAAATCCTTTTGAATCTGCCTTTTTTGGCGGCGGGCTTTTTGATAAAGTTTCTCTTTTTTGTCAAAAAGGGGTTTGGAAGGGAGTATGTGACTGGTTTGCGGCAGGGTTGGAAACTCTGCCAAAAAAACAGAAAAGTGAAGTTTTTGTTCAAAAATTTTCATAATTATTGCAGGATTCAATGTGAATTATGGATAAATATTTTAAAAATCCTACAAAAATAGAGAAATTTTTCACAAAAATTTTAGGATTATGGAAGAATATTTTATTGCCTTTTAGGGGCAACTACTATATAGTATATTTGATAAAATGTAATTGTGAGGGCACGGAACAGTTACAATAAAATCAACAGAGGTGAGTGAAATTGATCAAAGACAACCAAAGATATTTTAACCGTCTGCATGTGGTATTCGATGCTTTGGTTATCGCACTGTCCTATGTGACGGCCTGGTTTTTAAAATTCCAGGGGCCTTATTCCAAAACCTCTGTCCGGGTACTTTCTTTTGAACAGTATATGTTTGCGCTGGTATTTATTGTACCTGGTTTTTTGATTTTATATTATGCGTTTAATCTGTATACGCCGAAACGGGTGCAGGGGCGCCGGCTGGAGCTGGCCAATATTACAAAGGCCAATACGCTGGGCGTATTCCTGATTATGGTGGCGCTGTATGTGCTAAAGATTATTGACTTTTCCCGTTCTGTGATCTTTATTTTTTACGGAATCAATATTGTGGCGGAGACGGCTCTGCGCAATGTGATCCGATATGTACTGCGGGATATGCGCCGCAGAGGTTTTAACCAGAAGCATATCCTTTTGGTGGGGTACAGCCGGGCGGCTGAAGAATATATCGACCGCATCATCACCAATCCCCAGTGGGGATATACGGTTCAGGGCATTCTGGATGACCACGTGAAGCCGAAAACCATATACAAAGGGATTCCCGTAATTGGAGAGATTTCCGGTCTGACGTCTATTTTACTGGAAAATCATTTGGATGAGATTGCGATTACGTTGGGGCTGGATGAATATTACAGGCTAGAAGAGATTGTAGGACTTTGTGAAAAATCGGGCGTGCATACAAAATTTATTCCCGATTACAATAACATTATTCCGACACGGCCTTATACAGAGGACATTCTGGGGCTGCCGGTCATCAACATCCGGCATGTGCCTTTGACCAATAATTTCCTGGCTCTGCTAAAGAGACTGATTGACATTGTAGGCTCCGTCTGCGGGATTGTGGTGACATCTCCGGTGATGCTGCTGGCGTGTCTGCTGATCAAAATCACGTCGCCGGGCCCGCTGATTTACAAACAGGAACGGGTGGGCCTGCATAACAAGACGTTCCAGATGTACAAATTCCGCTCTATGGAAGTGCAAAAAGAGAGCGAAGAGAAGAAAGCATGGACCACGAAGGATGACCCCCGTGTGACGGGGATCGGAAAACTGATGCGCCGGACGAGCATTGACGAGCTGCCGCAGCTTTTCAATATCTTAAAGGGCGATATGAGCCTAGTAGGTCCGAGGCCGGAGCGGCCGTTCTTTGTAGAAAAATTCCGGGAAGAGATTCCCAGATATATGGTCAAACATCAGGTGCGGCCGGGTTTGACCGGCTGGGCGCAGGTAAATGGATACCGGGGAGACACATCCATCCGTAAGCGCATTGAGTATGATCTGTATTACATTGAGAACTGGACGCTGGGTTTTGACGTGAAAATCCTTGTTTTGACCATATTCAAGGGATTTGTAAACGAAAACGCTTATTGAAAGTAAGGGGAAAAACATGGCTAGAAGAGGAACCAAGAAAAGGATATTGTTGTTTGTTGGGGAACTGCTGATTCTTCTGCTGCTGATCGGCGGATTGTTTGTCTACGGGCAGATCGATTCCCGTCTGAATCAGATCGACGGGGAAGAACTGGAAAATGTAGAGATGAATGTGGTTGCAAGTGAGAAAATGACTGGTTACCAGAATATTGCCCTCTTCGGCGTGGATTCCCGTGGTGAAGGCTCGGAAATGGGGGTCAACAACAGTGATACGATTATCATTGCCAGTATTAACAACGATACCAAGGCAGTCAAGCTGGTTTCGATTTATCGGGATACCCTGTTGAATATCGGGAACAGCTCTTATCAGAAAGCGAATGCGGCCTATATGGCCGGGGGTGCCAGCCAGGCGGTTTCCATGTTGAATACCAATCTGGATTTGCAGATTCAGGATTATGTGACCGTGGATATGAACGCGCTGGTAAAAGTCATTGACCTGCTGGGAGGCCTGACCATTGAGATGACGGCGGACGAAGTGGTTCACATGAATAATTACTGTGTGGAAACTTCCGAGATTACCGGCCAGGACTATACGCGGATTGAACCAGAAGTAGCGGGCGTATATGATTTAAACGGCGTGCAGGCGACTTCTTATGCCAGGATTCGTTACACCGCCGGTTTGGATTTTGAACGGACGGAGCGGCAGCGTCTGATTCTCCAGAAGCTGGTGCAGAAGGCAAAGAAATCCAGCTTGGGTACGCTGTCCAGTATTATGGACGAGGTATTTCCGCTGGTAAAAACATCCTTGTCCAAGTCCCAGATTTTTGACATGGGCGCCGGAATGCTCTCTTATACCTTTGATGAAACCTGCGGTTTTCCGTATGAACACACGGACAAAACCATTGAGGGAAAAGGAGATGTGGTGCTTCCAAATACCTTGTATACCAATGTGAAGGAACTGCACAAGTTTCTGTTTGCGGACGATACCTACAATCCTTCTGATGTAGTCGGCCACCGCAGCCAGAAGATTGCAGAAATGGGAAATCTGGATACCTCTAAAGATAACGAATCTTCGCAGGGGGACAGTACCGATACCGACGCTGAGGTGACCGATACCGATACCCCGACCGTGTATAATTCTGAAAGTGAAAGCTATCACGATACACAGACGCCAGAAGAAACTTCCGGCTATGATAACACAGATAATTATCAGCAAGATAATTCTGGGTACACGGATAGCAGCTATACAGATAACGGATATTCGGACACAGGGTATTCGGATACGGGATACTCGGACGACTATTATTCTGAACCGCAGGCGCAGGAGCCGAACGGGGATATCTATCAGGATACTGGCTCCTATCAAGACAGCAATGGCGTACAGGACCAGACGTGGACAGAATAAAGGGAATAAGTAACAGTGAAGGTATTTAAACTGTTCTGACAGTACAAAGTAGTACAGTCGTTGGTTACCGCAAAAAAGGTAATCGGCGGCTGTTTGTGTTTAGGAGTTTTCGTTATGGAAGAAAAAGTTCGGGTGGATGTTTTAATTCCAACTTATTGGCCAGGGAAAGAGTTTGCAAAACTGTTGGATCGGCTGTACGGGCAGACATATCCGATTCACAGCGTGATTATTATGAATACAGAAAAACAGTTCTGGAACACGGATTGGGAGAAGGGACGGGACAATCTGCAAGTGCATCATATTGCCAAGTCAGAGTTCGACCATGGCGGAACCAGGCGGCAGGGAGCAAAATATGCCACAGGCGATATCCTGGTCTGTATGACGCAAGACGCCATGCCCAGAAACCGGGAGCTGTTGGAAAAACTGATTCAGCCTCTTCAGCAGCCAAAGGTAGCGGCCAGCTATGCTAGACAGGTTCCGGACAGAGATGCCCACTGCATCGAATCGTTTACCAGAAGATTTAATTACCCGGATGAAAATGAGGTAAAATGGCAGGAGGATTTGAGCAGTCGCGGAATTAAGACTTATTTCTGCTCTAATGTATGTGCGGCTTATGATCGGGAAATTTATGTGAAACAGGGCGGGTTTATCCCACGGGCGATCTTTAATGAAGATATGATCTATGGGGCAGGACTGATACAGGCCGGCTATGGGATCGCCTATGCCGCCGACGCACAGGTGATTCATTCCCACAATTATAATTGCAGACAGCAGTTTCATAGAAATTTTGATCTGGGCGTGTCCCAGGCGGAGCATCCAGAGATTTTTGCAGATGTCCCGTCGGAGGGGGCGGGAATCGCCCTGGTTAAAGCCACGGCCCGTTATCTGCTGAATCGGCGGCAGCCCTGGCTGCTTCCCAAACTTATCGCCCAGAGCGGCTTTAAATATCTGGGATACCAACTGGGAAAGCATTATCGGTATTTGCCGTCCAAATGGATACAGGCGTGTACCATGAATCCAGAGTACTGGAAGGGCAAAGGGCAGCAGACGGACATAGGATAAAAGAAATAGAAAATTACGCAAAATGGAGTTGGGAGGATAAGAATTATGTGTGGAATTGTAGGATACATTGGGAGCGAACAGGCTGCCCCTATACTGCTGGACGGTCTTTCTAAACTGGAATACCGCGGATATGACTCTGCGGGGATTGCTGTTTTTAACGGCAGTGAAATTGACATGGTAAAATCCACCGGGAAGTTGAAGGTTTTGGAGGAACTGACAAAAGGCGGGGCCACTCTGCCCGGATTTTCCGGCATCGGTCATACACGCTGGGCTACCCATGGGTCGCCTACGGATACCAACGCTCATCCCCATTACAACAAGGACTGCTCCATCGCCGTCGTGCACAACGGCATCATTGAGAACTATTTGAAATTGCGCAGGAAGCTGGAAAAAAAGGGTTATCAGTTTGTCTCGGAGACAGACACCGAGGTTTTGGCGCACCTGCTGGACTATTATTACAACGGCAATCCGCTGGATACCATTACCAAGGTTTTGTACCGGGTGGAAGGTTCTTATGCCCTGGGAATTTTGTTTAAGGAACATCCAGAGGAGATTTATGCGGTGAGAAAAGACAGCCCTCTAATCGTAGGCCAGGGCAAGGAGGGGAATTTTATCGCCTCGGATGTTCCCGCTGTCTTAAAATATACCCGGAATGTATATTTTATCGAAAATCAGGAAATTGTCCGACTCACCAAGGATTCTTTGAACTTCTATAATATCGACGAGGAGGAGATCCAAAAAGAGTCCACAGAGATTGAGTGGGATATTTCCGCGGCGGAAAAGGCGGGCTATGAATACTTTATGCTCAAGGAAATCTATGAGCAGCCCCAGGCAGTCACGGATACGCTGCGCCCCCGCCTGAAAGAAAACGAGATCCTCATCGAAGAACTGGGAATGACAGAGGAAGAAATCCGGGAAATCAGCAAAATTTATATCGTTGCCTGCGGCTCCGCTTACCATACGGGAGTGACTGCAAAATATGTTTTTGAAGGGCTGGCCCGGATACCCGTGGAAGTGGATCTGGCCTCGGAATTTCGCTACCGCAACCCGATTTTCCAGCCGGGCACGCTGGTTATCGTAGTAAGCCAGTCCGGGGAGACGGCGGATTCTCTGGCTGCTTTGCGGGAGGCAAAAAACTGCGGCGTCCGAACACTGGGAATTGTCAACGTCGTGGGAAGTTCTATCGCCCGAGAGGCAGACAATGTGATGTATACCTGGGCCGGGCCGGAGATCGCGGTAGCCACCACAAAGGCATACAGCACCCAATTGGTTGCGGAATATCTGCTGGCGATTCATTTTGCAAAAGTCAGAAATCAAATAGATGAGCAGCAGTTCCAAAGTTTGCTGAACGATTTGAAGAAGCTTCCGGATCAGATTGAGCTGCTGTTGGGCTCCAAGGAAAAGCTTCAACATTTTGCCAACCGATATCTGGCCACGGAGCATGTATTTTTTATCGGCAGGGGCATCGACTATGCCATCTCTTTGGAAGGCTCCCTGAAATTAAAGGAGATTTCCTACATCCACTCAGAGGCTTATGCGGCAGGGGAATTGAAGCATGGAACGATTTCTCTGATTGAACAGGACACCCTGGTGGTCGCTCTGGTGACCCAGAAAAGCCTTTACAAAAAGACTCTCAGCAATATGCAGGAGGTTCGCACAAGGGGGGCGTTCGTAATGGCTGTGACCAACGCCGGGAATAAAGAAGTGGAAAAAAGCGCAGACTATGTGGTATACCTTCCAGAGACAAACCCATATTTTACCAACTCTCTGGCGGTCATTCCCCTACAATTATTCGGTTATTATGTATCTCTGGGAAGAGGGCTGGATGTGGATAAACCTCGGAATCTGGCAAAATCAGTAACCGTGGAGTAGAAAGCTGTTATCCCCATAAAATCACCTTTTTTTAAATGTTTTGTCACAGATTAAACACATTTCATTGTTAGACTGTACCCATAATAAATCAAGGAACAGTGAATACGGCAAAAGAAGCGTCGGCAGAAAGGAGATATAGATTATGGGTAATGATTTTATTTTAATTGGCGGATCGGGTGAACCAGAAGAAAAGCAGCAGACAGAAAACTATGCGGGAATCGAAACAGAGCCGCAGAGACAGTATCATTATTATCAGCCGGGGCCGCAGGGAAGCCCAGAGCCAGAGCCGCCCAAACCTGGAAGAAAGGGCAGCGGCCTGGGCAAAAAAATGACGGCTGTAATAGCCGGGGGCCTGGTATTCGGCCTGGTGGCTGGCGTGGCTTTCCAGGGCGTCAATGTGGTGGGCAATCATTTCTTTGGCCAAGGGCAGTCCAGTCAGCAGGTGGGAACGGTTAGCATGGTGCCTGCGGACAAGGAAGCGGAAGACACAACCGATAGTCTGGAGAAAAAAAGCCAGGCTAGTGCGATGCCGATAAGTACCACAAGCGTGGCGGATGTGGCGAAGAATACCATGCCGTCTGTGGTGGCCATTACTTCTGTCAGCATTCAGGAGATTCCGACTTTTGATTTCTTTGGCTGGGGCAGCGGACAGACACAGGAATACGAAGGCCAGTCCAGCGGTTCGGGAATCATTGTGGGAGAAAACGATACGGAGCTTTTGATCGCGACCAATAACCATGTGGTAGAAGGGGCGAAGACTTTAAGCGTGTGTTTTATCGGAGAGGAAAACGCCAGCAGCGGTCTGGCAGCGGAAGAACTTACATCCGAGCAGCAAAAAGACGTTATTGGGGAGTTTCAGGACGGGACAGATATGGAAAATGCTGTAACCGCGCAGATCAAAGGAACGGATGTTGAGAACGATTTAGCTGTTATTGCAGTGAAGAAAGAAGAAATTCCAGAAGAGACTTTGAGCGAGATCAAAATCGCTCAGCTTGGCAGCTCCGATGATTTGGTAGTAGGCGAGCAGGTGGTAGCCATTGGCAACGCTTTGGGATATGGTCAGTCTGTGACCTCCGGTTATGTAAGCGCGCTGGATCGCTATGTATCTGATATGACTACACCCTGTATTCAGACCGACGCGGCGATCAATCCTGGCAACAGCGGCGGCGCCCTGTTAAATATGAGCGGCCAGGTTATCGGCATCAATTCCGCGAAGCTGGCGGACAATGCCGTAGAGGGCATGGGATATGCGATCCCAATCTCCACAGCAATGCCGATTTTGGATGAACTGATGAGCCGGGTAACACGGGAAAAAGTAGATACAGACAAAGCTTCTTATATCGGCATTTCCTGCAAGGATGTTTCCGCAGAAATTAGCCAGATGTATGGAATGCCCACCGGCGTATTCGTATTAGAAGTTACCGAAAACGGACCCGCAGAACAGGCAGGAATTTTATCAAGTGATATCATTACAACCCTGGGAGGTATTAAGGTATCTTCGACGGAAGAACTGCTCGAGCAGTTGGAGTATTATGCGGCTGGAGAAACCGTAGAGGTTGCGCTGCAAAGGGTAGAAGACGGCCAGTATACCGAAAAGAAAATCTCTGTAAAACTGGGCGATAAAAAAGATATGAAATCTTAAAATTACAATAAAAGTTTCCTCCTCGATTTTTCAATAAAAGCATCCTTGCTGGAATCTATGACAAAAAAGTCAGCGATTTCAGCAGGGATGCTCTTTTTCTTTGCGTTCAACTCGAAATTTCCGCTGCCTCAGACGCTTGTCAGAAAGCGATATGTGTCGTATAATGTAGAATTATGAAGCGAACACGTCATAAGCAGGAGGGGATAGATTGAATAAGTATCTGAAGCTGATCGCCGCGAATCTATGCATCGTGGTTACCGCAGTGATTTTGTATTCGCCGGGCCTTGTAAATTTACGGATATCCGATTCCAGCATCTTCCGTGCGGGGATGTCCATTATTGCGGCTTTTCTTCTAATTCTCCTCTTTTTTCTAATCAATATCTGGCTTCTGAAGGAACCGCAGCACAAGCCTGTTACGCTGGAGGATGTTCCCGATCTGGAGAGAGCCAAGGCTATCCTGCGGGCGCACTGCGGCGGCAGATATTTCGGAAGCATGGCGAAAACGGCTTCGGAACAGCTTGACCGCATCGTAATATGCAGACAGCGGCTCTCAAGCGTCCTGGAACAACGATTTACAAGAGGCACCATGACCTGGGATAAATTTGAGGGCGCGGCGGCAGAGGCAGAGGCATCCGCCATCAAAAACGTTGTGGCAATGGCCAACCGAATGCGTCTTTTCGATGAAAAAGAATACGCAAGGCTGCAGCATTACCAGGAAGACGATATCCCCGATGAGATTCAGAAAGAGCAGTTGGATCTGTACCAGAAAAATTTTGAGCATATCCGTGCGGCGATCGCCCTTAACGAGAAAATCCTGTTAAAGCTGGATGCGTTGACGATGGAGGTTTCCTCCTCCGATGACAACGCGGATATGGATCATGAGCTGATCGGCGAGCTTGAGAGACTCATCGGTGAAACCAAGTATTACCAGTAAACAACAGATATTGGAGGAAGAATCTATGAACAAAAAAATGCTGGGAATTTTAGCTGCTGTCATCGTTCTTGTGTGCGCCGCAGTGTTCGGCGGCATTTATGTAACGCGCAATATCGGGAAATCCGAAAAAGTAATTTCCGAGGAAAGCGCCCAGAAGCGTTTGACAAAGATGGTAAAAAAGATCGGCCCCCGGACAGGCACGCCAATCAAATCTCCGATCGAATACGAATCGTCGGAGGATGAGGCGGATGAACTGCCGGATATCGATACCTGTCCCGTCGAGGTGCAGGCTTCTACAAAATTGTATGCTGAGATATATGCTTCCCCCGAAAAAGCTGGCAGCGGAATGGACGGATGGCTCTGCGAGATGGCGGAGGGCTTCAACCGTGAAGCCAGGGAAGTTGGCGGACAAGCCGTTTCCGTTCAGATCCGCAAGGTCAACAGCGGACAAGCCGTCGATTATATTGCGACCGGAAAGGCGGTGCCGCAAGGATTTTCGCCTTCTAGTATGCTGTGGGCGGATATGCTGAATGCAAAAGGGGCTGGCGCCGAAGTCATTTCCGAAAGTCTGGTAGGCAATGTTGCAGGGATTCTGCTCTCGAATGATGTTTACGATCAGATTGTGGAAAAATATGGAAGCGTGGATCTAAAGGCCATTACGGAAGCGACAGAGGCGGGAGAGTTTGCTATGGGATATACTAACCCGTTTGCCAGCA
This sequence comes from uncultured Lachnospiraceae bacterium, assembly GCA_947571775.1. GTDB lineage: Bacteria > Bacillota > Clostridia > Lachnospirales > Lachnospiraceae > MGBC164599. The sequence goes on along the minus strand of CANOZK010000002.1, from coordinate 59,589 downwards.
GCGCAGGACTGAATTTTCTCATCTGTACACTGGAGAGATACGATCTGAAGAATCCGCTGTCCGAGGACGCCACAGCGGGATTTCAGAAGTTCCAGAAGAATGTGCCCTTTGTAGCCCTGACAACTATGCAGATGCGCGAGGCCGCGGAGCGCGGAACGCTGGACGGTTTTATTATGGAATATCAATCCTATCTCAATGATACCATGCTGTCCAGAAATTATAAATTTACGCCGTATGGCTACCGTCATGACAACCCTCTGTTAAGCATAGAATCTGCCAGTCAAGAGGAAAAAGAAATTCTCAGTCTCTTTGCAGAATACTGCGCGACAGACGAGGCAAAGGCCAAGGCGGACGAATACGGCTTTAATCAGATGGAGGAGTATGTCTGCGAATACGATCCTGTCTCCGGCGATATTTTGACAGCCGCCCAGAAGCTCTATAAGACCAACAAGGATAACGGAAGACCCGTCATCGGCGTATTTGTGACGGACGTCTCCGGCAGTATGGACGGGGAACCGCTGGCGGCTCTTCAAGCTTCTCTGATCAACAGCATGAAATATATCAACCCAGAAAATCATATCGGACTTGTAAGCTATACCGACAATGTAACGATCGAGCTTCCGATTGGAGAGTTTGACCTGGAACAGCAGACTTATTTTAAGGGAGCCATAGAAAACTTGTATGCTTCCGGCGGCACCGCCACTTTCGACGGCATCTGTGTAGCCATGGATATGATCAAACAGAAGATGGAGGAATATCCAGACGCAAAGCCGATGCTATTTGTTTTAAGCGACGGGGACACCAACGTCGGTTATAATCTAAATGATATTCGGGACGTCCTGAGCGGCCTGCGGATTCCCGTATACACCATCGGTTACAATGCCGATCTGCCGGCCTTAGAAAGCATCAGTTCCGTAAACGAGGCCGCCAGCATTGATGCATCGACAGACGATGTGGTTTACCAGCTTAAGATATTGTTTAATGCAAATATGTGAGGAAAGCCACACCATTGCGGAAAAAGGAGAGTTGGATATGAGCGGATTTACACTGGATTTGCCAAATACGGAAGCGATCAAACAGGAAGTTGCACAGGAATTAGAGCCGACTGCGCAGGAGAAGGCAGTTATCAGCGATGCCGTAAAGGACAAGGCGGATCAGATCATGACTGTGGATTTGGATTCTCTTACAGAGCGCAGGGAGTTTATCCAGGTAGTGGAGAATTTTGGCGCGGGGGTTGTCCGACAATCCCAAGCAAAAAATAACATCCTGCAAAAAAGAATGGGAGAGTTCAGCCGCGCCGGGGGAGAATCCGGCGAGGTTGCAAAAGGACTGGAGGAATTATCCCTCAAGATGCGGGATCTGGATCCGTCCGGTTTGGATTTTACGAAGACAGGCATTCTTGGGAAGGTATTCAATCCTATCCGAAGATACTTTGAACGCTTCAAGACCGCCGACGCAGAGATTGCCGGCATTGTAAAGACTCTGGAAAAAGGACAGAGTATCCTCAGAAACGATAATACAACCTTGGAGATTGAGCAGGCGGCCATGCGGGATCTGACCAAGCAGCTCACACAGAAGATTGAGCTTGGATCACAGCTTGACGCTCATCTGGCAAATGCAGTGGAAAATGCGAAAATCTCCGGCGATTCCGAGGAGCGCGTCAAATTTGTGGAGGAGGAAATTCTCTTTCCGCTCCGGCAGAGGCTGATGGATTTTCAGCAGTTATTGGTGGTAAATCAGCAGGGGATCATTGCGATGGAGGTGATCCGCAAGAATAACCTGGAACTGATCCGCGCCGTTGACCGCGCGCAGATTGTAACGGTTTCCGCCCTGCGCGTAGCCGTCACCGTGGCGGGCGCCCTGTACAATCAGAAAATTGTTCTGGAAAAAGTACAGACGCTCAACACGGCCACAAACGATATGATCAGCGCCACCTCAAGAATGCTGAAAGAACAGGGCACCGCGATCCAGAGGGAGGCCGTGGAAGCCAGTATTTCTCCAGATACCTTAAAACAGGCGTTCTCAGATACTCTGTCGGCCTTAGATGATATCAGCACCTATAAAGAAAAGGCTTTGCCCCAGATGGCGCAGACCATCCAGGATTTCCGCCAAATTGCGGACGAGGGCGAACGCCAGCTTGCGAAGATGGAAAAGGGGAAGAATATCGGGTTGTAATAAGGAACTGCAAAAGATGAAGAGCATCCTTACAGGAAGATAGATTCCTGCAAGAATGCTCTTATTTGGATGAAAAGGAAAATAAATTATACAATACCCTGTGCTTTCATAGCGTTGATAACTTTCTCAAAGCCGGCAATGTTGGCGCCTGCTACATAATTGCCTTCCATGCCGTAGCGTTTGGCTGCATCGTCGCATTTTACAAAGATGTCTTTCATAATCTGATGAAGCTTTTCGTCTACTTCCTGCTCTGTCCAGCTCAAACGCATAGAGTTCTGGGTCATTTCCAAAGCGGAAGTGGCAACGCCGCCTGCGTTGGCTGCTTTGCCGGGCAGGAACAGGATGCCGTTTTCCTGGATAAATTCCGTTGCGTCTAAAGTCGTAGGCATGTTAGCGCCCTCTGCAACGCAGAAGCAGTTGTTTGCTTTTAACTGTTTAGCGTCCTCGAGAGTCAGCTCGTTCTGGGTTGCGCAGGGAAGGGCGATGTCACAGGGGATGGACCAGATTCCTTTGCCCTCGGTGTAAGTTGCGGAAGGAACTTTTTCTACATATTCTTTGATCCGTCCGCGGCGCACTTCTTTGATTTCTTTTACTACGTCTAAGTTGATGCCGTTGGGGTCGTGGATATAGCCGTTGGAGTCGCTCATTCCCACAACTTTGCCGCCTAACTGATGGGCTTTTTCCACCGCGTAGATGGCTACGTTTCCAGAGCCGGAAACGACGATGGTCTTGCCCTGGATGGGTTTTTTATGGTGCTCCAGCATTTCGTTTACCAGATATACCAGGCCGTAGCCGGTGGCCTGTGTACGAATCAGGGAACCGCCGAAGGTCAGACCCTTTCCGGTGAGTACGCCTTCGTACTGGCCGGTGATGCGTTTATACTGGCCGTAGAGGAAACCAATTTCTCTTGCGCCCACGCCGATATCTCCGGCAGGCACATCCTGGTCAGCTCCGATATATTTGGATAATTCGGTCATAAAGCTTTGGCAGAAACGCATAACTTCTCCGTCGGATTTTCCTTTGGGATCAAAGTCGGCTCCGCCTTTGCCGCCGCCGATTGGTAGCCCGGTCAGGGAATTTTTGAAAATCTGTTCAAAGCCAAGGAATTTTAAGATGCTCTGATTTACAGAAGGATGGAAACGCAGTCCGCCTTTGTAGGGGCCGATGGCACTGTTGAACTGTACACGGTAGCCTTTGTTTACCTGTACCTGGCCCTGGTCATCCACCCAGGGGATACGGAATGATACGATACGTTCCGGTTCCACCAAACGTTCCAGAATAGCCATTTTGCGGTATTCGGCTTCGTTGGCGTCGATTACCGGTTTAATGGTGGCCAGGACTTCCTTTACGGCCTGATGGAATTCGGCTTCTCCCGGATTTTTTTCAACAACTCTTGCGTAGACTTCTTCAGTATAGGACATGAAATTTACCCCCTTGTTCTGGTTGTTTTAGTACTTTGTCTAGGCTATTATATATGAAAATCAAAAAAAAGGAAAGTTTTTTATGAAAAAATGTAGAGAATCAGGGTTGCTAGTTTGAAGAAAATATGAGATTATAGAGAGAATAATCGCATAAAAAGGAGGAATTGAGGCTATGAGGAATTTTGAGAAATCCTCCAAACTGGATCATGTATTGTACGATGTGCGGGGTCCGGTGGTGGAGGAAGCCAGCCGGATGGAAGAAAACGGAATGGAGATTATGAAGCTGAACATCGGCAATCCTGCCCCGTTTGGTTTTTCGGCTCCAGAAGAAGTGATTTTGGATATGATGAGTTCTGTCCGCGCCAGTCAGGGCTATTCGGATTCCAGGGGGATTTTTTCCGCCAGGAAGGCAATCATGCAGTATTGCCAGCTCAAGGGGATTCCCGATGTTGGGATGAACGATATTTATACGGGCAACGGCGTCAGCGAACTGATTAATTTGTGTATGCAGGCGCTTTTGAATGACGGAGATGAGATTCTGATACCGGCTCCAGATTACCCGCTGTGGACGGGGACTGCGAACCTGGCCGGAGGGAAGGCCGTGCATTATATCTGTGACGAGCAGGCGGGATGGTATCCAGACATCGAAGATATGAAAAAGAAAATCACCAGCCGCACCAAAGCGATTGTGGTGATCAATCCCAATAATCCGACCGGAGCTTTGTATCCGAAAGAGATTTTGGAGCAGATCGCCGATCTGGCGAGAGAACACGATTTGATTTTGTTTTCCGATGAGATTTACGACCGTTTGGTATTCGACGGCCAGGAACATGTCTCGATCGCTTCCCTAGCGCCGGATCGCTTCTGTATCACATTTAATGGACTGTCAAAATCGCACATGGTGGCGGGTTTTCGTGCCGGGTGGATGGTTTTGAGCGGGCCGAAGGAACATGCAAAGGGCTACATAGAGGGAATCCGAATGCTTTCCAATATGCGCCTTTGTTCCAATGTGCCGGCGCAGTCGATCATCCAGACCTGCCTGGGCGGTTATCAGAGCGTGCGCGAATATGTCCGCCCCGGCGGAAGGATCTATGAGCAAAGAGAGCTGGTCTACAAGGCTTTGACGGACATTCCGGGCATCACGGCAGTAAAGCCCCAGGCCGCTTTTTATATTTTCCCGAAAATTGATGTGAAGAAATTCAACATTCGGGACGATGAACAGTTTGTTCTGGATTTCCTTCGGGAAAAACGGGTGTTGTTAGTGGGCGGCGGCGGCTTCAACTGGAAGGAGCCGGATCATTTCCGTATTGTCTATCTGCCGTGTCTGGAGGATTTGGAGACGGCAGTGGGCAGGCTGAGAGATTTCCTGCGCACCTACCGTCAGAAATGAGCATTGTAGTGATATGGAGCCGGATCCGAAAGGATATCCAATTGTATTATCGGGGCGTTCTGCTGGCGGCTGCCTATATTGGGGCGATGAATTTGCTGCAAGTTCCGATCTGCCCGATGGTGCTGCTGACGGGCCTGCCCTGCCCAGGCTGCGGCATGACCCGCGCGGCTATCCTTTTTTTGCAGGGTCATTGGCTTGCGGCCTGGCAGATGCACCCTTTTTTCTATGCTTTGCTGGTTTGGGTAGCAGCAGGGGCTTTCTTTCGCTATGTGCTGGGGCGCAAGGCTGCTCAGATGAGGGCGGCGGCAGTTGTTCTTTTGGTACTGGCAGTGGTTTTTTACGGATACCGTATGGCGCGGGATTTTCCTGCAAGGGAACCGATGGTTTATTTTCCTCATAACGGCCTGCGGCTTTGCCGCGCAGTAGTTGCACATTTTCGGCAAATATGGTAAACTGAACATGTTTTATGTAAAATTATTTTTTTGAGGAGGGCAAAAGATGAGCGAAAACAACGAACAGAATTTGCAGGAATACGGCCCGGAAATGGAACCAGTCATGGGCATCGGTAAATGGCTGATTACGCTGCTTGTAATGTCGATTCCCTGTGTCAATATTATCATGCTTTTTGTGTGGGGATTTGGCAGCGAGAATCAGACAAGGGCAAATTTCTGCCGGGCTTATCTGATATTGATGGTGATCAGTATCGTGCTGATGATACTGTTCTATGTAATTTTCGGCGCAGCTTTGGCTGCCACCATGGCATCTATGCCGACGGGAATGTAAGAGAGTGGATAGACGGAAAGGAGTGTTTGAATGTCAGGATTCAATATGAAGGTAACACCGGAAATCGCACGTTTGACGGATATCTGCTTTGAAAACAGTCAGATCCCTGTGGAACTATATGGGAAGTATGATGTAAAACGAGGCTTGAGGGATCTGAACGGCCAGGGCGTTTTGGCAGGACTCACAAAAATCTCTAAAGTACAGGCGTATCGTATAGAAGATGGGAAGAAGATTCCCTGTGAAGGTGAGCTGTATTATCGGGGCATTAACGTAGAGGATTTGACACAGGGCTTTATCCGAGACGATCGTCTGGGTTTCGAGGAGGTCACGTACTTACTTTTATTCGGACGTTTGCCGAATCTGGCCGAGCTGGAGGATTTTACTCAACTTCTGGGCACCCAGCGCAGCCTTCCCCGCAATTTTGTCCGCGATGTGATTATGAAAGCGCCCAGCAAAGATATGATGAATACACTGTCACGAAGCGTTTTGACGCTGTATTCTTATGACAGCAATCCAGAAGATATTTCTCTGCCAAATGTTTTGCGCCAGTGTCTGAATCTGATCAGCGTTTTCCCTATGCTGTCTGTTTACGGTTATCAGGCGTATAACCACTATATCAAGGGAAAGAGCTTGTACATTCATCACCCTTCCCGTGAATTATCCACGGCGGAAAATATTCTGCGCCTGCTAAGGCCGGATAAAAAGTACACAAAGCTTGAGGCGATGATCCTGGACTTGGCGCTGATTCTGCATATGGAGCACGGCGGCGGAAACAACTCCACATTTACGACTCATGTGGTATCTTCCTCCGGTACAGATACGTATTCGGCTATCGCCGCAGCTTTGGGATCGCTGAAAGGGCCGAAACACGGCGGCGCGAATATCAAAGTGGTAAAAATGTTTAAGGATCTGGAAAAGAACATCACAGATTTTGAAGATGAAGACCAGGTGGCTGCATACTTGAGAAAACTGCTTCACAAGGAAGCTTTTGATAAGCGCGGTTTGATTTATGGTATCGGCCATGCAATCTATTCCATCTCAGACCCGCGTGCGAAGATCTTCAAAGGGTTTGTGGAGAAGCTTGCCGAGGAAAAGGGCAGGCATAAAGAGTATGAGCTTTATAACATGGTAGAACGTCTGGCGCCCCAGATTATCGGGGAAGAACGGCATATTTACAAGGGTGTTAGCGCCAATGTGGACTTTTACAGCGGATTCGTGTACAGTATGTTGGATCTTCCTATGGAGCTGTATACGCCGATGTTTGCGGTTGCCCGTATTGTGGGCTGGAGCGCTCACCGTATGGAAGAGCTGCTCAACATGGATAAGATTATCCGTCCTGCCTATGAGAATGTGCAGGAAGATGTAATTTATCGTGCTTTATCAGAACGTTAAGATGGCGGGGATTACTGCTCGGCAGGCAGTATCCGGCGTGGAAAGGAAGTGCGGGATATGACAGATGTAGACGTGCACGGCACCGCTCTGGTGCTGGAAGGCGGAGCGACCAGAGGGGTGTTTACTGCCGGAGTCCTGGATTACTTGATGGAGAAAGGCCTGTATCTGCCTTATGTGGTGGGAGTGTCTGCGGGGGCCTGTAACGCCGTGGATTATGTAGCGCGGCAGCCTGGGCGCACCAGAGACTGTATCATACAAAAGGAAAAAGAATATAGCTATATCAGCTTGAAGCACACACTGAAAACCAGAAATTTATTTGATATGGATATGTTGTTTGACCGATATCCCAATGAGATTCTTCCTTTTGATTATGAAACGTATTTTCATTCCCCCCTGCGCTGCGAGATGGTGGTGACCAACTGTCTGACGGGAAGGGCGGAATATCTGGACGACCGGACGAATCGGAAACGGATGATGGATATTTGCCGGGCTTCTAGCAGCGTGCCGATGGCGAGTCCCATGGTATTGGTGGACGGGATTCCCTATCTGGATGGAGGCGTTGCAGATTCCATCCCGATCATACGTTCTTTGAAATTGGGAAATAAGAAGAATGTGATTGTCCTGACCAGGCAGGCCGGATACCGCAAGAAGCCGGTGCGCAGAAGCAGGCCGCTTTATATTGCAGCTTACAGGGATTATCCGAATCTGATAAAAGCGATTTTCCGCAGGGCCTATATGTACAATAAGACGATATCTTATATTGAGAAATGGGAGGCCCAAGGCAAAGTGTTCGTTATACGTCCCAGGCAGAAAACCGTCTCCAGGACAGAACGAGACTGTCAGGCTTTGACGGATTTTTATCAGCACGGCTATGATTTGATGGAGGAAAATTATGAAAAGCTGCTGGAGTATTTGGAAAAATGAGACAGAATAAAATACAGATACTGGCCGGGGCAGGGATGCTCGGCACAGCAGCTATCTGGGGATTTGCCTTTGTAATTGTAAAAAATTCTCTGGATTTGATTCCGCCCACATATATGCTGGCCTTTCGCTTTACCATCGCCGCCCTGCTGCTGGCCCTTATCTGCCATAAAAAGCTGCAGAATCTGAGCAGGAATGTCGTCAAGGAGGGGGCAGTCCTGGGATTCTGGCTGTTTTTCAGCTATCTGGTTCAGACCATTGGCTGCCAGTACACGACAGCAGGAAAGAATGCATTCCTGACCACTTCCTATGTGGTGATTGTCCCATTTTTATGTTGGCTGCTGGCCAAAAGGAGGCCGGATGCGTTCTGTGTCATGGCGGCAGTTCTCGCAGTTATCGGAATCGGGCTGCTGTCTTTGCAGGGAGATCTCTCCGTCAACAAGGGAGATGTCTTGACTTTGATTTGTGCGGTGGGATTTGCCTTGCATATGTTCTATATTGATCGATACACGGAACATGACGATCCAGTGGTGCTGACGATCTTACAGCTTTCGTTTGCCGCTCTTTTTTCCTGGTTGCTGTCGCCGGTTCTGGACGGCGGCTTTCCTAGCGGAATTTTCCGGCCGGATATGATCGGGGCTATGCTGTATCTGGGAATCTTCAGCACCATGATCGGATTTTTGTTGCAGAATGTATGCCAGAAGTATACGTCGCCGGAGATGGCGTCGCTGCTGCTGTCCACGGAATCTGTTTTCGGCGTGCTGTTTTCCACATTGCTGCTGGGGGAGCGGATGACGGGCAGGATGCAGACAGGATGCGCTCTGCTGTTTCTGGCGGTGCTGTTGTCGGAAACGAAGCTGTCCTTTCTGGCAAGGATTTTTACAGCCTTTTACCCGGATGATTCCATGGATTCTGTCTATGAGATTGATTACAAAAAACTGTATCAGGAAGGATACCGGGGACTCCTTTTTGATATTGACAATACATTGGTGCCCCACGGGCAGCCGGCTGACAGCCAGGCGGTCGGGCTGTTTCAGCGGCTTAGGGGGATAGGGTTTCAAAGCTGCCTGCTTTCCAACAACAAGAAGGAACGGGTGGAGTCTTTCCATGCATCTGTGGGGGGATATTTTATCGAAGATGCGCACAAGCCTTCTGTGGGTAATTACAGAAAAGCGATGGAGCTTATGGGCACAGACCAAAACAATACCCTGTTTATCGGGGATCAGCTATTTACAGATATTTACGGAGCAAAACGGGCGGGAATCCGCAATGTCCTGGTAAAGCCCATTCATCCAAAAGAAGAGATACAGATCGTGTTAAAGAGATACTTGGAGAAAATCGTGCTGCATTTTTATCATTTTTATGAGCGGAGGGGGAAAACATAAAAGATGAGACACATTGTGCTGATTGGCTTTATGGGCTCCGGAAAGACACAGACGGGAAAGAGGCTGGCAGAAGAACTAGGGCTGAAGTTCGTGGATGTGGACAAAAAAATTACAAATGAAATGAAAATGAGTGTGAACGATATTTTCAGCCGTTTTGGGGAAGTCTTTTTCCGGGCGCTGGAAACTAGGGCCATTAAGGAGCTGCGGACACTTGAGGAGACTGCGGTTATTTCCGTAGGCGGCGGCCTTCCGGTTCAGGAGCAGAACCATAAATATTTAAAAGAACTGGGAACCATCGTTTATCTAAAGGGTTCTGTGGAAACTCTGAAAAAACGTCTGGAGGGGGATCGGACGCGGCCCTTGCTCAAAGGAGCGGACTTGGAGGGAAAGATCCGCAAAATGTTGAAGGCAAGAGAGCCGATCTATAAAAAATTGGCCGATGTCACTGTGGTCACCGCGGATCAGCCCATAACCGAACTGATCCAGGAGATTTGGAAAAAATGTCAGGAATTTGAGAACCAATGTTTGCTGGAAAGCAACAGCCATATATAAAAGGAGGAGATGCAAATGATTTCAGCAGGAGATTTTAGAAACGGAGTAACCTTGGAAATTGACGGGAACGTGGTTCAGATCGTCGAGTTTCAGCATGTAAAGCCAGGCAAAGGAGCTGCTTTTGTGCGGACAAAGTACAAAAACATTATTACAGGGGCCGTCCTGGAAAAATCCTTCCGGCCTACGGAGAAGTTCCCGGCTGCGCGGATTGAGCGTGTGGATATGCAGTATTTGTATAATGACGGAGAACTGGATTATTTCATGGATAACAACACCTATGAGCAGGTGGGTCTGAACAAAGAAACCATCGGAGACGCTCTGAAATTCGTGAAAGAAAACGAGATGGTCAAAGTATGTTCCTACAACGGCAATGTGTTTGCGGTAGAACCTCCGCTGTTTGTGGAGTTGGAGATTACAGAGACCGAGCCAGGCTTTAAAGGCGACACCGCTCAGGGTGCGACCAAGCCTGCAACTGTGGAAACAGGGGCCGTCGTATATGTGCCTTTGTTTGTAGACAGAGGAGACAAGATCAAGATCGATACCAGAACCGGAGAGTATTTATCCAGGGTATAAGCTGGTATATAAACAGACTTTTTTCAGCCATGTTCTGTAATGATTGAGCAGAACATGGTTTTTTTAGGCTCATTAAACCACAAAATGTAATTATATCCTTAAAAAGAAATGGAGCGGATAGAAGATGAAATTAAATGATTTTTTCAAAAACACATCTTATGATGATGCCCTGTTTTCAGAAAGCACCATTTCGGTTGTAGAATCTGCTGTTTTTATGAAATCTGTGAAAGGGATGGAAACGCCCTATATGAAATGCCTTGTGAGAGAAAAAGAAGTAAAGCTTACGCCTGAAGAAGCTGTGAGACAGTTATATATTTACAAGTTGATTCATGAATATGGCTATCCGGCCAAACGTATTCAACTTGAAACACCTATTCATTTTGGACGTGAAGTAAAGCGGGCAGATATAACCATTATGGATAAAGATCGTCCAATGGTTCCCTATATTATTGTAGAACTGAAAAAACCAAAACTTACCGATGGCAAAGAGCAGCTCAAATCTTATTGTAACGCTACTGGCGCACCTATTGGAGTATGGACGAATGGTGAACAGATATCTTGCTACAACCGAAAAGATCCCAATTTTTTTGAAATGATTAGCGATATACCAAAAGTTACTCAAAGGTTATCAGACATTTTGAGCGAGAGATACACATATGACGATTTAAGAACTCGTGACAAAATAAGCAAAGAGAAACGCTCCCTTAGAAATCTTATAAAAGAGATGGAAGATGAAGTTCTTGCAAGTGCAGGCGTGGATTCTTTTGAGGAAATATTCAAATTGATCTTCGCAAAACTTTATGATGAGCTTATTTGCGCAAATGATAAAACGGCATATCTGCAATTCCGAAATAGTGGCGATACAGATTTTGAACTGAAAGAAAAAATACAAAGCTTGTTTGATAATGCCAAAAAGAAATGGGAGGGTGTTTTCCCTGGGGAGAGTAAAATCCTTTTGTCTCCATCTCATCTCACCGTTTGTGTTTCGACATTGCAAGATATTAAATTGTTGAATAATAATCTTGATGTTGTTGACGATGCTTTTGAGTATCTAATGAGTAAAGCGCAAAAGGGAGAAAAAGGTCAATATTTTACGCCTCGTTATGTTATTGATATGTGCGTAAAGATGATGAATCCTACAATTAATGATAAAATCATTGATACTGCTTGCGGCAGTTCCGGTTTCACAGTTCATAGCATTTTCAAGGTTTGGAAAGAAATTCGATTGTCAAAAGGACTCGAACCTGGCGAAGATTTTACAGCCTTTGAAAGAACAGAAGATGAGAGAAATTATGTCCGTGATAATGTTTTTGCAATTGATTTTGATGAAAAAACAGTGCGCGTAGCTCGTACTCTCAATCTTATTGCAGGTGATGGGCAGACCAATGTATTACATCTTAATACGCTTGATTATTCTCGTTGGAATGAAGTCACAAAGCAAGAAGATTGGAACGATACATATAACGAGGGATTTAAGAAATTAAAAAAATTGCAGCCAAAAGGAAGCAATGACTTTAGCAAATTTAATTTTGACCTTGTTATGGCTAATCCGCCATTTGCTGGTGATATTAAAGAACAAACAATTCTTTCCCATTACGAACTTTCCAAAGGGGGTAAAAATAAATGGCAGAAAAAAGTCGGCAGAGATATATTATTTATTGAGCGGAATCTTAATTTCTTAAAACCAGGCGGAAGAATGGCGGTTGTTCTTCCCCAGGGGCGTTTTAATAATGCAAGCGATAAATATATACGCGATTTTATTGCAGAACGTTGCCGTATACTTGCTGTTGTAGGATTGCATGGGAATGTGTTTAAGCCACATACAGGGACAAAAACCTCAGTGCTATTTGTGCAAAAGTGGGATGATAAATTATGCCCTAAAAAAGAGGATTATCCTATTTTCTTTGCCACTATGCAAAAACCCAGCAAAGACAATTCTGGCGAAAAAATTTATGTCAAAGATGAAAACGGAGAAATCTTGCTGGATAGCCATAGTCATTTTATTGTCGATCATGACCTTTACAATCATGATGGAATGACGCAAGATGGGATCACAGAAGCTTTTGCTGAATTTGCAAAAAGAGAAGGTTTAAGTTTTTTTCGATGAGCCCATCTATGGAACTTTTTGATGAAGCGAAATATAAAGCGTTGATGGATGGGCTGGATTTTCAGGAGATTTTTAAATCTAAAATTGAAAATTCTTTCACACTAGGAGCAGAATATTATGGAAAAAAATATGTTTCTGTATCTATGACGTTAAATATGCATGACAGAAAAATGCGCCTTGGAGATATGTGGAGTATAATGACAGATGGTGATCACGGTTCTCCTGATTACCAAGAGGATGGAGTTTTATATCTTCTTAGCGAAAGCGTTCAAGCAGGGTATATAGATAAATCAAAATGTAAATTTATTACCAAAGAAAAAAATATAGAACTTAGACGTTCTTGTCTTCACCCACGAGATATTGTTGTTACTAAAACGGGAGTATACTTTGGAAAAAGTGCGGTAATACCACAATCAATCTCGGAAGCAAATACAATAGCTCATGTTGGAAAAATAACATTAAAACCTGAGTATAATCCTTATTATGTTTCTACATTTTTAAATTGTAAATATGGATATTATCAGTTGAGAAGGAGGGGAATCAAAGCGACACGTCCAGAAATTAAACTCGTAGAGTTTCCCGATATTGTCGTTCCTGTTTTTTCTAAAAGTTTGGATGTTGTGATCGAAAAATTGGTATGTGCAGCAGAAAATTTTATGTATCTATCTTCTAAAAAAATAGTCGAAGCAGACAAATGTTTGTTACCAAAGTTAAACTTTTTGGTTGATTTCTCTACAATATCAATACGGAGTTTATCCACAAGTTTTGCTTTGAGCGGACGTTTGGATGCTGAATACTATCAACCGAAGTATGAAAACTATCACAATGCTTTACATACAGAACATACGGTATCTTCACTTTGTAAAATCAATGATAGAAATTTTATTCCTGAAAAAAATGCAAGATATAATTATATAGAACTTGCAAATGTAGGTATGAATGGCGATATATCTGGCGCAAAGATTGCGAATGGTAAGGATTTGCCATCGAGAGCACGCCGCCAAGTTAAAAAAGGACAGGTGATAATATCTTCTATTGAAGGCTCACTGCAAAGCTGTGCCTTGATTACAGATGAATTTGATGGAGCAATATGTTCTACGGGATTTTATGTACTAGAGTCGGATAACATCAATTCTGAGACTTTGTTTGTTCTTTTCAAATCAGAACCCATTCAAGCATTGATGAAACAACGATGTTCAGGAACAATTTTAGCCGCAATCACAAAAGACGAGTTTTTGTCAATGCCATTTCCTGAAATAGATGGTTCTATTCAAAAGGAAGTTGCATTTAAAGTGCAGGAATCATTTTCTTTGCGTAAAGAGTCAGAACAGTTACTTGAATATGCGAAGCGGGCTGTTGAGATTGCTATTGAACAGGATGAAATAAGTGCATTAGAATGGTTAGAAGAGAAAGGAGTTAAAAAATAATGCCAAGCTATAAAGACTGGATTAATGAAATTGATGTAAATATAGATTAACGTGAGTTCGATAAAAATTAAATGCTCATAAGTCTAATTCTCTGGTATAATCAAATCGCTAAGCCTAAAATACCAGAAGAGAAAATAGACTTATGGGCGGATTCATTATATCCGTTTTTCAGGAAATTGATAACCGCTTTGTGGATTCTGCAACAATGAAAAAACAATAAACTTTTCGGATTGTCCTGGACAAAGGCAATCGTCTCGTGGTATGATTCTCACAGAATATTTCTTGGTTTTGGTCCTGCACGTTCGTGCGCAATGTTCCACATTTAACAAAGATAAGAATATTTTAGAACAAGAAAGGATGGTTGTTTGCAGAAAGAGAAAATAAAAAAAGTGATACTGTTCCAGGTGATCAATGCGAAGCAAAACCGGGAGCTGTTAGAACAGATTCCCCATGAGATTCGCCTGGATCTGGCCTTGGTGTTTTTCTACATGGAGGAGAGCGAGGACTGCCGGAAAAAGATCTATCTGTTTAACAATGAACAGATGGGGCAGTATGGGGTGACAAAAGAGGAACTGAGAGTTTGGGCGATGGAGAATACGCCCCGTCTGCTGCCGGTGTCTTTTCATTCGATGCAAGACGTGATCCGGGAATTTCAGTTGGGAGAAGCGGCCAAAAGAAAAGCGGAGCAGATTCCGATGTATGTCCTGACCAATGTGAAAATGTTTTTCGGAGCTGCCTGTCTTTTTTATCCAAGGGTTTTGGCATCCATAGGAAATGCAATTCAGGACGATTTGTATATCCTGCCCAGCAGCATTCATGAGTGCATTATCCTGCCGGCTTCCAATACGTATACCAGAGACGAACTGGAAAAAATTGTGTGCGAGGTCAATCTGACACAGGTGCCGGAACAGGAGATTTTATCCAACCATGTGTATTTTTACCAAAAAGATACCGGACAAATCAGCAAATAAAAGAAAATTTATTAATTTTTATCAGACTTAGCTTTACAAATAGATGCGGATGTGCTATTATAATATAGCGTGAGTATAACACAAGCATCCGTAGCTCAGGGGATAGAGCAGTGGTTTCCGGTGCCACGTGTCGGGGGTTCGATTCCCTCCGGATGTGTTTCCCTCTGGTGTGCTGACACGTTCCTATTTGGATTAGCTGCGGCTGGTTTTTTATGGATGTGACAGCACACCAAAACTCACTAATGGGCCACAAGATACTAGATGCGTGTGTGAAAACTTATTCGTCGGCACGCCCTGTTTTATGGCGTTGAGAGTCGAATTTTGTCGGAAAACAGTTTTCAGGCATGCCTTTTGCAAAAAAGGAGGAATTGGCTTGGATAATTTCAGAGAATGGCTGTCCGACAATCTCCGGTATATTCTGCTGGGGGCGGGGGCATTTGTAGTGGTATTGGTGCTGATTTTTGCAGTTCGCTCCATGACAGGATCCGGAAAAAGCAAGCCGGTATCGTCCGGGAATCAGGTAAGTTCGGCAGAATCCGGGAATCAGCCAGCTTCGGGCAATCAGGCGGAGACGACCGGCGAGGCATTGGAGAAGGATGCAGTCCCGGAAGTGAGTAAACTGGTTCAGGATTATTATCAGGCACTGGGAGAAAAAAATATTGAGAATTTGAAATCCATTGTGAAGGATTTGGATCCCGCTGAGGAGAGTAAAATTGCCAATACAAAATATATCGAAAGTTACGAGAATGTAGAAGTATACACGAAAAAAGGCATGGAGGAAGGCACCTATGTAGTGTTTGCCAGCTTTGCCTATAAATGTACCGATGTGGAGACGGCGGCTCCAGCCTTGAGTCAATTGTATGTGATTACAGACGAGGACGACAAGCTGTGGATTTCCGCAGAGGCGGTCAGCGATCCGGAGATTCAGGCTTATGTCAGCACGATTATGAGTCAGCCGGATGTGATACAGTTGCGCAACGCTGTACAAGCTTCCTATGATCAGGCGCAGGCGCAGGATCCGCAGCTTAAAGCATTTTTGGAAAGCCTGGGAGGAGAGGATGCGGGTACGCCCACACCTCAGGGCGAAGAGACACCGGCGAACAACGAAGGCGGACAGGTTGTTGATTCTTCTGACCAGATGTCTGCGTCCACAGCCGGTATGATGACTGCTCTCGATGACTGTAACATGCGCATCGCCGCGCAGTCCGGCACGGATATCATAGGAGTTGTGCCAGCAGGCGAACAGGTGAATAAACTTGGCGAAGAAAACGGATGGATACAGATAGAGTATGGCGGTGTGGTAGGATACGTGTACCAGGATTTATTGCAGTAATATAAACAGAGAAAATAAAGAGAAGCATGGACAGGATTTTTCTGCTGTGCTTCTTTTTTTGACGGCTGAATCATTTTATAATATAATGGTGGAATGAGTGAGAAAGAAATTCGTTTAAACAAATATTTAAGTGACTGCGGGATTTGTTCCAGGAGGGAGGCCGACCGCCTGATAGAAGCCGGGAGAATCACGGTGGACGGGCGCACAGCGCGGACAGGGCAGAAAATTCTGCCTGGACAAGATATAAAGCTGGACGAAAATCCGGTGGAGAAGAAGAACCGAGAGATTTTGCTGGCTTTCTACAAACCGCGGGGCATCGTATGCACAGAAGAGAAACGGGAGAAGAATAACATCATTGATTATCTCAATTACCCCTGTCGTGTTTTCACCGTGGGCAGGCTGGACAAAGACTCGGAAGGTCTGCTGCTGCTGACCAATCTGGGAGAGGTAGCCAATCAGATTATGCGCAGCCGCAACGGCCACGAGAAAGAATATCTGGTGACGATAAACAAAGAAGTGACCGAGGATTTTCTAAGACAAATGACTTCTGGCGTTCCCATTTTGGATACGGTTACTAGACCGTGCCGTGCAAAGAGGACAGGAAAGAACTCCTTTCGGATTGTCCTAACCCAAGGGTTGAACCGGCAGATCCGCCGGATGTGCGAATATCTGGGCTGTCGGGTGGTGACACTAAAGCGAATCCGCGTGATGAATATCCGGCTGGACGGACTCAAGGCCGGGCAATACCGCGAAGTGACCGAAGAAGAGAAAAGAAAACTGTATCAAATGCTTTAGAGACATTCAGGAAGGAGGCCGCAGATGACAGAATTGGAACGGATGAAGGAGCTGGCAGAAACGCTGAATCAGGCGTCCAGAGCGTATTATCAGGAAGACCGAGAAATCATGAGCAATCTGCAATACGACCATCTTTATGAGGAATTAGAAAAGCTGGAACGGCGGACGGGAATTACGCTGGCAAACAGCCCCACCGTCTCTGTGGGATACGAGGCATTGGAGGAACTGCCGAAAGAGACACACGAAACGCCTATGCTGTCTTTGGATAAGACAAAAGATGTGGAAGCATTGCGCAGCTTTATCGGAGAACATCCGGTTTTGTTATCTTGGAAGCTGGACGGCTTGACCATCGTTCTGACTTACGAGAACGGGGAGTTATCCAAGGCCGTAACCAGGGGGAACGGGCTGGTGGGCGAGGTCATTACCAACAATGCGCGGGTTTTCGCAAATCTTCCTCTGAAAATTCCTTATACTGGCAGGTTGATTCTGCGCGGGGAGGCTGTGATCACTTACCAGGATTTTGAGAAAATCAACGAACAGATGGAGGAGGCGCAGGCCCGATATAAGAATCCGAGAAATCTTTGCAGCGGTTCCGTTCGGCAGTTGAACAATGAGGTGACGGCAAAAAGAAATGTACGGTTTTACGGCTTTGCCCTGGTGAGCGCGCCGGGCATGGATTTTCAGGACTCCCATGAACAGGAGATGGAGTTTCTAAAAAATCAGGGCTTTCAGGTCGTGGAATATCGCATCGTAACCGAGGATACCTTGGATGCGGCGATGGAATATTTTTCTCAGCAGATCACAAAAAATGAGGTTCCATCGGATGGGCTGGTGGCGATTTACGATAATATCTCTTATGGCGAATCCCTGGGGAGCACATCGAAATTCCCCAGAAATTCGTTTGCATTCAAATGGGCGGACGAAATGATGGAGACTACGCTGGAGGAGATCGAGTGGAGTCCGTCCAGAACCGGCTTAATCAATCCGGTGGCGATTTTCTCTCCTGTGGAACTGGAGGGCACCACGGTCAGCCGCGCCAGCGTCCACAATGTCAGTATCCTGGAGGAGCTGGAATTGGGGATCGGGGATCGGATTCGGGTTTACAAGGCAAACATGATTATCCCTCAGATAGCCGAAAATCTCACCAAAAGCGGAAATTTACAGATACCAGACATCTGTCCTGCCTGTAAAGGAGAAGCGCGGGTGGAACAGGAAAACGACGTAAAGGTGCTTCGATGCCTCAATCCACGCTGCCCCGCGAAAAAAATCAAAGCTTTTACCCTGTTTGCCAGCAGAGACGCCATGAACATCGAAGGCCTTTCCGAAGCCACTTTAGAAAAATTTATTGCAAAGGGGTTTCTCCGGGATTTCGGAGATCTGTTTGAGATCGGAAAATATAAAGAGGAAATCATAGAGCTGGAGGGTTTTGGACAGAAGTCTTACGAAAATCTGATCGAAAATCTGGAAAAGGCAAGGGCGGTTACCCTGCCCCGCGTCTTATACAGCCTGGGGATACCAGGTATTGGGCTGGCCAATGCTAAGCTGATATGCAGGCATTTTGATCAGGATATGGAGCAGATTATGAATGCTTCTGAGGAAGAGATCAGCGGTGTGGACGGAATCGGCCCAGTACTGGCCAAGAACCTGGTGACCTATTTTTCCCAGGCTGAAAATGTGCAGACTTGGAAGCACCTCAGCAGCCAGCTTAGCATAGAGGAAGAAGAGGCGACAGGCGACACTGCCCTAGAGGGAAAAACCTTCGTGATTACCGGGAGCCTGGAGCAATTCGCCAATCGAAAGGAATTAAAAGAACTGATCGAATCCAAAGGGGGCAAGGTGACGGGCAGCGTGACGGGCAAAACCGATTATTTAATCAACAACAATCCGGCGTCCGCCTCCTCCAAAAATAAAAAGGCAAGGGAGCTGGGGGTTCCGATTCTGTCAGAAGAGGAGTTTCAGAAATTGTATAGCTAGTGATCACCGAACGAATAACCAGCCATATGGTTAGCCTGTTTTTCTGGCAGCACCATTCCCGGTATATAGGATGGGACAGTAAAAATGTAATTGTTGACGCTACATTAAGAACCCTGTAAAAGAAACTAAGAAAGCGTATTTTTCGAGAATTACAAAAATATTTGGAGGTGGCAGTGTGCAGATATCCAGCAGATTTACCATAGCGATTCATATTTTTGCTTGTATGGAGACATTTGGAAAGGACTACAAAATTACCAGTGATTTCCTGGCCTCCAGCATCCAGGTGAATCCGGTTATCATACGAAACATTCTTTCCCAGCTCAGAAAAGCGGGACTGATTAAAGTAGCCAGGGGCACAGGCGGCACGACGGCTCTGCGGCCGCTGGATCAGATTACCTTTTATGACGTGTATTTGGCGGTGGATTTGCTGGAGGGAGGCGAATTGTTTCATTTTCATGAAAATCCCAATCCAGACTGTCCGGTGGGAAAAAACATCCATGCGTCATTGGACGACAAACTGATGCAGATTCAGAGGGCAATGGAAAATCAAATGAAGCAGTATAGCATTGCGGATGTTGTAAATGATGTAAAGCAATATATTGTAAATGCAAAATAATCAGTTGAAGGGATGGTTGTTAAAAAACGGCTGTCCCTTTTTTTGTCAACGACATGAAAAAAGTTTTAATTTTGGTTGTGGCTTCTAAATAAGCTATATTTTGGTCATTGGGTGTTGTATTGGAGTGTTTTTGTGTTCTTTTGGAGTAGAAGAGGAAAGAAAAATAGAATAGGATTATAGATAGAACACATAAGGAAGGCGTTTAGTTTTCACAAATAGTTAGTTAAAACTAATTAAAAAGGAGGTAAAATGTCAGAAGGTATCCTTGTAAAACATTGTTCGCCCACCCTTGCAGGCATGAAGACTGCAAATATGTTTTCCTGTTCTTTTGCAAATGCGGATGAAATGAAGGACAGCATACGGCATTGGAATTGTCTGCTCAGAGGAAAGGGCCTGCGGGTGGTGCCGCTTAAATTCCAAGGCGGCCGCGCATTGGTATATGTCTATCGAGTTTCTCATCTGTTCCGCGATTTGAGGGATGCAGCCGCCTGCCGTATGCTCAAGGAAAGCGGATACGAAACGGAAATACCGGAGCGCTGCATTGTTCAACTAATCCGAAAATTAGGAGAGCGCAGCGAATTTCCCCATGAAATCGGGCTGTTTCTGGGCTATCCGCCGGAGGATGTGTGCGGTTTTATCAAGAACCGGGCGCGGGGCAGTAAGCTTACCGGGTGTTGGAAAGTTTATGGAGATGAAGAAAATGCCAGGAAAACATTTGCAAGATATAAAAAATGTACGGATGTTTACACTGCACAGTTTGCCAGAGGAAAGTCTATTGAGCGGCTTACAGTCGCCGGTTGATATAGAAAAATTTTTATTGGGAAAGGTTGGATAAAATATATGAGTAAAATTGCAGTTGTTTATTGGAGTCAGACAGGCAACACGGAAGCGATGGCGGAGGCTGTTGTGGATGGGATTAAGGAAAAGGGCGCGCAGGCTGTTATGATGGCGGCGGCAGACTTTAACGCATCTATGATGGATGCATACGACAGTGTGGCGTTCGGCTGCCCAGCTATGGGAGAGGAGGAGTTGGAGGAAGATGAATTCCAGCCAATGTTTGATTCTTGCAGACCAAAGTTGGGAGGAAAAAAGATCGCTCTGTTCGGTTCTTACGATTGGGGGGACGGCGAATGGATGCGCACCTGGGCGGAAACCTGCACTTCTGATGGGGCGGCGCTGGCCTGCGACAGTGTTATCTGTCACGATGCGCCGGACAGTGATACAATCGCCGCCTGCAAAGCGCTTGGCGCGGCGTTGGCATAACAATAATAAGAATGGGATCTGTAATTTGTACAGCGGCTTGGAAGACCAGGCCGCTGTTTTTTTACTATTTTTGAAATACAAGATTTTTATATTTCCAGAGAGCCAGATACAGAACCATTCCGAATACCCCGCAGGATACAATTTCCCCGGCTCCCACTGTCAGCATCATAAATGGAATGGGCAGCGGCACGCCATATCCGTAGTAAAGCACGAAAGGCACAACGATCGTGTTGGCGAGGATAGGGGGCAGCGGCGCAAGAAAGCGGTTCTTATCGCGGAGCTGATATGTAAAGAAGGCCCCGATCAATGTGGCCACGCTTCCAAAAATGATGTCGGGAAGGATTGCGCCGCCCAGAACATTGCCAATGAAGCAACCGATAAATAACCCTGGAATTGCGGCTGGAGTGAAGGCCGGAAGGATTGTGAGAGCTTCAGCAATCCGAATCTGGACTTCTCCAAAAGAAAATGGCGCGAATACATAAGTGAGCACCACATAGACAGCAGCAATCATTGCTGCCTGTGTTAAGAAGGCTGTGTTTTGATTTTTCATAATGTTGTTCTCCTTTAGTTTTGTTTTACGAGTGGAAGGTCTCGAACACTCGGCACATTTTACGGCGGTGACCGCCGAGAGTTAGTATAACACGAAAGGCTGGGAAATGCAAGCTGCTGAACGGTTATAAAATTTCTTTGATTTTACGCAGTCCTTTTTCTGTAAGGCAGGGTATAAGAATGCTCCAGATGCAAGAAAGCTGTTCTGCGGGGGAAGAGACCATGACAGAGGGGATGCCGTAAGCCAGCACGGATATCATACAGGATACGATTCCGTCATAGGCGCAAGCGCAGTCTTGACGCAGTTCGCCGGAGGCAATGAGATTTTTTATGGCGCTGTTCAAGACCTCTGCTAGATCTTCGATGACGGAGAGCTGGATTTCATACACTCTGGGGCAAACCTCGGAGAGCTGCGCGTAGTTTCTAAAATAATAGGGTCTGTTTTTTCTCTGCTCTAAAGAAAGAGAAAAGAGATGGTTCAATTCTTCTAGTGTCTGGGGGACGGTATGCTTTTGGTAGCTCTCGTGGCTGCGTAATACGCAGGCTTCGATGAGATCTTCTTTCTTTTGGAAATAATAAGTCAGATTGCCTTTGCTGATGCCAAGGGAATCCGAGATATTCCGCAGGGAAACCCTGTTAAACCCTTTCTCATTGAATAGCTTTTCTGCTGTATCCATAATCGCTTCTCTGCGGCTTTTCATTTGGACTGATACCTCCATCTGCATTTCATTATTGACATTTTAGTCCACCCGTGCTAGAATGTCAATATAGGACGGTCGTACTAATTTGTGTCGGGCATGCGAGGACGTATTGTATCAGAGAAGCTGACCCGCACGCCGCTACAAGAACGCCGAGGCGTTTTTGAATTTCGGGGAGGATTTTTTATGAAAACAAATATCACGAAACGAGAAAACAATCCGCTTGCAACTGGAGAAATCGGAAAGCTGATTCTAAAATTTGCCGTCCCAGCTGTCATAAGCGGGTTAGTTAGCGCACTCTATAACATTGTGGATCAGATTTTTATCGGGCGCAGCGTGGGGCTTTTGGGAAATGGGGCGACCAACGTTGCGTTTCCCATTGTAACGTTCAGTCTGGCGCTGGCTTTGTTGCTGGGCGTGGGGAGTGCGTCGAATTTCAGCCTGGAGTCGGGGCGGGGCGACAGGGAGAAGGCCATGCACATTGCGGGCAATGGGCTGGCGGCATTGGTGATTTCCGGAATTGCGCTTTGTATTCTTGTGGTGACCTTTTTGCAGCCCTTTCTGCATCTTTTTGGCGCGACGGAGGATAACCTGTCTTATGCGCTTTCCTATACAGGCATTACTGCGATTGGCATTCCGTTTTTTATCTTTGGGACAGGCGGCAGTCACCTGATCCGGGCAGATGGAAGTCCAAAGTATTCCATGGTCAGCATTGCTTCCGGAGCGGTTTTGAATTGTTTCCTGGATCCGTTGTTTATATTCGGATTTGACATGGGGATTCGCGGTGCGGCGCTGGCGACGATTGTCGGGCAGATTTTGTCCGCGGTGTTGGTTTTCTCTTATCTTCTCAGATTTAAAGCGAGAAAGTTTTGCAGAAAAGATTTCCGATTGCAGACCGTTTTGCTTAGGCAGATTACCTCTTTGGGTGCAGCCGCCTGCTTCAATCAACTGGCAATGGCGGCGGTGCAGATTGTGCTGAACAATACGCTGCGTTCTTATGGCGCCCAGTCGGTCTATGGCAGTGATATTCCTCTGGCCTGCGTGGGTGTAATCAGTAAAGTAAACGTCATTTATATTTCTATCGTTGTGGGCATTTCGCAGGGATGTCAGCCGATTTTCGGGTTCAATTATGGTTCTAAGAATTATAACAGGGTAAAAGAGACTTACAAGAAAGCTTTGGTTGCAGTGCTTTTTATTTCGGCAGTCGCTTTTCTTTGCTTCCAGTTGTTCCCGCGGCAGATCGTCAGTATTTTTGGAAGCGGATCGGAGATCTATTACCAGTTTTCCGAACGGTATTTCCGTATCTATATGATGATGGTGATTTTCTGCGGAATCCAGCCGCTGACTTCTAACTTTTTTTCGTCCATCGGCAAGGCAAAGATGGGGATTATCATGGCTCTGACACGACAGATTGTCTTTCTGATCCCGCTGATTTTGCTGCTTCCGTGCGTGTTTGGCATCGACGGCGTGATGTACGCGGGTCCGATTGCCGACGGCGCGGCAGTCATTCTCGCCGTGTGTTTTGTGTGGCGCGAGATGAAGCGGATGGGCAATTCTGTTTGAAAAGGTTTCTCGTGCCCTCAGCGGAGGGCACGATGTCTGTTCTTCTCTTATATTCTGTTGTTATCTCCCCATTCACACATCCCGTCTAAGATGGGAATCAGAGACTTTCCGCGCTCTGTAAGGCTGTATTCCACCTTTGGAGGGATTTGCGGATATTCTTTTCGGTGCACCAACTGGTCTGCTTCCAATTCTTTTAAGTTGGAACTGAGTGTTTTATAAGAAATTTCACCGATGTATTTTTTCATTTCGTTGAAACGGACGACGCCGAATTCCATCAGTGTATAGAGGATGGTCATTTTATATTTTCCATTGATGAGGGATAATGTGTAGCTGAAACCGGTTGTTTCCAGACATTCTTGTGATATACAGCGTTTGTGCATCTTTACACTCTCCTTTAAGTAAGTATATAACTTTTATGTAAGTATCGTACTTAAATGTGCGTACTTGTTTTCTGATTAATTCTGATTATAATTATAATATCAGCGGCAGGGAAAGTCAATCCTGCAAGTAAAATGCACAACTATGAACATCTGGGAAAGCCGTCTTTGATGGAGGACTGACCATATAGATGGAATTTACTATTTCTCAAAAAATTTAGGAGGTTGTTACAATGAGAGCAGAGTTAAAGGAATATCAGGCAGTAGAAGAAGCAGCAATGAAATTTGTCAAAAGCGTTGCAGAGGGAAACAGTGTATATGCCAAGGAATTATTTACTGATGAAGCTGTTTTGTTTGGTTATCTGGACGGCAGACTGGAGCATGGCTCTATTGAGCAGTTCTACCACAATGTAGATACCGTACCTGGCGGTGACAATTTCAAGGCGCGTGTGGATGTCCTGTTGGTTGAGGAAAGCCTTGCTGTCGTCCGCGTACTGGAAGAAGGCTGGGGCAACCGCATTGACTTTACGGACGTACTGCTTCTGCTGAAAATGGACGGCGAATGGAAATGTGTTGCCAAGGCGTACAATCAGAATTCTGATACCATTCAGAAATAAAAAATGGTGAATAAAATTTGGTGCCAATGATGGAAAAAGAGGAGGATATCGATTATGAGTAAAAAAATTGTTGTTATTACAGGAAGTCCCCGCAAAAACGGAAACAGCTTTGCCATGACGGATGCATTTATCAAGGCTGCACAAGATAAAGGGCATACCATTACCCGCTTTGACGCCGCTATGAAAAAAATAGGCGGCTGTCATGCCTGTGAAACCTGTTTTTCTACGGGCAAAGCCTGTACCTTTGACGACGACTTCAATGTGATAGCGCCGGCGATTCTGGAGGCGGATGCCATTGTATTTACCATGCCAGTCTACTGGTACTCTATTCCGGCGCAGATCAAGGGAGTCATTGACCGTATCTTCTCCCTGGTTGTCGGCGGAAAAGAGATTGCCGGCAAGGAGTGCGCGCTGATTACCTGCTGTGAGGAGGAAGATCTGTCTGTGATGGACGGCGTGCGCATTCCCATGGAGCGCATGTGTGCGCTGAATAAATGGAAAATGGTCGGTGAAGTTCTGGTTCCGGGTGTGCTCAATCCCGGCGATATTGATAAGACGGACGGCTGCAAAAAGGCAGCGGCCTTGGCGGACGCGATTTGAGGAGGATGCTATGAGTAAGAAAATTGTCATTTTAAACGGAAGCCCCCGCAGAAAGGGAAGCACAACGGTTTTGACTGCGGAGTTTGCCAGAGGCGCGAAAGAAACGGGAAATACCATTACAGAATTTTTCCTGGATGAAATGGATATCCACGGCTGCAAGGGCTGCTTTGGCGGACACAGCAGCAGGGAATGTCCCTGTGTCCAAAAAGACGACATGGCCAAAATTTATCCGGTGGTAAAAGAATGCGATGTGGTCGTGCTTGCCACTCCGTTGTATTACTGGAATATGAGCGGTCAGATCCGAACGGCCATTGACCGGCTGTTTGCTTTGGAAGAAGGCGATGGGAACCTTCTTCGGGGAAACGGGAAATCTTCTGCGCTTTTGATGGCGGCAGAGGGGAATGCTTTTGAAGATGTGCTCCTTTATTACGATCATCTGATGGAGCATCTCAGGTGGGAAAACCTGGGGCACGTTCTGGCCGGAAGGTGCGGCCATATCGGAGACATCGAGGGAAAACCCGAACTTCAGCAGGCCTATGAGCTTGGAAAGTCCATCCAGTAGTTCCAGAAATCAGAAAAGTCAGGCAAGGTTCCAAAAAGAGGATCTTGCCTGATTTGTTCTTCGTGCCCCTTTTCCACAAAATGCATATACTGTTATTAGATTTCTCCAAAGGAGGGAACTATGAAAAAGGTATTTTGCTTACTGTTTCTGACCGCTCTGTTTTGTACAGCGCTTGCCGGCTGCGGGGAAAAAGAAAACACCGCCAAGCAGCCGCAGGAGCAAGCCTCTATGGTGAAAGTGACTTTGAATGAGGTCGCCCATTCTATTTTCTATGCGCCGCAGTATGTGGCGATTGAGGAGGGATATTTCGCAGACGAGGGAATTGAACTGGAGCTTGTCACAGGCTTTGGCGCCGACAAGACGATGACCGCTGTGCTCTCCGGCGAAGCCGATATTGGTTTTATGGGAGCGGAGGCTTCTGTGTACGCTTATCAGGAAGGGACGAACGATCCGGTGGTAAATTTTGCCCAGTTGACACAGAGGGCCGGCAACTTCCTGGTGGCTCGCGAAGAGATGCCCGAATTTACTTGGCAGGATCTGAAAGGAAAAAATATCCTCGGAGGCCGAAAGGGCGGTATGCCGCAGATGGTTTTTGAATACATCCTGCGGCAAAATGGCTTGGATCCGTCCGAGGATATGGACATTGACCAGAGCATTGACTTTGGTTCCACAGCGGCGGCTTTCTCTGGCGGACAGGGGGAGTTTACGGTGGAATTTGAACCAGGAGCTACCACTCTGGAAAAAGAAGGCGTCGGTTATGTAGTGGCCTCCCTGGGCGTGGATTCCGGCTATGTTCCCTACACCGCATACAGCGCCAAGAGCAGTTATCTGGATGAAAACCCTGCGATCGTTCAGAAGTTTACCAACGCTTTGCAAAAAGGCATGGATTACGTTCAAACCCATACTCCAGAGGAAATCTCCAAGAGCATCGCACCACAGTTTGCGGAGACAGACCTGGATACTATCATCACCATTGTAAAGCGTTATTATGAACAAGATACCTGGAAAGAGAACCTGATCTTTGAAAAAGAAAGTTTTGTGCTGTTGCAAGATATTTTAGAGGATGCCGGTGAACTTGAGCAGCGAATTTCTTACGAAAATTTGATCACCACCGAGTTTGCTCAGAAGGCGAAAGCAAATTAAAAAAGGCAAAAGCGGCTCCCACTTTCTCATTCCTGAGAAAATGGGGGAGCCGCCGTCTTCGCACGTTTTTCTCTCAGATTTCGGAAAAACTCTTTGATTAATTCGGAGCACTGATCTTCCAGAACTCCCTCTTCGATTTCTGCCTGATGATTGAACTGGGGGACTTGCAGCAGGTTTAAGATAGAGCCAGCGCAGCCCGCCTTTGGATTTCTGCACCCCATTATCACTTTCTGAATTCGCGACTGCACGATAGCGCCCGCGCACATCTGGCAGGGTTCCAGTGTCACATACATGGTACAGCCATCCAGCCGCCAGTCTCCCAGTTTCCGGCTGGCTTTGCGGATGGCGTTTAATTCCGCATGAGCCAGGGTGTTTTTGTCGGTATTGCGGCGGTTGTAGCCTCTGGCGATGATTTTTCCCTCATAGACAATCACGCATCCGATGGGTACTTCGTCCAGCGCATACGCTTTTTTTGCCTGTCGGATCGCCTCTTTCATAAATATTTCATCCTGTGTCATGGTCTTTACCCTGCAAATTTTCCGATAAATTCTTTTACCCGTGCATTGGGCGCCGTAAAGATTTCTTCCGGTGTTCCCTGCTGTTGGATGATTCCCTGCTCCATAAAAATAATCCGGTCTGAGAGTTCTCTGGCGAACTGCATCTCATGGGTCACGATAATCATGGTCATATGCTGTTTTGCCAGCTCTCGGATAACCTTTAACACCTCTCCGGTCAACTCCGGATCCAGCGCGGAGGTCGGCTCGTCGAAGAACAGAATCTGGGGCTGCAAGGCCAATGCTCTGGCGATGGATACCCGCTGCTGCTGTCCGCCGGATAACTGATGGGGATAACAGTCCATCTTATTTTCCAATCCTAATTGCTTTAGCAGCGTGATTGCCCGCTCCTTTGCCTCCTGTTTGGGGACTTTATCCACACTTACCGGCGCGTCTATGATATTTTTCAGCACTGTGTAATGCGGAAATAAATTAAAATTCTGGAATACCAGGCCAAAATGTTTGTGAATCTTTTTTAGCTCTGTCTTGGAGGCATAGACACATTTGCCGTTTTCCTCATAGGCCGCCCGCTCTCCCAAATAAATCAATTCTCCCCCATCCATCCATTCCAGCATGGTGGCACAGCGCAGAAGGGTGGATTTTCCCGAGCCGGAAGGGCCGATAACCGAAACCACTTCTCCCTTTTTTACCGACAGGGAGATATCCTCCAGCACAGTCAAATCGCCGAATCTTTTTTTCATATGATTGATTTCCAGTACTTTATCCTGCATGGTTTGATCTCCCTACTTATAATAGTTCAGCCGTTTTTCTACGTGTTCCATAACTGCGGCTACCACCAGATTAAACAGATAGTAGAACAGGCCCGCCGCCATCAGCGGCAGAATCGACGTTTCCTTCGCCGCAATCTGTTTTGCCGCGGTAAACATTTCTACCTCTGTCAGAACAAACGCCAGAGAGGTATCTTTTACCAGAGTAATCATCTCGTTGGTCACCGGCGGCAAGATCCGTTTGACGACCTGCGGCAGAATAATTTTCACAAAAGTCTGTATCTTGCTGTAACCCAGCACCTCCGCCGCTTCGTACTGCCCTTTAGGGATGGATTCAATGCCTGAACGGTAAATTTCCGCGTAATAGGCCGCGTAATTCAGCACGAACGACAAAATGACCGCCACAAAGCGATACCCCGCCGGAATTCTCAGTCCAAACACATAATATGGTGCGAAATACACCACGATCATCTGGAGCATCAGCGGCGTTCCCCGCATGACGGAAATATAAAATTTGGCGATGGTTCGGATTACCACGTTACCGGACATTCTTCCAAACGAAAAAAACAATCCCAACGGCAGAGAAAATACCATGGTTAAAAAAAAGATGGCTGCTGTTTTCAGCATTCCGCTGCCCAGAATCTGCAGCATGGTTGTTGTATTCATACCAAACTCTCCTCGTAAACTCGTTCATATCCAACGGAAAAAAAGGGACGGAATTTTTCCATCCCTTTCCCCGTTTTTGTTCTGAAACTTATTTTCCCAGACATACGGCGTCTACCAGGCCGTAGTCTGCATATTTCTCGGTAATCTCTGCAAAGGTTCCGTCGTCTACCATTTCCATCAGCGTGGATTCCACGGTATCTTTCAGCTCGTCGTTGCCAAGCAAAAAGCCGATAGCATACTGCTCGGTAGCCAGATATTCTTCTTCGTTTTCCCCGGTCAGGATCGTATATCCTTCTCTCTGATTGAGCTGATAATTGGCCACGCCGATATCCATAGCCAGCGCGTCGATGGATCCTGCTTCCAGTTCCATAAACGCGGTATTATAATCTGCAAACTGATTCAGTGCGGAAAAAGAAGCCGCCAGATCCAGATTTTCCTGGCTTTCTTCATCCTCCAGCGCAGCCAGTGCAGAAGAGTCTGCCTGTACGCCCACAACCTTGCCGGCCAGATCTGCCTTTGTCGCAATGCCGGAATCTTCAGCCACTACAAATACCTGGCTGTTATCCACATAGGGAACGGACCATGTATAGGCGTCTTCTCTGCCGTTCATGGTAAAACCATTCCAGATACAATCAATGGAACCGGAGGACAGCTCCATATCCTTGGTATCCCAGTTGATCGGCTGTTTCTTCAGCTCCCAGCCCTGGCGTTCGCACACTTCCTGAGCCAGATCCAGGTCAAAGCCCACATAGTCGCCGCTTTCATCCATAAATCCATATGGAGGGAACTCCGCGTCAAAGCCCACTGTAAATGTAGTCCTCTCCCCATCGTCTTTGCTATCGTCTGCGGCAGCCTTCGTTTCCTCAGCGGCTTCTGTCTCCGTCACAGTTGCATCCCCTGTGGTCTGCTGAGCGTCTTCGTTCTGTCCGCATGCAGCCAGTCCAAACATCATCATCGCCGCTGTAAATAATGCCAATCCCTTTTTCATAATCCTTCTCCCTTCACTTTATCCATTTATCAATTCATTACACTAAATTGATCGACAAGGGTATCCTACCACGGACCCTTATAGTTTGTCAATCCTTGAGGTTCATCCTTCTGAAAAAATTCATGAGAAAAATTTTACTGGAAAAAATTTTTCATTTTATGGTTGACATCCGCCAGGAAATGATGTATTATAATCGAGCAAGCAAAAAATGCTGGATAAAGAAATGCAGGAGTGGCGGAATTGGCAGACGCGCAGGCTTCAGGTGCCTGTGGTCGCAAGATCGTGTGGGTTCAAGTCCCATCTCCTGCACTTTTTTGTGTTTCGGAAAATGTTATGAGGTGAGAAAAGCCTTGAATTTGGGGTGTTTTCGGGCTGTTAAAAGTATATATGATATTATAACGTGCGAAAGGGCTTGCCCCTTTTCTGCCCCTTGCTTTTTTATCTTTCCTATCAGGCATTTTGCTTGATATAACAAATATTTTCCAGTTTAATCACTCACCCCGCAGGATGAAACTGAAGTGGAAGTTTAATTTTCTTGGTACTCTGCACGCTTCCGAAAGCCTGAAAATACAGTGTTTTTCAAGTGTTTAAAGTTGACACTCCCCACGGCTAAATCCGGGGGAGTGTCAATGTCAATAAAATCCAAGCTGAGGACAACACAGGGCAACAGCAAAGGTATTGACTAAAACGTAAAAAATACATATACTAATAACATCACCCCTTGTGTTTAAGGATTATGTATTGAAACAGCTATAAGGTATCGAGGATGGGCAGACGTAGTATTATCAAAACGGGTGAATAATAAAGGTACAGGTATGAATTTTTCAAAAGAAACAAAGATTCGTATTAAACGATATATATTAGAAAAGATTGACATGGGGGCAGAGAAATCTGATGTTATTATGCGAACATCAGAAGCTTTTCGTATATCACCAGAAGAAACAATTGATTTTATTTACGAACTGGAAAAAGATAGAATTGTGGAACAAAAACGTGGAGTACTCCAGTTGGTGTGTATGATGGATGTTATTCCTCTATATAGGAATAAAAATCAATTGGTTGATGAAGATATTATATATGATAATTATTTAAAAAAATATATATTTGATCTGCCTGATAATATTCAACGTATCTGGCAATATACATTCATGGAAATGATGAATAATGCAATTGATCACTCTGAAGCAGAAGAGGTAGATATTGTAATTTGTAGTAATTTTCTTAATATAAAAATGCTGATAATAGATAATGGAGTTGGCATATTTAAAAAAATTAAGGAATATTATAATTATAATTCTTTAGATGATGCAGTCTATGAATTATTTAAAGGAAAGTTGACAACAGATACCGAAAATCATTCAGGAGAAGGTATCTTTTTTACATCAAGAGTATTAGACGGATTTGCTGCAATATCAGATGGTAAAATATTCTCACATAATAATCATGAAGAAATGTTGCGTAATTTAGAAAATGTTAAGGTTTTGGAAAAATATAAAGACATCAAAGGAACCCTAATTTTTATGGAACTTTCAAACTCTAGCAATAAAACAATAAAAGAGGTTATGGACGTGTTTTCAGGAGTAGATGAAGGGTTTATTAGAACGAGTATACCTATAAAAAATATATATGGTGACTATCCAGTTTCCCGTTCGCAAGCAAGACGGTTATATAATCGTTTTGATAGTTTTCAGGAAGTTGAACTGGATTTTAGTGGTATTTCTGAAATAGGTCAAGGATTTGCACATGAATTATTTGTAGTATGTCATAATAAATATCCAGATACAAAACTTATACCTATAAATGTATCTGAAGGAGTTGAAAAAATGATTAATCATGTAATACATCCTTTTGGCCAAAATAAGAATTAAATAACGTGAATTCGATGAAAATTAAATGCCCATAAGTCTGATTCTCTGGTATAATTAAAATCGCTAAACCTAAAATGCCAAAGGAGAATAGACTTATGGGCAAATTAATTATATCAGTTTTTTATGACGTTGACAACTTCTGCAAAGAATTAAAAGCGTATTTTGAACATTTCCGCCTATCTTGTGAGAAAGAAACCATATCTTTTGAGCCCTCATCCGTTTATATTTGGGACAATGTTATGAGGCGGGAAAGGCTTTGAATTTGGGCGCTTTCGGGCTGTTAAAGGTATATATAATATTATAACGTGCGAAAGGACTTGCGCCCTCCCCCAACCAAAGGGATTATAATACTTCTGTACTCATCCGGCAAGCTTGTCTTATCCGCTGTTTGGCAATTTCAAAATATGCCTTATTCAACTCAATGCCAATAAAATCCAAGCCTAATTCTTGGCAGGCTATTCCCGTGCTGCCGCTGCCCATAAAAGGGTCAAAAACCATTCCGCCAGACGGAACGATTTTCAGCAATTCTTTCAGTAATTCTACCGGTTTTTCTGTCTGGTGGTGCTTATCTTTGCTCAAAACCCCAGATACTTGGAAACAACCTTTGTACACCTCCACGCCTGGCTCATACCGTGCTGGCCGGTTACCATTTGTACCCCAGACGATGTATTCACAGTCATTGCGGAACCGTCCGGGGATGGCCCGGCTGTTTCACTTATCCCAGACTACAATGCCCCGGTAAATCCATCCAGCCATTTGCAGCGCGTCTGCCATAAGGGGCAGGTTTCTCCAGTCAATGAAAACGGCACAGATACCTCCAGGTTTTGTTTTTTCCCGTGATTCTGCCAAGGCAATGCTTAAAAATCTTGTAAAACTTCTCTGGTCCATGTTATCACCACTAAAATCTGGGAATCTTGCAGCTCCGTTAAAATTAGTATCCGTATATTTATCCCTTGTCGGCTTTTTTCTGTCTCCAGGGAATATCCCACCAGAAGAATAAGGCGGATCTGTCAACACCATATCTACTATGCCATCTGGGATGGTAGATATTAAGCTGAGGCAGTTGCCATACAATAATTTCACAAGATATCTCCATTTCTATTTCTACCTATATATATTGACCTCATAGTTTTTTACAGCGCGATCATATCTTGCAGTGTTTTCGGTCCGGCAATCCCGTCGATTGCCCCGACACTGCCTGGTTCTGCTTTCTCCCGCTCTTTCTGATACTGCTTGATAGCGTACACTGTCTGGGTATCGCAGATTTTGTCCAGATTCAGGGCTTTTCCGTTCTTACCTTTGAAGCCCCTTGCCCGCAGGATTTCCTGCACCAGTAGCACATGATTTCCAGTTTCGCCCTTTTGGACTGTCTTCATTCCAAACATATAGTCCCCTCCTGTATCTGTAATCGCTTTCTTGAATTCTGCCCATGTATGGGCGCCTGTGTTGTAGACAAAGGGATTTGGGCAGATTTTTCCGTTTACGTCGTAATGCCGAATGACATGCTCCGCATCCACGCCCAGTTCTGCCATCAAGTGTCTAACTAACTGCACCGTAGCCTGGTAGGTCTGTTCCGTAAAATACCAGTCTTTGTCTGTGGCGTTCATCGTGGCTGTGCTGCGCTTTTTCACACACATTTCAATCCCGATGGAATTTTGATTGGTGCATTTCCCATAATGGGAAGCCCCGCCGCTGCCTTGCAAGCCGCCGCCGCAGTGCCAGCTATACGCCTGGTAATAATCCACTGCCTGGTAAATCTCTCCGTCATGGCCCACAAAGAAATCTGCGGATGCGCCCCGGTTCCCGCCTGCATAATAATCTACATTTTCCCGCGCCCCGCCTAACGCTCCGACTTAGTGTACTACAATGTACCGAATATCCGCAGTAGAACGCCGCAAGGGCGTCTGGTTGATTCCGATTAGCTTCTTTAGGATAGAGATGCTCATTTCCTTTTCCCCGCTTTCCATATGTATAATTTTGTCCAAGATGTTTAAAATCTTTTCGCCGTAATTTGCCCCGGAAGCCCAGCCCGCCCCCTGTGGGTTTTCTTGAATGCCCAGCCATTCCACGTAAGGGGCGCATCCTTTTTTCACATAGGCATAGCGCGGATCTACGCATTCCTTACAAAGCGGGCTGCTGCTGGCGTATGCCTTCAGATGCTGGATCTGCGCCCGGATGCCGAGCTGGGGCGTCGCCCAGGAATGTCCTTTCATCCCATTTTGGGTGACGCCTATCCCAGCAAAGTTATTCTGATCCAGCGTGACCGCAGAGCCGGAAAAGGTGAAATTCCCCGTCTCCAGGCAGGACTGAGCGAAAGCAACATCGCCCCGAACGCCTTCCGTCGCTCCTTCGGATAAATACAGCGGAATCATATTGATTACACTTTGCGCTACCTCTGGGTTTATTTCCCGGATATATGCCTGCATTTGTGCGGCGGTGGCTTGGGCCTGTCCCATGATGTTTGTTTTTCCCATAGATTCCTCCATTCGTGTTTATTCTTCCGAACCTTTGTCGTCGATTTTACTTTTCAGCACGGCAATGTATTTCACCAGCCATTTGGGCACCGGGGCGCCCATGCGGCCCGCGTTCTCTGTAATGGACAGCAGTTCATTGAGGATGTACCAGGCGGTTACCAAAAGCCCGAAAAATACGTTTCTGCGTATCTCAAAGCCTAATTGCCCTGCTGCCACCATCACTACATAATCCAGCACAATTCCAGCGGCGGTCACACATAAATATCCAAATTTTTTAAGGATGCCCTTGGCCCCTTTGGCGCTGTTCCAGCCGTATGCAGGGTCGCCTGGGTGGTCAATCGCTTCCGTCTTGCTGGCCGCCATTCCTGTGAAATAGTCCACTATCATCAGAGTGCATAAGAGGCCCAGCATCGGGAATAAGATTCCCAAGCGGTCGCTCAGCCAGGCAATTACCCCCGCTAAAAATACTTGCAATAACATCAGAGATTTTTCCATTTTTTCACGCTCCTTTCTCATACACACAGCCCAAAACATATTTTTGCATTGTTATTGTACGAAATATTATAAAAACTTCCACTTGTATTTACATAAACCCATTGAATACTGGGAGTTTCACTGCTACTGCTGGTATAAGAATATCTATGTGTGCGTGTCCACCATTCCCGAATCGCTCCACTTGCATCTTGTTTTATCCGTTTATTTATATCCGAGAAAATAGGGTATTGGCTGCCTTCTATGTAGGTTGTACCGCCATATACCAGATTTTCCCCCATTTCTGTCTGGGAAATGGTAAATAAATCATCTTGCGTGGATACAATATTTTTAGAGGCTCCCTCGCCAGCAGTAAATTTATTTACTTTCTTTATGATGTCTCTTAGATCCGCTGGCAATGCGGCTTTGATATTGGACATTACCACATTTCTGAAATGAGATCCGCTCCAACTCCGCCCATAACTGTCGATGGCAGAAATAAAAGCAAGTCCCACAGGATCTATGACTTCTTTGGATATAAAAGTGATTCCGGCTTTTCCACTGCCATCTGCTAAGTCATCATGGTGAAAATCTGCAATTTGGAGTGTAATTTTTGTGTTGAAAGGACTGGCCAGCTCAACTTTTTTCTCTTCCCCCACTTTCCACCATTTTTCTGCTTCCCCGCTAATAGACGCCTCCTCTATGTCTGACCATTCTGCAAATTCCAGCTCCAGAGAACCACACAAAACAACATTTTCTTTGGATATATTCACGACATAATCTTTCGTATAAGGAAAAATTGCATAATAATATCCAGGCCCCCCAATGTCTGTGACAAATGGCGATGCCTTAAATTTATCTTTTACTGTGTTTTCACAAACCCTAATTCCATCGTTTACATGCCTTGGAATTTTCCCCTGCTTACATACAACGATGCTCCCTTTCCATTCCGATAGGGTCTCTCCTTCTATAACTATATCCGCAGGGTCTCCCCAATATAGTGCAACGGTACCATTGTCCCCTTTCAATGCTTCCGGCGATATTACATTTTCTACCTGGTACATATATCCGGTGGCACCTCCACCACCAGGAAATCTTGTCAATACTGGCATTATGCATTCCCCCTTATAATCACAACCACAGGTATATCCATATCCGGTTTCCGTCCAAATGCCCTTAGAGTAATATTACCCGCTGTCTGCCCACCATCCACAAGCTGCCCGTTCATACAAGCTCTTACCTGGTCGGCATTGGCATCTTGTGACAGGCTGATTTCTACAACGCTGGTTGGTTTTACACGGTCAATTTCAAGTGTATTTGTATAGGGTGCGTTGTCCCCTTTCCAGCCAGAAACCGGTATAATCATACTGAGCACAGATGGATTTCCCTCTTTGGTTTTTAAATCTTCCTTTATCTGGGCCACTTCACCTTCTAAATTCTTTTGGTCTTCGCCCATATCTTGGACAGCACTTTCCAGGGTTTTCAAATCTTCTGTATTAGCTTCTGTTTCATCTCCAATACGCTGTATTTCTGCATCTGTCTCCATCGCCCAAGTATCTATGCCATCCGCCCTTTTTACAAGACCATCGATCTGGTTCAAAATCGTTGATACTACATCTTTCCCTAACTGGGCCTTTATCCCATCCAGCCAGGTTTCAAAGGCTTCCGTGCTTTCGTCATAATACCGCTGGTAGGCGTCCTGCCACTGCAAAAACAGGGTATGGGTATCTACCTGTTCAATCAGGCTGGTTACCCAGCCGCAAACTTCTGTATCTGCCCTGGTATCTGTGATATTTGCCTGGAGAATCTCCTGCGTGCCGTCGTCTTTTATCTTTGGCACATAGATTTGCGCCAGGCAGTACTCCTCTACTTTCTCCGTCCGTTCCATGGCTGGAGCTTCGGGGCTGCTGGCCGGGGAGCCTTTTTTTACTGCGACGCTGACTTCCCTGGCATCGTCGCTTTCGTCCAAGCGCATCACCACCGCGTCAATCCGATCTAGAATGAGATCCGCATCGTCCAGGATAACTGTATACATGCTGTCGTTGTCTATCCAGTGACAGTTTGCCATGCCCCGGCCCGGCCAGACCTGGACAGCCATGCCGCCAGCCGCTGTCACTTGCAGATTCGTGGAGGGATTGGAAAATACTCCCGAACGGATGATTTTCCCCAGGTACATTCCGATCTGTCGGGCGTTGTACTTCCTATCTCCGTTTATGGAATTGAAAAAGCCGCTGGTTACCGCCATGATTTCCCCTCCTCTACCCAAGTTTCCAAAGTGGGAACCGCCGTATAGCCGCCATCACTCCAGTTTTCGATCATCTCTACCACTCTGGCATTTGCTCTCGCCCCGTATTTATTTTGAACGGTTACGATGTCTCCCATAAAGTAATCCTTTCCCATGATGTACAGATTTGTATTGTCTACCACAGCCTCAAAGGTTTCATCTCTGGAAGCGGCTTCCAGTTTTTCCATGCCGCGTCCGTAAAGCTGCGCCAAATATTCCGCGTCGGAGATTTCCCCTTCGTTGCTGGAGACGTCCCTGGCATCCACGTATAATTCATACCGATCCAGCCCGGACGCTTCCCCGACAACGGTTTTCTTTCTCGCTTTTCCCTCGCCTTCCCCCGCTACTAAGGCCACATTTCGATACTGGCTGGCATCCTGAGCGTAAACGCTGGAAATTAGGTTGTCAAACTCGGCCGAAAACACCACATAGGGGTTATCGGTGTCTGTCTGATTGTAAGAGCGGTCCGTGCCTTTGTAAAACATAACGGGAAATTTCCCATCTAAAAACAGGACGTCCCACCCGTATTGATACGTAATACAAATGTCTTGAATGCTTTCCATTAAGTTGGCGCCGGTAATCTGTTTTTTCATAGAGGCAGGCAGCAAGCTTTCGGCCCCCAAAATAAGGCCGGGGATAACGCGTTCCGGCGTGGTTTCAATGGCATTTTCCAGGATGAGCCGCCGCAGACACTGCTCCACTTTCCCGTTCAGCATGGTCTGTTCCCAGATAATCCGGCGTTCCAGCAGACTTTTCAAATCCCGCCCAGAGACAACGTAATGGTCGCCCTCCTCCTCATCTTCCTGGATTCCAATTCGTTCCACCATGCAGAGGCTGCTGCTGTCACTTTTCCCAACATAATAATTCTTTTTGAGAAGCGCTGACGCCTGGCTGGACGCCCTCAAATACAGTTCAAAATCGCCTGGTTTATAATACCGGGTCGTCCATATGGCGGACTCGGCATCGTCAACGACGCCAAGTAAAACCAGGTTTGTATCATATACCAAAAAATCCATGTCACACCCCCATATAGCGGGCGCAGAAAAGAAACGTCATATTGAAGTTTTCATCTCCTTCCCCGCATTTATAAGTGAATATGTTTGCCCCGGTTTCCAGCTGGAACCAGGCTGGATGGTCGATCAGACGGTTGATCAGGTTGCTGGTCACGCCGTTGCGGTGCAGTGTGACCGATTTCTCCCCCACGTTGGTATTGATGATAATCCGGTCGCCTTCCTGCATCTCAAAGTGCAGCCCGGTAACCTGCCGGGTCTGTACGTTGTAGATCCGGGGTTCTGTGACTTTCCCGGTTGCCCGCAGCTCCATGGTCAGGCCGCCCGCCACGTCGCCCTCATTGAGGACGGTGCCGACGATTTCATTGTAGAGCTGGGAGAGTTCCCTGCCCTCCTCGGAGATGGCAAAGGGGAATTCAAACAGCGGCAGCACTTTCCCGATTTCCACATAGCTGCTTCGGACTGCCCGAAAATACGGGTCGGGGCACAGGATAGATACCTGCGCTGCCTGCCCTTGCCCGTACAGGTCACACTCCACGGCCTCCACATACCCGTCAATGCAGACATCCCGCAGCCTGTTTTTCAAATAGAGGGTGCAGCGGTGTTTCGGCGGAAAATAACGGTACAGGTCCAGCCTCGCCGCCGCAATGTCTTTTACCAGGTAAACCATCAGGACAATATTCCGCTCGTTGACGCGGGAGCTGTTGAACTTTGCCCCGTCGTTCATAGCGACTTTGCTTACGTTTACGGTTGCGGCCGCAGGGGAGACGCCGCTGGCCGTGACTTGGTAGCGTGGATCCTGGGAAAAGTCCAGGATTTGCCCTTTTTCGTTTTTTACTTTCAATTCCAGCATCTTTTTCACCCCTTTTGTACCGCTGCATATTGCAGGGCGTTTTTGGTCTGCCGGTATACCTCCAGCCTGGATAAAGCCTTGGGGCTGTTATTGGTCTGGTGAAAATTCGTAATGTAGGTGTCCCCGCTTCCCACCTGCGCCGCCGTCCCTGCGCCGGAGCCTGGAGCTTGGCTGCCCGCTCCAGACAGGAAAGCGGCGCTTGCACCCACACCAATTCGGATTCCCTCTGCGTCGGAACGCAGCTTGTCTACGACAGAGCGCATGGCGTCCGAAACCGCCTGCGCACTCCGGGTGATTCCCTCCCCAATTCCAAGGGAGAGGTTTTTGCCGATTTCATCCCGCATTACACGGGAGGGGGAGTGGATGCCCAAGGTGCCTTTGATATTCTTTACAATGCC
This sequence comes from uncultured Lachnospiraceae bacterium, assembly GCA_947571775.1. Taxonomy (GTDB): domain Bacteria; phylum Bacillota; class Clostridia; order Lachnospirales; family Lachnospiraceae; genus MGBC164599. The sequence goes on along the minus strand of CANOZK010000002.1, from coordinate 20,108 downwards.
GGACGCAAACTCAGACACCGATTTATACAGCCAGCCCGACGCACCAGAGATTCCCTGCCACAGCCCCTGTACCAGATTTTTTCCAGAGGCCACCATGGCAGACTGTACCGCGGCAATGCCTTTTGTCATGGAAGATGCAAAAGAGCCGGCCGCCTGCTTGGCAATTTCCCCCATTTTGGCGGAAAACTGCGATAAAGCTTTGATGGACGCTGTTACGAGGTTATCCATAATCGCGGGGGCCGCAGTTGACAGCTTATCCAGGTTTTCCTCCATTGCGCTGCCTGCTGCCGCGGATTCTGTGTCCATATCTTTGGTCATCTGTTTGGCAGGGTTCATGACGCCTTCTGCCAGGCGTTCCATGCTGGCTTTTGCGTCCCCCTGTTTATCGTTAATCCCCTCCGCAACACCAGCGGAAATCTGCTGTCCGATTTCTTCACGCATCACTTTGGATGGGGAATGGATGCCGAGTTTTTCCTTGACTGTATCTACAAGCCCGCCAAAGAAATCCTTGACATTCTCCTCAAAGGCGTCTTTTGCATCACAGATACCATTCCAAACACCGTCAACAATGTCCTTTCCCGTTTCCAGCATCTTTCCGGGCAGTTCTCTTACGCCGTCTGTGACAGACTGAACAAGCGACTTTGCGGCCTCTATGCCTTTATCCTTTAACTGCCCGGCCCACTCTGCCGCATTGGAGATAACCGTTGTAAGGAAATCCCAGACCCTGCCAGGCAGTTCCGAGATAAAGGTTATGACATTGTTTAGGAAACCAGATGCGGCCTCTGCGCCTTTTTGTACGAATTCTGCCGCAAAATCTGTAATTGCTTGAAGTATCCGCCCACACAATTCCGAGAGATAATCCAACAAAGCAGCCCCAAGCTTTCCAAACGCTTCTAATATCACTGGTATTGCGTCTATGATTGCCTTACATACGACCGGAATCAGATCCATGGCTGCATCCACAATCGCTGGAATTGATTCCCCTATTGCTACAATTAATGCGGCTTTCAGATCTGCCTGAGCCCTAACCAGATCTGGGATGTGTTCTTTCAATGCCTCTACAAGCGCAGGGATAGCCTGGATACATGCCTGGACAATCTCTGGAATCATTTCTGTAATGGTATCAATGATGCCAATAATCAAAACCAAGATACCGTCTATCAATTCCGGCAGCATATCAATAAACCCAATAATAAGCTGGCCGATAATATTTCCCGCCGTTTCGATAATCATCGGGGCACAGTCCATTAGGGACTGCAACAGTTGGCGGATAATTTCAAATCCCAGCGGGATAATCTGGGGCAGCGCTTCATTAATCGCAGCACATAAAGATATAATGATCTGTTCCCCAGCGGCTAATAACTGGGGCAGATTATCCACAATCGCATTAAGTAGGGCTTTTATCATCTGTACCGCCGCATCCAGCAACATAGGAAGGTTGGCGACGATCGCGTCCACGATGGCCTGGAGGATGGCGATGCCTGCATCCACCAACTTTGGAAAGTTTGCAACGATTGCATCTATAATTGTTTGGAGGATGACCATACCTGCGTCTAACAGTTTCGGCAGGTTGGCGATCAGCGCATCCAGCAGGGCCGTTAAAATCTGCATGGCCACATCTGCCAGTTTTGGCAGATAGGCCGCAATCCCGTCTGCAATCCAGGTGATGATATTGGAAGCCACTTCCACAATCCGGCTCATGTTGTTCAGCAAACCGTCAATCAGCATCCCTAAGATTTGCCCCGCCACATCCAGCAGCATCGGCAGACAGGAAGCAATGGTATCTACAATCGTTCCAATGATATTTTGACCGGCTTGCGCCAACATGGGCAGGTTTTCTCCGATGGCTGTAATCAAGGCCAATAGGATTTGTCCCGCTGCTGCCAAAAGCTGCGGCAGATGGGTGACAATTCCGGTGATTAAGGTTTCCACAATGGAGATTCCTGCGGAAATCAACATCGGAAGGTTCTGGGCGATAGCATTTAGTAATGCCTCCAGCAGTTGGGCGGCAATTTCCACAATCCGCGGCAAATAGGTGACAATCCCGCTTATTAGAGACTGGATCAGCATCACCCCAGCCCGGATGATTTGGGGCAGGTTTTCTTCTATGGTATCCAGCAAAGCCCCCACGATCTGCCAGGCCGCATCCAACAGCATCGGCAAGGCTGCGACAATCGCATCCACAATCGTGCGGATCATGTTCTTTCCGGCCTCCAAAAGCCGGGGCAGGTTTTCTACCACCGCCGCCACAAAAGCCAGCATCAGCTGCGCCGCCGCCTCTACGATAGCCGGCAAATAGGTGACAATCCCGGTGACCAGAGAGGTAATGACCGCATATCCGGCCTGGATAATCTGGGGCATACTAGAAAGAAGCATCGTCAGGATACTTCCGACGATTTGCCCGGCGGCTTCCATTAACATCGGGAAATAAGCGGCAATCCCATTCGCCAGGGCGGCTACAATGGAGGAACCGGAAGCCGTAAACTGCGGCAGCCCCGCCAATATCCCGCCGATAAACTCTCCAACAATCTGTCCCGCCAGCTCAAGAAAGCGCGGCAGGTGTTCGGCTGCCCCTGCGATTAAAGCATTTACCAGGGAAACGCCTGCGGCGATCAGTTGGGGCAGGTTCTCTACGAGAGCCGTCAGCAGCGTTTCTATAATCTGCCAGGCCACCTCGATCAACTGGGGCAGATAGGCCACAATCCCGTTGATCAGGGAAGTGATCAGGGAAATTCCCATAGACACAATCTGCGGCAGGTATTGGATTAGGGCGCCCACCAAAGCTGTGATAATCTGTACCGCCGCGTCAATCAGCATCGGCAGACAGGTCATGATTCCATTTACAATCGAACCTAAAATCTGCATCCCTGCTGCAATAATCTGGGGCAGGTTCTGGACAATGACGCCGATAAGGGCCGTAATGATCTGGACAGCGGCATCCACCAATAAAGGAAGATATTTTACCAGGCCATTGATCAACGCAGTCAAAAGCATCACGCCCGCTTCAATGATTTGCGGCAAATTGGCCAAAAGCGCGTTCATCAATGCGTCCATAATCTGGAATGCCGCATCAATCAGGCGGGGCAGATACTTGATCAGGCCGTTGATTAGCGCGGTCAAAAGCTGGATACCGGCCTGGATAATCTGGGGTAGGTTATCCAAAATCGCATTCAGCAGAGCATCCAGAATCTGCATAGCCGCATCAATCAAAAGCGGCAGGTATTTGACAATCCCATCAATCAGGGCATTTAACAGCATAATCCCCGCCTGGATAATCTGCGGCAAATTGGCCAGGATGGCGTTTAACAGTGCGTCGATGATCTGAATCGCCGCGTCAATCAACTGCGGAAGATACTCTACAATCCCGTTAATGAGGGCGTTTAAAAGCATCACGCCGGCCTCTATGATTTGCGGCAGGTTGTCCAGAATTGCGTCCAGGATAGCTTCTATGATTTGCACCGCTGCGTCAATCAGGGCTGGCAGAACGGAAACAATCCCGTTAATGAGAGCGCTCAGTAGCATCACACCCGCAGCGATAATCTGGGGCAGGTTCCGGGTAAAGGCATCGATTAGAGCCGTAAATATCTGAATGGCCGCATCGATGAGACGCGGCAGACATTTTATAATCCCATCAATCAGGGCTTCCAAAAGCATAATCCCAGCTTCGATAATCTGCGGCAGGTTGTCCAGGATCGCATTTAAAACTGCTTCGATAATCTGCACCGCCGCCGCAACCAATTCTGGTAAAACAGAGACAATCCCGCTGATTAACGCTTCCAGAAGGGAAACGCCTGCTTTTATGATTTGGGGCAGATTATCCAAGATCGCATCCAAAAGGATTTTTCCAATCTGGATCGCCGCATCCACCAGTTGGGGCAGATACTGTACCAGCCCATCAATCAGGGCGGACAAAAGCATTACACCCGCCTCTATGATTTGCGGCAGGTTCTGCATAATGGCGTCTAAAATGGCCCCGATAATCTGAATAGCGGCTTCCATCAGACGGGGCAGGTATTCCACAATCCCGCCAATCAGAGCCGTGAGTATCTTTATCCCGGCTTCCAGAATCTGCGGCAGGTTTTGCATCAGCGCGTCAAAAAGCGTGCCAATGATTTCCACAGCCGCATCCGCCAGCACAGGCAGGACAGCCACCACGGCTTTTACCAACGTATCAAGGATTCCTTTCCCCACCTCTAAGAGTTTGGGCAGGCCCTCTGCTATCGTGGATACAATCACGGGGATAACCGCAACCGTCGCATCTGCCAAGCGTGGCAAATATTCCAATATCCCGTCTACTAAGGCTTCCAGCAGCAAAAATCCCGCTTCCACCAGGCGCGGCAGGTTCAAAAGCAGGGCGTCCACAATTGTTCCTATGATTTGCGCCGCCGCATCGATAACATTCGGCAAATACGCAGTTATCCCATCGATGAGGGAGGCCAGCAGCTTTGTACCAGTTTCCAGTATCTGTGGAAAATAGGACAACAGAGCGTCAAAAAGCGTCTCTATGATTGAAACCGCTGCATCTACTAGCTGAGGAAGTCCTCCCATTATGCCGTCTAATAACGCGCCAAGGATGGCGGCTCCGGCCTCAATGATTTGCGGGAGCAGCCCGGCCAGAGTTTCCAGGAATATTCCCACTGCCTGCACAGCTTTTTCTGCCAAAGACGGCAGATGCTGCCCAATCCCTTCCATCAGGGCCATAAGTATCCCGGCGCCGGCTTCCACAAACTGGGGCAGACCAGAGAGAAACAGATCCAACAGGGCGTCCGCGATCTGTACAGTGGTATCTGTAAGCCGCGGAAACTGACCGCTTATCCCGTCTGCCAAAGAACGCAGCAAGGAAGTTCCAATGCTTTTCATCTGCGGCAAATATGCAGTAACTGCGTCCAGCAGCATCTTTCCTATCTGTGATGCGGCGTCTAAAAGCTGGCCCTTCTGCGCAAATATCCCCATTATAAGGGACTCCATAGCCGTCTTTCCAATTTCCATCAGACGGGGCAGATTCTTGGATAAAGTCTCAAACAGAGCCTGTACTACCTGGACGGCGGCATCCCGTATCATGGGCAGATAACGGACGACGCCATCCATAATTGTCACAGCGATACCTTTCGCTGTCTGTGAAAGTTTTGGAAGTTTGCTGGCTATGGCAGAAACCATCAAAGGAATCATCTGGCCCGCTGTCTGGATTATCTGCGGGAAATAGGTTCGGAATCCATCCGCCAGGGAACTGGCCATCTGCACGCCTGTATCCAGGATTTCTCCCCGGTTGGCAAAAAGGGTTTCCAGGAAAGTTTTCAAGATCCGCGCGGATGCCTCAATCAAAGCCGGGATTGCAGAAACCACGCCGCCCAGCAGTGTTAGGACGACAGAAGCCCCCGCCTCTGCCAGGGTATCCAGGTTGTCCATCAATGCCGCTCCAAGCGTTTTCAGCACCAGCATCCCCATCTTGGCAGCCTGCGGCAGATAGCTTCCCACCAATGTGACCGCCTGGGAAATCGCACGGCCGACGGCCTCGCTGATTTTTCCCCATTCACCGCCCGCTTCCTGTAAATCTTTGGTAAACCTGCGGATAACTTCCGTTGCATCGGACATAAGGGACTGTTTCAGCTCGGCGAAAATGGATCCGACTTCAATCTGCATCCCTTCCATAGCCGAACGGAACGAACGGGCCGTACCAGCCAGCCCGGCCTCCATTGTGCCGGCCATATCCGACGCGGCCCCGGCACAGTCTGCGATCTGCCCGGAAAGTTCGCTAAAGCGCCCGGAAGTGGACGCAAGCAGGGCATTGACCGCATTCAGATCTGTCTTGTTGAAAATGGTGTTGATGGCGTTGGTGCGCCCTTCCTGGGTCAGTTTTCCCAGACTTCTATCCAGATCTGCCGTAATCTCCCCAAGCTGCCGCATCGTCCCCTCGGCATCATAGACGGATACCCCCAGCGTCTGGAGCAGCTTGGCAGCCTCATCGGTGGGGGCAGAAAGGGAAAGCAGGACGTTTCTTAATTTTGTACCGCCCTCCGCGCCTTTGATGCCGTTATCGGCCAGTATACCAAGGGCGGTGTTCAGTGTCGTAACCTCCTGCCCGGTGGAAGTCGCCGTGCCTGCGCACACAAGGATAGCCTCCCCAAGCTGCTGGACGCTGGTATTCGACTTTTGGGCCGTCCGCGCCATTTGGTTGACAAACACGTCCAGTTCTTCCGTTTCCATCTGGAGGGCGGACATGGCATCTGTTACCAGGTCAGAAGCCGTGGCCAGATCCATCCCGCCGGCAGCGGCCAGATCCAGCACTTTCGGAAGCGTCTCCACGGCTTTTTCTGCATCGTACCCGGCAAGGGCCAGGTAGTTCAATGCCTCCCCTGCTTCCGATGCGGAATACCGGGTGGAGGCGCCCGCCTCCTTGGCGGCATTCGTCAGCTTTTCATAAGCGTCGCTGCCGGCAGCGATCTCCTCCTGGGTAATGCCCATCGTGGCCGCTACTTGTAACATAGCGTCTTCAAAATCTGCGTATACGTTGGTATATTCGTTGGCTTTTGCCGCAGCGCCTGCAATCGCAGCCCCAGCAGCTATCCCCGCCGCTGCCACGCCTGCGGCCATCTTAGCCGCTGCACTCGCCACACTTTTTAAGGCGTTCTCCAAAACCCCGGCGGTAGATGCTGCTGTGGAAAGCCCTTTTTGCAAAGCCCCGCGGGCGGCGTCGCCTACGCTTACCAGAGCGGTTTTGAGGGTCCCGGCCGCCGTTTTCGCCATAGAAAAGCCCGTCTTTAACGCCCCTGCGGTCACGTTGGCAACGCTGGAGAGTCCATTTTTCAGGGCACTGGCGGCCGTCTTGGCTGCGGAAAATCCTGCTTTTAACGCTCCTGTTGCCACGCTGGCGACTTTGCTTAGACCGTCCTTCAAGGCGCTGGCCGCCGTTTTCGCCGCGGAAAAGCCCGCTTTTAAGGCTCCAGTAGCAACACTGGCGACTTTACTCAGACCGTCTTTCAAGGTGCCGGCGGCCGTTTTTGCCGCAGAAAAGCCCGCTTTTAAGGCTCCAGTGGCGACACTGGCGATTTTGCTCAGGCCGTCTTTGAGTGCTCCTGCCGCTGTCTTAGCCGCAGAAAATCCTGCTTTGAGCGCTCCTGCGGCGACACTGGCAACTTTGCTCAGGCCGTCTTTGAGTGCTCCTGCTGCTGTCTTAGCCGCAGAAAATCCTGCTTTGAGCGCTCCTGCGGCGACACTGGCGACTTTGCTTAAACCATTTTTCAAAGCAGAAGCGGCGCTTTTCGCTGCGGAAAACCCTGCCTTTAACGCGCCAGTAGCGATGCCGGCAACTTTACTTAACCCATCTTTTAACGCTCCTGCGGCCGTTTTCGCTGTGGAAAACCCGGTTTTTAACGCCCCCGCCGCCGTTTTCGCCGCAGACAGCCCGCCTTTTAAAACTCCCGATGCTGCATTTCCGGCCGCAGAGAATCCTTTTTTCAGCGCGCCAGAAGCCACAGAGGCCAGGTTTTTTAAGCCGGAGAGCAGTTGCCCGCCCGCTGCCTGTGTCAAATCCTTTAATTTTCCCCCAACGGCGGAAGCAGCGCTTTTTACATTATCCAGGCCGCTGGCGGACTTTCCTACATTTCCCAGAGCGCCGGAGAGTCCCCCGGCCGCTTTTTCGGAATCCTTCATGGAGCTGGCGGCGTCCCCCGCGCTTTTCCCCAACTGCTCCAGCTGGCCGGTATATTTCTGGATGCCGGCCTGCGTTTTCCGAATGGCCGCTTCCTGTTTGTTGATTTTGATCAGCAGTTCCTGGGCAGCCCGGCTCCCTTCCCCCTGCTTTTCGGCCACTTGCTTATATTGGTCTTGCAGGCTTTTGAGGATTTTTTCCTGCTGCGTCAGCGTACCGCCAAGCTGTTTGATTTTTGCGCTGAGTCCGTCCGCGTTGTCGGACCATTTCTCCATACCTGCGGTGGATTTTTCAAACTCCGAGTTGATCAGCTTGATCTGCCTTCTGGCTTCCTGTATCCCCGCTTTTAGGTCTGTAATGTCCATCCCCATCTTTGCGGTGCTTTCGTACTTGCCGGACATTTCCCCTCACCTGCCTTCGTCTTAAAACCAACTGTCGTCCGCCGGGCGGAGGATGATTTCCTTCCCGTCCGGCGTGGTTTCTTTCTTTTCCTGGTTTCGGTAGTCCATCAGGCCGTTTGCCAGGTCAAATACGTCCTCCCAGGGCTGATCCAACAGACGGATCGGGTCCAGCCCTGGGTAGGTCGTGCATAAAATGTGATTGATACGGAAAAGGGACTGCAACAGGGTTAAATCCCTGCCGCAGCCCCCACATTTGGGCTGTTATCCCCTTTGAGGGAACTAAATTTTTCTATGGCGTATCGGTACAGATCCATCGCCACATCGTACATTTCCCCAATGTCCACACATTCCAGCTCGGCCTCGCTTACTTTGAAGGTCGCTTTTATCACTTTTGTAATCTGGGCTGTGGAACTGGTTACCACCTTTAAAATCTGTTTTTCATCGGTGATGTCGTCCACTTGGTCTAGCGTCTGGGCCACATAGATACCCACTCGGTAAGGAATGCGGACGCGCTCCGCCTCGCACACCCGCTTTACTTCTGAAAAAGTTTCATTCGTGTATACATTCAAGATTAATCTCATGCTCGATTCCTCCATTTTTATTCAGTTCTCATGATGCCTGCGGTTTTCCTTGCCGCAGGCATCCCGTTAGCCTTGGCTTTCTGGTTCTTCCTCTTCCTTCACATCCACCGACGCAAATGTAATCGGGGGGAAAGTGGTTGGGGCAAACGTAATCGGCGTAAAAGTCAGCCTCACGGCTGGGATGGTAAAATCCTCCCCTTGCGCGGATCGGATAGCCGCTCCCCACAGTTTTCCCTGTTCGTCACACAAAAGCCGCAGCTCCTGGATTTGCTTGTCCAATTGTGCGTTTTGGGCGGCATCCTGCGCTTTCGCCGCCAGCTCCTGCATCCGGTTCAGTCGTTCCGCGGTAATCCGATCCCCATTCTTCCATACTTGTAAATCTTCCATGTTGCATTACCTCTCCTGTCCGGCTACCGCCTGTCCGACGATGCTCTCGCCCACAACGCCCGCGCTCTGTGTTTCGGCCCCTGACTGGGCTTTCTCCAGGATGGTATCCGGCGTCTGCACCTGGGCAAAAAACTCCTCTTCGTCCCATTTGTTGATGGATTGGTCTACGATAACGGCCCGGAAAGGTTTCCCGGTCGCCTTGCTTCTCCCAGTTGTGCTAATCCCGGTAAAGGTAATCGTCTGCCCGTTAGATTCTGTGCCTTCATTCTTGGTGGCGTGGGTGCTGTTTGGCGGGGAGAACTGCCCTTTGCTGCGCCACACGAACACTTCCGTGCCGTCGGTCTTCTCCGTGATATAGCCAAATGCGTAATAATCGTTGGAGGGTTCCCCTTCCACCAGCATCCCGTGTTCGTCAAAATAGTCCTGCCCAGTCAGTTTGGCCACCACCGCTTCGTCAATGGCGCTGGTATCGATGCCTACCGTGTCGGAGCCTGCCGCGGATACGATAATCGCGGGCACGTTGTCGTAATATTTGGTTGCGGCGGAGGTCGCCGTCTCTTTGGTCAGGGTGGAAGCCCCTGCAATCCAAAACGGCTCCTCACATTCGTAAACCCCGTCCGTATCCTTTAAAATCTTTGCTGCCATCAGCCCGCGGATACCCCGGTAATCCCGATAAAGTTTGTCTTCCATCACAATTCCCCTTTCTGGTTAAATTCCAAGTATTCCACACACATCCCCCGGCCGGTGTGTGTAATCACATCGCTGGGCACGTCATACCCCTTGCCGGAGATGACAAAGCCCTGTTTTTTCAGTTCCTTCCTGGCGGATTCCAAAATGGAATAGGTGCGCGCCGGGTCATTGGAGTAAAAATTGACGTCAAACTCCCACCTAATCCCGCAGGTCTTCCCATCATACCGGGAAGTGTCACAGGAATCCGCGTTCCAGAAGGTAAAAAAATCGTTGGGGTATGTTTCGTCTTCTGCCGGGCTGCCCTGGCGCCAAACCGGATACCCAAACGATTCCAAAACCGCAACTAATTTTTCTTCCATCAGCTAAATCCCTTCCCTGTGCGCCGATTTAGTTCATTCTGAAAAAACTGCGCCATCTCTTTTTTTCGGATACTCATATACCTTCCTTTCCGAAAAATCCGATCCAGCTCCCAGTTTGGTTTCATTTTAGATGTACCGTCGATATGCCATACACCATTGATCAGAAAAAAGCTGGCCCCCGGCTTTGTCTCATCAAACCCCACAGGTATGCGGGCAATGTCTCCCTCCCAGGTGACTTGTTGATTTTTCAGGATTGTCTTTTTTGTCCTGCCTGTTGCATATTTCCCTTTTGCCGGAAGGTTTCTGTCTTGCATGGCCTTGTCTACGTCTTCTTGTATCTTTTCCGCCGTTTTTATCAGGGCCTGCTCCGTGATGCTTTTTATATCCGCGCCCATCCGATCCAGATCTTCCAGCAAGTCCGCAAATCCAGAAGTGTCCAGCCACATAGAATTTTTTACGGTACTCTTTCTCACCTTATACACCCCCTTTCACCCGCTGTACTTTGAATTTTAAGTACTGGTTCCGCATATGGACATTTTCCGGTTCCCCGATCACTTCATAGACGGCCCCGGTCTGCACCAGAACCACCCGGCATTCCCCCTGAATATCCGGGCGATACCAGGTTTCGATGCTGGCGGTGTCCAACACACTGTATACGCCGTTTTTCTCGGCTTCCGTGCCCCCATAAGTCCGAAAGCTGCCGTTGAAACGGATTCCCTTCGATATTTCCAGGTAGGATTTTACCAGCACGCCTTTCACAGTGTGATATTGGGGAACCAAAAGCATCAGCGGCGTGGTGTAGGGGAGGGCCGGTTTGAATCCAGTCATACGCTTACCCCTCTCTGCTTATGGAACTCTCTGCTTTCGATTTGCCTGGTGCAAAACCGCTGTCATTGTCCAGGCGGCTTTTATAGGCCAGTTGGATCGCCCGCTGCATAAAATACACGGAAAAGCGGGCGTCCCCAGAAGCATAGTTCCAAAGGTCCGATACGCCCCTAGCCACAATCCCAGGGGTGATGCAGGAAGCCCCTACCCCCGCATCTTCCAGATAGTCTACAACCTCCTGGATGTATCCCCAGATGGTTTCATCTTGGTAATCCCCGGTTATCCCCAGCGCGTTTTTGACCGGTTCCAGGAATTTTTCTGCCGCCATATGTCACTCCTTTCAGGATGTGCTGCCCCCTTTGGTCAGGATATACACGCCGTGCGTATCCAAAAGCTTTCCGTCCAGGATACACAAGCCTTTGTTGACGTAGCGGTTGGTGTCGTCATTGAACCAGCGTTTGAAGCCGATCTGTAAGTTGGTGTTGATGGCATAATCTGTCGGTTTCAGGTGCAGGCCCCACGTCTCCCCCGCGGTGGCAGTATCAAAATCTTTCAGAATATCGGATTCCACCAAAACCACTTCTTTCCCGGCAAACCGGCACTCCAGCTTTCCCGTAGCCGGATTGTAGGTTTCCTGGTAAAGCGGGCGGTTCGCATCGTCGGATAACGTCATGATATGGCTTTCCCAGGTGGAAGGAGTCATTACCAGGATGCCCTGCCCACGATAAGCCAAAGGCACGGCAGCAAACAGCTTTTTGCGCCAGGTCTGCCATCTGAGCATTTCTTCCTCGGTAAAACTGATTTTTTGCCACCCTGGTATCCGTTTATCATTCAGGATACCCAGCGGCTGCCCGGTTCCGGTTCCATGGATGATGATGCGGTCAAACTCTTTGACAAAGGCTTCCGCCAGCAGTCGGGCAATTTCCTGTTCCAGAACGGCCAGCGTCACCACCTGGGAGAGCAGGGACTGAGACATCCGCGCTTCGCAGATGTGATACCCGAAACTCACAGAAGTTTTTAACTCTGGCGCTTTCTGAGTATCCGATACCGTGGATTCGGTAATCCAGCTGACGGTGGGCACCAGCTCCTGGATGGGGAACTCCACACCGCCTTTGACGTTTAACTTGCGTACACGGTTATAAAGGTTCCCATATACTTTCAGTTCTTTGATAAACTCATTCATAATGGTGTTGGGGATGATTTTCCCAACATCCGGGGTCATCAGCATCTCATCTGCCCTTTTCTCTGCCAGGGCATCCAGCCGCAGACAGTCCCCGCTGCGCACATAAGCGGCAAAAGCTTCCCGGTACTCCATAGAATCCAGGATATTTGTCCCGCGCTGCTGTCCGCCCTGTCTCTGCCCAAAGGTGGCCAGGTAATCGATAGAAACGCCGGGAAGCGTCTGTGGCTGCATCCCCCGACTGGCGGGATCCGGATCGGGGGTATTTGGATCGGGCGCACCTGGCTGTGATTCACTTCCCGGAGGATTTCGCGGGTCGCCCCCTTCCGGTTCGTTTGAATTGTCTGGCTGCTCCAGCCCTTCCAATTCCTCCTGCGCTTCCTGAATATATTCATTGAATGTTTCGATTTGTGCGGCCAGGGCGCGCGCTTCCTCCACGTCCTGGGTGGCCTTTAACTTTCCTCGCAAGCTGCTCAGCTTACTTTGCAGCCGTTGCAGCCGTTTCTCCAAAACTTTTCTTCTGCCCATTACATCCCTCCGTATAAAGCTTTTAGTTTGATGAGTTCCAATTCCTTTTCCCTGTCTGGATCTGTTCCCTTTTCCCGGCGGGCAGCGTCCAGCAAGTTTTTTGCATCCTCTGGCGCGTCCCGGCTCCGGGCGTGGATCTCGGTTGCCCCATACGCTGGGAAGGTTACGGCGCTGACTTCTAGCACCTCCGAAATGTCCGTAATCCTCCGGGTGGGGTGGTCGCTTTCCAGGTCTTCCCATTTTTCCCCATCTACTAGGAACAAAAAAGACATCCCGGATATATCCCCGCGCTTGACTGCGGAATACAATGCCTTTGCCTCCGGGTTGTTCTCTGTATCCAATTCCACACAGATCGCCAGCCCTTTTTCATCCACGGTGAGCTGCATCGTGCTTTCTTCGCGGTTGGAGCGGCTGCGGGCCAACGGAATCCGGCTTAGGTCGTGGTTGACCAAAAAGCGCACATCGCTCAGTTTGGTGCGGTCCAAAGCCCCCGGCTCAATCACTTCATCGAAATACCCCAGGTCTGTGCGGCTCCCAATCACAATCGGCCGCCCGGTGATGATGCTCTTATCCCCTTCTCCTGCCCGCACTTCAAAGGCATAGGAACGCTGTTCGTACTGCTTATTCCCCATCGGTTTTTCCCTCCTTTTCTTTTTTTGCATTTCCCACCTGGTATTCCGCGGCAATCTCCACATCCACGTAATTTAAGGACTGTTTGCGCACGCCTTCCAGCTCCGGCAAAGGTTTTAAGCCCAACGCGATCCGCTTCTCATTTTCATACAGCCCGCCGCTGTCCCCCAAAAGCCGGATCATCTCCAAGGTCTGGTCCGTACTCATGAAAATCAGGTCTTTGGGATACAATACGATTTTGTTTCCGAACGCCCGTTCCCGCTGGGTAAACAGTGTTTGGGTGAATGCCTGGCCCATGGAGATGATCAGCGGTTCCAGGGTTTTCTGGTAAAATGCCTCGTACTGGGCTTTTGTGTAATCCCCGGACAGAATGCAAAGCGGCACGCCGAAATGCCTCAGGATTTTTTCGTCGATGAATTTTAAGGTGGCCTCGTCCACCAGCTTTACCTGCCGCGCAATCGGGATATATTCCGCTTTTAAATCCAAGGGCAGAATGCCCGATTCGGAGTTCTTCAGCTTTTCTTCCAGCTCTTTGACTGCTGCTTCCGTCTTTCCTTTATCCATCAGTGTGTTGTATTTGACCACGGCATTGACGGCGAAACTGGACTTCATGGCCCCGGATACCCCTTTTAAGAGCGTTTGGTTTAAATCCAGGGTTTCCAGCAGCGCGCCGTTGTCCGGCTGTCCGTCGATATCCCCGCCCATAAACTCATTGACGGAAAAGTTGTGCCGGATATGGATCAGGTCGCTGTAACGTACGGTTGTCTCATAGTTATTTGCGAATGTCAGTTTGGTATATAAAACGCCCGCCGCATCCTGGATAAAGTCCACCTGCACCGGACAGAGCGGGTAAAGCCCCGTGTATTGCCGCTGCTCGGTTCCATCCTTGTTTCTCCGCACCTGATAAGTGGGCAGGATAAAACAGTTGTAATTGAAAAACAACTGCCAGGTGATTTTCTCCAGGAAATCCGCAGTTGTCATCAATTCATTGGGGGTATTTAAGATTCTTTGTATGCTGCCGTCCGACGGGGCCGTATCGCTGCCGCGCTCCCGCACATGCGTGGGATTGAGCTTTTTCATCTCCCGCACAATGCAGCCCACGGCCTGCTGCACCACGTCTGAGGCATAAATGTCATCCCCAAACTGGGAGAAAATCGGCGTAAAGCCGTTTAACATATCGGCATAGCCTCCCTGTTTGGAGGGCCTACGCCGCAGTTTTTCCAATTTGTCCAGTAGCCAGCCCACAGCCTCACCCCTTTTCAATCAGTTGCTTAAATTCCGTCCGGTATCTGCGGTACATCTCATACAAGATAATCAGGACCACAGCCCCGTCAATCCGCTTGGCCCCTTCCATTTTGACACAAAGGCACTGGCCCAAATCGTCCACCTTTATCCCGGCATTGCCCAGGCACCAACGATCTAGCGCGTTTTCGTTGTAGTTGATGAGCTGGTGACGGAAGTCCGCCTCGCACAGCTTCATCGCGTTACTTAAAGTCTGCGCGTTCTGATAAATGAGTATCAGATCGCCGTCATCCCCGTAAGCTTTCTCCCAGTTATATTGTCCCATCCGGGTCAGCCAGTCCTTGGAAAATTTCTGGTCATATCCACATTTCCACAGGCGGATTTCATAATCGGTGTATAACCAGTAAAACCAGTCCGCAATCAAAGCTAAATCCACATCGCTGCCCTCAGTGATGCTCAAAAGCCCTTCTGCTGCCCATTCCCGGTATCTGGCCCCGGCGTTCCAGTCGTCGGAATCTTCTAGTTTGCTCTCTGGAATCCAATAGTGCTGATAAATATATTTGATCTTGTCTTCTGGACGCATCAGCAGGATTTTGGCGGCGCACAAATCCGTGGTTTCCGCCAGATCCACACCTCCTAAGCAGACGCATCCCCGGAAGCTTTCCAGGTCGTAGACGGCCTCGTAATGGTAATCCTCCAGGTTGAGCCAGCTCTCAGCCCCGCTCTGTTTCAGGTTAAAATCCTTGGACAGTACGAAAATCCGGTCGCCCTTGCTTTTTTTTGCCACGCTGACCTGCTCCTCCAGGTATTCCCATTTCTTGACCGTTCCCAGCGTGGGGTTGCTTTTCATCCACAGGCGGTTTTCCCGATCCCCCGTCCAGACCCCCAATTCACTGTCCTGGGTGTAGAGCCAGGGGAGCAGCCTTTGTGCGGCCGGGTCGTCTGGATCCTCCCGGCTGATCACGGCCCTGGCTTTTTGTAATTCTTCATCCAGGTAGCCGTCCACCACAAAGCCCTCTGTGGAGATATTGATAAATTTCGGGTTATCTTTTAAGGACTGGGACTGCTCAATACTCTTGCCGATGATGTTTTCTTTCATCTCGTGGGTTTCGTCCACAATGGCAAAGTCAATGTTGCGGCCTTCTTTGTTCCGGGTACGGTCGGAGAGTTTGAAAATCTTGCTGTTGTTCTCTTTGTGCAGGATAAAGCGCTGGTTTCGCTTGGTGTCTAAGTCATCCGGGTCAATCAGCCGGCGCATTGTGTCAATGGCGTCATAAACAATGCTGGCCTGGTTGTCGTCGTTGCTGGAGGCTACAATGTCCGCCCCTTCGTTTCCGGTGATCAGCTCAGACAGAGCCAGGGCCGAACTGGTTTCGGATTTCGTATTCTTCCGGGCGATTAAGAGCAGCAGCTTTTTGAAGCGGTCAATCCAGATGCCGCGCGTGCGGCTCTGCTCGGCCATCTTAAAGCTGTACAACGCCTCAATCAACGCTTTCTGCCAAAGCATCAACACCATGGGCTGGTTGTAAAACGGGGATTTGGTCAGCCGCACGCAGTGTTCCATAAAATCCATCCGCAACAGGGCATCCTCCCGGTTATAAATATAGCGGTCGTCCCTCAGATCTTCGGCTAGGTTGTCCAGCTCCATCCGCAGTTCCTGTCCAATGATGATTTCCCCGCTCTCGGCCCTGCCCCGGTATTCCAGCAGGTAACTGTTGTCCGGGGTCCAGATGGTTTTACGCTGTACCAGCATCGGCGCCTCCCCCTTCCAGGCGTGCTTTTGCCCAGGCCCGCAGCGGGGAATCCTCGGTATCCGCCTCGTCTCCGGCCGCCCGGCGCAAAATCTTTAAGATATTGGTGTACTGCTGCAAAAGCTCCCGGTACTGCCTGGCCGCGGGCGTTGCTTTCTGCTGGGCGGGGTTCTTTGGGTGGATTCGGAGAAAGGGAAGCTCCCGGAGCCTTGACAACTCGGTTTCCAGATGTACAAATTCCTCGATCAACGGCTCCAAAAGTTTTCCTTCCTCACTGTCCCCGCAGATATAGTCCATTAGTTCCTGTTTCCTGTCCATAGATACGCGTATCCGCCTCCTTTTCCTGGATTCCCAAAACCGAAAATCTCATTTTTTGCCTTTCTGCGCAAAATGCTACCGCCCAAACAGTCCCCTTTTTACGTCTGTATAGGCGAAGGTGGGGGTAGGTATCGGTCAAACCATTGCTCAATATACGCTTCCCATTTCTCCTTATCTCTTTCGTCTTCACATGCAAAGAGCCGCTCCTGGCAGACTTGCTTTGGCGTGTCGATAAATACTTCCCTGGCGCCCAGGGATTTGCACAGCCGTTCCCGCTCGCTGGACAATGGATAGCCGCCGATGATATACGCATTCTTCCATTTGCCCAGACGCAGCCGCACACACTCCAATAGTTCCTTGTGGATTTGGAACACCACGGCGTTGAGCCTTCCTGGCTTTTCATAACGTTTGTGCCCGGACACGCACTGCCAAATATTATCCATGTCCACTACCAGGTCCCCGCGCTCCTGCACCTGAGATACCCAGGTGCTTTTTCCAGAAAGCGGCGCACCATAGACCAGATAGATTTGCCTGGACGCGTAGCCCAGCTTATTATGTAATGTATTGTGGCACTTATGATGCACCAGCAGAATATTCTCTGGATTTAAAGAGATGTTGTAGTCATTGACATTACTTTCAGTCAGCGCGGTCAGATGGTGTCCGATGCAGTCATAGGGGCGCACAATGGGCCGCCCGCAGTGCCCGCAGTAGACAAAGCCGTCCGTCTGCACCCTCTCCTGCCGGATAGTCCCGATTAGCCGCTCCCATTCGCGTGAGCGGTAAAACGATGCAAGGGTAAACATCCTTTATCACCCCCAGTCTTCTTTGAATGCCCCTTTGCTTTTGGCCAACAGTTCCGAAGCCCGCAGCCGGTCCGCACACCGAAAGGTGCTGTTTTTTATCACGCTGCTCCACCATTCCTGAATCTCTTCCAGTTCCATCACACCCTTTACAACCTGGCCCTCTTTGGATTGCAGATAGGCGATGTATTCCTGTACGTCTTTGCGCGCAAACAATTTGTAGGACTGCGCCCTGGCGTATGTTGGCGTGTAGCCCGCGGCAATGGCCGACTGTACTTGATTCCCCTGACATTTGCCCAGATAATTGACTACCAACAATTTCAACTGGGGCTTTAATCTCGGTTCCTCCATGTCAACCACTTCCTTTTTTGTGCATAAGAAAAGGCCGGACGCAATCCAATCTGCTGCCCAGCCCAGTGTAAAAGAATACCCTGGTTTCGTACAACGAAAAACAGCAGCCGGAGAGATAAAATCCTGACTGCTGCCGATACAAAATTTTAAGGAGGTCAAAAAAATTTCATATGTTTATGTCTCTTGGCTGCTTTTCACTGATACCATAATATCATATTTGACACTGACATTCTATGACATCTTTGTGAAAATCCAAATGCGCCAAAGCGTTTCCGTGAAGCCTATGTATATGCCGTTCTGTATATCCTGTCTGTTCCGCTATCTCCCACCAGGACAGCCCTTTTATATACCTGTAAAACAATACGTCCTGCTCCTGCGTATCCTCCAGGCGGTTTATCGTCTTTTCGACTTCTTCATAAAGCCGCTTCCTGCTGTCCCATTCTTTTTCCAGGTTTCTCTCCCGTTCGTCCAGACTTGCCATATAGCCAGATAAATCGCTTTTCCATCCGTTACGGCCAGCCCCGTCACATGCTGCTGCTCCCATTTTGATAGCCCGTATCTCTTCAATCTCAGACTCTATCCGCTTTATGCGGCGGATAGAATCCCGGTATTCCCGAAGGAACTTTTTCTTTTCCTCATTGCAGACGGTCCCCATCGGCATCCTTCCTTTGACTGTTTTCCTTCCACCTCATCATATCATGGTATGGCCTTTGATTTGTACCCGATTTTCAATTCGTCCAGGTATCGGTAGAACAGTCTCCGATATGCATAAAATTCTGTGCTGCCCACTGGAATTCTTCCCAACTCGTCATCGTATTCAATGCGTTCATACGGCAGCCCTCTGGTTGCGCTTTTCAATAAATATTTCCAGATGCCAGGGTTTGCCCTTATGGCCGCCTCTTCAATCATACGGACGTCATGGAGGTAGGTGCTATTCTGGATTGCCTGCTTTTCGACTGGGCCTTCTTTGTAATTACTGCCCGGTATGCCATCCACCTGCACCGAGGAAATACCGGATTGGATTTTCCTCCTCTTTTCCTCATATTGAAGGCAGAATGCTTCCAGTTCCTTGCGCCTGTTGCGTGAGATTCCGTAATCGTCCCAGGTCATATCCCGAAGCCTCTTTTTTCTTCCCAATGGCAATCCCCTCCTGCTGCATCCTTCCTTTTTTGAAATCTTCCTGCATCTATTGTAATACAGATCCAGGGACAGATTCTACCATTTTTCGGCTATCCCTGTAAAAGTCCTCAAATCTCAAACAACTGCGAAAAATCGTCCGGTTATTGACCCATCTTTGGATTTTCCAGCACACATCAAAATGCCGGATCTGCTCGTGTGTATATTTTTTTCGCAGTTCTTTTTCTGGTTTCCTGCCTGCTGGTTTCCCGTTCTTATCGCACTTTACAAACTCCTCCTTGTTATAAATCATGACATACGGATTAAGCCCCAAATCCCGCAGAGTATACACCCTTTCTAGATCTTCCTCCGTTGTCGAATCAAAGTTTGTCAGCAGATAGACCGTAAGGTTCCGATAATCATAACCGGTAATGTCTTTTACCATTTTGAATTTTGGAATCACAATCTCCTTATCTTGAAACCGGTCCCAGGCAAAATGGATATTTCGGATATTCATTTTGCCTAACATTTCCGCTTTTTCCTCAGTCAGCATCCGAATATCCAGCCCCTGTGAAAAATCGATCCATGAATGGCTGTCAATCAACTGCTGGAATAATTGTTTGCACTCTTTACAGGCGGTTATGTTCGGATCCAGCAACACAATGTTTTTCTGACCTTTCCAAAACTCGGATAAATCGGCAGCTTTATAAGCTTTGCCTCCCTCTTTTGCTTGGACGTGGCAGAAGCTGCACCCCCTTGGGCAGCCCCTGCTTAAAAAACCATAGGCGGTATCTTTGGTAAGTCCGGGATATAGGCCATAATCTGGGTAAATCCGTTCCACCTCATAAGGAAGCTGGGTATCTTTTTCTTTGTGGTAAACCTCTTTCCCGCCTTCCAGGCTGATGCAGTAGCCGCTGCCCCCTTTTAGCAGCTCTTTGGTATTCACACAATATGGGTAATCCGGTGTGAAACGAAATACTTTCGACAGATACACCCGGCCAAATGGTTCCCCTATGCTGTGAAAGAGTGGCTCATACCAGGTAACCTGTTCCCCTTGGGATTTGTACCAGGCGGATAATTTCATCAATGGCAGATTCGGGAAGTGATGCCCATCCACGTCTATCAACCCTATTCTAATTTTTCACACCTCTGCTTTTTCCTGGCGCTCCTGCTGCCCGGATTTTTTTCTCCAGATCCATTTTTGCCCCTTTCCAGCTACTGATTAAACATCTCTCTTTTTATTGCCGCAAAATCATACTCCCTGTGAGGATAATCATTGAACGAATCCTTTTTCTGGCTGT
>CANOZK010000001.1 GCA_947571775.1 uncultured Lachnospiraceae bacterium | reverse complement strand
CATCGAACCGATTAGTCCGTGAATTTTCAAATAATTTTTGCACAGAAGATGGCAGCATTGATTGGGAAAAACTTGTTAAGTTTAATTCCGGAGAATAATACATACTATTTTTAGGAGGCATTTCGTATGCAAGTCGATATTTTTTCTTTTTTTGCAGGATTAGGCTTGCTTGACCTGGGATTTGAACAGGCGGGGTTCAATATTGCTTTTGTAAATGAATTTAATCCACTATTCCTTCAAGCATACCAATATGCAAGAAGGAATAGTTATCATATTCCTGTCTATGGATATAGTAATAAAAGTGTATCTGATTTTTTAGATGATACGCTTTGGAATTTTTATTTTCCAGATTACTATACTAAAAAAAAACGCATAATAGGATTTGTTGGCGGGCCGCCCTGCCCCGATTTTTCGGCCGCCGGGAAAAATGCGGGAAGTGATGGGAAAAACGGACAGCTAACAAATATTTATGTAAACCTTATAATTAAGCGGAAACCTGATTTTTTTGTACTTGAAAATGTAAAAGGACTTTTTCAAACCAGAAAGCATAAAGAATTTTATGAATTAATAAAAAAACGCTTATACAGGGCTGGTTACTCTTTATTTGATTCAATTGAAAATGCTCTGGAATATGGAACGCCGCAAAACCGTGACAGACTTGTCTTGATAGGGTTTAAAAGGGGGTTTTTTGGCAGGCGTATTCACTATCAGTTTGGCAAAAGCAAACAATATGATTTGAATAATATATTACAATTAGATTGGCCGAAACAAAACACCTTTGGAGAAAATTCATTCAGTGTCATGCCATCAGGATTAGTGCCAGAATTAACTGTAGAATACTGGTTTAAGAAAAATGATGTTTTAAACCACCCAAATGCCCTGGATAAATTTTCAGTAAAAAATACAGAGCGATTTTATACCATTGCAGAAGGAGATACCTCTCGGAAATCATTCAAACGTTTACACAGATGGCGTTTTTCACCAACTGCAGCTTATGGTAATAATGAAGTGCACCTTCACCCATATTATCCCCGGAGAATCAGTGTTTCAGAAGCATTAGCACTTCAATCTTTGCCAACTGCTTTTGATATCCTACCGGACTTATCGCTTTCAACTAAATTTAAAATGGTGGGGAATGGCGTTCCATACTTGTTGGCTCATGGAATTGCTACTGATTTGCACACATGGTTGTCTGACTTTTTTAATACGATAGGAGAAAAGTATGATTAATCAAGAAAGCCTTAAAAAGGATCTGATAGAATTATCTCCAAAAGAATTTTTTATTAAACACATTGTAAAATCTCATAATTGGTATTTTGTGGATTACTTGCATACTCCTTCCGATGAGGTTTTAGACAAACTTGATAGGTTTTATGAAATAGTTTCTTCTCAGCTCCAAATTAGTTTTCATAGCCTTCAAATGGTCGGAAGCGCAAAAACAGGGTACAGTCTTTCACCAGACAAACTACTTCACCCATTTCATGAAGAAACGCCAGAAAGCAAATCCTCTGACATCGACATTGCGATTGTTTCAGAAAAATGGTATCGATTATTATGGGATGAATTACGAAATATTAAACGAAATCAATATGTTCGACCCTATCAAAGAATTACCAGTTCTATTTTCAGAGGTTTTATTAATGAAAAAGATATTTTAGAACTTGACCCAATTAGAGAAAAATGGTTCTCCAATATTTCGCCCATCAACATAAAACTGCAAGATGAACTACAGATTGTACACCCTATTACATATAGAATCTACCGTTCCTGGGAAGACTTAGAGGAATATCAAATTGGTGGAATTAGTCTTGCAAAACAAAGAATGGAGGAAAGTAATGTTTAATTTTTCAAGCAATCACAAAACCATTAATGAAATCCATAAAATGTATGGAAATGGAACTTTGATCATAGACAATACTTATCAACGCAGATCTGTATGGAGCGAGAAAGATAAGATTAGACTGATTGAAACTATTTTACTTAATTTAATAATTCCAGAATTGTTTTTTTGGCCCGCTGAAACTGACCCTGAAACAGGGGAGTCTATTATACACATTGTTGATGGACAACAACGCATCAAAGCTATAACCAGCTTCATATCAAATGAATTTAAACTCAAAAAACAATATTTAATGGAAGATGAAACAAAAGAATCCTATGGAAATATGTTTTTCAAAAATCTTCCCGCCGAGACCCGCCAAGCTTTTTGGAATTATAAATTAATGATTATAGAAATTGACAGAAAGGCAACACGTGAAAATATTGTTAATATGTTCCGGAGGCTGAATTTAACAGATTATAACCTTAATGACCAGGAAAAACGCAATAGTATATCTGGCGATTTTGCAGCATTAACGAGGGAATTATCTGAACTTCCATTTTGGGAAAAATATAAACTATTCAATAATACAGATATTAAACGTATGAAAGATGTTGAATTTTGCGGAAGCTTAGTCCTTTTGTATCGTCAAGGAATCATTGACCAAACTGACCAACGTGCTTTAAACCAAGCATATGAGGATTTGCAAAATAATTATACTGATGCTGAAAATGACAAATGTGCCATTATTTCTGCTATAGATTTGATTAAAAACTTTTTTGTTTCAGATGAGATATTAAAATTCTTGAAAAGAAAAGCACAATTGTATTCTTTATTTTCAGTAGTGTTTTATATGCAACGTGAAAAAAAAGATATAACTGACTCTACTAAAAATCAACTTGCTGAATTTGTTAAATTATATTCTATTTTCGATAATAATATGGATTTATCTTTAAATGTGTCTGATGACGAAAAAAGAATTTTTGACTGGTTGAAAAAATACAAATTGGCATCTTCAGAAGGATTAAACAAACATACAAACAGGATGATAAGGTATAATGTATTGAAAGATTTTCTTTTTTCAAATGCCCCCGAAACAGAGAATACTCAAACTTCTCTGTATAATAAAATGTTAACATTATCCAGTTCTTCTACTAATGCAGAACCTGACATCGATGAATAAAAGTGTTTTTATTGTATCTTTAATATTTAAATATTTTTGTTTTATATTGTTGCATATATTTAAACACCATCTAAACACCAAAAAGTTCCGAAGAATGCCCATTTCACCGCATTCTTCGGAACTTTCCCCGTATAGAAGTCTTTCTTTTTAAGTCGAGCCAGAAAAAACATTTTTCTAAATATATGAAATCATAACACACATAGACTATAAAAAACAAGGCGGATTTTTGGTAAAACAAATTTGATTTTGTCTTACATTTACTGTCTATTATCAAATATCGTTGTCAAAAAGACGAAACAAAAATTACAGAAGACTTTCCCTTGAAAAACAGCGTTTTAAGGGGGCCGGGGGAAATTGCAAGGTCTCCACTTCGTTCCGGTCGTTGCTAACCAAGCGCCACTGGCGCTTAGCAACCCCGGCGCTTTTGGTATTTTTCTCGCAGAAAAGTACAAGACTTACAATTTTGTGCGGCAAATCTTTGAATGGTTCTATTTTGTCCAAAAAAGAGGTATTTGTGATGAGATCAGCCTTATATCCCCATCGAATTCATGCCCAGAACCTTGCTAGAGCAGGGGAGGTTTTGCTCGTTAATTCCTCTTTTCTGATTAGATTTAGTATATCTTATTAGCCATTCCCGTTACAACTTTAGTTTATCACAACAAACACGCTAGATTTCTTTGATTTCTATTATAAAAAACTTTTCCCTGATTGACAAGCAAAAAAGGCTCTGCCCTAACCGCTTGATTAAGACAAAGCCTTATTTTATGCGGATGACAGGACTTGAACCTGCACGTCATAAACACCAGAACCTAAATCTGGCGCGTCTGCCAATTCCGCCACATCCGCATATTAACGAAACCTATTATAACATCTATAAAAATGACTTGTCAATAACTTTACAGTCTAAAGATCCTTTTTTCAACATCTGGAATGTGGTATGATAATCAGAAGACATAAGGGGAGGTTTCGCAAGCGATGTATGATGTAATTGTGATTGGGGCAGGCCCGACGGGGAGCACTGCCGCAAAGATTCTGGCGGAAAAAGGACGTAAGGTTCTTGTGGCGGAGAGGTTTCCTATGCCCCGTTATAAATCTTGTTCAGGGATATTGATCAAGAAGTCCATGGATTTGGTAAAGCAGTATTTTGGCGAGGAAATCCCGGAATCTGTCATGTGTCTGCCCACAGAAAACAAAGGGATGGTTTTTACCGATGACAAAGGGCAGGAATTTGTCTTTGCTCAGGAGGGGCGAAATGTATGGCGCAGTTCGTTTGATAAATGGCTTTCGGATAAAGCGGCAAAGGAAGGGGCGGAGATCCGGTCTGATACTGCGGTGCTTTCCTGTGAGGAAAAGGAAGGGTATCTGATGGTTTCCCTGAAAGGGGAGACGGTTTATACAGAAGAGGCAAGGTATGTCCTGGACTGCGAAGGGGTCACCGGATCCCTAAAGCGAAAAATCACGAAAGCCAGTCCATGGTATATCACGACGTTTCAGACTTTTAACAAAGGGAGCGTTGATTTGGATCCGCATTATTTTTATGCTTATTTGCAGCCGGAATTGTCGGAGT
Source organism: uncultured Lachnospiraceae bacterium (assembly GCA_947571775.1). GTDB lineage: Bacteria > Bacillota > Clostridia > Lachnospirales > Lachnospiraceae > MGBC164599. The sequence goes on along the minus strand of CANOZK010000001.1, from coordinate 302,999 downwards.
ATGATGCGTGGTTTAATGTAAAGGACAACTTTCTGGTGCTGGGCGTAGCGGTAAAGGATACTGGCAAAATCAAATTTTACTATGAACGTTTTCTTGCATATATGAAAGAACACCATCGTTTGCAGATAGACGCGCAGGAAAAAGCCGAGAAATGGCTGATGCCCCGGATACGTCCAGGCTGTCCGATCGATTATGACGTTGGGCGGGTGCTGTTTGCGGGGGAATGCGCAGGCTTTCTCAATCCTATGGGAGAAGGGATTTCCTGCGGGATGGAAAGCGGGTATTGCGCTGCCTGCGCGGTTTCGGAGCACATGGATGATATCGAAAACGTATATGCCAGTTACCGCAGCCGGACAAAGCCTTTGAAAACTTATATGGAAAGACAGTGGAGCCTGGTGGGAAGAATGGCGGATACGTTTCGGGATTTTATCCTTTTACCCTAAAAATTATAGAAAATGCTGTTTTTCTGTGTTATACTGAGTTTCATGCAAAAGGAGGAAATATAGTGGCAGTTATGGATCAGAGTAAAATCAGAAATTTTTGTATTATTGCACATATAGACCATGGAAAATCCACGCTGGCAGATCGAATCATCGAGATGACCGGCCTGCTCACAGACCGGGAGATGCAGTCCCAGGTGCTGGATAACATGGATTTGGAGCGGGAGCGGGGCATTACCATCAAGGCGCAGGCGGTCCGCACCGTATATAAGGCCAAGAATGGGGAAGAGTATATTTTCAATTTGATTGACACGCCGGGGCATGTGGATTTTAACTACGAGGTTTCCCGCAGTCTGGCCGCTTGTGACGGGGCCATTCTGGTGGTAGACGCGGCCCAGGGGATCGAGGCTCAGACATTGGCCAACGTCTATCTAGCTCTGGATCACGATCTGGATGTGGTGCCGGTGATCAACAAAATTGATTTGCCCAGCGCTGACCCGGATCGGGTGGTCAATGAGATCGAAGATGTGATTGGCATCGAAGCTCAGGATGCGCCCAGGATTTCCGCAAAGACCGGGGTCAACGTGGAGCAGGTGCTGGAACAGATCGTGGAGAAGATTCCGGCGCCAGGCGGGGACGCGGGCGCGCCGCTAAAAGCGCTGATTTTCGATTCCGTTTACGATTCCTACAAAGGGGTCATTGTATTTTGCAGAATCAAGGAAGGTACGGTAAAAAAGGGCACCCCCATCCGAATGATGGCCACGAATGCAACAGCCGAGGTGGTGGAAGTGGGTTATTTCGGAGCCGGTCAGTTTATTCCCTGTGAAGAGCTGCAGGCGGGTATGGTGGGCTATCTGACCGCCAGTATCAAGAATGTCAGAGACACCCGCGTGGGAGATACCATCACCAATGACCGGCAGCCCTGCGCGGAGGCTCTGCCAGGTTACAAAAAGGTAAATTCCATGGTTTACTGCGGATTGTATCCGGCGGATGGGGCAAAATATCCGGATCTGCGGGAAGCTCTGGAGAAACTTCAGCTCAACGATGCGGCCTTGCAGTACGAGCCGGAAACCTCGGCGGCGCTTGGTTTCGGTTTTCGCTGCGGATTTTTGGGACTTTTGCACTTGGAGATTATTCAGGAAAGGCTGGAGCGGGAGTATAATCTGGATCTGGTCACCACGGCGCCGGGCGTTATTTACAAAGTATATAAGACCAGCGGGGAAATCGTGGAACTGACCAACCCCTCGAATTTACCAGACCCGTCGGAAATCTCTTATATGGAAGAACCCATAGTGGCGGCTGAGATTATGGTGACTACCGAATTTATCGGCTCGATTATGGAACTGTGCCAGGAGCGCAGGGGCCAGTATCAAGGGATGGAATATATGGAAGAAACCCGCGCCCTTTTGAAATATCATCTGCCCTTAAATGAAATCATCTATGATTTCTTCGATGCTCTGAAATCCCGTTCCAGAGGCTATGCGTCCTTGGATTATGAGCTGTACGGATACGAGCGCAGCGAACTGGTGAAGCTGGACATTCTGGTCAACAAGGAAGAGGTGGATGCCTTGTCTTTCATTGTTCATGCGGACACAGCCTATGAACGTGGGAGAAAGATGTGCGGGAAATTAAAAGAGGAAATTCCCCGGCAGCTTTTTGAAATCCCCATACAGGCGGCCATCGGCAGCAAGATCATTGCCCGCGAGACGGTAAAGGCGCTGCGCAAGGATGTGCTGGCTAAGTGTTATGGAGGAGATATCACTCGTAAAAAGAAGCTGCTTGAAAAGCAGAAAGAGGGGAAAAAACGGATGCGCCAGGTGGGCAATGTAGAGATCCCTCAGAAAGCGTTTATGAGCGTTTTGAAATTGGACGACCAGTAAAAGCTTGCAAAAAGATAGAAGGAAAGAACTTGATATTGCAGTTATCTTAAATTGGAGTTTTGATGGAGAAACCAGGAAAAAATTGATTGCGTGGGCAGCGGAAATAGATTTGAAATACGAAAAAGTTTTTTCCATCATTGATATTGAGAAAGAAAACATGGATAAGTGGGGGAATGTGCTCCCGTTTTATAAAAATATCCGTAAAGAAGGGATTGTTTTATGGAAGGCAGCATGAGAAAACTGGCATTTTATCGAATGCAACATGCGAAAAAAGCAGATACGAAGTTTCGTTTATATGTACACATCCCATTTTGCAAAAGGAAATGCGCCTACTGTGATTTTTTATCCTGGTCGGACAGCCGGGAGAATCAGAAACGGTATATCCAGGCATTGTGCGGAGAAATACGGTCTTATCAGGGAAGGTATCCGAAGCGGGTATCTTCTCTGTTTCTGGGCGGAGGCACGCCCTCTATATTGGATGTCGATTTGCTGGATATGGTGATGGACAGTCTGGCGGATACCTTTTCTTTTGCGGGAAAGGCAGAGATATCCATAGAGGCCAATCCGGGGACGGTCACTTTGGAAAAATTGAGGGCATATAAAAGGATGGGGATTCGTCGCATTAGCTTCGGCCTGCAGTCCACAAAAAATCAGGAATTAAAAGAACTGGGCAGAATTCATACCTATGAAGAATTTCTGGAAAGCTATGAATGGGCCCGCCGGGCAGGTTTTGAGAATATCAATGTGGATCTGATGTCAGGCATTCCCCGTCAGACGCTGACAAGCTGGCAGCAAAATTTAATGCAAGTGATGGAATTGAAGCCGGATCATATTTCCGCTTACAGTTTAATCATAGAGGAGGGAACGCCCTTTGCCCAGAGAAAACTGCACTTGCCCGGAGAGGATGAAGAAAGGGAAATGTATGAATCCACGGCGGAGATCCTGGGGCGGCAGGGCTATGTCCAGTATGAGATTTCCAATTATGCTCAGCCGGGCCGGGTTTGTGCTCATAACGTCGGCTATTGGCTAAGAGACGATTATCTGGGTTTGGGCTTGGGATCGGCTTCGCTGATGGATAACCAGAGGTGGAACAACACAGATTCCATAGAAGAATACCTGTCGGGCGCCCAGGAGCCAGAACGGATACGCGTTGGCCAGGAGGTGTTATCGGTTCCCGAACAGATGGAGGAAACGATGATTCTGGGCCTTCGCAGGATGGAGGGCGTCTGGCGGAGAGATTTTTGGGAAACGTTTGGCGTGGAGCTGGAAGAAATTTATGGGGACGCCATCCGCCGTCTGGAAAGTCTGGGGCTTTTACAAGACGACGGACAGCGGATATTTCTCACTCGCCGGGGGATTTCCCTGTCCAATCAGGTGTTTGTGGAATTTATGTTTGAATGAAATGAATCGCCCATAAAACCAGGAGGTGGGCTGGGTAATAGATGTAAAAAAACCATTTGTGAAAATTCGTCTGTTTTTCGGATTTTTTCCCATTGTAAAGAACCAAAGTCGCGATGGCAGAGGCAATGAGCCCCAATGAGGCGTAAAATCCATGCAGGATGGCATAGCCTGAGAGCAGAGGGTAAGCTGCGTCCGGCGGAGCGTATCCTGGGATGTTCAAAAACCAGAACAGTGCAGTCACGATCCCATACGCAGCAGCCTGGCCGCGGGGCGAATTCTCGTTTTTCTTGAACAAAATTGCAGCGATTGCCAGAATAATCGCCCAATCGCAGATTATGGTAAATAGAATCAGTCCGATTAGGAGCAGCTTTTTTTGCCAATTTTTCATCTGGCTGTCCATGACGCATAAGATAAGGAAACAGATAAGGAGGGTAAACAGCACATTGAGCTGAAAAAAACCGACGGCCAAGACATAGGGAATCTGGGATATGAGGGCAAAGATTAGAAGCCTTTTGGCATATGCTTTCTTTGAATGGGTATATTGATAACCTTCTACGAGAAAGAAACACATGGTCATAGCCGTAAAATATCCGATGTCTTCAAAAACTTCAGATAAAACGCTTCCCGGAGTCATAAGGACGTGGGAGATATGATTGAACGTCATCGTAAAGATGGCTAATAGTTTTATCTGATCTCTGTTCAGTACTTTGCAAGTCTTCAATATATACAAACCTCCGTTCTCTTTCATTTGTCGTTTCTATGTATTCACTAATAAAAAATCTAAAAATAGATAGCCTATACATCATATCATACGGAAATAGATAGTTCTACCGGTTATCCGATTTTTTTTCTTAATATTAAAGTGAGTTTGATAGAGAATTTTTGAAATAAGCGTTTGTTGAACTTACGTTAAAATATTTTAAAAAGTAAGACTCTCGTGAAACTTTTCTGGGTTTTGTCTCATCTAATAAGTGTAAGTCAAACGAAAGGAGGAAAGGAATGTAGAATGGGAGAGCTTGTGGAGAAAGCGATTCAGGGGAATGCGGACGCATTTTTGGAGCTGATGGAGATGCATACGCTGTCCATGTATAAGGTGGCCCGCGGGATATTGAGAAATGACGCGGATGTAGCAGATGCCATACAGGATACGATTTTGCACAGTTTTGAGAAAATCCATACATTGCAGAAGGCGGAGTTTTTCAAGACCTGGCTGACGCGGATTTTGATCAATGAATGCAATCAGACTATAAGGCATTATAAAAAAGTCAATCCCAGAGAAGAGATTCCGGAGACGCCGAGAACAGATCAGTCTTTGGCCGAGTTTGAGTTTAAAGAAATGCTGGGGCAGGTAGATGAGAAATACCGCGTTATCTTAATACTCTATTATGAACAGGGATTTAAGATTGCTGAGATTGCAGAAATTTTGGAGCTAAACGAAAATACGGTGAAGACCAGGCTGGCAAGGGCCAGAGAGCAGATACGCCTTGCTTATTTTCAGGAAATGCCCAAGGAAGGAGGAACTTCAAATGAGAGAAAATACACAGTTGGATAAAGAAATCCGTGAAATCATGACAAAGGAATTTCCCCTGCCCCCCAATGTAAAAAGCGCGCAGGAGGCGGCGTTCGCTCAAATCCGGCGGCAGCAAACCGAGGAGCGTCCAGAGAAAGAGCAGCCAAGGCGCAAAAAAAGCGTTTTTCTCAAATCTTTTGCAGGACTGGCAGCGGCGGCGGCGATCTTTCTGGTGATCTGCATTGCCAATCCAGCATTTGCGGCGCAGATCCCGTTGGTGGGCCGGGTGTTTGAAGCCGTGGGGGATTCCCTGGGATTTTCCGGGGATTACCGGGAATATGCGAAGCCGCTGGAAGAGAGCGGGCAGACAGCCCAGAACGACGCGGGACAAGATGCGCTTGCCGCGCAGAGTGAAAACAACCTTTACAGCCAGACGAAAGATGGTACAACCATTACACTGTCAGAGGTTTACTGCAACGATGCGGCGCTTTACATCAGTATGCTGATTCAGTCGGAAAAAGAATTTCCAGAAACTATGCTGGGACAAAACGAGAATCCACTTCTCTACTTGTGGAACAGCACGCTAAGTTTTGATTATAATTCCCAGGAGTGCCTGTTGGCAGGCGGCGGAAGCGAATGTCTGGATGGAAAATTTGTGGATTCCCATACGTATGCAGGCGTCATCCGTTATGAGCTTTCGGCCTCTGAGGATGCTACGAATTATGAAGAATACGAAAAGCACAAGATAGAATTTATCCAGACGCTGGGAGTCAGCGAGCAGGAGTTGGAGGCGGATGCTTCCAGTGCTTATGAGAAAGTGTGTAAAATTCTGGGTATCGAGGAGTTTACAGACGAGGCGCTTGCCGAAGCCGGAGGCCCCGATTGGAAGGATTACCAGAAAGAGGTAGCGGTGCCAGAGCGTTTTCATGTGCAGCTTTCCATCCCGATGGTTGTGGGGAATAAGATACATGTGACCGCGCCGGAAATGCCTGAGGATATCCGGGCGGAATATGAAAAAGGCATGAAAGCGCAGGGGCTTGGGCTTTCCGACGAGGATTACGCCAATTTTACCGAGGAGCAGAAAGAAATCGAGCATGAGCTTTTTACCCAGATGTGGAATCAGTATGGCATACGTTTTCCAGAAACAAACGAGCATCCCAATGAATATGAGAACTGGTGGGTAAGCGGCCCATGGGAATTTTCTCTGGATGTGGATAAAAACGGGTCTGGAACTGTGGTAAAAAAAATCAACGATGTGGATGAAAACGGCTTGGGCCTGGTATCGGTGACCAGAACTCCATTTGAGATTATCATCGACGACGGCCAGGCAAATGCAGATTATTTTACCATTGCACTGGATGCAGACGGCGATATTCTGGATTATGGAAGCAGCAGCAACACCAATACATTCGCCATCCAGGATAGGGACGTGTCCAAAATCGACGTCTATATCTGCGATTATACGGAATACATGGATGAACTGAAAGGGTATTACTGGTCAGAAGATTATGAGGTGAAGAAAAAGGAGAAAACATTCGGACAGCTTCTCGATGAGCGGGCTTTGTATCATAAAGAGATTGTGTTTGACGATTAGACGGAAATTTAAAAAATAGGGATAAAAAAAGGCAGGTGAGCGAAACACCTGCCTTGGATTTTATCAAGAAATACGGGAGTTATTTTTCGCGAATTTCTGCGGCTCTGGCATGTCCGGCCAGCCCCTCGCCTTTGGCCATGCGCGCTACCAGCGGCGCGATGCCCTGGGAGGCTTCGGTGGTCATGCTTTGGTGGGTGCAGGTTTTCAGGAAAGTTCCCACCCAGACGCCGCCGGTGTAGCGGGAAGCGCGTAAGGTGGGCAGGGTGTGATTGGTGCCGGAGGCGTAATCTCCGAAAACTTCTGCCGTATTTTCCCCGATAAAGAGAGAGCCGTAATTGTGCAGCAGGGGAATAATTTCCTGGGCGTTGGCCATAGTAAGTTCCAGATGTTCTGGGGCGTATGCATTGGCAAGATCCACGGCTTCCTGGACAGAGTCCACCAGCAGGATTTCTCCATAAGCGTTCCAGGACTGCCGGGCAATGCCGGCGGTTTCGAGGGTTTCCAACTGTTTTTCCACAGCGGCAATGGTGGCTTTGCCAAAGGCTTCGTCAGTGGTAATGACGATGGCTTTCGCATTGGGATCGTGTTCGGATTGGGCCAGAAGATCGGCCGCGGTAACTTCTGGGTTGGCGCTTTCATCTGCCAGCACCAGAACTTCGCTGGGTCCTGCCACAAAATCAATTCCTACCTGCCCGTAGCACTGGCGTTTGGCTTCTGTGACATATTGGTTTCCGGGACCGACGATCAGGTCTACCGGGGCGATCTGCCCGGTGCCGTAGGAGAAAGCGGCGACGGCCTGGGCGCCCCCTACGGCGTAGATTTCATCCACACCGGCCAGATCCATGGCAACTAGAGTTTTGGGGTGAATTTGTCCGCTGCCTTTTACCACAGGAGAACAGGCGGTGATACGGGGAACCCCGGCGGCTTTGGCGGGCGCGGCCAGCATCAGGGCCGTGGAATACAGCGGGTAGCTGCCTCCCGGCACATAGCAGCAGCAGGACTGGACAGGCAGGATGCGGTGTCCGAGATGGATACCAGGCATGGGGCAAAAGTCCTGGATTTCGGTCATGGTTTTGCGCTGGGCCTGAGCGAAAGCGCGGATGTTGCCCAAGGCGGTTTTTAGATCCTCGATTTCTTGGGAATCCAGTTTTTGGTAAGCGTCCTGGATTTCTTCTTGAGACACCCGCAGGCTGTCGCGGGTACACTGGTCAAACTTCTGGTTATAATATTTCAGCGCGTCGTCTCCTTGTTGGCAGACTGCGTCGATGATTTCGGATACGGCGTCCCGCAGGCTGCGGGTATCTGCGGGGGTGCGTTTTTTCGATTCTTTCAATATTTTCATATGGATTCTCCTCTCATTTTTCTTTTGTATCTTAATCATAAAACACGAAGCGGCCCAAATGTCAAGAACGTATTTAGGGATTTTTTGTGAAAACCTTGAGCAGACTCTGGGTTTGTGTTATGATTGTGCCAGAAAATGAATATAGAAAGGAAAAAAGCGGACAATGCGTATTGGCCAGGTTTCTGAGAAATACGGAATTTCTGTGGATAATCTATATTATTATATCCAGTATGGCCTGCTGGTGCCGCCAAGGCCAAAGAGTCAGTATGTATTTGATGAGAAAACGCTGGAAGATCTAGAGCGGGTGCTGGAGTTAAAAAAGCTGGATTTTACCTTAAACGAGATTCACAAGGTGTTATCCCTTTACCGGATTTCGGGGCTGGCGGATGCTCAGGACTGCCGGGAGCTGCGGGAAATCTTTTTGGAAAAACGGCAGGCGTGTATCCAAAAGAGAGACCGGCTGGAAGCGATAGTGGGACGGCTAGACCGCAAGATTCGGGAACTCTCCCAAAGACAGAAGGGACAAAAGAGCCGGATCGGCCTGCCCGTTCGGATGCTGGATCTGCTCTGCTGCCCCAGGTGCAGCGGCAGCTTGCAGGTTTCTCAGGTGGATATGGATCTGCGCTATCTGTACAGTGGGGAGTTGGCCTGCGGCTGCGGGTATCGGGCAAAAGTTTGGGAGGGTATCCTGCTGACACCCAATCAAGATCAAAGCCTTTACGACAAGCCCGACACAAGCCGGGAATTGTATAAGGGCCTTCCGCCTGCGCTGCTCAGTCTGTTTGAGCGTTCCTATAATTGGATGGGGGAGCGGCTGGCCAAGATGGATCTGGCGGGGCAGGTGGCGATGGAGACGTACGTAAACGCTTGGTTTTTTATGCACAATCATCTTGGGTGGCTGTCTCCTCAGGGCCGATACATTGTGGTGGATAAATATCCAGAAACTTTGCGGATGTATAAAAATTTGATTGAAAAGCAGGGGTTTGAGCTGGACATTTTGTATATCGCAGACAGCAGCACCTGGCTGCCGTTAAAAGAAGGCTGTGTGCATCTGCATTTGGATTTTTTTGCGGTCAATGAGCATAATTTCTATCACCACAGCTTTTTATATGAAAGGCTTCGGAAATTTCTGTCCGCGGATGCGCGGCTGCTGGGAACGTATTTTTATTTTGAAAATGGGAGAAAATCCATGGAAAATCTGATGGCGCAGTATCCAGAAGCCTATGAGAAAAATTTTTCCAGGGATTGGTTTTTCCAGAGCTTGAAAGAATCCGGCTATGTGCCGACCGATTGGGAGGATTGCGGTTTTACCACAGATTCCGGTGCAAACCTGGGATTCGGTTTTCACAAAAAAGGGGAAAAGATGCATCTGCTGCCGTATCTGGCAAAAAGAGATGACAAAAGCGAACGAATGTTTGAAAAATAATTCTGTTTGTGATACACTGTATGGAAAGTTTCGGAAATGGATATTTTAGAAAAATAAGGAGCGTATCATGGCGGAATCAAAGAAAGCAAAAGAATTTATCAAAATCAGGGGGGCCAACGAGAACAATCTGAAAAATCTGAATGTGGATATTCCCAGAAATGAGTTTGTGGTTCTCACCGGGCTGTCCGGTTCCGGGAAAAGTTCGCTGGCTTTTGACACCATTTATGCAGAGGGGCAGAGACGTTATATGGAATCGCTGACGTCGTACGCCCGGCAGTTCTTAGGACAGATGGAAAAGCCGGATGTGGAAAGCATCGAGGGGTTATCCCCGGCAATTTCCATCGACCAGAAATCTACGAACCGCAACCCCCGTTCTACTGTGGGGACGGTCACAGAGATCTACGATTATTTCCGGCTGCTCTATGCCCGGATCGGTATCCCGCACTGCCCAAAATGCGGGCGGGAGATCATGCGCCAGACTGTGGATCAGATGGTGGATCGAATTATGGAATTGCCGGAGAAAACCCGTATCCAACTCTTGGCTCCGGTGGTACGGGGGCGCAAGGGAACCCATGCCAAATTGTTTGAACAGGCAAAAAAAAGCGGCTATGTCCGCGTGCAGGTGGACGGCAATTTGTATGAATTGTCCGAGGAGATCAGTCTGGAGAAGAACAACAAGCATAATATTGAAATCGTGGTGGATCGTCTGGTGGTAAAAGAAGGGATTGAGAAGCGTCTGACGGATTCCATTGAAAATGTGCTGTCTTTGGCGGACGGACTGCTGATGGTGGATACCATGGACGGCAATGTGATCAATTTCAGCCAGAGCTTTTCCTGCCCAGACTGCGGCATTAGCGTAGATGAAATCGAGCCGCGCAGCTTTTCCTTTAACAACCCGTTCGGGGCATGCCCGGAATGCACCGGCCTGGGCTATAAGATGGAATTTGATGTGGATCTGATGATTCCGGACCCGTCTTTGAGCATCAATCAGGGAGCGATTGTGGTGCTGGGCTGGCAGTCTTGTGCGGAGAAAGGCAGTTTTACCAGAGCGATTCTGGACGCGCTGGCAAAGGAATATGATTTTGATTTGGACACGCCTTTTCAGGATTATCCTCAGGAGATCCGGGACGTGCTGATTTTCGGTACCAATGGAAAAGAGATCAAAGTGCATTACAAAGGCCAGCGCGGAGAAGGGGTTTACAACGTGGCTTTTGAAGGGCTGATTCGCAATGTGCAGCGGCGTTACCGGGAAACCGGATCGGAGAGCAGCAGACAGGAGTATGAAAGCTTTATGCAGGTGACCCCCTGCCGTCTCTGCAAAGGCCAGCGTCTGAAACAGGAATCCCTGGCGGTCACTGTGGGCGAAGAGAACATTTACCAGGTTACTTCTATGTCGATTCTGAAACTGCAAGAGTTTCTGGGAAATCTCAAGCTGACCAGACAGCAGGAACTGATCGGGCGGCAGGTGCTGAAGGAAATCCGCGCCAGAGTAGGTTTTCTCGTGGATGTGGGACTGGAATATCTGACGCTGGCCAGGGGGACTTCCACGCTGTCCGGCGGGGAAGCCCAGCGGATCCGGCTGGCCACGCAGATTGGTTCCGGCCTGGTGGGCGTGGCTTATATACTGGATGAACCGAGCATCGGCCTGCATCAGAGGGACAACGACAAACTGCTCCGCACGCTCTGCCATCTGCGGGATTTGGGCAACACTCTGATTGTAGTGGAGCACGATGCCGATACGATGCTGTCGGCAGACTGCGTGGTGGACATCGGACCGGGCGCGGGCGAGCACGGCGGCAGGCTGGTAGGGATTGGAACGGCGCAGGAATTGATGAAAAACAAAGATTCCATCACCGGACAGTATCTAAGCGGACAGATACAGATCCCCGTCCCCGAAGTCCGAAAACAACCCACAGGCTTTCTAAAAGTCCGGGGGGCGTCCCAGAACAATCTGAAAAATGTGAATGTGGATATTCCGCTGGGCGTGATTACCTGTGTGACCGGGGTTTCCGGCTCTGGAAAAAGTTCCCTGATAAATGAGATCCTCTACAAAGGACTGGCCAAGAAGCTGAATCGGGCCAGGGTGATTCCGGGCAAACACAAAGGGATTTCCGGTATGGAGCAACTGGATAAAGTTATCAACATTGACCAGTCGCCCATTGGCCGCACGCCACGCTCTAACCCGGCTACCTATACCGGGGTTTTTGACCAGATTCGGGATTTATTTGCCTCCACAGCCGACGCTAAGGCGAGAGGATATAAAAAAGGACGATTCAGCTTCAATGTGAAAGGGGGCCGCTGCGAAGCGTGCGGCGGAGACGGCATCCTCAAAATCGAGATGCACTTTCTGCCGGATGTGTACGTACCTTGCGAGGTTTGCCAGGGAAAGCGGTATAACCGGGAAACTTTGGAGGTAAAATATAAAGAGAAAAGTATATTTGATGTATTGGATATGACGGTGGAGGAGGCGGTAGAATTCTTTCAGCCGATTCCGTCCATCAGCAGGAAGATTCAGACGTTATATGACGTCGGATTGCCCTATATCCGTCTGGGACAGCCGTCCACTACATTGTCCGGCGGGGAGGCCCAGCGGGTAAAGCTCGCAACGGAACTCAGCAGGAGAAGCACGGGAAAGACCATTTACATTCTGGATGAGCCCACCACAGGACTACACTTTGCCGACGTGCATAAACTGATTCAGATTTTACAAAGGCTGGCCGAAGGCGGAAATACCGTGGTGGTGATTGAGCATAACCTGGATGTGATTAAGACGGCTGATTACATTATCGACATCGGGCCGGAGGGCGGAGACAGGGGCGGAACCATCGTCGCCCAGGGAACCCCGGAGCAGGTGGCGGCCTGCAAGCAATCTTATACAGGAAAATATATTGACAAAGCGATTCATGCCTTCCAATAGAGAATAATTTTTGGGAAAAAGGAAATAATAGGGAAACAAAGTGCACGCTCTTTTTGTGCGTACACCAAAGTAGGGAAAGGGGACTGCTATGCCGGCAACTGACATTGGAATCGATCTGGGCACATCCAGTATACTGGTATATGCCACAGGAAAAGGGATTGTATTAAAAGAGCCTTCTGTCGTAGCCTACGATAAGGACACAGAGAAAATCAAAGCCATCGGGGAAGAGGCGCGTCAGATGATTGGGCGCACTCCAGGAAACGTAGTGGCCATACGGCCTCTGCGCCAGGGCGTTATCTCAGATTATGATATTACGGAAAAAATGCTGAAATATTTTATCTCCAAGGCGATTGGAAGGCGGGCATTTCGGAAGCCCCGAATCAGCATCTGCGTTCCCAGCGGAGTCACAGAGGTGGAAAAAAAGGCGGTGGAAGAAGCCACTTACCAGGCGGGCGCGCGGGAAGTGCATCTGATTGAGGAACCCATAGCGGCGGCCATCGGTTCTGGAATTGATATTCTGCGTCCCTGCGGAAATATGGTGGTAGACATTGGGGGAGGCACATCGGATATCGCAGTGATTTCCTTGGGCGGGACAGTGGTTTCCGCTTCTGTAAAAGTGGCTGGGGACAATTTTGACGAGGCGATTATGCGCCATGTGCGCAAAAACCACAACCTGTTCATCGGGGAGCGCACCGCCGAGGATATCAAAATCCAAATCGGGATGGCATGCGAACGCCCGGAGCTGATGACTCTGGAAATCAAGGGGCGCAATGTCATCACTGGACTGCCAAAGTCCGTCACTTTGACTTCTGAGGAAATCCGCCAGGCTATGTACGACTGTACTTCGCAAATCGTAGACGCCGTTCACGGTGTCCTGGAAAAGACGCCGCCGGAACTGGCGGCTGATGTGGTTGATAGAGGTATTGTGCTTACAGGGGGCGGAGCCTTGCTGGGAGGCATTGAAAACCTGATTGAACAGAAAACCGGAATCAACACCATGACTGCCCAGGAACCGATGCTGGCGGTAGCTGTGGGAACCGGGAAGTACGCGGAGATTGCAGCGGAGATGTAAAAAGGGGGCAGTATTATGGTAGAAACCATTTCCGGGCTGGTGGAGCATATTATTTTTCGGAATGAAGATACGGGCTACACCGTCCTGGTGCTGTCTGGGGAGGGACAGGAAATTACCTGTGTGGGTACTTTTCAGTATATGAACCAGGGAGAAGAGATTGAGGCGCGGGGACATTATAAGGAGCATCCCGTCTATGGCTATCAGTTTCAGATTGAATCTTTTCAGACAAAGGTGCCGGAGGATGCGGCGGCGATGGAGCGTTATCTGGGTTCCGGCGCCATCAAGGGCATTGGCGCTGCGTTGGCGGCCCGGATCGTAAAGCATTTCGGGGAGGAAACCATCCAGGTGGTGGAAGAGCAGCCGGAGAGATTGTCGGAAGTAAAGGGCATCAGCGAGCGGATGGCCTGGGAGATTGCCCAGCAGATAGAAGAAAAATCAGATATGAGAAAAGCGATGATCTTCCTTCAGAAATACGGGATCTCCTTGAACCTGGGGGCAAAGATCTACCAACAGTACGGCCAGGGGCTGTATCAGATACTGCGGGAAAATCCATATCAGTTGGCGGAAGATATCGCTGGGGTGGGTTTTAAGAGCGCCGATGAAATTGCGGGCAGAATCGGTATTCGCCCGGATTCCGGATATCGGATTAAAAGCGGGCTTATTTACACACTGGTCTTGGCAACCGGTCAAGGACATAGTTATCTGCCAAAGCAGGAACTTTTGCAGCGGGCGTTTGGGATCCTTCAGGTGGAGGAGGATATTCTGGAAAAATATCTGATGGAGTTAGCCATTGAACGCAGGGCAGTTATAAAAGAGATGAATGCAGGCGTGGCGGTCTATGGCGGCCAGCTTTACCATCTGGAACTGGATACCGCCAGGATGCTGCGTGAACTGAACGTACATTTTTCTCAGAATTTGAAGCAGTTGGACAGACAGATTCGGCGTGTGGAACAAACAAACCATATGCAGCTGGACGAACGCCAGCGGGAAGCCGTAAGAGAAGCGGCCTTACATGGATTGTTTATCCTTACGGGAGGCCCCGGCACGGGCAAGACTACGACTATCAACGCTATGCTTCGCTATTTTGAAGAAGAAGATCTGGAGATTCGTCTGGCTGCGCCCACGGGCCGGGCCGCGAACCGGATGACTGAAGCTACGGGCTGGGAAGCGCAGACCATCCACCGTCTCTTGGAATTGTCCAGTATGCCAGAAGGCGTTTCTTCGGGCATTCATTTTGAGCGAAATGTACAGAATCCGCTGGAGGCAGATGTGATTATCATTGATGAGATGTCGATGGTAGATATTTACCTGATGCATGCGCTTTTGTCAGCCCTCAGCGTGGGTACCCGGCTGATTCTGGTGGGGGATGTGGATCAGCTTCCCAGCGTAGGCCCTGGCAATGTGCTGCGGGATATCATTGCCTCCCGGCTGTTTCCCGTTGTGGAACTGAAACGGATTTTCCGTCAGGCAAGTCAGAGCGACATTGTGGTAAATGCGCATAAAATCAACTGGGGAGAGCAGGTTGAGCTAAGTAATAAAAGCAGGGATTTCTTTTTTCTCGAAAGGCAGGAGGCAATTCTGGTGCTGCGGGTGGTGATTGCGCTGATCCAGGAAAAATTGCCCAAATATATTCAGGCGAATCCCATGGAAATCCAGGTGCTCACGCCGATGCGAAAGGGCGTGCTGGGAGTGGAGCAGCTCAATCCCTTTTTACAGAGGTATTTAAACCCGCCGCATCCCGATAAAAAAGAAAAAGAATACGGCCATACGCTGTACCGTCAGGGAGACAAGGTGATGCAGATCAAAAACAACTATCAGCTTGAGTGGGAAATTCGGGGGGAATACGGTATTGCTGTGGACAACGGCGTGGGCGTTTTCAACGGAGATATTGGCAGAGTGCGGGAGATCAACGAATTTGCCGGGATTATGACCGTGGAGTTTGACGAGGGCAAATACGTGGATTATTCCTTTAAACAACTCGATGAGCTGGAGCTGGCCTATGCCGTCACCATACATAAATCCCAGGGGAGCGAGTATCCAGCGGTGATTCTTCCACTGCTGACCGGGCCGCAGATGTTGATGAACCGCAATCTTCTCTATACGGCTGTGACCAGGGCGAAAAAATGTGTGGCCATTGTGGGAAGCGTCAAAACCTTCCAGCAAATGATTGAGAACAAACGGGAGTCGGGGCGTTACAGCGCCCTGGATGTTCGGATTCGGGAATTGGAGGAATTGGAAAGATCAGAAAAAGACTTTTGAGAAAAAAGGACACGAAAAGAGACATGAAAAAATGCGCGGTTGCAGAACTGCTGCTCGATGCCGTCTATCCCAGGCGGTGTCCCATATGCCACGACATTGTTCAGCCAAAAGGGGAGCTGGTATGCCGCTCCTGCGCGGGAAAGATCCAGCCGATTCAGGAGCCGTACTGCAAAAAATGCGGAAAGCCCATAGAGAAAGAAGAACTGGAATACTGTGCTGACTGCGCCAGGCGGGAACATGTCTTTGAGGAAGCGGCTGGGATTTTTGCCTATGATCAGACGATGCAGAAATCCCTGATGAAGTGTAAATACGGCGGACGCAGGGAATATCTGGATTACTATGGGCAGATGATGGCGCGCCATGGCGCAAAATTCCTAAAGCGATGGCAGCCCCAGGCGATTGTGCCCATTCCTTTACATAAAACCCGGATGCGTTTGAGAGGCTTCAATCAGAGTGCGGAGCTGGCCCATGCATTGGGCAGGGAACTTAGTATACCAGTGCAGGAACACATGTTGGAGAAGAATCGAAAGACCCGGCCGCAAAAAGAGCTGGAAGAAAATCAGCGCAGGCACAATCTTTTGGGGGCGTTTTCTTTGGGAAAAGATTTTCACCCTCTAAGGAGCATCGTGTTGGTGGACGACGTCTATACCACGGGCAGCACTGTGGATGAGGCGGCAAAATGCCTGAAAAAAGCAGGTGTAGGGAAAATTTATGTGCTGACGCTGTGTACGGGGAAAGGATTTTCCATAAGATTTTAAAGTCTTTTCATCCCAAATAATATATGTTACAATGAAGCTGTATTTTTCTGATATCAATATCACACGTAAGGAGCCGTATATGTTAAATGAAGAGAAAGTCAGAATTATGACAAAACTGGCCGCATATGAAAAAAGGGAAGGCAAAGGGTATCTTCCCATCAGCAAATATTACCGTACCGATTACATCGGCCTGGCTTTGATTAAGAATTTCTTTTTGGTTTCTATTGCGTATGTGATGCTGGCTGGTCTGGTAGCCCTTTATTTTCTGGATGAGCTTCTGGAAAATATTCATAAGATGAATTTGATCGCGCTGGGCGTGAAAATAGTCGTTGGATACATTGCTTTGCTGGTTGTCTATTCTGTTCTTGTGTATATCATACAGACGGTAAAATACAGCAGAGCAAAAAAGAGTATAAAGAATTATTATGCGCAGCTTGGCAGGCTGACGCGCATTTATGCAAAGGAAGAGAAACAGCGTACCCAGAATCGGAGCGTGTTCAGGAGGGATAAGGTATGACAGCGTTGCTGGAGATGAAGCAGAAATTAAAAAACTTTTATGGCCAATATGAAGGGTATCTTGTGCCAGTTCTAAAATTTCTGTTGGCTTTTGGATATTTCTGGTGGATACGGGTGACATTGGGGATGATGGAGAGGCTTGCCAATCCGTTTGTGATTATCATTACGGCCCTTCTCTGCGCCATTTTGCCGATCAATGCGATTATGTGGGTAGGTTTTCTGTTTATTCTGGGTCATTGCTATGCGGTAGGCATTGAGGTGGCCGCATTTGCAGCAGTATTGGTTCTTTTGATGGCCATTCTTGGGCTTAGGTTTGGCGGAAAATCGAACCTGGTATTTCCCATCGTGCCGCTGGGCATGGCATGTCGGCTTTCGGCTTTGACACCTATCGGCTGTGGGCTTTTGGGGACACCTGTCGCCGCCGTGCCGATGGAATGCAGCGTTATTTTCTATTATCTACTTACATTTATCAAGGAGCAGGAAACGCTTTTGGAAAGCGAGGATATGGAAATTCAGCGCGTGCTGAAGCTGCTGATGGATGGGCTAATCAAGAATCAGGATATGTGGATGTCCCTGATCACCTTTGCAGGGGTATTGCTGCTGGTCTATCTGATACGCACCCGTTCCTTTGATTATGCATGGCGGGTAGCCATTTTTGTAGGGGCCTTGGCTTATCTGCTGATGATGCTGGCAGGGGGGCTGTTTTTGGGGATGGACGTGGAAATGGTATTTCTGGCGGTGTCTGCCGTTGTGTCCACTCTTTTGGGATTTGTGCTGGAGTTTTTTGCCTTTGGAGGAGATTATACCAGAACGGAGCATCTGGAATACGAGGACGACGATTACTTTTATTATGTAAAGGCTGTTCCAAAAGTGTCGATCAGTACCTCCAAACGCAATATTAAGAAAATTAATGGCGTTTCACAAAAGACAGAAGAATTACCAGAGCTGCCGGGGCGGGAGAAATTGCCTCCCAGACAGCCGTCTCCCAATGCCCCTGTGGATTTTGAGAAGAAACTGGAGGAATCTTTGAAAGATTTGTGATTTTTATAGGGTAAAGGAGCAAAAATTGCCGTTGGAAAATTGGGGAGAAATCTTTGATAATTACATATCTAAAATATCTGTTCCCAGAATTGGGATTATCGATGTGATAGAAATTTTGCTGATTTCTTTTTTTGTCTATGAATTTATGGTATGGATTAAAAACACCAGGGCGTATACGCTGCTGAGGGGGATCTTAATTGTCCTGATGTTTGTATTTGCCGCTTATGTTTTTCGGATGAATACCATACTCTGGATTGTGGAAAAAATGGCCGCGGTTTTAATTACCGCCGTGTTTATCATCTTTCAGCCAGAGCTGCGCCGAATCTTGGAGCAGCTTGGGGAGAAAAATCTGGTATATTCCATTTTTCCCTTTGACAGCAGTCGGGGTGTGGAGGAGCGGTTCACCGACCGGACAGTAAATGAGATCTGCAGGGCCAGCTTCAGCATGGGCGAAGTGAAAACCGGCGCGCTGATCGTCATTGAGCAGAATGTGATCCTATCAGAGTATGAGAAAACAGGCATCGCGCTTGATTCTCTGGTGAGCAGCCAGCTTCTGATTAATATTTTCGAGCACAACACGCCTCTTCACGACGGAGCGGTAATCGTAAGGGGAAACCGGATCGTAGCGGCGACCTGCTATCTGCCGCTTTCGGATAATCGGGGTTTAAGCAAGCAGCTCGGCACCCGGCACCGGGCAGGGATAGGGGTCAGTGAAGTCAGCGATTCTCTGACAATCATTGTCTCAGAGGAGACAGGCGAAGTATCCATGGCCCAGGGCGGCGTTGTGCACAGGGGAGTCACCCTGACGGAGTTAAAGGCGGCCATGTGCGCAGTACAGAACAAAACTTATGTAAGCAGCAGTAAATTCAAGCTATGGAAAAGGGGCAAAAAAGGGCATGAGAAAAACTCTGGCAAATAATATCCTTTTGAAAATGGTTTCCGTGGCGGTAGCGGCCTTAGTTTGGTTACTGGTGGTCAATATCGATGACCCGATTATCACCAGGCAGATATCAGGCGTGACTGTTCAGATGCAGAATGAGGCGTATATCGAAAGCGGCGGGAAGATGAGCATGATTGAAGGTGGGCAAAATGTTGTTACAGTGGAAGTCGTGGGGAAACGCTCGATTGTAGATAACCTGTCGGCGGAGGATTTGATTGCAACAGCAGATTTGAAGCAGATTGTCAATATGAACACCGATCCGATTATGGTGCCTATCACGGTAAACTGCAGCAAGTTAAAGTCGGAAAATCTGGTTCCCAACCCCCGGAATCTAAGCGTAGATATCGACGAAATTATGACACAGGAATACATCGTCACCGTTACCTCTGGCGAGAGCCAGCCAAGGAAGGGATATGAAATCGGAACCTTAAGTTCCAGCCCGGATAAAATCAAGATCACCGGCCCGCAGTCTCTGATCCGCAAGATTGATAAAGTGGTGGCCACCGTGGACGCATCCAATCTCCAGGAGGATACGATCATGAAAGCGGGCCTGAAAATTATCGATCGGAATCAGGACGAATGGGATCAGGATGGCTTAGACAGCAAAATGAATTATCTGAAATACGATACCAGCGTGCCGGAGGTCAATGTTTCCATTGATTTGTGGTCGGTTCGCAACGATATTGCCATCAAGGGCAGTTATGTGGGCAGTCCGGCAGAGGGCTATAAGGTGGAGAAGCTGACGTTTACGCCGGGACACATCAGTGTGGCAGGCAGCGAGGAGGCGCTGGAAAAGCTGTCCGCAGATGGAAACAGCATTCAGGTACCGGACGATACCATTGACGTCACAGGAAAAAATTCGGATTTTGAAGTAAAAATAAATATTGAAAATCTGCTTCCAGAAAACATTAAACTGACCAAGGATACCAGCGATACCGTGATTGCCTCTGTGGACATTTTACCCCAGGACAGCAGGGAATACAGCATTCCCACAACCAGTATCATAGGCCAGAACATTCCGCAGGGATTGCAGTTGGTATACGAAACGGAGAAGATTCAGATCCGTATCCGGGAAAATTCGGGAAGTCTGGATCAGTTAAAGGAAAGCGATATCAAAGCCAGCGTGGATCTGACAGGAAAAACCGAGGGCAGCTATCAGGTTCCCGTAAAAATTGAACTGCCGCAGGGGTATTCCCTGGTGGAGCAGCAGAATACAATGGTCAAGCTGGTAGAACCGGTGAACGGCAGTTAATCGTGTATGAGAGTTCACAATAGAAAAAGGGATGGTAAGGAATGGTAAGAAAGAAAGTATGCGTGAAAAATCTTGCAGGGCTGCATTTAAGACCGGCTGGAATTCTGAGTAAAGAAGCCATGAAATATCAGTCTTCGATTACTTTCAAATTCCAGAACGGTACATACAATACCAAGAGTGTGCTGGGCATCCTGGGCGCCTGCGTAAAGTGCGGGGACGAGATTGAGCTGATCTGCAGGGGAGAAGACGAGGTTCAGGCTCTGGAAGCCCTTGTGGAGGCAATCCAGAGCGGTTTAGGAGAGTAAGTCTGCCAAATCTTTATAGGCGGGATCGAAGCAGGACAACTCTTTGACAGAATCAAATTCCAGGATGCTGCCGGGGGGATAGGTTTTCAGGTGCAGGCAGAGCCGATCCAGGTGCCGCATATAAATCTGTTCCCACAGCATGTTTCTGGTCTGGGGAAGGTGATATTCTTTTTCCAGAATTTCCAGGAAATTTTGAGAAAAATTTTTATCCCAAAAAACGTGCCCCAGCATATACCAGGCGTTTTGACCGCCGATGGATACATGAGTAATTCTTTGATTTTCATCGGTTTTTAGGCAGTACTCCTCTGTGGAACCATGGCCGTAAACCGCCGCATAATAAGGGCGTTCTACCACGGGGGTAAAAATATTTTCTGTAAAATAATTATCGCAAGAACAGATATAAGAATTTGCCAGATATTTCCTGGCGGCATAAATAGAGGAATGGTTGTTCCGTTCCTGGTATTCCTGGTTTTCTACCAGAATCACCCCATATTTATCCGCCAGATAGGAAAACATCTGGCTTTTATATCCGGTAACTACGATAATCTGCGGGATGCCGGCGGCCAGAAGCTGGCGAATCTGCCGCTCGATCAGGATTTCCCCTTTGACGTTCAGCAGACCTTTGGGGAACACATCCGAGAGCGGCGCAAATCTGCGGGCATATCCGGCGGCTAAAAGGATGGCGTTGTCCGCTTTTATAAATCCATTGGAGATCATAGGTCAGGCTCCTTTGATTTAATAAAAATTTTATAATTTCTTAAATTATAACGGAAAAAATCTGGATATGCAAGAAATATTTATTTCTGTGGGCAGCAAGACAAAAGGCTATGCGCGCATGTTCGCTTGGCGGCTGTCACAAGGAAAAATACCTTGCCTTTCGGTCAAAATCCAATTTTGTGAGGCGTATTTGACTTGACAAATGGGAGGGTTTGGGGCTACAATAGGATAAATGGGATGTATGTAACTTTTTTATAACTTTTTTGTAACTTTTTTGAAATGTCAGGAGGATAGTGATTAAACATGAGAAGCAGGAAACTATTGGCCTTTGCATTGACCTTTTGCATGTCTTTTTCCGGGGCTGTGCCGGTAGGGGCAGTTTCCGTCAATGAGGAGGAAATCGGGCAGCAGCAGGCGCAGGCAATCGAAGGCATCAGTGAGAATTTGATAGAAGCTGTTTCACAAGGGGAAATCGAAGAGCCGTTAGAAGAGAATGAGGATTTCCTACCGCCGGAAGAGCCGGCAGTATCGGAGGATACCGTGTCTGGTCAGCCGGAGGAATTCGGGGAACCGGAAGAAGCAGTCGAAACGCCTTTTGAAGAGCCATCCGAAGAACTTGTCAATTCAGAAGAACAGGCGGCGGCTTCCGGGAACCAGATTCCGCAGGGCGGTTATGTTGTGGATTCCCCAAAATGGATTTTGGCCGGAACGCAGATTCAGTTGGAGAAACCGGAGGGCGGCAGCGTTTTCACAGAGGAAGACGGCCTGATTTATGTCAGGACCAGCAATGCATATTATGCGTTTGACAAACAGGGCAATATGCGCACAGGAAAGCATGAGCTCAATGTCAATGTCACGCCGCAGGGTACATATTATTTTCTGACCGGAGAGGAATGCGAGGGTGTTCAGATGCCTACTCCAGAAAATTCTAAGATTGGCCAGATGGTGACGCAGGCCGGATGGCATTATGCGCCGGGGGAGGATGCATGGCTCTATCTGCAGGAAGGCGGCCTCTGGGATTCCTCTAAAGTGGGAATGCAGAAGATTTCCGACGAAAAGACATATTTCCTGAATAAAAACGGGGTTGTGCAAAAGGATGTGCAGAAAACCATCGACGGCAGCAACTATTATTTTGATACAGACGGAGCTATGGCTATCAATAGCTTTAAGAATATCAGCGGCAAGCAATATTACTTTGGGGAGGACGGCAAGCGTCTGGAAGCAACCGGATGGCAGCGTCTAAACGGAAGTTTCTACTATTTCCATAATAAGCACTATCGGGTGATTAAGACAAAATGGCAGGAAATAACGGAAAACGGCGCCAAAGGATGGTATTACTTTGAACCCGAAGGGGAAGACTGCGGGACCATGTATAAAGAAACATTCTTTGATGTTGGAAATTACCGCTATTATGTCAACAAGAACGGAAAGATGCTGACCGGGCTTCAGCAGATAAACGGAAAGAAATATTATTTTCGGACGGCTGCCGAGGGGAAAAACCCGATAGGCTCTGCTGTAAAGGGATGGAAAAAAGTCGGCGCATACTGGTATTATTTTAAAAACAATTATCAGGCGCAAACAAGCAGTGTAGTGAAAATCTCTGGAAAGTATTATTTTTTTGAAGAGACAGGCAGAATGTACAAGGGCGGCTGGAAAGAGATCGACGGAAAGACTTATTATTTCCAAAAGCAGACCAGCACTGCCCGCAACGGCGATGCAGTCACAAAGAAATGGCTGAAGAGAAGCGGAAAATGGTACTATGCAACGGCGAAAGGCTATATGCGCACCAATAGCTGGCTGAAATACAAAGGAAATCTGTATTATCTGAACGCAAAAGGCGTGATGGTTACCAATAAATGGAAGCAGTATAACGGCAAGTGGGGTTATCTAAATGGGGACGGCATATATTCCCAGAAGTGGATCAAGAAGAACGGAAAATGGAAATACGCCAAAGATGACGGATCCTTTGCCAAAGGATGGACTTATATCACGCAAAACGGAACCCGGTATAAATATTATTTTGACAACAGCGGTTTTTTGCAGCAGGATATTCGGGGAAAAGTCTCCGGCCCTTATATGCTGAGAATCGACCGTAAAAGAAATCAGATTACTGTTTATGCCAAAGATACCAACGGAACATATAACATCCCTGTGGTTGCCATGCCATGTTCAGTAGGCCGTCCGGAAACACCGACTCCCACAGGCCGCTTTACGGCCACCAAAGCGGGACGCTGGCAGTCGCTGATGGGACCAAGTTGGGGACAGTATGGAATACTGGTAGAAGCCAGTTCAGGTATTTATATCCATTCCGTGCCGGGTGCGAGTCCTAACGTTTACAGTGTGCCGGCCGGTGAATGGAACTTGCTGGGCCGCTCACCTGCGTCTCACGGCTGTATCCGAGTCGCAGTTATCGACGGCAAATGGATGTATGAGAACTGCAACGGCGCGATTGTGGAGATTGCGGATTATGCCAATGCAGGGCCGTTTGACCACAAGACATACCGCCCAATCACAGCAGCATACAATTGGGATCCGACAGATCCTGCCGCAAAAGGGTATCTGTAAAAAATAGAAATCAAACAAAGAGGAATGAAGATCTTCAGGAATGGAGAAATTCATTCCTTTTTGTTTTCCTCTTGACAGGGAGAAACAGATCCGGTAAAATCAGATTGTTCAAAAAATGAACACAGGAGAAGAAGATGGAAAAAGACAGAAAGATTTTATATGAGATTCATACCAGTCATCCCCGCACCCAAAGAGCCATTTCCAGTCAGACAGGGTTTTCCTTGGGGTTTGTGAACGGTTCGGTGAAGCGTTTGGAACAGCAGGGGCTGGTGGTAAAATCGGCACAGGGATATGAATTAAGCGCACAGGGCGTTGTTTGTCTGGAAAACAATATACGTTCGGTGCAGGCGCAGAGGATTTTGGCAGGCACGGGAGGCAAGGTAAACTTGGCGGTTATCCTGGCGGCGGGTGCGAATCCAGCTTTTTCGCAGCCGGTGGGGATGCTTCCGGTGCAGGGGGTTCCTCTTACGGAATATCTTGTGGGCTATGTTCAAGATTTGGGCATAAACAAAATCTGTCTGGTGACAGGTTATGGCCAGGAAGCTTTCCGGGAGCATTTTCAAGGCCAAATGATTTTCCGGGAAAATCCCTGTTATGAAAGGACGGGCACGATGGCTTCCCTGGCGGCGGCCGCAGATGTGATTGATGGGGACTTCCTGTTATTGGAGAGCAACCAGTTTATGGACTGCGCCGGGGTAAAAGCGGTAGCAGAGGCTTCCTGTCCCAATGCCGTGCTGCTGGTAAATCCCAGCGGTTCCATGGATGAGGCATATGTGGAGCTGGACGAGGAAGGGGATATTTACCGGATTTCCAAAGATATTTGTCAGATGAACCGGATCGACGCGGAGCTTGTGGGAGTGTCGAAGATCTCTTTTCCGTTATTTCAGAAGATGATGGACTATTATGAGAGAAATGAAAATCCTTTTCTGAATTATGAATATGTGTTGGAAAGCCTGGGGAGAATTTATCAGATTCGGGGGGTATTGGTGGATGACCTGGCGTGGACGGTCGTGGAAAACCGACGGCTTTACAAAAAAGCCCAGGATCTGATTTATGCCAGTGTGCAAAAAAAGGAAAAGCTGCGGCTGGAGAATCGAGCCAGGGAGACTTTTGCCAAGTGTATGGGTTTTTCTCAGGAGCAGATAGAGGAATGCCAGGTATGCGGCGGCATGACCAACCGAAATTTCCGGGTAAAAGCCTCAGGCAGAGAGTACATTCTGCGTATCCCAGGCGCGGGCACAGATCAAATGATTGACCGGGCGGCTGAGGAGAAGCACAACCGTCTTGGAGAAAGACTGGGCATCAATGTCCCCACCGAATATTTCAATCCGGCGTCTGGCGTCAAGCTCTCGGTCTGTATTCCCCATGCCCAGACGTTGACTTTTCGGACAGCCAGATGGGACGTCAATATGAGAAAAACGGCGGGTATTCTCTCTTCGCTGCATCATTGTGGGGAATCTATGGCGCGGGTGTTTGATGTGCGCCGGGAGTATGAAGAATACAAGAGGCAGGCACAAGAGGCCGGGGCGGTTCTGTATCCAGATTTTGCCCAGATGGACGAATGGTTTTATGAACTGATGAATCGGCTGGAAGTTTTGGGATGGGAGCTGTGCCCTTGCCATAACGATCTGGTGCCGGAAAATTTTATCCGGGATCGTCAGGGACGTATCTATTTGATCGACTGGGAGTATGCAGGGAGCAATGACCCCATGTGGGACATAGGATCTCATTTTCTGGAATGTGAATTTACGGCCGAGGATGAGCAGGTGTATCTTCAATATTATTATGGAAAAGACACAGAAGAAGCATTTCTGGTCAGGCAGATGGAGAAGATTCGCATTTTCCAGATGAGTCAGGATATTTTGTGGAGCTTATGGACGGCGATTAAGGAGGCAAAAGGGGAGGACTTCGGTTCTTATGGACGAGATCGCCTGGCGCGGGCGGTAAAAAAGAAGAAGGAGTATATCGAGATTTATGGGCAGACAAAGGCAAGAAAGTAGGAGAGTTTCTAAAAAGGCTTCTGAAAAGACTTCTGTGGACTGGGGAATTACGCTGATTCCTTTGGTGATGATTGGGGTGCTGTCGGCTCTTCTATTGATTTTTCCAGAAAAATCTCAGCGCGTGCTGGCTCTTTTGAGAAATCTTTTTGTCAATGGATTGGGCTTCTTTTATATCTTATTGGGGCTGGGAGTGCTTTTGATTGCGCTTGGCGTCGGAGCGTCCCGATATGGAAACGTTCGGCTGGGAGAACTGGAAAAGCCGCGCTATTCCAATCTAAGTTGGGGGGCCATGATCTTTACCTCCACGATGGCGGCGGACATTCTCTACTGGTCTTTGGTGGAATGGATGTATTATTATTCGGCCAGCCCGTTTGCCATGAAAGAGATGACCCTTGCCCAGAAGCAGGACATGGCCTCCGCTTACCCATTGTTTCACTGGGGCCCCATTCCCTGGGCGTTTTACATTCTTCCGGCCTGTGCGTATGCCTACCGCATGTTTGTAAAAAAGAACGAATGCCAGCGGCTTTCCCATGCCTGCGCCGGGATCCTAAAAGGGCAGACGCAGCGGGGAGTCGGACGGCTGATTGATTTGCTGGCGATTACGGGACTGTTGGCCGGGACAGCGACCACGTTTTCCCTGGCCACGCCGCTATTGGCCGCTGCGGTTGGAGAGATCCTGGGAATTGAGACAGGCCGTGCCGCGTCGATTTTCCTACTGGCTGTGATTGGCCTGGTGTTCATTGCGGCGGTTATGAAAGGGATGCGAGCCATTTCCTATCTGGCTTCTGCCTGCGTGGCAGTGTTTGTGTGTCTGCTGGCGGTATTCCTGATTTTCGGCCCAAAGATTTACATTTTGGAGACAGGGATTACGGCTATGGGGACGGTGGTCAATGATTTCTTTCGCATGGCGACCTGGATGGACCCGTTGCGGCTGTCCGGGAAAGGGGGAAATGGATTCCCGCAGGACTGGACGATTTTTTACTGGGCTTACTGGATTTCCTGGTTCGTGGCTACGCCTTTCTTTATTGCGAGAATTTCCGAGGGGCGCACTATCCGGCAGACGATTTTCGGCGGACTTTCCTGCGGTCTGCTGGGCACGTATACGTCATTTATAGTATTCGGGGGATTTGGTTTGCATCTGCAGGTCAGCGGAAAAGTGGATTTGGCTGGAATGCTCTTACGCGGCGCCAGCCCTTCCCAGGCAATTCTGGAAGTCTTCGGGCAGCTCCCGGTGACAAAGCTCGCTTTGGTTCTGCTGATTTTTGCCATGATTGCTTTCTATGCCAGCACCTTTGACGCCATTACCTTGGTGGTGGCGGGCTATTCCCACCGGAATCTGCAGCCGGGAGAAGATCCTGACAAGAGCCTGCGGGCGTTCTGGGCAGGCGTATTCCTTCTGCTTCCCATGGCGCTGCTGTTTTCGGAGAGTACGCTGTCTAATCTGCAGACGGTGTCTATCATAGCCGCTTTTCCTTTGGGAATGATTATGATTTTGATAGTGACGAGCTTTTTAAAAGAATTAAGATCGTTATCTTAAATGTAGGGAACCGATGTCATTTAAAGAAGCGTTTTAAGGGGTCCGGGGGAAATCGCAATCCCCCGGCGCTTTTGGTACTTTTCTTGCAGAAAAGTACAAGATTTAAAAATCGAGAAAACGTTGATACATAAGTGGTTTCTTAAAGCTTGAGTAAATACGGTTGGTATTGAACAGTAGCAAGTATTTGTCAAACTTACATTATTTACTCGTCTTTCTTAATATTCAATGTTTCCCGGACAACATATTGGGGCGTTCCGCTGATATTTAAAATGATTTTCCCGATATATTCCCCGATAATTCCCAGCATGAGCAGTACAATACCGAAGAAAAAGAACATCGCGCACATCAGGGAAGACCAGCCGACAGCGATAGAGGAATCCAGCAGCTTGCGCACGAAAGTGATAATGGCTCCGACAAATCCCCCGCAGGCAAACAAGCTTCCGAGCACTGTGGATATGCGCAGGGGAATTACCGTATAATTCAGGCAGGTCAGAAACAGCCCGACCAGCTTGCGGAAATTATAATTGGAGGTACCCTCCTCCCGGTTGAAATGTTCCAGCTCCACATTTGCTATGTGGTGGGAGGTTTGGTAAAACAATACTTGCAGATAAAGGTTATAGCTGTTATATTTGATCAGCTCGTCCCGGACAAATTTGCGGCAGATCCAGTAATTGCTGGCCTCAATGCCCTTAGGGCGGCTGATCATATGCCACATAAGGAAGCTGGCCATCTTACTGGTCAGGCGTTTGAGCCACTTGAACTTTGTCTGCCGGAAGACGCCGAAGACCAGATCATAGCCTTCCTCTATTTTGGACAGCAGTTTGTGGATCTGCGAGGGATGCGTCTGCAGATCGTCGTCCATCCCGATGATATAATCGCCGGACGCATAGCGCAGGCCAGCCATAATCGCGTTGTGCTGTCCGAAGTTGCGGGATAAGTCCACACCTTTTACAAAATCGTATTTCTCGCTGAGCGTTCGGATCTTTTCAAAAGTAGCGTCCTTTGAAAAATCGTTGACCAGTACAAATTCACATTCATAACCTGGAAGCCGGTCAAATTCTTCCAGTGTCAGATCTACCACCTTCTCAATGGTCTGTGCGCTGTGGTAACATGGAATCACAATGGAAATCAACAATGTCTTTGTCCCTGCCTTTTCAAAATGTATATCATTCTACATCCAAAACAATCTTTGGTAAAATTTCTTTCAAATGCTCCCTGCATATCTGCGCGGATTCGCCTTTTACGATCACAAAACCTGCCGTATCCCGTCCGTTTTGGTACGCCCGCACCAGATCGCCGGCTTTTACAAAGAGATCCAGCTTTTCGATCCGATTATCGGAAAGCACATCTGTTTTCAGATTTTTCAGGATACCTGTTTTTTCCGAGATAATCATATGAGAAGCGCTGGCGCAGGGCGGGTTGCCTTTCAAATCAAAGAAATCTTTCACAGATTCGCCCATCGCCTGTCTGCAAAGGAGCTCGTAATAATTGACACCATAGGAAATGCCGACGGATTCCGAGAGAAACGAGGCCCCGGCGCGGGGGTTGATTTCAATCAGGAAAACATGTCCGTCTTTTGAGATCAGATCGCAGTTAAACGGGGAGGTCTGTATGCCGAGCGCGTCCAATGCCTGAAGTACCGTCTGTTCGATTTCTTCATAGCACTCCGTCTGCTCCAGCGGGGCCCAGTGTCCAAGGGAGGTAGGTACAAAAGCTCCATGATAGACTTCTGTCCCGTAAGGCAGGAGAAAGTCCAGCTTTCCGCCGCTTACCATGCCTTCCGCCCCAAATAAAAGTCCGTCCAGAAACTCCTCTGCCAGACAATAGTCCTGAGCGGATTCTGTGAAAATCTCCTCAAAGGCTTTCCTCGCTTCATCCTCAGAGGCACACCGGTAAATCCCTCGGCTTCCCATGAGATCCACGGCCTTGAGAACCACCGGAAACGTTAAGGATTCGAGGGCATTTTCCAGATCTTTCAAACTGGAAATCCGAAACGATTTGGCGCAGCGAACGCCCGCTTTTTGGAAGCGTTCTTTACTTAGGGCTTTATCGGTCGCCGTTTGGGCCGCTTTTTCGTTAATCCCGGCAAGCCCCATAGCGTCGCAGACCTTTCCCATGGAGCGGACTCCGGTATCCATGCCGCAGGTGGTAATCCCGTCGATCTGATGTTTTTTTGCCTGAAAGAGAATCTCATCTGGCTTTGAGATATCTGCAAAGCAGCATTCATCGGCTATGAGAAAACCCGGATAATCTCCCGGAATGCTGGCCGCAATGGTGTAAAACCCAAGCTGCCTGGCCGCATCGATCAGGGGAACCTGATAACGGGAAGCTCCCAGTATCAATAATTTTTTCATTTTCTGTCCTTTCTTATTGACTATTCTGCGCAGAAAAGTTAAGATATCAGTTGATTTAGAGTCTGTTTGAGAACAGCCTTTAATCTGTTACCGATTATAGCATTATGCAAAAGGAATCTCAATCCTTTTAAAAGAGGCACATATGAAAAAAATAGCGATTCTTCAGTCCAATTATATTCCCTGGAAGGGGTATTTCGATATCATCAATCTGGTGGACGAATTTATTCTTTACGACGATATGCAGTTTACGCGGCGGGATTGGCGTAACCGCAACAAGATCAAAACCCCAGACGGCTTGAAATGGCTGACCATTCCGGTAATCAGCAAAGGGAAATTCGATCAGAAAATCAACGAGACGCAGGTTTCCGATTCCAAATGGTGTCAGAGTCATTGGCATGCCATCACGCTGAATTATGGAAAAGCCCCTTATTTCAAAGAATATGCTCCACGCATTCACAGCGTCTACCAGGCCTGTGAATCCGAAACGTATCTGAGCAGGATCAATTACCAGTTCCTATCGGAAATATGCGAGATTCTTGGGATTCAGACCACGATTTCCTGGTCGTCAGACTATGAACTGGCAGACGGAAAAACCGAGCGTCTTGTGGGACTGGTTCAATCCGCAGGCGGAGACGCCTATCTTTCCGGCCCGGCCGCAAAGGATTATATTGTGGATGCTTGTTTTGAACATGCTGGGATTGCGCTGGAGTATATGGATTATGACGGTTACCCGGAATACCCCCAGCTCTTTGGGGCGTATCAGCCGCACGTATCCATTCTGGATCTGATTTTTAATACAGGGCCGCAGGCAAGAGAATATATGAAAAGCTTTGGAAAATAGGAGGCAGTCAAGTGGGAAAACTTCAGATTTTTATCATTCTTCACCTGAGTCTCTTTTTTTCTTCTCTGAGCGGAGTTGCCTCTAAGATGGCGGCCAAGAGTTCGTTTTTGTCGTGGGAGTTTATTTTGTATTACGGACTTGTGCTTTTTATCATGTTTGCCTATGCATTAATCTGGCAGCAGGTGTTAAAGCATGTTCCGCTGACGCTGGCCTATGCGAACAAGCCGGTATCGCTGGTCTGGGGGATGGTCTGGGGCGCAATTTTTTTCGGAGAGGGAATCCGTTTTTCGATGATTTTGGGGGCGTTGATTATTTTTGCAGGAATCTGCCTGGTGGTGACAAGTGATGAGTGAGTATTCTTATTCGGTGATCCTATTATTGGTGTCTGTTTTGATTTCGTCCGTCTCGCAGATTATTTTAAAAAAATCTGCGTTAAAAAAATATCCGACGAGACTTGCAGAATACCTCAATGTTTCTGTTATCAGCGCTTATGCGCTCTTCTTCCTTTCGACCATCCTTACGATGCTGTCCCTGCGGCACGTACCCTTGTCCATGCAGCCGATACTGGAATCCGTCAGTTATATTTATATTTCCGTTATGGGATACTTTTTTCTGAAAGAACGATTCAGCAGACGCAAAATCCTGGGAATCGTATTGATTATCTTGGGGATTTTTGTTTATTCTCTTTAAAATACGCTCTGGAGGAACCGTGTTTTAAGGAGGGGACCGGGGGGAATCGCAATCCCCCGGCGCTTTTGGAACTTAAGATTTTATTCTATCTACGAAAAAACTCTGTACAGCCTTTGCAATCTTTTCTCGGTTTTCCTGCCCGATGCCGTAGTATAGGGGCAGGCGCACCAATCGCTCGCTTTCTCTCGTCGTATATTTATCTTCACCGAAAAAACGGCCGAATTTCCGCCCTGCCGAGGAAGAATGCAGGGGAATATAATGAAAGACCGCTAGGATGCCCTGTTCTTTCATATAAGAGAGGAATCGGGTGCGGGTTTCCAGATCCGCCACTTTCAGGTAATACATATGGGCGTTGTGCTTGGCGTACGACGGAATTACCGGGCGGTTTACATATCCGGCCTGTTCCAGATCCTGAAATGCCTGGTGATAGAAATTCCAGGTATCCATTCGATCCTGTTGAATCTTCTGAGATTCCATGAACTGGCCCCACAGATAGGCGGCGTTTAGCTCGCTGGGCAGATAGGAGGAACCATAATCCACCCAAGTATATTTGTCAATCTGTCCCCGGAAGAATTTACTCCGGTTGGTTCCTTTTTCTCGGATGATCTCCGCCGGCTCCAGGGCTTCATCTTTCTGAAAAAGCAAGGCGCCGCCCTCTCCCATCGTCAGGTTCTTCGTCTCATGGAAGCTCAAGCAGCCGTAATCTCCTATGGTTCCCAGCGCTTTTCCTTTATAATCAGCGGCGATCGCCTGGGCGGCGTCCTCCACCACCTGAAGACCATGCCTGCGGGCGATCTTCAGAATCGGATCCATATCACAGGCGACGCCCGCATAGTGGACAAGAACAATCGCACGGGTGCGGGGCGTGATGGCGTCCTCGAGCAGCCGTTCGTCGAGGTTCATGGTATCTGGGCGGATATCCGTAAATACAATGCTCGCTCCCCGCTGCACAAAGGCATTTGCTGTGGAGACAAAGGTATAAGATGGCATAATCACTTCGTCGCCTTCCTTCACGCCGGTGAGGATGGCGGCCATCTCCAGAGCATGGGTGCAGGAAGTGGTAAGGAGGGCATGACGCACGCAGAGCGTCTCCTCCATCCATTGGCTGCATCGTTTGGTAAACATGCCGTCGCCGCAGAGCTTTCGGTTTTGGATGGCTTCCTGTATGTACTTTTCTTCTGTCCCCACATAAGGGGGAATATTAAAATCAATCATGGCACTTATTATAGCACAGACAGAAGCATTGGTCAAAAATACATGTTGATTTTTTGGATTTTTCTTAGTATAATATTGATTGTAACAAAAAATTAATATATTAAAATAAATTTAAGTAAGGGGTAAAATCATATGGGGAGAATTTTCAAAAAGCTGACGGCTGCCTGTCTGGCGGGAACTCTGCTTACTGCGGGAATCCTGACCCCGATACAGCCGGCCCAGGCCGCAGTGAAAGCCTGGGAGAAGAAAAACGGGAAATATTATAATAGCGCCGGAGCTGTGGTTCCCGGCGTGTTAGCCAAGGGAATGGACGTATCTGTCTGGCAGGGGCTGATCAACTGGGATAAAGTGGCAGCCAGCGGCCAGATTGAATTTGCCTTTATCCGAGTAGCCCATGGAAGCGGTTTGGATATATACCGCGACCGAAATTTATCTGAGGCGAATCGGGTGGGAATTCCTGTGGGCGTGTATTTTTACAGCGAGGCAAAGACCGTGGCCCAGGCAGAAAAAGACGCGCAAACCACCATCAATGCCATCAAGAAATATAAGATTACATATCCAGTAGTTATCGATATTGAGGATGACAGCCAGTTGAGCCTGACTACCACCCGCCGCACAAAAATCGTGCAGGCATTTGCCGATAAAGTCCGGGCAGCCGGCTACCAGCCGATGATTTACTGCAATACATATTGGGCGAAACAGTATATCAATATGAGCGGATTGCAGGGAGTAGATGCCTGGATCGCAGAGTGGTCGCCCAATTACACAAAGTCTATTCCCCGCGATGTCTGGCAGGTGACCGACAAGGGCAGTGTCAGCGGAATCAATGGGGATGTGGATCTGGATTTCGCATTTAAGCAGTACGGCACCAGCAAGCCCGCACAGCAGGACGAATGGGAAAAGACCAGCGAGGGATATCGGTATAAACTCAGCTCTGGAGAATATGTCAAAGATCAATTTAAGACCATCGACAGCAAGGTTTATTACTTTAACAGCTCTGGCTATCGGGTGACCGGCTTGCAGACCATTGACGGAAAATCGTACTATTTTAATAATTCTGGCGTCAGACAGACTGGATGGAAGACCATCGGCGGGGCAAGATATTACTTTGGCAAGGATGGCGCGATGCTCAAAGCAAGCTGGCTCAAATATAAAAAGAATTGGTATTATCTGGGTAAGAACGGCAAAATGCAGACCGGCTGGATTACTGTGAACAAAGTCCGGTATTATCTGGACAGCTCCGGCATCATGCAGACACAATGGAAGCAGCTAAACGGCGTCTGGTATTATTTCAAAGACTCCGGCGCGATGGCAAGCTATGAATGGGTACAATGGAAGGGGGAATGGTATTTCCTGAAGAAGAGCGGCCAGATGAAAACGTCAAGCTGGCTGAACTGGAAAGGAAACCGCTATTACCTGAAATCAACTGGAGTGATGAAGGTAGGCTGGCTGCAAACCAAAGGGAAGTATTATTATTTCGACACTTCCGGCGCGATGCTGCGCAGCACCACCAGAGTGATTGATGGAAAATCCTACACCTTTAATGCAAAGGGCGTTCGGATAAAATAATAGAAAGTAAAAGGAATGGGGGCGGAAAAGCCCCCATTTTTCTATGCTTTTAAGCTGTGGCTGAAAGGAGTGCCGTCTAGATCGTAAGGGGTCATCTGGTATACATAATAATTCAGCCAGTTGGTATACAGATTATTGGCTGTGGCGCGCCATAATAGATCCGGTTTCTGACTGGGATCGCCGTCCACATAGTAATTTGCCGGAACCTGGATCGGCAGTCCCTTATCCAAATCCCGTTTGTATTCCTTGTCCAGAGTCATGCGGTCGTATTCCGGGTGTCCCATAACGAAAATCTGCCGCCCCTCATGAGCCATAGCCAAGAAAAGCCCGGCTTCTTTGGATTCCGCCAACACGGTCAGCTCCTTACACTGGCGGATCTGTTCCATGGGAACGTCGGTGTGTCTGGAATGCGGAGCTAAGAAAGCATCGTCAAAACCTCTGACCAGCGGGATTTTCCGGTTGGCCGTGCGGTGCCAGTACAGCCCGAACAGCTTTTGCTCCAACGGCACTTTGGGCAGGCCGAAGAAGTGATACAGCCCGGCCTGCGCGCCCCAGCATAAGAAAATCGTCGAAGTGACGTTTCGAGTACTCCAGTCCATGATTTTCACCAGCTCGTCCCAGTAATCCACTTCTTCAAATTCCATCTGTTCCACCGGTGCGCCGGTAATAATCAATCCGTCGAATTTCCGGTCTTTTATCTCTCCGAAGCTCTGATAAAACTGGTTCAGGTGGCTGACGGATGTATGCTTGGATTCGTGGGTGCTGGTTTTCATAAAGGACACATCCACTTGCAGAGGCGTGTTGGACAGGGAGCGCAGAAGCTGCAGCTCCGTGTCTTCTTTTAACGGCATCAGGTTCAGGATTAGAATTTGAATGGGCCGGATGTCCTGGTGCGCAGCCCGGTGTTCATCCATGACAAAGATGTTTTCTTTTTCCAGGATTTCTTTTACGGGCAAATTATTTTGTATTTTAATTGGCATAATCTTCTTCTCCTTTATTTTAATGCGGTATTTTCTGAAACCTCTCCAGTGACAGTATCCAGTAGACGGACGCCTTTGCCATTTTCGTCAAATTCATAAACTCCAGTATCGCCGTCCTGGGTAATTGTCAGGCGCTGTCCGGTGACCATCTGGCCCCGGTTCATAACGGCGTTTGCGGATATCTGTTCTTCCGGCAGGAAATAATAGTAACTATCTTGCAGCTTGAGCAGTCCTGTGGCCATAATCCCGGTTTTGGGATCTAGGTAATATTGGCAAATCTGAGGCGCGCCTTCGGCGTCCGGGATTTCCAGGGTGAGCCATCCGGTTTGCAGGGCGCTCTCGGTCTGGAAATAGTAGTAATCCGCGCCATTGAAGCTGTGCCAGCCTGTGGCGGGCGCTTTTTGCAGGATACCGGATTCGTCAAACAGATAATGACTGTTTTCAATCATCTGAAATCCGGTCACGGCTGCGCTCTTAGAGTTAAAATAATACTCGTTTTCGTCAATGGTCTGCCAGCCAAAGACAGCCTGACCATTGGGGCGGAAATAATATTTTTTGCCGTTTATGGTCTTCCAGCCTGTGGCGGCGGCATTATCCGAGTTAAAGAAGTAACGGTTTCCGGCGATGGTTTTCAGTCCTTGATTTTGTAAAAGAATACCGTTAGCTTTGAAATAATAGGTCTTTCCCCGGATACTTTGAATACCAGTGTACATTCCCTGTTTGGTAAAATAATACTTGTTGCCTTTGATCGTTTTCCATCCGGTAGACAGCTTTCCAGAAGCACTGAAATAATAAGTCTTTTGGTTGATTTTTGTCATGCCTGTGGCGCGGTAACCGTTGGCGTGGAAATAATATCGGCTGCCTTTGATGGTCTTCCAAGTGCTCTTGGCGTACGTCCCGTTCTTGTAACGCCATTTGTAGCCGTTGTCGTATTTCTGCCAGCCAATCTTGCTGCGGCCCGGACGCAGGCGTCCCTGTTCGTCGTAGTAGAGACGGTTTTCGAGCCATCCGGTAAACATGGAACCGCTGGAGCGGAAATGATACCAATATTTTCCGATCTTTTTATCTCCGGTGACCATGCTCCCGCTGGAACTCAGATAATATTTCTGGCCTTTGACTTCGATCCATCCGGTCTGCATGATTCCGTCCTTATTGCAGTAATACCAGTTATTTTCCAGTTGAAGCCATCCGGTTTTCATTCGTCCGTCCGAGCCGAAATAATACCACTTGTTTTTGTATTGGAACCATTTGTTGGTCAGCGGCGTATCCGATCCGGCAGGGAAATAATAGCCTGTGCTGCCGACCCTTTGAAATCCTCCGCCCACGACCTTCTTTCCGTTTTTGAGATAAAGATAGGCGTTTAGATTTGCAGAGTAGCCGGATACGATTTTGTTGGATAAATGGTTGTCTTGTCCGATGTTTGTGGAAACCTTGCTGTTCATATTTGCCACAATCGCCCCGGTGCTGCCTGCATACAGTGTGGTAATATAAGTCCGGGTGTTGGTGGAGGCCAGGGTGTCCCACATCTCCCCGCGGGTCTGGCCGACTGTTCCGGTGAGAATGGCAATATTGGGGCTGAGTTTTTTCAGATACCCGACCGTATTGGAACCATAGTAGCCGTGATGGCCCAGCTTGAGCAAATCGACGTGTCCGAGCTGGCTGGCCAACCGATCTTCGGCTCCCCAATAGTTGTTGATATCCCCAGACAGAAAAGCCGTGGAGCCGTTGGCCGTGACCTTTACTCCCAGACAGAAATAATTGGCGTCCGGCGCAGACAATTTGGCGTCGTAATTCAGGATTTCGATGGTCATGCCGTCTCCCAGGGTAAAGATTGGCTTGGCTGTCTGCGGTTTGGAATTGCCGGTCAAAGACAAAGGCGCGGCGTCATAGGTGGTGTTGGGAATCATCGGCGTATAGTCGATGACCATGTCGCCGTCTGATTCGGCCTCGGCAGGAGCGTTGTAAGTAGGCATGGATCGAGAAGAACTGCCCTTTATTTTGCGCAGCGGATCGACATAGGCGGCATTTTTTTTCAGATATTGAATTAGAGTGATGCCATCCTCCACGTTGGATGCCTGCCGGTTTACCTCCTTGATAGCCTTTAAAGTATTGTCATATACATACAGATTATCCCAGAGGCGGGTCTGGTTGGTGATATAGGAGTCTTTATAAAGGCGCAGATAAACCCGTTTTGGCCGGAAAGCCTTGATAATCTGGTGGGCGTTTCCGATATGGTCGCTGTGGGGGTGCGTGCCGATGTAAAATTCCAGCCGCTTTACACCCACAGAGCGCAGGTAATCGATCACTTTCTGGCCCTGGCCGTTCCCCTTTACAATGCCCGCCCGCCAGGGATAGCGTTTATTGCTCCCGTCAGGATAACTGTTGTCCTCCCCGGAATCCACCATACCGAACATGCCGTTGCATTCTAGCAGGATTGCATCGTTGTTGGCATTCAGATTGATAAAGTGGATTTTGGCGTTAGTGGCTTTGGTGGCGGCAGAAACCTCCTGTGCAGATAAGACAGGAAACAGCAGGCCAATGGACAGAAGGATCAGATAATATAGAAGAATTTTTCGTTTATTCATATGAATTTTCCCCTTGTTGCGTAATCTCTCAGTCCTTTGATTTTATGTAACCGTTCAGAGAGCGTATCTATCCGAACTGTTACGATTTTACCACAATGCAGGACGTTTTTCCAGAAGGAAAAATAGTAATAGTTAATTTACACAGAGCATGGTATAATAAAATTAAGAAATATATGCAGATTTTGGAAAGGATAAAGGAATGACTGAAAAAAGAAAATCTGTGATGCTGTGGAGAAAATGGGGTTTGCCGGCAGGCGTCGTGTTGGTGGGACTGGTGCTTGTGCTGAATATGCTTTTGATTTATCGCCAGTACCAGATCCATCTGCAAGAGTATCCAGGCGCACTGCTGCGCATTTTTGGCAAGCGGGAACTGACAGCCGAGGTGGTAAAAGGGGACACGCTGGTGCAGGATTTTTGGCTGGATCGGGGAGCGGTTACCGGATTTTCTCTGGAATTTGCCACATATGGGAAGGTCAGCCGGGGAAACGCTCAGGTGGATTTGTACCGGGAGGCGGGAGATAAACGGCTGGGACAGTGGATGCTTCCAGGCGAGGAGATCCAAGACAACCAGCCCCACAGATTCGACATAGAAGTGCCCATACAGGTGCGAAACGGCGGGGAGCGGTTTCGGCTAGAAGTGCGTTCCCCCAACGGGACCACGGGAAACAGCTTCGCGGTGTACTGTACAGAGAAGGATTTGTACCGGGAGGGGACGCTGGCGGCGAAGGGCGTGGAATCCACGGATTTGGTGCTGGAAGTGTACCAGTCCGATTATCCGAATGTGAAATTGTTTTTTGTGCTGCTGGCGTTGTTTTCAGGAGGCATTTACGCCGTTTCTTGTCTGTATCTGAGAAACGTCCGCACCGGAGCGCGGCAGATTCCGATGGAGCGGGCCGTTTTTTGTCTGATTCTGCTGCTAGGCACGGCCTATCTGTTTGTGATGCCGCCGCATTCCGCAC
Source organism: uncultured Lachnospiraceae bacterium (assembly GCA_947571775.1). Lineage (GTDB taxonomy): Bacteria > Bacillota > Clostridia > Lachnospirales > Lachnospiraceae > MGBC164599. Next base: position 264,334 of record CANOZK010000001.1, on the reverse strand, counting down.
CGGATGAACCGGCGCATTTTGGGACGGCCTATGCCTATACGAATAGGCTTCTTGGGCAGGAAGGGAAAGATGAGAAAGGTTATGCTTATGTCCGCAAGGAAGATATGATTTACAACGAAGCGCAGAAAAGTCCGACCGCATACAGCTATCAACTGTTTTGGGAATATTTCTGCTCCATGGCGAAAGACGGAGAGAAGACCACATTTGCCTCTCGCACCGTAAACGGCGTCTGGCCGCTGGCTTATCTGCCCCAGATTGTGGGAATTCTTTTATCCAGACTTCTGCATCTGGGCGGGGTTCCGCTGTTTGTGCTAACCAGGGCGATGGCTCTGCTGTTTTATGCAGTTTGCGGTTACCAGGCGGTAAAGCGAATACCTTTTGCAAAAGGAATGCTGGCTCTGGCTCTGCTGCTTCCCATATCGCTGGAGCTGGGCGCGTCCTGTTCCTATGACTGCACGATGCTGGCGTTGTCGTATCTGTTTGCGGGGGAGGTCTGGCATTGCATTTACAAAAAGGAGCAGATAGTCTGGAAAGACTGGCTGCTGATGGCGGGGATTGCCGTGCTGGTGGTGCCGCTGAAAATTGTCTACTGGCCGTTGTTTGCTCTGTGTTTGCTGATTCCGGCAGAGAAATGTACGTCGGTCAAAAGCTTATGGGCGGGCAGGGTTGGCGTACTAGGCGGCGGACTGCTCTCCTTGCTGGCGATTCGGCTTTCTTCCATGATTTATTACCTGACCAGGACTTCTTTTTATGCGGCCAAGGGGCAATGGCAGGGAATCAGTATGTCGGACGTACTGGCTCACCCGGCTATGGCGGTTCGGCTTCTGGCGGAGAGTTTCCGCTCGCAGGGAGATTTTTACCTGACGACTATGGTTGGCGGAAGGCTGGGATGGCTGGATACAGAGATACCAGATTATCTGGCTTATGGATTTTTGTTCCTGCTGTTTCTGGCTGCGGTAAAGACGGCCGGAGAAAAACAATATATACAGGCAAAAGCCCGCCTGTTGGCCGCGGGATTGTCAGCGGCGGTCATTTTGGCTATATTTGGGGTGTTTTTGATCACTTGGACGGCAGCAGGGGCGGATCGGATCGACGGCGTACAGGGGCGGTATTTTCTTCCGGTGCTTCCGGTGCTGCTGCCCTGCCTGCGAAGCGGAAGGTTAATGTTACGGGAAAATATGGACAACGTTCTGCTTTTTGGAGCGGTCTTGCTGCATATTTTTGTAATTTGGGCGGCATTTCAGGTGAATTTGTTGCGTTAAAAAACTGACGGGTATTGGAGGCATACGATGAATGTGGATAAATTGACAGAGAATATTGTGGATCAGATCAAAGAAGCGCAGATTAAGCTCGGTTATGCAAAAGAAACGGTTCGGCTGTATTATCCGGCGGAGTCTCTTTGTACATTGATGGGTGTGGAACCGATGGATACCAAGCGATTGCTGGATTACCTCAAAGAAACGGCGGTTCTGTCTGAGATTCCGTTGGGAGAGTTGCAGTTTACCGCCCATAAGGGGCGCATAGAGGTAAGGATACCGCCGGAAGGGGCGGAGTACGTACACCAAAAAGTGCCGGATCCGGAATTTCTGACAGAGCTGATTGGATTTTTTGGCAGTCATCCTCATTGTCATTTGGCGGACATCCATAAGATTTTTGCCGAATTCAGCGAGGATTATGTGTGTGAAAAGATGCCAAAAGGGACAGATTTCGACTATGTTTTGTATTTCCCCGATGGAAGTGTAGATGCCTATTATTACTGTGTAAAAGAGGAAATGGGACATACCATTTACCATCGCTTTACCAAAGAGGATTACCAGGCGCTTGTATAATTTCTCTGAGGGCTGGATACGTTATAGATAAAAATGAGGTATCGTAATCGTAAAGATATCGGAACGGTTACGACGTATCCGGGAGGGAAAAAATGTTTGGAATTCTAATTGCATTATTATCCGGCGCCCTGATGAGTATTCAGGGCGTTTTTAACACACAGGTGACAAAACAGGCGGGTCTTTGGGTATCCACCGGCTGGGTGCAGCTCAGCGCTTTTGCCGTCTGCATTGTTGCATGGCTCTTTACCGGACGCTCCAGCGTCACCGCCCTTTTTCAGACAGAACCGAAATATACATTACTAGGCGGTGTGATCGGCGCATTTATTACCGTGACGGTGATACAGAGCATGAGTGCCCTCGGCCCTGCAAAATCTGTGATGCTGATCGTCATTTCCCAATTGATTATAGCCTATGTGATTGAACTGTTCGGAATGTTCGGCGTGGATAAGCAGCCCCTTGAGTGGCGCAAAATCATCGGCATGGTGATTGCCATCGTGGGGATTGTGATTTTCAAATGGCAGGAATAAAAGGCATGGACTTTTCCCTTTTGAACCGCTATAATAATTAAGAAAAAATGGTTCAGGAGGTGCTCGAAAATGAGTAAAATAGACGAAGTAAGAAGCGAAATGACACAGGCCATGAAGAAAAAGGACAAGCCCAGAAAAGACGCGCTCTCCATGCTGCTGGCCGCTCTGAAAAACAAAGCCATTGACAAACGGGAGGATTTGACAGAGACAGAAGAAAACGAAGTGATTCTCAAAGAAATCAAACAGACACAGGAAACGCTGGAGCTCACGCCCGAGGATCGCACGGATATCATCGAGGAGTGCCGGCTTCGGATTGCCGTTTATCAGGAATTTGCCCCGAAGATGATGGACGAGGCAGAGATTCAAGCCGTGATCCGCGAAGTGTTGAAAGAACTGGGCATTGAGACGCCCACCGGCAAAGACAAGGGAAGGATTATGAAACAGCTTATGCCGCAGGTAAAAGGCAAGGCGGACGGAAAACTGGTCAACCAAGTACTGGGTTCGATGATGGAGTAGCATCGTTATGAGACAATGTATGGATGCGGAAAATCTGCACCGCAGATTGAAGAAAATAGTGGGACAAGTACAGGCAATTGACCGGATGGTAGATGAAGACATCCCCTGCGAGGATATCCTTTCTCAAATCAATGCGGCGAAATCTGCGCTGAATAAAGTGGGCCAGGTGGTGCTGGAAGGGCATATTAAGCATTGTGTTCGGGATGGAATTGAAAATGGAGATGCAGAAAAGACTCTGGAAAAATTCACAAAGGCAGTAGAACGTTTTGCGAATATGCAATAAAATTGAATTTTTTGAGAAAAGAAGAGACAGTCATGGATTCGGCTGTCTTTTTTTATTTCCGCAAACAACGGGCCAAGAGAACGTATTTGCATATTCCGTTGATTTTTCCTCTTGACAACCTATACCCCCATAGGTATAATGAACCTATACCCCCATAGGTAGTAGGAAGGAGGATTCTTATGAAATCATTTGTGGAAAAAGTAGAACACATCTTGGAACTGGGAGGCACGAAAAAGGATATTGCTTTCCTGATTGTTTCCGGTATTGCGCTGCTGATCAGTCTTTTGGATTGGATACCACTGCCTTTTGACGCAGCCTGGGTGGCGATTCTGTTGTGTGGAATTCCCATTGTGCTGGAGGCGATTATCGGCCTTGTGACAGCGTTTGACATCAAGGCGGATGTGCTGGTGTCGTTGGCGCTGATTGCGTCTGTCTGCATTGGAGAGGATTTTGCCGCCGGAGAGGTAGCGTTTATCATGCAGATTGGGGCGTTGTTGGAAGACTTGACTGTGGCGAAAGCACGAGCCGGAATCGAAAAACTGGTGCGTCTCACTCCTCAGACCGCGCGGGTACTGACGGGTGAGTCAGAGAAAATTGTTCCCGCCGAACAAATCAAAGTCGGAGATGTGATCCGGGTGCTCCCCGGCGAGACGATTCCCGTGGACGGTGTGATTTTATCTGGGCAGACGTCGATCAATCAGGCGGTCATGACCGGGGAATCCCTTCCAGTAGATAAGACGACAGGAGATGAAATTTTCAGCGGTACGGTCAACCAGTTTGGGGTTTTTGAGATGGAAGCGACGAAAGTCGGCGAGGACAGCTCCATTCAGCGCATGATACGTCTGGTGCAGTCTGCCGATGCGGGAAAAGCCAAAATCGTAGGGCTTGCAGACCGTTGGGCTACCTGGGTTGTTGTAGTTGCGCTGACAGCCGCTATTTTAACCTGGCTGATTTCGGGACAGGTGATCCGTGCGGTGACGATTTTGGTTGTATTTTGCCCTTGCGCATTGGTGCTAGCCACGCCAACGGCGATTATGGCGGCGATCGGCAATGCCACGAAACATGGTTTTTTGGTTCGGGAGGGCGACGCGCTGGAGCGCTTATCTAAGGTAACGAGAATTACATTTGATAAAACAGGAACATTGACATACGGAACCCCGCAGGTAACCGCGGTAAAAAGCATTTCTGATTATACGGAAAAAGAACTTTACGCCCTGACGGCGGCAGCAGAACAGTTATCCGAGCATCCGCTTGGCAAATCCATTGTACAGTGCTACCAACAGCGCGCAGAAGGCAAGCTTTTGTCCTGCGAACAATTTCAGATGCTGCCCGGAAGAGGAGTATCTGCGGTGGTAAATGGCCGGACGGTACTTGCCGGCAATCCGAAGATGCTTGCAGACAATGACATAGCATTAACATCAGATGTGGAAGCCGATGCATATCTGCAAAGCGGCGGAACCCTGATTTACGTTGCTGTGGACGGTATACTTGCAGGATATCTTGTCCTTTCGGATACGGTGCGGGCGGAAAGCGCTTCCATGATAGCAAGCATAAAGAAATTAGATGTTCAGCCTGTCTTGCTGACTGGCGACAGTGAAAACGCCGCCAACGCCATTGCAGGAAAATTAAATATCAATGAGATACACGTAAATTGCCTGCCGGAAGATAAGCTTCGATTAATCGGGGAATATCAGGAGAAGACACAGTCCGTTTGTATGATCGGCGACGGAATCAACGATGCTCCCGCTCTGAAAAGAGCAGATGTGGGAATTGCCATGGGCGGCATTGGAAGCGACATTGCCGTAGACGCCGCCGACATTGCTCTTGTGGATGATGAGGTAAAAGAACTGCCCCATCTATTGGCACTGTCAAAGAAGATGATGAGAACCATCAAGTTAAATCTGACTTTCTCCATGACGCTAAACTTTATCGCTATCGGGCTTGCTCTCTCCGGCATTCTCAACCCGGTTGTGGGCGCCCTGGTACACAATGCAGGCTCTGTGTTTGTGATTATCCATTCTGCATTGCTGCTGAAATGGAAGAAGAACAATTCCAGATTCAAAATAGGAAAAACATTCGCCAGACGGCAGATCTATCTGTTCGACAAAGAAGAGCTGGCGCCAGAGCAGATGTATTTTGTAAAATAAAAAAACAGTACAAAACTGCGCCATCCTTGCAATGCGGCAGATGTAATGATACAATGGCAGCAAAGGAGGCGGTATCGTGTCAGAGGGGACTGCTTATCGGAACAAGGACATAGAATTTAAAGCGCTTAGTGAGGCTTACAAAGAACGCTCCTTTGAAGCTTATGGACTCAAACTGCCCAGAATCCTTCCGGCAGTGTCGGCAAATGAACTGCGTATGGAACAGGTATTTGTGGGGCGGCTCCCAACAGAAGAGATTTATCAGAGGGTCAAATATAAACTGGAGCATCGGGAAAAATAAATTGATCAGTAAATCGGATGAAATCACGATGACGAAGGTTGGAAGGCCAATATTTGAGAATGGACGAAAAGAAGGGCTGACGGAAGGAAAGAATCATAAAAACCGCAGCGGATAGGATATTTCTATTCGCTGCGGTTTGCTGTCAGATGAGCATGTCTATTTATTCAGTTTAACAGATTTCCGCCCCAGCAGGCATATCCCTCTCAGGGGTCATCAATGACAGATGACCGTCGGCGTTTTCAGCGCACAGAATCATACCCTCAGACATTACGCCTGCCAGTTTCGCAGGCTTTAAGTTTGTCAGAACCATGACTTTTTTGCCCACCATTTCTTCTGGGGTATAATCGGCTTTGATACCGGAGACAATTTGCCGCACCTGTTTTCCAATACGAACTTGAGAGCACAGAAGCTTACGGGATTTTTTCACAGGCTCGCAGGCGATGATTTCCCCTACCTGGAACTGCAGCTTGTCGAAATCCTCCAGGGTGATTTCCGGTTTTGCCTCGATATCAAGAACGGGAGCTTCCGGCTGCGCCTCTTCCGGTTTTTGAGGATGGAGCTTCTCTACTTTTTCCAGGACTTCTTTGATATCCTGGCGGGCGAACAGAATTTCCGGCTGGCTGGTTACCTGGCTGCCGGACGGATAAAGTCCGAATGTTTCGAGGGTATCCATGCCCCGTGTTTCCGCATGGATCTGTTTGAAAATGCGCTGGGCGGTTTCCGGCATAAAAGGCTCTAACAAGGTGGTGCCGATGTAAATCCCTTCCACCAGGTTATAGAGAACGGTAGCGAGCCGATCCTTTTTTTCCTCTTCTTTTGCCAACGCCCAAGGCATGGTTTCGTCGATGTATTTGTTGCAGCGTTTAAACAAAGTGAAAATTTCTGTCATGGCGTCTGCGACGCGCAGCTTTTCCATCTTGTCCTCCACCTTTTTGGCGGCCGCCGTGGCCACGGCTTTTAAGTCTTCGTCCACCGGTTCGCAGACCTGGGTGTTGGTTACCACGCCGTCAAAGAATTTGTTTGACATAGAGATGGTGCGGTTGACCAGGTTGCCCAGAGTGTTGGCCAATTCCGAGTTCATCCGCTCTACCATTAACTCCCAAGTGATTACCCCATCGTTCTCAAACGGCATTTCGTGAAGGACGAAATAGCGCACCGCATCAACGCCAAAGAAATCTACCAGTTCGTCGGCATACAGCACGTTGCCCTTGGACTTGCTCATCTTTCCCTCTCCCTGAAGCAGCCAGGGATGGCCGAAAATTTGTTTTGGCAGAGGCAGATCCAGTGCCATGAGGAAAATAGGCCAGTAAATTGTATGAAAGCGGATAATATCCTTTCCGATCAGATGCAGATCCGCCGGCCAGTTTTTCTGAAACTGCTCTGGCTGCGCCCCGTCGCAGTCGTAGCCGATGCCCGTAATATAGTTGGTCAGCGCGTCCAGCCACACATAGACTACGTGTTTGGGATCGAAGTCAACGGGAATTCCCCACTGGAAGGAAGTCCGGGAAACACACAGATCTTGCAGTCCGGGCAGCAAGAAGTTATTCATAATCTCGTTTTTGCGGGACACCGGCTGGATAAATTCCGGGTGGCTGTTGATGTGCTCGATCAGCCGGTCGGCGTATTTGCTCATTTTAAAGAAATAAGCTTCTTCTTTGGCGGGGGCCACGTCCCGGCCGCAGTCGGGACATTTCCCGTCTTTTAACTGGGATTCTGTAAAAAACGCTTCGCAGGGAGTACAATACAAACCTTCGTAGTAGCCTTTATAAATATCCCCCTGGTCGTATAATTTTTTGAAAATCTTCTGTACCTGCTTTTCGTGATATTCATCTGTGGTGCGGATAAATTTATCGTAAGAAGTGTTCATCAAATCCCAGATGCTCTTGATTTCCCCAGCTACCTGGTCTACAAATTCTTTTGGTGTTACGTTGGCGTCCGCGGCTTTTAACTCTACCTTCTGCCCATGCTCGTCGGTTCCGGTCTGAAAGAAAACCTCATATCCTTGCAGGCGTTTGAAGCGGGCGATGCTGTCTGCTAGAATTGCTTCATAGGTGTTGCCGATATGGGGCTTGCCCGAAGTGTAGGTAATGGCTGTTGTCATATAGAACTTTCCCTTGCTCATACAAATATCTCCTATTCATTTTTTTCGTAACACAAAAACGCCTTCCCCGTTTTATCCAGGAGAAGGCGAGAAGACCCGCGTTACCACTTCTATTTATCTGCACCTCACGATGCAGGTCTCGTTGGGTACGTCAAAATACCCGTTCGCTGTAACAGGCGAATCCTGTCGCAGCCTTGCCGCAGAGAAAACTACGGTTCGGTGCGCCGCTCAGAAGCCATGTTCCATCGGTATCCATATATCCCCTCTCAGCGCCGGAAAGCTGCATTGAAACATAGCATCCCTGGGGAATTTCTCTGTAATATATCTGCCGATGTACTCTCTTCGTCTTTGTGTTTACGGTCATTATCGATGTTATCTTAGCGTATCACAAATTTGTCTGTTTGTAAATTGTTTTTTTCTTTATGAAAAAAGAAAAGAAGATGCTTGACAACTGGAAGTAAATTTGCTAGAATACATAGCGGATAGGGGGAAACAGCTTGTCCGGTTAGAGGAATTAGCTGTCTTGGCGCAGTCGGTAGCGCGTCGCCTTGGTAAGGCGGAGGTCGGGGGTTCAAGTCCCCTAGACAGCTCGTCTAAGTTAAATTCATAATTCAAATCAAGAAAGACTTTTTGCGGGAAGAACCTCCAAGGAGTCTTTTTTGTCTTATATATCTGCCATTGTTTCTTTGTAAGACGTACTTTTATATGTACTTTCAACAATAGGCGGCGAAGCGTTTTCAAATATTGTAAAATTCGTTTTCGATATTAAAATCCTGTGTTGTCAACGGTACAAGAAAATACTTTCCTTTATTCGCAATCTGTGGTATAATAATACTCAAAGTCTATCGATCATCGATTCAGCTATGCGATACAACGCTTTTGTCTGGAGGATCGAGCGGCTTTTGTTGTGCTTATTAACAAAAATCATCAGGAAAAGGAGCGATGGGAACATGATGGGAAAGCGCGCGGCCTCCCACGCCAACCAGGGGATGAGACGGACCCTGGATGGAAGGATATTGAGAAATACTACGCTTAATATCTTAATATTAGTGGTCATATGTTGTGTTATTATGGCCCTCTCCATGCAGTCACTTGCTAACAACATTTTGCTGGACAGCCTTCAGCCAATGGCCCGGCAGTCGGCAAAGACGGTGGAGGCCAACATCCATATGCTGGCGGATCGCATGATGACCATTGCCGGCGATCCCAGAATGAATACTGTAACCGCCGCAAGCGGCGCAGACGAAGCCGAGGCATCCCGCCCAGATGCTGCGGCAACTAAGGAAAACCGCGCTGCGGTACTGGAAGAAGCCGCAGAGATTTACGAGCTTTACACAATCGCCTTGTATGACCTGGATGGGCATCTGATACAGGGAATTGACAGCGCGCCGGAAAATCTGGATAGCGTTTTTTTTACGCTTTTGCAGGAAACAGATAATCTGACTACCGACTCTTCCACCATTTATCAGGATAAGCTGGGCATTACGATGGGGATGCCGGTGAAAGAAGATGGTGAGACGGCCCTGTATGTGGTAGGCGTTTATAAGTACGACACGCTCAACGATGTTATCAGCAGCATCAACTTGGGAAAAAACGGTATGGCCTATATGGTCAACCAGGAGGGGATTGTTATCGGCCATCCAGACCAGTCTTTGGCCCTCAGCAAAAGCTCGATCGTTCAACTCAGCGACGGAAATGGGGATGCGGTGGAACGTGTGACCACCGGAGAGACGGGAGCCATAGAATTTTCCATTGACTCAGAGCAGATGCTGGTGGCTTTTTCACCCATTCGGGGAACCCAGTGGTCATTGGTTATCCAAGTTCCCAAGTCGGATTACAACCATTTGATTAGAGGGGCGATGCTGGTATCCGTTGTGGCGACTCTGGTAGTTTTGATTGTCTCCATTCTGCTGGTTCTGCGCCTGGCCCGTTCCATCTCCCGCCCGGTAAAGAGCGTGACAGACCGAATGGTGGCTCTCTCCAACGGCGACCTGCACACGGATGTGCTCCCTGTTTCCACCGGAGATGAGTTGGAGGTCATGACACAGACACTAGACGCCACGGTGGAAAGTGTAAACCGATACATATCCGACATCCAGCAGGTATTGACACAGGTTGCGGGCGGCGACCTGCGTACCGAACCTCAGGTGGACTACAAGGGCGACTTTGTGTTGATCCGAAGCAGCCTGCGCACAATCATCGAATCGATGAACGAGACGCTTCTTGGATTCCGTGCCGCAGCGGACCATCTTACAGATATGTCGGACCAACTGAGCAGTCAATCTATACAACTGCATCAGGCGTCTTTGGAGCAAAATCAGTCTGCCGAGGAACTGGTTCATGAGGTGACTCATGTGAAGGAGCGGCTGGCTGACGTCACCAAGAGCAGCGGTCAGACTCGTTCCCAAACAGAGGAGATCACCCGGCGTATTCAAAGCACCAACCAACAGATGGCCGCTCTGACCTCTGCAATGGACGGCATCAATGCGAACGCGCAGCAAATTACAAAAATCGCAAAGGACATTGAGGACATTGCATTCCAAACCAATATACTCTCCCTCAACGCCTCTGTGGAAGCCGCCCGCGCCGGATCTGCCGGCAAGGGATTCGCGGTGGTGGCCGACGAGGTTAAGCAGTTAGCCGCCAAGAGCGCCCAGGCCGCGCAGAGCGCTACGGAAATGCTCAGCAATACGCAGGCAATTATCCAGACTGGCGTAACACTGACCGCTGATACTGCCGGTTCCCTCCGTGCTATTTCAGATGTTTCTACGCAGATTAACACCATCTCGGATCAGTTAGCGACGGCGGTACAGGGGCAGGAAACCGCTCTGGCTGTTATGGAGGAACGAATCGATGCCATTTCCTCTATTGCAGACCGCAATCTGCAAAACGCAAAAGAAACAGAGCAGTCCAGCGGTTCACTGGCAAAAGAAGCCGAGGCGCTCCAATCTCAGGTGCAAAAATTTACTTTGAAGGAGGGAGACGGCAAATGAAACGGGTTTTTATCATGCTTGTGAGTCTGCTGCTGATAGTATCGCTGCTGACAGCCTGCGGCGGGAAGGAAGGTCTCCAGGACGGTTATTACACTGCTCAGGCGGCAGAGTTTAACTATGGCTGGAAGGAATACATTACCATTTTGGTGAAGGATGGGAACATCATCTCTGTGGAGTACAACGCAGAGAATGCCAGCGGCTTTATCAAGAGCTGGGATAATGCCTATATGCAGACGATGCTTCATACAGACGGTACTTATCCCAACGAGTACACCCGCTATTATGCCGGCCAGCTTCTGGAGGGACAAGGCGAGGGCGATATCGACGCGCTCACCGGAGCTTCCTCCTCTCACGAGACGTTTCAGGCGCTGGCCGAGGCCGTGCTGGAGCAGGCCCAGCGGGGAGATTCCAGTATTGTGTTTGTGAACACGGCCCATTAAGCCCCAAAAGGGCTGTTCTCAAATGAGAGTCGTATGGGTATGTGAATGTAAAAATAAATTTGGGAGTGAAACATATGGGACCTATTGTACACAGTAGAAACAACAAAGACAAGACCAAACGCATTGGCCGCAAGGTTGGAAACTTGGTTGCGGCGATGCTGGGCGTGAGCATCACCTTGGTTGTGGTGCTGTGTGTGCTGATGTTCTATCGGCTTACCATGTCTATGATGCAAAATGAATGTATAAGCGGCACCAATGTGCTGGCTTACGAGTTGTCCTCCTATTCCGGGGATGACGACAAGACAGCAGTTTTAGACGCACTCAAACAGGAAATGGGGTGTGAGTTTACCATTTTCCATGGAGACGAGCGGGCTTACACCACTATCCAGCAAAACGGGAAGCGGGCCGTGGGCACCCGCCTTTCCAGTGAACTTGCCGATATAGTGCTCAAGCAGGGCAAAAGCTATGTAGGGCGGGCCACTATTTTAGGGGAAGAGCATCTGTGCTCGTATGTCCCCACTTACGACGACGACGGCCAAATCGACGGCCTGATTTTTGCCGGGATTTCTATGTCGTCCGCCACAAGGCAAATCCGTCTGACGGTTGTGCTCTCCTGTTTAGCCGGCGTTTTGCTAATTATTTTGGGCATTGTGATTATTGGCGCTTACATAAAAAGAACGGTTTCCGGTCCTTTGTTTCGCCTGAGCATATTGGCGCAGACTTTAGAGCAAGGAGATCTGGGGTTGAATCAGCATCAGACAATGATGGTAGGGATCGATTCTAACGATGAAATCGGAATTTTATCTCAAAGTTTTGATAATACCATCAAGCGTTTGAGAAATTACATTGGAGAAATATCGAATATGCTGGAGGCCGTCGCAAACGGCAATTTGACGGCGCAGATTACCCAAGAGTATGTTGGCGATTTCGCATCCATTCGTACATCCTTAAACAATATTCTTCAAAAACTCAATACCACAATGGGCCAAATCGTCACCAGCGCGGAATGTGTTTCCGGCGGGGCAGAGCAGATGTCCACCGCTTCTCAAGCGCTCAGCCATGGGTCTATGGAGCAGACCAGTGCGGTGGAAGAACTGCAAGAAACCATTCGCGCCGTTACAGAGAGCGTTAAACAAACTGCGGAAAATGCCCAGCGGGCGCGGGAGCAGGTTGGCGGGATGGGCCATGAACTCACAGAAGGCAATCAGAAGATGCAGGAAATGATAACCGCTATGGGAGGAATCACCAGCAGTTCCAAAGAGATTGAGAAAATTATCAAGACGATTGAAGATATTGCTTTTCAGACGAATATCCTCGCTCTGAATGCCGCTGTGGAGGCCGCTCGTGCTGGTTCGGCGGGAAAAGGATTTGCTGTGGTAGCCGACGAAGTCCGTAACTTGGCGGCCAAGAGCGCAGAGGCGTCCCAGTCTACTTCAGTGCTGATCGGGCGCTCCATCAACGCAGTAAATCAGGGCACGCAAATCGCGGACGCTACTGCTAAACAATTGGAAAATGTGGTGGCGGACACTCATGGAATTGAGGAGACCATCAATGGGATTGCCTCTGACGCGCAAACCCAGGCGGAGGCGGTACAACAAATTCAAGATCAGATTGGTCAGATTACCAATGTGGTACAGACCAATTCTTCTACGGCTGAGGAGAGCGCGGCCACCAGCCAGGAACTTAGCAACCAGGCCAGTGTATTGAAGCAGTTGGTTAAAACCTTCCATCTTCGTTGAATGTAGTATTGAGAAATGACGAATCCCTGGCAGGAACCGTACAAAAGGTTTCTGCCAGGGATTTTTGTCTGCTTTAACAAAAATCTCCCGGAAATACTCTGCATATACAGAGAGTTTCCGGGAGCATCCTTTATAAAAAAGGAGGTTAGAATTATGAAAGGAGAACCGGAAGCCGTTACACCTCCGGCTGAAATGTGAAACAAAAAAATCAATAATGATTTAACACTAAATCCTTCTTTAGAGTAACAGATATTTGTGAGGAAACTGTGATTAAAAGATGAACGAAATATGAATTTCAATTGATTATAGAAAAAATGTGAAAATAAATTGAAAAAGATGAAAAATGCGTGACCAATTGGAAAAAGGATGATAAACTAAATGGGAAACAGGCAACGATATTAAAAAAACAGTTTGAGGTGAACAATTTATGAGAAAAAAGGTATGTATCTGGTTGTTGGCGCTTTTACTGCTGGGAAATGCATGTTCCTGGGAGGTGCTGGCCGCTGCCGGTGAGACTTTGGAGAATCCGGCCGCTAATACCGATTATGTCTGGATCAATCCTATGTATGAAGACGTGATGGAGGAGAGCCAGTTAGTACAAGAGATCACAAAGGAGAAAGCATCGCAGGAAGAACGGGCGGGAGACAATTCATCGTCATTCTTATCCATGTCTAAGGCTGTAAAATATCTGCGCGGGAAGCTTGTAAACCGGAATAATATCATTATGGTAAATGTCAAGACAAACAATGTGGCCGCCGGCAGCCTGGCACGCACTCTATTTGATAAGGCTGTGGCAGTAAACAGTAAGACTACTGGCAGAGAGGGAGATTACATCCTTTACCATGTGGGCGGCTATCAGGCGAATATCCGGTATTCTCCGCTTCAGCCTGGAAAATACACGCTTACATATAACGTGCGTTATTATACAACGAAAAGCCAGGAAGCTAAGGTGACGGCCAAGGTAAAACGTGTCTTGTCCTCTCTGGGGGTAAAGAAAATGACTACGTACAATAAAATCAAGACTATTTATGATTATATCTGCAAAAATGTGAAGTATGACCGCAGCACAAGCAATTCCTATGGAAAATTTACCGCATATCAGGCGATTATGAATGGTTCGGCGGTGTGCCAGGGATACGCCAGCCTGTTTTACCGGATGGCCATGGATGCGGGAGTGCGGGCGCGGGTAATGCCGGGAGAATCCAGGTCTGTTCCCCATGCTTGGAATATTGTAAAATTAGGGGCTTATTATTATAACGTGGACAGTACTTGGGACGCGGGAATGAGCGCCTATTCATATTTTATGAAAAGCAATCGGGATTTTCCGGATCATACCAGAGACAGTGCGTACCGGACGGTGTCCTTTCAGAAAGCCTATCCCGTGGCGTCCGCGTCTTACAAAAGAGCAAATGCGGCAAGAGCAAAGCGTGCGGCTTCTTAGATAAGAACAAGAAAAAGGGGAGTGCATATGCGGCATTCCCCTATAAAACAAAATTCATTTCAGACTGTTTCTCAATTTCTCTGTCATCTCATCGATATGCGTTTTCTCTATAATCAGCGGCGGTACCAGACGCAGCACGTTTGCTCCGGCTGAGATTACCAGCAGGCCGTTTTCCATGGCGCGGTTTATCACATCTCCGACAGGCACCCCATCTAGTTCCAATCCCTGCATAAAGCCTTTTCCTCTGCGGGCCTTTATACAAGAGAATTCTGCGGCCAGTTCGTCCAGCCGTTTTTCCAGATAAGGACTTAGCTCCTGCACATGTTCCACAAGCTGTTCTTGGGCGAAAATATCAAAGATCTGGCTGACTGCTGTGCAGGCCAGTGGATTTCCGCCGTAGGTGGTGCCGTGGTCACCAGGTTTTAGGGAAGCCGCCGCGGCCTTTTCGTTCAGCACGAACGCGCCCACGGGGAAGCCGCCGCCCAGTGCTTTGGCACAGGTCATGATATCCGGTTTCACGCCGTAGCCCTGCCAGGCAAAATAATCTCCGGTTCTTCCCATACCACATTGGATTTCGTCAAAAATCAGCAGGATATCCTTTTCGTCGCAGAGACGGCGCAGCCCTTCCAGAAAATCCTGGCTGGCAGGATAGATTCCGCCCTCTCCCTGCACAGGTTCCAAGATGACGGCGCAGGTGGTATCGTCTACCAGAGCTTTTACAGAATCCAGAACGTTAAAATCGGCGAATTTCACATTGCCCATCAATGGCTCAAAAGGCTCCCGGTAATGAGCGGTTCCGGTTACGGAAAGGGCCCCTACGCTTCTGCCGTGAAACGAGTGATTCATAGCGATGATGCTGTGCCCGGCATGGCCGTCCCGGCTGAAGGCATATTTTTTTGCCGCTTTCAAGGCCCCTTCGATAGCCTCTGTACCGCTGTTGGTAAAAAAGACTTTTGCCATGCCGCTGGCCTCGATGACTTTCTTTCCGGCCTCCATCATAGGAATGTTGTAATATAAATTGGAAATATGAATCAGTTTTTCCATCTGATCCTGCAAAGCCTTGGTGTAAGCTGGATGAGCGTATCCCAGAGCATTGACGGCGATTCCCGCTGCAAAATCCAGGTATTTTTTATTGTCTGCGTCATACAGATACACGCCCTCTCCTCTTTCCAGTACAATGGGATAACGGTTGTAGGTGTGCAGGATGTTTTCTTCTGATTGTTCCATATAGTTAGTTGTTTTCATGGTAATATCTCTCCTCGTCTTCCCGCAGGATGGCGGTTCCGATTCCTTTGTTGGTAAAAATTTCCAGAAGCAGACTGTGGGGAATCCGCCCGTCCAGGATATGTACCCGGTTGACGCCTTCGTGGATGGCCTGGATGCAGTTGTTCAGTTTGGGGATCATACCGCCGCCCACATTTCCCTGGGCAATCAAATCATGGGCTTCATGTACGTGCAGCTCGGAAATCAGGCTTTCTGGATCGCTGGAATCCCGATAAACCCCTTCGATATCGGTCAGAAAGGCCAGTTTTTCCGCATTCATGGCCGAGGCGATGGCACAGGCGGCGTCGTCTGCGTTGATGTTGTAAGTCTGGAAATGTTCATCCATGCCGATTGGGCAGATAATGGGAAGAAAATCTTTTTCCAGCAAATCTTCCAAAAGTTTGGGGGAGACTTTCTGGATTTGGCCGACAAAGCCGATATCCTCCCCGCCAGAGAGTTTCTTCTCTACCTGGAGCATACCGCCGTCTTTGCCGCTGACGCCCACTGCTTTGACGCCCAGGGACTGTACCAGGGATACCAATTCTTTGTTTACTTTGTTTAGCACCATCTCTGCCATTTCCATGGTTTCGGCGTCGGTGACCCGCAGGCCGTTGACGAAATGCGGCTCCATCCCCACTTTCTCGACCCAGCGGCTGATTTCCTTGCCGCCGCCATGGACGATAATCGGCTTGAACCCGACCAGTTTTAAAAGCACTACGTCCTCGATGACGTTTTTCTTTAGCTCGCTGTCCACCATGGCGCTCCCGCCGTATTTGACCACGACGATTTTCCGGTTAAAGCGCTGGATATAGGGAAGGGCTTCGATCAAGACTTCCGCCTTATCCAGATATTTTTGATTGACCATTTTTTGAAATCCTCCTGCGTAAATTATGAGCGGTAATCCGCGTTGATGCTGACGTATTCATGGGTCAAATCGCAGCCCCAGGCCGTTGCCTCTGCTGTGCCCATCTTGATATCGGCGATGGCGGTCACGGATGTTTCGGACAATATCTGAGTCGCTTCCTCCTCGCTGTAAGCCGTGGCGGTTCCGTTTTTCATAAGCTGCAATTTTCCCGCCGCACTCTCGATAAACAAATTTACTTTTTCTGGGTCAAATTTTGCGCCGGAGTAGCCCATGGCGCACAGGATTCTTCCCCAGTTGGCGTCGTGGCCGTAGATGGCCGCTTTGGTGAGGTTGGAAGAGACGATGGATTTTGCCAGCGTGACGGCCTGCTGTTTGTCGGCGGCTCCGATGATTTTTGCCTCAAATAGGGCGGTGCATCCCTCCCCGTCTCCGGCGATGGATTTTGCCAGGGTTTCATTTACATAATAGAGGGCCTCCAGAAATTTCTGGTAGTCTTCGTTCTCCTCGGTGATCTCCGGGTTTTCGGCCATAGCGTTTGCCAGCAGGAGAACCGTGTCGTTGGTGGACGTGTCCCCGTCCACGGAAATCATATTGTAGGTATCCTCCACAGTCTGGGAAAGGGCTTTTTGCAGCAGCTCTTTGGAAATGCAGGCGTCTGTGGTCACAAAGCTCAGCATAGTACACATATTCGGATGAATCATGCCGGAGCCCTTGCACATGCCGCCTATATGTACCGTTTTTCCGCCCAGGTTGACGGTAACGGCGGCTTCTTTTTTTACGGTGTCAGTGGTCAGGATTGCCTGGGCTGCTTTCACTGCGGCCTCTCGGCTGTCTGATAATCTGTCTGTCAAAAGGGAGATGCCTTGTTTGATTTTTTCCATGGGAAGCTGCTGCCCGATCACACCGGTGGACGCCACCAATACGGCGGTTTCGGGAATGTGTAAAAATACGGCGGCTTCCTGGGCGGTTTCCCGGCAGGCGTTCATTCCCTCCTGTCCGGTGCAGGCGTTGGCGGTTCCGCTGTTGCACACCACGGCCTGCACATAAGGCTGGTGAAACACCAGATCCTGGTCCCATTTTACCGGGGCCGCTTTGACTACATTGGTGGTAAAAGTGCCGGCTGCGCGGCATGGGCTGCTGCTGTATAACATGGCCATATCCGGTTGGCCGTTTTTCTTAATTCCGGCTGTGGCGTCTGCCGCCTGAAATCCGGTGGCGGCGGTCACTCCGCCGTCTATTACTTGAAAATGCATGATTTTTGCCTCCTCCATTAAGGAAATACGGGTACGAGTTTTAGTCCGGTTGTCTCTTTCAGCCCAAACATCAGATTCATATTCTGTACGGCCTGGCCGGCGGCTCCTTTGACCACATTGTCCATGGCCCCCATCATAATTACCCGGTGGGTTCTGGGATCGATCATAAAGTTTACATCCACATAATTGCTGCCTTTTACCCAGCGGGTCTGCGGGCAAACGCCTTCATTTAGGACTCTGACAAAGGTTTCATTCTGATAAAAGCGGTTATAAATCTCCCGGATTTCTTCGGGTTTTATGGTTTCATATTCTTTTTTCAAAGATGCGTAAGCGGTGACCAGAATGCCGCGGTTCATCGGCACCAGATGCGGCGTGAAATTGATCTGGATCTCTTGCCCGGCCGCATAGGTGAGTTGGTCTTCGATCTCCGGGGTGTGCCGGTGGGTCGTCACGCCGTATGCCTTGATGCTGTCGTGTACCTCGCAGAACAGGTTGTCCGTTTTGGCTCCTCTGCCTGCGCCGGAGACGCCGGATTTTGCGTCGATGATGATGGTGGAGGGATCTAGGATTCCTTCTTTTAACAGCGGGTAAATGCTCAGAACCGAACAAGTCGGGTAACAGCCCGGATTGGCAATCAGCCTTGCCCCTCGGATCTTCTCCCGGTTGATTTCACAAAGTCCGTATACGGCTTCCTCGACAAACTGCGGCGAGGGGTGCTGGATGCCATACCAGGCTTCGTATTTTTTTACGTCTTTGATTCGGAAATCTGCGCTCAGATCGATGACCTTTGCTTTGGAGAGGATTTTCTCGCTGATCAGGGAAGCGCACAGTCCTTGGGGGGTAGCGGTAAAGATAACATCCACCTGGTCAGCCATTTTGTCCATATTGTCGTCCAGACAGGAGCTTTCTACAATCTGGAACATATTTTGGTAAATCTGTGCATATTCTTGCCCGACATAGCTTCGGGAACCGTACCAGACAATCTCTGCCTCCTTATGGGCGGTCAAAAGCCTGACCAGCTCCGCCCCTGCATATCCGGTAGCGCCGATAATCCCTACTTTTATCATATATTTACACCAAACCTTTCTTCTTATAAAGTAAACTCAATGGGCATTATATACCTATTTCCACAATCCGTAAAGATAGAAGTGAAAAACCGTGGTTGACTGCATAATTATACATCGTTCTGGATGAATATGCAAGTGTTATTCGATAAAATGAATATTTTGTGGGGGTTTGTGCTATGTATGTAAAAAAATCTCCCGTTGAAAGTTGGGAGATTTTCTGTAATATAATTTGATTTTTTTGCAGTATATGTAGAAATTTTAATCGAAGAACTCGACGGAACCGCTGTCGATATGGTACATAGCTCCGCATACTTGCAGACCGCTGTCTGTTCCTTCAATGCAAAGGTTTTCTTTGATGACGGACACGCTTCTTTTTACGTTTAGGCAGCTTGCGCGGAATTCATCTTTTTCCTCGCCAATCGCTTTTTGGATTTCGTCGGTGATATTTTTGATATAGCCGTCTGGATTGTGATGGAGCGCCGCGTCCACCGCGCCGCAGTGAGTATGTCCGAGTACCACTACCAGCTCACATCCAACATGCTTTGTCGCATATTCAATGCTTCCCAACTGATGGGTACCTATCACGTTGCCTGCCACGCGGATAACAAACAGTTCTCCGATTCCGGCGGTAAAAATACTCTCCGGGATTACTCGTGAATCGGAGCAGGCTATGATAACCGCATAAGGAAACTGTCCGTTTTCGCAGGTATCCTGCCGGATCTGAGACGATATGTCTCCGGGATTTGCCGCTGCGGATAGATAGCGCTGATTGCCTTCTTTTAATTTTTTTAATGCTTCCGACGCAGATAAGTTTTCTTTTTGCATCATTACCTCCTTCCTTTTTCCGATTCTAACATATTCTATTTACAGATACAATGGTTTTCTTTTTTTTTCAACGGAAAGCCATATTTCACAATGAAACGGTTCGCTATGAATCTCAGCCGCATCCTGCATGATATCCATTTCATGTTTTTGCCTAATATTCCGCGCTTTGTTTTATCAGTATATCATGATATAATCCAAAAAGAAATCAAAGGGAAGGTAACTGGTATGAAATCTAATTTTACATTTATGAATGATACATCTCCGATTTCAGCAGGGGATGACAAAAAAGAATTGGCAGTCAAAGAGCAACTCGAATCAGAGGCACAGACTCGTTGCCGGATTGACGAGCAGCTTCGCAAGGTCGGCTGGGAAGCGGATACAAAAAAATTGCGTTATTCCAAGGGGACGCGCCCGATAAAAGGCCGCTGTCTCGCCATCGCCGAATGGCCCACCGATTCTTCTGCTGGCAACAGAGGCTATGCGGATTATGCCCTGTTTATTGACAAACAGATGGTGGCAATTATAGAGGCAAAAGCCATCCACAAAGACATTCCCTCTGTGATAGATTATCAGTGCAAGGAGTATTCCCGAAATATCCGAGGCGTTGATGAAACTTATCAGATGGGTACCTGGGGAAATTATAAAGTTCCGTTTACTTTTGCCACGAACGGACGGCCTTATTTGGAACAGTATGAGACAAAAAGCGGCATCTGGTTTTTGGATCTTCGACGGCCAGAGAATGTGCCAAGGGCTCTCAAAGGCTGGATGAGTCCAATCGGTATGTTGGAACTTCTGGAAAAGGATGTTGCTGCGGGCAACCAGGCATTACGGAAAATGCCCTATGATTTGCTGCGGGACAAGGACGGTCTGAATCTTAGGGAATACCAATTAAAAGCCATCCAAGCGGCCGAAAATGCGGTGATTCACGGGCGGCAAAATATCCTCTTGGCAATGGCCACAGGCACGGGCAAGACCCGTACCGTATTGGGGATGATTTACCGTTTTCTGAAAACGGGCCGCTTCCGCAGAATTTTATTTCTGGTAGACCGGACGACATTGGGCGAACAGGCTTCAGATGTGTTCAAAGAAGTCCGGCTGGAAGAACTGATGACCCTGGATAAAATTTACAATATCAAGGATTTGGAGGAAAAAGCGATTGAGCAGGAAACCCGCATTCAGATTGCAACGGTTCAAAGTATGGTAAAGCGGATTCTCTACAACGAAGAAGCGTCCATGCCGTCGGTGACCGATTTTGATCTGCTGATCATCGACGAGGCTCATAGAGGATATATTCTGGATAAAGAGATGGGAGAGGAGGAAATACTCTATCGTGACCAGAGGGATTACCAGAGCAAATATCGCCAGGTGGTTACATACTTTGAGGCTGTAAAGATTGCGCTGACGGCGACGCCGGCCATACAGACCACGAAGATTTTTGGAGAGCCTGTCTATCGATATACTTACCGAGAAGCCGTCATTGAGGGGTATCTAGTAGACCATGACGTTCCCCACGAGCTGACGACTCGACTTGGCAAAGAAGGGATTCACTACAAAAAAGGCGATATGGTTACGATATACGACCCTGTTACTGGAGAGCTTACCAATTCTGAGCTTTTGGACGATGAACTGGATTTCGATATGGAAGCATTTAACCGTAAAGTCATTACCGAGCCTTTTAACCGGGCGGTTCTGACTGAAATCGCCCGCGGGATAGACCCGGAAAATCCGCAGGAGCAGGGAAAAACCTTGATTTATGCCGTCAATGATCAACACGCGGATCTGGTTGTAAAAATTTTAAAAGAGATCTATGCCAAAACCGGTGTGGATAACGATGCCATCTTAAAGATCACCGGTTCAGTTGGAGGAGGCGACAGGAAAAGGATTCAAGAAGCGATCAAACGTTTCAAAAACGAACGCTTTCCCAGCATTGTCGTTACCGTAGATCTGCTGACCACGGGCATTGATGTACCGGAAATTACAACGCTGGTCTTCCTGCGCCGCGTGAAATCCAGAATCCTGTTTGAACAGATGCTGGGGCGGGCGACCAGGCTTTGCCCAGAGATTCACAAAACACATTTTGAAATTTACGACCCGGTCGGCGTTTACGATTCTCTGGAGCCTGTCAGTAACATGAAGCCTGTGGTAATCAGCCCCGCAATCACTTTTGCCCAACTGTTAGAAAGCCTGAAACTGCTGGACGACGAGAAACAAATCCGACACCAAGTGAATCAAATTACCGCCAAGCTGCAACGCAGAAAACAAAATATGGACGCCAAAACCATGGAACATTTCATCAATATGACCAAAGGCCAAAATCCCGCCGAGTTTATTTGGGAGATTCAAAGTCTCAGGCCGGAAGACGCCAAAAACCGTTTGCTGGCTTATGCGGATTTATTTCAGATGTTGCAGCAGAGCAAGGCAATCGGGGGCCGTCCGGTAGTGGTTTCGGATAAAGAGGACGAGCTTTTGGAACATCGCAGAGGTTACGGAAAGGGCGGCAGGCCGGAAGATTATCTGGACGCTTTTGCCGCTTATATCAAGACCAATCGCAATGAGATTGCCGCTTTGAACATTATCTGTACCAGGCCAAAAGAGCTGACTCGCGAAAGCCTGAAATCTTTGCGTCTCGCGCTGGACAGAGAAGGCTTTACCGTTCAGCGGCTCAACACGGCCATTTCCCAGATGACCAACGAGGAAATCACAGCCGATATCATCAGCCTGATTCGCCGTTACGCCATCGGCTCCACCCTGATTTCCCACGAAGACAGAATCCGTCAGGCGGTAAAGAGACTGAAAAAAGCACATACATTTTCCAAGCAGGAATTGAGCTGGATTGCCCGAATGGAAAAATATCTGCTGGAGGAATGGGTTCTGAATGTCTCAGTCTTTGATGAGGACGGACGTTTCCAGGCGCAGGGCGGATTCAGCAAAATTAATCAAATATTTGGAGAGCAACTGCAAGAAATTGTTTTGGAACTCAACGAGTACTTGTATGACGACGGAGGAAAAACCGCATGAATGACAAAAAGAATGGAGGAAATCAGCAATGACCACATCGGAAATCGTGTCCAAGCTCTGGAATCTCTGCAACGTCCTTCGGGATGATGGCATTACTTATCACCAGTATGTTACCGAACTGACGTATCTTCTGTTTCTGAAAATGGCAAAGGAGACGAACGCGGAAAGCCAGATTCCGCAAGCTTACCGCTGGGACGGACTGACTGTAAAAAGCGGCGTTGAGCTGAAAAAATTTTATAAAGAACTTCTGAATCATCTGGGCGAAAACTGTACTGGCCGTGTGCGAGAGATTTACCAGGGCGCGGCCACCAACATTGACGAGCCGAAAAATCTTGAAAAAATTATCACCGCCATTGATGGGCTGGACTGGTATTCTGCACGGGAAGAAGGTCTTGGAAATTTATATGAGGGTTTGCTGGAGAAAAACGCCAATGAGAAGAAGTCCGGCGCAGGGCAGTATTTTACGCCCCGTGTGCTGATTGACGTGATGACCCGGCTGATCAAGCCGCAGGCCGGCGAGCGCTGCAACGATCCGGCCTGCGGCACCTTCGGCTTTATGATTGCGGCCCACCAATATGTGTCCGATCAGACCGACAGTTTCTTCGATCTTGACGCGGATACTGCGATTTTTGAGCGTAAGGAAGCCTTTACCGGAGTGGAACTGGTTCACGATACCCACCGGCTGGCCCTGATGAACGCCATGCTGCACAATATAGAGGGGACTATTATCCTGGGCGATACTCTTTCCAATATGGGAAAGAATCTGAAAGGCTATGACGTAGTGTTGACCAATCCGCCCTTTGGCACTAAAAAAGGCGGCGAGCGCGCCACCCGCGACGACTTCACTTTTCCAACCAGCAACAAGCAGTTGAATTTCTTGCAGCATATTTACCGCAGCCTGAAAGCAGACGGGAAAGCCCGCGCCGCTGTGGTACTGCCGGATAACGTCCTCTTTGCCGACGGAGAAGGGGAAAAAATCCGCGCCGATTTGATGGACAAATGTAACTTGCATACGATTTTGCGTCTGCCAACGGGTATTTTCTATGCGCAGGGGGTCAAGACCAATGTGCTGTTCTTTACCCGCGGAGAGACCGATAAAGGCAACACAAAGGAAGTCTGGTTCTACGATCTGCGTACCAATATGCCCTCCTTTGGCAAAACCAATCCACTAAAAGCAGGGCATTTTGCAGACTTTGAAAAAGCATATGAGGCGGCCGACCGCCACGCGGTACAGGATGAACGCTTCCAGGCATTTACCCGCGAACAGATTGCGGAAAAGGGAAACAGCCTGGATTTGGGACTGATTCGCGATGATTCTATTGTGGATTATGAGGATTTACCGGATCCGATAGAAAGCGGGGAGGAAGCCATTGTCCAGTTAGAGGAGGCAGTGGATTTGCTGAGGAGTGTGGTGGAGGAGTTGAAGGCGCTGGAAAGCCCGGAGGTGTAAGATGGCTGGAAGGAAAAAAGCGAAAAAAGAGCTGACACAGGAAGAATGGCTGGAGCAGGCGCTGGTGCCGGAGGCGGAATGGCCGTATAGGATTCCGGGGAATTGGTGTTGGGTCAGGTTTGGAGAGATAATTGAATTAATTTCAGGCCGTGATGTAGCGTTATCCGAATGTAACGATAAAGGGCTGGGAATACCATATATTCTTGGTGCAAGTAATATAAATAATGATACTTTTATAGTTGAACGATGGATTGAATCGCCACAAATTGTTTCTCAAAAAAATGATATCCTTCTCAGTGTAAAAGGAACAATAGGAAGACTTTATGTACAAAAAGAAAATAGTATAAACATAAGCCGCCAAATCATGGCAATCCGTCCATTTAAAAATTTGAATGTAACATTTGTTTATTATTTTTTACGACTTATTTGTAATGAATTACGAGAGGCAGGAAATGGATTGATTCCAGGTATTTCCCGCTCTGATATATTAAAAAAATCATTTGCATTGTCTCCCTCTGCTGAACAGCAACGTATTGTTAAGCGTATTGAAAGCGTGTTTTCTAAATTGTATGAAGCGAAAGAAAAGGTGCAGGCTGTTATAGATAGTTTTGAACTGAGAAAGTCTGCTATTTTGCATAAAGCATTTACTGGTGAATTGACAAAGCAATGGAGAAGAGAGCATGGCGTTGTGAGGGATAGTTGGATAAATTTTTCTTTTGATGAATGTATTGAAAAGATGCAAAATGGTTTAACAAAACGTAAGGGAACGGAAGGAAAAGAGTGTATAGTACTGCGACTGGCAAATCTTTTGGATGATAATTTTGACACAACAGATTTAAGAAAAATAATGCTTAATGAGAAAGAACGACAGACATATTCGCTATATAAAAATGATGTATTGATGATTCGGGTTAATGGTTCAAAAGAAAATGTTGGAAAGCAATTACTTGTCACAGAAGATAATAATTGGACATTTTGCGATCATATAATTCGGATTCGATATAAAAAGAATTTGGTATTACCACAGTATATGGTTTATTTTTCTAAAGATAAAGGTTATCGTTTTTATATCAAAGAAAATATAGTATCTAGTGCAGGACAGAATACCATTAGTAGAAAAGGTATGTCAGGGTTAAAAGTACCACTTCCGACATTATCAGAACAGCAAGAAATTGTTTATCTTCTTAATAATTTTCTTGCCAATGAGAAAAAAACTAAACAAATTGCTGAAGCAGTCCTTATACGAATTGATGTTATAAAGAAAGCTATTTTAGCCCGTGCATTTCGTGGAGAATTGGGAACAAACGACCCGGCGGAAGAAAGTGCAATAACGCTTCTCAGAAAAATGTGGAAAGAATCCACGCAAAATTTTTAAAGAGTACAGAAGTAATAATAAGCAATAAAAAAGAACAGGAGAATTCATGATTATGAAAAAAGTTAAAATCACCATCCTAAAGACAACACTAGACAAAGAACTAGCAGAGGAATATGGAGCGGTCGACTTAACCGCCTGTCCCATGATGAAAAAGGGGCAGATCTTTTACGCGGACTATGCCAAACCGGAGGGTTTTTGCGACGAAGCCTGGAAAGCCATTTACCAGTATGTATTTGCTTTAGCCCACGGCGCGGGCGAGGATGTGTTCTATTACGGCGATTGGATTCGCAAGCCGGGCGTGGCTATTTGCAGCTGCAACGATGGCTTGCGACCTGTGATTATGAAGTTGGAAGCGACCGATGAGGAATCGAAAATCGATTACATACCTGTCCGGTGAAGAGAATTTTCCGAAAAGAATTCCAGGCAATCCTTTGACAAAAATCAAAAAAACATTTATACTAAATATAGTCGAGTAGCGAAAAGCGTAAATCCAGATAATGGGTTTGCGCTTTTTCTGCTGCATGGACAAAAAATAGGGTTGTGGCAGCTTTCCAAAAAAGTCTCCAAAGAGCGCGCTCAAAAGAAATGGAGGTAAAATTGAGTAAAGAGACAACAAACAAAATGGGGATCGATTCCGTCTCGAAGGTTATGCTGAGTATGGGAATTCCGATGATTCTGTCTATGGTGTTACAGGCCTGTTACAACATTGTGGACAGCATGTTTGTGGCAAGGATTCCAGATTCCGGCACGGTCGCCAACATGGGCGAGTATGCAGTCAATGCGCTGACCTTGGCCTTTCCGATACAGATGCTAATGGTAGCGTTTGGCATTGGAACGGGTGTCGGCGTCAATGCACAGCTTGCCAAATGCCTGGGTCAGCGGGATGGAGAAAAGGCGGCGAAGGTAGCGGGCAACGGCGTGGTTCTGGCTTTTATCATTTATGTGGTGTTTCTCCTGTTTGGATTTTTTGGGGTAAGTGCTTACATTGGAAGCCAGACAGGGGATCCGGTTATTTTTGCAATGGGCAGATCTTATCTTTCGATTTGTTCGGTCATATCTTTTGGCATTCTGTTCTTTTCGATTTATGAAAAATTATTGCAGGCAACGGGGAAAACCGTGTATTCTACTATTGCCCAGGTATCGGGCGCAGCCGTGAATATTGTTCTGGATCCCATTTTGATTTTCGGATATTTTGGACTGCCAGAGATGGGAATTAAAGGGGCGGCATATGCCACGGTGTTTGGGCAAATCGTATCTATGGCCGTTGCGATGGTTTTTCATTACAAGAAAAATACAGAAGTAAAAGCGGGCAGGAAATATTGCAAACTGGAAATCGGCATTATAAAAGAAATTTATATAATCGGACTCCCGGCGATTATCATGCAGGCTTTGATGTCGTTTATGACATATGGAGTGAATATCATTTTTGGTACGGTATCCCAGGCGGCGGTGACTGCCTATGGTATCTTCTATAAGATTCAGCAGTTTGTCTTTTTTGCTGGTTTTGGACTGAGGGACGCGATTACGCCCATGGTATCTTTTAACTTTGGGATGGGTGATAAAGAGCGTGTAAAACAGGGGATTTTCTATGGTATCGTATACGTCGAAACGGTGATGCTGATTGGCATTGTGGGACTGGAGCTTTTTGCAGGGCCGTTGATTGGCTTGTTTGCCATGTCGAAAGAAACCGAAAGTTTGTGTATATTGGCGACGAGAATTATCGCAGCAGGATTTTTGTTTGCAGGCGGAAATATAGCCATTCAGGGTGTATTTCAGGGATTGGGCTGCGGATGAGAATCTCTTTTGGTTTCTGTGCTTCGATTGTGTGTCATTGTGTTGCCGTTGGCATGGGTATTTACAGAATTTGCAAATGCTTCTTTTTTGATATGGTGGGCATTTCCAATTGCAGAGCTTGCGGCTCTTTTGGCAGCGGTGATTCTGATGTGGAAGAAGAAATCTATTTACACAGAATGATGAGATCTGCCCAGTGCCGCCGCTGTCTGGAAAACAGGGCGGCAAAGGCTGGATATCGCGCTTGCGACGGATCGGGGAATATCAGATGGTCAGACAGGACTGTTCTGCCTCTTGGAGCTTTCGATTTGCTAGATCTCTTCGGAACAGACACTTAAAGACGGTGCGGATCAAAGGCTGGATAAAAAATAGCTGTGTGAAAAATGCAAATGGAAAGTTAAAACATACCAGTTCCAACCAATTTGCAAACAGCATAATAACATGGAAGCCCTCATAAAATGGATAATAGATAATCGCGGCGATAAAGCTCATCGCCGGACACATCAGCCCGACGGTTGTACAGATGACCGTGGTTTCAAAGAAAACGGGATGTGTTTCCCTTAAATCAAAAACCTTGCAGGCCAGCTTGAAGGAACAGGGGCTTCCCATCACCAGTTCCAAGACAAACGCAAAGACAAACTCTGTCAGAATCAGTGCCCAGATGGGAAGAAACCGCCCAAACATGTAAACCCCGCCTTGGGTGTTAATTGCAGCAATCACGCTGTTTTCTCCGGTGATCTGCATCAGTGTATCGCCGTGAAGCACATAAAGGCTGTAAAAGGCATAAGCGTGTACGGTGACAATCACGGTCAGAAGTGCAAAAATAGTTCTTTGAAATTGATTTCTTGGCATATATAACCCTCCTTGTTAATAAAGTGCATAAAAATAGACACCTGCTGTGCCGTAATCAGATTTACATACCGAGAGGTAAAACATGTGTCGTTGAAGGGCTATTTTTATTTTGTGTAAAGTATTTTAACACCAACTTCTGAAAAAAGTCAATAGAAAAATCTAACTTGAAACTTTTTCGTCTCTATGATATATTTAACATAAGGGAAGACATCTGCGCTGACAGATGCCTTTCCAAATGGTGGTTGCCGATAGACGGTTAGCCTGAAAACAAATTGTTATTTTCGTGTCCTTTTGTCTTTACCGACAGAATATCCAATTCCAAAACAGGTTAAGCCGAAGCTTAACACTGCAATCAAATCCATATCTTGACAATGTCCAAAGAAATATTATTACAATTCGACAGGTATTTCAATCAAATTGATTTTTATATTTAAGAAAGTTAGCGGAGTACTCTTGACATTCCGGCGGCGGAAACGCAATATATAATAAAAACGGGAAAAGAGGTTCGGTCTATTATGAATAAAAAAGAGATTTCCGAAGTGCGCAGGCAGTTCAAGCCGGAGAATGCAGTGATCAGCAGTATCTGCGGCTGCTATGTGGATGCGGAAAAAGAGAAGAAGCTTGCTTTCCGGCAGGCGTTTTTGTCTTTGTCTGAGGAGGAGGTTTTCAAATACTGCGATATCTTTCGGCGCACGTTATCCGGCACGTTTGGAAAGAATCTATGGAATCTGGAATTTCCTTTGGAACAGGAACGGCCAGAGGGAGCGCAGGCGTTTCTGCTGCGGCTGCGGGAAAGCGGCCTTGCAGATGAACAACTGCTGCTGGAATTTTACGATAAAGTCATCGAGAGCTATATCTATCCAGAAAATTATCTGATTTTGCTGATCGACGCCACATACGACATTCCGGGCAAAGCTTCGGACAATCTGGAAATGTTTGATGCCTCGGACAATGTATATCATTTTCTTTTGTGCAGCATCTGTCCGGTGAATCTGTCAAAGGGAGGACTGTGTTACAACCCGGTTTCCAATGCCATTGAGGAGCGCATACGGGACTGGGTAGTGGACGCTCCGGTGAAAGGTTTTCTCTTTCCGGCGATGACGGATCGGGATACGGATATCCACAGTGTCGTCTATTATTCCAAGAAACCGGAAGAACTGCAAGAGGAATTGATTGAAACGGTGTTAGGGTGCGATCTTCCGATGTCTGCCGCGGGCCAGAGGGAGACTTTTAATATGCTGCTCGCGGATACGCTGGGCGATCGGTGCGGGTATGAAGTGGTAAAAAATATCCATGAAGAACTCAATGAGATGCTGGACGAGCATGAGCGGAAAGAAGAGCTGGAGCCTCTGATGTTGGAGAAACAGGATATCCGCCGCCTGATGGAGCAAAGCGGCGCGCCGGAGGAATCCCTGGAATCTTTTGAGGAAACGTTTGAAGCGGTGTCGGGCGATCAGCCGGCCCTTCTGGCGTCGAACATTGCCAATAAGAAGAAATTCAGCATCCAGACCCCGGATGTGGTCATTACGGTCAACCCAGAACGCGCGGATCTGGTGGAAACTAGGCTGGTGGACGGTAAACAGTGCCTTCTGATTACGGTGGATGATCATATCGAGGTAAACGGAGTAAATGTCCGCACGCTGCCGCTGCAAGAAATGGAGTAAGTATTCAGACAGGTATAATTTGGCATTTGTAAAGTATGTAAACGGTTGTGAAATGGAAAAATCGTGTGGTTGCGGATTTTACAGAACGTGCTATAATGATACATAGCGTGAAGGAATTTTCAAACAAATTCCAACCTATAACGATAGATAAAGATTTTACGAGGTGAAAAACAAGAGAGATGCAAATCATTATTGTGGGGTGCGGAAAGGTCGGCGCGGCCCTGGCGGCAGGGCTGAGTGTGGAGGATCACAACATTACGGTGATCGATACCGACAGCAATGTAGTGCAGATGGTAGCGAATACTTATGATGTACGGGGCGTCGTGGGAAACGGCGCCAGTTATAGTGTGCTGTCAGAAGCGGAGTTGGAAGATACGGATCTGATCATTGCGGTGACAGAATCGGATGAATTGAATCTGCTGTGCTGCGTCATCGCCAAGAAGGCAGGGAAATGCCAAACAATTGCGCGGGTGCGCAATCCGATTTACATTCATGAGCGGATGTTTCTCAAAGAAGAATTGGGATTGTCTATGATTATCAACCCGGAATTTGCAGCAGCCATGGAGATTTCCAGGCTTTTGCGCTTCCCAAGTGCCATTGATATCGATACCTTTGCCAAAGGGCGGGTGGAGATGTTGCGGCTGCGGCTTTCCAATTCCGGTATTTTAGACGGAATGGCCCTGAAAAACATTTCTTCGTCCCTGGGCTGCGAGGTGCTGATTTGCGCCGTGGAACGGAACGGCGATGTTACGATCCCGACGGGAGACTTTGTTCTGCATACAGGGGATATCCTGTCTATGGTGGCGTCGCCCAAGAATGCTGCAAAGTTTTTCCACAAGATTGGGATGAAGACCAATCATGTAAAAAATACCATGATCATCGGCGGCGGGCAGATCTCCGTTTATCTGGCTATTATGCTGATCAAAGAGGGCATCTCGGTAAAAATCATTGAGATCGACGAGAAGAGATGCGAAGAGATTTGTGAATTGCTGCCCAAGTCCAAGGCTACCATTATCTGCGGAGACGGAACCGACGAAGAGCTGCTCAGTGAGGAGCGGATTGATCAGATGGATTCGGTGGTGACGCTGACGGGGATTGATGAGGAGAATATCATTCTGTCCTTGTATGCAAAAACAAAGGTAAAAGTTAAAACGGTTACCAAAATTAACCGGATTCAGCTAAATGAAGTAATCCGTTCCCTGGATCTGGACAGTGTGGTGTATCCCAAACATCTTACTGCGGAGACGATCCTGCAATATGTGCGGGCGACGCAGAATTCCATTGGCAGCAATGTGGAAACCCTGTACAAGCTGTTGGATGACCAGGTGGAGGCACTGGGATTTCGTATCCAGGAGAATTCTCGTGTGGCAAATATCAGCTTGCAGAATCTGGAGATCCGCAGGGATGTTCTAATTGCCTGTATCATCAGGGATGAACAAGTTATCATTCCCGGCGGGCAGGACTCGATCATTCCTGGGGACAGTGTAGTCGTGGTCACGACCTGCACCGGACTGACAGACGTGGAAGATATTTTACTATAAAAATCCCGGACGCTCTGCCTATTAGACGGGCCAATCCGTATGGATAAACAGGACAACAGCCGATTGTTCATACGGAAATACGGGTGACGGCTGTGGGAGTGTTGAAAGCACGAAACAGCTGGCTTTTATTTTATGAGGATATCTGCATGAGCAGACATGTCCGTTTAAGAAAGGATCTTTTGAAAAATCATGAATGTTTCAATGTTGATTTATATTCTCGGATCTGTCCTGAAAATAGAAGGGATTTTTCTGGCGCTTCCCAGTATTGTAGCGTTTCTGTATCGAGAAAAAAGCTTGGCGGCGTTTCTGGTGACTATGGCGATCTGTCTGGCGGTTGGCTTCGGGCTTACCTGGAAAAAGCCCGCCAATATGGTGTTTTATTCTAAGGAGGGCTTCCTGGCCGTTTCCCTAAGCTGGGTATTTTTAAGTATTTTTGGGTGCATCCCATTTGTGATAAGCGGAGATATTCCATCTTTTACAGATGCTTTGTTTGAAACCATTTCTGGATTTACCACCACAGGGGCTAGTATCCTAAACGATGTGGAAGCGTTGTCCAAGAGTTCCCTGTTCTGGCGCAGCTTTACGCATTGGATCGGCGGCATGGGTGTTTTGGTGTTTGTCCTGGCCGTCCTTCCCATGGCGGGAGGCCGCCATATGTATCTGATGAAAGCGGAAAGTCCGGGACCTTCTGTGAGCAAGCTGGTGCCAAGGGTAAAACAGACGGCCCAGATTCTCTACGCCATCTATTTTGTGATGACCCTTGTGGAAATCCTGCTTCTTCTTCTGGGCAAAATGCCGGTATTTGACGCGGTAACGCTGTCCTTGGGGACTGCGGGAACCGGGGGTTTTGGGGTGCGCAACGACAGCGTTGCCTCTTATACTCCTTATATGAGAAGTGTGATCACCATTTTTATGATTCTTTTTGGAGTGAACTTTAATATTTATTATCTTTTTTTGTGCAAGAAATGGAAGCAGGCATTCCGTTCTGAGGAACTGCGGATGTATTTTGGGATCATTCTCGTTTCGATTTTGGCAATCACAATCAATATTACATTCAATACGGAGAAGTTTTTTCCGAATATACTAGAGAGTTTTCAACATGCAGCGTTTCAGGTGGGATCTGTAATTACCACCACCGGGTATTCGACCACGGATTTCGGCAAATGGCCGATATTTTCCCAGACGATTTTGCTACTGCTGATGTTTGTGGGGGCCTGTGCGGGAAGCACCGGGGGCGGAATCAAGGTGTCCAGAATCCTGATTATGATAAAAAGCGTTAAACGAGAGCTGCATACGATTGTACATCCTAGGGCAAGGATGAAGATCAAGATGGACGACCGGATGGTAGAGTCGGATACCCTGCGCACCGTGAATGTATTTATGGTCTGTTATCTGCTGATTTATGGAGTATCTTTTTTGTGTATCAGCGTAGACAATTTTGATATAACCACGAATTTTACGGCGATTGCCGCTACGATCAATAATATTGGGCCTGGTTTGGGAAAAGTAGGGCCTGCCGGGAATTTTGACAGTTTTTCTTGGTTTTCCAAATATGTAATGATGTTTGATATGCTGGTGGGACGTTTGGAGATTTTTCCTATGATGGCGTTGTTTCTTCCGGCAACCTGGCGCAGGCGGTAAACCTGCGCCAATGATTTTTTACGGATTTAGCACACGAAGAAATACATCACCACGAAATGACAAGCGCTGCCCAACATCACGAAGATATGAAAGATCTCATGGGAGCCAAAATATTTGTGCCGTTGGTCAAACAGCGGAAGCTTTAAGCCATAGATGACGCCGCCGATGGTGTAAATAATGCCGCCGGCCAGCAGCCAGCCGAAACCGGCGGCGGGCAAAGCGTGGATAATGGGGAAAAAGGCCAGTACACACAGCCATCCCATCCCGATATATAACACGCTCGATACCCATTTTGGACAGGTAATCCACAATGCTTTTAACAAAATGCCGAACAGCGCCGTAGCCCAGACCAAAGCGCACAGGAAATAGCCCAGGCGGTTGTGAAGGACGATCAGGCAGATCGGCGTGTAGCTTCCGGCAATCATTACGCAGATCATCATATGATCCATTTTTCGCAGACGGCGGTTGACCTTTTCCGTAGAGTCGATGGAGTGGTACATGGCGCTGGAAAAATAGAGCAGGATCATGGTAAGGATAAAGATGGAAAGTGCGAAAATATGAATCACGCCGGGTTCCCTTCCGGCTTTCAAAAGCAGCGGTATAGCTCCGATTACCGCCAGCAGCATGGCGACGCCGTGTGTGATTGCGCTTACAGGATCTTTTAATTTCAGAAACATAGAAATACCTCCAGATGTTCAAAACGAAATAATATAGTTTTCGATACTATATGTAAAGTATATGATTACTATACCACGTTTTTTATAAAATGCAAGCCCTTCGCTGTATTTTTTTTACTCCTTTTACCAATACTATGTTCACAGACTTTTAGGTTTTTACAAACAAAAGGAGGAAAATTAAGATGAAGGCAACAGGAATTGTCCGAAGAATTGACGATCTGGGACGCGTCGTGATCCCAAAAGAGATTCGCAGGACATTGCGCATCAAAGAAGGTACGCCTCTGGAGATTTTCACAGACAGAGAGGGAGAAATCATACTAAAAAAATACTCTCCGATTGGAGAGTTGAGTATTTTTGCCAAGGAATATGCGGAAGCGCTCAGCCAGACTACCGGATGTCTGGCCTGTATCACGGATCATGACCAGGTGGTATCGGCGGCGGGTCCCGCTCATAAGGAATATGCAGGGCGGGCAATCAGCCGGGATTTGGAAGAATTGATTGCCAGCCGGGGGATTCATAAAGGAAACGAAGGGAGAGAAAAATCTATCCCTCTTACAGAAGGTCAAAGAGAAATGCCGAATCTTCAGGTTATTTGGCCCATTATCTGTGCGGGCGATACCATTGGCTCGGTTATCCTTGTAGGGGAAACCGGGCAGTCTATGGGCGAAGCGGAGCAGAAGCTGGTGCAGACGGCAGCAGGTTTTCTGGGGAGGCAGATGGAACAGTGATTATAACTGATGGTATTCATCCAAAGTGAGATTTATTAGCGAAAGGTATAAAGCGAGTGTTTTTGTAACGTACCGGATATGCCAGGGTTCCCAGGCGTATCCGGTTATCTTTTCTTTTCCTTTGGGATAGCGGATGATAAACCCGTACATAGGCCCGTAATTTTCCAGAAATTTACCCTCTTTTGTGGAGGCGAAGGATTCTTCCAGCTCGAAGTTCAGATCCGGACAGGAGACGTCCAAAGCCAGTCCGGTTTGATGCTCGCTGCATCCAGGGGGAGCCACATAGGCGCTTTGAGTTTCCCGGCAGATTTCGGCTTGGCGGTCATAGGAACGGTAGCCGGAAATACCATAAAGGTCGATCTGCATCCGATGCGCCCGCCTAAACAGCTCTTCGGCGGCGCAGGCGGCCTGTGCGCGCAAAAGCCTCTTGGGATCGCCGGGAGACGCGCGGAAAGGGATATCCGGTTCGGTTAAATCAGAGGGGACATAATCTGGGGAAAGGGGACAAGCGCGGCTGACAAGCTGGATATAAGGTGACATGGGAAAACCTCCTGTACTGAACTAGTACTGTATCCTATGTCCATCCAGAAGGTTTTATGTCTTATCTTGAGTTTATCTGGTTTTCCCCTGCGTTTCCCAGCTCGTCCAACAGCTGTTTCTTAATGTTGTACAGCTTTTGGGAAAGATCCACATAGACCACTTGCGGATTGATCAGACGGCGGGATTCGTCCCATAAAGTATCCAGCTCCTTTTGGCAGATTTCCCGAAGCTCCATGACAGAGGGCGAGGTGTAGACACAGACCCCTTTTTGGAATATGGGGACGAGAAGTTCCCGCAAGGTATAGCTGCCCCCGGCAATGCGCGTTCTTTTCCAGGTGTCAATGGGGTCAAAGATTACCATATCTTCGGATTCGTCAAATGTTTCTTCCGTCAGACAGATCAAATCGGCTTTGATTTTTCTGTTTTTCTTATTGTAAATCCGGTAAATGGTTTTGTTTCCGGGGTTGGTCACCTTTTCCCGGTTTTCGGAGCGTTTGATTTTGGGGATAAACGTTTTCTCATCGCTGTCGCGGATGGCGGCCAGCTTGTAAACGCCTCCGAAGGCCGGATTTCCTTTAGAAGTGATTAAGTTGGTGCCTACTCCCCAGGAATTGATTTTTGCCCCCTGGGCTTTCAGGCTGTCAATCAGGTTTTCGTCCAAATCGCTGGAAGCGGAAATGGTGGCATCTGGGAAACCGGCGTCGCATAACATTTGATAGGCCCGTTTGGACAGGTACGCCAGATCGCCGCTGTCCAGGCGGATACCGTATTTCTTTAGAGGGATGCCCTCATTGCGCATTTCCTGAAAGACGCGGATGGCGTTGGGAACTCCAGATTTCAGGGTATCGTAGGTATCCACCAATAGGATGCAGGCGTCGGGGTACATATTGGCATACGTTTTGAAGGCAGTATACTCGTCTGGAAAGCTCATAATCCAACTGTGGGCATGGGTTCCCAATACCGGTACGTCGAACATCTGCCCGGCCAGCACATTGGAGGTGCCGATACAGCCGCCGATGACTGCCGCTCTGGCTCCGTAGATGCCGGCGTCCGGCCCCTGGGCGCGCCGCAGCCCGAATTCCATAACGCCGTCTCCCTTGGCTGCATAGACTACGCGAGAGGCTTTTGTGGCAATTAAGCTCTGATGGTTGACAATATTTAAAATCGCTGTCTCGATTAATTGGGCTTCCATGACTGGGGCGATAATTTTTATCATAGGTTCTCTAGGAAAGATCACCGTGCCCTCTGGAATTGCATAAATGTCGCCGCTGAAGCGAAAGCCGCTTAGATAATCCAGAAAATCCTGATCGAACAGCTTCACAGACTGCAAGTATTCAATATCTTCTGGGGAAAAAGTCAGGTTTTTCACGTAATCAACGACCTGCTCTAGACCCGCCATCACGGCGTAACTTCCGTGAAATGGGTTGTCCCGGTAAAATACATCGAAGATAACCGTCTGATTGGTGGGGTTTTTAAAGTATCCCTGCATCATAGTCAATTCATACAAATCCGTCAGCAGGGTCAGATTTTTGGCTCTCATAAAATATGCTCCTTTTAAATTAAGCATGAAATATACTTAAAATTTATTTTGTTTTAGAATTATGATAACACCCTGTTCTTTTTTCTTCAATAGCGTTTGTGGAAATTTTTATGGTATTCTGTGGTTGCACTCAGCAGTTTGTTTTTAGAAAATTTTGTGATCGGGAATGTTTTTATTGAAATTCTAACGAAATGAGTATATACTAGTTAAGAAAGAAAAAATTACTTTTGCCGGCTAACGGCGAAGATAATTGCGAACGAAGTAGATAATGTTTAATCAAGGATAAAGGATGTGGAAACTTTATGAATTTATTTGGAAATAACATTGACCTGGCTTCAAAATCTATGGAGTACCTTTGGGGGAAACAGCAGATTACTTTACAGAATTTGGCAAATGTAGATACGCCAGGGTATAAGAGCAAGTATGTGACGTTTGAGGATGAGTTTCGTACCCGCCTTCGGAATGCTTCTATGGCAAAAGACGGTGAGAAAATGGAAGACGCCATCTCTGGCTCTCATTTTATTGTCCATGACACAGAGGAGGAATCTACCCGTCTGGATGAGAGCAATGTGAATGCAGATGTGGAAAGTGTGGAATTGAGCCGGGCTACGCTTCAATATATGTATACGGCGCAGGCTATTACTAGCGACATCGCCAGGCTGCGAAGTGTAATCACAGGACAATAAAAGCTGACAGGCGAATTTAAAGAAGGGATGAGCAGGAAATGGATGAGATGTTTATAACACCAATACAGTTGATGCAGGTTGGAGAGAAAGGCGATAACAATACTACTCAGAAGGTAAACGGCCAGGAAGGCGTTTCCATGTTCAAGAGTATTTTCCAGAGCGCTATCGAAGATGTAGTTACCACAGATCAGGATTTGAACGAGGCGGAATATCTGCTGGCCACTGGACAGCTTGACAATCCCGCCACAGTTACGATCGCCGGCGCCGAAGCTACATTGGCGGTGAATTTGCTGGTTCAACTGAGAAACCGCGCACAGGAAGCTTATACACAGTTGATGAATATCAATGTATAGCGAATCGCAGACAGCAGGCTTAGGATATAATTTTTAGAGGGAAGAACGTTGAACATGAAAGAGAAGCTAGGTCAATTTAAAGAGTTTTTTGCGAAGCTTGGAAAGAAGACAAAGGTTCTGATAGGAATCGGGATCATCGTTCTCGTTGCGGCAGCAGTGGTTCTCGCATTGGTTCTGAATCGGAAGGAGTATGAAGTTTTATATTCCGATGTAAATACAGATGAGGTCCAACAGATTATTGGAAAGCTGCAAGATTCTGGGATTGATTACCGATACGATGGCCAAGGAACGATATATGTGCCGGAGACTAATGTAGATCAAGTGAAAGCCAATCTGGCTTCAGAAGGATATCCCAAGAGCGGATTTACATACGATGTTTTTAGAAACAACGCCACAATGCTGACGACGGATTCGGATAAGCAGACATACAAAATCTATGAGCTGCAAGATCGAATCGGGGCAACCATCTCTCTGTTTGAGAATGTAAAGGACGCCAAAGTTACCATTGCCCTGGGAGAACAGCAGAAATACGCATTGGATGATTCTAACCAGCAGGAAGCCAGCGCTTCCGTGGTGATGGTTATGAAAGATAACGGTTCTCCGACTCAGGAACAGGTGTCGGCAGTACAGAACCTAGTTTCCAAGGCGATTCCGGGAATGACCATTGAAAATGTGGCGGTTTTTGATGGAAACGGCCTGGATGTATCTGTGGATCCAGAAAAGGATTCTGGGATGACTTCTCAGGAAAGCGAAGAGATCGCTCAAATGGTGGAGGATCAGGTCAGCAAAAAGGTGCTGAATGTACTCTCTCCGCTGTTTGGTTCCAGCAACGTGCGGGTTTCCGCAAAAGCTAAAATCAATATGGAAACCCTGATACGGGAAACTATCAACTACAACACGCCGGAGAAGATTGACCAGAACGATAAAAGCGGTCTGCTTTCCAAAGAGAGCGGCGCCAGGGAATCCACCCAGGACGGCGGAACAGCGGGCGGCGTAGCCGGAACAGAAACGAATTCAGACGTCCCTGTATATGGCACCGATGCGACGGAGGACGATGACGTCTATTCCAGTCAGCAGTATGACCGGGAATATTTATTTGACCAGATCAAGGAACAAGGACAGGTGCCGGCAGGAGCCATTGAGGATTTGTCTGTGGCGGTGACCGTCAACGGAGAGGATCTGGGAGACATTGATGAAGATGATTTAAAATCTGTAATCGGAACGGCAGCCGGTATTGCCCTAGTGGATCAGGATGAAAAAATTGCAGTTCTGGCAGCGCCATACTTTGAAGCAACAGAGGATGAAACACAGACAACAGCAGGTACTGGACTGCTCGCCGGCCGACGCGGTTGGGTAATCGGCGGTCTGCTTGTAGGATTCCTGGTACTCGTAGCGATCGGTGTTGTCCTTGCAGTGATTCTCAGCAGAAACAAAAAGAAAAAGAAAGCAGCCGAAGAAGCGGCCAGACGGGAAGAAGAACAGATGGCTACTCTGCTGGATGCCCTTGGAGAAGAGGGCGCAGAGATTCCTGCTGCTGCAATTGCTGAAGGGGAAGAGCAGGAACCGGAAGTTTTGGACGCCGAGACAGAGAGAGCAATGGATCTTCGGCAGCAGATTCGGGATTTTGCCGAGCAAAGCCCAGAAATTGCAGCGCAGATGCTGCGTAACTGGCTGAATGGAGGTGAACTGGGTGGCAGAGGAGATATTTGAAATTGATTTGACGCCGGAGCAGAAGGCGGCAGCCGTAGTTGTATCCATGGGTGTCGATCAGGCTTCGGAGATATACAAATTTCTGACAGAGGAAGAAATTGAAAATCTGACAGTGGAAGTGGCGAAGCTGGGACATTTGACTTCCGAGCAGACCATTGCGGTGCTGGACGAATTCTATAAGGTCTGTCTCACTCAGAAAGTGGTGACAGACGGTGG
Organism: uncultured Lachnospiraceae bacterium; assembly: GCA_947571775.1. Classification (GTDB taxonomy): domain Bacteria; phylum Bacillota; class Clostridia; order Lachnospirales; family Lachnospiraceae; genus MGBC164599. The sequence continues at coordinate 224,965 of CANOZK010000001.1, read as the reverse complement.
AATCGAATATGCGCGTACCGTATTGGAGAAGGCTTTCGGCGAGAGCACTGCCGCCAAACTGCTGGAAAAACTGAACAAGTTTATGAAAGCCAGTCCTTTCGATTTTATCCGAAAAACAGACAGCAAGAATATCCTGTCGGTACTCCAGCATGAGCGTCCGCAGACGATTGCCCTCGTGCTTTCCTATGCGGATGCAGCCCAGACCGCAGCCGTGATTGAGGAACTTCCCAAAGAGAAGCGGATACAGGTAGTGGAGAGCATTGCCCGAATGGACAGAGCTTCACCGGATGCCATCAAGGTGGTGGAAGCAGAGCTGAAAAAACGTTTTGCCAATATTCTTACCACTGATTACACGACCATTGGCGGTATTGACTTTATCGCTGAGGTAATGAACAATATCGACCGGAGTAATGAGAAGTACATATTCGAGGAATTGGGAAGAGAAGACGCTCAGCTCGCAGAGGACATCCGCAAGAAGATGTTCGTCTTCGAGGACATTCTCACCATGGACGATCGCTCCATTCAGCGTTTTATCCGGGACTGCGACGCGCGGGATCTGGTGTACGCCCTCAAGGGCGCCAACGAAGAGCTGGCCAGCTTATTCTATACCAATATGTCAACGCGTATGGCTGAGAGCATCCGCTCTGATCTGGAGATTACCGTGAATGTGCGTCTGAAAGATGTGGAAGAGGCACAGCAGAAGATTGTAAATCAGATCCGTCAGTTAGAGGAAGCTGGAGAGATTGTAATTGCCAAGGCCGGAAAGGATGATATCATTGCCTAGTCATTGTGTATTGATAAAAAACGGCGGGGAGATGAATATCCAGGATTATGAATTTCGGGCTGATTTTGGGGAAAATATTCCGCAGGAAGAAGAGCAGCAGGCGGAAGCGGAAAAAGAACTGAGAGACCGCCTCTCAGATGAGGAGAAGGCTCTCAAAGAGAAGTATGAAGCTTTGTTGCGTCAGGCGGAGGAAGCCCTGGAAGATGCCCGGATAAAGGCGGAGGAAATAGTTCAAGAGGCTCAAGAAGGCATTCGTCAGGCAGAGGAGGATGCCCGAAGCCGGGGTTATGACGAAGGTTATCAGAACGGCCATGAGCAGGGGCATCAGGAAGCCTATCAGGATATGACTCGGAAGATGGAAGAGGAATTAGACAGACTCCAAAATCAGATGCGTCAGGTTATCGACTCGGTGACGGAAGAAAAAGAAAAGGTTCTGGAACGCTATCTTGACGACTTGAAGAGGATCTGCCTGGCAGTTTCAGAAAAGATTATCCAGACTAGTCTGCGCTCCAGCGGAGAGGTCATCAAACGGATGATTGTCGCCGCTACCGACAAAATCAAAAAGACGCAGTGGGCCAAGATTTACATATCAAAGCAGGATTCCGAGATGCTTATCAAAGGGGATACCCAGCTTCTAAAAGAAATGGCTCATCTGACGGATAACTTAAAGGTAGTGGCCATGGAAAATGAGGATCCAGGCACCTGTATCATTGAACTGCCGGATGAAATTGTGGATGCCAGCGTGAACACGCAGATGGAAAATATTAAAGACATCTTGAATAACGCACGTTTGTAAAAGCAGGAGGGATAGCTTGTTCAGTGAGTTGCCGGGGCTGATAGCCCATGGGGATACCGTAAGCCATATCGGAAAAGTAGAAAACGTGGTGGGAATGTCCATCGAAGCCTCCGGCGGAAACGCCAGTATTGGGGATATTGCCATGATTTACGACGAAGACCGGAACCAGCAGATTCCGGTGGAGGTTGTGGGCTTTAAGAATGACAAGATCCAGATTATGGCGTATGAGAACATGAGCGGTATTGCCATTGGAAGCTTCGTCAGGAACACCAAGAAAAGATTAAAAATTCCCGTGGGAGAATTTCTGCGGGGGCGCATCATAGACGCCATGGGGCGGCCGATGGATAGCAAAGGCCCGTTCCAGTCGCAGCGTCATTATTATGTAGAAAATACGTTTATCAATCCCATAGACCGTCCATTGATCACCGAACGGCTGGACTTTGGGGTAAAGGCCATAGACGGTCTGAACACCATTGGAAAGGGCCAAAGGATCGGAATATTCGCGGGGAGCGGTGTGGGAAAGAGTACTCTGCTCGGCATGATTGCGAAAAATGTCAAAGCAGATATTAATGTGATCGCTCTGGTCGGAGAGCGTGGCCGTGAAGTGCTGGAATTTGCAGAAAAGGACTTAGGCCCGGAAGGTTTGAAGCGATCGGTTCTGGTCGTCGCCACATCTGACCAGCCCGCTATGCTGCGTATGAAATGCCCGCTGGTTGCGACGACAATCGCAGAGTATTTCAAGGATCAGGGAAAAGACGTTCTGTTGATGATGGATTCCCTTACCCGTTTTGCTATGGCACAGCGGGAAATTGGGCTTGCAATCGGAGAGCCGCCGGTTGCAAGAGGATATACACCATCAATTTACGCAGAGTTTCCCAAGCTGTTAGAGCGCAGCGGAAATTTTGCAAAAGGTTCGATTACGGGTGTTTACACCGTATTGGTGGAAGGCGACGATACGAACGAACCGATTGCCGATACTGTGCGGGGTATTTTGGATGGGCACATTGTATTAAGCCGGAAGCTGGCCAATGAAAACCACTTTCCGGCCATTGATGTAAATGCTAGTATTTCCCGTCTGATGAGCAGCATTGTATCGCAGGAACATAAGAACTTGGCGGCAAAGATCCGGGATATTCTAAGCCTTTATTCTAAGAATGAGGATTTGATATCCATCGGCGCCTACAAGTCGGGAACCAACCCCAGACTGGATCAGGCGATTCAAAAAATCGACCAGATCAACGCTTTTTTGATGCAGCAAACCGATGAGAATTTTACATATGAGGAAATTATTCAGCATATGCATAAGATATTAGGGTGATTGAAATGAAAAAATTTTCTTTTCCTCTTCATACTGTGTTAAACTATAAGCAACAGGTTCTGGATAATCTGCGCAACGAACAGGCCCAGATCATCAGCGATATCTTCAAAGCGGAAAAGCGGATTGAGGATTTGCAGAGCCAGAACAGAAGCTGGGCGCAAGAGTTGCAGGAAAGGCAAATGAAGGGGATGACGGTTCGGGAGATGGGAACCTATGCGAACTATCTCAACAACCTTCAAGTGCGGGAAAAGCTGGAAAAAGAAGCTTTGACCAGACTGGAGGAACGCAAAGAGGAAAAGCGCAAGGAAGTGGTCGCCGCCAAGACGGAAACCGCGTCTATCGAACTTCTGAAAGAAAAGAAGTTCGCGCAGTATGAGTACGAAGTGCAAAAAAGCGAAGAACAATTTATCGAGGAATTTGTTTCCAATGTGCGCAGCAGAACGATGGCACAGGAACAAAGACTGGAAATGGGGTGAACCTGCGAAAGCAGTTTACCATAGATATTATATTAGGAAAGGAGGTTTGGCCATATTATGCAGGATATGATGTTGCAGTTAAATCTGCCAGGAAAAACCATTCAGCAGGGACAGACATCGAAATCCTATGCCAATTCAGGCAAAGCATCCAGTGAAGATCATTTCCGGAATATGTTGGAAAACTCTTCCAAGTCTTCTAAAGAGATTTCTGAAAAGAATGACTCTGTGGGAAAAACAAACACGCAGAAGACAGATAAAGGCGACGCCAATACGCAGCAGCCAGTGAAAACGCAGGGAAACACAGAAGATAAGCCGATCACAGACGGAACAGACGAGACAGTCAAAGAAGATGCTTTGTGGAAAGCCGAAGCACAGGCGATTCAGTTTCTGATGATGGGAAACAACCAGATGGAAAACGTACAAGTGATTTCCAGTCTGGATGGCACAGAGGTGCAGCTGGAGATTGTTAATCCGCTGCAAATGGATGTGCAGGCCTTGACAGAAGAAGCCGTACCGGAAACTGCGGAAATGCTCTTGACAAACGACGGCATTTATGATAGCGCAGAAGAAAAAACACCGGTTTCACAGACATGGGCAGGCCAGATGCAAGGCGAGACGGCAGGAGCTGCAGAAATCCCAGTGGAGACAGCAGCTGAGACGCCCGTGAAAACGGAAACGGTTCAGAAAGTTTCGGCGCAGACAGAGCCGAAAGTACAAACGGTCGGCAAAAACGGAGGGGAGACGATTCAGCAGACAGCCGTTTCCCATATAGCTGGACAGCAGCCGGGGGAAAGTACCCAGGAAGAGCTGGGAGCAAAACAGTCCGAGCAATCAGAAGAGTCCAATATCCAGTCGTATTTTGCGCAGACCATTCAGCAGCCGGATACATTCCAAAATCAGATCCAGGGAGCCTCAGGCGTCGAACAGCCGATCTACGTACAGGCGAATAACCCGCAGGAACTGATGGATCAGTTGCTGGAACAGCTAAAAGCAAAAGCGACTCTGGGCAATCAAGAGTTTGAAATCCATCTTCAGCCGGAGAATCTTGGAAAACTGGCGATCAAAGTGGCCTATACATTGGAGAAAGTAAGTATTTCCATTGTCTGCACCAATGAGAGAACGATGGAACTATTGTCTTCCGGGGCAAAAAATATTGCGCAGATTATGGAGGAAACTCTAGGATCTCCCACCACATTGATCGTGGATCAAGAGGAAAGCAATTACCTGGAGCAGTATAACAATCAGGGAAATTCCCGGCAGCAGCAGGAACAGGAGCAAAAAGAAAAACAGGATACGAAAGACAACCATCAGGATTTCTTGCAGCAGTTGAGATTGGGATTGATTTAAAGGAGGTTTGATATGCCAGTAGATGGAGTCTCAGGAAGCACACTTGCAAATTATAATATCAACAATACAAGTACAAACAACACAAGCACAAAAAGCAAAAAGAGCGAAGAAAACGATGACTTTTCGGATCGGCTGGACAAAGTGCCGGAAACCGATTACAGTTACAGCAGCGGCAATTCATCCGCGCCTAGCAAAGAACTGACATCCACCGATTTTCTAAAATTGCTTGCCGCGCAGCTTCAATACCAGGATATGACAAATCCGATGTCCAATACGGAAATGATGTCCACGCTAACCCAGATGTCCAGTATGAACGCGACGAATTCCATGGTAAATGCGATTTCGATCATGACCAGCTCCATGAACGATGTGCTGACGGTAAATCTTACCAGTTACGCCACAGGCATGATGGGCAAGGAAGTGACGATTGCGCTGGTGGATAAGGACGGCAAGGCCACGGGAGAGAAAATCACAGGTGTGGTGGACGGCATCAGTCTTTACGAAGGTTCCCCCATGGTTTATGTGGACGGAAAGGGATACCCGCTGTCTCAGGTAATGAGTATCGGAAGCGTTCCAAAAGAGGATACTGATACGGATGATAAAGTGGATTCGGATAAGAACGACACCGACGCGTCAGACAAAGTGGACCCGGATAAAACCGATACGGATACGACAGACAAAGTAGACTCGGATAAAACCGACACCGACACGACAGACAAAGTGGACTCAGATAAGACCGATACGGACAATCCGAACGCAGCAGAGACGGTGAATCCAGATAAAACAGGTACCGATAAGACGGACAATAGCACGACAGGCAACGAAGATTCACAGCAGTCCGCCGAAGGAGTCTGACAGCCAACCGGCACATAGAAAAGCCAGGGACGGCTGTGTGCAAGAATATTTTGAAAAAGAAATGTCGCTGAAAAAGCATAAGGGATGATGTGAGAAAGTGGTGACAGATATGTTAGAAAAGGTGAATCAGGTTTCCAGAACATCGACAAACGTTCGGCAGTTGCAGCTTCAGCACAGCACAGCGGGCAGTTTCGGAAAATTGCTGAAAGAACAGGTTGAGCAGGAAAACGGAGTACGCTTTTCCAAGCATGCGGCGCAGCGGGTAGAGCAGCGGGGCATACAGATGACGGAAACCCTTCTTGACAGTCTCAATCAGGCGGTAGGCAAGGCGCGGGAGAAAGGGGCAAAGGATATCGTAGTGATCAGCTCCCAGGCAGCATTTATCGTAAATGTGGCCAACAATACCGTGATTACGTCTATGACAGGCGCTGAAATGCGAGAGAACATTTTTACAAATATTGACAGTGCCGTGGTAGTATAGCCGGACCATAACGGAGGCTTAGCCGGCTGCCCGAATGGCAGCGGCAGCGGCACAAGGATATAGCCAAAGGAAGAAAGCTGTTTTATTATAGTAGAAAGGAAGTAATTAGATATGGTCAGATCAATGTTTGCAGGAGTTGCAGGTTTACGTACACATCAGTCCAAGTTGGATGTTATCGGCAATAATATCGCCAACGTAAATACTTGGGGATTTAAAGCTGGTGCGGCCAACTTTATGGACTCTTTATATACAAACAATACCAATTCCACAGGCGGTAATACAGCGCAGGCCGGCGGCCAGGGCGGTAACAACGCCTCCCAGGTAGGTTACGGCGTGCAGATGTCTTCCATTAGCCGGGATTTCAGTAAGAGTACACCGTATCAGACAGGAAAAGATATGGATGTTATGATTGATGGTACTGGGTTCTTCATTGTGAGTAATTCACCAGGTGTTGCAGTTGGCGGTCAGGAACCCGCAATCCCGACAGGAGAGGATTCAGATTTAAGAGAGACTGGAGATGCTGGTGTAAGCTTTAAGTTATCCAGGGTTGGTATACTCGGCGTGGACAATCAGGGATTTCTGGTAGATAATCAGAAAAGTTATATTTATGGGTATACGACCACAGATAATGGAGCAAATTTTTCGGATACAGCGAATCCTCCAACAATATCGCGTATCAGTATCCCAACAGAAGCGGAGGCACAAGCAGCAGGTATAACAGGACTTAAAGACGGAGATGTCGGTCAAAATGGCAAATTGTTGTTAAAGAATTACAGGATTATGAGCGATGGTACCGTAGTGGGCTTTACATCCGTCTCAGAGCAAAAAGTTGTTATGGGAAAGATTGCGCTGGCCAACGTACAGAACGTAGACGGTCTGGAGAGCGAGTCAGGATATTACTATACAATGGGTGATAATGCGGGTGATTGTAAAGCAGCGGCGTCCAATGGTATTTTAGGTCAGCTCTTATCCGGCTACCTGGAAATGCCCAACGTAGACCTGGCAAAAGAATTCTCCGAGATGATTACTACTCAGAGAGGTTTCCAGGCAAATACCAAGATCATCACAGTCACCGACGAAATGCTCCAAGAGCTGGTAAATATGAAGCGGTAATCGATAACTGCCTAAGAAACGTGTCAAAGCGTTTCTTAGGATTTTGCCGCCGAATTCAGCCGTTGAAGGCCGGATAAAGGCAGCAGGAGTTTAATAAAGGAGGGCATATGAACTTATATGATCGAACTGACAAAAATTAACAATGAGCCAATTGTTATCAACAGCGATCGCATTGAATGTGTAGAATCCATTCCGGAATCAAAGGTGATTATGGACACGGGGCGTTACTATGTAGTGTGTGAGAGTGTGGAGGAAATCATCCAGAAAACCATTGAATATGGCGGCAGGATAAGAGAGTTTGAAAAAATGGCGCAAACAATATTGTCTGGCAATTCATAGAAACATAAGGGGAGGATGAGAAGGTGAGTGATGTAATGGAGGCGTACAAATGGATATTACAAGTATTCTAGGATTGGTGCTGGGCGCGGTTCTGATTGTATTCGGAATCGGTGTTGGTTCTTTGGGCAATTTCTGGGATCCGAAGAGTATACTAATCGTGTTTGGTGGTAGTTTGGCGGCGGTAATTGCGAGTTATCCTTTAAGCAGCTTGAAATCCCTCGCCCGCCACACCGGAATGCTGCTCAGCGGCAAGAAATACGATCCGGCAGTGGTGATTGACCAGTTGGTGGATATGGCTCAGATAGCCAGAAAGAACGGACTTCTGGCCCTGGAGGAAAAGGCAAACGCTCTGGAAGATCCTTTCTTCAAGCAGGCGGTTATGCTGGTGGTGGACGCCATGGAGGCGGAGAAAGTCCGGGAAATGCTGGAAGGATCCGTGGAGAACATGGCGGCTCGGCATGAGGAATGTGCGGGAATCTGGATGAAAGCGGCCGCCTATGCTCCGGCATTTGGTATGATTGGTACCCTGGTTGGTTTGATTAACATGTTGAAGGGCATGGATGTAACTTCCGGCGGAAGCAGCAGCATCGGTCAGGATATGTCAGTGGCCCTGATCACCACGTTTTATGGATGTATACTGGCCAACCTGATTTATCAGCCTATCGGCAAGAAGCTCAGCGTTCGGAATGAGGAGGAGATTCTCTACAAACAGATTATCATAGAGGGCGTGCTGGGTATTCAGACCGGGGACAACCCCAAGAACCTGAAAGAACGGCTGGTATCTTTCCTGGATACCAAGAAACAGCAAGAACTTTTGCAGTCAGACGGCAGCTCAGGAGGAGAGTAAGAATGAAGGAAGCATAGATGAGGTGAGTGGCTATGAAAAAACGGAAATCCTCGGGAGAGGGTGGATCAAACTGGATGGATACATATGGGGACATGGTAACCTTGCTTCTGTGTTTCTTTGTATTGCTCTATTCCATTTCTTCTGTGGATCAGCAGAAATGGGAGATCATCGTAAAAAGCTTTAACCCTGGTGCGGATGCCGTGTCTCAGATTGTCACAGACAGCGACTTAAAAGAGGGTGACGACGACGTAGAAGGCCATATGGAAAAGCCGGAAATGCTGGATGATTTCGACGAGCTTTTTTATACTTTGCAGGAACTCGTCCAACAGCAGAATCTAAGCGACAGCGTATCCGTGGAAAGCGGCGAGGGCTTTGCTTTTATCACTTTTCAGGATATGGTATTTTTTGACGGCGACAGCTCTGCGCTCAGGGACGAGGGAAAACCAATTCTGGAGGGATTCGGCCAGGCAATGGCTTCTGCTGCAGATTCCATTGAACAGATTCAGGTGCTGGGTCATACTTCCCAGGCTTCTCCCAACATTCCCAATGAGGCTCACACCGACCGCCTGCTCTCGGCAGAGCGTTCGGCAGAGGTAGTGGCATATCTGCAACAGGTTACGAATCTGGACCCGTCCAAGATGGTCAGTTCCGGGTACGGTCAGTTCCGGCCGATTGCCACATTTGACACGCCAGAGGGGAGAGCAAAGAACCGAAGAGTAGAAATTTTAATAACCCGCTCAGGAACGGTTGAACAAAACCTGGATACATATTATAATCAGGTATATAACCAGCAGGCGGAATGAGGATAAAGGAGTGCAAAGATGTCTGAAGTATTATCGCAAAGCCAGATAGATGCCCTTCTTAACTCTATGAAGGGAGGGGGTGACGACAGCTCAGGCTCCCAGGAGAAAGAAGACAGCCAAGCAGTACAGTATAGAAAATACGACTTTTACAGTCCAAGAAAATTTACCACAGAGAAGCTCAAGCTGCTCCGCAATATTTTTGAAAATTATTCCAGAATTGCGGCTTCTCAGATGAACAGCATGTTTCGGTTAAGCTGCGAAATGGAAGTGCTGAATGTGGAGGAGCAAAGGTATTACGAGTTCAACAATGCTCTGACGGACAGTGATATTATTACCCTAGTAAAAGTCGTACTTCCGGAGCAGGCAAAGAATCTGCCTATGCTGATGCATATTAGCCCCAGGCTGATGGTAAATATGATAGACCGAATGATGGGCGGGCCGGGGGATGATGACAGCATTGATAGCTGGTATGTCTACACATCTATCGAAAATGTACTATATGAGAAAATAATGAGCTATCTTGTAAATGCTATGCGGGACGCATGGCTGGGCTACATACGGATGGATATGAGCATGGATCGGGTGGAGCAGGATCCCAGTATGTTCCAGGATATCAGTGTAGACGAAACCGTTGCCATTGTGCCGTTGTCTATCCAGATGGGAAATCTTACGGGAAATATTACAATCTGTATTCCGGGAACACTGCTTACAGATATCTTTAACATCATTGACCGTAAGAAGAATATCAATCTGGATGCGGATGAAAATGACCAGGATATTAAGGATACCATCATGAACAGCATCCGGGATTCTGCACTGCGCGTCAATGCCCAACTTGGCGTTGTAGAGGTCAGTCTGGAGGATTTGTACAATCTGCATGTGGGTGACGTGATTGATTTGAACAAACCGAAGGGCTCCGAAGTATTCCTCTATATAGAGGATCAGCCGTGGTTCACCGGAAAATTGGGTATCCATAAGAAAAATATGGCAGTAAAAATTGAAAACCGGATAGCCGACGAGGAAGATGAGGAAGCGCTGCGCAGGCTTGCGGCGGAAGCAGACGGCACACTGGAAGAAATGGAAACAGAAGTAGTATAATTTAAGAAAGATGTAACAGTTGGATAAGATCTTTCCAAGTTACATAAAATCAATTAAGAGAGGTATAGAAAATGGCGAAAATATTATTAGTAGATGATGCGGCATTTATGAGAATGATGGTAAAGGATACGCTGACAAAGGCAGGCTATACAGATCTGTATGAAGCCGCAGACGGTGTGCAGGCAGTGGAAACTTACAGTGAGGTAAATCCAGATCTGGTTATCATGGATATTACCATGCCAAATATGGATGGCCTGGAAGCGCTGAAAGCAATCAAAGGAAAAGATCCCAATGCAACCGTGGTTATGTGTTCCGCTATGGGGCAGGAGAGCATGGTAATCGAGGCAATCAAGTCAGGAGCAAAAGACTTTATCGTGAAACCGTTTAAGCCAGACCGTATCCTGAAAACTGTATCCAGTATTGTAGACGCCTAATAGGGAGGAGCGGACATGTCTTTTCTAAGTTCATTTAATATCAGTGCATCCGCATTAACTGCCCAGCGTATGAGGCTGGATGTGGCGTCGGAAAACATTTCCAATATTGATACGACAAGAACGGAAAGCGGAGGCCCTTACCGCCGAAAACTGGTAGTTTTGGAAGAAATAGAAAACAACACGTTCCGGCAAGCGCTGCTCAGTGCGGCAAATAATCACGAGACAACAAAAGGCGGTGTCCGGGTAGCCCAGATTATTGAGGATGAGAGTGAATTCAAACGTGTATATAATCCTGACCACCCGGATGCGGACGAGGACGGATATGTGTCTTTGCCTAACATAGATTTGATCAAGGAGACTGTTGACAGCATGTCGGCTACCAGATCTTATGAAGCCAATATAACCGCATTTAATTCTCTGAAAACTATGGCGCAGAAGGCTTTGGAGATTAAGTAGGCATGTAAGCGGCATTTTATCTAGATTTACGGAAAGAGAGTAAAAACATATGAGTTCTAAAGAGTTTAGCACATTAGAGATAGATGCCATAGGCGAAATACTGAACATCAGTCTGGGTTCTTCCGCTACTGCCCTTTCCACCATGCTAAGTGCGCGGGTAGATATCACAACACCTCAAGTAAAAGTTGTTGAAAAATCGAAATTTGAATTTGAGGATCTGGAACCGGCTATCGGCGTAGAGATTACTTATATAGAAGGTCTGCGCGGAAGCAATATTATGCTTCTGAAACGGATGGACGTAAAGATAATCGTGGAAATGATGATGGGCATGGAAATTCCCGAAGAGGAATTTGAGCTCAATGAGATCAATCTCAGTGCCATCTGCGAAGCGATGAATCAGATGATGGGCGCGTCGTCTACGGCACTTTCGGAATTCCTGGGAGAGACGGTAAATATCTCAACACCGACTTCCAGTGAAATAGGCGATGTACACGCATTTAAGGAAAAGTATTTCGCAGGCGAAGAGGTCATGGTCTGTGTGGAATTCTTCCTGCGCATCGGGGATAATCTGGAAAGTAAATTCATGAACCTGATGCCTACGGATCTGGCAAAGAAACTGGTGTCAGGATTCCTTCCGGATCTCGGAGAGGAAGAGACGTCTCCAGAGCCGGCGGCTGCACCAGAGCCAGAACCTGCGCCCGCACCGGCAGAAGAAGGTTCTAACAAGATGATGAGCCAGGAGGAAATTGAAGCGCTTCTGGCAGGAAATTCTGCACCAGAGGAACCGGCAGCGGAAGAAAGTTCTAACAAGATGATGAGCCAGGAGGAGATTGAGGCACTTCTGGCAGGAGATTCTGCACCAGCAGAACCGGCAGCAGAGGAAAGCTCCAACAAGATGATGAGTCAAGAGGAGATTGAGGCGCTTTTAGGAGGAGATTCCTCTCCGGCCCCTGCGGCTGCTGCACAGCCAGCACCTCAGCCTGCGCCTGCGGCGCCTCAGCCGGCGGTTGCGCAGCAAGCAGAACAGCCCCAGGCGATGGTTCAGCAACCTGTGATGCAACAGCCTATGATGCAGCAGCCTGTGGCCAATGCCCTGACCGAGCAGATGATGGCGCAGATGACCCAGATGACTCAGATGATGAGCCAGATGCAGCAGGTAATGGTAAACCAGATGCAGCAGGCGAAGGAAGCGCCCCAGAGATCGCCAAAGACGTTAAACGTTCATCCATTGCCCACCAATTCCCTCAACGCTGGGGGAACAGGGGAAGAGCAGGAAGAAAATATGGATATGATCCTCGGCGTTCCGCTGGAAGTTTCAGTAGAAATCGGGCGTACCAGAAAGCTGGTAAAGGATATTCTGGAATTTACCAAAGGTTCGCTGGTTGTTCTGGATAAAGTAGCCGGGGAGCAAGTCGATCTGTTCGTAAACGGACAGTGTATTGCCAAAGGCGATGTGGTAGTAGTCGAAGACAACTTCGGTATCCGGATCACAGAGATTCTCGCAGAAGATATTGCTGCAATAGAATAGGAGACAGATGCTTAGTGGAATGTTGACAGCGATCGGTACACTGTGCATTGTGGCGCTGATTATATATTTTAGTTATGTGGCGGCGAAACTTGTGGCGAAGGGTTCCTTCAAATCCGGGCGATCCCAGTATATGCGCATTGTGGATCAGATGTCCGTAGGACAAAATCGGGTAGTATCTGTGATACAGGTGGGGGATCGCTATTTCCTTCTGGGAATTGCGGAGAAAGAGATTGACATGCTGGCTGAGCTGGAGGAGGAGGGTCTGATTCCTCTGCTGACAGAGGAACCAGACGCCCAGGCCCCCATGCCGGATTTCAAGGATTTGATGAACAAACTGGGGGGAACCAGAAAGCACTGGAACGATAAGAGGTAACACAACGGATAAGGAGTTGGAGTGAATGGACGCGCTTGTAAATATTAATGGGGATCGGGTGCCTACACTGGAATTGCTGTTGATGCTGACAGTGATTGCACTGCTGCCTTCCATCCTCGTTATGATGACATCATTTACCAGAATTGTGATTATCCTGTCTTTTGTCAGAAATGCCCTGGGAGTTCAGCAAGTACCGCCAAGTATGGTGATGGTTGGAATCTCACTGTTTCTGACACTTTTCATTATGGACCCGGTGATTTCAGAAATTAATACCAATGCTTATCAACCGTATACGCAGGAGGAGATATCTCAGGAAGAGGCGCTCAGACGAGCTGAGGAGCCGTTAAAAGAGTTTATGCTACGTCAGACAGAATTGAGTTCAATCAATATGTATATCGATCTGGCTAATTTGGAACCGCCGGGGGAGGAGGAACTGACGGAGCTGCCGATGACTGTGATTATCCCGGCTTTTATGACCAGTGAACTGAAGCGCGCTTTTATGTCAGGGTTTCTTCTGTTCCTGCCGTTTTTGTTGATTGATATTGTTGTTTCCACTACTCTGATGTCCATGGGTATGTTTATGCTGCCGCCGGCTACCATAGCGCTGCCTTTCAAATTACTGCTTTTTGTAACAGTAGATGGGTGGCAGCTATTGTTCCACACGTTGGTACAGAGCTTTCGATAAAAATAGGGGGATGATATGACAAACGGTGAAGTATCGGATTTAATGTATGAAGTGTTTGTGCTGGCACTTAAACTGGCGGCTCCCATGCTGGTAATCAGTATGCTGATCGGGCTTTTGATCTCTATCTTTCAGGCCGCCACGCAGATTCATGAACAGACCATTACATTTCTGCCGAAGCTGCTGGTGATTGCCTTGATTTTGGTGTTTACAGGGAGTAATATGCTGGTGATGCTGCAAGACTTTACCAATAAAATTTTTCAGTTGATGGCGGCGTTGTAGCAGTCCGGCGGAGGTTGGGATAAAATGGTGATTACGGATACGGCACAATTTATGCTTTTTTCTCTGATTATGATGCGTATGGCCGGATTTGTATTGCTGAACCCGATTCTGGGCCGGAACAGTATACCAAGGATAGCAAAGTCCGGGTTTATCTTGGTACTGACCCTGCTGCTGTTTTCCTTTTCACAGGGAGAGGCCATTGAGACGGGGTCATCCCTGACTTACAGTATTTTGCTGATAAAGGAATTTGTGATAGGTTATTTTCTGGGATTTGTGATACAGCTTTTTAGCATGGTCATCACTTTCGCAGCGGCGGTCATCGATTTCCAGATGGGTATTTCTATGGCTATGATATACGATGTACAGAACAATGCGCAGATACCATTGTCTGGAAGCATTTATAATACATTTTTTATGCTGCTGTTTTTTGCTTCTGACGGGCATTTGGCCATGATGAAGATTTTGCTGACCTCTGCGGATGTGGTTCCTTATGGAAGCGTAGTATTTTCCAGTCAGGCATTTTGGGCAATTCTGGAGATTTTCTCCGAGTGTATTGTATGGGCGGTGAAATTTTCGTTTCCCATCCTGGCGGCGGAGTTGATTGTCACGGTGGGGCTGGGAATTCTGATGAAAATGATTCCGCAGATCAACGTATTTGTGGTACAGATCCAGGTAAAAATTATTCTGGGAATGGTATTGTTTTTATTCCTGTTCTCTCCTATGGCGGAGTCCCTGAGCAATTTGATTACTGCCATGTTGCGGCAGATGCAGGACTTTTTGCAGCTATTGGCTGGCTAGAAAAACTAGAAACGGTCTGCGGGCTGGTAAAAGGAAGTGAACAAACATGGCGGACGGGCCAGGCGGAGAGAAAACCGAGAAGGCCACACCCAAAAAGCGGCGGGATCAGAGAAAAAAAGGTAATGTATTTACCAGCAAGGATGTGGCCACGCTCATCTCATTTTTAATTGGGTTTTATGGACTGAAATTTTTCTGTCCGATGATTTATCGGAATGTAAAGGCGTATCTGCTGCGCTACCTGGATTATATGGCGAGCATTGAAGAGCTTTCCATGGGTACGTTGCAGGGTATTGGCTTAGAAACGATGTATACCGCTGCCATTGTGATTTTGCCGTTTCTGGTATTGATGTCAGCTATCGGGATTTTAGGCACCGGTATTCAGACGAGATTTCTTTTTACCATGGAATCAGTTAAGCCGAAATTTGGAAAACTAAACCCCATCAATGGAATTAAGAATCTGTTTTCACTGAAAAGCATAGTAGAGCTGCTGAAAAATCTGATAAAAATTTCCATTCTGCTGATATTCCTGTATAATATTATCTGGGGCGATCTGCTGAACATCGCCCGCACCATGGATATGGATCTGAAGATTTCTTCTTCTTATATCCTAGATATTATTATGAGGATTGTGTTCCGGCTTGCGATGGCCTTTGCGGCGCTGGCGGCGTTTGACTTTCTGTATCAGCACTGGGAGTTTGAGCGTCAGATGAAAATGACCAAGCAGGAAGTAAAAGAAGAGTTTAAGCAGATGGAGGGGGATCCCAAGATTAAGGGAAAGATTCGGGACATCCAGCGGCAGCGGGCCAGAAGCCGTATGATGCAGGCGGTTCCGGAAGCGGATGTAGTTATCCGAAATCCTACTCACTATGCAGTTGCTTTGAAATATGATATTGATAAAGACAATGCGCCTATCGTGGTCGCAAAGGGACAGGATGAGCTGGCCCTGCGTATCGTAAAGGTGGCAGAGGAAAACGACGTCCACATTGTGGAAAACAAAGCCTTGGCGCGGGCGATTTACGCGTCTACTCCTTTAAACCGAGAAATCCCGCAGGAATACTATGGGACGGTTGCAGAGATTTTGGTATATGTATTTCGGGAAAATCACAAAGTAATTCTGTAAGGAATGACAGTAAGAGATTGGTGAAGACATGAAAAGAATAATGAGTAATGCGGTGTCGCTGTTTGTGGTAGTCATTGTACTGCTGCTGATTATACCGCTGAGTCCGTTTCTTCTGGACGTAATGATCATTTTAAATATATCGGCTGCCCTGATTATTCTGCTGATCAGTATGAACATCACAGGACCTTTGGAATTTTCCATCTTTCCATCGCTGTTGCTGATCACCACGTTGTTCCGGTTGGGTATCAACGTGTCCTCCACGCGGAATATTCTGACGAGGTCAGGCAGCGCGGGGCAGGTTATCCAATCCTTCGGAGATTTCGTTCTGCGGGGGAATGTCGTTGTCGGATTTGTTATTTTCTTTATTATTGTTCTGGTACAGTTTATCGTAATTACCAAAGGTGCAGAACGTGTGTCTGAGGTTGCTGCCAGGTTCACCCTGGATGCGATGCCTGGAAAGCAGATGGCCATTGACGCGGATTTGAGTTCCGGGCTGATCAATGAGCAGGAAGCCAAAGAACGCCGTAACAAGATTCAAAAGGAAGCGGATTTCTACGGATCTATGGATGGTGCCACCAAGATTGTCAAAGGGGATGCAGTGATGTCCCTGATCATTACGGCAGTCAACTTTATCGGCGGCGTTATCATCGGTATGGTACAGGGAGGTATGGAACTTACCGAAGTGCTGTCCGTGTATTCGATTGCGACGGTGGGTGATGGACTGGTGTCCCAGGTACCCGCCCTTCTCATATCTGTGGCCACTGGTATGATCGTTACCCGGTCTGTGGCGGAAGGAAGTCTGAATCAGGATGTTTCCAAACAGTTCCTGGCGCAGCCTCAGTCTATTATGCTTGCCGGTGTTGTGATAGCCGTGCTGATGCTGGTACCGGGGATGCCAAAGATTCAGATGACAATTCTCGCTGCTGCAATGGTGGGCGGCGGGTTTTATCTGAGCAGAAAGATGCAGGAGATGGCCCAGCTTCCAGAGATGGATTTTGCAGGAGCTGCGGGCGGCCTGGCGGCCGGCGGCATGGAGGAAGAGGTTCAGACAGTCAGCGAAGAAGAATACTATCGCGATATCAACAATATCTATTCCCTGATCAGCGTGGAGCCTGTGGAGATGGAATTCGGATACAGCCTGATTCCGCTGGTGGATGAATCCAGCGGCGGAAGGATGATTAACCGAATCGTCATTTTCCGGCGGCAGTACGCGCAGGAAATGGGGCTTGTCATTCCTTCTATCCGTCTACGGGACAGCTCCAGTCTAAATACAAATCAGTATGTGATTAAGATCAAGGGCGAAGAAGTGGCCAAAGGTGAAATCCTGGTGGATTACTACCTGGCTTTGGAGCCGCCAAATCTGTCCGGGGAAGTTGACGGAATTGAGACAATCGAGCCGGCTTATGGAATTCCCAGCCGATGGATCACGCCGGAAAATAAGGAGATTGCCGAGATTTACGGTTATACGGTTATCGATCCGCTCTCGGTTATGCTGACCCATTTATCGGAAACGCTGCGGCAGCATTCTTATGAGCTGGTTACCCGTCAAGAAGTGGTGCAGCTTGTGGAGAATACCAAGAAGAATTCACCGGAGCTGGTAGAAGAGGTAGTTCCCGCATTGATTTCTTACGGCGGCTTCCAGAAAGTGCTGGTCAATCTGTTAAGAGAGGGCATTCCCATCAAAGATATGGAAACCATCCTGGAAACCATCGCGGATACTGTCCCCAACAGCCGGGATATTGACACCATCACGGAAAATATTCGGATAGCCCTGAAGCGTACCATTACCAGGCGTTTCAGCGAGAATGGCAATATGCGGGTGGTTACTTTGGATACGGAGCTGGAGAAGAGCATGATTGCCAGTCTGACAAAGAGCGACCAGGGTACGTATATGGCCCTCAGTCCAGATATTATGCAAAATATTATCGAGCAGATCAGCGAAGAGATGAAGAAGTTCCACGAACTGGCGCAGGACCCGATTGTTCTGACCAGTCAGGTTATTCGTCCTTATTTTTATCGGCTGATCGAACAGTTCTACCCCAATGTTTATGTGCTGTCCTTTAACGAGATTGCCAACAGTGTTCAGATACAGGCTTTAGGGACTATTGCCGGATAGAGGAGTATGAAACATGAGTGCGCAGAATTCATACAGCGAAATGACAAACGAAGAATTGCTCAGAGAATACAAAGAAACCAACGCCCTGTCCATGAAGCAGGAGCTGGTTATGCGTTACGTTTATATTGTAAAAAGCATTGCTCTTCAGATGCGGGATGTCTACGTGAGCTTTGCCCAGGTGGACGATATGATCAACGAAGGTGTGCTGGCGATTATGAACGCTCTGGATAAATTTGATTTTGAGAAAAATGTGAAATTTGAGACTTATGTTTCCAAGCGCATCCGGGGGATGATCATCGATCTGGCGAGAAGGCAGGACTGGATTCCGCGGAGCGTAAGGAAAAGCGCGAAGGAGATCGACAACGCCACTACGGAACTTTACAATGAACTAGGCCGCTATCCGACCGCCGAGGAGACAGCCGAATATCTGCATGTGAGTGTGGATAAATACCACGAGGCAGTCGGAAAGACGAACCTTTTCAACGTTTTGTCCCTGGACATGGTTTTGGAAGAGACGATGGAAAACAAGAAAAATGTCCAGCTTCCCTCCAACAATCCCCAGGAACAGCCGGAGACGCATCTTCTGGAGCAGGAACTGCACGGCCGGTTGGTGGAGGCCCTGCGCAGTCTAAAGGAAAATGAACAGATGGTGGTATCTCTCTATTATGTGGAAGAGTTGAATATGAAGGAGATTGCAAAGGTTTTGGAAGTCAGCGAGCCGAGGATTTCCCAGATACACGCCAATGCGCTGCGCAAGATGCGGCTGTTTTTGAAAGAGGATCTGAATTAGAGAAAGGAGTGATACTTTTGTTTCAGGGATTTTATAATCTAACTTCTGGTATTCTGACACAGACGCGGAACCAGAACGTAATCAGCAACAATATGACCAATGTTTCCACACCCGGTTTTAAGACTGACAAATATCTGTCAACGACGTTCCAGGAAGAACTGATGTACCGCAGCGGAAATATCGACAAGAACGATAAGACGGAGATTGGAACCATGGCCATGATTCGTGCTTCTCATGAAACGGTGACGGATTTTGAGACGGGCGCGGTGGAACCGACCAATGAGATCTTTGATGTGGCTTTGCGGGGAAACGGCTTTTTCATGGTGCAGACCGAAAATGGTATCGGATATACCAGAGACGGATCGTTTATACTGGATGACCAGGGCTATCTGAGCCTGCCGTCGGTGGGACGGGTCGTGGGCACGAACGGACAGATTCGCATAGGCACCGATAAGATTACCATTGACAGTAGGGGACGGATTACCAGCGAAGACGGGAGAACAACTTATGGACAGATTGCCGTGGTGGATTTTAACAATTACGACAATCTGGAAAAAGGCGGCAACGGCGTGTTCTATACCAATGAGCGGGCGGTGGCTTCCGATACGCAGATGCTTTGGAAGTATCTGGAGCGCTCTAATGTGGACGCAGTGCAGGAAATGGTAAATATGATGAGTAGCCAGAGAGCTTTGCAGAGTGCATCCCAGGTTCTAAAAATGTATGACCAGCTTATGGGCAAGGCAGTTACGGAGATTGGAAAAGTATAAAAAGGAGGGATGTATATGAATCAATCATTCTATACAGCAGCATTGGGTGTCGGCAGCGAGCAATATAAACTGGATATTTTGGCGAATAATACTGCGAATGTCAATACCTGGGGCTACAAGACCAAGGTTCCCATTTTTTCCGAGGTAATGTATTACGAGATGAAAGGGAAGGCCGAGCCGAATAATGAATTGCTCACAGGTACTGGTATGCGTATCCAGAAGGCGGACACGGACTTTTCCCAGATGACCCTTGCAGAGAGCGAAGGAGATTACCATTATGCCATTGAAGGCGACGGCTTCTTTATGCTGCGGGATCCGGTAAGCAATGAGATTACATACACCAGGGACGGCAGTTTTAGCCTGTCCTTACGCGGGGATGATTTCTATCTGGTTTCATCTACGGGTAAGCTGGTGCTGGATCAGAACCGGAATCCCATCCTTGTCAACGAGAACAGTCCAGATACATTGCCCATTGGAATTTTTGATTTCGTAAACAAAAACGGCATGCTCAGTGTCGGTGAAAACGAATTCACGCCAGTCGCAAAGAACGGAAACCCATTTGATGCAGAGGATGCGAAGCTACGCAAGGGAATGCTGGAAATGTCCAACGTAGATTTTGCCGATCAGATGTCAAAGGTTATTGAGGCGCAGAGAGCGTACAGCTATGCGCTGCGCATGGTACAGACCTCGGATGAGATCGAGAGTACGATTAATGCATTGAGGACATAAATTTAAGCGGGCGTAACCAGTGAGACTATTTAAAATGTTAAGAGTAAGGGTTGAGGAGAGGAGGAGCTATGGGAATTAAAAACTATGAAGACATGAACGCTTTGGAACTGGATGCAATCAAGGAAATTGGCAGCATCGGTACGGGAAACGCGGCCACAGCCATTTCTCAGGTTCTGAGAAAAAAAACCAAGATGTCTCTTCCAGACGTATATATCTTGGGGTATAACGAGGCAATAGAGATGATCGGAACTCCAGAGGAGATCGTGGCGGCTGTTTTGGTAAAAATGTCGGGGGAAATCAACGGTATCATGTTGTTTATTCTGAAGATGGATTTTATCAACGCAGTATTGGAAAGCGTATTGTCCAAGGAAATCAGCGAGTATATGGATCTGACAGAGATGGAAAAATCTGCTCTGGAGGAAATCGGGAATATCATCATTTCTTCGTATGTCAATGCACTGTCCGGTCTTACTGGAGTGGGCATCGGGTTATCCATTCCCAGCATTGCCGTAAATATGTTAGGGGGAATCCTAAGCGTGCCCATGGCAGAGTTCGGATATGAAACAGACAAATTGATGATGATCAACGGAAAGTTTATTGTAGATAACAAGGTGTTAGACAGTAATTTGCTGATGATGCCAGACATCAGTTCTTTAAATTATTTGATGCACAAGTTGGGAGTTGACTAAGTAAATGGCGAAACAGATTATCGTGGGGATAGCAGATATGAAGATGGCCAGACGCGAGGGAGTGCTGATCACTTACGCGCTGGGATCCTGTATCGGAATCGCATTGTACGATCCGATGATTAATTTAGGGGCGTTAATCCATATTATGCTGCCAGAGCAAGGAACGATGGCTGATAAAAACCTTTACAAATATGCGGATACAGGTATAAGGGAGACTGTACGCAAAATGACTGCCTTCGGCGCAGTAAAAAACCGTATGCGGGCGAAAATCGCCGGAGGCGCCAAGATGTTTGAGACGAAAGGCAGTCAGGGCTTGGGCAACATCGGAGACAGAAATGCACAGAATGTAAAAAAGATGCTTCGGGAACAGGGAATACGCCTTGTGGGAGAAGATACCGGGGCAAATTATGCTAGGACTATGTCCATAGATGCGAGTGACGGAAAAGTAACGATAAAGACATTTGGCAGGCCGGAAATAACCATGTAATAAAAGGAGAGGAATGATATGGCACAAACAGAGATTTTACTGGAATCGGGGACAAATGAGATTGAGATTATGCAGTTCATACTGTACGGGGAGCTGTACGGAATTAATGTGGCCAAAGTAACTGAGATCATGATGTCTGATAAGGTTAAATCCGTTCCACAGGTACATCCGGCAGTGGAAGGCATTTTTAAACCGAGGGATGTGTTGCTGACTGTGGTGGATTTGCCTTTTTATCTGACAGGGGAACCCTCAGAGAAGAATGCAAGGGACCTTTTCCTGGTAACGAATTTCAACAAAATGCACATTGCTTTCCGGGTACATAATGTGGTGGGCATCAGCCGGATTTCCTGGGCAGATATTCAGAAACCTGACAATACGCTGAACCGGGGAGCGGAGAGTGTGGCTACTGGGATCGCTCAGTGCGGAAAAGACCTGGTAACCATACTGGACTTTG
This sequence comes from uncultured Lachnospiraceae bacterium, assembly GCA_947571775.1. GTDB lineage: Bacteria > Bacillota > Clostridia > Lachnospirales > Lachnospiraceae > MGBC164599. Next base: position 203,003 of record CANOZK010000001.1, on the reverse strand, counting down.
AAAAAATTGTAACGGACATTGCGCCGGAGACAGGCATTCAGGAGTCTGAGATCGAAGCCATGGGAGAACGAGCGAGAAACGAATGCCCCATCCTTCTGGCAGAGGATTCCATCCTGTTGACAAAGATGATTGAGGAGGCTTTAAACAAAGCCGGTTATGTGAATCTGAAGAAGTTCAATAATGGTCAGGAAGCTTGGAGTTACTTAAAAAGCGTGCAAAGGGATCCAGATCTCGAAAAGAAAGTTAGCCTGATCATTACAGATATTGAGATGCCGAAAATGGACGGCCACCGTCTGACCAAACTGGTAAAGGAAAGCGAATATTTGAAACACATTCCGTTGATTATCTTCTCCTCGCTGATCAATCAGGAAATGGAGATCAAAGGAAAACAATTGGGAGCAGACGAACAGCTTTCCAAGCCAGAGATCGGGCATCTGGTAAAGGTGATGGATCATTTGTTGGGAGAGAAGGATGGACAGAGCAATGGATAAATATGTTGTACGCCAAGCGATTAAAGAACGTGAGGACGATGAAATCATAGGCTATGAGATTATGATTCAGAGCGACAATGACAGCCTGTACAATGCATCAGAGAGTGCGGTGGCAGATACGATATCTTCATTTCTCACTCAGAACACGGATATTATATTTAAAGAAAAGCTGACCTTTTTGTCGTTCCCGCCCTCTCTGTTTTTCCGCAATACGCCGAAAATGTTTGATAAGGAAAAATTAGTCATCCAGATTGAGGACAGTATTGTAGTGCATCCGCTGGCTTCAAAAATCATGCAGAGATATCACAGAGAAGGATATCGATTTGCAATTAATGATTTTCAGTTTTCGCCAAAATATTTTAGCCTGCTGGAAATGGCAGATTATGCCAAAGTACAGATACCAGACAAGAAAGACCAGAAGGGAATGCTGTCTCTGATTAATTTGGTAGATATGCTGCACGGCTTTCAAAAATACTGTATCGTTGTCGGCATCAACACCAAAGAAGATTACGACTTTGCAAAAGAGGTTGGAGCGGACTTTCTGGAGGGAAATTATATCGAGAGCGCCACCATTACCAAATCCAGCAAGATGGACTATATGGAAGGAAACTTCTTCCAGCTTGTAGTGGAAGTGACGAAGGATGAACCGGATGTGGATATGGTGGAAACCATTATCAGCCGTGACGCTTCCCTAAGCTATGCAATCTTAAAAATGGTAAACTCCGCCTATTTCGCCAAACGCAAGAGGACTTCTTCTATTCGCCAGGCTCTGGTAACCCTGGGCATCGCCCAACTGCGCCAGTGGGTATATCTGCTGAGCGTCAAAGACTCTGAACGAAACAACGCTTCAGATGAAGTGCTGAAGCTGTCTTTTCTGCGGGCAACCTTTGCCTCTGCGCTGGTTGAACGGATGAAAACGCCGGAAATTACCAAATCTGAGGGATATATGATTGGAATGTTTTCCACTATGGAGTATTTGATTGACGCCACACTGGAGGAAATCTTAAACGGTATCCCTCTGCCGGATGTGGTAAAAGAAGCGCTGATTCAGCATGAGGGACTTGGCGGAAAGCTGTTCCAGTTGATTCTGGATTATGAACACGCAGATTGGAGAAAATTAAAGGCCCATACCGCGGAATTAAACATTCGCACCAATATGATTGCGCAGCTCTATATGGACTGTGTAGAGGAAGTAAACGGCATCTGGGAAGCTTTGAGCAGTGAATTTGAACGCAAGGAAGAAGAACAAGAAGAAGCAGAAGATAAAAGCGGCAGTTCAGATGAGTAGTATTCCGCAAGGTATTTGAACTGTTGTGGAGGAAGAAACCCCCGTCAGCTAATGGCGGGGATTTTCTTTTACCATGGTACATGCTTTGATCAATTCTACGGTCACTGTACCCATAAACTTGTTGGAATAATAGTTCAGAAGCGGAGATACCGTGTGATTGTCCACCACAATGTATTTGGCAGGACAGTTGGTCAGCGCCAGGGCTATGGTATCCACCTGGCAGCGTTCACAAGTACACATATCGAATTTCTTCATTTGCTCCAGGACAGAATCTTTGATAATATATTCCATAACATTGACAAAACGGTAATGCGTCGAGCTGCTGGCGTCGGCTGCTGAAGAGGGCTGAGCCGCACTACTGTCCGGCAGGGAAGGAGACGTTTTTTCGGCCTCTGGGCTGCTTAGGGGCGATTGCGTATCGTTTGTATGCGGATGCTCTTTCGGTTCTTCTTGCGCTTGATTCTGTACAGGCTCTGTGTCTGAATGCGTTTCAGCTTGGTTCTGTACAGGCTCTGTGTCCGAATGCGTTTCGGCTTGGTTCTGTACAGGCTCTGTGTCTGAATGCGTTTCGGCTTGGTTCTGTACAGGCTCTGTGTCTGAATGCGCTTTGGGCTCAGTCTGTATAGGTTCTGCATCCGAACTGTCTTTCGGTTCGGTCTGCGCAGACTCCGCTGTGGGAGCGGCTTCCCCTTGTTCTAAGTCTTCCTTATCGTCGTCGTCTTTGGCAAGGGACGCAGCGTCTGCTGTATGGTTGTCACTGTTGTCCGCTTCCGGCGGTGCGGAAGTAAATACGGGTTCTGTTTCGCCGCTGTCCGCAGATGCGGTATTCAGGATTTCCTCTGGAAAATCCTCTTCCAGTTGTTGTTTGATTAAATCTGCCAGAGGGTCGTCTTCGCTGTTTCTTGTAGAAACAATGGAAATATTAGGCGCATCGGATTCGGGTTCCTGCTCAGTGACAGGTTCCTGGATCTCTGCCGCTTCTTCTTTGGCTTCTGTTGTTTCCTCAATGGGTTCTTCCCCTGCCAGAAGGTGCAATACATGTGAAGTCTTGTTGCTTTTTCGTGCCATTGGTGTTTCTCCTGTTTTTAGTATATACTCTCAGAAGATTCCAAGAGTACACAGTTGCATAAGAGCGGTTGGATTCCGCCGCTATATTAGGTGGATGTCCGCCGCGATTTCTTCCACAAATTTTCGGTAGTCCGAAGCCGGATTGGAGTTGGGGGCATAGTCAAAGACGCTTTCTCCGTGAGCGGGCGCCTCCGCTACCGTTACGCTGCTGCGGATCTGCGTGTCGAAGACCTTGGTTCCAATCTGGCGGGCGATGTTTTCCGTCATTTCCTTTACCTCACGGGCCAGTATGGTGCGCTTGTTGAACTTTGTCAGCAGAATACCCAGCACATTCAGGTTGGGGTTAAAGGAGTGCTTGACCGAGTCGATGGTATCCTTAATCTGGGTGACGGCCAGAAGGCTTAAAATCTCTGGAACCATGGGGATAATCAGATGATCGGCGACGGTATAGGCGTTCACAGTCAAAACATTCAAAGCGGGAGGGGTATCAATCACAATGTAATCGTAGGAATCCTTGACCGGCTCCAGCGCCTTTTTCAGAAGAGATTCCCTGCCCGTGCCTGTGAATTCCAGTTCTGCCCGGCTCAGTAAAATATTGGAGGTAATCACATCGCAGTATTCGGTGGGCTGTATCGCATCCCGCAGGGGTATTTCCCCTTTTAAAACATCATAGATGGTGCTGCTGTTCTCGATATCCAGTCCCAGACTGAATCCCAGATTGCCCTGCGGATCCAGATCAATAGCCAAAACCTTCGTATTCCGGTGTTCTACAAGGCGGCAGGCGATGGCAGAGGTTGTGGTAGTCTTACCGACCCCGCCTTTTTGATTGGTAAGTACAATATTTATAGACAAAATGCATCCTCCATTTCGTAAATCTCACTGCCGTTTCTGCAGCATCCTCATCTCTATATCTAGTGGCAACAGAAGATGTACGCGAGAGCCATTTCACCCGGAGATGGCCGGACGGCGGTGTAAATTCTATTTTTAACTATTAATTAAGTATACTATATGTCGATAAATAAGTATAGATAGAAATTCGAGAAAAATATCGAAATCCTACAAAAAAGGTAACAAAAGAGGTTATTGTTCACGGGTAAATCCCGCAAAAGAGCATGTTGCTGGTCATCCGACGAACAGTGACAGATAAAGCTTATAAATAGTTTTTAAGAGAGGAGTTGCGTTTATATGGCATCAATAGGAAGTTTATCAAGTGCTACCAGCAGTCTGGTATCCGGGGGCGGGGGTCTGCACGGATACGGCGGTCTGGCCAGCGGCCTGGACAGGGATACGCTGATCGAATCCATGACCTACGGTACCAGGGCAAAAATCGCAAAACAGCAGCAGAAGAAACAGACATTCGAGTGGAAACAGGACGCTTACCGCTCTGTAACAGATAAATTAGTGGCATTGTCCAGCAAATATATGGATTATACCAATCCAACTACGAATCTGACCAATTCCAGTTTCTTTGCTAAGACCAATATTGTCAGTCATGGGGTGAATGCGTCGAAGGTCAGTATCACCAGCAATGGAAGCGGATCGGCAGATTCTCTGACCATTCTGGGCGTAAAGCAGATGGCAAAAAATGCCTCCGCGACCAGCGGCGTTACGGCGTCGGATGGCGCGCTGAGAACGGGAAGCATTAATTTTGGAAAAGAAGACGTCAGCGTTTTCCAGGATCAGTCTTTGCAGATCAAATATGGCGATAAAACATATACCGTTAATTTTGGGGAAATTACAGATCCCACAGATGCGGCTAAAGTTGCCGAACAACTGAATGCGGCGTTGAAAAATGTGAAAACCGGCAAGGGCGAAGACGAGAACTTAGCAAAAATAGTTGAGTTCAAAGTGAAAGACGGAGAAATCGCCTTGTCAAAGACAGCAAATGCGCAGGAAACCCTTACAGTGGCAGGCGGTTCGGAGAACCTCCTGAAGAACATGGGGCTGGAAGTAAAAAAAGATGAGAATGGAAAGCCCATAAATGAAGAATGGACGATTCTTGATGGCAATATTGCTACCCAAAATGGCATATCAGAAAAACTTGACTTCAAGGACAGAATCGCAGGGCAGAGTCTGACGTTCAGCTACAACGGCAATCAGGTTACGATTAAGATGCCGTCTGCGGATGATATGAATGGAAAAACGGAAGATGAATTAAAGGACCTTGTTACAAAGACATTGCAGGATGGCTTTGACAAAGCGTTTGGAAAAGGCCGTGTAGATGTAGCTTTAGATAAAACGAATAATACATTTGCGTTTAAGACAACACTGCCAGGTGGGGGTGATGACAATACATCTGTTTTGACACTGGATTACGGCAGCGCCGGCATGGTGGGCAAGCAGAGGGCTTTCCATACGCTGTCAGGAGAAAGCAACCATTTGAACCTGTATGCAGGCATTGAGGATTCGGGATTGAATCTCACAGACGCTGACAAAGCTCAATTAGCAAAAGATAATCAGACCATTACTATCAACGGGACGACGATCGATATCAAAAAGGGCAGTAGTATTAATGAGATTATTAATGCAATCAACAGTTCAGATGCAGGCGTGACCGTTTCTTATATGAAGAACTCGGATAAATTTATGATAACTGCGAAAGCAGACGGTGCCAGCGGACAGATTGAATTAGGTGATCCAGCGAAGGAAAATGATATTACAAATATTTTGTTTGGTAGCATAGACAGTAGTACGGATATAACAAAAGGCCAGGATGCCATTGTTGCGGTTCAGTACGCAGGATCTTCCGAGGTAGTGGAATTACATCGGGGAACCAATACATTTACCCAGGATGGTTTAAACATTGCTGTTAAGGGTAAATTTGGATATGATGAAGCTGGGAACATAAAAGAGGGAGAAGAAGTTACCTTCGAGTCTACTGCTAACGTCGATTCCATTATGAGTGCAGTCAAAGATATGGTTGCCGCTTACAACGAGATCGTAGACCTGGTAAACAACCTGGTTTCCACCAAACCAGACCGCAGCTACGCTCCGCTGACAGACGACCAGAGAGAGGAATTGACCGAAGATCAAATTGAGAAATGGGAGAAGAAAGCCAAGGAAGGTATCCTCTTCGGGGATGACCTGCTTCGGAACTTATCCAGCGATCTGCGTTTTGTGGCAGGCGGCTCTTTGATGACCGAGTTGGAGAAAATCGGTATCTCAGAGGCTTCCGGTTACAGCTCCAACGGAAAACTAACCATTGACGAGACGAAATTAAAGAACGCTCTGGAAACAGAGCCGGATAAGGTGGCCAAGTTATTTACCGACAAAGACAACGGCCTGATGACCAATATGAAAAAAGTCACCGACAGCTACGCTAAGACCTGGGGAACGAAGGGAAGCCTGATTGCCAGAGCTGGTTCTGAAGCTGCTGCAACCAGCCTGACAGACAATGAGATCTATACTTCCATGAAAGATATTGACGACATTATCACCCAGCTTCAGTCCAGGCTGAAGAGCGAACAGGACCGCTATCTTTCTCAGTTTACGACTTTGGAGACTCTGATTGCCCAGATGAACAGTCAAAGCAGTTATTTAAGTTCTATGACAGGCGGTTATTAAAAACCATAGGATTAAGGAGAGAAAAGAATGATTGCAAGCGGTTATCAACAGTATAAAAACCAGTCAGTGAGCACCATGACCCAGGGCGAGATGTTACTCTTGCTTTTCGATGAGCTGGTAAAAAGAATTACTCGTGCAGAATTGGCTTTAAAGGCTCAGGAAATCGATGTTTTTGATCAGTCCATCGACCGGGCCACAGAGATTATCAAATATTTGAAACAGACGCTGAATCGGGAGTACGCCATCAGTGTCCAGTTAAGGGCTTTATATGACTTCTTTATATACGAATTGAGCCGCGTCAAAGCCAGCAGAAGGCAGGCAATTCTGGATGAAGTAAAGCCTTTGATTGAGGAACTGCGGGATGCTTTCCGTCAGGCGGAAAAGAAATCGGGCCGATGAGAAGGGCAGGCGTTTGAGATGGATGAACAGGGAATTCTTGTAGAAATCATGAAAAAACTGCAGAAGAAATACACAAGCGTGAACGAAATATGCAAGACCACGCAGGAGATGCAAGATGCCCTTTCACGGGATGATCGAGTGTCCATGCAGATGCTGATTTCCATGCGCCAGAGCGACATTGATATTGCCGCCGACTGCGACCGGGATATTCGCTATCTGCTTTCTGTGCTGCTCCCGGAGAAACGGGATCAGGTCAGAGGATGGCTCAATACTGGAAATGCGGAAGAATCGGACGGTTTCGAGGCTGTGAAAATCGGCGAGATTGCCGAATCCATACGCAAGGTTCTGAATAAAGCAATTCAGACAGACCAGAGGATGAGCCAGAGAGTGGCGGGAAAAGATTCTTTTTATACAGAATCCAAAGGTTGACGAATCGAACAAAGCCGTGCATAATAGATAGTATCGGACAGATAATATCTACTATGCGCGGTCTTTTTTCTCTTGAAATTTTGCTGTGCAGGATTCTTTATCAGGTCTAGGGAGAATCGGAGACGTCGGGAGTTTTACTTTCCTGTGGATACCGGGACACTGCCCACACCGGGCCGCCATATTCGCAGGGCATACGGGCTTCCTGAATAATCAGCTCTGGATCCCAGGGATTTAAGGTGTTTTCGAGGCTCTGGGGATCGACGATATTCACCGTGCCGTCCTCCAAAGCCCCGGTAATCAGGATGAAATGTCCGTTTGCGGTAAAATGCCCTGGCCCCATCAGCAGTACCAGGATTTTGTCATGACCCAACGCGCCGATGATATTTTCCGGGGTGAGCGCCATCCGGCAGCTCTCCACACGCAGGCCGAACAGGGCCAGCCCTTCGGGAACCAGGTTGTGGTAAGAACCGTGTCCAGGGGAATAATAACCATGTTCTTTGGACCAAGCGGCCATATCAATTGGGGTAACCGAATGCTCGGTAAAGCTGTTGACCACCATGGCCAGCGCCGTAGGGCCGCATCCGTAGGAGGTGAGCGGGTCCTGGCCGCCCCACAGGTAACTGCCCCACCGGGAGTCATGCTGGTTAAAATAAGTCAGCGTACCCATTCCCGTGGCGATGCTCCCGGTATAAGTGCCGTCTGCCAAAAGCTGCGGAGGATTAGACGAAGGTTTTGGCGGTTCTGGCGTTGGTTCCGGCGTCGGTTCCGGCGTTGGTTCTGGGGCAAAGGCTTCCAGAATCGGATTTTCGGGCCTTCCCGGAAAGGCACTAGCCGCCATTTTGCAGGAAAGGGGCAGATAGCCAATACTGCATAGAAAAATCAGCGCCAGGGGAAGGCAGTGCTGAAGAAGAAATTTTTTCATAAAAGTGTTTCGGCCTCCTTATAACATGATTGATCCTATATATAAACTATATAAACCCTCCGGGGAGATACGCGCTCGCACAAGAACATATATCGCAAAGCGACCGTGCTCGGCGCAGATGGTGATAATGAGTCGTCGTCTATACTATTATACCATAATAACAAAAAAAGGGTTGCGGAAGGTGGAAAAAGTGCAGATTGTATTTGACCATGTGACGAAAAGATTTCCAGAAGGGGGCATTGGCCTTGAAAAAGTTTCCTTTGAGATCCAAAAAGGGGAATTTGTGTTTATCATTGGGGAGAGCGGAGCGGGCAAAAGTACGCTTTTACGTCTGCTGACCAGGCAGACCCAGGTGACCAGCGGCAATATTTATGTGGAAAACCAGTCTGTAAAGCGGCTGAACAGAAAGACAGTGCCCTATTTCCGCAGGCAGTTCGGCATTATGGATAAAGAAGTAGGGCTTCTGGATTATATGGATCTGTATCACAATGTGGAGCTGGCTCTGATTGCCACAGAGCAGCCCGAAGCCAGTATCCGCCCGAAGGTCTTAAAAGCTTTGAGTATTATGGGCCTAAAGGGTAAGGAAGATCACCTGCCCATCGAGGTATCCATCGGCGAACGGGCCAGGGCCATGCTGGCCAGGGCGATTGTCACGAATCCGTCTATCCTGGTGCTGGACGAACCTACGGCGAACTTGGATTCCGGCCTGGCCTGGGATATTATGACGCTGGTCAGCAACATCAACCGGGCCGGGGTGACCGTTCTCATGGTCAGCCATTCCAAAGACTTGGTCAATGTGATGCAAAAAAGGGTGCTCACGCTTGTGGCCGGCGCCCTGGTATCCGATGAAAAAAGCGGCGGCTATAACTCCAAGGCGATGGATATTTTTATGTATCGCAAAGTTATGCGCAGACGTTATGGCAGCGGCTATGATGTACGGGAACCCATGGACAAAAAATCTTTTTTGGGCAGCAGCTAAATTGAGGGGGTTATATTTTCCAATTAGAAGCCGATATATATAATGAGAAGGGAGGTATATCTATGGCTATTAACGGTATTGGTTCATCCTATAATAATTTGTATGGCATATACAATAATTATAACAACAGTTATAATAATTACAGACTCCAGACAGCACTGGCAAAGCATGGGCTTTCCGGTACGAACAGTACTTCTGGCACAACTGGTACAAGTACAGCGGCCAACAGCGGAACGGTAAATTTCCTGAAACAGTATAACACGGCGATGACCGATCTACTTTCATCGGCAAATTCGCTGATGAACAGCAACAGCTCTGGCGTTGCGAACGATTTGAGCGCGACCAGTTCCGATACGAGTATCGCAGATGCAAGTATCCAGTATAAGCCCAGAGAGGCGAAGACTTTCAGTTTGGATGTTCAGCAGTTGGCGCAGGCTCAGCAGAACAACAGTAATGAAGTTCGGGGAGGGCAGGCTGCCACAGACAACATGGACTTCAAGATTGAATCTGCTCAGGGCAGAGTCATCAATGTCAATGTCAATGCCACATATGATGATGGAACAGCCAAAACAAACCGCCAGATGTTAAAAGAAGCCGCAGCTCAGATCAACAGCGCCAACGGCAACGTAAGGGCGAAGGTGATTGAAAAAGACGGCAACGTAAGCTTACAGATCAGCGGAAAAGAAACTGGGCTTCACAATGCATTTACGGTTTCTGGAGACTTTGGCGCCGCACAGGGCATGGATCAGGAAACGACCAGTGCTCAGAACGCGGAATACACAGTGACGGAAAACGGCAGAACAACCTATCACGCATCCGACACCAATTCCATCGGTCTGGATCTGGGACGCATCGGCGTACAGTTAAAGGACACTGGCTCCGTACAGATCAGCACTGCACCAGATACCAAGAAGATTGTTTCTGGCGTGGAAGATCTGGTAAAGAGCTATAACAGTGCCATTGAACTGCTCAATGCCAATTCTGGACGCGGAAGCGGCGTAGAGAGACAACTCCGTAACCTGCTTATGGGAATTGCACCGGAGAAATCTCTGGATCTGATCGGCATTAGCACCAACAAAGACGGTACGCTCAAAGTGGATACAGAGACGTTGACCAAGAAATTGAACGAGGATCCCACATTGACCAGAGAAATCATCAGCGGCGCCAACGGCATGGCTTCCAGGGCATACAACAAAGCCACTGGAGGGTTGGAGGCGAACTCTGTCAGCCTTGTGAACAACGATTTGAAATCCGCAGAGATTGACAGTGTTACCAACGAATTTAATTTCATGAATATGTTTGCCCGTTCAGGAGCTTATAATATGAATAATTATTACGCTCTGGGATTAATGGTAAATTATCTGGCATAATACTGTAAAAGGGGGGCAAGGGGCTTAGTTTGGCTTCTTGCCTTCTGCCTGTGTAAAACTAGAATAGAAAGCCCAAGGAGTCAAGATGATTGAGAAGGAAAAATACGAGGCACGCTATCTGCTTTCCCTGATATCGGCGATTATCAACCAGACAGATATTCCGCGTTCCGTAAGGTCGCTGAACTGGGAAAATATCTATAAGCTCTGCGAATATCATAAAGTAGCCCATATCGTATATCTGGCTACACTGGGCCTGGAGGAAGACATTGCCAGGAAGTGGAAGGATCTGTTCCATGAGCGGTACGGGGAATCTCTGCTGTCCCAGGAACGTTTCCGCAATGCGGCGGAAGTGGTGATGTGGCAGTTAAAACAGAACAAAATCCATGCCCTGCTGATTCGGGACGGAATCATGAGTACCTGCTACGAGCCAAGGGAAATCCGGGCGTTGAACCAGGTGCGTATCCTGGTAGGGGAAGGGCAGGAGGCAAAGATCCACTCCTTAATGCGTTCCATGGATTTTCAAAAACAGGAAAACCACAAAGGCAGAGGAGAGGTATATTACCGTATTCCCAAGACTACGGTGATTTTTTATACCGATCTGGGTTTTTGCACCAGGCAGCTCAAGAAATATTTTGATTTTCCTGTGAAAGTCATTCACCAGATGGAGGGAGAAAAATACCTGCATCAGTTTACCGAAGATGAATTTTACATCTATCTGGTATGCGATCTGGTGAACCAGTATGCCTGCGGAGAGATCCGAATTGGGGATATGGTCGATTACTGGCAGTTTTACAAGAATTACAGAGATCGGCTGAACTGGGAATATGTGGACAAGGAATTGGCGACTGCGGGGGTTCTGGATTTCGCCCAGAGACTGCGCAAGCTGGCCTATATCTGGTTTGGGGAGGTAGACGACGAACTCTCCAGAGAGTACGACGAAAACATCGAGATTTACCAGGCTATTGAGCTGTATATCCTGACCAGAGGGATGGAAGGCCGGGAAATCAGCATGAAGCTGACAGAGCTGGTCAAAGAAGTATCGGATATTCGGACAAGAACCCGCAGAGAAGAACGCAGGCGGCGTTATCGGGGATTTCTTTTCCCGGACAAGAAATATATGGAAAAAATATTTCCAATTCTGGAAGACGCACCATTTTTGCTGCCCCTGTGCTGGATGTGGCGTTCCCTGATGCTGACGCTGTTGCCTTTGAAAAAGAAAATCTATCGGATGTTTAATCCCATCCGAAGAAAGTTTTCAGACACAATCGAGAATATCCGCATACGCCGGGAGGAGAAGCTGATAGCACGGATGGACGAAGCCGTTCGCCAGGTGATAGAAGAATCCAACAGCTCGGTCCGTCAGGAAGTACATGATATTATGGATGAGGAGACTGCGGAAGAGGAAGCTGCGGAAGAAACAGCAGAAAAGGAAGAAGAAGCGGAAGAGACAGAAGACTCCAGCTCAGAAGAAGTTTATGGAATGCAGGATTTTTTTACAAATTTTAATAAACGGTCTTGACAATCGGGCAGATATATTCTATAATAGGTTTCGTTGTGAAAGAGAATTCGCAATGGTTTGTGCGTGTAGCTCAGCTGGATAGAGCGTCTGACTACGGATCAGAAGGCCGGGAGTTCGAATCTTCTCACGCACGTATTTTTCCCTTGTAAGGCATTGGTTTTACAAGGGTTTTTTATATAATAGGGAATGGAGCCGCAATGTCCTATCTACAAAAGTTTATTGCACTGCGGCAATAAAGAAAGGATATCGCTTATGCGACCCGCAGCAGACAAAGAATCTCGCGCCGCGAGATTCTTTTTATGTGTTTTAAAAATTTTTATTGTTTTCCTTCTGCCAGCATTTTTGCCAAAAGCAGAATAACTTCCGCGCCTTCGCCGGACAATCGGCGGGTCACCTCCAACAATTCTTTCTCATAATCCGAAGGATAAACAGCCTGGTCGTCTTCCCTGAAAAATTCAACTGGTTTGATGTTCAGCGCTTCCAAAATCTGAAGTAAAACATAAACCGTAGGCTGACTCTTTCCTTTTTCTATGGAACGAATATGATTTTCTGAGATATGACTTTTGGTAGAAAGCTCAGCAGCGGAAAATCCACGAGTCTCTCTTAATTGTTGAATATGCTCATTTAGTTTCATTTCATTTACTTTCATATCTGTGATCCCCCATTTCTTACATTATGCATGAATTTAGGAGAAAAATTAAGACAATTATAAATCTGTTAAAAGCACATTATAATGGTGAACATTTCAGACTGTGCTTCATCCAACATATATCTGTATTATGCCAACTTTTTCGATATAAATTCCCTTATTAAAAATTTATAAACAAAAAATATTTGCCGTAAAGCAAGGCGTATAAGGGGCGTAAACGGGGGTTCCAATATATTTTAGAAAAACGTTATTTTATCAAAGTTGTAAAAGTTGGGAGATATGGTATAATTTATGTGAATGCAAGTGTGATTGCGAGAGTGCAGCGCACGAAGCAATCAACTTTTTGTTGTAGATTATCGAAAGGAGGCGCTTGCCTGCGATGAACAACGATTATATTACATTTACCATTGAGGAAAAGAAAGGAATTGCGCTGATTGCCCACGACAATGAGAAGCCCAAGCTGATTGCCTGGTGCCGGGAAAATGTGGATGTTTTGAAAAAACACCGCCTGTATGGGACGGGAACCACGTCCAAAATGATTGTAGACGCCACCGGGCTGTCTATTCGCGCGTTCAACAGCGGCCCGCTGGGCGGGGATCAGCAGATTGGGGCGAAGATCGTAGAGGGGCAGATCGATTTTGTCATCTTTTTCTCTGACCCGCTAACCGCTCAGCCCCATGACCCAGATGTAAAGGCACTGATGCGGATTGCGCAGGTATATGATATTCCCATGGCCATCAACAAAGCTACCGCGGATTTTATGATTCAATCCAGACTGATGGATGCCAAGTATGACCATGAGGTGATCAATTTCAAAAAGAATGTAGAAGACCGCGCCGGAACCTTGTAATTTCTGTGCATTGTAAAACATGCTGCCGGCAACGGATTTACCGGCGGCGATTTATCCAGGAGAAAAGGATAGCAACGATAACCAGAGCTGCCGCTACTGGAAGCAGCGCGCCGATAATCAGGAACAGAAAGACGGCAATCAATACAACTCCAACAATAACCGCCAGTTTTCCATACCAGGTGCTGGTATCCAGCCAGTGTACACCGTCTGGTCTGGGGGACTTTTGCTGGAAAGGCTCTTGTTGAAACGGTTCTTGCTGAAAAGATTCCTGTTGGAAAGATTCCTGTTGGGAAGGCTCTTGTTCAGGGTCTTCTTCCTGAAAATTTTCCCACTGAAAGGCTTCCCATTGGGAGCCTTCTTGTTGGGAGGATTTTTGAACGGAGTCTTCTTGCGCGGAAGTTTGATCCTTCGCCTCCTCTGCGGAGTAGGCGTAGTCTTGTCGATAACCGCGCACATTGGGGACGTCCTCGGTGTCGATAAGCGTTTTGGCAATTAGGCGCGGATCGCCAAGTTCTTCCAGGATATCGGCCTCTGACTGCCCCTGACGGATTTTCTGTTCGATGAAGTTGTGATAATAGGCCAAATGCTGTGAAATTTCGTTGGAAGGGATTTCACCTTGCAGTTGTATATTCAGAATTTCCAGAAACTCTTCTCGGCTCATAGATAGTCATTCCTCCCCTAATTGCGGTATGTATTTCCTTCCATTATACAGGTGAAAAAAGAAGAGGGCAACATTTTTTGCCTGTTTTTATAAAATTTTCGCGGTTGCGGCTGTATTTTGGCAAGTTACTCAAATCGCTGATGCGATCGATGCATGGCGGGGGAATCCGGGCAGAGGGCGTCTTTACCGAGTGTTTTACGATCTTTGATTAAGGTATCTAAATGCAGAAAATTGTGATATACTTCCCTTATGGGAAGCTTACTATAAAAGAATTTGCGGAAAGGGAGTGGAGGAAATAGATGCAGACATACGATGTGATTATGATTGGAGCAGGGCCGTCCGGCATCTTCTGTGCCTATGAGTTGATTGAGAAAAATCCAAATATGAAGATATTGATGATTGAGAAGGGCCGGGCTATTGAAAAACGGCAGTGTCCAAAGCGCAAGACTAACAAATGTGTGGGATGTCAGCCATGCTCCATCACCACAGGATTTGCGGGCGCTGGGGCTTTTTCGGATGGGAAGCTGTCCCTGTCTCCAGATGTGGGCGGCAATCTGCCGGAGATATTAGGCTATGAGGAAACGGTAAAGCTTTTGAAAGAATCCGACGATATTTATCTGAAATTCGGCGCCGATACCAGCGTGTACGGCTTAGGAAAGGCAGCGGAAATTCGCCAGATTCGCCGAAAAGCCATCAACGCCAATTTAAAGCTGGTAGAATGTCCTATCCGCCACTTAGGCACAGAAGAAGGATACAAGATTTACCAGAGGCTTCAGACACACTTGAAAAGAAAAGGGGTAGAGATGCGCTTCGGCGTTATGGTGGAGGATATTCTGATTGAGGATGGAAGGGCAAAAGGTGTGCGGACGCAGAGCGGAGAGGAATATTACGCCAGCGAGGTCGTAGCCTCTGTGGGAAGGGAAGGCGCAGACTGGTTTAGCCATATTTGTCAAAATCATGGGATTGAGACGCAAGTGGGCACGGTAGATGTGGGGGTGCGGGTGGAAGTCCGGGACGAGGTAATGGAATTTTTGAATCAAAACCTGTACGAAGCTAAACTGATTTATTACACGCCCACTTTTGACGATAAAGTACGGACATTCTGCACCAATCCTTCTGGCGAGGTTGCCACGGAATATTATGAGGATGGGCTGGCGGTAGTCAATGGCCATGCCTACAAATCTAAAGAATATAAGACGAATAACACCAATTTTGCCCTGCTGGTGTCCAAGAATTTTACCAAACCGTTCAAAAGCCCAATCGAATACGGCAAATATATCGCCCGGCTCAGTAATATGCTTTGCGACGGAAAAATTCTGGTGCAGACCTTCGGGGATTTTCGCAGGGGCCGCCGGACGACAGAAGAGCGGCTCTGCCGGAACAACTTGATTCCCACTTTAAAAGATGCGGTGCCGGGGGATCTCTCCTTAGTCTTTCCTCACCGGATTATGGTAGATATTGAGGAGATGCTCGTGGCGCTTGATAAGGTGACGCCGGGCATTGCCAGCGACGAAACTCTATTGTATGGGGTCGAGGTAAAGTTTTATTCCAATAAGGTTGTGGTAAATAAAGATTTTGAAACCAGCGTCAAAGGTCTGCGCGCTATCGGGGACGGGGCGTCCGTGACCAGAGGACTGCAGCAGGCCAGCGCTAACGGTCTCAGCGTGGCTAGAAGTATTTTGCAAAAAAAGTCCTGATCTCAGTGATGATGTCTGCATAAGCAGACATGTCCGTCAAAAAATAGGAGGAAACTATGGCGAAAAAGAAGAAGAAAAAGGGGCCAGGGGATTATCTGCTGACGCTTATCCTGCTGGCGGCTATTGGCGTGTTTGCTTTTGCCGGATGGAAGCTGTACGGTATTTATATGGACTATAAACAGGCAAAGGATGAATACAAAGGTCTGGAAGAGATGGCCGTACAGCCCAATCCCAACGGCCCGCAGGAAGGAACTGAGGGGGGGACCACTGGAAACGAACCGCCCATTGTCGTGGATTTTGACGCTTTGCTGGCGGAAAATTCGGATGTGGTGGGCTGGCTTTATGTGGAAGCGCTGGGAATTAGCTATCCGGTGGTGCAGGGAACAGACAACGATTATTACCTGCATATGACTTATCAGAAGACATATAACTTCGCGGGCACCATCTTTATCGACTTTGAAAACAGCAGGGATTTCCAGGATCTCAACACCATTGTTTACGGACATAATATGAAAGACGGCTCCATGTTCGGCATTCTCAAGCGGATTGTCACGGAAAACGCCTATGCCAACAGTCCATATTTCTGGATGCTCACCCCAGAGAAGAATTATAAATATGAAATTTTTTCAGCCTATACAGCGCAAGTCAACAGCCTTACCTATACGCTGTTTAGTAAACCAGGCAAAGAATACACCGCGTATCTGGAGCAGATGAAGGCCAACTCCGAGATTGCCACACAGGCAGAGCCAAAGAAGTTTGACAAGGTTATGACGTTGTCTACCTGTACCGGAGACAGCTCCACCCGCTTTGTAGTGCAGGGGATACAATTGGATTGATTAAAGTTTTTTGCCAGGTCGGCCGATATATGGATTATAGGAATTTGTTAGAATTTATGATAATTTTATGCAAAGGGGGATATCCATGAAGATTGCAGCAGGCACCTGGCAGCAGGACAAGAAAAGCGTTTATAAAGCCGACCAGCAGCAGAACAAGAAAGGCGTGGACTCGGCTGACCAGCAACAGGGAGACAAGGAAGCAATACCAGTTTACGCAAAAAAAGCGACGCAGCATACCCCCTGGGCGAACCCGGCGGGGGCTGCACAAAAACAGACAGCAAGCGCTTCTGGGAACGGCGGTAAGATAAAGGCGTCCATGCCCGACGACCAGGTAGGGCAGCTTGCGTCCGAGTTGGCCAACAGCGAAACAAAATTTGACGTGCAGAATGTTTCTTCCAAAGCTATGCGCGCACTGGCAAATCTGCGGATGGCCGGCGCATTGAGCGAAGGCGAGGATAAAAAGAAAATCGCCCAGATGGTTCGGCGGATGGAAAGGCTGCTGAAACGCGTCCGCACAAAGATGAAACATTTAGTCAAGGAAGAACAGCTCGAAAACCAAAAGAAACGGGCGGAGGAGAGGAAGAAAGAACAGGAGACACGGGATCTGCAAGATGAACTGCGCACCAGACGGACGAAGCGGCGCAGGGACGAACGCAATTATGCGTTAAAAGAAACGGCTAAGGACAGCCAAAATGCCGCGGCCGCCAATACTTTCCTACCCACGGCAGGCACAACAGCACCGTCTCTGCCATCCGTAGATACGGCGGGTTCCATAGACGCAGCGGCGGTATCCGCGGAATGTGTTTCCCTGGATGTAACGGTTTAGAGCGTAACTTAGAAATAGAGAGGATTTGAAAAAATATGGCGCCAGAAATAGGAGAATTACAGAAAATCATTGACCAGTATGAAAATCTTGTGTTTTTTGGGGGAGCGGGCGTGTCCACAGAGAGCGGCATCCCGGATTTCCGCAGCGTAGACGGATTGTATAACCAGCAGTATGATTATCCGCCGGAGACGATCCTCAGCCATACCTTTTTTATGGAAAAGCCAGAGGAGTTTTACCGTTTTTACCAGGCGAAAATGCTCTGCGACACGGCGAAACCCAACGCCGCTCACCAGAAGCTGGCCCAACTGGAACAGGCGGGAAAATTAAGGGCAGTCATTACGCAGAACATTGATAATCTGCATCAGATGGCAGGCAGCAAAAATGTTCTGGAGCTGCACGGATCCGTGTACCGCAACCACTGTATGAAATGTGGAAAATCTTATGATTTCGCCTATATGAAAAACAGCCAGGGCGTGCCGAAATGCGAAGCGTGTCAGGGAATTTTAAAGCCCGATGTGGTTCTCTATGAAGAGGGTTTGGACAATAGCACCATCAGGCGATCCGTGCAGGCCATCTCCGACGCCCAGGTATTGATCATCGGCGGTACCTCCCTAGCCGTATACCCGGCGGCCAGCTTGATTGACTACTTCCAGGGAGAAAAACTGGTGGTTATCAACAAAGCGCCGACGCCTAGAGACCGCCAGGCGGATTTGGTTATCTCGCTGCCAATCGGGGAAGTCTTTTCCCAGATCCACATATAATTTTAAGAAGGAGCTTGTAAAATGGCAGATAGATTTGCAGTGGGCGATGTCATACGTCTGAAAAAAAAACACCCCTGCGGTAGCAGTCAGTGGGAGGTTTTGCGGGTAGGAGCGGATTTTCGACTGAAGTGTATGGGCTGCCAGCACCAGGTCATGGTGCCCAGAAGGCTGGTAGAAAAGAATGTGCGGGAAGTCCTTCCTGCAAAGTCCTGATGCTGTGCGGCTGTTTATCCATTCCTTCTTCTAAATCAGAATGGATTTTCGTAGCGCCCACGCAAAAAAGTATAAAAAGCTGTGAAATGCGTTCCTTTGAAGGGAAGCGTTTTAAAGGAATTCGAGGGAAATCCGCAAGGTTTCCACCCGTTGCTTTTAACACAAAGCAGCTGGTTTCCTTTGAGATAAAATTTTTTGGGAAAAAGATTTGACAAAAAAAATTTTTGGGTGTATACTAACTTCCATAAATAAGAAAATCAAACCTATGAGCAAGAGTAGTAAGCTGCTGCGGATATGTCAGAGAGCTGCCGGCGGGTGGAAAGGCAGTCATGGAAGTGCAGACGAATGGACTTGTGAGGGCAGTCCGAAATCATACAAAGTTATGGCAGTAGGCGCTGACGGAAACCTGATCCGTTATCAAGCAGGTATGTATGTTAGTACATAGATTTGAGTGGACCTGGAAGAACCAGGTCAAACTGGGTGGTACCGCAGAAGCGTATCGTATAAGCATAGAGTACGGCTTTTGTCCCTGTATAAGTGGGGACGAAAGGCCGTTTTTTTGTACCTTTTCAGAAAGGAGTATGTAATGCAGCCTTCGTGTGAAAAGATTATGGAGTATGTAAAAGATTATGACGTGGTTCCGATATGCAAAGAGATTTATGCAGATATCATTACCCCGATCGGACTGCTCAAGAAGATATCCCGGCAGAGTCCATATTATTATCTGCTGGAGAGCGTGGAAGGGGGCGAGAAATGGGGGCGCTATTCCTTCCTGGGCTATGATCCGGTGATGCGGGTGTACTGCCAGGACGGAGAGGTCACCATAGAAGAGGGAGACGAAGCGCACACGCTCCAGACCCGTCAGCCCATGCAAGTGCTGCGGGACATTTTAAAAAAATACACAGCTCCCAGGATTGAAGGTTTTCCCCCGTTTGCTGGAGGGTTTGTGGGGTATTTTGCCTATGCTATGATTGGCTATGTAGAGCCGGTTTTGCAGATTCAAAAGGGCGCCTTCCACGATTTTGACCTGATGTTGTTTGACAAGGTGATCGCTTATGACCATCTGAAACAAAAAATCTGTCTGATTGCCAATATGAAGACGGATAAAGTCATGGAAAATTATGGGAAGGCTGCCGCGGAGCTGGAGGCGATGGCCGCTATGATCCGAAAACCGGATCTGACGGAAGAAAAAGTCGTGCGGGAAAAAGTGCATTTTACCTGCAACGTGTCCAAGGAAGAATATTGCCAGAAGATCGAGAAAACCAAGGAGTATATCCGTGCCGGGGACATTTTCCAGGCTGTAATTTCCAGGCGGTTTCAAAGCCCTTACCAGGGAAGCCTTTTCAATGCTTACCGGGTACTGCGGACGCTCAACCCTTCTCCCTATATGGTATATATGAACATTGCGGGGGAGGAGATTATGAGCACCTCCCCGGAGACGCTGGTCCGGTTGGATCAGGGCCGGCTGGCCACGTTTCCAGTGGCAGGCTCCCGGCCACGGGGAAAGACGCCCCAGGAGGACCAGGCATTGGAGCGAGATCTGCTTCAGGATGAAAAGGAGCTGGCCGAACACAACATGCTGGTGGATTTAGGCCGGAATGACCTGGGGAAAATCTCTGCGTTTAACAGCGTACAGGTGACGGAATACCAGATGATTCACCGCTATTCCCGGATTATGCACATCTGTTCTCAAGTGGAGGGCAACATCCGGCCGGAATGCGACGGGCTGGACGCGGTAGACGCAGTGCTTCCGGCGGGGACTTTATCCGGCGCGCCGAAGATTCGGGCCTGTGAAATCATCGAAGAGCTGGAAGGGGAAGAGAGGGGAATTTACGGAGGGGCTTTGGGTTATCTGGATTTCACCGGGAACCTGGATACCTGCATCGCAATCCGTATGGCGGTAAAAAAAGACGGAATGGTCTATGTGCAGGCCGGCGGAGGAATCGTGGCGGACAGCGTGCCGGAACGGGAATATGAGGAATCGGCAAATAAGGCGATGGCAGTAATGAACGCTGTGGAACGCGCGCAGGAGGTGGAAGAGACATGCTGCTTTTGATTGATAATTACGACAGCTTTTCTTATAATCTGGTGCAGATGTTCGGAAGCCTCAACTCAGAGATTCGGGTCATCCGCAACGACGCCCTCACCGTGGAGGAAATCCGCGGGCTGCACCCCAGCCACATCGTACTCTCACCGGGGCCGGGCTATCCGGCGAAAGCCGGGGTCTGCGAGGAGGCGGTGAAAGTCCTGGCCGGGGAAATCCCACTGCTGGGAGTATGCCTGGGTCATCAGGCCATTTGCGAAACTTACGGGGCGGTCATCGCCCCGGCCCAGCAGCTTATGCACGGAAAACAAAGTCTGATAAAAATAAAATCAGACTGCCCCATTTTTGAGGGGCTTCCCAGCAGAATTGAGGCGGCTCGCTATCATTCCTTAGTGGCCAAAGAGGAGAGCATCCCAGACTGCTTGCAGGTAACGGCCACAGCGGAAAACGGGGAGGTTATGGCGGTCGCCCATCGGGAATACCCGATCTACGGACTCCAGTTTCATCCAGAATCCATCTTGACCCCGCTGGGATATAGCATTTTGCGAAATTTTCTGAAAATAAGACCCAATGACATATCTGAGTATAAGGAGGAATTGCTATGATCCAGGAAGCCATTTATCAACTGGTAAACGGAAAAGATTTGACTTTTGAACAGGCAAGCCAGGTTATGGAAGAGATGATGACCGGGGAGGCTACCCAGGCGCAGATGGGGGGATTTTTGACCGCACTGCGGATGCAGGGGGAAACCATTGATGAAATCACAGCTTTTGCCCAGGTGATGCGGGAAAAGGGTGTGAAAATTGAGCCGAAAAGAGATGTGATTGACATTGTGGGCACCGGCGGCGATGAAACGGGGACATTTAATATCTCCACAACCTCGGCCTTTGTGGTGGCGGCAGGAGGAGTCCCAGTGGCGAAACATGGGAACCGAAGCGTTTCCAGCAAAAGCGGCGCCGCCGACGTACTGGAACGGCTGGGTGCGAATCTTAATCTAAACGCAGAGGAGAATGAGAAGATTCTGGCGGCCTGTGACGTGTGCTTTCTGTTCGCTCCGGTTTATCATTCTTCCATGAAATATGCGGCCCCAGTGCGCAAAGAGCTGAGCGTGCGGACGGTATTCAATATTTTAGGCCCTCTGTCCAATCCGGCCGCCGCCAGTATGCAACTTTTAGGCGTATATGATAAAAAACTGGCCGGGCCGCTGGCGAAAGTTCTGTCCAATCTGGGCGTTGTGCGCGGCGTGGCAGTCTGCGGGGAGGACGGCCTGGACGAAATCACACTGACCGGGGAAACTTTCGTTTATGAAATCCGCCACAAAGAAATCCGATCTTATACCATCACGCCGGAGCAGTTTGGCCTGCGCCGCTGCTCCCTGGAAGAACTGGTGGGGGGTGACCCAGAGGAAAACGCGGCTATCACCAAAAACGTGCTCACCCGAAAAGAAACCGGGCCAAAACGGGACATTGTGTTAATGAACGCGGGCATGAGTCTATATCTAGGAAAGGACGGCATCTCCATACAGGACGGCATTAATCTAGCGGCAGAGCTGATCGACAGCGGCAAAGCTTATGAGAAGCTGCAAGAATTTATCAAATTGACACAGGATGGGAAACAGCCATGATCTTGGATAAAATCGTAGAATCAACCAAAAAACGGGTAGAACGGGAGAAAGCGCGGCACAGCTTGGAGGAAATCAAATCTCAGGCATTGTCCCTGGATACCCAGACGGAATTTCCTTTTGAAAAAATGCTCCAGACAGACGGGATTTCTTTTATCTGCGAGGTCAAGAAAGCATCGCCGTCCAAAGGGGTCATCGCTCAGGAATTTCCCTATCTGGATATTGCCCGTGCATACGAGCAGGCCGGGGCCGGGGCGATTTCCGTTTTGACAGAGCCGGAATTTTTCCAGGGTTCGCCTCAGTATTTGCAGGAAATACGGGAGGCAGTCAGGATTCCTCTGCTGCGCAAGGATTTTACCATAGACGCCTATCAGATTTACCAGGCGAAAATCCTGGGCGCGGACGCGGTGCTCTTGATCTGCGCCATTTTGGACGCATCCGTTTTGCGGGAATTTATCCAGATCTGTAATAAATTGGGACTGTCGGCTCTGGTGGAAGCCCACGATGAGCGGGAAGTCAAACAGGCGGTGGAAGCCGGGGCACGGATCATCGGCGTCAATAATCGGAATCTGAAAGATTTTACCGTAGACATCCAAAACAGCATCCGCCTGCGAGGAAATGCGCCGGATCGCATAGCTTTTGTGGCGGAAAGCGGCATCCAGAGCCGACAGGACATCGAACGTTTGGAGAAGGCGAAGGTCAACGCCGTGCTCGTCGGCGAAACGCTGATGCGAAGCCCGGATAAAAAAGCCATGTTGGATAAACTTGGGGGGCGAACATCATGAAAGTAAAAATCTGTGGCCTGTGCCAGATGCAGGACGTTTCCTATGTCAACGCCTGTCTTCCCGATTATGTCGGCTTTGTATTTGCCGAAAGCCGGCGGCAGGTGAGTTCCGAGCAGGTAAAAGAGATGCGAAAAGCTCTAAATCCCCGCATCCAGACGGTGGGCGTTTTCGTCAATGAGAAGATCGAGACGATTGTCCAGCTCTGCAATCGCGGAATCCTGGATCTGATTCAGCTTCACGGCGACGAGGACGGGGATTATCTGAGACGGCTGGCGTCTAGTACAGATATCCCAATTATCCGGGCCGTGCGGGTGCAGAGCGCGCGGCAGATTTTAGAGGCCCAGAAGCAGAAGTGCGATTATCTGCTTTTGGACACCTACATCCCCGGCCAGTACGGGGGCGGCGGTAAAAGTTTTGACACAAAGCTCGTCCCGCCTCTTTCCAAGCCCTGGTTTCTGGCCGGAGGGCTAGATCCGGGAAACATAGGGGAAAAGCTCGAGAAATACCACCCGTTCGGCGTGGATGTGAGCAGCGGGGTGGAGACAGAGGGCAGGAAAGATCCCAAGAAAATCCAGGCGTTTATAGAACGCGTGAGAAGATGAAAGGAATATATGATGGAAAATGGAAAATTTGGCGTATTCGGCGGACAGTACGTGCCGGAAACCCTGATGACAGCCGTCCATGAGGTGGAAGCGGCTTATGAGAAATACAAAGCGGATCCGCAGTTTCAGGCAGAACTTGATGATCTGATGAAAAACTATGCGGGGAGGCCGTCTCTTCTGTACTATGCAGAAAAAATGACGAAAGATCTGGGCGGCGCAAAGATTTATCTCAAAAGGGAAGATCTCAATCACACCGGTTCCCACAAAATCAACAACGTGCTGGGACAGGTGCTGCTGGCAAAGAAAATGGGCAAAACCCGCGTCATTGCGGAAACCGGAGCCGGTCAGCATGGAGTGGCCACAGCCACGGCAGCGGCTTTGATGAACATGGAATGTGAAATCTTTATGGGAAAAGAGGACACCGACCGTCAGGCGTTAAACGTCTTCCGTATGGAACTTTTGGGAGCAAAGGTGCATCCAGTGACCAGCGGGACAATGACCTTAAAAGATGCGGTCAATGAAACAATGCGCGAGTGGAGCCGCCGGGTGGACGATACTCTATATGTGCTTGGCTCCGTTATGGGGCCGCACCCGTTCCCGATGATGGTTCGGGATTTCCAGAAGGTTATCGGAAAAGAAATTAAGGAGCAGCTTATGGGGTTAGAAGGCCGTCTGCCGGATGCGGTGTTGGCCTGCGTAGGCGGCGGAAGCAACGCCATGGGAGCGTTTTATGAATTTATCCCGGAGACTTCTGTAAAATTGATCGGCTGCGAGGCCGCCGGCCTGGGCGTGGATACGGAAAAACACGCCGCTACGATTGCAAAAGGAAGCACGGGTATTTTCCATGGGATGAAATCCCTGTTTTGCCAGAACAAAGACGGGCAGATCACCCCAGTGTATTCTCTGTCCGCCGGGCTGGATTATCCAGGCATCGGGCCGGAGCATGCGAATTTGGCAAAGACTGGCCGGGCTTCTTACGTTCCGGTGACCGATGAAGAGGCCGTGGCCGCCTTTGAGTACTTATCCAGGACAGAGGGGATTATACCAGCGCTGGAAAGCGCTCACGCGGTGGCACATGCCAGAAAAATTGGGCCGGATATGGCAAAGGATCAGATTCTTGTGATAAATTTATCCGGGCGCGGGGACAAAGACGTGGCTGCCATAGCCAGATACAGGGGGGTAGAACTTTATGAATAATTCGGGATACGAAAGGATTGCCAGGGCCTTTGACCATGGAAAAGCATTTATACCATTTATCACCGGGGGCGATCCCAGCCTGGAGGTGACCAGACAACTGCTCATTGCCATGGAGCAGGCGGGCGCGGATTTGATCGAGATTGGGCTTCCCTTCTCCGATCCGATTGCGGAAGGGGAGGTGATCCAAGAGGCCACCTACCGGGCGCTGACCGCAGGCTGCACCACCGACAAGCTGTTTGATCTGGTAAAAGAAGCCAGGAAGGATGTGAAAATCCCGATGGTTTTTCTCACCTATCTGAATTCCGTCTTTTCTTATGGAAAAGAAGCGTTTTTGAAACGCTGCGTGGGGTGTGGGATTGACGGGCTGATTGTGCCGGATCTGCCGTTTGAGGAAAAAGGGGAGCTTTTGGATGTCTGCAAAGAATACGGCGTTGCCATTATTTCATTGATTGCTCCGACTTCCAAGGAGCGAATCAGGGCGATTGCCAAAGAGGCGGAAGGATTTATTTACGTGGTATCGTCTCTGGGCGTGACCGGCGTGCGCAGTGAGATTACCACCAATGTGGAAGAAATGACGGATATGGTTCGGCAGGTGACGGACGTTCCCTGCGCCATCGGCTTTGGCATCTCCAGACCAGAACAGGCCGTCCAGATGGCAGGGGTGTCCGACGGGGCGATCGTAGGCTCTGCCATTGTGCGTATCATAGGCGAACAAGGGGAAAAGTGTGTGCCTGCGGTGGCAGAGTATGTAAAACAGATGAAAGACGCGATTCGCTGAGAAAAAAAGATCCCCGGCTGTTTTGCCGGGGACTTTCTATATTATAAGTCAGCAATTCTGTCTTGGGAGATGGTGTGAATCCCATTTTTTCCCAAAATCTCAATGGCCTTTTCGTTGTCTTCCACCCGCAGAATCATGTAGGCGGTGGCTTTTTTGCGGGTTAGGAAAGCATACATATAGTCCAGGTTTACGCCGCCGTCTCCCAGCATTTTTAAGATCTGGAACAGGCTTCCCGGTTCGTCGGGAATTTCCACAGCCAGCACCGGAGTGATGGAAGCTACATAACCAGCTTCTTTTAAGACGCAGGATGTCTTGTATGTATCGTCTACGATAAGCCGGACAATGCCGAAATCCTGGGTTTCTGCGATAGACAGAGCGCGCATGTCGATCTCATGCTGGTGCAGATAATCGGTCAGCTCGGCCAGCTTTCCAGCCTTATTTTCTACAAATACCGAAATTTGTTTTACTGTCATAGTTTCCTCCTGTCTGGATTATCCCTGATATAAGTTTCTCTGGTCAATGACGCGGACTGCCTTGCCTTCGCTGCGGGCGATGGTTTTTGGATTTACCAAAGTTACCTTGACATAAATGCCAAGCATGGCCTTTAGCGCATCGACTAACTTCTGTTCTCGTTCAGATACAACGCCGGCATTGTCTGAAAACATTTCCTGTGTCATCTCTACCTGCACTTCAATGCTGTCGCTGTTGTTCTGGCGGCTTACGATAATCTGATAGTTGGCCGGATAGCCCTGGTTCATCAAAACGGTTTCAATCTGAGACGGGAATACGTTTACGCCTTTTACAATCAGCATATCGTCGCTTCTGCCCAGCGGTTTCGTCATCTTCACATGAGTACGACCGCAGGAACATTTTTTGTGGCTGAGGATGCAGATGTCCCTGGTGCGGTAACGGATCAGCGGAAACGCCTCCTTGGTGATACAGGTAAAGACCAGTTCCCCTTTCTCTCCGTCTGGGAGTACCTCTCCGGTCTCCGGGTTAATTACTTCGGCGATAAAATGATCCTCGTTGATATGCATACCGGTCTGCTCGCTGCACTCAAAAGAAACGCCAGGGCCGGAAATCTCTGTCAGGCCATAGATATCATAAGCTTTAATTCCTAGCTTTTCTTCGATGTCATGACGCATTTCCTCGGTCCACGCCTCGGCGCCGAAGATGCCGGCTTTTAATTTGATCTGATCTTGCAGCCCCTGTTCATGGATGGATTCGGCCAGATAAGCCGCGTAAGACGGCGTACAGCACAAGATTGTGGAACCCAGATCGCACATAAACTGAATCTGGCGCTCGGTATTTCCCGAAGACATGGGCAGAGTCAGAGAGCCAACCTTGTGGGAACCGCCGTTTAAGCCGGGGCCTCCCGTAAACAATCCGTAACCGTAGGAGACATGCACCACGTCGTCTTTTGTTCCGCCGGCCGCAGCGATCGCGCGGGCACAGCATTCGTCCCACAAATCAATATCGCTCTGGGTGTAAAAAGCTACAACCCTGCGTCCCGTCGTGCCGCTCGTAGACTGAATCCGCACGCAGTTTTCCAACGGCTCTGCCAAAAGGCCGTAGGGATAAGCGTCCCGCAAATCGTTCTTTGTCAAAAAAGGAAGCTTGTGGAGATCGTCCACGGACTGGATGTCTTCTGGCTTTATCCCTTTTTCATCCATTCTCTTTTTATAGAAATCTACATTTTCATAAACTCGTTTTACTGTCTTTACCAGTCGTTCATCCTGCCAAGCCTGGATCTGTTCCCGCGATGCGCATTCGATTTCTGGTTGGTAATAGTGTTCCATATTTGTACCGTTCCTTTCTAGTTGTCTATTGTAAGAAATTATAAATACTCTTTTTCTAACTGTTATTTATCACCATAATGACCCTTGCAGTGTGCAATGTAGATCCGTCCATCTTCCATGTGATAAACAAGGCGGTCTTTTTCGTTGATGCGTTTTAATGTTTTCTTGTCTTGTGTCTGCCAGTAAAGGTAATCCTTCCAGGCGTCTTCCGACCATATTTTTTCACGCATCGCTTACATCGAGCAGCTCATGTGCTGTTCCCTTTCCTGATTTTCACTCCTGTACTGATTTTTTTACATAGGTTATATTTGATTCGGAGAGAAATGGATCAGAAATCTAGCTGATTTCAAAAGGGATACGGTTTTCGCGTAAAACCGCTTTTACAAAAAGGTTAATTGCGGTGGTGGAGGGATTTAAGCCAATATTAGAACAGAATGCATCGAAATTGGCCTTGTCTTTTTCGTCTACTCTTGCAGTTAAAGTTGTCAATGCCATAAAATACATCTCCTTTCTTGTTGGTTATACGCCTACTAACATTCCCAGAAAATAAAAAAATGCGGAAGATGGGACTTGAACCCACACGAGCGCATTGCTCACAAGATCCTTAGTCTTGCTCGTCTGCCAGTTCCGACACTTCCGCATATTTCATAGTATGAACTTCTCAACGGAAACCATTATACCATTATCAGGAGCATTCGTCAACAACATTTTTTTGAAATTTATTCTCTTTGAAAATAAAAAGAGGAAATATATTTTATATGTAGAATATAATATTATAGAGGTTTTTTTGTCAGTCTGTGGAGTTGAAGAGCGGGCCGCTGTATTTGTATTGAATACATATGCAAAGCGGCAGAAGCAATGGAGGGATTTATGAATATACGGGAGGGCCTGGAGGAAAGGGAGTTTGAGAATCTGAGCCCATTTGCGTCGTACAGCAGACGTACCAGAGGCAGAGACAGGCAGGAAGAAGAGTGTGATATCCGTACCGCGTACCAAAGAGATCGAGATCGAATTTTGCACAGCAAGTCTTTTCGCAGGCTGAAGGACAAGACGCAGGTGTTCCTGGCCCCTCAGGGGGATCATTATCGGAATCGTCTGACACATACGCTGGAAGTCTCTCAGATATCCAGGACGATTGCAAAGGCTCTGCGCTTAAATGAAGATCTGGCGGAGGCCATCGCTCTGGGTCATGATCTGGGGCATACGCCTTTCGGCCATGCGGGAGAATTTGCGCTCAATCAGGTGAGCCGTGAGGGGTTTGCCCACAACCAGCAGAGTGTGCGTGTGGTGGAAGTCTTGGAGAACGGCGGCAAGGGGCTGAACTTGACTTGGGAGGTGCGGGACGGTATCTGCAATCACCGGATCAGCACCTCTCCTCATACGCTGGAGGGTCAGGTGGTGCGTTTGTGTGATAAAATTGCCTACACCCACCACGACATGGATGACGCGCAGCGGGCTGGGATGCTGACAGAAGACGATATTCCCATTACTCTGCGGATGCTTTTGGGATATGACACCAAGGAACGTCTGAATACGCTGATTCACGATATTGTGGATAACAGCGCAGGCCGGGACAGTATTTGTATGTCAAAGGATATTCAAGAAGCAATGATGGATCTGCGCGCCATCATGTATCAGAATGTGTATCAGAGTCCCATTGCAAAGAGTGAGGAAGAGAAAGCTAGGAGTATGCTGACAGAGTTGTTTCATTATTATATGGCGCATCCAAAGGCCATGTCCAAGGAATACTGGGAGTTGCTCGCAGGCCGGGGGGAACCGCTGGAACGTGTAGTGTGCGACTACATTTCGGGTATGACGGATCAGTATTCTATGGACAAGTTTCAGCAATTATTTATACCGAAGAGCTGGCCGGTTTATTGAATAGATATACGAAAGGAGGGAGAGATGCGTTACAGCGACGATGTGATTGAAGAGGTTCGCATAAGAAGCGATATCGTGGATGTGATTTCACAGTATGTGAGACTGCAAAAAAAAGGAAATTCTTATTTTGGTCTGTGTCCTTTTCATAATGAGAGGTCACCTTCTTTTTCAGTAAATCGGGAAAAACAGATGTACTACTGCTTTGGCTGCGGGGCAGGCGGGAATGTCTATACATTCTTGATGGAATACGAGAATTATAGTTTTCCAGAAGCAGTACAGTATCTGGCGCGGCAAGCGGGCGTGAATCTGCCAGTTGTGGAGGAATCCAGGGAAGCACGCGCACAGGCGGATTACAAAACTTCCCTGCTGGGCATTCAGAAACTTGCCGCCGGGTATTACTACTATCAACTCAAGCAGGATCACGGCGCATATGCCAGGGAATATCTGCAAGGCAGGGGTCTGTCTGCGGAAACCATCCATCAGTTTGGTCTGGGCTACGCACAGAAATCCGGGGGCGGACTGTACCGGTATCTAAAAGAAAAAGGTTATTCTGACGAATTGCTAAAGGACAGCGGCTTGTTTCAGGCGGACGAGCAGAGAGGGATGTATGATAAATTTTGGAACCGAGTGATTTTTCCGATTACGGATGTGCAGAACCGGGTGATCGGATTCGGCGGACGGCTGATGGGCGAGGGAAAGCCGAAATACTTAAATTCCCCGGAGACAAAAATTTTTGACAAGGGCAGGAACCTGTATGGGTTGAGCAGGGCCAGGTCTTCCAGGAGAAAAAATATCATTATCTGCGAGGGTTATATGGATGTCATTTCCATGCATCAGGCCGGTTTTACTAATGCGGTGGCTTCCCTGGGTACAGCTTTGACCACCGGGCATTCCAGCCTGTTAAGGCGCTATACCCAAGAGGTTCTGATGATCTATGACAGCGATGAAGCCGGGATTAAGGCGGCTTTACGGGGGATTCCCCTGCTGCGCGCGGCGGGAATTCACGCCAAAGTGGTGGATTTAAGCCCCTACAAGGATCCGGATGAATTTATCAAAGCTGAGGGCGGGGAAGCGTTTCAGGAACGGCTTTCCCAGGCGGAAAACAGCTTTCTATTCCAGATTCGGATGCTGGAGAGGGAGTTTGACCTGGAGGATCCGCAGGGAAAGACGGATTTTTACCGCGCCGTGGCCCAGCGTCTGCTGGAATTTACCCAAGATTTGGAGCGTGAAAATTACATAGCAGCCATCGCCCGCCGCTACCAGGTGGAAAAACAGCAGCTCCATAAGCTGGTCAACAACTTGGCTTTGACCGGAGCTGGAATACCCGCAAGGCAGGAGGTGCGCGGGCCGAATAAAAGGAAAGAGGAGGCAGAGAGTGCCCGGGAGAAGGCGCAGAAACTGATGCTGACCTGGCTGGTCAATAAACCAGAGATTTTCGCAGAAGTGAGCAGCTATCTGAAACCGGAGGATTTTACCACACCTTTGTATAGGCAAGTGGCGGCCATGCTGTACGAACAGCAGGAAAAGGAGGGGGTTTTTACGCCGGCAAGAATCTGGAATCAGTTTCAGGACCCAGAGGAACAAAAGGCGGCGGCTTCCCTGTTAAATGCCGAACTTCCCATGGAATCCGAAAAAGAACTTGGAAAAGCAGTCACGGACACTTTGCTTCGTATTTTGGAGGACAGCCTGCAACAGCAGCGGAAAAAGTTGGAACCGGGAGATATGAAGGCTCTGCAAAAGAACATGGAAAAGGAAATGGAATTGAAGAAGATGAAAGCGAAGTTTGGAAATAAACTTCCGAATCTGCCTGGATGACGCGGCAAGTGCGTCAGAAAGAGGAAATCATGAACAATTGCATATTTCTTTTGAATAAGGATAAAATATAAACAACGTATGGAAGGATGGAACACCAATGGAAATGAACATGGGGAAATTCAGTGAGAAACTTGTGGAGCTTCTGGAGTTGGCAAAAAAGAAAAAAAACGTGCTGGAATACCAGGAGATTAACGATTTCTTCAAGGACACTCCGCTGGAACCGGATCAGATCGAGAAAGTTTTCGACTTTCTGGAGGCAAGCGGCATTGATGTACTCCGCATTACGGAGGGAGATCCGGAACCTCTGATTCTGGACGACGACGGTGAAGTGAAACTGGAGGAGGAAGACGAGGTAGATATCGAGAAAATTGATCTGTCCGTGCCGGAGGGAATCAGCATTGAAGACCCTGTGCGCATGTACTTGAAAGAGATTGGAAAAGTAAACCTGCTGACGGCGGAGCAGGAGATTAAATTGGCCCAGCGGATGGAAGAGGGCGATGAGGAAGCCAAGAAACGGCTGGCCGAGGCGAACCTGCGCCTGGTGGTCAGCATTGCCAAACGCTATGTGGGCAGGGGAATGCTGTTTCTGGATCTGATTCAGGAAGGCAATCTTGGTCTGATTAAAGCAGTGGAAAAATTTGATTACCGGAAAGGGTACAAATTCAGTACTTATGCCACCTGGTGGATCCGCCAGGCTATTACCAGGGCCATTGCCGACCAAGCGAGGACGATACGGATTCCGGTTCACATGGTGGAGACGATCAACAAACTGATCCGGGTATCCCGCCAGTTGTTGCAGGAGTTGGGACGGGAACCAACCCCGGAAGAGATTGCCAAAGAGATGGACATGTCCGTAGAACGGGTGCGGGAAATCCTGAAAATATCCCAAGAACCGGTTTCACTGGAAACTCCTATTGGAGAAGAGGAAGACAGTCATCTGGGCGATTTTATTCAGGACGATAACGTGCCCGTGCCTGCGGACGCGGCGGCATTTACCTTGTTAAAAGAACAGCTTGTGGAAGTGTTGGGAACTCTGACAGAGCGGGAGCAGAAAGTTCTGCGGCTGCGTTTCGGTCTTGACGACGGCAGGGCCAGAACGTTAGAAGAAGTAGGACAGGAATTTAACGTGACCCGCGAGCGGATTCGTCAGATTGAGGCAAAAGCTCTGCGCAAGCTGCGCCATCCCAGCCGAAGCAGGAAATTAAAGGACTATCTGGATTAAGAATATCAAGGTACAAAGGATTTCAGGGATATTATGATACGACTCTCAAAAAGGCTGGCGGCGATTGCTTCGCTGGTCACACAGGGAAATATACTGGCAGACATCGGCTGCGATCATGGATATCTGCCCATCTATCTGATTCAGCAGCAGCGCATACCAAGAGCCATTGCCATGGACATTCGCAGCGGCCCGCTATCCAGGGCCAGGCAGAACATTGAGGCATACGGACTTTTGGACTACATAGAAGTGAGATTGAGCGACGGGCTGGAAGCTTTAGACCCAGCCGAGGCTCAGACGGTTGTAGCGGCAGGCATGGGCGGGCCTCTAATGGAAGAGATTTTAAAAAGAGGGGCCGGATTATTGGCTTCTGTTCAAGAGCTGGTTTTGCAGCCTCAGTCGGAGGTGGAGCATTTCCGCAGATTTTTGCGCAAGCTGCCGTTTACTGTGACAAAGGAAGAACTGGTAGAAGAGGACGGGAAATATTATCCCATGATGCGTCTGACAGCCGGGGAATCGGACGATCTCTGGGAGGAGATCGATTACCGTTACGGGAAATATCTGCTTCAGGAAAGACATCCGGTGCTAAAGAAATATTTATACAGAGAAAAGGAAAAGCTGGAACAATTGGAGGAAGCGCTTCGTCTGGCGGACAGCGCTTCGGCGTCCAGACGGCTGGAACAGATCCGGCAGGAAAAAAGATACGTGCAGGAGGCATTGCAAAAATATGAGTTTGACATGTAGGGAAATCACCGAAAGACTGGAGCAGGAATATCCTTCCTCCTGCGCCGAGGATTGGGATAACGTAGGGCTTCTGGTAGGGCGCATGGACGCGCCGGTGGAAAAAGTCTATCTGGCTCTGGACTTGACGCAGGAGCATTTGCAGGAGGCGTTAGACTGGGGCGCGGAGCTGATTCTGACCCACCATCCGATGATTTTTCGGGGAATGAAGCGGGTGAATGACCAGGATTTTATTGGAAAAAAAGTGCTGGCTCTGGCAGAAAACCACGCCGCCTGCTATGCCATGCACACCAACTTTGACGTTCTGGCCATGGCTGATATCAATGAGCGGCTTTTGGGGCTTCGCAATACCCAGGTGCTTCTGGAAACCGGAACAGACGAACAGGGAAAATCCCAGGGGATCGGGCGTATCGGCACGCTGCCATATGAGATGGATCTGGAGAGCTGCGCCAGATATGTCAAAGAACGTTTTGAACTGCCGGGCGTAAGGGTATTCGGCGACTTGAAACAGACCGTCCTGCGGGCTGCCGTGTCTGGAGGTTCCGGCAAAAGCATGGTCGCCAGCGCATTGTCTGGCGGCGCACAGGTACTGATTACCGGAGACATCGACCACCATACGGGTCTGGACGCCGTGGATCAGGGGCTGTGCGTTATCGACGCGGGCCATTACGGCACAGAATATTTCTTTATTTCCTATATGAAAGACAAATTGGAGCAAATGTTTTCCGGGCTGCAGATTTGCTGTGCGAAAATCCGGCAGCCTTTTGCGGATCTATGATGAGGAGGTAAACATGGGGAAGAAAATGGTAACGGCAGAAATTTACGGGGAAAAGAAAACCTACACCCGCGGTACCCGTCTGGCGGATATTGCAAAGGAATATCAGCACACACGGGAGCATCCCATCGTCTTAATGACTGTGGACGGCAGGCTCAAGGAGCTTTATAAGCCTTTGAAAAAAGACGCTGTGCTTGGATTTGTGACCACGGCGGACGATGCCGGGCAGAAAACCTATCAAAGAAGCGCATGCCTGATTTTGCTAAAGGCTATTTACGGCCTGGCTGGGCAGGAAAGCATTGAGAAAGTCGTCATTCATTATGCCATGGGGCCGGGGTTTTATTTTACCATTGAAGGGTCTGTGCGCCCGGATGAGACATTCCTGGCGCAGGTAAAAGAGCGGATGCAGCAAATCGCAGATGCCCGTATGCCGATTGTAAAGCGTACCGTGAGCACGGATCGGGCCATAGAAATTTTTCACGAACACCACATGTATGACAAGGAAAAGCTGTTCCGCTACCGCCGCGTATCCAAGGTGAATATTTATAGCATTGAGGAATTCGAGGATTATTTCTATGGTTTTATGGTTCCCGATACCGGATACATACAACATTTTGATTTGATTCCATATGAAGAGGGATTTATCTTGCAGCTTCCTACCAGACGGGATCCTCAGTCGATTCCAGAGTTTTACCCGTTTCCGAAGCTTTTCCATGTACAGAAAGAATCGGAGGAGTGGGGTCACAGATTGGAAATCTCAAACGTGGCGGAGCTGAACAACCAGATCACCCAGAGGGGTATCCAGCATGTACTGCTGGCGCAGGAGGCTCTACATGAAGCCAAAATTTCCCATATCGCGGAGCAGATTGCAGCCGAAAAAGGCAAGAAAAAGCTGATTATGGTAGCCGGGCCGTCCTCTTCGGGAAAGACTACGTTCTCCCATCGTCTATCCATCCAGTTGGCCGCCCATGGGCTGAACCCCCATCCCATCGGCATGGACAATTACTTCTTAAACCGGGAAGAAACCCCGCTAGACGAATTCGGCAATAAGAACTTTGAATGTCTGGAAGCCGTGGATGTGAAGCAGTTTAACCAGGATATGGCAGAGCTTCTCAGCGGAAAAAAGGTGCAACTGCCGGAATTTAATTTCAAGACGGGGCAGCGGGAGTATAAAGGCAATGAAATGCAGTTGGGGCCGGAGGATGTGCTGGTCATTGAGGGGATTCACGGACTGAATGAACGGCTCAGCAGCAGCCTGCCCCCAGAGAGCAGGTTCAAGATTTACATCAGTGCGCTGACCAGCTTGAACATCGACGAGCATAACCGGATTCCCGCCACAGATGCAAGGCTGATACGCCGGATCGTCCGCGATGCCAGAACCAGAGGCTCCTCGGCCAAACAGACCATCGCCATGTGGGATTCCGTGCGCAGAGGTGAGGAAGTCAATATATTCCCGTTCCAGGAACAGGCGGACGTGATGTTTAACTCGGCGTTGGTTTATGAGCTGGCCTGTCTGAAAGTTTACGCGGAGCCGCTGCTATTTGGGATTGAGAAAAACGAGCCGGAATACAATGAGGCAAAACGGCTTTTGAAATTTTTTGACTATTTTGTAGCAGTCCCCAGCGAATCCGTACCGTTTAATTCTATCTTGAGGGAATTCATCGGAGGAAGTTGTTTCCAGGTATAAAAGTGATTACATAGAGATAGCCGTCAGAATTTCTAAGGTAAAATGATTCGGAAATTGTTTGGAAAATCATAAGATAAAAAAACAAGGTCATTATCAACAATACGAAATGAGGAGTATAATGTGAAACTGTTTGATTTGTTTGGAAAAAAATCCAGGAGAAAACAAAGCGAAAAAAGCGAGGAAGCAGCCAGCACAGCCAGCGAGCAAGTTTATTCCGGTATGCGGACGGAGGTGACGGATTTTGACGGCCGTATGCTCTTTGTAGCCAAGCTGACAAGCCTGTGGAAAGACACGGCGCAACTGTACCAGTATTCGGAAAGTCAGCTTTCCCCGGACAGTGAGCCGACTCGTGTTCGGATCCGAGGATATAACGACAAGGAGAGAAAAGCCGTTTATATGGAAGGCGTGATTTCCCCCAAACCGGATTACATATGGCAGGTGGAGGAATTGATTGTGCTCAAACTCACAAACGAGCGGGCTTTCTTTCGCCTGGATACAGACTTAGATGCGACGATCACCACATTCAGCGGATTCCAGGCCGGAGAAAAAGACTGTAAACTGCTGAATATCAGCGTGGGAGGAGCGCGCATAGGCTCTGAGGACAGGTATGAAGAAGGGGATAAATTCATGCTAAAGGTAAAATTGCTTGAGGATAGACCAGTATCCACAATGTATTGTCAAGTGCTGCGCGTCATTGAAAAAGAGGAATCAAAGTTTGAATATGGATGTCAGTTCCTGGAAATGACCGAGGAAGATCAGGAAAAGATTACACGAAACATATTCGCGGCCCAGACTCAGAAAAGACGCGGTTCCTGAATGACAAAAATCCCCTTGCATAATGGAACCAGAGGAAATTTATTTGTCAGAGCCAGAGCTTAAACAAGGCAGTTCACATACTGCTAAAATTGTGGTAAAATAAAAATATAAATAAGGTCGTGCTCGACAATACGAAGTGAGGGATGTATTGTGAAACTGTTTGGTTTGTTTGGAAAAAAATCCAGGGAAAAACAAAGCGGGAAAGCTGAGACAGAGGCCGGCGCAGCCAGGGAGGAGCAAGGCAAACAAGCTGAGGAAATCGGGGAACAGACCGATGCGGCCATCCAGGGAGCTTATTCTGGAATGCGGACGGAGGTAACAGATTTTGACGGCCGCGTGCTCTTTGTAGCCAAATTGATGGATTTGCACAGAAATACAGCGCAGCTATATCAGTATTCAGAGAGTATGCTTTCTCCAGAGGACAGCCCAGTTCGGGTCCGAATCCGCGGATACAACGACAACGAGAAAAAAGCGGTTCATATGGAAGGCGTCATTACGCCTAAGCCGGAATACATATGGCAGGTGAACGAGCTGATTGTGACGAAACTCACAAACGAGCGGGCTTTCTTTCGCCTGAATACGGACTTGGATGCGACGCTCACTGCATTCAACGGAATCCAATCCGAGGAAAAAACCTGTAAGCTGCTGAACATCAGCGTGGGAGGGGCGCTTATAGGATCTGAGGACAAGTTCCGAAAAGGAAATAAATTTATGTTGAGGGTAAAACTGTTAGAGGACAGACCTCCGTCCGTCATGTTGTGTCAGGTGCTGCGCGTCGTTGAAAAAGAAGAATCTCAATTTGAATATGGATGCCAGTTCTTGGGAATGACCGAGGATGAGCAAAAAAAGATTACCCAAAATATATTTGAAGCCCAGGGCCAGCAAAAGTATGGTTCCTGATTTCCCCATCTCCAAGCCGGAGAAACCAAAAAACAGCCGTTCCTGGTAAAACAGGGATGGTTGTTTTTGGTTGCTGAAAAAAGGGTCAAAACAATAATTTACATGCTGTGAAAATTATGATAAAATCAAATTACCACAAGCAGCACAGGTGATCGCGGCTGGCAATGCCGAAAGGCGCCAGGTGAGGAAAGTCCGGGCTTCATAGGGCAGGATGCCGGATAACGTCCGGTGGAGGCGACTCCCAGACTAGTGCAACAGAAATAAACCGCTCAGATTTTATCTGAGTAAGGGTGGAAAGGCAGTGTAAGAGACTACCGCTTCGCTGGTAACAGAGAAGGCATATGTAAACTCCATCTGAAGCAAGGCCGAACAGAAGAGCTATGCGGCGGCCCGCCGCGCTCTCAGGTGGGCCGCTGGAGCCTGTCGGCAACGGCAGGCCTAGATAGATGATCACCCAACGACATAACCCGGCTTATCGTGCTGCTTGCGGCTGGTAAAAAATGATTACATATTTTAATAGTAAAGAATTGAGGTTGTGATGAACAAATACAAGAGATTGTCCCGGCCTCCTCTGGCCATAATGGTTTTGTTGGCAGTGGTGTCATGCCTGGCAGTTCCCGACGCGGACTGCTGGGCTTCCAACGGCCTGGTGCAGATGCAGATAGCTTCCAGAACAAAGCTTGATGTGAGCAAAGGCAATATCAAAATTGGCGCATCCAAGATCAGCGGGCTTAATCCCGAAGGAAAGCAGGAAACGCAGGTAAACCGGGAAGGTTATCATATCACAGGCGAGACAGGCGCTTATTCCATTACAATAGAGGAAGGCGTCACAGCGGACATCCTGTTAGACAACGTCAACATCAGTCTGGTAGATGAGGATGCCTGCGCCCTGAAGATTGCGGAGGCGTCCAAAGGGGATGTGACGGTGACCCTGCGGGGGCAGAATGTATTGAAAAGCGGTTCCCACTGTGCGGGGCTGGAAAAAAGCTGTAACCAGACTTCGTGCGTCCGGGCCAAGAGTCAATGCACCTGCGGGACGCTTACCATCCAATGTGAAAAATACAATGAAACAGGTCATATCTGTGATGAAGACTGCGGCAGCTTAATTGCTTCCGGGGTGAACGGCGGGGCCGGGATCGGCGGCGGGGACGGCCGGAAGGCCAACCGCATCCAGATTCTGGGCGGCCGTATTTCTTCCAGCGGGGGCTACGGCGGAGCCGGGATTGGAGGCGGTTATTTCTGCGGCGGCAGCAACATCGAGATTACCGGAGGGGAAGTTACCACTGTGTCCGGCGAAGGCAACGTATCTCTGGGCGGTCTGGACGGCAGCGAAAACAATACGATAAACGGCGACTGCATTGTCGAGGCTGCCTCCACGGGCGGCGTAACCGTCTCCAAAGGGATTTTGCTGAATGGAAATTCCGGAACAATCCACGGCACAACAGGGATAGCCAGGGAATCGGCTTCGGGGGTTTTAAAAGACAAGACATTGACCAGAGAGGACGGCGGACGGCTGATTCTGCCAGAGGGCGTGGCCTGGACGGTTCAGAATACGCTGAGAGATTTATCCGATCCTTCGTTCAGCGTGCGGACGGCGTTATCCGCCAATGAGAGAACGGTATCCGCCCCGCAGACCCAAGCGCAGGAAGAAGAGGAAGAAGACGAAACGCAAGAAGAGAAGAAAGAGACTGCCATTTCCCAGACGCAGACCGCATCGGCAAACGGCATTTATGGGCAGACGCTCAGTCAACTGGAAGTCACAGATGCGTTCGTACAGGGCGGTATTCCCGGAACTTGGGAATGGGCGGACACGCCGGATCCAGATAAAACTTATCCGATTGTAAACGGAACCACTTCTTACATAAGGGTATTTACCCCAGACAGTCCCGAACATCAGAAAATTCAGGTGAAAATCCTTCCTCAGATTTCCTATCTGGAGACGAACAAACAAGTCAGCATCCTTTCACCCCGGACGCCGAACGGGGAGAACGGCTGGTACAAGGGCAATGTAGTCCTGGAAGCCCCCGACGGATATCAGGCATTTCACAGCCGCTCCGTGGGATGGGTGGAAGAACTGGTGGTGCCCGACGACGGCGGATCTGGGGATTACGAATATTATCTGCGGGAAGTGGGCACAAACCAGACCACAAATGTGAAAACCATCCGCTTAAACATCGACAGCTTACCTCCCGTTGTAGAGACCGTGACGGTGATGCATGTAGAAGGCGGTATGCGGATACGGGCAAAAGCCAGGGACGACACCAGCGTCACCAAGCAGGTCAGCGGCCCGCGCCGGTTCTA
The DNA here is from genome assembly GCA_947571775.1 of uncultured Lachnospiraceae bacterium. Classification (GTDB taxonomy): domain Bacteria; phylum Bacillota; class Clostridia; order Lachnospirales; family Lachnospiraceae; genus MGBC164599. The sequence goes on along the minus strand of CANOZK010000001.1, from coordinate 163,520 downwards.
TTTTCTGGTAAAACCGGAATCTCAGGCAAAGAGCCTGGCCACAAAATCCGTGGTAAAAAACAAAAAGACGAAAAATAACACCGACGGTGAATTTACCTATACAGATTTGGAAGCGGGAACCAGCTACCGGCTCTATGTAGTCGCCGCCGATGCGGCAGGCAATCTCTCAGAGGTATACGAGCAGACCTTTATCGCTCAGTGACAGACAGGGAGTATCTGGTTGAATCGTTACCTTAATTATTAATAGAAAGATGCCGATATATAAAACGAACAGGTATACACACATGACAGTCAAAGGAGGACGATTTGTTAATATGAGGAGGAAAAAGTTACTGGCCGTGGTACTGGCTGCGGCTATGGCGTTTAATATGACAGGGGTGTCGGCAGCGGCACAGCCCGCGGCGACGGGACTTTCCGTCTTCGGAAAATCTGTCTTCGGAGGGCTGTTTGGCGGAGACAGTTCCGATAAAAAAATCGATGAGAGCAAAGACGACAGCAAACAGGCAGACGACGATCAGACGACCGCAGACGAACCAGCGGACGACTCATCAGACGCCGCAGCGGATCAGACAGATACAACGGCGGCAAGCAGCACACCGGGGGCATCCACCAAGGAACCTGCCACCAGTGCAAAAGCGGCGAACAACGTCACCCTGGACATTGGACGGGGAGATATCATAATCAATAAAAGCGGAATTTCCGCATTTGACACAGAAGGGAATGAAGTGACAAAGACGAGTTCTCAGTATGTGATCACCGGATATTCCGAAGAACATTCCATTCAGATTGGGGACGGGGCCAACGCCAATATCGTTCTGTCTGACGTGAGCATCATCCGCTCGGCAGCAGGAGAAAGCCCATTCTGGATCGCGGACGATTCCACCGGTAATGTGACAGTGACCCTTCAGGGAACCAATACTCTCCAGGGTGGTTCAGGCGCAGCAGCGATTCAAAAGAACTGCAACCACACTGGATCTTACGATAAATGCGGCCGGCTGGACATCACCTGCGGAAATAACACAAGCAGTCATGTCTGTGACAGCGGCTGCGGCATCTTAAATGCCACCGGAACCGACGGCGCAGCAGCCATCGGCGGCGCAGCCGGAAAGGGAAGTTCCAACATCAACATCAAAGGCGGTATGATCACAGCCAACGGCGGCGTGGGCGGAGCGTCCGGCGGCGTTGGTACAGATGTGGATATTGAGGCTGGTATGCTCAACGCCGGAACCATCAACGGAAAAGAAAACAGCAATACCATGAACGGAAACACTCTGGTATTTGCAGACGCAGCCGATTCCCTGAACACAAAAAGAGGAATCCTGTACCAGAACGGAGCTGGAACGGTATACGGCAATGTGAATCTTTCCGAAGGACTGGCCGACTATCTGCCGGACGGAAGCGAACTGACGATTCCGGCTGGGGCGACTTTGACCGTAGGGAATGTAGGGATTTTGCCGGAGACGGTGAATGTCATTGGAAGAGAACGGATAAAAGAGGTGGCAACCCCAACACCAGAACCGACGGTGGAAGCACCAGTAGAAGAAGAACCTGCGCCAGAGGAAGTTATGGCGATGGCGGAGGAGCAAGTGCAGGCTGAGGCGAATGCACGGGCGACTACTACTGAACACCCAAGTATACCAAGTTTTATAGTGACAAGAGACGGACAGAATGAACTCGTAGATCCAAATTTGGAGTATGGTGAAACGATAATCCTTAAAGCAATTGTTCATTTTCCAACGGGTGCATCAGTCAGCGCAGCGGATTTGAGTGGAACCAATGCAGGGCAAAATATTGTAACATTTTATGCGGATGGTACTCCTTACAGAGGAACTTTTGATGGTACGCCAGCATCAAACAGCGATGTAGCGGCAACTTGCAGGATAAAATTATCTAAAAAGGGAAATATCACATTTGGAGCGCAATATACAGGTTATATTCATGATACTAACGGTTTCCTTGAATCTGCTCAAGTAAACTCTTCTGGGTCATATAACATTGGAGAAGGAACATTACGGCATGATCCATTCCCTGTATTAAATGCAGTTGCAGGTAGAAACGTAAAAAATGCTACCACCATATTAGAAGAACTTGATAAAACAGTAAAAGTTCGTGATTCATCAGGTGACGAAGTTGCTGGTCATTGGACATGGGGCGCAAATGTTAATGACTCAACTGTTTTCTACCCGAATCTTGCCGATGCTGAAGGCTATGATTGTGTATTTACACCTACTGATAATGCAGGTAATTATAAAGAATGTACAGATAAGATACATCTTAATATTACAGCAAGTGCAATAGAAAATGAGATTCAAGTGCATCCAACAGGGAGTGTTGATAAAAATAAAAATGGCTGGTATAGTGCGGCAAGTGAAGATCTTGAAGTTTATTTATCAGGATATGATCTTCTTTGTTGGGTGAATAATGCTCCTGTTTCCATAAATGGAACAGATGGATGGGCAAACGCTCAGTGGGCTGACAGGGTTACACTTGATATTGAAGATGACTACTGGAATTCTGGAGACTACATTATGTATGTAAGGGAGAAAGGTGGTAATCGCGAAATTCATCAAGCTTCAATTAAAAACCTTAAAGTTGATAGAATTTACCCGGTTATAGAAAATCCTCCTACAATTAATCCTGAGGGTGACAGGGCTTATCTGACATTTACTGTTGGTAATGAGGGCGATGGACGAGGAAGTGGATTATACAGAATTACATGTCGTGTTCAGCAGAGAGAAAGAAATGGAGCGGTTGAACCAGCTTTAAGTGAGAATAATATAGAGGGCACAACGCAATATTCTCCCAATATTGGAACATTTACGTTTAGGCCCCTTTCATCCAAAGAACCGCATGATGTGTATGTACTTGTAGAAGATAATGCAGGAAATGTCACAAAATACATGCATCGTGTGATTCAAGAGGGAGCAGGACTAGGTGCACCAGAAGTAAACCCACCAGGAGAAGCATATGACTATCATGGTGACGAACAGATTGATGCAAATAGGAATGTCCCAGAGCGTTATGGATATTCATTTAGGACAAAAGAGGAAGCGATTGAGGGAGATCTGACCCTTGCAGTGCAGCACGATGGAGAAATAAAAGACGGCGGGCAAGTAACGTATGGAGATCGCATAATAGCCACAGCAGCTCCCAGTAACGCAGGGGCAGGAACACTTTCCTATGAGTGGTACCGTGCGCCGGAAAACGATGCCACTAACATGACAAAAATTGAAAACTTAAACTCTACGGACAATTTTTATGATACACGTCCAGACGACATTGATTGTTATATTTATTGCCGGGTATCTGCTGCGAATACAAGCGGCTTCTTACAACAACGTATAGAATTTCCCGTTCAGCGAGCCGATTGTCCTGAACAATATGTACCAAAATATGTGAGTATAAATGCCACAGGACCTACTTGTATTTTTGAAGGTATAGCTGGGGGTGTAACAGAGGATAGAGTTTCATATGGATATGAATTCACTTATGACGGTCCAAACGCTCCTGCTGACAAGTGGATGGATGTGCCTGCAAGTAATACGGATCTCTATGAATTTCCTATTGAAGACCGAACAATCTTAAAAGGGCAATTATGTGTACGTGCAAAACAATCAAAGCTTTACAAGGCTAGTGCATCTAAAAGCAATACAGAAGATTATATCAGTTCGTTGCAGGTTTCATTGAATGGAGAAGCCCGTTACGGAGAAACTTTGAGGGCAACTGTAAATGAGGGAATCGATCCTGGTCAGATTCTTTATCAATGGACAGATGAGAAAGGTACGAACCTTGGAGCGGGAAATACTTATGATTTAAAGGGTGAAGATATTGGTAAACAAATTACAGTCACAGTTACATATATGAGTAATTCTGCTCTGACAGCTTCGGCTTCGACGCCTACAAGGGTTGGTAAACGTCAATTAACTGTTTCTGTAAATAATGTGCAAAAGGAATACGATGGAAGCACAGACGCACAGGCAACCGTAGTGCTTGAGGGGCGAATCAACAATGATGATGTAACTGGGACAGCTGAGGTGAAGTTTGCCGATAAGAATGCTGGCACCAATAAACCTTTGAAAATTTCCAATGTAAAAATAGAAGGAACCGCTAAGGATTACTATGTAGCGCCTAGTGGCGATATCAATGCAACAGGAACCATCCTACCCAAACAGCTAACCTTAAACATGACAGCCGAAAACAAAGTCTACGATGGCAATGCCAATGCGGTGGTAGCCTTTACCACAGAAGCACTTCCCGGCGACAACATTACCGTAACCGGTTCTGGTGAATTTTCTGATAAGAACGCCGGCACCAACAAGACTGTTACCTCTAAGGACGTACAGGTAGGCGGCACAGACGCAGCCAACTATACGGCGACTGGAAGCACGGCGACAGCCACAGCCAACATTACGCCAAAAGATATCGAACTGGAAGGAATCACCGTTGCCGATAAATATTACGACAACACCACAGACGCGGTGATTGCAGCTTCCTTTAAAGGCGCAGTAGATGACGTTCAATATACATACAAGGCTGCGTTTGACACACCAAACGTAGGAAAAGATAAGCGAGTAACGGCCACCGTTACCCTGACCGGCGACAGCGCAACAAACTACAATTTGTTAAACGATTCCGCCGTAGGTACAGGAAATATCGTAAAAGCCCTTGCTCCTTACGAAGAAGCAAACATTCCTCAGAACCTGACCGGTGTACAGGGCAAGAAATTAAGCTCTGTATATATTGGCAATGGATTTAAGTGGAAAGACTCCAATACTATTATGAAAACCGTAGGAAGGCACACATATCCGGCTATCTACAACCCGGATGCCAGCCAGTACGGCGACCGTGAAATAGAGTTGGAAGTTCTGGTACAGTGCTCCAAGCACACCTGGGGAGAATGGAGTATCACCCAGGAACCCACCAAAGAAGAACAAGGCGAACGCCAGAGGATTTGCGGCGTCTGCGGTTACACAGAAGTAGAAACGATCCCCCGTGCTCCTTACATCTCCAATGAGGACACCAAGGTCGGCTGGGGAGACATTATACAGGCAATCAACAACGCATCCTCCGGCACTGAGATTCCGGTTACTATGAACGGTACGGAGACACTTCCGGCTTCTGTACTGGAAGCATTACAGGGAAGAGACGTTTCCATCGTTCTGCAGATGGGTGATGGAATCACCTGGACGATCCGCGGGGAAGACATTACGGCCAGCGCATTAAAAGACATTAACATGGCGCTCACCGTTTTCACGGATAACATTCCATCGGATGTAATAGATTCCGTGGCAAAAGGCAAGACAGCTATTCAGCTTCACCTTGCTTACAGCGGCGAATTCGGCTTTGTGGCAACGCTGCGCGTTCCGTTGGGAGATGAATATTCAGGGATCAATTCCACCCTGTATTACTACAATCCCACCAGAGAACGTCTGGAACAGATGGATAAAAACAAGATCACAGCAGACGGTATCGGACGGTATGACTTTACCCACGCATCCGATTATGTGGTAATCATCGACAAACAAGCCGATGTACAAGGCGGTGATACACCATCCGGCAACGGAAACAATGGCAACAACGGAAACAATGGCAATAATGGCACAAGCGGAACGGTAACTCCGGCTGCGTCCACAGGAACAGCCACACCGACAGCCACCAACGGAGTCACAACCCGAGCGACTTCTGCAAATAATATCATCAACATCATCAGCTCCAATGGAGCCAAAACCGAAGACAGCACGCCGATTGCTCTTTATGTGATTCTGCTTCTGGCAGGCGCGGGCGGAGTAGCAGGAGCTGTAATCTACAAACGAAAGAAGAAAATGAAAGAATAAGCAATCAAAAAAAACGCCGGGTAGTCTGAAAACTGCCCGGTGATTTTTTCAAAGGAATGAGGTGAAAAATCTATGGATGAATTTCTGATGAAGCCGAAAATAGATTTTGCTTTTAAAGAAATTATGACAAATGAAAAAGCGCGCGTCGGTTTTCTGTCTGCCGTATTGAAAATTCAACTGGAGGATATTAAGGAAACGCGTATTCTCAACACCAACCTGCGCAAAGAACACGAAGAAGATAAACAAGGAATCCTAGACGTTCGGCTTTTGATGAACAACAATGTAGAAATTGATATTGAAATCCAGCTTTCAGAATTGAAAGTATGGGCAGACCGTTCCTTATTTTATCTATCAAAAATGTATGTAGAACAGATTTCATCTGGACAAGATTATACTATATTCAAGAAATGCGTGGGTATCAGTATCTTGGATTTTAAGCTTTTCCATGGGGAAAAAGAATTTTATTCCTGTTTTCATATTCGGGAGGATACTCGCGGTTTTGTATATACAGATAAAATGGAATTTCATGTCATTGAACTTCCAAAACTTCCAGCGGAGCTTAGAGAAGACAGCAGTGAGCTTGAACTTTGGGCAAAGTTTATCAATGCTGAACAAAAGGGGGAATTTGATATGCTGGCACAGAAAAATCCATACATTGAAAGCGCATACGAACATTTGCAGATTATCAGTCAGGACAAAGAAAAACGGCTGGCCTATGAAGCCAGAGAGAAAGCAATCCGGGATCATAATCAGATGATGAGAGAAGCAATAGAACAGGGAATGGAGCAGGGAATAGAAGCTGGGAAAAAAATCGGAATGGAACAGGAAGCAGAACGCATCAATAAATTAAATCGATTTTTGATACAAAGTAAACGCTTTGCAGATTTAGAACGTTCTGCAAGTGATAAAGATTTCCAGGAACAGTTAATGCAGGAGTACGGATTGGCAAGTAAGTAGTCAGTAACACTGGCTTAGACTAGGAAAAGCTTGAAACTCTTCTCAGCATATGCCATATTAGATATAAAGAAAGGCACCTGCGCAAACAGGCGCCTTTCCAACAGAGTTACCCACTCCAAAAGTGGAAGCTCCCAAAGCAGGGGAATTTACCTCTCAATGAGAGGCGCCTACTCCGTGTTTGCTTATTTATATTTCTTATATTTGCCTTCACAATATTTACAACGATAAATTTCCCGTTCTTCATCGGTCAGCACGAAAATCTGATCCAGTCCATGTTCTATCGAGGTAATGCAGCGGGGATTTTTACATTGAATGACATTTACAATTTCAGGAGGAAGCTTTAATTTTTTCTTATCCACAATTTCGCCGTTCTGGATAATGTTTACTGTGATATTATGATCGATAAATCCCAGGATATCCAGATTCAGCGTGTCAATGTCACACTCCACCTTAAGAATATCTTTTTTGCCCATCTTATTGCTGCGGGCGTTTTTGATAATCGCCACCGTGCAGTCCAGCTTGTCCAGGCCAAGGTCATGGTAAATGGTCATGCTGTTTCCGGCTTTGATATGATCCAATACAAATCCTTCCGTGATCTGTCCAACATTTAACATAAGCGTGCTCCTCTCTTAAGCAATCTCCAGTAACGTCAGTATCAGGGCCATGCGCACATAGACGCCGTACTGCGCCTGTTTAAAATAAGCGGCACGGGGATCTTTGTCCACCTCCACGGATATTTCATTTACCCTGGGAAGCGGATGGAGCACCAGCATATCAGGTTTGGCCAGCTTCATCTTGATTTCATCCAGTATGTAGAAATCCTTCATACGGATATAATCCTCTTCATTGAAGAAGCGTTCCTTCTGCACTCTGGTCATATAAAGCAGATCCAGTTCCGGCAAAGCTTCCTCTAAGCGCACCACTTCCCGGAAAGGAATGTCTTTTTTCTTTAAGACTTCATTGCGGATATAGCCGGGAATCCGAAGCTCCTCCGGTGAAATCAGGGTAAAAGAAACATTCGGATAGCGGACAAGGGCTTCAATCAGAGAATGTACGGTACGGCCGAACTTTAAATCGCCGCACAAGCCGATATTCAGATTATCCAGCCGCCCTTTCAGGGAACGAATGGTAAGCAGATCCGTCAAGGTTTGCGTAGGGTGCTGATGGCCGCCGTCCCCGGCGTTGATAACTGGAATCTGGGAAGCCATAGAAGCGACCAGAGCTGCTCCTTCCTTGGGATGGCGGATAGCGGCAATGTCTGCGTAACACGACACGACACGGATGGTATCTGCCACGCTCTCCCCCTTCGTGGCAGAGCTGGAACCCTGTTCCGAGAAGCCGAGCACTTTCCCGCCCAGATTCATCATAGCCGCCTCAAAGCTCAGCCGCGTCCGGGTGCTGGGTTCGTAAAACAGAGAAGCCAGTCGCTTCCCCTCGCAGGTATGAGCGTACTTTTCGGGATAGCGCTCAATATCGTTTGCTAGATCCAAAAGCTTATCCAGCTCTTCCACAGACAGGTCCAATGGGCTTATAATATGATTCATAGATTAACCTCCTGATAGAATTGAAAAGTCACAGGTTTTAACCATCATATAATAGCTGCCAGTTTTTTTCAAGAATTATCCGAAAGAATTTTCTCGAAAAACAATCCGGCCAGAAACCATAAGGGCGCATAGTCAAACCGGATCAACCCTTTATAATTCAAAGCCGCCTGGCTGTAATCCCACGGACAGATTTGCAGCCGGCTCAGCAAAGACCCAGTCGTAAACTCCATAAAATAAATACCGACCGTGTAAATGCTGCCCCGCCATAACGCTGGAAGCCCCTTTAGATATTTGGATACCGGTCCGATGACCGCCGCCATCCCATAGATCGGAAACATCCAGATAGAAGAATGTCCCATCAAAGTAAAATCCCTTTGCTCCAGACAGTGAATCCCCGTCCAGAAGATTTCCATACACCAGCCCACACTCCCGCACAGCAAAAATTTGTTTTTCATAGAAATATAAACTCCATATAAATCCATTTTTTAATAGCTGTTTCCCATATGGAAGAAAACATACATCTGATTTTGTAAAGCTGGATCTCTGTGAAAAGCAGTTGTGATAATATTGAAATTCGTGTCGAATTGTGATAGAATCTGTTTTCAATAGGATCTGATTGCAGTTTTCGAGAGCAGATGCTATAATCCCAATAGAATAATAGCGACAGTGAACAAAACAGGGTAAAAGATAGAGAGGTTAAACATATGGAAATTTTATACAAAAGCACAAGAGGAAACAAAGAGGCCGTTACGGCATCGCAGGCAATTTTACAGGGGCTTTCCCCGGATGGGGGACTGTTCGTGCCTACGGCAGTTCCAAAGTTAAAGAAAAGTCTCAAGGAGCTTTCCGAGCTGAGTTATCAGGAGCTGGCTTATGAAGTTATGAGCAGCTTTTTGACAGATTTTACAGAGGAAGAGCTAAAGGGATGTATTCAGAGGGCATACGATTCCAAATTTGATACAACAGAGATTGCGCCTCTGGCGGAGAAAGACGGGGCCTATTATCTGGAACTGTTTCATGGGGCGACCATTGCCTTTAAAGATATGGCTCTGTCGATTCTGCCGCATTTGATGACGGTTTCCGCTAAAAAGAACCACGAAGACCGCGAGATCGTAATCCTGACAGCTACCTCCGGGGATACGGGAAAGGCCGCTATGGCAGGGTTTGCCGATGTGCCGGGAACCAGAATTATTGTATTCTATCCGAAGCATGGCGTCAGCCCCATTCAGGAAAAGCAGATGGTTACGCAAAAAGGCGCGAATACTTATGTAGTGGGAATTACCGGGAACTTTGACGATGCCCAGACGGCGGTAAAGAAGATGTTTCACGATCCTAAGCTGGGAGAAGAACTTGCGCAGGCGGGCTTTCTGTTTTCCTCGGCCAATTCCATCAATGTCGGCCGTTTGGTTCCTCAGATTGTCTATTACGTTTACGCATACGCTACTTTGCTGAGGCAGGGCAAGATTCAAGAAGGCGAGAAAATTCATGCGGTGGTGCCCACCGGGAATTTCGGAAACATTCTGGCCGCCTATTACGGAAAACAGATGGGGCTGCCCATTGACAAGCTGATCTGCGCCTCCAATGACAACAAAGTGTTGTATGATTTTTTCTCCACAGGTGTTTACGATAAAAACCGGGAATTTATCCTTACCACCTCGCCGTCCATGGATATTTTAATATCCAGTAATCTGGAGCGTTTGATTTACCGAATCGCCGGGGAGGATTCCGAAAAGTGCAAAGAGCTGATGGAAGCGCTGTCCGCCCAGGGAAAATATGAGATTACAGCAGACATGCGGGAGCAATTAGGGGATTTTTATGGAAATTATGCCACAGAAGAGGAGGCAGGCCAAACCATTGCCCGCGTATTTAGAAAAACCGGATACATGATGGATCCCCACACGGCAGTAGCCGCCACGGTTTATGAGAAATACAAAGCCCAGACAGGAGATGAACGAATTGCAGTCATCGCCTCCACAGCCAGCCCTTATAAGTTTACCCGCAGCGTGATGTGTTCTTTGGATTCTAAGTATGAAACGATGTCAGACTTTGAACTGGTAGACGAATTAAACCGGCTTACTGGAACCGCCGTGCCCAGAGCAATCGAAGAAATCCGCACTGCGCCGGTGCTCCATGACCGGGTAGTAGATGCGGCAGACATGCCGGCAGCGGTCAAAGATATATTGGGAATCAAATAGACAAACCGTGCTGTGAAATGTAATTTGGATGCTGTTGCCATCCTTGTCAAACTATAATAAAATTTGATTATGGAAATTCCGCCTGTTGGGATGGGATTCTATAAAAGGTGCCTATTACTTTACCAGCAGGCACCTTTTCTTTATCCTTGATATAACATGAAAACAAGTGAATTTCAAGTGATTTTTGGAATACGGCCAGGAAAAAATCACCAATTATACGGTCATACAGCCGAGGGATTTCGTCTGTTAAGCCCTTGACATTTATATTTGGAAGTGTGATAATAAAGTAAATTTTTGGATTTGAGAACATGAATGATTGATATAAGGAGGATGTTATATGTCAACAAAAGCATACTATCCAATCAGTGAAATCGGCGCGGGCAAGGTGGGTTTCAGCAAGACCCGTTCCATCATTGAAGCGGCGTTTTATGGAAATAATGTAATCAAAGTCAACACTTTGAAGGAAGCATATGAGCTGGCAAAGAATTCCCCAGGGACAATTGTGACAGACATGCCAGTTTACCGCGGAGAAGAATTTGGACTGGAAGCAGACGCCAAGGTGCTTCTTTTTAACGACGGCGCCATTACTGGACGTTATGCAGCCGCACGCCGCATTGCCGGAGAGCCGGGTGTGGACTGCGAAGCTCTGGATAAGGTGACGATGGATGCAATTTATGAAGCGCGCTGGAAGAATCTGTATCATGCGGAAACTTACGTAGGTCTGGATCCGGAATTTATGGTAAAGGCTCATTTGCTGATTCCAGAAGGCGAAGAGAATATTATGTATTCTTGGATGCTGAATTTCCAGTATATGTCTGATGAGTATGTGAAAATGTATAAGAACTCCAAACCGGTCGGCGATGGCAAGGAAGCTGATATTTATATTTTCTCAGATCCTCAGTGGACCCCGGTTGCGCATCCCGGCGTAAGCTTTGACTGTTTAAGCGATCCTCAGACGCTTTGCTATTTTAATACGAATCAGAACTGCGCCTGCATCTTAGGTATGAGGTACTTCGGAGAGCATAAGAAGGGAACGCTGACCATGGCGTGGGCCGTTGCAAACCGCAATGGATATGCAGCCTGCCACGGCGGACAAAAAGAGTATACCCTGTCTGATGGCTCCAAGTATGTGGCATCGGTATACGGGCTGTCAGGTTCTGGAAAATCCACGATTACTCATGCAAAACACGATGGAAAATATGAGATCAAAGTGCTGCATGACGATGCATTTATCATCAATACAGATACCTGCGCTTCCATTGCACTGGAACCCACATATTTTGACAAAACACAGGATTACCCTGCCGGCTGCCCGGACAACAAGTTCCTGCTGACGGTTCAGAACTGTTCCGCTACACTCGACGAAGACGGCAAGGTGCAGATTGTAACCGAAGATATCCGCAACGGAAACGGCCGCGCCATCAAGTCAAAACTGTGGGCGCCCAACCGGGTGGACAAGATTGACGAGCCGGTAAATGCTATTTTTTGGATTATGAAGGATCCGACCATTCCTCCGGTTGTACGGCTCAAAGGCGCAGCGCTGGCCTCTGTTATGGGCGCAACGTTGGCCACCAAACGTTCTTCCGCAGAGCGTCTGGCTCCGGGTGTAGACCCCAATAAACTGGTGGTTGTTCCCTATGCGAATCCATTCCGTACTTATCCTTTGGCGGACGATTACCGGAAGTTTAAGAAGCTGGTAGAGGAGAAGAACGTAGACTGTTATATTATTAACACCGGGGATTTTATGGGCAAGAAAGTACAGCCAAAGGATACTCTGGGAATTCTGGAAGCCATTGTGGAAAAACGGGCGGAATTCAAGCCGTGGGAGCCATTCTCTGATATTGAGATCATGGAATGGGAAGGCTTTGTGCCGGATATGAAGGATGCGGCTTATTTGGAGCAATTAAAAGCTCGTATGAACGACCGTGTAAATGAGATCAAAGAATTTGCCACAGCTAAGGGTGGCTATGACAAACTGCCGGAAGATGCCCTTGCAGCGATCCAGAAAGTGGTAGACGAGCTGGCATAATCGTTATCGATTCATAAGGTAAAAATTTACTTCGTATGCTTCTTGTAAATCTGCATAGAATATAGTATAATCTATTCTAGCAGAGGTAAATCGCCTGGAATGTACGATATCCCCTATTATTTTGAACCTACATTTACGTTCATGGGATTCCTAGATTGTTAGATAGATGTCAGACCTCAAGTCGTGGTAGGCAGAAGTCTAATTGCGGTTACCCACCTAGCAGTTTAGCTAGGCGTCAAAATATAGGAAAACGGCATTTCGGGTTCACTAAGGATAAAAGAGAGTCAGATATGGCTCTCTTTTTTAAAATTAGGAGGAAATTTGCATGGGAGAAAAATCTTTTAGAAAACTGACCGCTCTGTTTCTGGCGGCTCTGTTTCTGACCGGTTGCGCCAAAAGCAGTTCCAGCCAAGCCGTTGAGGAAACGGCCGTTGCTCAGACGGCTGATTCGGGTGGGATAACAGAATACAACAGCAAAAGCTCCGAAAGTGCGGAAGTGATGGTGGATACGGCGGAAACTGCCGATGCCGCGACGGGAAACGAATCTCCCGCAGAAGCAGCAGAAAAAAATGCATCCAGCCGGAAATTGATCAAGACCGTAGTGTTGTCCATAGACACGAAGGATTTTGACGATTTGAGAAAACAGGTAGAAGAAAAGGTTTCTTCTTTTGAAGGATATATTGAAAGCTCGGATTTCAGCATAAACCCAGGCACCAAATCCCGTAATTATGCGCTCGTAGTGCGTATTCCAGTAGATAAGCTCGACACCTTTGTGGATGAAACCGGATGGAAAGGGACCATCACCAGCAAATCTGAAAATATTGAGGATGTGACATTAGACTACGTAGATAAAACGGCCTACAAGGAATCCCTGCAAACAGAGTACGACCGGGTGACAGAGCTTTTGGAGAAAGCAAAAGATCTGGATCAGATTCTTGCGCTGGAGTCAAAGCTTTCTCAATTACGCTATGAACTTAACAGCTACGAATCCCAGCTTCGGATTTATGATAATCAGATCGATTACAGCACAGTACATATTTATATTTCTGAGGTAGAGTATGAAAGCGAAACTTCCTATACCGTCGGCAGCCGGATTAACAGCGGATTTCGCAGTAGTTTATATGCCATTCGGGACTTTTTTGTAAATCTCTTTGTCGCTGTGGTATCCAACCTGCCGATTCTGCTGTTGTGGGCGGTCTTTATTGCGATCGTGATACTTTTCATCAGAAAATTCCAGAAGCGATTTCCTAAAAAAAGCAAAAACTCCAAGAAGGAAGAGCAGGCAGAACAGTCAAAAGAATGATTGCTAGAGGTGATGTATGAAAAAGACTGCGATTGAGATAATCCAAACTATTATGGGGTTTATGAATCGTGTATTCAAAGACCATGTAAGCGCCTATGCGGCACAGGCGGCTTATTTTATTATCTTGTCCTTCATTCCGTTTGTTATGTTTCTGCTTACAATTATGCGGTATACACCACTGACGCGGGATGTCATCAATCAGGTGATTTTGGAAATCTGTCCAGAAAATTTCCAAGGCCTGGTGGTTTCAATTGTCAATGAGGTTTACCAAAAAACCAGCGCTGTGCTGCCTATTACTCTGGTGTTGTCCCTGTGGTCTTCTGGAAAAGGGGTGCAGGCCATCACCAATGGGCTGAATACGATTTGCCATGTAGAAGAAACCAGAAGTTGGCTGCTTACCCGATTGTGGTCCATGTTTTACACATTGGTTTTTATCCTGGCGATCATCGCAAGTTTAGTCCTGCTGGTGTTCGGCAACAGCTTGCAGAAAAGTCTGACTGGCAAATGGCCTTGGTTGGGCCGGATGATTGCCCAGATTATAGGGGCAAGGACAATCGTAGCCTTTTTTATGTTGATGTTCGTATTTCTAGTATTGTATAAAGTGCTGCCCAATCGGAAAACCACCTTCAAAAGCCAGATGCCTGGGGCTTTTCTCACGGCGGTAGCCTGGATGGTATTTTCCTATGCGTTTTCCTTGTATTACACGTTCTTTCCCAATACGCTGAATATATATGGCAGCTTTGCTACGGTTATCTTGATTATGCTGTGGATGTATATCTGTATGAATATCGTGTTGTACGGCGCGGAGATCAATATCTATTTCGAGTCCTCGTTCCGAGATGCCGAGAAATATGCGAGGGAATGGTTGGAGCGGGACGAATAACAAGCAATTCAGATCTTGACAGAATGGTAAAAAATATATAAAATAGGAGAAAGGTAAAGGCATAGAAGGTGTTAGAGTCTGCTTGAAAACTCATCAAACGAACTCTAGAGGGGTAGTTTTTCCATTAGAGAGAGGGAATCATCGGCTGAAAGTTCCCTTTGGTTCAGAGTTATCCTAAATTTCCCACCGGAGCCGCATCTTTGAACAGGTCTTTGCAGCTTTGCGCATAGGCAAGTAGGAGATGACGTGGATTGCGCGTTAAGCATACAAGAGGTGCTTGCAGAGGTTATGCAGGAAACAGGGTGGTATCGCGAACAAAGAAAGCTCGTCCCTTTTTGGGGGCGGCTATTTTTTTATCTTTTAGAGGAGAACTGAAAATATGAATATGAAGGAAAAGTTACAAGAACTCCGTGAGGAGGCAGTAAAAAGAATTCAAAATTCCGACGGATTGGATCAGCTAAACGAGGTACGCGTGGCTTATCTGGGAAAAAAAGGCCATCTGACGGCGGTTTCCAAGTCGATGAAAGACGTTGCGCCGGAAGATCGCCCAGTGTTTGGGCGTCTGGTGAATGACACGCGGGCGCACATTGAGGAGTTTTTGGAGGAAGCAAAAGAACGGATGGAACGGGCGCTTCGGGAAAAGCAGTTGGAGGAAGAGGTCATTGATGTGACGCTTCCGGCACAGAAGCTGGAAACCGGACATCGGCATCCCAATACCATTGCCTTAGAGGAAGTGCAACGGATTTTCATCGGCATGGGCTATGAAGTGGTGGAAGGCCCAGAGGTGGAGTACGACGCCTATAATTTTACCAAATTGAATATTCCAGAGGATCATCCTGCCAAAGATGAGCAGGATACGTTCTATATCACAAAGGAAATCTTACTGCGCACGCAGACTTCTTCCGTGCAGGCGCGGGTGATGGAGCAGAGAAAACCGCCTATCCGCGTGATCGCACCAGGGCGGGTATTCCGTTCTGACGAGGTAGATGCGACCCATTCTCCGTCATTCCATCAGATTGAGGGCCTGGTTGTGGACAAAAATATTACCTTTGCAGATTTGAAAGGAACCCTGGAGGAATTTGCCAAACAGTTGTTTGGACCGGAAACCCGCACAAAATTCCGTCCACATCATTTTCCATTTACGGAGCCAAGCGCAGAGGTGGATGTTTCCTGCTTTAAATGTAAGGGAAGCGGCTGCAGATTCTGTAAGGGAAGCGGCTGGATTGAAATTCTGGGCTGCGGGATGGTACATCCCCATGTTCTGGAAATGTGCGGTGTGGATGCAAAAAAATACAGTGGATTCGCTTTCGGTGTGGGGCTGGAACGGATTGCATTGTTAAAATATGAAATCGACGATATGCGTTTGCTGTATGAGAACGACGTTAGATTTTTGAAACAATTTTAGGAGGAAAAGACGATGAATACTTCATTATCCTGGATAAAGATGTATGTACCAGATCTGGATGTGACCGCGCAGGAATATTCCGATGCAATGACCATGTCCGGTACAAAAGTGGAGGGCTATCAGCGATTGGACGCAGATCTGGACAAGATTGTGGTCGGCCAGATTGAGAAGATTGAGAAGCATCCAGATGCGGATAAATTGATTGTATGCCAAGTGAATGTAGGCACTGAGACCATTCAGATTGTCACAGGCGCCCCCAATGTAAAAGAGGGGGATAAAGTACCGATTGTTCTGGACGGCGGCCGCGTAGCAGGCGGTCATGACGGAAAGATGACGCCCGGAGGCATTCCGATCAAGAAAGGCAAGCTTCGGGGCATAGAATCCAACGGTATGATGTGTTCCATTGAAGAGCTTGGCAGCAGCCAGGAACTTTATCCCGAAGCGCCGGAATACGGTATCTATATCTTTCAAGAGGATGCAGTTGTGGGAGAGAGCGCCGTCAAAGCTCTTGGTCTGGACGATGTGATTTTTGAGTATGAGATTACATCCAACCGGGTGGACTGCACCAGCGTCATTGGAATTGCAAGGGAAGCGGCAGCGACTTTTGAGAAAGCGTTTAAGCCTCCAGTGGTAAAGGCGACCGGGAATCAGGAGGCGGCTGGGGATTACATCCAGGTAAGTGTGGAGGATGAAAACTTGTGCTCCCGCTACTGTGCCCGGATTGTAAAAAATGTAAAAATCGGCCCATCCCCCAAATGGATGCAGAGATGTCTCGCGGCCAATGGCATCCGTCCCATCAACAATTTGGTGGATATTACGAATTACGTGATGGAAGAATACGGACAGCCCATGCATGCCTATGATCTGGATACCATCGAGGAAAGAAAGATCGTGGTAAGGCGGGCAAAACAGGGCGAGAAATTTGTTACTTTGGACGGGCAGGCTCGTACTATGGATGAAGATGTACTGATGATCTGCGACGGCAAAAAGCCTGTGGGCATTGCGGGAATCATGGGCGGCGAGAATTCCATGATTACCGATCAGGTGAAAACGGTGCTCTTTGAGGCGGCTTGTTTTGACGGGGCAAATATTCGGAAATCATCGAAGCGGATTGGCCTTCGCACCGACGCCTCTGCAAAATTTGAAAAAGGGCTGGATCCGAACAATGCCCAGGCCGCTATTGACCGCGCCTGTCAGCTTATGGAGGAATTGGGAGCTGGGGAAGTGGTAGGAGGCATGGTGGATGCCTACGCTCAGAAACGAGAACCGGCGCGGGTAAAATTTGAGCCGGAGAAAATCAATGCTTTATTGGGAACCGACATTTCCAGTGAAGAGATGTTGGGATATCTGCGCAGAGTGGAATTGGAGTATGACGAAGCCTCTGGAGAAATCGTGGCTCCCACATTCCGTCAGGATATCCAGTGCATGGCAGATGTGGCGGAAGAGGTGGCGAGATTTTACGGATATGACAAGATTTCTACAACACTTCCCACAGGAGAGGCTACGACAGGACGGATTTCTTTCCAGCAATACATTGAGCAGATAGCCAGGAACGTAGCAGAGTACAGTGGATTTTCCCAGGGCATGTGCTATTCGTTTGAAAGCCCGAAAGTATTTGATAAATTGTTGCTGCCTTCGGATTGCCCAAAGAGAAAGGCAATCCAGATTCAAAACCCGCTGGGCGAGGATTTCAGCATTATGCGGACTGTGTCGGTAAACGGTATGCTGACGTCGCTGGCTACCAATTACAACCGCAGAAACAAAAACGTAGGGCTTTACGAGCTGGGAAACGTCTATCTCCCCAAAGAACTGCCGCTGAAAGAACTTCCCGACGAGCGGATGCTGTTTACTCTGGGAATGTATGGAAAAGGGGATTTCTATACGATGAAGGGTGTCATTGAGGAGTTTTTTGAAAAAGTGGGAATGCGCAAAAAACCTGCTTATGAGCCTTCCACCCTGCATCCATATCTGCATCCAGGCCGTCAGGCGATTGTAACATATGAGGGAAAAGAAATCGCATTTCTGGGGGAAGTACATCCCGCAGTAGCAGAAAGTTATGGAATCGGAGAGCGGGCATATCTTGCAGTTGTGGACATTCCGACAGTACTGGAATATGCAAATTTTGACTACAAATATCAAGGTGTAGCGAAGTATCCGGCAGTAACCCGCGATATCAGTATGGTGGTTCCAAAGGAAGTGCTGGCGGGCCAGATTGAAGCTGTGATTGAACAGCGGGGCGGTAAGATTCTGGAGGATTATAACCTGTTTGACCTCTATGAAGGAAAACAGATTCGCAAAGGCTTCAAGTCCATGGCATATTCGGTAACCCTGCGTGCCAAAGACCGGACGCTGGAAGAAAAAGATGTGGCTGCAGTTATGAAGAAGATGCTCCATGGCCTAGAAAGCCTGGGGATCGAGTTGAGAAGTTAGAGTGTGTTTTAGGACTCATTCTAGAATCTCTAAGGAGAATTTTATATTATGTTATTGTATATCATCAGACATGGGGAAACTGCATGGAATGTCATGCGGAAAATACAAGGTGCAGTGGATATCCCTTTAAATGAAAAGGGAATCCGACTAGCGAAAATCACTGGCGAAAGGTTAAAAGACGTTCCTTTTGACAGAGCGATTTCCAGTCCTCTTCAGCGGGCTTATAAGACCGCTGAACTAGTTCTGGGAAAGCGAAATATTCCCATTGAAACAGACAAGCGTATTCAAGAGATTTGTTTCGGAGAGCTGGAGGGGACACAGGTGCTGAATGTGGACCCGCTGCATCCTTTTTACAATTTTTTTGCCGATGCTTATCACTATGTACCGGCCAGGAACGGAGAATCGATTCATGATGTTTGTGAAAGAGCGGGAAAATTTTATCAAGAGCTGATACATCGTGAAGATTTGCAGGATAAGACGGTGCTGATTGCCACACATGGCTGTGTGCTGCGGGCGCTTTTGCAGCCAGTATACGAAGATACATCCGATTTTTGGCAGGGGGGAGTTTGCCCAAACTGTGGTGTGAACATAATAGAAGTAAAGGGTGGAAAATCCACCCTTTTAGAAAAAGATAAAATCTATTATTGAAGAAAAAGGTGAGAAAGATTTTCTTTTTGCAAATCTTCCCCAATTACTAAAATACTACCCATTTCCTGATGTCCGGTTTGCCGGATTTCAGATTCATGGGGAATATAATCAAAAAGTTTGCTTTCACCATCAACATCTACAATCCCTTTCGCCCGGTATATCATTCCATAAGATTCGGAATCTTCCAAGCTCTTTAAGATTGATTCAAGCTGCTCCCTGGTATACGATCGGTCGACAGAAGTACTCCAATACTGGAATCTGTTCTCTCTGGAAGGCACCCCAGGTACAGACCGTTTCTTGCCCCTCTGACGAATTGGTTGGAATGGGGCAGGAGGAGTATCCAAAAAAGTCTGGATAAAATCGATACTGTTAGGATTCAAACCATTCAAGATAGGAAAAGAAATATGATATTCATGAAGAAGATCATAAATCTCTTTTAACTCTTCACTTGAAAGCTTTTCTGTCCTGTTCAGCAGCAATAGACGGCTGTTCTGGATCTGATTCCAAAAATATTCCGTTACATATCGATGGTTTTCCTTGAACTTACGTGCATCTGCTATCGTGATAGCCGTAATGGTACCAATCTCAAACCTTTGAACAAAGGAGGGCTCGCGAAGTTGATCTAAAATATCAGATAACTTTCCGATACCAGAAGGTTCGATGATAACATGGCTGAACCGCTGGGTTTCCAATACCTTTGATAAGGATCTCAGAAAATCACCCTTCAGCGTACAGCAGATGCACCCTGCCGTTAAGTCCTTTATCTCTACGCCAAAATCTGACAGCTCCTGGGAGTCAATCCCCAAACGGCCATAATCATTTTCAACCAGAATGGGATTTTCCCCAAAGGCATGCTGCTGTAAAAAATGCTTGATTAATGTGGTTTTTCCGGCTCCTAAGAAGCCGGAAACCACTGTGATTTTCAAAGCGTCCATTTATTAATTATGCCAGGTTGTACTCGCTAGCAACAAATTTGCTTTCGTCCAGATCTTCTCTGATTTCTTCCCAGAATTTAGCAGGATCTTCTGGAACTTCGTTGATTTGTTCTTCCATGATGTCAAGATAAGCTGCATCTCTGTCATCAACTTTAACTTTGCCAGCTGCAACAGCTTCTTTAAGAACCTTAACAGCGCAAGCAGCAGCAGTCTTAGTACGAACAAGCGGATCTTCAGATTTGATGATTTCTGGAGCAATCTGCATGATTACGTCTGGACGCAGGATGTATGCGTGTGGATCCAGAGCAGAGTCAGATTCCTGAAGAATTTCCATCATCTGTTTCTGATAGCCAAGCTCAGTAGCTTTGTTCAGCATTCTACAATCGTAGATCAGCTGTTCCATACCTGCTGTTACAGCAGAACCAGACAGCAACTGTACCTGCTGAATGGACTCATTACTCCACAGGTCAGGCAGAACTGCAGCGATGTTACCAACTGGGCTAAGGTGAGCGCCGCAAGCCATACGACCTTCCATAGCGATTGGTGCGCCAGTGATAGCTTTCAGATATCCACCGATGTATTCGCAGTCTTTACTCGGGCCAGTAGCTCCCATTTCATAAGCCATCAGTGCACGAGGAACAGAAGCCACACGTACAACAGCAGCAAATGTACGAGGAATATAACCGTTCTCTGCAAGAACCATAGCTGTGTTAGCGAAACCACAAGAGGAGTCACCAGCAGCGATCATGCCGTGTTTGTTGCAGATGTCAACCATGTTGCTCCACAGGAATTCCATATCTGTGCAAGCCATAACGCCCATAGCGAAGATGATCTGGTCGATGCGGCACATCTGAAGAGCTTCGTCGTTGATTTCCTTACCACCAGTAGACTCGATGGAGATGTAATCAGCGCCTAATTCTCCACAGCCGTTGAAGAACTCAAGCATGCCTTCCCAGAAGCTTCCGCTTCTCATGATAGGTGGCCGTTTCATTTCACGCATATCGTTTGGTGTTGCACGAAGAGCAGATTTGATGCCATATTTAGCATTGTACTCTTTCATTACGTCCAGGATAATCTTTGTGGACTCAATACCATATTTCGGATGCTCTGTGAAATCCGGAACAGTTTCATACTCGATTGTAACAGCGTCCTGATGCAGTTCAACGGCACGTTTCAGGATTCCTTCGATCATTTCTTTGTAAATGCCGTAAGCTTCCTGGATTGTGGAATCGTTAACGATCATTGGGGGCAGTGTGTGGTTCAGCTCTGGATAAACAGTGCCGCCACCGATTTGGATACCCATTTTTGTTGTGATTGGGTTTTTACACTTACCATAAACTAACTCGTCAATACTGTTGACAGCCATACTTGTTACAGGTTTTCTTGTGCTCATATGAAAAATCCTCCTTGTTTGATACTAACCGCTCACTTTGTGGTTGAATTAATAATACCGGATTTTTGAAAAAAAGTCCTTGGAGGTTTCCTGTAAATTCTTGTATTTTTCCGTTCGGTTTCCAAGTGTGAGTTTTTATTTTCCGACTAAATGGTAAATACTTGTCATTGACAGATTATTTCAGCGTATATTTACTGATACGTCTCTGGATTAATTCTTCCGCGGCTTCGCAGGCTTCAAACATATCATTGGTATAAACGTCAGCCTTGATCTCTTTGGCATATTTTGCGGTTACTGGCGCGCCGCCTACCATAATGGAAACCTGGGGACGCACCCCGGCCTCTGTGATATAATCAATGATATTTTTCAGTTCTGGAACGGTTGTAGTGAGGAGAGCGGAGAGTGCGACAATATCTGGATGGTAATTCTGTATGGATTCCAGAAATTCTTCTTTTGTTACGTCAATACCCAAATCTATTACAGTAAAACCTCTGCTGCTCAGCAGCATGGATACCAGGTTTTTGCCGATATCATGCAGATCCCCGGCGACTGTTCCAATGATAATAACGCCTTTTCGCCGGCCGGTATAATGGGAAATAATTGGCTTCAGCGCGTACATGGCGGCATGCATGGCGCGGGAAGCCATCAGCACTTCAGGGATGAAGACATCCCCTCTGCGCAGTTTCTCCCCCATCTCTTTCATAGAGGGAAGCAGGGCTTTGTCAACAATGGATTGTGTACTGTAACCTAAATGAAGCGCTTTTTCCGTAGCGCTTTTGGCAGCCTGGGCATCTCCAGAATAGATTACTTCTTCCAATTCTTGTAGAATGTCTTCCATAAAATATTTCAATTCCTTTCTGGGTGTACCGTTTGCCAAGTTTAAGTTGTTTGCAGTGTCTTACGGTACTGTGTGGGGGTAACGCCTTCGTAGCGTTTGAAAACTTTGGTAAAATAACTGGCGTCGTCATAACCAGTATTTTCGGCGATTTCATCAATTAGATACTGGGGGTTTCTCAGCAACCGTTTGGCTTCTTCCAGACGCACTTGTGTGAGATATTCCATCAGGGATACGTTCTGAACTTTTTTGAAAAGACGGCTTGCATAGCTGGGGCTTAAATAGACAGCCTGTGCAATTTTTTCCAGGGTAAGGTCTTTTCGGAAATTGTTTTGTATATATTTTTGGATTTCCAGAACCTTAGAATGAGAAGGTTTTTTGTTGAGCTTTTGTACTTCTTCCAGGAAAAATTCCAGGAGTTTTTGTCCTTTTACACAAATGCCTTCCGGGGTGGTTTCCTGGTAAATTTCCCGAAAAATCTGTGAGTTCTTCTCACTGGCCACCGCCAGGGGAACCCCTACGCTCACGGCGCTGCGGGAGATCATCACGCCCAATTCGATCAGCCTTGTCTGGATAACAGGAATCTGGTTGCCGCCATAGAGGACGATATCTGTCAGCAGCTTCTGAAAAAGATCTTGAGCGGCTTTTTCTTCCCCTAGCTTTATCTTAGTCATCAGGTCTGACTCAGAAGAAATACTGTATTCCGCAGCCGGGCCCGGCAGCTTGTCCTCCAGGCTTTTCCTGTTTTCAATTTCTTCATGCAAAAGGGACTGCTGATAGATAATTTCTTTGGTACGTATGTAGTTCTCCCAACCAGACTTCATAATATAGTTGGCTACAATGTACATCAGATAAGAAGCGCTCCGAACCATGCTGGCCGATACAATCGGAAGTTCCTCGACAGCCTGAAAAAGCTCTGTGAAGTCGGAAGTCAGTTCCTGATTCATTTCCCTTAGTTCGATCCAGAAAAATTCTTCCGGTTTCCACATCAGTACCTGACCGCAGATCAGAGTGCCAAGA
Source organism: uncultured Lachnospiraceae bacterium (assembly GCA_947571775.1). Lineage (GTDB taxonomy): Bacteria > Bacillota > Clostridia > Lachnospirales > Lachnospiraceae > MGBC164599. Next base: position 140,109 of record CANOZK010000001.1, on the reverse strand, counting down.
TGTTCTCCTTCCACAATAATCGGCGCCGCCCATTCGATCAATCCAGAGGGGCAGCGGAAAATATAGGGTTCGCCAAACATGGCAGCCTGTTTTCCGGCTCTTTTGTAAGCGCTCCTGCATCGGGGCAGGCCGTTTTCCATACTGTAAATAAGCTGGCAGAATTTACAACATTTGGAAAGATTTTTCCGGGAAAAGATAGATTTTCCTTCGATATCTACGATATTTGCCATTAGACCGGTAGTTTCTGTAAAGGCATCCAGAATGTCCTTTAAAGTATTTATATCAATGAAGTTCAGTAATTTTGGCTTTTTGTTGATATTTTTTTCGTATTTTTCGTTATCCACTGAGGACACCTCCTAAAAAGGGAAATTAATGCTCTGACCTTTTTATTTTACCCTATTTTTATAGAAAATGGTAGGAGAAAATTTGTTCATAGCAGAAAAATTTTGTCCTATCCTGCCCTTTTTGGGAAAAAAACGCGTGATGAAAGAAAAGCAGAGTAATTCGGAACAGGAATTTATTGTGGAAATAGTAAAAAAGCGAAAAAGATAGGGCGGATAGAAATGGTGGTAAGGCAAAAACAAGGCTGCTTGGATAGTAATCCAAGCAGCCCTGTAAAGAGATGATATTATCAAAAATAATTAAGCAACGATTTCTTTTGCTTTTGCAGCAGCTGCAGCAGCATCAGCGGTGTAGATGTCAGCTCCGATTTCGTCACAGTATTTCTGTGTAACAGGAGCACCACCGATCATGATCTTAACTTTGTCTCTCATGCCAGCATCATCAAATGCTTTAACAGTAGCGCCAATGTTTGGCATTGTTGTTGTCAGCAGAGCTGAGCAGCAGATGATCTTGGTGTTAGGATTAGCTTTAGCTGTTTCCAGGAATTTCTCTGGAGATACGTCAACGCCCAAATCGATAACTTCAAATCCAGCGCTCTCAAGCATCATAGCAACCAGGTTCTTGCCGATGTCATGAAGGTCACCAAGAACTGTTCCGATAACAACTGTGCCTAATCCAGCAGCAGCGTCAGCTGACAGATGTGGTTTCAGAGCTTCAACGCCCTTCTTCATAGCTTTTGCAGAGATCAGCATCTCAGGAACGAAGATTTTACCTTCTGTAAATTTCTGACCGATTTCATCCATAGCACCGATCATACCTTCGTTTAACAGTTCGCTTGCGTCAGCGCCTTCTTTGATAGCGTCTTCAACAGCCTGAGCGATAGCTTTTGCTTTACCTTTTGTGATTAATTCTTTGATTTCAGCAACTTTAGACATGGTGTAAATCCTCCTTATAATTTGTTATTAATAAATTTTAATTATTTCTTAACCGGACCAAAAAGACCTTCTCTGTAAGCGCTAATATATTCCATGCAGTACTCGTCCATGCCAAGCAGAGCTTCGGTAGCATAGATCAAACCTGACATCAGGTTATCTGTGGGGTCACAGATAATACTGTCCATACCAGCGTTCATAGCCAATACTGTATAACCTACGTTTACAAGTTTACGTACAGGCAGGTTATAGGAAATATTACTAACAGCGGCAACGATATGAATGTCTGGATACTGAGCACGAATTGTCTTAATAACCTCAACATTCATGTTCATACCGTCTTCAGATGTACAAAGCATCTCAACCATTGGGTCGATATGGAATCTGTTCGGAGCGATGTTGTATTCTTTTGCTTTTTTCATAACGCGCTCGAATACGTTCAGTCTGTCTTCAGCAGATTTCGGAATACCTGTATCATCACAGAGCAGGCAAACGATTTCCCAAGGGGTATCAGCTACTTCAGGGAAAATTTTCTCAATCTTGTCACCTTCCATGGAAACAGAATTGATAACACCTGGTTTGTTACAGAACTTATAAACCTGAGCTAATACGTCTGGGCTGGGGCTGTCTACTGCGATCGGAAGATCTGTTACTTCCTGAATGCAGTCGATCATCCATTTCATAGTGTCTACTTCGATTCCCTCATCCACAGAGGCACAACAGTCAATGTAGGAAGCACCAGCATTGGCCTGTATTTTAGCCCGTTCTTTTATGAAATCAGAATCATGGTTTGCGATGGCCTCTCCAACAATCGGAATAGAGCCATTAATTTTCTCTCCAATAATAATCATTTTAGGAGCACCTCCTTTGTGTACTCTATGATATATGATATCAAGGAAAATGTCTTTGGATTTTTATGCTCATTTTCCGTATTATTTTATGAATCTTGTCTGATATATACAGCAGGTATCATAGAAAATGGTAAATTATTGTGCAAAGATTCAGAGATTCCCATTCTGAAATTCGTGGATTTTCGGCATTCTTGAATCTCAGACGGAAGAATGTTATACTTACATTAATATAGGAAGTAAAGGAGAATGAAAACGTGAAAACCAGCGATTTCTTTTTTGAATTGCCGTCGGAGCTGATTGCCCAGGACCCTCTAAAAGATCGGAGTGCATCCAGGCTTCTGCATTTGGATAGAGAAGACGGACATATCACACACAGACAATTTAAAGATTTGAAAGATTACCTGCTCCCGGGAGACTGCCTGGTTATCAATGATACAAAAGTGCTCCCAGCCAGATTATATGGAAGAAAGATAAATACTGATGCGGCCGTTGAGCTGCTGCTTTTGAAACGTCGCGAGGGGGATGTATGGGAAACCTTGGTAAAACCGGGCAAGAAAGCGAAGCCGGGCTGCCGTCTCAGTTTCGGGGACGGGCTGCTGATGGGAGAGGTGACCGATGTTGTGGAGGACGGAAACCGATTGATTCATTTTACTTATGAAGGTATTTTTGAGGAGATTTTGGATCAATTAGGCGAAATGCCCCTCCCCCCTTATATTACGCACAAGCTGGAGGATAAGAACCGTTATCAGACCGTCTATGCCAGGCAGGAGGGATCGGCGGCGGCTCCCACGGCGGGGCTGCATTTTACCAATCCTTTATTGGAAGAAATCCGCAGCGCAGGCGTAAAGATTGCCCATATAACGCTCCATGTGGGCTTGGGGACTTTCCGTCCGGTGAAAGTGGAAAATGTAAAAGAACACCATATGCATTCCGAATTTTACCAGATTGATGAGGAACAGGCGCAGACAATCAATCAGACAAAGGCGGACGGGGGGCGGATTATTGCCGTAGGGACGACAAGCTGCCGGACGCTGGAATCTGCTGTGGATGAAAAAGGCTTTCTTCATCCAGGCAGCGGCTGGACAGATATTTTTATCTATCCGGGCTATTCTTTTCGGATAATAGACGGCTTGGTTACGAACTTTCATCTGCCGGAATCCACACTGCTGATGCTGGTGTCTGCTCTGGCGGGAAGAGAGCGGATACTGGCGGCTTACGAGGAGGCGGTAAAAGAGCGGTATCGCTTTTTTTCCTTTGGGGATGCGATGCTGATCTTATAAATAGAAGCGGCAGAAGAAAGAATCCGGGTGCTCTTAAAAGGAGGGGTAGAAATATCACACATCATTTATACGAAAAAAGCTATGAAAAGCATTAAGACCTTGGATGAAAAAGTGAAAGAACGAGTGAAATCAAGAATTGAAAATGGAATGATTATCATTGATGCTGTTTTGCCAGAGGAGAAGCTTATAAAGGATTGTAAGAGGTTTTCTAAATGAATAGAGAAATATTACACAGCCTAGTTGGTATTGTAGACGAAAGAGAGATTGAAACAGTTTACCGGATTCTTCTAAAATTTATTGAAGAAGATGTGGCAGCGCCAGACGAAATAGAGGCAATTCGTCAGGCGAGAAAAGAGATTGAAAAAGGAGAATTATTTTCCCATGAGGAAGTGTGGGCATAATTAAGAGAGAAGCAGCCGCCATTATTTGCAGGAATGGCGGCTGACTTTATAATGATTTCTTTAATAGGACAATGCCCGGCAGGCGTTTTCGTTCCAGATGACGGAAAACTCTTCGTTGCTGAGTTTGCTTTTGCCGCCAGTCCACGGGTCGTTGTAGAAGAATCCTTTGGGGTCGTATCCGGTCAGGGCCACGGTATGGGAACCGAAACCGTCCAGACGCGTTACCCACACCAGCACCAGATGTTTATCCCATAGTTTTGCCTGTATCTGTTTGAAGCTGCAACCGGTCATATCCTCGTAGCTTTTGAAATATTCCTGGGTGATGGTTCTCAATCCGCCTGGATATACTACAAGGCTTCCCCCGCTTGAGGAATACGGGCTTCCCACGAACCCCTGATTGGGATCGGAGCTTTTGGGCATAATATCGGCTGCCTTGGTTTTTTCTATTTTTATGCCGGCGTAGTTGGCCATCATAGTCCAAGAAGTGATTTCGCAGCCGGTAGGCAATTCGGGCCTCTGGCAGATCACTGCGGCCAGATTTCGCACCGAATAGATTTTTCCAGTCTTTTTGGCGGCCTTATATTCCACATGAGATACTTGGAACGTACCGGTTTTCAAACGCCCTTTGCTGCTGTAATAGGTCTTTATATAAGAACCGTTTCGTTTTCTGGTCAGAAAACCTGTCGCCATTTCACCAGTTTTTTCTTTAAAATAATAACGATACTTTCCTATTTGATGGGGACCAAAAACTTTTTTCCCTGTTTTCTCATCATAATAATAGGTTTTGGAGTTGTTCTTTACAAAACCCGTCTTCATCACTCCGTCGGAATCAAAAAAATAATAGGCGTTTTTTATCTGTTTGCTCCCGGTTACCAGAATTCCCTTTTCGTTAAAATAATAGGTTTTGTTGTCTAAAGTCAAAAAACCTTTATGTAACTTACCGTTTTTATAATATCTGGTTTTGCCGTTTGCGGTCAAGAAACCATTTTTAACCGCATCTGTCAGCGTCTTTACAGACGCGACTTTCTCAGTGGTTCTTTCCACCAGGGAAATGGTTTTGGATTGGGTTTCCAGTTTTGCGGCGGATATCGGAACGCTGCACAAAAAATTGATAGCCAAAAATAATAGAATGGTCTTTTTTATCATTGTTTTTTCGGCTCCTTTTTGTTCTTAAATTATTTTTTTCCAGTATAGCATAAAATGTCGTTTTATGATAGGAAAAAATTGTTTGGATAAAATTGACGTTCGGAAACGAAGGTAATATAATAGAAGAAAAAGAAAGGCGATTATAATTCTATGCGGAAATTTTTTGTTTTGCTGGCGGCGTCTTTTCTGCTTCTTTTGCCAATTCGCGTTCAGGCAGAGGCCGCGCCGTCTGTACAATATCATGCCTCTCAGGACGGCTATTATCTCTATCAGGCGTCTGGAAAAAAAGTATCCGCTCCAGGTCTGTACGCACTAAAGGGCCAGAAGGCGAAAGGGCGCGTTTTCCGCGGCATATATGCGGTGTTGTCTGACGGCAGGATCAACACCCGCTGTGGAGTTCATTATGTTCCAAAGCCGAAAACCATTGGCGGACAATATCATTACAGTGGATATTACTATTTTGAAAAAGGCGGGAAGCTGGCCGAAAAGAGCGGCATCGTATACTGCAAAAAAACGAAAATCAACGATTCCGTGTTTCAGGGTTATTATTTTTACAATCGTGCGGGGCGCATCTGTGCGAAAACCTTTGGATTGATTTATTTGAATGAGAAGGCAAGCAACGGGAAAAAGTTTCATGGTTATTATTATCGGGATTCCATGAGCCGGATCAACACGCAAAGAGGCATCCGCAAAATTACGTCAAAGGACGAATACGGCAAAAAGTTTCCCGGATACCGTTTCTTTGACAAAAGCGGCTGTCTGGATACTACACAGAAAACGCACAAACTGAATCTTACCTATAAAGGAAAGAAATACCAGGGCTATTACTGTTTTGCCGGCAAAGACGGGCGGATGGTTAAGAGAAAGGGTCTGGTAAATGTAGGGGACACGTATTATTATATTACGAACGCAGACGGCAAGTGTCTGACCAGCGCAAAAAGAAAGCTCGGCGGATTCTCCTATTCTTTTGAGGCGAACGGCCAGGGCAGACGCACCAGCACCAAGCTTGGCGGCCTGACGTCCAAATTAAATTCAATGATCAGCGGCTATGGGGGAACTTGGTCGGTGTATGTCAAACGGCTGGACGACAACGATTCCCTCACAATTAACGATCAGCCGCTGTATGCCGCCAGTTTGATCAAAGCGTTTGTAATGGCCTCCCTGTACGATCAGATTCGGCAGGGAAACGTAAAAGAGACGGCAGAGATAAACGCCCTGCTCCAATCCATGATTACGATCAGCTCCAATACCGCTTACAATGAGCTGGTGATGAGACACACCTCACGGCACGATTTCCTCGCCGGCTGCGCTGTGATCAATGCCTATCTGGTAAAAAACGGCTACACCAAAACGCAGATACATACGGCTTACGCTGGGCTTGGCATCTCAGACGGCGGAATGAATTGTACAAGCGTAAAGGACAGCGGGAAGCTGCTGGAGGCCATTTATCGGGGAAACTGTGTAGACAAAGAAAGCTCCCAGAAAATGAAAAATCTTCTTCTGGCACAGCAGCTGCGCAGCAAGATTCCGGTCGGCGTGCCTTCCGGTGTAAAAGTTGCCAATAAAACTGGTGAGACAAGTTTCAGCGACCACGATATTGCCATTGTATACAGTCCAAAATGTACATATATCATCTGTGTGATGAGCATCAATTCCGCCAATTCCGCCAGCCGCGTAGCACAGATTTCAAAGGCAGTATACGAGTATTTGAATTAGATTTTTGCCGCCTGTTTTAAGAAAATCTTAAAAGAATTCCAACAATATTTTTAAGAAACGGATGTTATGCTTGGACTACAAGAGAGGGGTGAACAATATGGCGGGAATTCTGGTATGTGACGATGACTGGGAAATCGTGGAGGCCATTGAAATTTATCTAAAACAAGAGGGGTATCAGGTATATCAGGCGCATGACGGCATGGAAGCTCTAAAAATTTTAAAGGAGCAGGAGATACAGCTAATCGTTATGGATATCATGATGCCCCGGCTCGACGGCATACGGGCCACTTTAAAAATCCGGGAGCAAAATACCGTTCCCATCATCATTTTATCCGCCAAGTCAGAAGATGCAGATAAAATCCTGGGGCTGAACATCGGTGCAGACGATTACCTGACAAAACCCTTTAACCCGCTGGAACTGGTAGCCAGGGTAAAATCCCAGATCCGCCGCTATACGAAGCTGGGGGCCAGCCCGGATCTATCCAAAGCAAGAATCTACGGGACGGGCGGCCTGCTGATAAACGATGATCGAAAAGAGGTGACGCTGGACGGAGAACTGATCCGTTTAACGCCCATCGAGTATCAGATCCTTCTTTTATTGATGAAAAATAAGGGAAGGGTGTTTTCCAGCACTCAGATTTATGAATATATCTGGAAAGAGGAGGCCATCGGCGCAGAAAATACAGTAGCTGTACATATCCGCCATATCCGTGAGAAAATTGAGATCAACCCCAAAGAACCCAGATATTTGAAGGTGGTCTGGGGTGTGGGATATAAAGTAGAGGTTTTGTAATATAGATTTGTTGGTTTTTATTGTTAAAGGGACGCTACAAAAATGGGAAAATCCCAGTAGCGTCCCTTTGGACTGATTTCGCAGTTTTCGCTTGTGGGAAATGCAATCAGGTGCTATTATTTAACAGGGAGTACATATATTTGCAGAAAACCATATTTGAAAGTAGGTGAAAACTATGCTGAAAGTGTTAGGCGCACAAATCCGGGAATTCAAAAGAGATTCCATTCTCACGCCGCTTTTTATGATTCTAGAGGTTATCATGGAAATGATCATCCCAATGCTGATGTCCTCGATCATCGACGAAGGGGTAAATGCAGGGAATTTGTCCCACATTTACAAAATTGGGGCATGTATGGCGGCGGCGGCACTGGTGGGATTGTGGGCAGGTATTATGGGCGCCAAGTATGGGGCGAGGGCCTCGGCCGGTTTCGCAAAAAATCTGCGGCAATCCATGTTTGAAAGGATTCAGACCTATTCTTTTTCTAACATTGACAAATATTCTACTTCAAGCCTGATTACCAGACTTACCACGGATGTAACCAATATGCAGAATTCGTATCAGATGCTTTTGCGAATGGCGATGCGGGCGCCGGCTTCGATGATTATTGCTATGGCGATGTCCTTTGTAATCAATGCCAGGCTTGCCTCTATTTATCTGATCGCGGTCGTCTTCCTGACCTGCTGCCTTGGGCTGATTATCCCAAGGGCTACGAAATATTTCCGCCAGGTGTTTGAAAAATACGATGAATTAAATGCCAGCGTGCAGGAGAACGTGTCTGCTATCCGCGTGGTCAAGGCGTATGTGCGGGAAGACTATGAGACAGGCAAATTTGAAAAGGCAAACAGCAACATTTACAATATGTTTCTGCGTGCCGAAAAGCTGGTCGTAATGAACATGCCGCTGATGATGGCGACGGTATACACCTGTATCCTGCTGATTTCCTGGTTAGGCGCAAAGCTGATTGTAGCAGGCGGGCTGACCACCGGCGAAATGATGAGTATGCTCGCATACTGTATGAATATCCTGATGAGCCTGATGATGGTCTCCATGATTTTTGTTATGCTGACCATGAGTTATGCCAGTGCAAAACGTATTGCCGAGGTTTTGACAGAGGAACCAGATCTGAGCAATCCAGAGGATCCCGTGTATGAAGTCAGCGACGGAAGCATCTGTTTTAAAGATGTAGACTTTGCTTACAACAAAGAGGGGAAACGGGTATTAAAAAATATCAATCTCGATATCCGCTCTGGGGAAACCATTGGAATGATCGGCGGTACGGGAAGCGCAAAATCCAGTCTGGTCAATCTGATCAGCCGGCTTTATGATGTGACTTCCGGCGAGCTTTTCGTAGGCGGTCTGGACGTCAGGAAGTATGATATGGAAGCGCTTAGAAACCAGGTGTCTGTGGTGCTTCAAAAAAACGTCCTCTTCAGCGGGACAATTCTGGAAAACCTCCGCTGGGGCGATAAAGAAGCGACCCAAGAAGAGTGTATGCGTGCCTGTCAGCTTGCTTGTGCCGATGAATTTATCCAGCAGATGCCAGACAAATACAACACATATATCGAGCAGGGCGGCTCCAATGTCTCCGGCGGTCAGAAGCAGAGGCTGTGCATCGCCAGGGCCCTCTTGAAAAAACCCAAGATACTGATACTAGATGACAGCACCAGTGCCGTGGATACCGCGACGGACGCCAGAATCCGCAAAGCTTTCGCGGAGGAAATCCCGGACACCACAAAGCTGATTATCGCACAGAGAGTCAGCAGTGTGCAGTATGCGGATCGGATTATCGTGATGGATAACGGCGAAGTGGCGGCGTTCGGCACGCACGAGGAACTGCTAAAAACCAGTCCGATTTACCGTGAAGTCTTTGAATCGCAGACTGGCGGGAATGCGGATTTTGACCAGAATGGAGGTGACCTGTAATGCCGGGACCAATGGGAAAAAGAGTAAAAGGCCCAAGGCCGAAGATTGAGAATCCCGGAAAGCTTTTTAGGCGTTTAATGGGATATGTGTTTAAAAACTATGCTCCTCATGTAATCATTGTGGTCATCTGCATCTTTGCGGGTGTGCTCTGCAATATACAGGGAACTTTGTTTATGCAGACTCTGATCGATAGTTATATCATACCGCTTTTGGGCAGTGACAATCCAGATTTTTCCGGCCTTGCCCATGCGATTATCAAAGTGGGGGGATTCTATGCGCTGGGGGCAGTTTCTTCTTATATTTATAACCGTATTATGATCAATGTCAGCCAGGGAACGATGCGCAATATCCGAAACGATATGTTTTGCAGGATGGAATCTCTTCCGATTAAATATTTTGACACACATGCCCATGGCGATATTATGTCCTGTTACACCAACGATATCGATACGTTAAGGCAGATGATCAGCCAAAGTATGCCCCAATGCCTGAACAGCGCCATCACCATTGTCAGCGTACTGGTCAGCATGATTTTCCTAAGTCTGCCGCTTACCGCGGTGACCCTGCTGATGGTGGGAGTGATGCTGTTTGTGACAAAAAAGGCTACCGGGCTTTCCGGAAGATATTTTGCGGCGCAGCAAAAATCCCTCGGCGCGGTTAACGGTTTTGTGGAAGAGATGATGGAAGGGCAGAAAGTGGTAAAAGTTTTCTGCCACGAGGAAGAGAGTATCCAGCGTTTTCATAAATTGAATAACGAATTGTTTGACAGCTCTTATAATGCAAACCAGTTCGGCAATATGCTCGGTCCGATTAACTTACAGCTTGGAAATCTAAGCTATGTCGTTTGCGCCATTGTAGGCGGTATCCTCGCTATCGGCAATATCGGCGGGCTTACCCTCGGCGGCCTGGCCAGCTTTCTGACCTTTAACAAGAGCTTTAACATGCCGATCAACCAAGTAAGTATGCAGTTTAACGCGATCGTGATGGCGCTTGCCGGGGCCGATCGGGTATTTAAGCTGATCGACGAAACGCCGGAGGAAGACAATGGTTATGTGACCCTTGTCAACGCTAAGGAAGTAAACGGTCAGGTTGAGGAAGCCGACGGCCACACCGGCATGTGGGCATGGAAGCATTACCATAAGGACAGCGGCACGACCACCTATCAGAAGCAGCAGGGCGGCGTGGAATTTGCGGATGTGGATTTTGGATACAGTGATGAGAAGATGGTCCTTCACAACATTGTCATGTACGCCAAACCCGGACAGAAAATTGCCTTTGTAGGTTCTACGGGGGCAGGAAAGACAACGATCACGAACCTGATCAACCGTTTTTATGACATCCAAGACGGTAAGATCCGCTACGATTCCATCAACATCAATAAGATCAAAAAGGCGGATCTGCGGCGTTCCCTTGGCATTGTTTTACAAGATACGCATTTGTTTACCGCTACTGTCATGGAAAATATCCGCTACGGCAAACTGGACGCCACCGACGAGGAGGTGATCGCCGCCGCAAAGCTGGCCAACGCCCATACGTTTATTGAGCGGCTCCCGGAAGGTTATCAAACCCTTCTCACTGGGGACGGCGCGGGTTTAAGCCAGGGACAGCGGCAGCTACTAGCCATTGCCAGGGCCGCCATTGCAGACCCGCCGGCGCTGATTCTGGACGAGGCGACCAGTTCCATCGATACTCGTACTGAGAAGATTGTACAAGATGGTATGGATAAACTGATGAAGGGCAGGACGACCTTTGTCATCGCCCACAGACTGTCTACGGTCAAGAACAGCGACTGCATCATGGTATTGGAGCAAGGGCGGATCATCGAGCGGGGCACCCATGAGGAGCTTCTGGAGGAACAGGGCAAATATTATCAGCTCTATACAGGAAATGCCATTACTGAAAACGCATAAGGCAAAATTATTTTCCGAACCTGCGCATCCGGTGCGTATAATAAAACAAAAAGGCAATACTGCTGAGTATCCAGGTGATCGGGTATCCCGCCATAATCGTGGAGAGGGCCGGCCGCAAAGGAACCGCAGCCATGACCCATACAATCCGAAGAAGACAGACGCCGCAGACGGTGATAACGGTAGGAACCATAACGTCGCCGATTCCCCGCAGGGCGCCGGATAAGATTTCCACAGGGGTAAAAACAATATAAAACGGGGCGAGTATCATAGCCATCAGACAACCGATTTGCACAACCTGCGCGTCCGTGGTAAAAATCCCAAACAGCGGTACGCGGAAAGCGAGCAAAATTGCGGATAAAAGCACAGAAGCAGCCATCTGCATACCAGAGCAGACCCAGACGCTTTTGCGGATCCGCGGGTATTTCCCCGCCCCGTAATTTTGCCCCACAAACGTGGTAATGGAAATCCCAAACGCGCTGCTGATCATCCAGAAAATCGCATCCAGTTTCCAGAAGGCGGCCCAGGCCGCCATTGTGTCCGTCCCGAAACGATTAATGGCCGACTGGATAATGATATTGGAAATGCTGTACATCGTGCTTTGCAGGCCGGTGGGAATCCCTATGTAAAGCTGTGATTTCAAAATCTTTTTCGCAAACCGGATACTGCCAAGCCGCAGCTTCAGCCCGCCTTCTGAGCGCATCAACGCCCGCGTGACAAGGAAGGCGCTGGCCGCCTGCGCCAGAACCGTGGCGATGGAAACCCCCGCGATGCCCAGCTTGCAGACCAATACAAAGAAAACATCCAGTACAATATTTAAGATGCAGCAGACAATCAGGTAATAAAGGGGCCGCTTGGAATCGCCGGAGGCCCGCAGGATGCTGGAACCGGTATTAAAAAGAAAGACGAACAAAATACCGCTGTAATAGATCCGCAGGTACAAAAGAGAGCCTGCCATCAATTCCTCTGGCGTATTCATCCATTTTAGAAGCAGCGGCGCGGTGAGGATTCCAAGCAGGGTTATCAGCAGGCTTGCCGCGATGGAAAACCCATAGGCGGTATGTACGCCGTCCTTTACGTTTCGCTCATCCTTTGCACCCCAAAATTGGGAGATGACAACCGCGGCTCCAGAGGACAGTCCGGTAAAAAAGCCCACCACCAGGTTTACCAGTTGTCCGGCAGATCCGCCCACGCTGGCCAGGGCTTCCTTTCCCACAAAACGGCCCACAATAACGGTATCTACGGTATTGTAAAGCTGCTGGAAAAAAGTTCCCAAAACAATTGGAAAAAAGAAAATCAAAAGCTGCTTCCAGATGACCCCCTCGGTAATCTGATTTTTGGAAGAGTTCATGTCCATTGCCTCCCGAAATAGATAGATTGAATCATATATTATCCTATCATATCACAGGCGGACAAAAAAGCAAGCAGACAGTAAACAGTTTAGACAGGAGTGAAACTATGAACGAGAAAGAAATTCTAATCAATCAAGGATTGAATGGAAAGCAGATGGTAAAAGAATTGCTGGAGGCCTCGGATCTTATTGGACGGATACCCGATAAGTCCTGCCGGGTTGGCATTAAGCCTAATCTGGTGTCGGCTTCCGTGGCTTCGCAGGGAGCCACCACCCACCCGGAAGTGGTGGCCGGAATCATCGAATATTTACAGATGTATGGAATCCGACAGATCGTTCTAATGGAAGGTTCCTGGGTAGGGGCAAAGACTGCGGATGCCCTTCGGGTCTGCGGTTACGAAAAGCTCTGCCAGACCTATCAGGTGGATTTTATCGATACCCAAAAAGATTCCTGGCAGTGGAAGGACTGCAAGGGGATGGAACTGGCCGTGTGTTCCTGCGTGGATCAAGTAGACTTCTTAATCAACGTGCCGGTGTTAAAAGGCCATTGCCAGACGAAAATCACCTGCGCCCTAAAGAACTTAAAGGGGTTGATTCCCAATAAGGAGAAGCGGCGGTTTCATCAGTTGGGTCTGCACCGTCCCATCGCTCATCTGGCGGCGGGAATCCGCCAGGATTTTGTGGTAGTGGACCATATCTGCGGCGATCTGGATTTTGAAGACGGCGGGAATCCGGTGGTCTGCAACCAGGTTTGGGCGGCGGTTGACCCGGTTCTGGTAGACGCCTGGGTGTGCCGTCTGCTGGGTTATGAGAAAAAAGACGTGCCCTATCTTGGTATGGCGGAGAAGTTGAGAGTCGGCTGTGCAGACTGGACACAGGCGCGGGTGCGCGAGTATCAAAAAGGGGAATTATCCAAAATCGAATTCAAAGATTTCCAGGATTCCTCCATTTCCCATACCCGAAAGGTCGTAGAATTGCAGGACGCAGTGGAAGAGGTCGAATCTTGCAGCGCCTGCTACGGCTATCTGCTTCCCGCCCTGGATCGCCTGCGCGAGCAAGGGCTTTTGCAAAAACTCGATACAAAAATCTGTATCGGACAGGGCTATCAGGGGCAGTCCGGCGAGCTTGGCATCGGAAACTGTACCAAAGGATTTGCCAAAAGCCTGCCGGGATGCCCGCCTATGCCGGATGATATTTACCATTTTTTGAAAGAATATATTGTTAAGCTTTGACATCTGTTTTCTTGAGATAGAGCACGGACAGCAGATAAAAGAGAAGAAGCATTCCCACAGAGCTAGCCAAAAAGACGGCGAGCTGTCCCTCCAGCATATTTTCCGCGTGATTGGAATTCATGCCCAGCATCATCAGAGAATAAGGAAAGAAAAGCCCGATCCCTTTGGCGGCGGCGTAAATGCTTCCAATGCTGCCGAGCAGGGCAAGGATAATCGGCAGGGCGAAGCTGCGGATCACCATGGAGAGGAAAAGCTGCAAGGCTCCGATAACGGCTCCGGCCAGGGTGCCCCGCAGAAGCCAGCCCAAAGTTTCCACAGGAAACCGGTTCTCTACGCCGATGCATTTTCCGCTGACCAGGAACAAAACGCCTACCCATATCTGGATGAGGATAAGTGTCCGCAAAATCACGGCCAGCTTGGATAAGATGATGGCCCAGGCGGGCACGGGGGCGCTCATCAATGTATTCCAGTTATGGTTTCTGTGCTCTAACCTCCACAGATAAGCACAGCACAGCCCGATTAAGGGAGCATAAAAGAAGTTGGCATAGAATAACGTTTCCTGTGTCCATAAGTTGGCCCAGCCCGGCGTGAGGGTTTCCAGGTTTCCCATATAATTAAACGTTCCCATAATGGCCGGGATCACTGGGATTCCCAGACAGGCCAGCCAGAGGATGGAATGTTTGAGCTTTAATTTTTCACATCGGATACATCGAATCAGCATTTCAGATCTCCTTTCGTAAAAACAAGAATTTTCCCAGAGCATACATTCCAATAATCACTGCCAGAAATCCCAGAAACAAACCGAGAGGAAAGGCAGTTGGATAAAAAGAAATTTCCCTGGACGCCCGATCCCAGTCCATGGCAAGGGGCGTAAACTGGCAGAAATAAGACCAGAGAATCAGCCGCGATACCTGCGTAGGAAAATATAGAGAGAACAACCCAATAAAGGACCCGGCAAGCCCTACGCCGAGGGGTGCAAGCTGATTTTCACAGAGCAGGGATAAGGTCTGCTGCAGTAAATAAATGGCGGTTCCGGCTGCAAAAACTTGCAGAAAATGCAGAAACAGCATGTGGATTTCCAGCGTCTGCGTAAACCGGAAAAGGATTCCGATCCCTGCAATACTGACAGTTTCCGCCAAGGCGATGACAAACAGATACCCCAGTCCAATCAGCAGTTTGCAGTCATAGAAGGCGCCTTTTCTCTGCAAGGTACACAGCAGCTTTAAGGTATTGCCCTTGATCTCCCAGTCGCACAGACGGCTGGCGATTACAGAGAGTCCCAGAGGCAGCAGGATAGTGTTGAACAGAGGAAGCTGGTAAAATAAAGTGCTGTAACCTTGAGCCAGCTCCCGGCTGTCTGCGTTTCGGAAATTAAAAGCACTCCAGAGGAGGAGAAACAGGCACAGGGCAGTTACAACGGCCCAGCTGTGCCGGCGTTTTGCTTTGTACCGTTCTGCCTGAAGTTGTCGGATCACGCCTGTCATAAGCTCACCTTCTTTCCGGTAAGTTTTAGGAAAATGTCCTCCAGGCTCATCTGTATTTCTTCTGCCCGGAGGATGCCGATGCCTGCATAGACCAGATGCCGTATGGCACAGGTGACCGTCCGATCGCTGGTATCTCTGAGGATGATTGTCCCCTCCTTTTCTTCGGCGGGAATATGATTGCGCTGAAGTTCTGCCAGGGCGGCGGCAGTATCGGTGGTGCGCAGGTGCAGCTTGGACTGGCTGTGCTCATGGAGGACAGCCAGGCTGTCCTGGAAGATCAGATGCCCCTGGTCAATGATGCCGACATGGGTGGCCATCTGGTCGATTTCGCTGAGCAGATGGCTGGACACCAGTACGGTCATGCCGGTTCTTTTTGGCAGCGCGCAGATCAGCTCCCGCATTTCCTGGATGCCGGACGGATCCAGTCCATTGGTGGGTTCATCCAGCAGAAGCAGGCGTGGATGTCCCAGCAGGGCGGCGGCCAGTCCCAACCGCTGCTTCATACCCAGAGAGTACTGTCCGGCTTTTTTGTGCTGCTGATTTTCCATGCGGACAAGCTTTAGTACTTCGTCGATTTCTCGTTTGGGGGCGTTCTTTAACGTGCAGATGATTTCCAGGTTTTCCCGGCCGCTCAGATGTCCGTAATAGGAGGGGGACTCAATGAGCGAGCCGGTATTTTTCAGGATTTCCAGCCGCATCTTCCCTTGCAGGGGTTTTCCGAATATCTGGATCTGTCCCTGAGCGGGTCGTATCAGCCCCAGGAGCATCTTCATCGTTGTAGATTTTCCCGCCCCGTTGGAGCCGAGGAATCCATAGATGCTGCCCTTGGTGACTTTCATATCCAATTCGCTGACGACGGTTTTGTTTTTGTAGTGTTTGGTAAGGTTTTTGGTTTCGATCATGATTTCCATCATACGGCCTCCTTTTTGTGTACAATTTTTTATCACATAATGGGATTATACAGGCCGATTCTTACAACAGGCTGACGGCTACCTTATATTTAGCTTAAATTTTTCGGGGGATATTTTTGAAAATTTGGAAAAACAAGAGAATATTTGGGATATTTTTTACCTATTTATAGTAGCGTTTACTATTGATTTTCGCGTCAAATTTTATTATTATAAAAATATGAAGCAATATAATATGTACTCTCTTGAGGAAAAAACAGAAAAAACAATATTGATTATAGACAACGATGCAGTTAACCGGGCGATTTTAAGAAAGACTTTTTCTGATTTGTATACAATAAGAGAGGAGCCGAGTGGATACCTGGGGATTGCGGAAATGCTCAATAATCAGCAGCTTTTCAGCGCAGTTCTTCTGGATGTGGAAATACCCGGAATGAGCGGCATTGAAATCCTGCGGCATATGAAGCAGATCGGGCTTGTGGACAGTCTTCCGGTATTTCTGATTACGGCAGAGCAGCAGGAGCATGTTGTAAAAGAAGCATATGACCTCGGCGTAATGGATATCATTGAAAAGCCGGTGATTCCATATCTGGTAAGGCGGCGTGTACAGTCCGTCGTGGAACTGTTTGAGACACGGAAATTTCTGCACGAAATGGTAGAGACGCAGAAAGTGGAGTTGATGAATCAGTCCAATCAGATTCTGCTGCTGAATCAGGGAATGATCGAAGCACTGGCCACAGCGATTCAGTTTCGCGACGCAGAGTCAGGCGGCCATGTAAACCGTATTTTTGAGATCACCAGATTTATACTGGAGAATACAGATTTTGGCAAAGATTTGAGCCAGACAGATATTAACAACATTGCGCTGGCTTCGATTATGCACGATGTCGGGAAGATTGCCATTCCCGATGCGGTTTTGACAAAACCCGGGAAACTGACGCCGGAAGAATTTGAAATTATGAAAACGCACACGACAAAAGGCGTTGGGCTGCTGGAAAACATACCGCAGCTTCAGAATAATGAATTTTATGAGTATGCCTGCGACATTGCCTGGCATCATCATGAGCGCTGGGACGGCAAAGGTTATCCAGAAGGACTCAAGGGAGATGAAATTACACCCTGGTCGCAGGTGGTCGCCTTGGCGGATGTGTACGATGCCTTAAGCTGCAAACGGGTTTACAAATCGGCATTTTCGAGAAAGAAAGTGATTGAAATGATCTGGGCAGGGCAGTGCGGCGCATTTAACCCGCGGCTTATAGATTGTTTCTTCTCTGTGGAAGGCGAAATCAGCAAGATGTATCGGAACTTGGAGCAGGAGGAGGAATCGACGGCGGTTTAGGATGTGCGGGATAGATGGGGATTCGTCAGCACCGAATATCCTAGAAGACGTTTGAAACCAGGCAGGCAGAATTTTTGCCTGCCAGCTTTGCTTTAAAAATAATTCAAAAAGGAGAGTCCCAAAATTATGAAAAAGAAAGCCTACATATTTCTGTTATTTTGGCTTGCACTGATTTTAACCGCATGTGGAACCAACCTGCCTGCGAATCTGACCGGGGAGCCAAGCGCAGCGGTTGAAGATCAAACTATTGCAGGCGCTGAAGCTTTGGACGAAGCAAAACAGGATATATTGGATGAAGAACTATCGGAGTCGCAAGAAGATGTGCCGTCCAAAGACGGCGCCTATACGTCAAAGGAAGACGTTGCCTTGTATCTATATTTGTATGGATGCCTGCCGTCCAATTTTATTACCAAAAAAGAGGCGGAAAGCTTAGGATGGGAAGGCGGTTCTCTGGAGCCTTACGCGCCGGGAAAATGTATTGGGGGAAGCCATTTTGGAAATTATGAGGGAATCCTTCCAGAGCGGCAGGGGCGCAGCTATCAGGAATGCGACATCGATACCTTAGGCGCGGGCAGCCGGGGAGCTAAGCGGATTGTTTATTCCAACGACGGTTTGATTTACTATACAGAGGATCATTACGAATCCTTTGAACTTCTGTATGGGGAGGAATGAGATGCTTGAGGGAAAATTAGACGGAAGAGAAATCCAGAACAGAAAACAGCTTCATGACACGCTGGCCATGGAGCTGCAGTTCCCGGTATGGTACGGCGCGAACCTGGACGCCCTGTACGATTGCCTGACGGATATCCATATAGAAACCAAGCTGACGATAGTGCATAGCGATAAGCTGCGGGAGAATCTAGGGTCTTATGCGGATAAGCTGTTCTGTGTACTGCGCCGGGCAGCGAGGGAAAATCCCAGGTTTATCTCAGATGGAGAAGACTCTCGCTTTTGATTGTAACAGGGTATTTTTCATAAGGCGCTGTGAAATATTTGTTTGATTTCATTTTTTGAAAGTTGGACTACGGAGCAGATTTATCTTAGCAATTCCCGCAATCAATATTCCAATCAGTGCGATTGTATCTACAAGCAAAACAGTTAGCACACTTTTTGCCAATCCATATGCAAACAATATAGAAAACAATTCTATTGACAGCGCGACAAAACATAAATAGTTTGATAAGTATTCTGTTATAGTTCTCCGCAGAGATAGTTCATTAACAATCTTACATGGTTTTTGCTCTGTTTAAGCTGTCAATTTGTGTCTGAATTGTTCCAGTTTGTTTTTCTATAATTTCCGTCAGTGACACCTTATCCGATATGATATTGCGGATATCTTCAATGGAAATTTCGAGTGTACGTAAATAAGCGATTTTTTTAATATTTTCGATGTCTCTTTCGGAGTAATCTCTATATCCATTTTTATCATTGCGCGACGGTTCTATGAGCTTTTCTTTTTCATAAAAGCGAATGTTGGAACGTGCCAATCCGGTTTGCTCCTCAGCTTCTTTTATGGTCATAATGCTTACCTCCTTATCGTTTTGCCACCTTATGATTTTTCTTGAAATATAAGGTATCAATAAGGTTTACAGTCAAGCTCTTTTTGGATTTTTTCATAAATTTTTGGATTTTGCTTTTTTATTGTATCGGATCGTTTCTCCAAGGGCGTTTTCTGCCCGTCCATTCCTTTGCGTCCCAGTAAATTTTGTCTGCCTCGTTCCAGCCTTTTTTCATTAGTATTCGCATAAGATAAAAAAAGGCTTTGGTTTTGAAAGGGGGTTTTACATTCCCCTGGCTTTTCTTGATTTTCTGCGCTAGGGCGGAAGTTTTTTTCTCCACGCGATTCTTGGTTTTGTCGTTCACACCGTCCCAGGAGACTGCGGCGACATTGACTCCATAACGATAAGTTTTCGCAATTCCCCAGAAAAACATGCTGTCCGCCAAATCTCGGTTGGTGCTTTTGGTTCCGGCTCCCGCGGCGGTGGAAATACAGACCGCTTGTTTGCAAAACATTTTTTCCTTTGGGCGGTGTACCATCCATCGATAGCCGTAGTGATCGAGCAGCGCTTTCATTGCGCCTGTCACATGATAGACATAGACGGGACTTGCCAGAATGATCACATCCGCATTGTCCAGGGCTTCGGTAATGGGTTTGAGTTTTTCGTGATGAGGGCACAAAGTTTCTGATTTTTTGAAACAGGAAGCGCAGCCTGTGCAAAAACAGTCAAAATCCCTTGGGAGAAAAAATTCGGTAACATTTCCCTCTAACTTTTGGGAAAGTATTTTGGCAATGTGATAAGTAGAACCTTTGTGGTTTTGTCCGTGCAGGATGGTTATATTCATTTTTTTACCTCTGACTTCTCGCAATCCCCCGACGTTTTTGGTACTATTCTCGCAGGAGGAAACGCCGATGAACGAGCGTTTTTTAGTTTGAGCAAATGACATTGACAGTGAACGGTAATCCTATTATAGCATAGGCGCCCGGGAAAAAATATAAAGTAGTTTGCCAAATCGGAATTTTATGGTATGATAGGATTACTGTTCACAGAAGATAGTTTACGAAGCAGACTGTTGGGATACACAATAGGTAATAGGTGGATGATTGTATGGAAACAAAGATCATCGGATGCATTGACAGGCATCAGAAAGAATTGATAGATTTTGCAGAAGATATTTATCGCCATCCAGAAGAAGGGTTCTGTGAGTTTCGCACGGCCTCTAAGGTAAAAAATGCGCTGGAAAGTCTGGGACTGAAGGTTCGCTTCGGACTTGCGCGCACCGGAGTGCGCGGCGTACTGCCCAAGACCGCGGGGCCTCATTTGACGGTGATTGGCGAACTGGATGGCATTTTATGCCCCAGGCATCCCCTGGCGGATAAAGAGACCGGCGTTGCCCATGCCTGCGGCCATCATGTGCAGCTTGCGGTGATGCTGGGCGCGGCGATGGCTTTGACCGATCCGGCGGTGAGAGACAGCCTTGGCGGGACGGTTTCTTTTCTGGCCGTGCCAGCGGAGGAATATGTGGATGCAAAGAAAAGAAGATGGCTTCAGCAGGAGGGCGTCGGCTTTGCCGGAACTGGAAAAGGAGAGCTGATACGCCTGGGAGAATTTGCAGATACGGATATTGCCCTGACCACCCATGTGCATATGGTTCCGGTGGAGGAAGACTTTTATCTGGGAAATCCATCCTGCAACGGATTTTCTTCGGAATTGATCACGGTGGAGGGGAAAGCCGCCCACGCTGCGGTTGCGCCCTGGGAAGGCGTGAATGCGCTGAGCATTGCCAACAGCGCCTATCAGATGATGGGGCTGATGCGGGAGACATTTCAGGAAAAAGATCATGTGCGGCTGCATACGCTGATCCGGGAAGGCGGCGAAGCCTTAAACTGCGTGCCGGATCGGGTTGTGGTAGAGAGCAAGGTGCGGGCGGGAAGCCTGGATACCATTTACCATATCCGGGAAAAAGTGACCAGGGCCTTTGAGGGCGCAGCTTATGCGTTCGGCGGAAAAATCCATCGGGAGAGGCTTCAGGGGTATCTGCCCGTGCGTTTTCGTCCGGCCGATACCGCCCTGAAAACGGCGGCCAAATATCTGGACGGTTATACCTACCGTGAGGTGGCGCAGAGCGATTTTAATAACGCCTGTACGGACGTAGGGGATTTGACGCATCTGATGCCGGTGGTGAATTTTACATATGCAGGTTTTACCGGAGTTCTGCATGGCGCAGATTTTGCTATTACGGACTGGGATAAAGCGGTGATCGCCCCGGCCAAGCTGATGGCTCTGACGGTGTATGAGCTGCTGAAAAATCAGGGAGAGCAGGCGCGCCGGGTAATAGAGGATTACCAGCCGGTTTTCACTCAGGAGGAATATGTAGATTTTGTCTGGAAAATCATAGAGAACAGGTAGAAAGAGAGGCAGTATGCCTATGATTAGCACAGCGATTAATCACGGGATCGTGGTCGATACACACGAGAAGAAATGCAGAAAGCTGCATGTGGGGCTGGACGGCTCCAAGATTGCCGTACTGTCGGAAACTCCTCTGCAAGGGGAGAAAGTCATTGACGCTTCGGGATTCTATGTAGCCCCTGGTTTTATTGACGTGCATGGGCACATTGACGGAAGCCTGTATCCGGCAGAACTTTCGGCCTGCCAGGGAGTGACCGTTACGGTGGGCGGAAACTGCGGATTAAGTCCTGCGGATTTGGATGCTTTTTTTTGCACGCAGGAGGAGCGGGGGTTTCCTATTCACCAGGCCATGCTGATCGGGCACGGGACTCCGCTGCGCCAGGCAGTCGGGATAACCGACCCTTATCAGAAGGCGGATAAGCGGCAGATTGCTCAGATGGTAGCGATGGCGGAGGAAGCGCTGCGCCAGGGAGCCTGCGGGATATCTTTTGGCCTGGATTATGTGCCTGGGTGCGATATTGAGGAAGTAATAGCGCTGGCCAGGCTGGCGGCAAAATACCACCGGATCTGCCCTGTGCATACCCGGCTTTTGACCGAAGGAGATCTGTACTCTTTGTTTGAGATTATCAAAGTAGCAGAGCAAACCGGGGCGCATATGCTGATTTCTCATTTTGTCTATCAGTATTGCGAGGGATTAATAGAGCGGGCTCTGCGTATGGTGGATCGGGCGCGCGATCGGGGGCTTCCCATTCATATTGACAGCGGTATGTACACCAACTGGGCGACATTTTTTGATACTGCGACGTTTGAATATCAGAATATTCAGGCGAATCACTGGAAATGGGATCAGATGGTGGTTGCCACGGGGCAGTATAAAGGCCAGGTGATGAATGAGGAGCTTTTCTTTCATATGAAAAAATACGCTCCCCACGAATCGGTGATCTGCTTTGAGGGGAACGAGCAGGAGGTCTACGAGTGTCTGGTAAAAGACTATGCCATGCCTTCCAGCGATACCTGCGGTTATGAAAAAGGGGAAGGACATCCTCAGATTGCCGGTTCTTTTCCCCGATATCTGCGCAAAATGGTAAGGGAGAAGAAGCTGCTGTCTCTGGAAGAAGCGGTGTATAAGGCGACGCTTTTGCCGGCGACGCTTTTCGGATTTGAGGAAAAAGGATGCATTGAACCGGGAATGGACGGGGATTTGACGGTTTTTTCTCTGGAAGAAATCTGTGATAAGGCGGATTATCCGCACCGGGGAGAGCCGGATGCAAAGCCTTTGGGTATTCCTTATGTCTTTGTAGACGGAAAGTGTGTAGTGGAAAAGGGGGAATACCAGAACACCAGAAGCGGTAAAACCATCAGAAAACAGGAGAAGTAGATAAGTAGATGGCAGAAATCATATTAGAGTTAATCGGGGTGAAAAAACACTTCAACGATGTGGAAGTGCTGGAAGGCATTGATCTGCAGGTAGAGCGGGGAGAGTTTATCACCTTATTGGGGGCTTCCGGCTGCGGGAAGACCACAACACTGCGTATTATAGCCGGGCTGGAATCCCCGGATGGGGGAAAAGTGCTGCTGGAAGGCATGGATGTGACGGAGCTGGCTCCCAATCGGAGAAACGTCAACACTGTGTTTCAGAATTATGCGCTGTTTCCTCATATGAATGTGGCTGATAACATCGGATATGGATTAAAACTACGCAGAGTCCCCAAACCGGAGATGCGAAAACGGGTGCGAGAAATGTTGTCTTTGGTGCAACTGGAGGGCTTTGAGAAGAGAAAGCCGTTTCAGTTGAGCGGGGGACAGCGCCAGCGAGTGGCCATTGCCAGGGCATTGGTGAACAATCCCCGCGTGCTGCTGCTGGACGAACCGCTGGGGGCCTTGGATCTGCAGCTTCGCCGCGCCATGCAGTTTGAGCTGAAACGATTGCAGAAGAAGCTGGGCATTACCTTTATTTACATTACCCATGACCAGGAGGAGGCTATTAATATGTCTGACCGGATCGTGGTGATGAATCGGGGCGTGTGCGAGCAGATCGGCACGCCGGATGAGATTTACAACCATCCCAAGACCAGCTATGTGGCGTCTTTTGTGGGCAATGCCAATATTCTTTCCGGGCGCGTAGATCGCCTGGAAGAAGAACAGGCCGTGCTGGATATCTGCGGCGGAAAGGCGGCGGTGGATTTAAACGGAGCCAGGTTAAAAATCGGAGATCCGGTGACCCTGGCGGTGCGCAGCGAGAAGATCCAGTTGGAAAAAAACGGGGGCGGGCTAAAAGGGCGCATTACTGAAAAATCCTTTGCCGCAGGGATGCTCCGCATGGTGATTTCCCTGCCAGACGGGAAACAGTTGGTTTCCAGTCGGTACGGCATGGATTCCCCCATGGAGGTGGGACAGGAGGTCGGCTTTTTTTTCCACAGCAGTGACGGCGTGCTGGTAGACCAGGAGGAGCGCTCATGAAAAAAAAGAAAAACCTCTGGTCCTTTGCCGTGCTGCCATTGTATTTATTTACGCTGGTTTTCGTTGTGGGGCCTTTGGTCTATATGGCGGCCATCAGCTTTGCCACAAACAAGGAAGGCTACGGGGTGCTCTGGCGTTTTACCACAGAGAATTACCGGAAGATCCTTGACCCGGTGTACCTGGAAACATTCCAGCAGTCCCTGAAACTGGCATTTAGCAGCACCCTGTCTATTATGCTTTTGGGCTACCCGTTCGGTTATTTTATGGCCAAGTTAAGCGATAGACGCAAAAAGCGGATGATGCTGCTTTTGGTTATCCCTTTTTGGGTCAACAGTCTGATCCGATTATACGGATGGATCATTATTTTGCAGACGAAGGGGGCGTTAAACGGCTTTTTGTTAAAGCTGGGACTCATTGAGAAGCCGCTGAAAATGCTGTACAGCTATCCGGCGGTTTTGCTGGGCATGATTTATACGCTGCTTCCGTTTATGATTCTGTCTGTGTATTCCAGTGCGGAGAAGATGGACTGGTCTTTGGTGGAGGCGGCCATGGATCTGGGAGCTACTCCGGCGCAGGCTTTTTTCAGCGTAACTTTGAAAATGACCCTGCCCGGCCTGTTGTCAGGGATGATCCTTACGTTTATCCCTTCTATGGGGTTGTTTTTCATCGCCGATATCCTGGGCGGAAATAAAATCGTTCTCGTGGGAAGCCTGATTCAAGATCAGATGAGCCGGGGAAGCAACTGGCCGTTTGCGGCGGCATTGGCGGTAATACTCACGTTTTTGACGACGCTGATTATCTATCTTTACCGCAAGATTACCCATGTGAGCGAATTGGAGGGACTGTATTGAGAAAAAAGAAAACCCGGCGCAAAATCAAGTTCTCAGAGATTTATCTGTGGCTGGTTTTGCTGTTTATTTATCTACCCATCGGCTTTGTGGTTCTCTATTCCTTTAACGAATCCAAATCTACGGCAGTGTGGAATGGCTTCTCACTCAGATGGTATCAGACGCTGTTTCAGGATTCCTCGATTTTGGAGGCTTTGAAAAACAGCCTGCTGCTGGGAGTCCTCAGTTGTCTGGCGGCGGCGGCCATCGGAACCGTGGGGGCGGTAGGATTGGTAAAGGCGAAAGCCAAGGCAGGCGGGGTGATGGAATATATTTCCACGCTTCCGATTATGATCCCGGAGATTATTCTGGGTATGGTATTTATGGCGTTTTTTTCTGTATTGCATCTGCCTTTCGGTATGGTGACGCTGGTCATTGCTCACACGGCTTTTTGCATCCCCTATATTCTGATGATGGTGAGGGCAAGGCTGGCGGGTATGGATCCGGCTTTGGAGGAAGCGGCCATGGATCTGGGAGCGGCTCCCATGCGTGTTTTTTTTGACATTACACTGCCTTTGGTAATGCCTGCGGTTCTGTCGGGTTCCTTGCTGGCCTTTGCCATGTCGTTGGACGATGTGGTTATCAGCATCTTTGTCAACGGGCCGCGGCTGAACACGCTTCCGGTAAAGGTTTATACCCAGATGAAATTTGGCGTAACTCCAGAAATCAATGCGCTGTGTACGATTATGCTGGCGATAACGCTGCTGGTTCTGGTGGCTTACCGGCTGGCAGTATATAAGAAAGCTGATTGAAAAAAGGAGGTTTTGATTGATGAAAGGGAAAAAAAGAATCGGAATGCTGCTTCTGGCTGGTCTGGTATCTGCCGGTCTTTTATCTGGCTGCGGCGGACAGACAGACAGTGGAAAAAGCGAGAGTGGCGGCAGTTCTGGGGAACTGGTGCTTTACACCTGGGAGGGAATGTTTCCTCAAGAGGTGTTGGACGGCTTTGAGGAGGAGACGGGAATTGAGTTGATTTATTCTAATTTTGACACCGATGAGACGATGCTCGAAAAACTCGCGCAGGCGGAAGGCAAGGACTACGATCTGGTCATCGCCGATGATTATATCATTGAGTCTGTCGTAGAGGAAGGGCTGGCGCAAAAGCTGGATAAATCCAAGATCGAAAATTTTGACAATATCAATCCTTTGTATCAAGGACAGTTCTACGACGAAGAGGATGCATATACGGTTCCTTATGGGGCGGGGATTCCGCTGATTGTCTATGATCCAGAAGCAGTGGATTTTGAAATCAAGGGCTACAAGGATCTGTGGGACGAGAGCTTAAAGGACAGCATCGCCCTGACGGCCAATTACCGCGTAATCAACGGGATTACTCTGCTCTCCATGGAAAAATCCATGAATGAGGAGGATGTTGCGGTGATTGAGGAAGCTGGGGAGAAGTTAAAGGCTCTGGCTCCCAATGTGCGTATGATTCAGGACGACAATACCCAAAATGCGCTGTTAAACGGTGAGGCCAGCGTGGCGTTTTTGTACACCTCACAGGTGACCCAGGTTCTGTCTGAGAATCCGGATCTGAAAATTGTGTATCCAGAAGAAGGCTTGGGATTTGGCATTATGGCCGGGTTTATCCCTTCTCAGGCGCCCAACAGCGACGCCGCCCATGAATTCCTGGATTATATCCTGCAACCGGAGACAGGCGCCAAATGCTTTGATTTTACAGGGTATTATTCTACCAACCAAGCAGCGGACGAACTGCTGGAAAATCCAGATTTGGCAGTTCCCGAATCGGTGACTGAAGGGGAAATTATACAGAATGTGAGTGTGGAAGCAGATGCAGCCTATAATAAAAACTGGACAGAGTTCAAGGCTGCTTGTGATTAAGATTCGTCATACTGGGAGTGAGAAAACATGGAAATCTACGAAGGCCAGGCTGTTTTTGGAGGGATAGCCATTGGTAAAATCCGTTATCGTTACAATCCGGATCTTCTTGGCTATCCTTATAGTGTATCCGACGTAAAACAGGAACTGGTCAGATATGAAAATGCAAAAGAGCTGGCTATCCAGCAGCTAACAGAGCAGTATCAAAACGCGTTGTCTGAAGGAGATGCGGAGGCTGCAGCTTTTCAAAGGCAGATCCGGCTGCTTGAGGAGCCTGGCTTTTCACAGGCAATAGAGAGCATGGTCAGTACAGAGAAAGTAACCGTTTCCTATGCGGTGACTACCACCCGCGACGAGATGACCTCCACATTTGCCGCCCTGGAGGATGAGGTGGTTGTCAACCGGATACAGGATATCCGGGAAATTGCCGGACGGCTGACGTATATTTTGAATGGTTTATCCAGGGAAAAGGATACACTGGAGGAACCCGTCATTGTGGCGGCAGAGAAATTGTCCCCCAGCGAGGTAATGGAGCTGGACAAAAGCAAGGTGTTGGGCTTTGTCACCCAAGGCGGGTCACCCCTGTCCCACACGGCTATCCATGTGAGGGCTATGGAGGTACCTGTGTTGATTCATATACCCGTTCATGCAAAGTGGGAGGGCAGGATCTGCGTCATTGACGGATCTGCTGGTAAAATATATCTGGACCCCGACGCCGATGTCCTGGACGAATACAGACGGCGGCAGGAGAAGGAGCAAAAGGAGCGGGAATATCTGCAATCTCTGAAAGATGAGGAGGATATCACCGCAGACGGGCATCGGGTGCATCTGTATGCGAACATCGGCGAGCTGGAGGATCTGGATAACGCACTGGAAAACGGTGCAAGGGGAATCGGACTGCTGCGCAGCGAGTTCCAATACCTGGGGAGGGAAACCTATCCCAGAGAGAAGGAGCTGTTTCTGGCTTATCAGCAGGTAGCCCAGACGATGGGAGAGGAGCTGGCCGTTATCCGAACGCTGGATATCGGCACAGACAAAAAGGCGGATTATATGGGGCTTTCTCTGGAGCTCAATCCGGCGATGGGAAACCGGGGCGTCCGGTTTTGCCTACAAAGAAAGAAGATGTTTAAAGAACAGCTTCGGGCCATCTACCGAGCCAGCGTTTATGGAAACTTGGCTGTTATGTATCCTATGGTCACATCGGTGGAAGAGATTCATGAAATTCAGGAAGTGGTAAACGAGGTAAAAGAGAGCCTGCGGGAGAGAGAAATCCCTTACCGGGAAATCCAGCAGGGGATTGTAGTAGAGACTCCTGCGGCCGTGCTGATGGCCAGAGAGATGGCAAGGGAACTGGATTTCCTCAGTATCGGAACCAACGATCTAACCCAATATACGCTGGCCATGGATCGCCAGAATCCGCAGCTAAAAGATCGCTACAAGGAAAACCATCCGGCTATTATGAAAATGATCCGCATGGTAGTGCGGGAAGGCCACCGGGAGGGCTGTTGGGTCGGTATCTGCGGGGAGCTGGCAGCCGACACAGGGCTGACAGCAGAATTTCTTCGCATCGGCGTGGATATGCTGTCTGTGGGTCCGGCCAGCATCCTCCCAATCCGAAAAAAGATCCGGGAGTTGAAACTAAACCTCCCTGCGCCCGAAGGACAGGCGGCCCACCATAAATAAAAATATGCGGGCGCATTTGGCATTCCTGAACGTATGCCGCCTGTTCGGCGGCACTTTCGCAACAAAGAATTAAAGCGCCTGTTTTAAGGCGGCAATAAACGCGGGGGCTGTGCCGCAGCAGCCGCCCAGCAGGACTGCTCCCTGCTTGGACAGTGTTTTCATATGTTGGGCAAATACATCCGGTTTCATCGGATAGGTGGTCTGTCCGTCGGCGGAGACAATCGGCATCCCTGCGTTTGGTTTTGCCAAAACTGGAATGGAAACCGTCTGGCGGATGTCGCGGATGATATCTTTTAATTGTTCTGGGCCCACGGAGCAGTTGACGCCCACAGCGTCGGCCCCGGAAGCTTCCAGCCTGGCGGCCGCCTCCAGGATATTCCCCCCGGTGAAAATATTTCCGTTAGCGTCTACGGTCATGGAGCACATCACCGGCAGATCGCATACG
Source organism: uncultured Lachnospiraceae bacterium (assembly GCA_947571775.1). Lineage (GTDB taxonomy): Bacteria > Bacillota > Clostridia > Lachnospirales > Lachnospiraceae > MGBC164599. The sequence continues at coordinate 111,281 of CANOZK010000001.1, read as the reverse complement.
GAATGGGCGGCATCCAGGGCGGCGCAGGTTTCCTCGATGTGGATCATGGTTTCCGCTACAATCAAGTCGGCCCCGGCTTCAGCCAGCAGGGAAATCTGTTCCTGATAGGTAGAGAAAACCGTTTCGTAGGTAAGATCGCCCAGAGGTTCCATCAACTGTCCGGTGGTTGTCACATCCCCGGCTACCAGCGCTTTATCCCCGGCGGATTCCCTGGCGTACCGCACCAGGGTCAGATTTAATTCCCGTATCCGGTCTTCTAGGCCATGCCTGGTCAGGGTAATCCGGTTTGCGCCGAAAGTGGGGGCGTATAAGATCTGGCTGCCGGCATCCACATAGGCGGACTGTAATTGGTGGATCACATCGGGATGCTCCAGCACCCACAGTTCTGAGGATACGCCCTGGGGCATTCCGGCGGCGATCAGATTGGAACCGGTGGCGCCGTCCAGCAAAACCGTTTTTGCGCACAGTTTTTCAAATTCTTGTTTGGTCATGTCTGCTTTCCTTTCTGTTTGTAAAATCATACCCGTATTATATCATAAAGGCTCCTATTCAGCCAAAAGATATAGAAAAAAACATTTACCTGGTAAAAAAGTAGTGATAGAATGGTTACTGATATGATCCATAAAGGAGTGGATAGATTGTTTGGATATGTGACCATTGATAAACCGGAGATGAAAATCCGGGATTACTATCAGTACAAAGGATATTATTGCGGGCTTTGCCGCCAGCTTCGGGAAAACTACGGAATTCGCGGGCAGATGACGCTTACTTACGATATGACGTTTGTGATTATCTTGCTCAGTTCCCTGTATGAGGAAAAAAGTATATTGCAAACCTGCCGCTGCCCGGTTCACCCGGTGAAAAAGATTCCGATTCTGCAAAATCCCATAACCAGGTATGGGGCGGATATGAATGTTTTGCTTACGTATTATCACTTTGCGGATGACTGGCAGGATGAAAAGAGCCTGCTGGGGCTGGCTGGGCTTCGCCTGCTTCATAAGAAGGCAGAAGAGGTAAAAAGGGCGTACCCAAGACAGTCGGAAGTTTTTGTGCGCCAGTTAAAAGTCCTTCGGGCATTGGAGCGCCGCCAAAGTCAGGATATAGACGCCGTAGCCGGGTGCTTCGGACGTCTGATGGAGGAACTTTTTGTCTTCCGGCAGGATGAATGGGAAGAGAAGCTGCGGCGCATGGGATTTTATCTGGGAAAATTCATTTATTTGCTGGATGCTTTTGAAGACTTTTCAGAGGATCAGGAGAAAGGGTTATACAATCCGCTGAGAAAATTGTGGAATCAGAACCGGGAACAGCCGGAAAGATTTTTCGATCTCTGCGGGCAGATGTTAGAGATGATGATTTCGGAGTGCAGCAGTGCGTTTGAGCAGATGCCCTGTTTGCAGGAAGCGGATATCCTGCGCAATATCTTATATTCTGGCGTGTGGGTAAAATACCGTAAGCAGATAAAGAAAATTGAGGATACAAAAGGAGGTAAGTATGATAACCAATCCATATGAGGTGCTGGGGGTTTCCCAAAACGCATCCAACGATGAAATCAAGAGGGCCTATCGGGATCTGAGCCGGAAATACCACCCGGATTCCTATACAGATAATCCCCTGGCGGGACTTGCGGAGGAAAAATTCAAGGAAGTGCAGGAAGCTTATGACCAGATTATGCAGGAGCGGGAAGGCAGCCGTTCAAACGGATCCAATTACAGCTACGGCTATCATTATGGTCAGCAGACAGCAGGGGGGAGCCAGCAGGATGTAGAGTTGCAGGCGGCAATCAATTTTGTAAATAACCGTCGTTATCAGGATGCTCTGCGCGTACTGTCCCAGATTCCGTCCAGGACGGCAAAATGGTATTATTGCAGCGCGGCCGCTCATTATGGCTTGGGAAACAACGTGCAGGCGCTGAACGATGCACAGGTTGCGGTTAATATGGAACCCAATAATATGGAATACCGCAGCCTGCTCAATCAGCTTCAGTGGAATAGCCAGCGTTATCAAACCAGAAGTTTCGGCGGAATGACCGGGGGAAGGGGAAGAAGCAATCTGCCCACCACAGGAAATTGCTGCTGTGACCTCTGGATTGCGGATTCCTGCTGTGAATGTATGGGAGGAGATCTTTGTTCATGCATATAAACAGCAAAAAAATGGCTGTGGGTGGTGTGCTGATGGCTTTGGCTGTTCTGTGCATTGTACTCAGCGGTGTATTAAAATTTAATACTTTATTTTTGTTGGCGGCATCCTCTTTTTTTGTCGGTGTCATGATCCGAGAAGGAGGATTTGCCGCCGGTGTGGCTTTTTATGTGGGTACGGCGGCTCTGGGATTTTTGCTGGCTCCTCATAAATTGTACTGTATCACGTTTGTGGTTCTGGGGCTTTATATTCTGGGTTCGGAATGGATTTTTTGGCTGGTCGCGCGTTGGGAGAAGAGCAGGCAGGTTTTTTTGTGGGTTGGAAAATTTTTGATTTTTAACTTGTTGTACCTGCCTGTTTTATTTTTCTTTCCCAGACTGATTTTTGTAGAAGGACTTTCGGGCGTCTGGTTATGGGCTGCGGCGGCCGTTGGACAGATCTTATTTTGGATTTACGATCGGGCTTATGAGTATTTCCTTATAGTTGTGTGGGAGAGGTTTCGGACTCGTCTTGCTCTAAAGTAAATGTCAGATAGGGCAGACACTATGGCCTTTGGATGCAAAAGGCGAAGTAGCCCAGATCGGTTTGAAATAGCAAGCTGTACTGAGGAGATACAGCCTCAAACTCCTGATAAAATTCTTTTGTGCTGAGTATTTCATCGTCATAAAGAGAAAACGAGCTTTCTGCGTGGGTAAAATATGTACGCAGATTGCGCGTGATTTGTTGGGCAAGCTGTTGCATAGCTGAGATAGCGGTTTTGTTGAGCTTATGGAATGTGAGAAACAGCATTTTTCCAACGGTTCTGGAAACCAAAGATTTCTCAATGGCAAAGAGGACATGGAGCTTTTCCCCATGGAGGTTTTGGTAAGACAGTTTATAGTAGATCGCCTTGCCAAAATTTTCTCCCTCGTAACGCTCGTTGTCTACTTCAGCGTTCAGTTGAAACAAACTTTGAATGGTCTGAGAAATTGCGAGGATAAGATGTTCAAGTTCCTCCTCATCTGGCTGGATGTCTTTGCGGTTGTTATCGACCCGGGTAAGCTTGCGGTCTTCAATCATAATGTGTCCAGTCAGCCAGCCCATGCAGACCCCAAGAAATTCGTTTATGGCTTCTTCGGAATAATCGGAAGCTTCTAGTTTTCTCTCTAGTTCTGGAATGGTTTTCTCTCTCATTTCATCGTGCAGTTGTTTGTGTTTTTCATACTCTTCATAATCGATAGAGCGCATATAGGATTCTTCTTCTGCAAAATGTTTTACGGTATAGCTCTTAAAATATTTGATTCCTTCTTCACAGGCCCAGCGTTTCTTTTCTTCTTCGGTATCCTGGGCTAAGTTAATCATTTTGCGGACAATGGCCATAAGTCTTTGATGTGCTTTATCAACGATTTCCACACCAACATTAAATGAGTCATCCCAAACTATATCGTATTTCATCTTATTTTAACCTCCTCAAATTTATGCAAGTAGTATAGTGCAAAACTTTTCTGATGTCAATAGATTGTGCTTTTTGACAAGACAAAGCATTGATTTTAAGGAGAATCGTGCTATACTGTCTGTATGGTAAATAATGGAAAGTGTCTGAATATTCTGACGTAAAATGCAAAGAAGAAATTTAGAATGAACATTACGATACTGAATGGAAGCCCAAGAAAAAATGGAAACACAGAAATTATGGCAGGGGAGTTTGTCAGAGGAGCAAAGGGAAGCATCCAAGAGCTTGCGGATCTCAAAAAAGCATACGAATTGGGAAAAACTTTGTAATTTGCTCCCCGCGGTATAGATATCTTATACTGCGGGGGCGTCAGGATTTTCGGGTTCTTTTGGATCAGAATCGGAAGGCGGTTCTTTCGGCTGTTTCATTTTTTGGATTCGCTTCCAGATTGCCAGGCCGGCCAGGGTAAGGATCACAATGAGCAGGAAAATGCCCCAGAGCGGGAGCGTCCCGGCGGATTCTGTTTCAGTGGATGGAGAAGTCTGACCTTGCGCGGTGGTGGTTTCCTGAGAACGGCCAGTCTTAGAAGAACGGCCGCTGTTTTGGGTTTCGGCTGTTGTCTGGCTGTCGGAGGGGGCGCTGCTGTTTCCTGTCTCCGGCGCTGCCTGGCCGTCGGAAGGAATATCGCCGTTTTCGGCGTTCTCAGATACCCTTGGAGTAGCTGGCGCGTTCGGTTCGCCTGGCTGATTGGGGCTGTTCGGTTGGTTCGCGCTGTTGGGAGTGTTTCCCTGGGACAGACTGCTGCCCGGCGTATTGGGCGGATTGGCCCGGTTGGGACGATTGGGCTGGTTGGGCGCGGCGGGGGAAGCAAACGAAGGCTCCAGGTAGGCGTTCGGCGTGTTGGGTGTGTTCGGACTGTTTGGCGTTCCCGGCGCCATAGGTGTGTTTTCTGGATTGGGGCTGGGCGCGTAGGTATTCGGCGTATTTGGATTATTTGGCGTATTCTGCTCTGTCACCGTGTGATCGGCCTGGTTGGGATTGCCTGGCGTGTTTGGTACGGCGGTGGAGGCAGAGGAAATATTCTGCGTCATGTGATTTGTCATTCCTTTTTCATCGTTTATTGTCATCATAGCAGACAATTTTTTGCTTGTAAAGCGGAATGTTTGCTAGGCACACGGCACAGTTTTTGTGGCAATGGCGTCCCGAAAGGCCCGGTCGTGTTCCACAAAAATCATGGTGGGTGAAAATTCTTTGATCAGCTGTTCGATCTGTATACGGGAATAGACGTCGATAAAATTCAGCGGTTCGTCCCAGATATACAAATGCGCTTGCTCGCAGAGACTTTTTGCTATCAGCACTTTCTTTTTCTGCCCACCGGAAAAGTCCGCCATATCTTTTTCAAACTGTATCCGTTCGAGATCCATTTTCCGCAAAATAGCCTTGAATAAACTTTCGTCTATCTGGTTTTCCTCTGCAAAATCGGACAGTGTGCCCTTCAAATAGGAGGTATCCTGCGGCACATAGGAAATCACAAGGCCGGAGCCTATGGAAATCGTGCCGGTGTGTGCAAGGGATATACCCGTCAGCAGTTTTAGCAGACTGCTTTTTCCGCTTCCGTTTCTGCCTGTAAGCGCGATCCGCTCTCCCTGCATAATCGTAAAAGAAATCGGATCACAGACCACATTTTTTCCATAATAGATCTGAACGTCGGAGAAAGACGCTATTGTGTCCATATGGTATGACAGCGGAAAAAGTTTTAGGCTCTCCGCAGTTTCCGTATTTTTCAAAAGCCCCGACTTTTCTTTTATAGCCTTTTGTCGTCTGGCTTCGATGGATTTCGAGCGTTTCATCATCTTCGCGGATTTGTGCCCAATGTATCCTCTGTCCGGCGGACAGCTTCCGAACTTGGAGGCTTCTATTTTATCCGACCATGCAGAAGTTCTCCGCATTGATTTTTGCAGGCGTTTGATGTCTTTTTTCAAAAACCCATTTTGTGCGGCTTCCGATTCCTGCTGCCTCTGAAAATTCACCGCCCAGGAGGAGAAATTCCCGCACTGCACGTCTATCGACGCCCGGTTTAGTGAGAGAATGTGATCCACGCACCCGTCCAGGAAACGGCGATCATGGGATACCAGCAGAAAGCCTTTTTTCTTCTTCAGGTAAGCCGACACCAGTTCTCTTGCTTTCGCGTCCAAATGGTTGGTCGGCTCGTCAATCAGAAGAAAGTGTCCCTCATTTAAGAAAAGCGCCGCAAGCAGGACCTTTGTCTGCTCCCCGTTGGAAAGGGTGTCAAACGCCCGCCAAAGCACGTTGGCGTCTACTTCCAGGTAAGAGAGTTCCCGCAGAAATTGCCATTCCTCGGCAGTGGGGCAAATCTCTTGTAAGATATCCTCGGTGCATCTGCTTTTGTCGTCCACCGGGTACGGAAAATAGTCAAATGTCACGGACGACAGGATCGTCCCCTCATACTCGTATTTCCCCAGCAGCAGATGGAGAAATGTCGTTTTCCCTCTGCCGTTTCTGCCTACGAAACCAAGTTTCCAATCGGTATCAATCTGAAAACTCACATTCTCAAAAATATTATCGCAGCTTGATGGATAGGAGAATGTGAGATTTTCCACTTTAATCATTGACATAATAAAAATATCTCCTTTTGTTCTTTCTTATTGCAAAGCGATTTTCTATACGATAAAATAAAAAAAGAGCTGCGGGAAAGTTTATTCCTGCAGCTTGCGACAGCACAACAATACCACCCCGCCAAGGCGTGAGTGGTCAAACGATATCGAAGTGGTCAAGACGGATAACTTTCCTGCAAATGGGCGCAGCAATGCCCGATACACACGGGATTTCTGCATATTCTTCTTTTATCTGCAAGAAAAGTTAAACATCTTTTCACCTCTTTCTTTTCTAATTACATATGAATATATCATAAATTCAGAAAACAATCAACGATAAAATCAGAATAGAATATAAATTTGGAGGACTCATGGATAATGCACAGGAAATATTAAAGTATTATTTTGGATATGAACAGTTCCGTGAGGGGCAGTTGGAGCTGATCGAAGCTGTGGGAAAAGGCCAGGATGTGCTGGGCATTATGCCCACAGGCGCTGGAAAATCGATGTGTTTTCAGATTCCAGCACTGATGATGGACGGGATTACGCTGGTGATTTCCCCGCTGATCTCCCTTATGAAAGACCAGGTGCGGGCGCTCAATCAGGCGGGCGTTCATGCGGCTTTTTTGAACAGCTCTTTGACTGCTGGTCAATATTACAAAGCCTTGGGATTGGCCAGACAGGGGCGTTATAAGATCGTTTATGTAGCGCCGGAGCGTTTGGAGACACAAGGGTTTCTGGAATTTGCCCTGGATCCGCAGGTGACGATTTCTCTTCTGGCGGTAGACGAAGCGCACTGTGTATCCCAGTGGGGGCAGGATTTTCGGCCGAGTTATCTGAAAATTTTGGATTTTCTGGACAAACTTCCTTATCGGCCGGTAGTCGGCGCGTACACAGCCACGGCTACCCCGGATGTCAGAGATGACATTCTGGATATCTTGCAGTTGAAGGGGCCAAAAGTGGTGACAACGGGATTTGACCGGAAAAACCTGTTTTTTTCTGTGGAAAAGCCTGCCGATAAATATCAGGCGCTGCTTTCGTATTTACAGAAAAAAGAAGTACAGATGCCAGGGTGCAGCGGGATTATTTACTGTCTGACCAGAAAGAAGGTAGAGGAGATCTGTTTGCGGCTGCGCAAAGAAGGGGTTTCGGTCACCCGCTATCACGCGGGGCTTTCCGATGAGGAACGGCAGCAGAATCAGGAGGATTTTATTTATGACCGAAAGCAGGTGATGGTTGCCACCAACGCCTTTGGTATGGGAATTGATAAATCGGATGTGCGCTTTGTGATTCATTATAATATGCCCAAAAATATGGAAAGTTATTATCAGGAGGCAGGCCGGGCCGGACGGGATTCGGAAGCTGCGGAGTGCATCCTGTATTATGAACCGATGGATGTCAGGACGAATCAGTATTTTATCGATCACAATGAGGAGAATCAGGAGTTGGACGAGGCAACCCGGAAGATTGTCCAGGAACGGGATCGGGAGCGTCTGCGTCAGATGTCATTTTATTGCTTTGCCAGTACCTGCCTGAGAGAATACATTTTGAATTATTTTGGGGAAAAGCGTTCCGGGTATTGCGGAAGCTGCAAAAACTGTCTGACGCAGTATGAGGATGTGCAGGTTATTCAGGAAGCCAACCGTATCCTGGCGTGTATCCAGGCGAATCCAATCGCCTATGGCATTACCATGATTGTGGATATTCTGCGGGGCAGCAAAACCCAGCGGATTTTGCAAAATCGTTTGGATCGAAACCCGGAATACGGAAAATTGGCGCATTGTTCTGTGACAAGGCTGCGCCAGATCATTCAGGAAATGATTATGCAGGAATATCTGGCTGTGAGTAATGGAGAATATCCGGTGTTGCTGCTGGGGCCGCGGAAAAACGAATTGCCGGACTGCCATTCCCTGGTGATAAAGCTGGCAAAAGAACAAAAGCCGAAAAAAGAAGGGGGCGTTTCACATAAAAAATGGAAAAAAACCACCGCCTCTGTGCTGCCTGAAAAAGACCAGGGTTTGTTTGAGCGTTTGCGGGCTCTGCGCAGGGAGATTGCCAGAGAAGAAAACATACCGCCTTATCTGGTATTTTCGGACAGAACACTTGTAGATATGTGTGTCAAAAAGCCGGAGAATCGGGAGCAAATGCTAAAGGTATCCGGGGTGGGAGAATTTAAGCTGGTCAAATACGCCGAACGGTTTCTTGCGCAGATCCGCAAAAGATAAAAATGCATAGAAGGCATTTCTTTTGGGGAAGATAACCGAAAGCATAAAGCGAAAAGATAAACCAGGAGGTGTTTTGGATGCCGGAACAGCAGGGAAAGAAAAATCTGCAGACAGATAAAATGGAAGCGCTGAAAAAAGAAGAGAGCCAGAATCAACAGATTGAGGATAACGGACAGGTAACCCTGGACGGCAATGAGGACAAGCGGCATATCCATCTTTTGACCATCATCGGCGAGGTGGAAGGCCATGAGTCTGCGGCCAGCCAGAGCAAGACTACAAAATATGAACATGTGCTGCCGAAACTGGCTATGATTGAGGACGACGAGAACATAGACGGCCTTTTGGTGCTGCTCAATACAGTGGGCGGCGATGTGGAAGCGGGTCTGGCGATTGCAGAGATGATTGCATCCTTGAGCAAGCCCACGGTTTCTCTTGTGCTGGGAGGCGGCCATTCCATCGGTGTACCCCTGGCGGTATCGGCGGATTATACGTTCATCGTGCCCAGCGCCACAATGATGGTACATCCGGTGAGAAGCAACGGGATGTTTATCGGCGTGGTACAAAGCTACCGAAATATGGAAAAAACCCAGGATCGCATCACCGGATTTGTCTCCGAGCATTCTCATATTACGCAGGAGCGGCTGGAGGAACTGATGCTGGACACCTCTCAGTTGGTCAAAGATGTGGGGACAATGCTGGAGGGAGAGGAAGCAGTGAAAGAAGGACTGATCGACGAGGTGGGAGGCATCAGCCAGGCGCTGGAAAAGCTGTATGCTCTAATAGAAGAGTCTTCAGCTCAAGTCTAAGGCTGAAAGCAATTTCAAGTGGATTTTTGCTCATAACAGTGAAGGTATCTGAAATGTTACGATAAGGAAACAGACTGTGGAATAGAAAAATTCTGCGGTTTGTTTTTTTGTATGTCTTATGCTATAATAATGGATGCGCCTGTAACGGTTCAGGGGCGGATACATACACTCGGAGGGAACAATGGATTTTTTGCAGGCGGTGTTCATTGGTATTGTACATGGAATTACTGTGTTTTTGCCGGTAAGCAGCTCCGGTCATACCAGTCTGATCGGAAGTCTATGGAATATAAATGGGGCAGAAGGGCTTTTTTTTGAAGTGCTTCTGCACGTAGCTGCGTTGATTGCAGTTTTGTTTGCTTTTTGGAAAGATGTTACAAAGATTGCGGCGGAAATCATTCTCATTTGCATGGATGTGATTACAAATATTGAGATTTTTATTGAAAATAAGAGAAGCGGGGCGGATAAGCGTTATCAGAAGATCAGCGGAACCAATTACCGAAAACTGACGCTGCTGCTCATCGTGTCGGCGGTTCCCATGGCGATTATCGGGTTCCTGTCCAGGCGCCTGGTAGAGATTGCTTTTGGCAGTCTATTGCCTCTGGCCGTCGGCATGATGATTTCCGTTATCCTGCTTTTGGTTATGGATTATATTGCAAAAGGGGATAAAATTCCTAAGGACATGACCTACGACAACGCCATTTGGCTGGGAATCTGCCAGGGAATATCCGTTTTTCCGGGCATTTCCAGGACAGGCATCTGTCTATCCGTATGCCTGTTATGCGGACTGAACAGAAAGGTTGCCGTGAAATTCACGTTTTTGATGTCTATACCAGCGATCTGCGGCGCGCTGATCCTGGAGATGGGGCATTTGGGGGATCTTGCGATGACAGGAAGGATGTTTGCCAGCTATTTCTGCGGCGCGCTGGCCGCTGGAATTACAGGCTTTTTTCTGATCCGATATTTGGCAAAATATTTGCAAAAAGCCAGATTCCGGGGTTTTGCAGCATACAGCTTTTTGTTGGGAGTCGCGGCGATTGTGTACAACTTTCTAAGGTAGGAGGGAAAATATGGCGGCGGCAAAGCGAAAAAGGACACAAAAGAGAAAAAATGCCCAAAGCCGTTTTGAGGGAGAGATTATCCTGCTGCTTGTGCTGGCGGTTTCCATTATTTTACTGCTTAGCAACTTTGGTCTGGGGGGATTTCTGGGCAATGCGATCAGCACGTTCTTTTTCGGGGCTTTTGGAATAGCTTCGTACATATTTCCCATCTTTTTGTTTGTCAGCGGAGCCTTTCTCGTATCCAACAAAGACAATCCGCTGATTTACAAAAAGATCACGGCGGGCGTTTTGTTTTTCTGCTTTTTCTGTGCTCTTTTGCAACTGCTGATGCAAAAGGACACCTCTTTTTGGGGACTTGGCGAATATTACCAGTATTCCTCGCAGGCACGCGCCGGGGGCGTTGTAGGCGGACTGATCAGTAAACTGTGCTGCCTTGCGTTTGGCGTAGCGGGAACCTATATTCTGCTGATTACCGCGGAAATAATCCTGCTGATTTTGATTACCCAGAGATCTTTTTTCGGGTTTTGCCGGAATCTTTTCCTGGGGGCTCGTGATCTGGTGCAGCAGGAGCTGGAAGGGCTGGAGGAACCGGAAGAAAAATTTTGGCTGGAAGAGGAGCTGAGAAATCAGCAAAAAAAAAGCAAAAAAAAAGAAGAAGTTAAGTTACGCCCGGTCAATGTGGAGCTAACTGTGCCTTCTGTAAAAGAGCCGCTTCCCGAAAAGAAAACCGAATCGTCTCCCAAGGAAAAACTGCCCATAGAGGAGACCGTGCAGATGTCTTTTGAGATCCACCGGAGCGATTCGCTCAAAGGGACAAAAACACAGACCATCCAGACGAAAAAAACAAAAGAAGCTTTTGTGGAACAGCCAGCGTATCAATTTCCGCCGCTTTCCCTGTTAAAAAGGGGCAAACAGCTCAAAAGCGGAGATTCCGACCATTATCTGAGAGAGACGGCGCAAAAGCTGCAAGATACGCTGTGTAATTTCGGGGTAAATGTGACCGTTACCAATGTAAGCTGCGGGCCTACGGTTACCCGTTATGAACTCCAGCCGGAACAGGGGGTCAAAGTCAGTAAGATCGTGGGGCTGGCGGACGATATCAAGCTGAACCTGGCCACGGCCGACATCCGAATTGAGGCTCCTATACCCGGCAAGGCTGCCGTGGGCATTGAAGTTCCAAACAAAGAGAACAGTGCGGTGATGCTCCGGGAACTAATACAGTCTTCAGAATTTCACAACGCCAGGTCTGCACTGGCTTTTGCCGTCGGAAAGGACATTGCAGGTCAGCCTGTGATTACGGATATTGCAAAGATGCCGCATCTGCTCATCGCAGGCGCAACCGGTTCGGGAAAATCCGTCTGTATCAACACCCTGATTATGAGTCTTTTATACAAGGCAAAGCCGGATCAGGTCAAGTTGATTATGATAGACCCCAAAGTGGTGGAGTTAAGCGTGTACAATGGAATTCCGCATTTGCTGATCCCGGTGGTGACCGATCCGAAGAAAGCAGCCGAGGCGCTGAACTGGGCGGTGGCGGAAATGACGGATCGCTACAATACATTTGCAGAGTATCATGTCCGCAATCTGGAGGATTACAGCCAGAAAATCCAGAGCATGAAATTTTCTGAGGACGAGCAGCCTCCGAAATCCATGCCGCAGATTATCATCGTCGTGGACGAGTTGGCCGATCTGATGATGGTGGCTCCCAGCGAGGTAGAGGATGCCATCTGCCGTCTGGCCCAGCTCGCCCGTGCCGCGGGAATTCATCTGATCATTGCTACTCAAAGGCCGTCAGTCAATGTTATTACCGGTTTGATTAAGGCAAACATGCCCTCCAGAATTGCCTTTGCCGTTTCCTCCGGCGTAGACTCCCGCACCATTCTGGATATGAACGGGGCGGAAAAGCTGCTGGGAAAAGGCGATATGCTGTTCTATCCCCAGGATTATCCGAAGCCTGCAAGGCTGCAAGGGGCTTTTGTATCGGACGAAGAGGTGAGCAAGGTGGTAGAGTTCTTAGTAGAAAAAAATCCAAAGCCTGCTGTTGACGAACAGCTGCAAAGAGAATTTATCACAGCCGGCGCTGCGGGAGCTATTTCATCTTCCGGCAGAGAATGGGACGCTTATTTTGCCGAGGCGGGGAGACTGATCATTGAGAAAGACAAGGCTTCCATTGGAATGCTCCAAAGGGCCTTGAAGATTGGCTTTAACCGGGCGGCCCGGATTATGGATCAACTGGCTCAGGCAGATGTAGTGGGGCCAGAGGAGGGGACAAAGCCCCGCAAAATCTTGATGTCCAAGGAAGAATTTGAAACCTATATCCGAGATACGCAGGGATAATGAGGAAAAAAGAGATGAGATGTCCAAGATGCAGAGCGCAGTTAAAACCTGGAAGTATCTATTGTCATAAATGTTTGCAGGAAATCCATTGGGTCCCGGAATACAATACCGTGGAAACTCTGATGGAAAAAGAACTTCGACGGAAGATGCAAAAAGACCAGGAAAAGAGTATATCCCATTTAAAAAAATATAAACTTAGAGGGCTGATTGCCCTCGCAATGACGGCGGTGTTTATCTGTATTTTTCTGTGTGTGAACAATTCCTATCTGGTTCAGTACAGCTTGGCTCGTCGGGCTTATGAACACGGGCAGTACAGCCGCGCACTGGAATATGTAGATAAGGCGCTGATTATCAGCCCCGACAAAGGCAAAGCGGTTATTCTGCTGTCACAGATTTTAAATGAGCAAGGCGACTTGCTCGGCGCTATCAAAGTATTGGAGGGAAGTCTCCGAGATCACAAAGACAGCAGTGAGTATTACAGACAGTTGATTACGCTATATGAAGAGGCCGGAAAACAAGATAAGATCAAACGGTTGATTCTAGGCGCCGATTTCTCTGGGGTTCGGGAAGACCTTGCCGATTATCTATGTCCAGACCCTCAGATCAGCCTGAATACAGGCGTTTACGACGAGGAGCAGAGAGTTTCTGTTGAGAAAAAAGAGGGAATCCGGTATTACTACACGCTGGACGGCAGCCAGCCGACAAAGGACAGTCCCCTTTATCAGCAGCCGATTTTCGTAGGCGGGGGTGTGACGGAATTGTATGTGATGGGGGAAAATTCCTACGGCATTACCAGCGACGTTTTGTACCGCAAATATACGGTTATATTGGAAGTGCCGGAAGCGCCAGAGATTTTGCCGGAATCCGGTTCCTATGACAGAGATGCGAATATCACGGTGGAAGTTCCCGATGGATTTAAGGCTTATTATGCATTTGACGAGTATCCCACAGAAGACAGTACAGAGTACACAGCTCCGGTAAAAATGCCCACAGGAGAGCACACCTTTTACGCTGTCTTAGTCGGCGTCAATGACAAAGTAAGCGACGTAGCCAGCCAGAGTTATTATCTATATTATTAAAGAAATCGAGGTTTCAAAAAATGCGCGTGACCATACTCACCGTAGGCAAAATAAAAGAATCCTATCTGCGGGATGCGATAAAAGAATACGCCAAACGCCTGGGGAAATACTGCAAATTGGAAATCCTGGAGGTAACAGATGAAAAGACGCCCGATTCTTTGAGTACCACCGCCGCTGAACTGGTTCGGAAAAAGGAAGGCGAACGGCTGCTGAAATCTCTCCCAAAAGACGCCTATATTATCACCCTTGAGATTTCTGGAAAACAGCTTACCTCCGAAGAATTTTCCCAAAAAATCGAAAACCTGGCTGTTCAGGGAGTCAGCCATCTGGTATTTGTCATCGGCGGCTCACTAGGTCTGGGTCAGAATATCCTGCAAAAATCCGATTTTGCAATGAGCTTCTCCAAAATGACCTATCCGCATCAGCTTATGCGGGTGATCTTGTTGGAACAGATTTACCGCGGCTACCGGATTGCAAATGGAGAACCCTATCACAAATAACCACGGTTTATGTAAGAACATAGAGCGGATGAGAAGAGAGAATCGGCAAAAACAATGCTTGCTGGTTCTCTCCTTTTGTATCTGCTAGTCGTTATTAGGTGGGATATATTCTAATAAATCATTAAGTGTGCAGTTAAGGGCATAGCAGAGACGAGAGAGGACAGCGATATCTAAACGTTGAATGGATCCGTCATAATAGTGCTTTAACTGTGTCCGCTGCATTTCTGCACGGTAAGATAGCTTGCTCAATGATAGATTCCGTTCTTCCATCACTTCTTTTAGATGTAATTTTACAGTTCCGAATTCTGAGTCGTTCATTTAAAAATCCTCCTGCTTATATGATAAATGTTTTTATAGTTCTTGTAAGCAGTGGATACATATGGTATTATTATAGTGTAGATATATATTGTATAAAAGATACAGATTTGGTAAATACTTTGGCTGGCTAAATCGTATCAGATGAAGCGATACATATCCATATATTTTGCTTTAAGAAGCAAAAAAACCATGCCTAAGAATTTATGCGGAGATTGGGAGTCCCTACTTAACCCTTGGATATGGTTTTTTCTCATCTGTGATGCCAACGAGATAGTCTATGCTGACATTATAAAAAGTTGATAATTTGATTAAAAAATCAACAGGAATTTGTCTGGTGCCTTTTTCATATCTCCGGTAAACTTCACGTTGGCATCCCAGGAATTCCGCTATGTTTGCCTGTGTTTGGTCATGATCTACTCGTAGATCTTCTAAACGCCGGAAATACATGACATCACCTCATCCTATATGCTACCAAATAATTGCATTTTAGGATTGTATATGCTACTATACGGTTACACCAGTTTGGATATGACCAAAAAAGGAAGGATGCAACTGGATATATATAGTTTATACAGCAGATAGCAGAATATTTAAAAGAAAATTCATACAAAAGGATATTGAGTTTTTTGCATGATAAAAGAATGATGTTCTGAAATTAAAATTTAAAAATATAAAAGAAGGATGTTTGATGATGATTATGAAAAAAGCTATCTGTTTATTTATGAAAGGTATAGTATCGACATACCTTTGCGCAATGTATTCATATATAATGCTTTATGGGTTTGTCGTAGGAGCTTATGAGATACAGGCTGATAATGGAAAAGTCTTTTTTATTTTTTATATAGCGATTGCCGTATTGTTTCCGTTGACAGTCTGTCTGATGTATCATTATATATGGTATCTTAAAGATAAAATTGATAAATTGGAAGATGAGTTAGATAACATCCAATACAAAAACTGAAATTGGAAGGTCTTTTATGAAAGCCTGAATAAAGTGATGGAGAGATATTGTCTCCACTTCGTTCCGGTCGTTGCTAACCAAGCGCCACTGGCGCTTAGCAACCCTGGCGCTTTTGGTACTTTTCTCGCAGAAAAGTACATTCCTACCTATGCGTCTGCGAAAAAAATGCATAATTATCACCAAAATTAATTTCCGTGACGCAAAAATTTCATACTTGTCTATAATGGAAAGAAATGTTACAATAGAGAAAGATAGGAAAGGAAATGTGGAAAGGAGAAAAAATGAATTATTCACAAAAAAAGAAACTTAGTATGACGGCGGTATTCCTGCTGGCCTTACTTCTTGCGGCCTGCATCAATGTAAAATGGGTTTCTGCCGCCGATTACAAAAATGCAGCAAATCTGACGCTGGACGATAAGACGTGGACGCTCTCCCAGTGGCTTACGGACACAGACAATGAACATTGGTATCGGATCAATATCCCGTCGGATGGAAAATTGACTTACAAAGTAAGGGCTTATACGTTTGTTTATTATCAGTTGTTTAACGAAGATCTATCAAAACAAATGGAATATAGCCATTATACCAGCGGTTCCGAAAAATCACCGAACACCGATACACGGGAACTGGGTCTTTCCAAAGGAACGTATTATCTGAAAGTCTGGGAAGGCGGCGACAGCGGAAAATACGATGTAAACGCGGCTTTTGTATCCTATAATGCAACGGATGAAAATGCAGTATCTTACGAATCTCCGCAGTATATTATGTTAAATTCCGAGATTACAGGTGGAATTACAGAGACAGACGAAGAAGACTGGTACCGCATCAGCATTCCGTCTACGGGATATTATCATTATACCATGCGTGCGTATACAAGCGTTGCCTATCAGTTGTACAACGAAGATTTGTCCACCAAAGTACATTCTTGGGATCAGTATTCATACGGCACAGAACTATCACCAAAGACGGATGCTCATGATGTAGTCCTTGAGAAAGGAATTTACTATTTTAAAATTTATAAACATAGTTATGATACCGGAAAATATTCGTTTGTATTTACCAAATTGTCTCAGGATAGCTGTGATCATGATTATAAGTATACATATGTTGAGCCTACTTACACCCGCAAAGGTTATACTCACTATAAATGCTCCAAATGCGGCCGTACTTATAACAACAATTACAGAGACAAACTGGTTCTCGGCACACCGTATCTCTACACAATTTCTGCCGGGAAGAAAAATGCCAGCGTATCCTGGTCTTCCGTTTACAATGCCAGCGGCTATCAGATTCTTTATAAAATCAATGGAACTAAGAAGACGCTAAAGGTTGCAGGCGGATCGAACACACGCAGAGTCTTACGAGGACTGAAATCAAAGAAAGTATGCATTGTGCAGGTTCGGGCATACAAAAAAGAGGGAAAACAGATGGCTTACAGCAAATGGTCATCCAAGCAATCCGCAAGAATCAAATAGTAATATGAGAAAAAAGGGGGATATCCGACAGGGTGTCCCCTTAAAATTTACGAAAATTACAAAAAAAAGAAAAAAAGCCTTGAAATACATGAAATCATCATGTATACTATTACATGCTGTGGCATTGATAGCTGTGAAGCGTGAGGTTGTTGCTTCCTTGATGGAAGCGAGTTTTTCCGTGGAGCGAATGTCATGTTCAGGTATATCCAAAAAAATCCGATATACCAAAAGAAAACTGACGGCAAGTCACTGTACAATAATTAAGATGCGAAAGGGCGAAGAACGCCGTTTGCAACAGATTCCGTGAAAAGGAAACGTGTGAGACCTTATGGACACACACGGAGATGTGTACAGTCACCGCTTGTCGTACTGAATCGTAAAGTGCGAAAAGGAGGCGGCTTTTTTTATGGCAAATCAGGTAATGAGAATCACTTTGAAGGCATACGACCATCAACTGGTGGACGCGTCTGCGAGCAAAATCATCGAAACGGTAAAAAAGAATGGGGCGAAGGTGAGTGGGCCAGTGCCGCTGCCCACAAAGAAGGAAGTAGTGACAATCCTGCGGGCAGTACACAAATACAAAGACTCCAGAGAACAGTTTGAGCAGAGAACGCATAAGAGACTGATCGATATTCTGACACCAACCCAGAAGACCGTGGACGCTCTTTCCAGGCTGGAGATGCCGGCAGGTGTTCATATTGATATTAAGATGAAGAAAAAATAAGCATGTAATTACTATATGATTGCGATACTGCAATCCGCTATAAGGAGGAAAATAGAAAACATGAAAAAAGGGATATTGGCAACAAAAGTGGGCATGACCCAGATTTTTGACGAAAACGGAGTCTTGGTTCCGGTAACGGTCCTTCAGGCAGGGCCGTGTGTGGTAACCCAGATTAAGACCGAGGAAAACGACGGATACAGCGCCGTGCAGGTTGGTTACATGGATAAACGCGAAAAGCTTGTGAATAAACCCCAGAAGGGCCATTTTGACAAAGCGGGCGTTTCTTGTAAGAGATTTTTAAGAGAATTTAAATTTGAAAACGCATCGGAATACGAAGTGGGCCAGGAAATCAAAGCGGATATTTTCCAGGCAGGAGATCACATTGATGCTACTGCGATTTCCAAAGGTAAAGGATTCCAGGGTGCGATTAAAAGACATGGACAGTCCAGAGGACCAATGACTCACGGTTCTAAATATCACCGCCATGCAGGTTCCAATGGTGCTGCCTCAGATCCCAGCAAGGTATTCAAGGGTAAGAAGATGCCCGGACAGATGGGAAATAAGAGAGTTACCATCCAAAACCTTGAAATCGTGCAGGTAGATGCGGAAAACAATTTACTGTTGATTAAGGGTGCTGTGCCAGGGCCGAGGAAGTCTATGGTTACCATCAAAGAGACAGTGAAGACCTTGAGCTAACGAAGAAAGGAGGAACACACAGATGGCAAGTGTATCTGTTTATAATATGGAAGGCAACGAAGTCGGCACAATCGAATTAAACGATGCTGTGTTTGGCGTGGAAGTGAAAGAACATCTGGTGCATAAAGCCGTAGTGTGTCATCTGGCAAACAAACGCCAGGGAACACAGAAGGCAAAAACCCGCTCCGAAGTCAGCGGCGGCGGAAAGAAACCATGGAGGCAGAAAGGAACGGGACATGCAAGACAGGGTTCTATCCGCGCACCACAGTGGACCGGAGGCGGCGTGGTATTTGCTCCTGTACCCAGAGATTATTCACAGAAAATGAATAAGAAAGAAAAAAGAGCCGCTTTGAAATCAGCCCTCACGTCCAGGGTACAGGCAGACAAGCTGATTGTTCTCGACGATCTGAAATTAGAGGCAATCAAGACCAAAGAGATGGCAAAAGTATTAAATAACTTGAAAGTAAACAAAGCGCTGGTGGTTATGCCAGAAGCAGATAAAAATGTCGTGATGTCCGCAAGAAACATCCCGAACGTAGATACCATTACTACTCAGATGCTGAATGTATACGATATTATGAAATACAGCACGGTGATTGTGACAAAGGCTGCCGTAGCTTCAATCGAGGAGGTGTATGCATAATGGCTAACATCCAATATTACGATGTAATCTTAAAACCTATCATTACAGAGAGAAGTATGAGCGCTATGGGTGAGAAAAAATACACCTTTTTGGTACACCCGGAAGCCAATAAAACCATGATCAAAGAAGCGGTTGAAAAGATGTTTGATGGCACAAAGGTAAAAAGCGTGCACACCATGAACCAGGCCGGCAAAAAGAAAAGACGCGGAATGATATATGGAAAAACTGCTAAGACCAAAAAAGCAATCGTAGCTTTGACAGAGGAAAGCAAAGACATTGAAATTTTTGAAGGCCTGTAAGCCGGAAGTTTGAAAGGAGAATCACGATGGGAATTAAATCTTACAAACCATATACTCCGTCCAGGAGACATATGACTGGTTCTGATTTCTCTGAGATTACCAAGACAAAGCCTGAGAAATCGCTGGTCGTATCTCTGAAGAAGCATTCGGGGCGCAACAATCAAGGAAAAATCACTTGCAGACACCGCGGAGGCGGCAGCAGAAGAAAATATAGATTGATTGATTTTAAAAGGAAAAAAGACGATATCCCGGCAACTGTAAAGAGCATTGAGTACGATCCAAACAGATCCGCAAACATTGCCCTGATCTGCTATGCCGACGGCCAGAAAGCTTATATCATTGCGCCGGAAGGCATGCAGGTTGGTCAGCAGATTATGAACGGGGAACATGCGGAAGTTCGCATGGGCAACTGCCTTCCTATGTCGGCAATTCCGGTAGGTACTTTGATTCATAACATTGAGCTGTATCCGGGCAGAGGAGGACAGTTGGTTCGCTCCGCAGGAAACAGCGCGCAGTTGATGGCAAAAGAAGGCAAATATGCGACCGTTCGTCTTCCATCTGGTGAGATGCGTATGGTTCCAATCGTTTGCCGCGCTACCATAGGCGTAGTTGGAAACGGGGATCACAACCTGATCAATATTGGTAAAGCCGGACGTAAACGTCATATGGGAATCCGTCCTACGGTACGTGGTTCTGCCATGAACCCCAACGACCATCCACACGGCGGTGGAGAAGGAAAGACCGGAATCGGACGTCCTGGGCCATGTACTCCATGGGGCAAGCCTGCACTTGGCCTGAAGACAAGGAAGAAGAACAAGCAGTCCAATAAGTACATTGTACGAAGAAGAGATGGCAAGGCATTAACGAAATAAAGGAGGTTAGAGCATGGCTCGTTCACTGAAAAAAGGACCGTTTGCAGACAAGAGTTTGTTGAAAAAAGTAGAGGCTTTGAATTCTGCCAACGAAAAGACAGTTATCAAAACATGGTCACGCCGTTCCACGATTTTCCCTCAGTTTGTAGGGCATACATTTGCGGTACATGACGGAAGAAAACATGTGCCAGTGTACGTGACAGAAGATATGGTAGGGCATAAGCTGGGCGAATTTGTTGCAACCAGAACCTACCGGGGACATGGCAAAGACGAGAAGAAATCAGGAGTGCGTCGGTAATCGAAAAGACCGGCGCAAGCAGCGAAAGGAGGATTCCTAATCCATGGCAAAAGGACATAGATCCCAGATCAAGAGAGCAAGGAATGAGAATAATAGAGAAACAAGGCCGCATGCAAAATTATCTTATGCGCGTATATCCGTGCAGAAGGCTTGTTATGTATTAGACGCTATCCGTGGAAAAGACGCACAGACAGCGCTTGGTATTCTGACTTACAATCCCAGGTATGCATCCAGCATATTGAAAAAACTGTTGGAATCTGCCATTGCAAACGCAGAAAACAATCATGGGATGAGTGCTGAGAACCTGGTAGTCGCCAAGTGTTACGCAAACAAAGGGCCGACGATGAAGCGCATCAAACCCAGAGCACAGGGCAGGGCTTACCGGATCGAGAAGAGGACGAGTCATATTACCATCATATTGGATGAGAAATAAGGAGGGAAAAGATGGGACAGAAAGTTAATCCACATGGCCTTCGTGTGGGAATCATCAAAGACTGGGATTCCAAATGGTATGCAGAGAATGATTTTGCAGATTATCTGATTGAGGATTACAACATCCGTAAATTTTTAAAGAAGAAATTATATACAGCAGGCATTTCCAGAATTGAGATCGAAAGAGCTTCTGACCGGGTGAAGATCATCATCCATACAGCAAAGCCGGGAATCGTAATCGGCAAAGGCGGCTCCGAGATTGAGAAAGTAAAAGCCGAGCTTCAGAAATATACAGATAAAAAACTGATTGTGGACATCAAAGAGGTGAAAAGACCAGACCGCGACGCTCAGTTGGTGGCAGAGAACATTGCACTTCAATTGGAAAACCGTATTTCTTTCCGTCGTGCCATGAAATCTACTATGAGCAGAACCATGAAGGCTGGTGCCAAGGGAATCAAAACCTCCGTATCTGGACGTCTGGGCGGCGCGGATATGGCTCGTACAGAATTTTACAGTGAGGGAAACATTCCCTTGCAGACACTTCGTGCAGATATTGACTATGGATTTGCAGAAGCAGATACCACTTATGGGAAAGTTGGCGTAAAAGCCTGGATCTATAATGGCGAAGTACTTCCAACAAAAGCAGAAAAGGAAGGGAGCGATAAATAATTATGTTAATGCCGAAAAGAGTAAAACATCGTAAACAGTTCCGCGGTTCCATCAGAGGAAAAGCGATGCGCGGCAACAAAATTAATTATGGCGAATACGGACTTGTTGCTATGGAGCCATGCTGGATTCGGTCCAATCAGATTGAGGCGGCTCGTATCGCCATGACCAGATATATCAAGAGGGGCGGCCAGGTCTGGATCAAAATCTTTCCAGATAAGCCGGTAACAGCAAAGCCGGCAGAAACACGTATGGGTTCTGGTAAAGGCGCCGTGGAATATTGGGTAGCAGTGGTAAAACCGGGACGCGTAATGTTTGAAATAGCAGGGGTTTCGGAGGAGATTGCACGTGAGGCGTTGCGTCTGGCAATGCATAAGCTTCCATGTAAATGTAAAATTGTCTCTCGCGCAGACTTAGAAGGCGGTGATCACAATGAAAATTAATAAATTTGTAGAAGATTTAAGAGCAAAATCAGCTACAGAATTGAATGAAGAATTAGTAGCTGCTAAGAAAGAGCTTTTTAATTTGAGATTTCAGAATGCAACCAATCAATTGGAGAATACCAGCAGAATCAAAGAGGTTCGCAGGAATATTGCCAGAATTCAGACAGTGATCGCTCAGAATGCAGCCGCTGCGAAATAACAATGGAGGTTATCAGTCATGGAAAGAAATCTTAGAAAAACCCGTGTGGGTAAAGTGACAAGCAATAAGATGGATAAGACCATTGTTGTTGCAATCGAAGATCATGTAAAACATCCTCTTTACAAGAAAATCGTAAAGAGAACATATAAATTAAAGGCCCATGATGAAAACAATGAATGCAGTATTGGCGATACCGTAAAAGTCATGGAAACAAGACCTCTCTCCAAGGAAAAGAGATGGAGACTTGTGGAAGTCGTAGAGAAAGTAAAATAATGTAAGGAGGATAATCCGCATGATTCAACAGGAAAGCAGACTGAAAGTTGCTGATAATACAGGCGCAAAAGAGATTTTGTGCATTCGTGTATTGGGCGGTTCCAAAAGAAGATATGGAAAGATCGGTGATATTATCGTTGCCACGGTCAAAGATGCAACGCCAGGCGGCGTTGTCAAAAAGGGCGATGTGGTCAGAGCTGTGATTGTGCGCACGGTAAACAAGACCCGTCGTGCGGACGGTTCTTATATCCGGTTCGATGAAAATGCCGCTGTCATTATCAAAGACGATATGACTCCAAGAGGCACCCGTATTTTTGGACCAGTAGCTCGTGAACTGCGTGAGAAGCACTTTATGAAGATTGTTTCTCTCGCTCCGGAAGTATTATAGGAGGCAGTCAACAATGCTGAAAATAAAAAAAGGTGACACCGTAAGAGTAATTGCCGGTAAAGATAAAGACAAAGAGGGAAAAGTAATCTCCGTAGACAAGAAAAACCATAAAGTTCTTGTGGATGGTGTAAATAAAGTAACGAAACACACGAAACCTTCTATGATGAACCAGCAAGGCGGAATCATCCAGAAAGAAGCCCCCATTGATATATCCAACGTGATGTATCTCCACAAAGGACAGGTTACCAGAATTGGCTTTAAGATTGAAGACGGCAAAAAAGTCCGTGTGGCAAAGAAAACCGGAGAGGTCATTGATTAAGAAGGAAGGAGGGCAAACAAGTGAGTAGCAGACTGAAAGAGATTTACAAAAATGAAATCGTGGACGCCATGATGAAAAAATTTGGCTACAAGAATATACTGGAAGTGCCAAAGCTCCATAAAATCGTTGTGAATATGGGTGTTGGCGAGGCAAAAGAAAATGCAAAGGTTCTGGATTCCGCTATCGCAGATATGGAGATTATCACCGGACAGAAGGCAGTTTCCTGTAAGGCAAAAAAATCCGTAGCGAACTTTAAAATCAGAGAAGGAATGCCCATCGGATGCAAGACTACACTGCGCGGCGAAAAAATGTATGAATTTGCAGACCGCCTGATCAATCTGGCCCTTCCGCGGGTGCGTGACTTCCGCGGCGTAAACCCCAATGCTTTTGACGGCAGAGGAAACTATGCGCTGGGAATCAAAGAGCAGTTGATTTTCCCGGAAATCGAATACGATAAAATCGATAAGGTCAGAGGTATGGATATCATTTTCGTTACCACAGCGAAGACCGATGAAGAAGCCAGGGAATTGTTGAGATTATTCAATATGCCATTTGCAAGTTAAGGAATTAGGAGGAAAAATTCATGGCAAAAACAGCAATGAAAATCAAACAGCAGCGCAAAGCAAAATTTTCCACCAGGGAATATAACCGCTGCAAAATCTGCGGACGTCCCCATGCTTATCTGAGAAAATACGGGATTTGCAGAATTTGTTTCCGTGAATTGGCATACAAAGGCCAGATACCCGGCGTGAAGAAAGCCAGCTGGTAAATATCCCATGTAAAGTCTAACAAGAAATGAGGAGGAAACTTACATGACAATGAGTGATCCCATTGCGGATATGCTTACAAGAATCCGCAATGCTAATATTGCAAAACATGATACCGTAGATATCCCTGCTTCCAAGATGAAGATAGCGATTGCGAATATTTTACTGGATGAAGGCTATATTGAAAAATATGATCTGATCGACGACGGAAACTTCAAAGCGATCCACATCACACTGAAATATGGGGAAAACAAAAACGAAAAAATCATCACTGGCCTGAAAAGGATTTCAAAACCGGGCTTACGTATCTATGCAGGAAAAGATGAGCTGCCGAAGGTTCTGGGAGGTCTGGGAATCGCCATTATCTCTACGAATAAAGGCGTTATTACCGACAAGGAAGCCAGAAAAGAAGGCGTGGGCGGCGAAGTCCTGGCATTTATCTGGTAAACGGTGAGACATTGGTGAAACTGAAAACAGAAGGGGATACAAAAAAGCCCTTTCCGACAATCTAAGTAAGGAGGAAATAGTAAGATGTCACGTATCGGAAGATTACCGGTAACCGTACCTGCCGGAGTAACTGTGGAAGTTGCGGAAAAAAATCATGTAACTGTAAAAGGGCCGAAAGGGACTTTAACAAAGGATCTTCCTGCTGAAATGCAGATTAAGGTGGAAGACGGAAATGTTATCGTTACCCGTCCAAATGATTTGAAAAAGATGAAATCCCTGCACGGTCTGACCAGATCCCTGCTCCAGAACATGGTAACAGGTGTAAACGAAGGCTATAAAAAAGAGTTGGAAGTAAACGGCGTGGGCTACCGTGCCGCAAAACAGGGCAAGAAATTGGTATTGAACCTGGGCTTCTCCCATCCGGTTGAAATGGAAGATCCGGAAGGACTGGAATCAAAAGTTGACGGCAATAAAATTATTGTTGAAGGAATTGATAAACAGCAAGTGGGTCAGTACGCCGCAGAAATCAGAGATAAGAGAAGACCTGAGCCATATAAGGGCAAGGGTATCAAGTATGTCGATGAGGTGATCCGGCGTAAAGTAGGTAAGACCGGTAAGAAATAAATAAGGAGAGTGTGAAAATGGTTAAGAAGATATCAAGAGCGAAAATTCGTCAGAAAAAGCATAGAAGAATACGTCATCGCCTGAGCGGTACAACACAGGCTCCCCGTTTGGCTGTGTTTAGAAGCAATCAGCATATGTACGCACAGATCATCGATGACACCGTAGGCAGTACTTTGGTATCCGCATCAACTCTCCAGGAAGAGGTGAAAGCAGGCTTAGAGTATACCAATAACGTAGAAGCTGCTGCAAAGGTTGGAGAAGTCATCGGCAAGAGGGCAGTGGAAAAAGGCATCAAAAAGGTGGTTTTCGACAGAGGCGGCTTTTTGTATCATGGAAAAATCAAAGCTTTAGCTGATGCAGCAAGAGAAGCTGGGTTGGAATTCTAGAAAGGGAGGAAAAACACATGAGACGCAATATCATCGACGCCAGCCAGCTTGAGTTGGAAGATAAAGTAGTAGCTATTAAACGTGTAACGAAGGTTGTAAAAGGCGGCCGTAATTTCCGTTTCACTGCTTTGGTAGTTGTGGGCGATGGCAACGGACATGTGGGGGCTGGTCTGGGAAAAGCAACCGAAATCCCGGAGGCAATCCGCAAGGGCAAAGAAGACGCGATGAAAAAGATGATTACAGTGGCACGAGACGACAACGGAAGTATTACTCACGATTTCATCGGCAAATTTGGAAGCGCTCAGGTATTGTTAAAGAAAGCTCCAGACGGTACCGGAGTTATCGCCGGCGGTCCAGCCCGTGCGGTGATCGAGTTGGCAGGAATCAAGAATATTCGTACAAAATCTCTTGGCTCCAATAACAAGCAGAACGTTGTGCTTGCAACGCTTGCGGGTTTAAGCCAGCTTAAAACTCCAGAAGAAGTTGCAAGGCTGCGGGGAAAATCCGTAGAAGAGGTTGTTGGATAAGGAGGGTTGAAAGATGGCTGATAAATTAAAGATTACGCTTGTAAAATCTACAATTGGCGCAATTCCCAAACACAAGAAGACAGTAAAAGCCATGGGACTTCGGAAAACCAACAAGTCCGTGGAAATGCCGGATAACCCTGCAACCAGAGGCATGATTAAGCAGGTGCAGCATCTGGTGAAAGTGGAAGAAGTACAGGCAGAAAACTAAAAAGGAGGTGTCAAAATGGAATTATATAATTTAAAACCAGTAGAGGGTTCTACGCATGACAAATTCCGCAGAGGCCGGGGGCATGGTTCTGGAAACGGCAAGACTGCAGGTAAAGGACACAAAGGCCAGTTGGCACGTTCCGGCGCGAAAAAAGCAGGTTTTGAAGGCGGCCAGATGCCTTTGTACAGACGTATTCCCAAGAGAGGGTTTACCAATCGAAATTCAAAAGAAATTGTTGCCATCAACGTAGATGTTTTGGAAAGGTTTGAAGATGGAGCGGAGGTTACCATTGAGAGCCTTTTGAGCAGCCGTGCAATTTCTCATCCAAAGGACGGCGTAAAAATTCTTGGAAATGGAGAGTTGACCAAAAAACTGCATGTGAAAGTCAATGCATTCAGTGCCAGCGCGAAAGAAAAAATTGAAGCGGCTGGTGGAACGGCAGAGGTGGTTTAATGATAGAAGGCGTGGCAAACGTATTCAAAGTAAAAGATATCAGGCGGAGATTATTTTTCCTTTTACTAATGATTATTGTGATCCGTATTGGATCACAACTTCCTGTTCCTGGAACAGATGGGGAATATTTCAAGAACTGGTTTGACAGCCAGTCAGGTGATGCATTTAACTTTTTTGATGCATTTACTGGAGGTTCTTTTACGCAGATGTCTATTTTTGCGCTGAATATCACTCCTTATATTACTTCATCTATTATTATGCAGCTTTTGACTATTGCCATCCCCAGGCTGGAAGAAATCCAGAAAGATGGCGAAGATGGAAGAAAAAAGATTGCATCTATTACCCGTTACCTGACCATAGGACTCTCTGTTTTTGAAGGAATTGCCATGTCTATCGGATTTGGCCGCCAGGGATTGATTCCAGTGCTGTCCTCCAGTTCAGACTCCTCCACATTTGAGAAGATTGCGGCGGCGTTTGTAGTTGTCGTATGTTTGACTGCTGGTTCTGCTATGTTGATGTGGATTGGTGAGCGTATTACGGAAAAAGGTGTGGGAAACGGTATTTCCATCGTTTTGACTATTAATATCGTATCCACAATGCCCAGTGACTTTGCAGGTCTGTATGAGACTTTTGTGAAGGGAAAGACAATTGCAAAAGGGGCTTTGGCCGCACTGATCATCTGCGCCATTGTCTTGGCAATGGTAGTTTTTGTACTGATTCTGAACGATGCCACCAGAAAGATTCCGGTGCAGTATTCCAAGAAAATGCAAGGTAGGAAGATGGTGGGCGGACAGTCCTCGCATATTCCATTGAAGGTCAATACAGCAGGCGTTATCCCCATTATCTTTGCATCTTCTATTATGTCGTTTCCTATGGTTATTGCCAGCTTTATGGGAAGGGCTAATGGAACAGGCATGGGAAGCGAAGTGCTGCGGATGCTGTCCTCCAGTAACTGGTGCAATCCAGAAAGACCGATTTATTCCATTGGATTGCTTATTTACGTCGTACTGGTTATTTTCTTTGCTTACTTCTACACTTCTATTACATTTAATCCCATAGAAGTGGCTGATAATATGAAAAAGCAAGGCGGATTCATTCCGGGTATCCGTCCGGGCAAGGCAACAACCGATTATCTGACAAAAATTCTGAATTACATTATTTTTATAGGCGCTGCCGGCCTGGTAATCGTGGCTATCATTCCCTTTTTCTTCAGCGGTATGTTTGGCGCCCAGGTATCCTTTGGAGGGACTTCTATCATTATCGTGGTAGGCGTGGTTCTGGAAACCATTAAGCAGATTGAGTCCATGATGCTGGTGCGTAATTATAAAGGATTCTTGAACGAATAGATTAGATTACGGATGAGGTTGTGGTGGCAACACCGCAGCCTTTGATGATATGTTGTTATGTATGTCAGGAGGTTTGAACAATATGAGGATTGTGATGCTGGGTGCCCCAGGTGCAGGAAAAGGGACGCAGGCGAAGAAGATAGCCAAAAAGTACAAAATTCCCCATATATCCACTGGGGATATTTTCCGAGCAAATATTAAAAATGAGACGGAATTGGGAAAAAAGGCAAAATCTTATATGGACCAGGGAATGCTGGTTCCAGATGAACTGACCATCAGCTTGGTCATAGATCGTTTCCAGGAACCGGACGCCCAAAACGGTTATGTGCTGGATGGCTTTCCGCGGACGATTCCTCAGGCGGAACGTCTGGACGCAGCACTGAAAAAAAGCGGAAGTCAGATCGATTTTGCTATCAATGTGGATGTTCCAGATGAAAACATTATTCAGCGGATGTCAGGCAGAAGAGCCTGTGTAAAATGTGGGGCTACATATCATCTGCAATATGCAGCGCCAAAAAAAGACGGGATCTGCGATTCATGCGGGGAAAGTCTGATTCTGCGCGACGACGACAAGCCGGAGACCGTAGAAAAACGTCTAAAGGTTTATCACGAGCAGACACAGCCGCTGATTGACTATTATGCACAGAAAAATGTTTTGAAGGAAGTAGACGGTACGCAGGGCCTAGAAGATGTATTCCGGCAGATTCAGGCGATTTTAGGAGAATAGGGATGTCAGTATCAATTAAGTCACCAAGTGAGATACAACGGATGAGAGAAGCCGGGCACTTCCTGGAAGAGGTGCATAACGAATTGGCAAAGCTGATCAAGCCTGGGATTTCCACCTGGGAAATCGATAAAATAGGCGAGGATCTGATACGCAGCCGGGGATGTGAACCAAATTTCTTGAATTATAACGGATTTCCAGCTTCTTTCTGTACTTCTATCAACGATGAAGTGGTTCATGGAATACCTTCTAAGGAGCGGATACTCAAAGAGGGAGATATCATCAGTCTGGACGCAGGTCTGATTCATAAACATTACCATTCAGACGCAGCCAGAACCTATGGGGTTGGAGAAATTACGCCGGAAGCCCGTCAGCTCATTGATGTGACACGGAAAAGCTTTTTTGAAGGTTTGAAATACGCAAAAGCTGGGAAACATTTATTTGAGATTTCCGGTGCCATCGGCGCCTATGCCGAAAGTTTCGGCTACGGGGTTGTGCGGGATCTGGTGGGACATGGAATCGGCACGCAGCTTCACGAAGAACCTCAGATTCCCAATTTCAAACAAAAAAGACGGGGAATGAAATTATATGCAGGCATGACGCTTGCCATTGAGCCGATGATCAATGAAGGGCGCGCAGACGTGGTGTGGCTGGACGATGACTGGACAGTAGTGACAGAAGACGGGACTCTGTCCGCCCATTATGAAAATACAATTTTGATAACGGACGGAGAGCCGGAGATATTAACACTAACGCAATCATTACAATAATCCATAGGAGGTTTCCATGTCGAAAGCAGATGTAATCGAAGTAGAAGGTGTCGTGTTGGAGAAGCTGCCAAACGCCATGTTTAAGGTTCAGTTAGAGAACAAACATGTGGTGCTGGCTCATATCAGCGGAAAGCTGCGTATGAATTTTATCCGCATTTTACCTGGTGACAAAGTTACGATTGAGCTTTCTCCTTACGATTTGTCTAAAGGACGGATTATATGGAGAGATAAATAAAAAATGCTTGCATAATAAGGAATATTTTGATACAATAACGGATAGACTTTTGTATTTTGCACAAAGCGGCAGATTGGATAACGGAAGGAGGATTTCCAGTGAAAGTAAGATCATCTGTAAAACCCATTTGCGATAAATGTAAGATCATCAAGAGAAAGGGAAAGATCAGAGTCATCTGTGAAAATCCCAAGCATAAGCAAAGGCAAGGCTAAGGGTTGCCGATTTTTTCATTTTAAACGCAGCAGTAGGAACCACACGGATGTGTTGTTCCGCTGTTTCTACCGTGTAGGCACAAGCGGCTGCTATGTAAACAGTAAGAAACAGTCTTCACATTCATACGCCTAATACCGGGAATTACCCGGAAAGGCTGCGTATTTTCATGCGGCTGGGTGCTGTTTTCGGCACCCCAGTTAGGAAAATTTGGGGTTTATTCAATTATTTTAGAAATTCAAGATTCTTTACAAAGATGAGGAGGAAATTATGGCTCGTATAGCTGGTGTGGACTTACCGAGAGACAAACGTGTAGAGATTGGCCTGACCTATATTTATGGGATCGGCAGATCAACTTCCAACAAATTGCTGGAAAAAGCCGGGGTAAACCCGGATACCCGCGTTAGGGATTTGACGGACGAAGAAGTAAACAAGATACGTGAGGCGATGGAAGAAACCTGTGTGGTGGAAGGTGATCTGCGCAGGGAAATTGCCATGAATATTAAGAGGCTCCAAGAGATTGGGTGTTACAGGGGAATCCGCCACAGAAAAGGATTACCTGTCCGCGGACAAAATACAAAGACAAATGCCAGGACAAGGAAAGGCCCGAAGAGGACAGTTGCAAATAAGAAGAAATAAATATTGTATAGAAAGTGTAGGTTAGTTTAAATGGCAAAAGCGGTAAAGAAAACGACAAAGCGTCGTGTCAAGAAAAACGTTGAACGAGGACAGGCACATATCCAGTCATCTTTTAACAATACCATTGTTACATTGACGGATACCGAAGGCAATGCTCTTTCATGGGCAAGCGCCGGCGGCCTGGGATTCAAAGGTTCAAGGAAATCTACTCCCTATGCAGCACAGATGGCGGCGGAAACTGCTGCAAAGGCTGCTCTGATACATGGCTTGAAAACGGTGGATGTAATGGTAAAAGGTCCTGGTTCGGGAAGAGAAGCTGCAATTCGTGCTTTACAGGCATGCGGCCTGACAGTTACCAGTATCCGTGACGTGACACCCGTTCCCCATAACGGCTGCCGTCCGCCAAAACGCCGCAGAGTATAGATTCCGTTTACGATAGAAATTCATTTAGGAGGTAGCTAAGCATGGCAGTAAATCGTGTGCCAGTATTGAAAAGATGCAGATCTTTGGATTTAGACCCCATGTATCTGGGAATTAATAAAAAATCAACCAGGCAGTTGCGCAGAGCAAACCGGAAGATTTCCGAATATGGTCTTCAGCTGCGTGAAAAACAGAAAGCAAAATTTATTTATGGTGTATTGGAAAAACCTTTCCGTAATTATTATAAAAAAGCAGATAAAATGCAGGGGATGACCGGTGCTAATCTGATGATTCTCTTAGAGCGCAGATTGGACAATGTTATTTTCCGTCTTGGATTTGCCCGTACAAGAAGGGAAGCAAGACAGATCGTAGACCATAAGCATGTAACGGTAAATGGAAGAGTGGTAAACATTCCTTCTTTCCTTGTAAAAGCAGGCGATGTGGTTGAGATTAAAGAAAACTGCAAGGGATCTGCCAGGTATAAAAGCGTTCTGGAAATCACCGGCGGAAGACTGGTTCCAGAATGGCTGGATTGCGACCAGGATTCTTTAAAAGGAGTCGTAAAAGAAATTCCAACAAGAGAAGTAATCGATGTTCCCGTGAACGAGATGCTTATCGTCGAGTTATACTCTAAATAATAGGTAACACCCAAGGAGGTGTCTTATAAGTGTTTGATTTTAATAAGCCTAAGATTGAAATTACGGATATTTCCGAAGATAAGAAGTACGGCAGATTTGTAGTGGAACCTTTGGAAAGGGGATATGGGACTACTCTGGGAAATTCACTTAGACGTATTATGCTTTCCTCCTTGCCGGGAGCTGCGGTCAGCCAGGTGAAAATCGACGGGGTACTCCATGAATTCAGTTCAATCCCCGGCGTGAAGGAAGATGTGACTGAAATCATCATGAACCTGAAGAGCCTCGCTATCCGAAATAGAAGTGCGGATAATGAACCGAAGGTTGCCTATGTGGAGTGTGAAGGAAAAGGCGTAGTGACTGCTGCGGATATCCAGGCGGATCAGGATATTGAAATCATGAATCCGGATCTGGTAATTGCCACTTTAAACGGC
Organism: uncultured Lachnospiraceae bacterium; assembly: GCA_947571775.1. Classification (GTDB taxonomy): domain Bacteria; phylum Bacillota; class Clostridia; order Lachnospirales; family Lachnospiraceae; genus MGBC164599. The sequence goes on along the minus strand of CANOZK010000001.1, from coordinate 79,262 downwards.
GGCAAGGATTGCAGGCTGGGAATGGAACTGACAATTACAAAAGGCAGAGGTTATGTGAGTTCGGAAAAGGGCAAAACAGAGGATATGCCCATAGGAGTCATTGCGATTGATTCGATTTATACACCGGTAGAGCGTGTAAACCTAACAGTAGAGAATACTCGTGTTGGTCAAATTACAGATTTTGATAAATTAACCCTTGATGTATACACAAACGGTACGTTAGACCCGGATGAAGCGGTAAGTCTGGCGGCAAAAGTGCTCAGCGAGCATTTGAGCCTGTTTATTGATTTATCCGAAAATGCCAAGACTGCGGAAGTGATGATTGAGAAAGAAGACAATGAGAAGGAAAAAGTGCTGGAGATGAGCATTGATGAACTGGAATTGTCTGTGCGTTCTTACAATTGTCTCAAGAGAGCCGGAATCAATACCGTGGAGGAACTGTGCAACAGAACCTCGGACGATATGATGAAAGTACGGAATCTGGGACGCAAGTCGCTAGAAGAAGTGTTGGCGAAATTAAAGGAACTCGGTCTGCAGCTTCAGCCGGCAGAAGAGTGACAAGTAACGATAACAGTGAAGGTATCTGAACTGTTTGAAAATAACGTGGATGCCTGACATCTGTCAGTAAGACCGATGAGCATGGCAGGTGTCCCACAGATGGAGGATTTGAAAATGGCAAAATACAGAAAATTAGGCAGAACATCCAGTCAGAGAAAAGCTCTGCTGCGCAACCAGGTGACAAACCTGTTGTATCACGGAAAGATCATTACTACGGAGACCAAGGCAAAGGAAGTCCGCAAGATTGCGGAGGGCCTAATTGCTATGGCTGTCAGGGAAAAAGACAACTATGAAACGGTAACTGTAACGGCCAAAGTTCCCAAGAAAAATGCCGAGGGCAAACGGGAAAAACAGGTAGTAGACGGCAAAAAAGTAACTGTCTATGAAGAAGTTCAAAAAGAGATCAAAAAGGATTCTCCTTCCAGACTTCATGCCAGAAGACAGATGCTCAAAGTCTTCTATCCAGTAAAAGAGGTACCGACAAAAGGTGCCGGAAGAAAGAAAAATACGAAGCAAGTGGACATGGTGGACAAAATGTTTACGGATATTGCGCCCAAATATGAAGGCCGCAACGGTGGATATACACGTATCGTGAAAATTGGCCCAAGAAAAGGCGATGCCGCTATGGAAGTCGTATTGGAACTGGTATAAACAGAAAAGACATAATGGAACGCGGCCTTGCTGCGTTCCTTTTTAAATTGAGAGGAGGCAGTATGATTAGTCAGGAATTTCATAAAAGCAGAAGACGGTTATATCAGGATTTGCTCAAAGACAATTCCATGGGGTTTGTTTTTTCTGGAGAGCACAAAGAAGACAGAGGCGATCAGATGTTCCCCTTTACGCCTTATGCAAACTTTTATTACCTGACCGGCTTTGAGCAGCCAAAAGCAATTTTTATGGCGGTAAAAGAGGCGGGAAATTATCGGGAAGTCCTGTTTATCGATCATCCAGACGAGAAGAAACAGCGGTGGGAAGGGATTTCTTACACAAAGGAAAGCGTCAGCGCCCAGACAGGCATTGAGCAGGTGGAGTATCTGGAGAAATTCCTGAGCGTCATCCCTCTGTTTGGCAGGAAAAACCTGATTGAAAATCTCTATGTGGATATTGCCAACTGGGAGGAAGGCTTCCACCCGAACCCGGCGCAGCAGTTTGCGTCAAAAGTTCAGTCCTGCTATCCGTATATTCATATTTACAATACATTCCCTCAGATGAGCCAGATGCGGCAGGTGAAAACATCGGAGGAGATTGCGCGGCACAGGGAAGCATGTCAGATTACCGAGGAGGGCGTAAAGCACATGCTAAAAAACTTAAAGCCTGGGATGCGTGAGTGCCAGGCCGAGGCTTATTTTGATTTCGTGCTGAAAAGTCACAATGCCGGGCATGCATTTCCGACGATAGCCGCTTCCGGGCCGAATGCCTGCATCCTTCATTACGTCGCCAATGACCGCAAAATGCAGGACGGGGACATGATTCTGTTTGATTTGGGTGCGGAATGGGGACATTATGCCGCAGACGTAAGCCGTACCTACCCAGTCAGCGGCAAATTTGCCCCACAGCAAAAAGCTCTGTATCAAGTGGTGTTAAAAGGGCTGGAGGCTGCCATCGCCCGGACAAAACCGGGACAGCCAAAACATGAATTGCAGCAAATCAGCAAGGATGTCATGGCCGAAGAGCTGATAAAACTGGGGATGATTCAGAAAAAAGAAGAGATTTCCCGCTATTATTTCCATGGTTCCGGGCACTATATCGGCCTGTATACCCACGATGTAGGCGACGAACAAGCTCTTTTGGAGGAGGACATGATGTTCACGCTGGAGCCAGGCCTGTATTTCGAGGAACTGGGTATTGGAATCCGCATTGAGGATACCCTTTTGGTGACAAAAGATGGCTGTGAAGTGTTGTCAGGAGGCATACCCAAGACCATAGAAGAGATTGAAGCGTTTATGGCAGAACGGTAAAAATATGGAAAAGAAATTATTTTTTGTATACAATCCCAAGGCCGGGAAGGGTTTGCTCAAGACGAAACTGGCCGATATTGTTGATATTTTTGTAAAAGCCGGATACGAAACCATCGTATACCCCACTCAGGCAAAAGGGGACGGATACGCAAAGGTTATGGAATACCAGGCAAGCGCGGATGTTGTCGTTTGCAGCGGCGGAGACGGCACGCTGGACGAGGTAGTCTCTGGATTGATGGCCTGCGACAGCCAGACTCCTCTGGGCTATATTCCGGCAGGCAGCACCAACGATTTTGCTAATAGTCTGCACATACCCAAGGATATGATAAAAGCTGCTGAGGCGATTGTACAAGGAGAGATTTACCGCTGCGATGTGGGACACTTCAACGACGATTCTTTTGTGTACATTGCAGCGTTTGGATTGTTTACCGATGTAGCGTATGAAACCAACCAGGATCTGAAAAATATCCTGGGCCATCTGGCCTATGTCTTGGAGGGTGTAAAAAGGCTTTTGGACATCAAATCTTATCACTGTGAGATTCAGGCCGGGGATAAATCTCTGGAGGGAGATTTTATTTACGGGATGATTACCAATTCCCGATCTGTGGGAGGATTCAAACATTTGACCGGGAAAAATGTGGATATGAGCGACGGGCTGTTTGAGGTGACGCTGATCCGCAAACCAAAAAATCCTCTGGAAATGAATGAGATTATCACTTCCCTGCTGATGGCGGAGGATCGCTCGGAAATGATTCATTCTTTTAAAGCGTCCAATATTACCATAACATCTCAGGAATCCATCCCATGGACGCTGGACGGCGAGTATGGAGGCGCGCACAAACAGGTGATGATTGAAAATCGCAAAGAAGCGATGGGGATTTTTTTGGCAGATCCCAAATCTTCCGTTGTAAAGATTGCTGATAAAAACTAAAAATATAAAAATCTCTTTATGAAATATTACTCTTGCATTTCTTTGCGGTTTACGGTATCTTAATAGTAAGCTTGGAATTCAAATTCAGACAGTTTAGAGAGGACAAAGGCGTTCCACAAAAAAATGGTGGGACGCCTTTTTGCTTTTAATGAAAGGAAGAAAAAAGATGGGTGATTTAGTGAAAGTAACAGAGATTTTCGGTCAGGACGTATTTAACGATTCTGTAATGCAGGAGCGGCTGCCGAAGAAAGTATACAGGGAGTTGAAAAAAACCATTGAGGAGGGCAAGGAACTGACATTGGAAATTGCCGATGTGGTAGCCCATGAGATGAAAGAATGGGCCATTGAGAAGGGAGCAACTCATTATTCTCACTGGTTCCAGCCTTTAACTGGTGTGACTGCGGAAAAGCACGATTCTTTCATTTCTGCGCCGTTGGAGAGCGGAAAAGTGCTGATGTCTTTTTCTGGAAAAGAATTAATTAAGGGCGAGCCGGATGCTTCCTCCTTCCCATCCGGGGGCCTGCGGGCTACCTTTGAGGCCAGAGGGTACACAGCCTGGGATTGTACATCACCTGCATTTGTCCGCCATGATGCGGCAGGTGCTATTCTGTGTATTCCTACTGCATTCTGTTCGTATACAGGGGAAGCCTTAGACCAGAAAACCCCGCTGCTCCGTTCTATGGAGGCAATCAACCGTCAGGCGCTGCGTCTGGTTCGGCTGTTCGGAAATACAACCTCCAAGAAAGTAACGCCTTCCGTTGGGCCGGAGCAGGAATATTTCCTGGTGGATGAGGAAAAATTCCTGCAAAGAAAGGATTTGATTTACACTGGGCGCACCTTATTTGGAGCCATGCCGCCCAAAGGACAAGAATTGGATGACCACTACTTCGGAACCATCCGTCAGAGAATTGCTTCTTATATGAAGGATGTCAACGAAGAGCTTTGGAAACTAGGCGTTACAGCCAAGACACAGCACAACGAGGTGGCTCCCGCCCAACATGAAATTGCGCCCATTTATGACCAGGCAAACATTGCCGTGGATCACAACCACATTGTGATGCAGACACTAAAAAGAGTAGCCTGCGAGCATGGAATGAAATGCCTGCTTCATGAGAAGCCGTTTGCCGGGGTCAATGGTTCTGGAAAACATAACAACTGGTCGATCATTACCGACGATGGAATCAATCTGCTGGAGCCAGGCAAGACCCCGCACGAAAATATTCAATTTTTGCTGGTGCTGACTTGTATCTTAAAAGCAGTAGATATTCATGCAGATTTGCTTCGGGAATCCGCAGCAGATGTGGGAAATGACCACAGACTGGGTGCAAACGAGGCGCCGCCGGCGATTATCTCCGTCTTCCTGGGCGAACAGCTCGAGGACGTGTTAGAGCAGTTGATCAGCACTGGAACCGCTACCCACAGCATCAAGGGCGGCAAACTGCAAACCGGTGTAAAAACTCTTCCAGATTTGGCAAAAGATGCCACAGACCGGAACCGTACTTCTCCGTTCGCTTTTACCGGAAATAAATTTGAGTTCCGTATGGTAGGTTCGAGGGACTCCATCGCTTCTCCGAATATTGTCTTGAATACCATCATTGCCGAGGCTTTCAAAGAAGCCTGTGACATTCTGGAAAAGGCAGATGATTTCGGCATTGCTGTACACGATTTGATCAAACAGTATGCCACAGAACATCAGCGGATCGTATTTAACGGCAACGGATATTCCAAAGAGTGGATAGAAGAAGCGGAGCGCAGGGGACTTCCGCATCTCCGCTCGATGGTAGAAACCATTCCTTCTCTGGTAACGCCAAAGGCTATCAAGCTTTTCGAGAGCTTTGGCGTGTATACCCAGGCGGAACTGGAATCCAGAGCTGAGATTATGTATGAACAGTATGCAAAGGCTATCAACATCGAAGCAAGGGTTATGATTGACGTAGCCAGCAAACAGATCATTCCAGCCGTCATCAAATATGTAACAAAGCTGGCAAATTCTATCAACACCATCAAAGCTGCAGCGGCTGTGGATGTCAGCGTACAAGAAGAGCTGCTCAAAGAGTGCTCCGGGCTTCTGGTAGAGACAAAGAAAAATCTGCAAAATCTGACAGAAGTGGCCGATCATGGTTCCGCTATGGCAGAAGGAAAAGAACAGGCAGAATTCTATTACAATAAGATTATGCCTGCCATGGAAGCGCTGCGTACACCAGTAGACAAACTAGAAATGCTGGTAGACAAGGAAATGTGGCCGATGCCATCCTACGGCGATTTGATTTTTGAGGTATAAAAAAAGAAAAGAAGACAAACGCGAAGCAAAGGTGCTTGTAGCAATACAGCGCTTTTGCTTCCTTTTTTTGTATGAGGGAGGGAAAGTCTTTATGGAAGAAATTTTAAATGCAGTAAACGGCGATTTGTTTGGCGTCTGGTATCTGATCGGCGCCGCTCTGGTGTTCTGGATGCAGGCGGGATTTGCTATGGTGGAGACCGGATTTACCAGGGCGAAAAATGCGGGCAACATTCTGATGAAAAACCTGATGGATTTCTGTATTGGTACGGTTATGTTCATTTTGATTGGCTTTGGCCTGCTGCTGGGCGAAGATATGGTTGGATTGATTGGAAGGCCAGGATTCGATGTTATCACCAATTATGCAGATTTTGACTGGTCGGGTTTTATATTTAATTTGGTATTTTGTGCGACCACGGCTACGATTGTATCGGGCGCCATGGCCGAACGGACGAAGTTTTTATCTTATTGTGTTTATTCCGCGCTGATTTCGGCATTTGTTTATCCGATCGAAGCGCATTGGATCTGGGGCGGCGGCTGGCTGGCGCAAATCGGTTTTCATGACTATGCGGGTTCTACTGCCATCCATATGGTCGGCGGCATCTCCGCATTGATCGGCGCGAAGATTTTAGGCCCCCGTATTGGCAAATTTACCAAGGACAAAGATGGAAAAATCATAAAAGTCAACGCGTTTCCGGGACACAATCTGCCCCTTGGATGCCTCGGCGTCTTTATCCTATGGCTTGGATGGTATGGATTTAATGGTGCGGCTGCACAGTCGGTGGATGAATTGGCTTCTATTTTCGTAACCACAACGATTGCTCCAGCGATTGCTACTGTGATATGCTTGATCTTTACCTGGATAAAATATGGAAAACCCGACGTCTCCATGTGCCTAAACGCTTCTCTGGCCGGTCTGGTAGCGATTACCGCCCCCTGTGATGTGACAGACTGCATAGGCGCGGCAGTGATTGGAGCGGTAGCTGGCCTCCTGGTAATCTTCGGCGTTTGGCTGCTGGATTATAAGCTGCGCATCGACGATCCAGTCGGAGCAGTGGCCGTCCACTGTTTAAACGGAATTTGGGGAACGATTGCAGTTGGTCTCTTTTCGACATCCGCTTCACCGGCTTTTGAAACGGCAGGTATAAAGGAAGGTTTGTTTTATGGAGGCGGGTTGGAGCAGTTAGGGCTTCAGTTGATTGGATTTGCCGCGGTGGCGGCCTGGACGGCGGTGAGCATTACCATTGTTTTCCTGCTGATTCAGTCTGTGATGGGGCTGCGGGTTTCCGAGGAAGAGGAAATCGTTGGTCTGGATTCCTGTGAGCACGGCCTTGCGTCGGCTTACTCAGGCTTCAGCATTCTGGATATTTCCAACACCATGACGATGGAGGTAAATGAAAATACCGATATTGGAACAGATGATTATACAGCGGCTTCGCCGGCGCAGAAAGAGGCGGCCGTGAAAGTAGCGGTTGCTCCTCTGGAAGATACGAACATTTACAAAGTGGCCATTATTGCAAGGCTGTCCAGGTACGATCAATTGAAAAAAGCGATCAACGATCTGGGTGTCACCGGCATGACGGTAACACAGGTAATGGGGTGCGGGGTGCAAAAAGGCGCCGGAGAGATGTACCGCGGTGTAGAAATGGATGCTACTCTTCTACCGAAAGTAAAAGTAGAAGTAGTTGTCAGCAAGATTCCGGTGGATACCGTAGTGGAAGCTGTCAAGAAAGCTTTGTATACTGGACATATTGGCGATGGCAAGATCTTTGTGTATAACGTCAGCAAGGTTATCAAAGTCCGCACCGGAGAAGAAGGAGTTGCGGCTCTTCAGGATGTAGAATAATCGAATAGAATAAATGAATCATGGAAAGTGGAAAAATTGCTTTCCATGATTTTTTTTCTTGAAAAAAGCAAAATATATCTTTTTTATGTAATATATAATTGACAAAAGGAAGATAAAGTGTTATTCTAACGCTGGAGGTGGTGGATTGAAGAATTTGAAAGTGAAATTTGCCAGAATGGAAAAAGACCTTTCCCAAATTGAACTGGCAAAACGTGTAGGGGTGACCAGGCAGACCATCGGAATGATCGAGGCAGGCGATTACAACCCCACACTGAAGTTGTGCATCGCGATTTGCAAAGAACTTGACAAAACGTTAAACGATTTATTTTGGGAGGAATGACAACATGAAAAATGGGTTGGATGAAAGACAAAATCAGGAAATAGCCAGAATCGGCATGTACGGCTTCTATGCGATGTTTATCGCCAGCGCGGCGGTGATCGTGGCGGAATTGATTTGGAAAGGAACCTGGGAAGTGGTAATCGGAGAAACGGTTGTTTTTCTCACAGGAGGATGTCTCTATCTCATCGGCTGCATGAAAAAAGGCATCTGGACAAAAAGCGGCAGGGATATGACCGTGGGACAGTCCGCGTTTCTGAGTGTGATCTTCTCCGCTATCTTCACCGTTTTCTATTGTCTCGCAATTAGCCAAAAGGCAGGAATTCAGGAAAATCTTTCAAAATATGCGGCGGCGTTTTTTGTGGGAATCAGCGTTTTGTGTTTTCTGTGCCTGGTGATTATGGGAAAGATTTCCCAAAAAAGCCGCGAAAAGCAGGAGAAAAAATATTCTGAGTAATCTGGTCCATACAGGTACCGTAGAAACAGGGGAAAAACAGCACACAAATCAATTTTCCAAATCAGAATGGATTCCCGCAGCGCCTACGCAAAAAGAAAAGTACAAAATTACCTATGTGTCTGCAAAAAAAGTCCCATTATCAACAAAATTGATTTCCATGAAAAAGCAGAAATATACCTTGCATTACCAAAATGCTTGTGTTACAATGGAAAAGTCGTGATAAATAAACACGCATAAGGATTCCAATGGAAGGTGCCAATCTGGATGGACAGGCTGGTTCCTGCGGGAAAGGAATTATGCGGAAGAAGACAACCAAAAAGGAGAGTAAATCATGAGTGTTATTTCGATGAAACAGCTTTTAGAAGCAGGTGTGCATTTCGGACACCAGACCAGAAGATGGAACCCCAAAATGGCTCCGTATATTTATACGGAAAGAAACGGTATTTATATCATTGACTTGCAGCAGTCCGTAGGTATGGTAGACGACGCCTACAATGCCGTAGCCGATGTGGTAGCCAACGGAGGAAGCATTTTGTTCGTAGGAACCAAAAAGCAGGCGCAGGACGCCATCAAGACAGAGGCAGAACGCTGCGGCATGTTTTATGTAAACGAGCGCTGGCTGGGCGGTATGCTGACGAATTTCAAGACTATCCGCAGCCGGATTGAGAGATTAAAAGAAATCGAAGCCATGGAAGCAGACGGGACATTTGATGTGCTGCCGAAAAAAGAAGTCATTGCTTTAAGAAAAGAATGGGCAAAACTGGAAAAGAACTTAGGCGGCATCAAAGAGATGAAGCGGCTTCCCGATGCAATTTTCATTGTAGATCCCAAGAAAGAGAGAATCTGTGTGCAGGAAGCACATATACTGGGTATTCCGCTGATCGGAATCTGCGATACCAACTGTGATCCAGAAGAATTGGATTACATTATTCCAGGAAATGACGATGCAATCCGTGCAGTAAAATTAATTCTTTCCAAAATGGCAGACGCTGTAATCGAGGCAAATCAGGGCGAGACCGGCGAAGACGAGATCGAAGAAGCAGAAGTGGAAATGGAAGAAGAGTAAAAAACATTTTGGAAACTGGATTGATGAAAGATGGAGGAGAATCAAAGATGGCTATTTCAGCGGCAATGGTAAAAGAGTTAAGGGAAATGACTGGCGCAGGCATGATGGACTGCAAAAAAGCCTTGACTCAGACAGATGGAGATATGGATGCGGCGGTAGAATACCTGCGGGAAAACGGTCTGGCAAAGGCAGTAAAGAAAGCAGGAAGAATTGCAGCCGAAGGACTTTGCAAAGTATTAGTATCAGATGATAAAAAGAAAGCTGTCGTAGTGGAAGTAAACGCAGAGACAGACTTTGTGGCAAAAAATGAGAAATTCCAGAATTTCGTAAATGATGTGGCTGGACAGGCATTGGAAACCAGCGCATCCAATATCGAGGCATTCCTGGCAGAGCCATGCAAATTTGATGAGGGAAAAACCATGCAGGAAGCTCTGGCCGGACAGATCGCGATCATCGGCGAAAATATGAATATCCGCAGATTCCAGAAAGTGACAGAGGAGAACGGTTTTGTTGCTTCTTATACACATATGGGCGGAAAAATCGGCGTCCTGATCGATGTGGAAACCGATGTGGTAAACGATGCTGTAATGGAGATGGCAAAGAACATTGCCATGCAGGCAGCAGCCTTGAAGCCTCTTTATACCAATAGAGACGAAGTGGATCAGGCATATATCGATAAAGAAAAAGAAATCCTAACTTCTCAGGCAAAACTGGAAAAACCAGACGCCAACGACAAGATCATCAACGGTATGGTTATGGGCCGTATCAATAAAGAATTAAAAGAAATCTGCTTGATGGATCAGGTCTATGTAAAGGCCGAGGACGGCAAACAGGCAGTAGGCAAGTATGTAGAAGAAGTTGCTAAAGCGAATAGCGCTAAAATCAATATCAAAGGTTTCGTGCGCTATGAAACCGGAGAGGGAATTGAGAAGAAGGAAGAAGATTTTGCAGCAGAAGTGGCAGCTCAGATGAATCAGTAAGCGAAGTTTTCAGTCCAAATTTCATAATTTGTTTTATAGGCTCCAGAGGCCTTATAAACACAGTGTTTTCTAGTGGTTATAAGTTCTTTGGAGTTTTTTGACGAAAAAAGTTCATGATGTAAAATACCAGCATCGTTTAAAATCGTTTGAAATCACTTCAAATTGAGTATTATCTAAATAAATCAGGACTTCTGTTCACCCTTAGTGTGTCAAAAGTCCTGATTTTGCGTTCTTAATTAAGTTAGATTTTCTGCTAACAAACTCATACTCTGTTCTGACACTTTAGCACGGTGCGCCACTAGTGCGTTTGTGCCGAAGGCTACTGTCAAAACGCACTAGTGGCGAATACCGTGCGAGTGACGCAGAACATTGTGGTGTAATGACCTATAAATAACAACCTTGGAGCTCCCCCAAAGCATTCAGACCAGAAAACCTAACCTTTTTTGAAATTATATCATATATTTCAAAAATGTCAACTGTATTTTTATCAGTTTCTACCAAATTACTTGAAAAAATGTCAAAACTATACTATAATTTTATATCATTATTCAGAATCCCATGGAAACAAAAATCAGACCGTTTAAACACCAGATAGGAGATGAATCCCGTTTCTATAAGTGGTGAATAGCAAACCCATATTACACAGTGGGATTCAAGCTTGAGTTTGCTAATTGTATAGAAAGGAAATTATTTGCAATTATGAGAAATTTAACATCAGAGGAACAACAACGGCTCTGGAAATTAGATGAGCCTCCGATTCGCAAAATACTGCTTTGGGGCTTAGACAGCCAAAAGAATCCCTGTTTGCTTATTTTGTATGGGAAACAGGAGGTTGAACAGGAATTAAGGTCTTCCCCTCGTTCCTATTACGCAGAGGCATATTTGTTAAAGTCCACAGTAGCATATACCAATTATGCTGTCTTTCACGGAGTAAACGGGCATTTACCCTCTATTCCAAATACATATTACTGCGAAGAAAAGAACCTGCTTTGTTATACCAAAGGCTATAAAACTGCACACAGATATTGGAACTATGATAGAAGCACAGGTTGGCAGCAGCATATGGACATTGACAAGGAATATATCATCGAAGATTTTTATGCAATAAAACAGCCAATTGTTTTCAACTATTATGAAGAAAAGAATTATACAGATTATGCCGATTATTTAAAAGCAAACCAAATTCATTTTAAGGATTTTGAATTGATTGGGCAGCCAAGCGATTTATTTGGTTTCGAGGCAGACAGCCCTTATATGGAAATGATTGTAAATATGTTTTCGAGGGAAAGGTTATATACAAGAAGAAAATATCTTGGCCAATTTATCAAAATGCAGCCTTCTGTTGAAGAATACGAACGTATCTTAAAGGTGGCGAGCGTAGAGTTAGCATGCGGAATTTTCCAAGAACTTACGATTGAAAAAAATCCGGTTTTATTGGAAACTGCAAAACAGATTGATAAAAGCAATGTATTATGGGCAAGCCCAGAATATCACAGCGGACTCAAGCGCTGTATCCGTCAATATATCAGTGTATTTGACGAGAAATTATTGCAAGAGCAAAAAGAATTTATATATAGAACGCTCCCTGAAATGGATTTTCACATTAAGCGCTTAAATTTAAACGGTACCAAGCTAAAAGGCAGGGAACTTGAAGAATACTTAAACAAACCGAATGTTTATCAAAGTCTTTTCTATGTGTTTGGCAGGCAGAACCTTTATGAGAAAAACACTTACACAGACGGAAAAAATGTCAGTAATATTGCGTTTAAAAACACCATACAGACAGCAAAAGCATATGGAATGGCGGATGCTATCGGGAAAATAGCCTACTATCTGGATGCTCCAAGAACTACCTATTATTTTAGAGGAAGCGGCAGAAGAAGCGCCTACAATTATTATTTGCGCTATCTTAGAAGAACGCTTGACGAATACCAGGCGACGGATGAGGCAAAATTTATAACGGCTGCCCGCGAAATGCTGACAAGCTATACAGACCATGATAATTTAGACATTTATTATAATAATATTTCTTTTAATTTCTTTTTTAGCAGATATTTTAAAGAAGTTATTGTAAACAAGGAGGCAGCAGAGCATTCCATGTGGCACAGACATCTCGCGGATGTTCTTTTTATCGCCCAAAACGCAAAGGCCGCAATGGTGCATGAGTTCTGTTATACTATATTAAAAATTGCCGATAAACATCATAAATTGGATTCCTATGAAATCAAAGATCTGATTGCGCTTTCAAACATACCTTATGAGAAAACCGCAGAATTATTTGAAAAAATACTGCTGCTAAAATTAGAAACGTTGCAGGAATTTGACGCGGATATTATGATTGCTTTAATGAACACGCCATCGGAGAAATTGTGGGATGCCGCCAAAAAATATTTTAGACAGACAAACGGAAAATTCCAGCTGGAACATGTTGCAGAATTTCTTTTTTTGGATACCATAGAAACTTGGTACAGCATATTAGAAGATAATATCGAACATTTTACCGTTGAGGAATATACGGCTTTTCTGAAATTCATTGCAGAAAAAACAGAGCGGTTTTTGGAACAAGAAAGAGAGCTTTCTGAGCAAATTATAGATTTGTTGTTAAAATCCGTTGGCAAATTGGACGCTGCAACGACAGAGGAACAGCAAGAACTGCTGCGTTATTTTACTTCTTTGCTGTTAAGCCTGAAAAAGATTCCCGATTTCTTTTTGGATATTGCAGAAAATGTGATATTCTCTATGCCGTATACTGTATTAAAAGATACACTCCAGGATATGAATTTACAGTATAATAGAATTTCAGAAAGAGAATACAACACCATATCCTTATTGAAGTCGTGCAAAGAGGATACACTCCCAAAAGACAGCCTAATTGTGTCTATTTTGGAAACCGGATCGAAAAGACTTGTAAAAACACTCACAGAAATCATCGACCGGAAACAGACTGTACTTGCCGAGAGAGCAACAACTCTTCTGCTGTTGTTTGAATGTAAAGTATCTCATTTGAACAAAGTCGCCCAATCTGTATTTGAAGGTTTGGAAATGCAAAAAAGAGAAAAACTGCATATCGTTTTATTGGATTCTCCGATGGAGAGAGCCTATCAGTATGGCCTCAAAAAGCTGGACGACTGGTATGGGAACAAAATTCCAACATCGTTTATTTTGCGTATGATGGAGCATCCATGCGTAGAGGTAAAGGCTTATCTTTCCAAAAAAATGAAACATGCTTTCTCCGACTTAAAGGAGACGAACCCAGATTTATATATTTATTATGCAAAAACACTGCTTTATCTGCCAAATAAAGTTTCAAAAAACAAAGAAGATGTATATCGCACAATTCCCTTGTTTTTGAAATATTATCCCCAAAAGCAGCAGGAAATCGAGTATATCCTTCTTGATATTGGAAGCACAAACAGCAAAATAGATTCTGAAAGAGCACTTGTGGCGTTTGCTCAGATTCAGAAGGAGGTAGGCATTTTATGAAAGTAGGTTATCAATACGCAAGCCCTTCCCGATGCACACAGGTCGACAACCAAACAACTTTAGGGCTAAGTCCCGACTTGTCTCGTGATGAAAAAGTTTCTTTCTGCGGGAAATTAAAGCATCCTTTATTGTTCCGGGACGCCATGCTTATGCTAAGAGAAATTGTGATTTCCGATACGAGAAAAAAACCAAAAGAAAGAACGGATTATTTTACATGGCTTGACGAAGAAATCGAACGGCGCGTAAAGGCGCACAAAGAGTATATGCCAAATGTAAGGGAATCTTTAAGGAAGAAAATGGATTCCTGTGACTTTGCGCTTCTTGGCAAAAAAAGCGAAATAAAGGAATTATTAAATATACAAAAAAATTTACAAAAGCAAATTGATCGGTATGATGCATGGAAGGATTATTATAAAATTGAACGGGACTTTTGGAAATTTATAAAGGACAGAGATTACAGTTTATGGTTTGTATTAGACCCTGTTATTACCGTACATAACGACCAAGTTTCTTTTGAAGCATTTTCGATTGACGAATCCATTTATGGTTGCCTGTCTGTGTCTATGAATGAATTTGATTTGTTGCAGCCGCCAAAACTGGGAACAACCAATATTGACTTCTCTGCCAAATTAGAGAAGGAAATGCAGAGATTCCGAAGCTATACAGACGTCACATTATCTGTCAATCCAGGGGGTTTTGCGATAGACAATGATATTGTGCCGGAATACATAGAGAAGAAAATTGATCTGCCTGAGACGTGGATCAAAGGTTTTAATCAGGTATCTTCAGCCGCGGCATTATCCGGGATTGAACTAAAGCTTTCCCCTTCTGACATGTATGATATCTGTGCGTTTTTAAGAAAGCACAAAGAGAAAAAAAGCCCTCGTTATATGAAATGGATTTTAGAACCTGGGCAAAGAGTACAGATTGTATTTGAACCTTTTGGAATAGTCCTTACGCTAAACGCGATTTATCGGGGCAGCCAGAGAAGGGAAGAAAAAATTTGGGGCAGAAGGCGCTGGCTTGTAGTTGAAAAATTGATTCCTTTATCGAACGCATTTTATGTGCGCATCTTGGGATTTGGAATGCCTCAATTTATCCGCGCGGATATGGGAACCATGCAGATGACGGTCGGTTTCTCCTCATGGTCTTCCAACGACTGGGTAAAAGGAACCGCGTTTAACATTATGGCAGGATTTACAGGAGAAGGCTGTTATACAAACATTTATCCATTGCTGAAAGAGAAGCGCTGTTTATCTATGGAGGAAATCTCCGAACATCTTCCAAATGAAAAAAGCGATAAGATAAAAGCCGGTATCGGTATGCTGTTTCGGCGGGGCGAGGGATATTTTGACATGATAAATGACAAAGTGCGTTTCCGCCATTTATGCAATGCTCCAATTCCAGAAGAACTTTATGAAGTTTCTGATATTGAAATGGATGTACAAAAAATCAGCAAACTTACATTTGACAATATGAAGGTGCGATACTCCCGCCAACAGGAGTTTCTATTCACGACAACATACAAGGAAGACGCGAGATCATCCTCTGCGGAAATTGTCATTGACCAGGATGGACAAATTACCAAGATAGATTGTAGCTGTCCAAAATTTAAAAGAGGCGAGAGAAATCTTTCGGATCCGTGCGCTCATATTCTTGCGCTTTACGTCGCTTCTTATAAGTTGTTAAAGCTAAAAAATTTGGAATACGAAAAAGAATATAAAATCAATGATATTATGGAGATGTTGTTATAATGGATACAAAAGCCGAATATAGAGAGCTAGTAAACAATATGGGTAAAAAAGAATTTACCTTTCTAAAAATGCAGGAATACGGGTTTTGGCCCAGCGATCTTCCAACGCCATATGAACGCCAGCAAAATGAGACAGCAGAAGACTTTGAAAACAGAAAAAAGCTGTTGGATGAATTTCAAAAACTTTCCGAGAAAATATCGAATGTTTATCAGGAAAAACAGGAAATAGAAAAAAAGCTTTCTCATTTAAAAAAAGAATACCAGGATACTTGGGATTATGAAAAAATTCGTTCCGCGGTTGCTCAGGAAATTATGAAAGAATCCATAGCCAGACGAGCGGAGAAAAAAGCAGAGAGGGAACGGCAAAAACAGTTAAAATCGGAAGCGTGGAACAAACGAAAAGCAGAAACTATTCTATTTATTGGAAAAGGTTATTCTAACCTATTAGGAAAGAAAGAAACAGATGTACAAAAACTAGAAAAAAAACAGATGCCTGTGATAGAAACAGACAGAGAACTCGCCGACTTTTTGCAGATAGAGTATAGTACTTTGCGTTATCTGACATACCATAGGGATGTCATTACCTTTGACAATTATTACCGTTTCGATATCCCGAAAAAAAGCGGCGGAACACGTCATATCGCCGCGCCTAAAACGCAATTGAAAGCTGTTCAGAGACGGATATTGGATCAGATCCTGCAAAAGGTAGAAATCTCTGATTTATCTCATGGGTTTATCAAATACCGGTCTATCCTTACAGGTGCAAAAGTGCATCAAACAAGTCCTGATTTATTGATAAACATTGATTTGGAAAACTTTTTTCCAACCATTACATTTGAACGCGTAAGAGGTTTATATCAATCTTTTGGTTACTCTGGCTATATAGCGTCACTGCTTGCGATGCTTTGCACCTACTGCGAAAGAATGCCGCTTGAAATAAAAGGAGAGATCAAATACATCAAGACATCGGATCGAATATTGCCGCAGGGTTCTCCGGCAAGTCCTATGATTACAAATATTATATGCCGAAACATGGATAAGCGTATCAATGGTTTATGTAAAAAGCTGGGGATTACTTATACGAGATATGCCGATGATATGAGTTTTAGCTATATGGGCGACGTCGCTGATTTCTCCATAGGAAGCTTTTTAAACAGCATAAATAAAATTATAGAGGCAGAAGGCTTTCATATGAAAAAAGAAAAAACCCATATATTGAGAAAGAACAACCGGCAGTATATTACGGGCATTGTCATTAACAACGAAGAGATCGGCGTTCCTAAGAAATGGGTAAAAATATTAAAAGCTTCTATACATAACGCACAGAAATTAAAAGATTCCGGCGGTTCTGTATCTAGCAAAACCGTACATGAAATCTCAGGAAAAATTGCATGGCTGAAAAGCGTGAACGCAAAAAGGTACGAAAAAATCATAAGCCAAGGTACAGAATTTTTAAAAAGCTTAACTTAATTTTTGTATTGCCACATAAATGAATCTGGATGGGAGTGAATCGCTCCCTCCTTTTTTATTGATTCTAGGATTTATTTTCTGCTTGCTGTCACATCATTATTATATCATATCGCCGCCTATGATACAGACGAGCCGGACAATTTCCAAAAACAAAATTATGTTTTGTGCATATAATTTATTATGTCCTCCAGAAAATTCCAATATGGTGTATTTTTAGGAGCGATTGTAAGAGTTAGAATAAATAATTATCACTCAAAACCAAATATGAATGAGGTGGTTTTAATTGAATAATTTTAATACTAATGGGATGTTTAATCCGCCGAATCTGTTTGGCATGAGAAGGAATTTCAATAGAAACTATAATCCAAGCACCGCTCAACCTTCATCCAATTGTGTACTTGAGGCAAACACGGTTGTATCAGATTCTTCTCAGCATACAAACACCACTGAATCGGTGGAAGATGATTCTTCTTGTTGTTGTGAGTCTGGGCTGATGGAGCTAGTAGAGGAACCAGAACCATCAAACTGTCCCGATGAATGCAAGGAGTTCGACCCACAGGAGCCAAGAGGAGAATCCGCTCTGCCAGGCTGGCCCGCTAAACGTGGAGAAACAGGGCCGCAAGGACCAAGAGGAGAGCCAGGTCCGCCGGGCTGTCCTGGTGAACGCGGAGAGATCGGCCCACAGGGAGTCACAGGACCGCAAGGGCCTCAGGGCGCAACAGGGCCTCAGGGACCAAGAGGAGAACCTGGCGCGCGTGGTCCAGCAGGACCTCCCGGCTATCCGCAAAACAGTATATTTGCATCGTTTTTAGGAAAGGCGCTTATTTTACCGGAGAAAGCCAGCCTTCCGCTTAAAATAGACATACCCGATATAACCCAAAATATCTCTCTTTGCAATGATTATTCCGTACTGTTGACTCCTGGATGCTATGCTATCTATTATTATATATCCACGGTGATGAAAAGGCATGGTTTTATAAAGCTTACGCCAATATTTAATGATTGTGTGCAGACGGCGTATACCGCATATGCGGAGGCGACAAAACGAAAAAAGATACTTGTAATATCAAGATATTTTATTATCAAAATACCCAGTGCCTCCACACTGTTCTTTGCATGGGTTTCTTCAGCAGGCGCTTCCAAAATCAATATGAACCTGAGTATAGAAAAGCTTAGCAGACAATAATCCAAAGGAGAGGGAGGATACAATATGGCGACAATAAGTCTTTGCATGATCGTCAAAAATGAGGAGATGCATATTGCGCTCTGCCTTGACAGCGTAGCGGAACTTGTAGATGAGATAATTGTTGTAGATACAGGTTCGGTGGACCGGACGGTGAAAATAGTGTCCGATTACACATCGAAGATCTATTCGTATCCATGGAAAGATGATTTTGCTGATGCCAGAAACTATTCTTTTTCCAAAGCGTCTATGGATTACTGTATGTGGATGGATGCAGATGATATTCTAGAAGAAACGCAAAAGGATAAGTTTCTGCAGCTAAAGCAGACATTGTCAAAGGATGTGGATATTGTAATGATGAAATATCATACTTCTTTTGATGAAGCTGGCAAACCTTCCTTTTCTTATTTTCGGGAAAGATGGATCAGAAACTGCTCGCAATATCGCTGGATCGGTGCTGTCCATGAAGTGATTCCTCCAAGCGGCAGTATCGTTTACTCTGATATTGCGATTTCCCATAAGAAAATGAATGCCGGAGATCCTGACCGGAATCTAAACATATACCGGAAAATACTGGCAGAGGGAAAGGTTTTAGATCCGCGGCATCAATATTATTATGGGCGGGAATTATACTATCACAAACAATACGAAGAAGCTATTTCTGTGCTGGAACAATTCTTGCTCTTAAAGGAGGGATGGATTGAAAATAAAATAGAAGCATGTTTCATTTGTGCCAACTGTTATAATTGCCTGGGGCAGGAACAATCTGCATTAAATGTTCTTTTGCGCAGCATGAGCTATGATTTGCCAAGGGCTGAGTTGTGCTGTGAAATCGGGAAATATTTTTTGGAGCATGGGAATTATCATCTTGCCGTCTATTGGTATGAAACGGCGTTGAGCAGACCCAGAAATGAATGTGCAAGCGGATTTGTCCTGCCGGATTGTTATGATTATGTTCCCCTTTTGCAGTTATGTGTGTGTTTTGACAAAATAGGAGACCAAAAAAAGGCAAAAGAATACAATGAGAGAGCAGGAGCCTGTAAACCCTATTCCAAAGCATATCTTTATAACAAACAGTATTTTGACAATCTGCAAATTTCTTAGAACGTGTTTTAGAGTCTGTTTGAAAACTCATTCACGCCAACTATATGTCCGACTTTGCAGAAGATTTCCCCATTTTCAGTCAGCGTAGCCTCCTGCTACGCCTCCCTCATTTGAGGAAAATCTTCCACAAATTGTGATGCATAGATGACGTAAAGCGGTTTTCAAGCAATCTCTAGGCACGTTCTATTTTTTTGAAAATATGTAACAAATATTTCGGATAAGCATAAGGTATTTGTAGAAAAACATGCTTTTTGAGCATATTTTCAGATAATTTAGAAAGGATATGATTTTTATGGATAATAGAAATTTATATAGCAACTGTCAAAATCAATGTCGGCCTTCCTGTTGTGAACGTGGGCCAGCGGGACCCAAGGGCGATCAGGGGCCTATGGGGCCACAGGGTATTCCTGGCGCTCCTGGAGCGAGAGGACCGAGGGGAAATACAGGTTCGGTAGGACCTACTGGAAACACGGGGCCGAGAGGCTTTGCAGGGCCGAGAGGATACGCGGGCCCGCAGGGTATTCAGGGTATCCAGGGTGTCCGGGGCGATATTGGCCCGAAGGGTGATCCGGGGTGTGAAGGCCCGAAAGGTGATGTCGGTTCCCAAGGACCAGCAGGCCCAATAGGTCCGGTGGGACCAGCGGGTCCACAGGGAGATATCGGGCTTCAGGGACCCAGAGGTGTTCCGGGACCGACCGGCCCAACTGGCCCAACCGGCCCAATGGGACCGCAAGGCGTAACCGGTCCACAAGGTATTCAGGGTGTGACCGGTCCGATCGGAACCCAGGGGCCGAAAGGATGCCCAGGGGATGACGGCCCGACGGGACCTACTGGTCCAACGGGAGCAGTCGGAGCGACCGGCCCAACTGGAGCAACGGGAGCAGATGGAGCGACCGGCCCGACTGGGGCAACAGGAGCAGATGGAGCAACCGGCCCGACTGGGGCAACGGGAGCAGATGGAGCGACCGGCCCAACGGGAGCAACTGGCGCAACGGGTTCGACAGGTCCCACAGGGGTTGCGGGTACAGGAGCGATTATCCCGTTTGCATCAGGGCTTCCAGTTTCCTTGACGACAATTGCCGGAGGGCTTGCGGGACTTCCTGCTTTTGTTGGCTTCGGAAGCAGTGCGCAAGGTCTTACACTTTTGGGATCAACGATTAATATTACAAATGCCAGTGGAACGCTTTCTAACTTTGCATTCCAGGTTCCGCGTGCTGGCATTATCACTTCATTCAGCGCATTCTTTAGTACAACAGTGTCACTTTCTTTGATAGGTTCCACTGTTGCAGTAAGGGCGCAAATTTATCAGTCTACAACGCCGGATAAT
This sequence comes from uncultured Lachnospiraceae bacterium, assembly GCA_947571775.1. Classification (GTDB taxonomy): domain Bacteria; phylum Bacillota; class Clostridia; order Lachnospirales; family Lachnospiraceae; genus MGBC164599. The sequence continues at coordinate 58,531 of CANOZK010000001.1, read as the reverse complement.
GTATTTTCTCCGATTGCTGGAACCCTGATAAATCTGACGCCATCACTTTCTGGAGTGGTATCTATTGGTACGCTCTTAAATGGTTCTCTTACAGGGCTGAATATCCCGGTAACAGCTCAAACCCGATTGATGCTGGTATTTTCAGCGACAGCCAGTGGATTGTCTCTGCTCAATACAGTTGTAGGATATGCAAGCGCTGGTTTAAGCATTAATTAATGACATGAGGTAAAAATGACGCCCAGAGGTTTCCGTGTTTGGGACCTCTGGGATGATTTTTTCACGAAACCATAGAAATCAATTTTGATAATAATTATGCATTTTTTGCAGATGTATAGACAATTATGTACTTTTCTGCGAGAAAAGTAGTAGAAACGTCGGGAGATTGCGGATTTCCTCTTTCTTTAAGTAAACGACATTGTGTATGAGCAGTAACAAACGTTTATTCCCAAAATTCTTCGTCAAATTCACGTTAATTAAGTAATATAATCAATGAAAATAGAACACTCGTATACCTTAAGAATTCCTTTTTTTAGACGATAATCATTATAACAGAATCTTTGCAGCAGAATAGTGAGAAAGGAGTGAAAAAGCTTATGGGTATACCATTACAAGGAATTGGAATGAACAGTTCTTGGAATCGAGTGCAGATGGCAACGCAGTCGCTGAATCAGAGCGCCAGACGCAACGCAGGGCAAGGCCAGAAAGCGGGAGACGACCGCAGGCAGGATCGGGTGCAATTAACTCCGATGAACCAGATGCAGAGTCGTCTGGAGAATCTGATGGCTCAGAAGCAGAATATTATTGAGCAGAAGAATCAGTTGATCGCGGATACTTTAGACGCCGGAGGCGATGTAAATTCTATCAAGTCTTTGATTTCGCTGTATGAGGAGCAGGTTAGGAATCTGGATTCACAGATTTCACAGACGATGAAAGATATGGTAGAGGAACAGCTTGACAAGGCAGAAGAGGAAAGACAAGAGAAGGCACCGGAAACGGAAGAAGAACTGCAAAGGAAACAGATGAATGAGCTGAACAGCGCTTCGATGGATTATGAGCGGGCCAATCAGATTTACAGCGCGCATCTGGAAAAGAAAAGAGCGGCCAGTACGCTGGCTTCGGAGATTGAGCTGGATGGCGGCCGAGGAGGAGCAGCTCCCGGAAAACAGGAGCGGCTGAGCGAATTACTGCAAGAAGCCGATGAGCTTTACACGGATGCGATGAAAGGATATGTAGATCTGAATGTTTCCCTGAAAGAGACGGCCGAAGAGGCTTCCCATCGTCATGAGTTGGAGAACGAAGAGGAAGCGAAGGCCGAGGAGGAGCAGCAAGAGCAATCAGAGCAATGATTTCTGGTATTTGAGGTAATCGCTGACGAAGATAGCAAGCTGGAAAGTCAGGGCGTCCTGGAAGGTGCGCAGATCCAGCCCGTATTTTTTCTGGATTTTTTCAAAACGGTAGACTAGAGTGTTCCGGTGGACGTAAAGCTGCCGGGCCGTCTCAGAGAGGTTTAAGTTGTTTTCAAAAAAAGAGCGGATGATTGTAAAGGTTTCCTCGTCTAATGTATCCAGAGTTTCTCCGCGAAAGACTTCCGCGATAAATTTTTCACAGACAGGCAGCGAAAGCTGATAGATCAGATTGCCAATACCCAGGCGATTATAGCCAAAGGTATTGTGCGCGCTGTAAAAAATTTTGCCTACGGTGAGGGCAGTTTGAGCTTCCTGGAATGCGCCGGGGAGCTGGCTCAGATCGTCGGCAATGCTGCTGTATCCCACCCATGCCTGGGTCATGGCTTCCGTATTCAGCATATCCACCAGGGTTCTGGCGGTGCTCTCCAGGGAATCTGGGGTTTCCCCAGGAGACAATTCCTTGATGACAACAATCCGGCTGTCGTCGGTGGAAGTGACAGAATGTCCGGTTCTGGCGGTGAACAGGTTTTTTACCATGGCCAGGGCATTTTCATCTCTGGGCTGCTTGGTCTGAACCAGGAGGATTGCGCGTGGGCATTGATGGGGGATGTGCAGCTTCTTTGCCCAGTTAAAAGCGTCTAACGAACTGTAATTTCCCAGTAACAGATTCTGCATATACGTATTCTTGTCCAGGCGCTGCCGATACGCCTCGGACAGTTCTTCAATCTGGCAGACAGCCAGCTCCCCGATGGTATGGGCAGAAATGTCCTTTCCCCAAACCAGAAGCACATAAATTACGCTGTCCTGCTGGTATACTTTAAAATAATGCAGATCTCTTACGGCTTTGGAGACGGCGGGCTGTTCCAGAAATTCCTTTAGTTTCTGGCTGGCCGGCAGTTTTCTTGCGCCGGTATTTACGGATTCTTTTCCCTCAGGGGTCAGCAACGCAAAGTCCAGGCCGCTGATCTCTTTCCATTTGTGTAATGATTTTTCGATAGAATGATGAGCTGTCAAAGGCTTTCCTTTCCTAAATCCAAAAGGCGGGGAGAACCCCGCCGTCTGGTGAATCGTTATCATTAATTTACAATCGTTATTTCTGTTTCTGTATCGAAGAAATGAGTCTTTTCCATATCCAACGCGAATTTGATTGGATCGCCGGTTCTGGCGTTGGTTCTTGGGTCTACTCTGGCCGTAATCTGTGTGTCGCCAAGATCGAAATACAGGTAAACTTCTGCGCCCAACAGCTCGTAAACTTTGATGGTGGAATCCATTACGCTCCCTGGAGAGGATTCGATAAACATCTGGGAATCGTAAATGTCTTCTGGACGGATGCCCAGGCATACTTTTTTGCCCACATAGCCTTTTTCTTTCAGAACTTTTGCCTTGGAAGCGGGGATAGAAAGCTTATAATTGAGAATCCTGAATTTCAGTTCTCCGTCTTCTTCTACAATATCGCCATCCAGGAAATTCATCTGAGGAGATCCGATAAATCCGGCTACGAATTTATTGGATGGCTCAGAATACAGCTTGGAGGGAGAGTCCACTTGCTGTACAATGCCGTCTTTCATAACAACGATCCGGGTTCCCAGGGTCATAGCTTCGGTTTGGTCATGGGTTACGTAAATGATGGTGGAACCCAGTCTCTGATGCAGCTTGGAAATCTCAATACGCATCTGTACGCGCAGCTTGGCATCCAGGTTGGACAGAGGTTCGTCCATCAGGAAAACCTTTGGCTCACGCACAATGGCACGCCCCATGGCGACACGCTGACGCTGGCCGCCGGAGAGCGCTTTCGGCTTCCGATCCAGCAGTTTGTCCAAATCCAGTACGCGGGCAGCCTCTTTTACCATCTTGTCGATCTGGTCTTTGGGAACTTTGCGCAGCTTCAGTCCGAATGCCATATTGTCGTATACAGTCATATGCGGATACAAGGCATAGTTCTGAAATACCATAGCGATATCCCGATCCTTTGGCTCCACATCGTTCATCAGCTTGCCGTCGATCAACAGTTTTCCGCCGCTGATTTCCTCCAGTCCGGCAACCATACGCAGGGTGGTGGATTTTCCGCATCCAGACGGGCCTACAAAAATAATAAACTCTTTATCTTCAATTTCCAGGTTGAAATCTTTTACGGCTTCATACCCGTTGCTATATGTTTTATTGATATGTTGTAATGATAAACTTGCCATTTTATCTCCTCCGATTTCCTATTTGTTCCGTTCTTTTATCTGCTTATCAGTATATAAGAGATAAGGAGAAAAAACCATGGTAGAATCAGACAAAGTTTTTCAAAGTCTCTTGGCAGAATGACGAAATAGAAAAAGTGCCAGTCTGTCTTGGCTACTTCACTTTCCGAATGTCTTCCCGGTTGGATTCGGAGATGATATAATGAGGCCGCCGCTTGGTTTCCATATAGGTTTTGGCGATATACTGCCCCATCACGCCCAGGCAGAAAAGTTGGATTCCGCCGATAAAGATAATCACGCAGATCGTTGAGGCCCATCCTGCCACCGGATCTCCAAACGCCAGCTTGCGCACAATGATCACCAACAGAAAAAAGAAGGAGCAAAGGGTCATCAAAATCCCGAACCAGGAAGCGATGCTTAAAGGCACCTGTGAAAAATTAATGATTCCGCTGACGGCATATTTGAATAATTTCCAGAAATTCCACTTGGTTTGTCCCGCCACGCGCTCCACGTTGTCATAGTGCAGCCAGTAGGTCCGAAATCCAATCCACCCGAAAATCCCTTTGGAAAAGCGGTTGTATTCGCTCATGGAGACAATCACATCCGCCATTTCCCGTTTCATCAGCCGGAAGTCCCTGGCCCCGTCCACAATGTCCGCATCGGAGATTTTATTGATAATCCGATAAAATTTTCTGGCAAACCAACTCCGAATCTTCGGCTCGCCCTTTCTGGTGGCGCGGCAGGTGGCCACGCTGTCATACTCGCCGCCCTGCAAAATCTCCAGCATTTGCGGAAGCAGAGACGGAGGGTCCTGCATGTCCGCATCCATGACTGCGACGTAATCGCCGCCAGCGTTGGCAAAGCCGGCGTACATGGCGGCTTCTTTTCCGAAATTTCTGGAAAAAGAAAGATACGTCACATGAGGGTTGTCTTTGGCAAATTTTCTCAGAAGAGGCAGCGTATCATCGGTGGAGCCGTCGTTGATAAAAATCAGTTCAAAGTCACAGTCCATATGTTTCAGGACTTCCATGGTTTCCCGGCAAAAAACAGGCAGCGCGGCCTGCTCGTTGTAACAGGGAACGATCAGCGATATTTTAATCGAGGTATTCGACATTTTTAGCTACCAAATGACTACATTTTGGAATAACCATGGCTGTTGACCATGGCGTCGATTTTTTGTCCTCTCTGGCAGCATGGGCATTCGTTGGGCTTATAGCTCTCGTATCCAGGCAGGTCCTTTCCGGTAAAGAGGGCATTTACGGTAATGGAACCAACTTTTGAGATTTCGCTGAAAATCGCGGAAACGCCCTGGAGCATACCTTCATAGTAACGGATACACTGGATACAGCTTTTCAGAGTCGTTCCGGTGGTAATCGTCCCAATCAGGATGATAACGTTTTTGCCCTTAATCATAGGCTGCATATTGTCGCGGAACATCATCATATCGCCCTTGAATTCCGGGTGGATCACATACATGGTCTTGTGGGCGTTCATAGAGAGTATTCCGGCTTTGGTCAAGGACTGGGCCAGCAATCCGCCCACAACGTCCAGCCCGTCCAGGCATACAATGGTATCCACCGGAGTAGAGGATTCGTATTTCTGCGCCAGAGCGTGGGCAATCCGGTTGGCCTCGGAATAACGGGATTTCATGGTGGCGATATCCAGATGATGGGTAACGTGGGACTGGGTTGTGGCAAAGTGCCCCGGAATTACTTTCAAAACAATATCTTTGTCGTGGCGGGAATTGATTTTAAACATATTTCTTTCCATTTTGGAAACCTCCTGATATTTGGTTATTCTATGTAATGGATAAAAGATTCTTTTGCTTTGATTATAGCATAAAGCTCTGGAATAGAAAACAGAAAAATCAGGCACTTGTTTTCATGAAATTTTTTTTGTATAATGGGAATATTAGCATTGGAAGAAAATGTGACAGAAAGCAAAGGTGAAAACGATTATGAAAAAAAACAAAGTGTTTCTCTTTTTGTGCTGTGCCGCTTTGACAGCGGGCAGCGTGCCTGTTTACGGCACACAGATTGAGAAGCCTTCGGTATCTCAGAATCAATGGTATGCCGAGGAGGCTGCGGTGACGGTTCCCGGCACCATGACACAGGCTTTGGATCTGATAGATTTGGTTCAAGAGGAACGGATTGAACGGATTGGGGAGATGTGCCGTCTGGATTATGCCAAGTCCGGGGTTTTGGCCAGCGTGACGGCTGCCCAGTGTATGCTGGAGTCCGGCTATCTGACCTCAGAACTGGCTTCCCAGGCCAACAACTGCTTTGGCATGAAGGCGATGCTGTCCAACAACGACTGGGAGAACAGCTCTTGGGACGGAAGTTCTATTTATACCAAGGAAACCAGAGAAGAATATGGCGGTCAGGTGGTAACCATCGAAGCGGATTTCCGGCAGTACAGCAGTATCGAGGATTCTTTAGCCGACCATTCCGCATATCTGCTGGGAGCAAAGTCCGGGGACGACCTGCGGTATGCCGGGTTAAAGGGGGAGGAAGATTACCGGGAGGCCGTACAGATTATCAAAGACGGCGGTTATGCCACGGACAGCTCTTATGTGGACAAGGTATGCGCCATTATAGAGCGTTACGATCTGACCCGGTTTGACGATATTAAGGACGTACAAGTGGAGGAACGCGCTTCCACAAAAGAGACAGGGGAGTCTTCCGAGACTTTTGGACTGACTTATCGGGACGGCTATTACCGGGTGCGCAAAAGCTGGACAAATTTCAAGAGCCAGAAAGGGGCTTTCAGCGTGCTGGAAAATGCAAAAGACGCGTGTGAGGATGGATACAAGGTTTTTGACTCCAAGGGGAATGTGGTTTATCCACTGCCATAATTATGAAAAAGTCAGGGGGATACTTTTAGAAAAATGTGTGGAATAACAGGTTTTATCTCAAAAAATAATACGTATGACCGGGAAAAGGCAGTCAACGACATGATGCAGTGCATCTATTCCAGAGGGCCGGATGAAGCGGGGTTTTACTGCGACGACATGGCGTGTCTGGGAATGAGGCGTTTGAGTATTATCGGACTGGATAACGGAAAGCAGCCCATTGAGAACGAGGATCACACGCTGGTGCTGGTGTACAATGGCGAGATTTACAATTATCCAGAGCTGAAAAAGGATCTGATCGAAAAAGGGCATATCTTTACCACGGACACGGACTCCGAGGTTGTTTTGCATGGCTATGAGGAATACGGGCCGGATCTGCTGAACCGGCTGCGGGGGATGTTTGCCTTTTCCATCTGGAATAAAGAGAAAAAGACCATGTTCCTGGCGCGGGATATGTTTGGGATCAAACCGTTATTTTACGGAAAAAAAGGAACCGATTTGTTCTATGGTTCGGAAATCAAAGCCATTTTTGCCCATCCAGAGATGGAAAAGGAATTTAATGAGGCGGCGCTGGGCAATTACCTTTCCTTCCAGTACAATGCCATGGAAGAGACTTTTTTCAAAGGGGTTTATCAGCTATTGCCGGGGCATTATATGTACTGGAAAGACGGGGAGATCACAGTTCGCCGCTATTGGCGGCCCCAGTTCCACATCCAGGAGGATTTGACGGAAGCGGAGGCGTCTGCCAGGCTCAAGGCCGCTCTGGAAAATTCCGTGGAAGCTCATAAAATCAGCGATGTGGAGATGGCCTCTTTCTTATCCGGCGGTATCGATTCCTCTTTCCTGACCGCAGCCAGCGGGTTCAAGAAAAGCTTCAGCGTGGGATTTGAGTGGGACGAGTGGAACGAGGTCAATCTGGCCAAAGAACTCAGCGCCGAGCTGGGAATCGAAAATTACGATAAAATCATCACAACAGAAGAATATTGGGATGCTGTGCCAAAGGTACAGAAATATCTGGACGAGCCGGTTGCAGACCCATCCATCATTCCGCTGTATTATCTGTGCAAGCTGGCCTCCGGCCATGTGAAAGTAGTGGTGTCCGGGGAGGGATCCGACGAACTGTTCGGCGGGTATACCATTTACCATACTCCCCTTTCCCTGCGTCCTGTGAAAATGATTCCCAGAGGAATCCGCCGCATTGTCAGCAAAATCTTTCTGAAATGCCCCTTTGATTTCAAAGGAAAACAGTATCTGATCCGGGCTGGGCAGGACATCGAGGAACGCTTTATCGGGAATGCTTATATTTTTTATCCCAGTCAGGTGCGCAAGCTGTTGAAGAAAAGCCGCGGTTATGTAACGCCGCAACAGTTGACTAAGCCGTATTATGAGGAGGCGGCCGATCTCGACGATGTGACGAAAATGCAGTATATCGATCTCTGCTTCTGGCTGAGAGGGGACATCCTGCGCAAATCCGATCATATGAGCATGGCCCATTCCCTGGAGGTTCGGGTGCCGTTTCTGGATATGGAGGTCGCCAAGGTAGCCTTATCTTTGCCCCCGGAAATGCGGGTCACAGACGAGAACACCAAGATCCTGTTTCGGAAGGTATCCAGAGATTATCTCCCAGAGAAAAATGCGAAACGCAAAAAGCTGGGCTTCCCGGTTCCCATTGTAAAATGGCTGCGGGAGGAAAAGTACTATCAGAGAGTCTACCAGGCATTTACATCGAAGGCCGCGGAGAGATACTTTAATACATCCGAACTGCTGCGCCTGTTAAAAGTACACAAATCTGGAAAGAAAAATTACAGCCGGAAGATCTGGACTGTCTATATGTTTTTGCTGTGGTATGAAATTAATTTTGAAAAATAGGAATCTAATCGGGAGGCCGCGGAGAACTTTTTGAAAGCCATTGGCAAAAAATGCGGCAAGTGACAGAAAATGGCTAATGGTTTTAGGTTTTGAGAAAAGGCGGTCGGATCGGCCTATGAGATAGTTGTCTGACCGCCTTTTCCCATCCTAAAAAATTTTTTTGTTAAGAGGTTGTCTTTCCTGGAAAAGTATGGTATGATTTAATAACATATTAAATAAATAGGAAAAATAGGGAAGTAAAAAGATGGATCGAAATCAATATGAATTAAACAAAGAGTTGGCACAGATGTTAAAAGGCGGGGTCATTATGGATGTGACAACGCCAGAGCAGGCAAAAATTGCGGAGGAAGCGGGAGCCTGCGCCGTCATGGCGTTAGAGCGGATACCGGCGGATATCCGGGCCGCGGGAGGCGTTTCCCGAATGAGCGATCCGAAAATGATCAAGGGAATTCAGAAAGCCGTTTCCATTCCGGTTATGGCAAAGTGCCGCATTGGACATTTTGCAGAGGCACAGATTCTGGAAGCGATTGAGATTGATTACATTGATGAGAGCGAGGTCCTCTCCCCGGCGGATGATGTTTATCACATTGATAAAACGGCGTTTCGGGTTCCTTTTGTGTGCGGGGCGAAGGATTTGGGAGAAGCGCTGCGCAGAATCAGCGAAGGGGCTTCTATGATCCGCACCAAGGGAGAACCGGGAACCGGGGACGTGGTGCAGGCTGTGCGCCATATGCGCAGGATGAATCAGGAAATCGCAAAGCTTGTGTCGACGAGGAAGGATGAGCTTTTCCAAGCGGCAAAGGAGCTGGAGGTTTCGTATGAACTGGTAAAGAGCGTCCACGAAAACGGCAGGCTCCCAGTAGTCAACTTTGCCGCGGGAGGAGTCGCCACGCCGGCGGACGCCGCCCTGATGATGCAGCTTGGAGCGGAGGGCGTATTTGTAGGCTCCGGGATTTTCAAGTCGGGCGATCCGAAGAAACGGGCCGCAGCCATTGTAAAGGCGGTTACCAATTATCGGGACGCCAAGCTTTTGGCCGAGCTGTCCGAGGACTTAGGGGAGGCCATGGTTGGGATCAATGAGCAGGAGATTGCGCTTCTCATGGCCGAAAGGGGAAAATAACAAATGAAAATAGCGGTACTGTCTGTGCAGGGGGCGTTTATAGAGCATGAAAAAATGCTCTCCCTGTCAGGCGCACAGAGTTTTGAAATACGGCAGAAAAAAGACTTGGAGCAGGAATTTGACGGCTTGATTTTGCCGGGCGGAGAAAGTACCGTGATGGGCAAGCTGTTAAAGGAGCTGGATTTGTTTGAGATTTTGCAAAATAAAATCCAAGAAGGGCTTCCGGTACTGGGAACCTGCGCCGGGCTGATTCTTCTGGCACAAAAGCTGTCCAATGACGAGCATGTCTATTTTGGAACGCTCCCCGTTACCGTAAGGCGCAATGCGTATGGAAGGCAGCTTGGCAGCTTTTATGCAGAAGGAGAGGTGGCAAAGGTAGGGAAAATCCCGATGGCGTTTATCCGCGCTCCGTTGGTAGAAAGCGTGGGAGCCGGTACAGAAGTGATCGCCAGGGTGGACGAAAATATTGTGGGTGTGAAATACCGCAACCAGATAGGAGTATCCTTTCACCCGGAAGTCACGGCATGTACCAGACTGCATGAATATTTTTTGGAAATTTGCCGTCACAGCGGAGGTATTTGAACGGTTACAGCAGTTGCCGCGGCAAGTGGACAGATCCGAAAAAAGCGTGCAATTTTCAAATCATTCTAAGAAAGCTGTACATTTTTTCCGGATCTGCATATTCTCTTCGTCTGCTATTTGCGTTTCTTTCCGCTCATGTGATCGATTGCCATTTCCAGCATGCACAGAGGTTTCCAGTCCTTTTCAATTTCTTTTTGCCGGTTGGATTCGGTGTCATTGGGGGCATACTTTATGGCCAGTTTCTCTATCGCGGTTCTTTTTTCTGTGTCATCCTCCAGAATTCGTATTTTGCCAAATACAATTACGCTCTTATAGTGTGTTGTGTATTGTTCTGGAACAATATGGTCTTGGCCAATGACGCAGAAGGAAACTTTTTCATTTCTGGAGACTGCATCTAATTTGTGCCCGGATTTTGCACAATGGAAATAAATCTTGTTTTCACAGAAGACATAACTCATAGGAACGGCATAAGGATAGTTGTCATCGCCAGACACGGCGAGTACGCCGGATGTCCCCTGCTGTAAGATCTCTTCACATTCTTCTCTGCTTAAAGCCTGTTTTTTTCTTCTCATTTGTCGAAACATACAGATACCTCCTGAATGGTCATGTTTGCTTATATTGCCTCACTCCTGTCATATGCCGGTTTTCTGCAAAATGGAAGTTTATTCCGGCTAAGATAAAAAAACGCCTTGTCCTCCATCCCTTCTATGGCCTAATGGAATGGAACAAAGCGTTACCCGGCGGCAATCCATTTAATGGAATAAATATAGCATATCTGGTCTGAAATGTCAACGAAAAATTGAAATAACAGCATATAACTTTTACCATAAAATAAAAATGCGAAAAATAGTCTTTTATATTTTCTTCAACCATGCTATGATAAAAAGTATATAATTAGCATTTTTAAGAATAATGGAGGGATTAAAAATGGAGAAAGTCCAGATATTCAAAGGCAGAAAGAGCGAAAATTACAGGAGTATCGGATTGAAAGTCAGCCAGGTTGTGGCAATTATGCAGGTGGTTTCTGTCTTGTTGATAATGGCCGTCTGTATTTTCACATCAAATTCCCTGGTTACAAAAATGTTGGAGGAGCGTTGTGTCAGCGGGACGAACGTATTGGCTCATGAACTTGGCCAAATCTCCGATGATGAAGATATCAATCAGTTCCTAAACGATTTGAAAAAACGTATGGGCTGCGAGTTTGCGATCTACGAAGGCGATGTCAAAGCTTATAGTACGGTAACTCAAAATGGAAACAGAGCGGCAGGCACCGCGCTCTCTTCCGATGTGAAACGCGCTGTTCTCCAGGAAGGAAAAGACTATGTGGGCGAAGCGGATATCGGGGGCAACAAATTTCTGGGTTCCTATGTTCCGAAAACGGACGAAGATGGAGCGATTGACGGTGTGATTTTTGCCGGGATATCCAAAGCGGATGCAAGGCATGAATTTTCGGTTGTTATCGTGGCGGGCATTGTGGTAGGCTTTATTGCGATTATCCTCTGTGTGATGATGCTGGCTGTTTATTGCAAAAAGAGGGTTTCTGACCCTCTGGGCGAGATTACGCAGATGGCCGAGCGGCTGGAACAGGGAGATTTTGGTCTTGCCAGCGGTGAGAAAGTCAAGGCAAGCGTTCATTCCAATGATGAGATTGGCGGGTTGAGTCAGATACTTGAAAATACCAGTCGGCATCTGCAAGTTTATATCAGCGAAATTGCCGATGTGCTGGATTCTATTGCACAGGGAGATCTGACCGTCAGCACCAGCCAGGATTATTTGGGGGATTTCCAGTATATTAAAGGTTCGATGGACAGCATCCAAGCAGGATTGAATATGACGATCAGTCAGATTGTGACCAGTGCCGGTCAGGTATCCGATGAATCTGACCAAGTATCCAACAGTGTCCAGACTATGTCTCAGGGAGCTACCGAACAGGCAAGCTCGGTTCAGGAGATTTCCGCTACGACTGCTGAGATTTCTGAGAATGCCCAGCAGACATCCACGGCTGCTTCAGAGGTCGGCCATTTTGTAAATCAGGCGGGCAATCAGTTGAACATTAGTATGGAGTATGTCAAGGAATTGAATGCCGCCATGGAAAATATATCCAATTCCTCAAAGAAAATCGGCGTGATTATTGATACGATTGAGAATATCGCGTTCCAGATCAATATCCTGGCATTGAATGCCGCTGTGGAGGCTGCACGGGCCGGCGCCGCCGGCAAGGGATTTGCCGTGGTAGCCGATGAAGTGGGCAATCTGGCCGCTAAGTCTGACGAAGCCGCCAAGGCGACTAAGGAACTAATTGGAAGCTCGATTGCCGCTGTCACAGAGGGCAGTCATGTGGTGGATAAAGTTACCGATTCCTTACAGCAGACAGCCCGTTTTGCAGGCAATGTGACGACAAAAATGTCTGTTGTCGTGGAAGCAGTGGAGAAGCAGACGACGGCGCTTGTTCAGGTTACAGAGGGTATCAATCAGATATCTGCCGTAGTCCAGAACAACTCCGCTACCAGTGAAGAATGCGCCGCCGCCAGTGAGACGCTGTCTTCTCAGGCAAGTATGCTCAAGCATCTGATGAGTTCTTTCAAGTTGGAAGTATAAGCTGACAAAATTCTTTTATCATACATAAGACGAGAAAACAGACCAGAGACCAGAAAACGTTGTTTTTCTGGTCTTTTAAAAAGGAGAGATTTATGGATCGTTTTGAATTGGTATCACAGTACGCCCCCACTGGGGATCAGCCGCAGGCCATTGAGACATTGGTGAAAGGTTTTCAGGAAGGAAACCAGTGTCAGACTCTTCTTGGCGTGACGGGTTCGGGCAAAACCTTTACAATGGCAAATGTCATCCAACAATTAAATAAACCAACGCTTGTCATAGCGCATAATAAAACATTAGCAGCCCAATTATATGGCGAATTCAAAGAGTTTTTCCCAAATAACGCAGTCGAATATTTTGTCTCCTATTATGATTATTACCAGCCAGAGGCATATGTCCCTTCCAGCGATACGTATATCGCAAAAGATTCTGCAATCAACGATGAGATTGAAAAACTGCGTCTTTCTGCCACAGCGGCGCTTAGTGAGCGCAGGGATGTGATCATTATATCCAGCGTTTCTTGTATTTATGGCATTGGAAGTCCAAAAGATTACCAGAATATGATGATTTCCCTTCGGCCGGGAATGGAAGTGGATCGGGACGATGTGGTGCGTCAGTTGATTGATATTCAGTATGACCGAAACGAGATGGATTTTCACCGGGGGACGTTCCGGGTGCGGGGCGATGTGGTGGAGATTTTTCCGGCGGATTATTCGGAATCTGCGGTTAGGGTGGAATTTTTTGGAGATGAGATCGAGCGAATTACAGAAGTGGATATCCTGACCGGCGAACAGAAAAAGAGCCTGAATCACATTGCCATTTTCCCTGCTTCGCATTATGTGGTGCCGATGGAGCAGATTATAAAGGCGGCGGACAATATTGAAGTGGAATTAAAGGCGCAGGTGGATTATTTTAAAAGTGAAGACAAGCTGATTGAGGCGCAGAGGATTGCAGAGCGGACGAATTTCGACGTGGAGATGATGAAAGAGACTGGTTTTTGCTCTGGTATCGAAAATTATTCCAGGCATTTATCGGGCCTTGCACCAGGACAGCCGCCGTATACCCTGATGGATTATTTTGGTGATGAGTTTTTGCTGATTATTGACGAATCCCATAAGACGCTTCCTCAGGTGCGCGGCATGTATGCGGGAGATCAGTCCCGGAAGCAGACGCTGGTTGACTATGGTTTCCGCCTTCCGTCCGCCAAGGATAACCGCCCTTTGAATTTCGAGGAATTTGAGGGAAAAATCGATCAGGTGCTGTTTGTCTCTGCCACACCGGGAGAGTACGAAGAAGGGCACGAGATGCTTCGGGCGGAACAGATTATTCGGCCTACGGGTCTTTTGGATCCCCAAGTAGAGGTTCGTCCAGTGGAGGGGCAGATAGACGATTTGATCGGAGAGGTGAACAAGGAGACGGAGAAGGGCAACAAAATCTTGATTACTACCTTAACAAAACGGATGGCGGAGGATTTAACCGATTATATGAAAGATGTGGGGGTCCGGGTAAAATATCTCCATTCAGATATTGATACACTGGAGCGGACAGAGATCATACGGGATATGCGGCTGGATGTATTTGACGTGTTGGTCGGCATCAACCTGCTCCGGGAGGGCCTGGATATACCGGAAATTTCCATGGTCGCCATCTTAGATGCGGACAAAGAGGGATTCCTGCGCTCCGAGACGTCCCTGATCCAGACAATCGGACGGGCCGCCCGCAATTCGGAAGGCCATGTGATTATGTATGCGGATACGATCACCGATTCTATGCGCATTGCCATCGACGAGACGCAGAGGCGCAGAGCCGTACAGGAAGCCTATAACAAAGAACATGGCATTACGCCGAAAACCATTCAGAAAGCTGTCCGCGATCGGATCAGCATATCCAAATCTGTGGCGGAGATGGAAGACACCATGTTAAAGGCTCCAGAATCCATGAGTCAAAAAGAGCTGGAAAAACTGATTGCGAAGGTAGAGAAACAGATGAAAGCGGCGGCGGCAGAGCTGAACTTTGAAATGGCGGCGGAGCTACGCGACAAAATGGTAGAACTGAAAAAGAACCTGGAAGAAGCGAAGCAATAAAGACAAGCCTCCTATTTGAAAATAGGAGGCAATCTGAATTGACAAATTAGAAAATTTCAGAAATATGTTTTATGGGATTGGTGGAGGTATTTTTCTTTTGTGGCGAGGCCCCCGCGGATGTGCCGCTCTTGTTTATTCACATCTAAAACTCGGCGGACCTCCCCGGCCAATTCTGGATTGATTTGCACCAGACGATCGACCATGTCCTTATGTACCGTACTCTTGCTTATTCCGAATTTCTTTGCGGTTTGTCTTACCGTTGCCTTAGAATCAATAATATAATGAGCGATTTTTACCGCACGTTCTTCAATATAATCTTTCAAGAAAATCCCCTAAATCAACTGTTTTTACACTTTATGCAAATCCGGGAATAATTAGAATTGAATTACAAATGAATTACATTGAAGGCCCGGAAAAATCATGTTATAATAATCTCAGAAAAGCGAAAAAGGAGAGAGAAGGGGCAGGAATGCAGTTTGAATTAATGGCATCTATGATGTGTGCAGATTATGGAAACTTGGAAAAGGAAGTCCGGGATTTAGAGGAAGGCGGCATTGATTCTTACCACATTGATATTATGGATGGAAGATATGTGCCGAATTTTGCCATGTCTTTGAATGATATGCGCTACATAGCAAGTGCTGCGTCAAAACCTTTGGACGTTCATCTGATGATTGAGCACCCAAACAATCATATCGGCTTGTTTTTGAGAAATCTAAGACCAGGCGATACGGTTTACATTCATCCAGAGGCAGAATACCACCCGTCCACGACCTTGCAGAGCATCATTGACGCAGGGATGATACCAGGCATTGCAATCAATCCGGGAACTTCCGTGGAAACGGTGATGGAGATGCTGCGCATTGTGAAAAAGGTGCTGGTCATGTCGGTGAATCCGGGCAATGCGGGACAAATGTACTTGCCCTATGTGGGCAAGAAGATTACAAAGCTGCTCTCCATGAAAGAAGACATGGGCTTTGAGATTTATTGGGATGGGGCGTGCAGTGCAGATAAGATTCTGGAATATGCGCCGAAAGGGGTAAAAGGGTTTGTCCTTGGGACGACACTTTTGTTCGGCAAGGAGAAGCCCTACGGGGATACTTTGAAAAACATCCGCAGGCTGCGGTTTTGATAACGGGAGGATGGTATGCAGATCGCTTTGCTTTTATCCGGGGGTGTTGGCACAAGGCTAGCTTCGGACATCCCAAAGCAGTATATCGAGGCAGGAGGCAAACCGATTATCTCTTATTGTATCCGAAGACTGTCTAGCCACAGCGGGATTGACGGACTTCAGATTGTGGCCGATCCGTCCTGGCAGGGGCGAATCGGGGAATGGCTGCGCAGGGAGGATTTGGGAAAAAAGTTTCGAGGGTTTTCCAAACCCGGCAGAAATCGGCAGCTTTCGATTCTGCACGGACTGGAAGATATTCGGGAGTATGCCGACGTCTCAGATTATGTATTGATACACGATGCCGCCCGTCCGCTGTTATCGGAGCGGCAGCTTTTTGATTGTCTGAAAGCGGCAGTCGGACATGACGGGGCGATTCCAGTGTTGCCGATGAAGGATACGGTATATCTAAGCGAAGACGGAAACACCATCTCGGCACTGCTGAATAGAAGTCAAATTTTTGCAGGACAGGCGCCGGAAGTGTTCCGGCTGGGGGCCTATTATGAGGCGAACAGACGCCTTTTGCCAGATAAAATCCTGGAAATCAACGGTTCCACGGAACCGGCTATCCTGGCGGGAATGGATATTGCCATGTTTCCCGGCGATGAGGGCAATTTTAAAATTACGACACAGGCGGATCTGGAACGGTTTCAGAGGATCCTTGCGCAAAATGTTTCTTTAGAGCCTTAAGTCTTTCCAGCGGAAAAACTTCCTGGCTGCGGATATCAAGAATGGCCGGGGTGTTGCGGGCGTTTTCGTACCAGTCCTGGGCGTTTTGGGAGTCCTGGATTTCCATGTAGTAGTCTCCGGCTTCCAGGCACAGCTCGGCACAGGGGCAGGCGGCAACGCCGTTTAGGCACAGGCTGAGAAATTCCGGGTAGTCTTTTTTTATCCGGGCGGCGCGCGCCAGCACACATAAGGCTTCTAAGTGTTCGTCGTCGCTGCGTGCAGGGTCTTTGAGAGAATGGGTAAAAAAGCTCTCTGCATCCTGAAAATCCTGGGAAGTTCCGGCGATGAACAGCTCGCGGGCGTACATGTTGTGCAGCCGTGAAGACAGACGGACGCCTCTTTGAGCCGTCTTTTTGAAAATCTGCAGATCCCGGCTGGCGTGGCTGCTGTCTGGCATATGAAAGATTTCAATTTCACTGTCGTAAACCACAGGTTGCAGACGTATCGTCTCGTGTACGGGGTCGATCCACTGGAATGTACGCAGACGTTTGAACAGTTTGGGGCGGTAGTCTTTTTCAAAGTTCTCTGTGGTCTTATAATTGTGCCGATTGACATAAATCATTTGGACAATTTCAATTTCGGGCGGGAGAGTTTGTTTTAACTGGGAGAATTTCCGGAGGTTTTGGGTATCCAGCACTTCGTCTGCATCCGGGGCATAGATATAATCGCACTGTGCCAGGGAAAAAGCATAGTTGCGGGCATGTGCGAAGTCGTCCCTCCATTGGTAATCGTAAACATGACTGGTATATTCTGCGGCGATTTTCCTGGTGTTGTCGGTGGAGCCGGTATCCACGATAATCAGTTCATCCCACAAGTCCCGTAGAGAGTCTAAGCACCGTGCCAGGTGTTTTTCTTCATTTTTTACAATCATACATACGCTGATGGTGATCATGGATGTTTTCTCCTTTTTGAAAAATTGCTAACTTCTATTTTGGGGGATTTGAAGGGGATTGTCAAGAAAGAGAGAGGTACAAATGGGAAAAAAATACGAAAGCACGCCTGGGTTGGTGGCATTGGATATGACAGCCCTTGTACTATCCTATATGATTGGGTATTACGTGCGGTTTCGGACATTAGAAGGGATTTTTGAGGAGCAGCTTTACCGGGTTGGTATTGTATGTCTGCTTTTGATCTATATATGCACGGCGTTGAGCATGGGATATCTGGAAAATCTGATGGAACGCAGCTATCCAAAAGAGTTTTTCCTAGTCTTTCAGATAAACTGTGTGCTTGCAGTTTCTTTGGCTCTGGTGCTTTATTTCTTGCATATTGCAGGGGATTATTCCCGTATATTTTATGGAGGAATTTTTGTGGCGAACATCAGTTTGATGACGGCTTTTCGCTGCTTGTATAAAAAGCTGCTGCGAAAATATTTCTCTGTGGAAAAATTTTCCAGACGATTTTTGATTCTGACAACTGGGGATGCGGCGGATCAGGTTTACGGAGAACTAACGCAGTCCGTGCCTGTGGATTATAGTCTGGCGGGGATGGTGCTGCTGGACGGCGATCGGGAGGCAGTATCCGGCAGGCTTCAGGAAAAGGTAGTGGCGGATCGGGAATGCATGTATGATTATATCCGCCAGGGAGCGGTGGACGAGGTGTTTATCAGCGTCAGCAACTATCCAGTGCATGAAATTGAGGACGTCATTCTGACGCTCCAGCATATGGGCATTGTGGTAAATGTGAATATCCAGACCTTTGGATTAAAGACCAGGGAAAAGGCTCTGCGGGAGTTTGGCCAACATTCGGTGCTGACATACAGCACCAATCTGTTTGACAATACATCTCTGTTTTTGAAAAGGGCGCTGGATCTGATTGGGAGCCTGGTAGGGTTGGCGATTACAGGGGTGCTGACTATCATCATTGGGCCGATGATATTTCTGGAATCTCCAGGGCCGATCTTTTTTTCCCAGATTCGGATTGGGAAAAACGGCAGGCGGTTTAAAATCTACAAATTTCGTTCCATGTATATGGACGCCGAGGAACGCAAGAAAGAACTGATGGAGCAAAACGAGATGAAGGGCCAGATGTTCAAAATGGCCAACGACCCGCGGGTGACAAAGGTGGGGGCTTTTATCCGGCGCGCCAGTATTGATGAGTTTCCGCAGTTTTACAATGTATTGAAGGGGGATATGAGTCTGGTAGGTACACGGCCCCCCACGGAGGATGAATTTCTGCACTATACCAACGAGCAGAAGCGGCGGTTAAGCCTGAAGCCGGGCATTACTGGTCTTTGGCAGGTCAGCGGTCGCAGCGATATTACGGATTTTGACGAGGTGGTAAAGCTGGATCTGCAATACATAGACAACTGGTCGATATGGCAGGACATCAAGATTATTGGAAAAACCATATGGACGATCATCTGCGCGGCCGGCGCCCGGTAGATTCTTTCTTGTAATCAACAGCGGTTTCGGTGTATAATCATTGTAGAAAGAAATGTGTAGCCTTGGAACCGAGACTATGCAAACTAGAAAGGTGGGGAAAATGAGTTACGATATAAACAGTGTGGCCAGCAATGGTGAGATTTACAGAAACAATCAGGCTGCCTCCAGCAGTTCTTCCAGCGGTTCTTCAAAAGAAGACAGCGGTTTCGGCAATCTTCTGGCTAAAGCCATCAGCCGTTGTTTCGCAGATTCCATTGCCAAATACGAGAAGAAGCAGGAGGCAGCGGCACAAAAAAATACAGTCGCCGCCAGCAGCGGGTCTTCGGTTAATTTCCAGATGTCAGAGAGCATGGATGCCATTTTTCAGGAAGCATCCAATACATACGGAGTACCGGTCAATCTGCTAAAAGCGGTGGGAATGGCGGAGTCGAACTTTAACCAGTACGCTCAGTCCGGGGCCGGCGCTCAGGGTGTTATGCAGCTAATGCCCGCCACGGCTGCAAGTCTGGGAGTGACAAATTCGTTTGACGTGCGTCAGAATATTATGGGAGGGGCCAAGCTGTTGGCGCAGAACTTGTCCATGTACGGCGGAAATGTGGATTTGGCGCTGGCGGCCTATAATGCCGGGCCGGGAAATGTGGCGGCCTACGGAGGAATTCCGCCTTTCGCGGAAACGCAGAATTATGTAGTAAAAGTAAAGCAGTATATGGGCATGGATTTGAATACCGGGAAAACGGTGCAGACTACTGTGACAACTCCCAGCAGCCAGGCGCGAAATACGGGCGATTCTAGCGGCGATACACAAAGCGGAGTGAATTTTCTCTCGGACGCGGTTGAGCGGATTCGGGTACAGGCACAGACCATTTAAAGAAAAAAGCCAGGCTTCTCAACATAATCTTGCTGAGAAGCCTGGCTTTTGAATGCACTTCTATATTAATATTTTGAGAAATCGTCCTGGAACTGGATTTCCCCTACCTGGTTCCGAATGTCTGGACTCAGAGTAGCTTCGATATTGGGATCGACTTCATATTCTTGGGCAGGTTCCGAGGTGCTCCACTGGTTTGCCGCTGGGCTGGGCTCTGCTTTTGATGAAAAACTTGTGGGAGCAGATGCCTGAAAAATGGATTTCGCCGGTTTCGGGGCAGCGGATTCTCTCCTGTGGGAAGGAGTGGGTGTAGATCCGAGCATTCCTTTGCTGTCTTCTGAGTCATTACGGAACGTAAATCTGGAAAGCAGGCTATTCAGCAATCGGGCCTGTCCAGAAAGTTCTTCACTGGTAGCAGCGCTCTGTTCAGCAGTAGCGGAGTTTGTCTGTACAACACTTGCAATCTGATCGATTCCCACAGTGATCTGGGAAATGGATTCTGCCTGCGAGGAGGACGCCTTGGAGATATCATCAATGATTTGTACCACTTCCTTGGAATCGGCTACGGCTTCCTGAACAGAAGCAGCCGTTTCGCTGGCAATCTTCGTACCATTTTCTACTGCCTGGATAGCGCTTTCAATCAAAGCAGTTGTGTTGTTGGCGGCCTCGGCGCTCTTTCCTGCCAGGCTGCGCACTTCGTCTGCTACAACGGCAAAGCCTTTTCCAGCGGTGCCTGCTCTGGCAGCTTCCACAGCAGCGTTTAGGGCCAGGATATTGGTCTGGAATGCGATATCTTCAATTGTTTTGATAATTTTGCCAATCTCGTTGGAAGCTTCGCTGATGTTATCCATTGCCTGAATCATTTGAGTCATCTGCTCATTGCTTTCGGTTAACTTAGCGCCCATACGGTTTGCACGTGTACTAGCATCTTCTGCGCTTTTTGCGTTGTTGTTGACATTTTGAGAAATGCCGTTAATCGTAGCTGCCAGCTCTTGTACAGAACTTGCCTGTTCGGTGGCACCCTGAGACAATGCCTGAGAACCGCCGGAAACCTGGTCGGCGCTGGAATCTACCTGTTCCGTAGCGGAACTGATCTGGGTTAACGTATCGTTCAGTCCATGGGAGATAGATCTCAGGGCATCCAGCAAAGGTGCAAAATCCCCCAGATATAATTCATGACAGGTGCTATGTACATCGAAGTTTCCTTTTGCCATGTTGCGCAGAATCCGGTCTTCGTCATGAATGATGGCCTGCAAGGAGTCCACAATTTCTTTTGTGGAAGTTGCCAGAAGCTCTGTCTCATCATGGTTCCGTACGACAGGAACCGGGGAGGAGAGATCTCCTTTTGACAAAAGCGCCAGCCGTTCTGCGCACTGCTTAATGGGAATAGAGAGGGCGCGGGATACCCGGATAGCGATAAATAAAGACAAAAGGATGGCAA
Source organism: uncultured Lachnospiraceae bacterium (assembly GCA_947571775.1). Lineage (GTDB taxonomy): Bacteria > Bacillota > Clostridia > Lachnospirales > Lachnospiraceae > MGBC164599. The sequence continues at coordinate 37,251 of CANOZK010000001.1, read as the reverse complement.
TCACAGCGACTCCGATGGTCAGAGCAATGGAATTCCTTGCCAAATTTGAGCAGCTCTGGGTGTTTGCGCTGGCTGCCTGAGCTTTGGAGTCCATGATAATAGACAAATCGTGGTAAGCCAGCTCATAATAAGGGTCAACATCCTGCTGGCACTGTTCCAATAACTGCTGGGTGTTGCTGCTGGTGGATTTTTTGGCCAGATCTACATAGCGTTCAGCGGTTTCCTGATATTCTTTCAGGTGGGTCTGCCAGTCTGCAAATGCGTCCTTACTGTCTTGAAGCTGCAAAGTTGCTTCTACATTATTTAGATATTTGGCAGTATCCGCAAATTTTTCGTTCAGTTCTGTTTCTAGCTCGGCCTTCTTTTCTGCATTGGTTGTGCTTACCATATCGTGGATAATGCGCCGGGTAGAAGTGAACGCCACGGCTCCATATCCCAGATCGGCCAGAGGAAGACCGTACTGATTCAGGGCGAACGAATAAACGGAATTTAAGTGCCGGGTGCTGATAATTCCCTCAATTCCGCACAGAGCGCCCAGGAGAGTGACTACCAGAAATGCGGTAATCAGTTTTCTTTTTAGATCCATTTTCTTTAACATAATTGATACCTGCCTTTGTTCGTGTTGTATAATATAGTAGGTTTACGTAGTTACAGTGCTTATATCGACAGAAATTCAAAAAAGTTAAGGGCGTTTTTTAACAATTTTTCACTCAATAACTTTACAAAAATAGGGATATCTACTATAATTAAAATAGATTAATTTGGGAGAAAAGAATGATTTTGACATGGATTGGGGATGTACGCCCGCTTTTGGAGGAATCTTGTTACCAAAAGTACTGGCGGCAGCTTCCGCATTTTCGGCAAAAGAAGGCGGAAAAATGTTGTTTTCCCATGGGGCGTGCATTGAGTGTAGGAGTTTGGATTCTGTGGCAGCAGGCGAAGGAAACGTATCAGCTCTCCAAGGAAACGGTTTTTAACTTGTCCCATTCCGGCTACTATGCTCTGTGCTCGGCGCAGATACCGCCGGATGGACGCATTTTTCAACAGACTCAAAAACAGATCCAGGTAGGATGCGATGTGCAGCGGATTTCCGATTATCGGGAAAAAATTGCCAGAAGATTTTTTTGTCCAGAGGAATACAGCCGGATTCAGAAACAGGAGAACCCGGCCGACAAAGAGCAGATGTTTTTCCGATATTGGGTGCTCAAGGAGAGTTTTATCAAGGCCACGCGCCGGGGGATGGCGATGGAACTGGATTCGTTTTCTTTTATGGTAAAAGAAGGAAAATATCCGGTTTTGGAGCGCTGTCCGGCTCCCTATCAGAAAGAGGATTATTTTTTCCGGGAATTTGCGCTGGAATCTTACCGGGCAGCCGTGTGCTCGACAGACCCAGAGATTGAGGAGACGCTGTATTGGGTAAATTTCTAAAATCTCAGGATTTGTCTTTTAGGCATTGGTCTTCCTTGATTTGGACTAGGATGATATCCTCGCCAATCTGGCAGATGCAGTCCCAGGGAATCACATATTCGCTGTCTCGTCCAAGAAAACCGCAGATGCGTCCGGGGCCGGGCAGGATCAGGGCGGTCAAAGTTCCGGTTTTTGGCTGAAACTCTGCATCGATGGGGCAGCCCAGGCTTTTGCAGGTACAGGTATTGATGACTTCTTTTTGCTTTAATTCGCATAGCCGCATATATTTTGAAAAATACCCTTTTTAGTAATTGTATGAGTTCAACTGAGAAAAGAGTACTTGATTGATACAGGGAGGTAAGGCATGAGGTGTCCTTTTTGCAACCAGGAAAATACCAGAGTCGTGGATTCCAGACCGGTGGAGGAAAATCATTCCATTCGACGCAGGAGGCTCTGCGATGTGTGCGGCAGGCGCTTTACTACGTATGAGAAGGTGGAGTCAATTCCGTTGAGTGTAATTAAGAAGGATATGAGCCGGGAGCAGTATAATCGTGCAAAGCTAGAGGCTGGTGTGCTGCGCGCCTGTTACAAACGGCCGATTTCTGCGGAACAAGTGGATGAGGTTGTAGATGCCATCGAAACTAGGATTTTCAACGAGAGTGAGCGGGAGATTCCCAGCTCCCAGATCGGAGAGGTTGTGATGGAACATCTGAAAACTCTGGATGGAGTGGCGTATGTGCGCTTTGCCTCCGTGTACCGGGAATTCAAGGATGTTAGTACATTTATGGATGAGCTGAAAAAAATGATGGATTGATACCGGTTTTTGAAATTCGGACAAAATTCCAAAATAATACTTGCATAAAAATCCCTTTCCGGGTACAATGAGTAGGACAATTATATAATGAGAGAATGAATCTGTATGTGCCGCGTGTCTTTTTTACAAAATCCAAATAACAAAAACTAAGCGCGGCAGAATGGAGGAAATCATGAAAAAGTTTCAGGCACGTATCGTTTGTGCGCTTGTATTGACCTTGACTCTTGCACTGAGCGGCTGTTCAGGCGGGAAGGCAACAGGGGATGATTCCCAGACAGACAGTAGTTCTCAAAGCAGTTCTACGGGACCTTCCCAGGGAGGCTCCATTGTAGTAGGAATCCCTCAAGATCTTGAGGATAGTCTTGACCCTCACAAAACAGAGATGGCAGGAACTAGAGAAATCTTTTTTAACATTTTTGAAGGCTTGGTAAAGCCGGATACACAAGGCAATTTCATCGACGCCGTTGCCAGTTCCCATACCATTTCGGAAGATCATAAGACTTACACCTTTACGCTGCGTGACGGCGTAAAATTCCACAATGGGGCGGATGTTACGGTGGACGATGTAAAATATTCGATTGAGCGGTGCGCGGATACATCAGAAGGGGAACCTCTGGTATCCGCGTTTTCTGTTATCCAGAAAGTAACCACCCCCGATGAAAAGACTGTGGAAATTGAATTAAAGGAGCCGAATACGGAATTTTTGGCCTATCTGACTACGGCGATTATCCCAAAGGACTACGAGGATCAGAATACCCATCCGGTAGGGACAGGTCCTTTTGCTTATGTATCCCGTACACCGCAGGATAATATCGTCATAGAGAGGTTTGACGATTACTGGGGAGAGACAGCCTATTTGGATAAGGTCACGTTTAAGGTGCTGACGGACGGCAATGCCATTTTGACCAATTTAAAAGGCGGTTCCGTGGACATGTGCTTCCATCTCAATGCTACCCAGATTAGCCAGTTGAGCGACGCTTTCCGCATTTTTGAGGGCAGCATGAATCTGGTGCAGGCATTGTATCTGAATAATCAGGAGGAGCCGCTAAACGACGTCAAAGTCCGCCAGGCTCTGTGCTATGCGATCAATCCCCAGGAAGTCCTGGACATGAACTCTAACGGCAAAGGTACCATTGTGGGAACCAGTATGTTCCCGGCTTTTTCCAAATACGATATACCTGAGCTTGCGGATATGTACAACCAGGATGTGGAGAAGGCAAAAGAGCTTTTAAAGGAAGCCGGCTATGAAGATGGTTTTGAGATGACGATTACAGTGCCCTCCAATTATCAGCAGCATGTGGACGCTGCCCAGATCCTGGTGGAACAGCTCAAGGCTATCTCCGTTGACGCCAAAATCGAGCTCGTCGAATGGGATAGCTGGCTCAGCGACACATACTTAGGGCGTGAATTCCAGTCTACCGTGGTGGGCGTGGACGCCTCGGTGCTGACGGCACGGGCGATGCTGGAGCGTTTTGTCTCGGATAACGGAAGCAATTTCATTAATTTTAGCAATGAAGAATATGACGAGATGTACGAACAGGCCATCAGCACAGCAGACGACGCTGAACAGATCAAATGCTATCAGCGGATGGAGGAAATCCTGGCGGAAGACGCGGCCAATGTCTATATCCAGGATATGGCGGATTTTGTGGCCATGACGCAGAATTACGACGGATACGAATTTTATCCGCTGTATGCGCTGGATATGTCAAAGGTATACCAGGTAAACTAAGGAAAGATTAGGCAGGAGGACGCAGCGTTGAAATATTTGATAAAAAAATTTTGCACTCTCATTATAACATTGTTTTTCATATCGCTGCTGTCTTTCCTGGCTTTTCAGGTCATTCCCGGAGACGCGGCCCTCTCTAAGCTTGGAACAGGGGCGACGGAGCAAAAGCGCGAGAAGCTGCGCCGGGAGATGGGCCTGGATAGGCCGGTGTTAGAGCAGTATGGTATTTGGCTGAAAAATTTTGGACAAGGAAACATGGGGGAATCCTATACCTATTCACTGCCGGTTTCTGAGATGATTCGGGAAAAAATGCCGGCAAATCTGGCGATTACAGCGATGTCTTTTCTGATGATGCTGGCGGTATCCATCCCTCTGGGGCTTTTGGCGGGAAGATATGCCGGCAGGATACCGGACAGGATTCTAACAGTCTGCAATCAGTTTGTTATGGCGGTGCCGGGCTTTTTCATGGGGATTTTGATCACCTGTGTATTTGGCCTGGCACTTCATTGGTTTACGCCGGGAGGCTATGTTTCGTATCAGGAGAGTTGGAGCGGATTTTTTGGCTATCTGATCTTTCCATCCATAGCCATCGCGCTGCCAAAATGCGCTATGGGCGTAAAGCTTCTGCGCAGCTCCGTAATTGGAGAGCTGGGCCAGGATTATGTGCGGACGGCTTACAGCCGGGGAAACAGTCAGGCGCAGGTATTATTGAGCCATGTGCTGAAAAATTCCCTGCTTCCGATTCTGACTTTCTGGGCGCTGGCCATTGCGGATATTGTGGCTTCAAGCGTGATTCTGGAGCAGGTTTTTACGATTCCAGGGCTGGGAACACTTTTGGTGCAGTCCATTTCCAACCGGGATTATCCGGTAGTACAGGCAATTATTGTTTTGATTGCCGGGCTGGTGGTGACCATCAATTTTTTGGTGGATCTGTTATATGGAATCATTGACCCCCGGATCGAGCTTCGCGGGTAGTGCGGCCAAAGAAGGGGGATTTTAAAAAGGTGAAAAAAGAAAAAAATTACTACTTCATTTCCGGCGGGATTCTGGTAACGGTTGTGACGGTGTTTATGCTGGTGGGGCTGTTTTACACGCCCTATGACTCGGAGGCGATGGATCTGTCGTTAAAATTCGCGCCGTTTACCCTTGCTCATCCATTCGGGTGCGACCAGTTTGGCCGGGATGTGTTCAGCCGCGTGCTAAAGGGCAGCGGAACTACTTTCCTGGTGGCCGCCGGAACTCTGATTATCGGCGGCGGACTGGGAACACTTTTGGGCTTGTTTACGGGATATTTTGGCGGCTGGCCGGACGAAGTGCTCATGCGGTTCAATGACCTGGTGGTGGCGTTTCCAAATATTTTGCTGGCCCTGATTTTTATCAGCATTTTGGGGCCTGGTAAATACAATGTGATTCTGGCTTTGGGCATTGTTTTTATTCCCAGCTTTGCCAGGCTTGTGCGCAGCGAGGTGATTGTCCACAGAGATATGGATTATGTGAAAAGCGTCCGACTGATGGGGGGCAGCCATCTGCGTATTTTGTTTGTGCATATTTTGCCCAATATCAAGGGGACTCTGTTTTCCGCGCTGGCCATTGGATTTAACAATGCGGTGCTGTCTGAGGCGGGCATGAGCTATCTGGGAATCGGGGTGCAGCCTCCAGACGCCAGCATCGGCCGGATGATGTCCGAGGCGCAGGCCTATATTTTTGCCGCTCCGGGGAGTGTGCTGTTTCCGGGGCTGGTGATGATTCTAATGGTTCTGGGGTTCGGGCTTCTCAGCGACGGCTGCAGTGTGTAGCATAGAAAACAGAGGTGACAGGATGTTAGAGATACAAGGATTGTCCATTGAATTTCAGGACGTAAATCCGCCTTTTTTGGCAGTGCAGGACTTTTTCCTATCTATGAATTCAGGGGAAATCGTCGGTATCGTGGGAGAATCTGGGTCGGGCAAAACGATGACCTCCCTGGCTTTGATGGGGCTTTTGAAACGCCAGGCTAAGATTACATCCGGGAGCATGATGTTTCTGGGAGAGGATTTGCTGAGCAAAAGTCAAAAAGAGTGGCAGGCATTGCGGGGAAAAGAAATCAGCATGATTTTTCAGGAGCCGATGACCTCGTTAAACCCAGTGCTGACCATCGGCAGGCAGATGGAGGAAAGCCTTCGCCTGCATACGAAGATGGAGGCAAAAGAGCGCAAAAAAAAGGCTCTGGATATGATGAGTCAGGTCGGCCTTGCCCAGCCGGAAAAGCTGTATCGCTGTTATCCCCATCAGCTATCCGGCGGGATGCGCCAGCGGGTGATGATTGGTTCGGCTCTGATCGGCAATCCCAAGCTGATGATTGCCGACGAGCCGACCACCGCTTTGGATGTAACGATTCAAGCGCAGATTTTATCGCTGCTAAAAAAAATGAACCAAGAGCACGGGACGGCCATTTTATTTATCTCTCACGATCTGCGGGTGATTCAGTCCATCTGCAGTCGCGTGGTGGTGATGTACCAGGGGAAGATTGTGGAGTCCGGGCCGGTGCAGACTGTGCTGCGCTCTCCGCAGCAGGCGTATACCAAGAAGCTGCTCTCGGCCATCCCAAACCGAGCATACAGCCTGCGCAGGGACAGAAAGGAAAGAATAGAGTCATGTTAAAAGAAGAACCGGTATTGGAGGTACAGCATCTATGCGCCGGATACGGGAACCGAAGGAAATACCGTCAGGTTTTGTTTGACGTAGATTTCTGTCTGAACCGGGGGGAGATCTTAGGACTGGTAGGCGAGAGCGGGTGCGGAAAGTCCACGTTGAGTAAAACCATCCTGGGATTTGTTCCTGCCAAAAGCGGGCGAGTCGTTCATCACACCAGCCGTCCGCAGATGATTTTTCAGGATCCATTCAGCTCCTTAAATCCCGGAAAAAAGGTGGGCTGGATTCTGGAAGAACCGCTTCGGATGCAAAAAGAGAAAATGTCGGCTTCCGAACGAAAGGAGCGAGTGGAAGCTTTTGCCGAAAGGGTAGGACTGGATCGGGAACTCCTTGCCCGATATCCCAGGGATTTGAGCGGAGGCCAGCGGCAGCGGGTCAGCATCGCCATCTCTTTGATTCAGGGTTCCAGCCTGATTCTGGCGGACGAACCAGTATCCGCGCTGGACGTGACCATCCAGCGGCAGATTATGGAGCTGATGCTAAAGCTGCAAGAAGAACTCAATCTGTCGTATCTGTTCATCTCCCATGACCTGGATGTGATTTACCAGATGTGCGACCGGGTGATGGTTATGGAGAAGGGGCGGATCGTGGAGTCCGGGCCGGCGGAGCAGATTTTCCGGGAACCGCAGCATCCGTATACCAAAATCTTGCTGGAATCTTCCTTTTAAAAAATATTTTAAAAGAACAGCGTTTTAAGGGAGCCGGGGGAAATCACAATCCCTCGGCGCTTTCTTATACTTTTCTTGCAGAAAAGTACAAGAAGGCTTTTCAAGTGGAAAAAATATGGTATAATGGATGGCAGTTGAAATGATACGGAGGAAAATCATGGACATATTGAACCTGACAGCCGTCCGGCTGAGTGAAAAAATCAAGAACAACGATTTGACAGCCATAGAAGCCACAGAGGCTGTCTTAAAACAGATCGCGTCCTGTGAAAGCACCTACCACTGTTATGTAACCGTGGAGGAGGAAAAAGCCAGGGAACAGGCCAAACAGGTGCAAAAACGGATCGAATCGGGAGAATTAACTGGCCCGCTGGCAGGCGTGCCGGTCGCCATCAAAGACAATATATGCACAAAAGGGATGCGCACCACATGCAGCTCCCGGATACTGGGCAATTTTGTACCCACCTATACGGCAGGCGCCGCCGAAGCCCTGGAAAAAGAGGGAGCCGTGGTTCTGGGCAAGACCAATATGGATGAATTTGCCATGGGCAGCACCACAGAGACTTCTTATTACGGGGTGACCAGAAATCCCTGGAACCCGGAGCATGTACCCGGCGGTTCCTCCGGCGGTTCCTGCGCGGCAGTAGCGGCAGAGGAATGCTTTTACGCCCTCGGCTCGGATACCGGCGGCTCTATCCGTCAGCCCAGCGCTTTTTGCGGCGTGACAGGCATGAAGCCAACCTATGGAACCGTATCCCGGTACGGACTGATCGCCTACGGATCTTCCCTGGATCAGATCGGCCCGGTGGCAAAAGACGTGACAGACTGCGCGGCGATTCTGGAAATCCTTGCAGTCTACGACCCCAGAGACAGCACTTCGGTAAAAAGAGAGGACACGGATTTTACCTCTGCACTGACAAACGATGTCAAGGGCATGCGCATCGGTATCCCCAGGGATTATCTGGGGGAAGGGCTGGATTTGCAGGTGAAAGCGTCCGTCGAACTTGCGGCGAAGGCATTGGAGGAGCAGGGAGCCATCGTAGAGGAATTTGATCTCAGCTTGGTAGAATATGCCATTCCAGCTTACTATGTCATTGCGTCCGCAGAGGCAAGCTCCAATTTATCGCGGTTTGACGGGGTAAAATATGGTTACCGCACCGAGGAATACCAAGGTCTGCATAATATGTACAAAAAGACCCGTTCCGAGGGCTTTGGCCAGGAAGTCAAACGCCGGATTATGCTCGGCTCGTTTGTACTAAGCTCTGGGTATTACGACGCGTACTATTTGAAGGCCCTGCGCACCAAGGCGTTGATCAAGCAGGCGTTTGACCGGGCGTTTGAAAAATACGATGTGATTTTAGGCCCCACGGCTCCGTCCACGGCACCGAAGCTTGGGGAAAGCTTAAAAGATCCATTGAAAATGTACCTCGGAGATATTTACACCGTCTCCGTCAATCTGGCGGGGCTTCCGGCTATCAGTCTGCCCTATGGAATAGACAACCAAAATCTGCCTATCGGCGTGCAGATAATTGGGAATTCTTTCCAGGAAAAGACGGTGATCCGCGCCGGATATACGCTGGAACAAACCAGAGAATGGCAGATGCCGGATACAAGAGAAAGGGGGCAGAACAATGGCTAAGGAATACGAAACCGTCATCGGACTGGAGGTGCATGTGGAGCTGGCCACCAAGACCAAGATATTCTGCGGCTGTTCCACAGAATTCGGGGGCGAGCCAAATACGCATACCTGCCCGGTGTGTACGGGAATGCCGGGTTCTCTCCCGGTGCTGAACAAACAGGTAGTGGAATACGCGATGGCCGTGGGTTTGGCTACCAACTGCCAGATTCATCAGAAGTGCAAATTTGACCGGAAGAATTATTTTTACCCGGATAACCCGCAGAATTATCAGATCTCCCAGTTGTATCTGCCTATTTGCCACGACGGCTGGGTAGAGATTGAGACGGAAGACGGCGCCAAGAAGGTGGGCATCCATGAGATCCATATGGAGGAGGATGCGGGAAAACTCATTCACGACGAATGGGGAGACTGCTCTTTGGTGGATTTCAACCGCAGCGGCGTGCCTCTGATCGAGATTGTATCGGAGCCGGATATGCGCAGCGCCCAGGAAGTCATTGCCTATCTGGACAAGCTGCGCCTGATTATCCAGTATCTGGGCGCGTCGGACTGTAAGTTGCAGGAAGGCTCCATGCGCGCGGACGTAAACCTCTCCATCCGGGAAAAAGGAAGCGACACATTCGGAACCCGTACCGAGATGAAGAATCTGAACTCTTTCAAAGCCATTGCGCGGGCGATCGAGGGGGAGAAAAACCGCCAGATGGATTTGCTGGAAGATGGTCAGCCCGTCATTCAGGAGACGCGAAGATGGGACGATAACAAGGAATGCTCCTATCCGATGCGCTCCAAAGAGGACGCCCAGGATTATCGGTATTTCCCAGATCCGGATCTGGTGCCGATTATCATCAGCGACGAATGGTTGGAGGACATCCGCAACCGTCAGCCGGAGCTGCGCACGGAAAAATTGGAACGCTATAAGAAAGAGTTTGACATTCCTCAGTACGATGCGGAGATCTTGACCGGCTCCAAGAAGCTGGCGGACATCTTTGAAGCCACCACAGCCATCTGCCAGAAGCCCAAGAAGGTTTCCAACTGGCTGATGGGAGAAGCGCTGCGTTTGTTAAAAGAGCACAACCAGGAGCCGGAGAATCTATCCTTCTCTCCCGAAAATCTGGCGAAGCTGATTCAGTTGACCGAAGAGGGTGTGATCAACAATAAGGTGGCAAAAGAGGTATTCGAGCAGATTTTCACAGAGGATACCGATCCAGAACGCTATGTGGAAGAGCACGGCTTGAAATCGGTCAGCGACGAGGGCGAGCTGCGCGGTGTCATTGAAGAAATTGTGGCGGCAAATCCACAGTCTGTTGCAGACTACAAGAGCGGTAAGAAGAAAGCCATCGGATTTTTGGTGGGACAGACCATGAAAGCTATGAAAGGCAAAGCCGATCCGGGAGCGGTCAATCAGATCCTTCAGGAAATGTTACAATAAAAGAATTACAAGAAATAGGTGAACACGTGGAAAAAAAGCAATTTTACAGGACTGTGGCTGCATTGGTTTTGCCCATTGCAATCCAAAACCTGATCAATGTGGGGGTGACCTCCGCAGACGTGATTATGCTTGGCAAAGTAGGGGAGACGGTGTTATCCGCCTCCTCTTTGGCCGGGCAGATTTATTTTATTATGACCCTGATTTTCTTTGGGCTGACGTCGGGAGCCGCCGTGCTCACGGCCCAATATTGGGGAAAAGGGGATACCCGAACCATTGAAAAGGTGCTGGGTATTACCCTGCGCATCGGAATTTTGGTAGCGGTGGGGTTTACGCTCGCTGTGTGGATCGCGCCGGAACTTTTGATGCAGTTATTCACCTCGGATCCAGAGGTTATTGGATTGGGCGTGAAATATCTGAAAATCATTTCCTGCTCTTATATCCTTTCCGGGATTACCCTGGTATATTTTAACGTTATGCGCAGCGTGGAGCGGGTAGTGATCGCCACAGTGACCTATGGCGTTTCCCTGCTGATCAATGTGGTCTGTAATGCCATCTTTATTTTCGGGCTTTTGGGGCTTCCGGCCATGGGGATTCAAGGAGCGGCTCTGGGAACGCTGATCGCGCGGATTTTTGAGGTGTGCGTAGTCGTGGTGTATGGATGGAAATTCAACGATACGGTGCGGTTTCACTGGAGGGATATGTTTGAAAAGAATCCAGATCTGCATAAAGATTTCCTCAAATATTCCATGCCAGTGATGTTTAATGAGCTGCTCTGGGGCGCAGGTATGGCGGCGATTACGGCCATCGTAGGGCATCTGGGCAGCGCGGCGGTGGCCGCCCATTCGGTTACACAGGTGAGCCGCCAGCTCGCTATGGTGGTGAGCATGGGTGTGGCCGCGTCCTCGGCTATCGTGTGCGGAAAAGCCATCGGGGAGCAAAAAGAGGATTTGGCCAGGACTTATGCGTCCTGGTTCACCAGGCTTGCCGCTGGCCTGGGACTCGCCGGAGGAGTGCTGATTTTGCTGATTTCCCCGGTGGCAAGAGCGCTTTTGAATTTATCGGATCAGGCCAGATCCTATCTGGGCTTTATGATGTTGGTGATGGCAATCCTGACGGTGTGTCAGTCTCTAAACTGTGTGTGGATTGTGGGAATCTTCCGCTCTGGCGGAGATACCAAATATGGACTGTATCTGGACGGCTGCTCCCTGTGGTGCGGCTCTATCCTGCTGGGAATTGTGTGCGCGTTTGTGTTACATATTCCCATGCCGTGGTTGTATGTGGTGCTCTGCTGCGATGAGATTTTGAAGATTCCGTTTGCTGTGCGGCGCTACAAATCTTACCGCTGGCTGCGAAACGTAACCAGATAAAAAATCAAAAAAAGGAATGGCTGATTATGAATTACAATGCACTACATCCGGCAGAACAGTTAATGGAAATTATGAAGCGGATCTATGCACGGAGGCTGACCACTACTTCCGGCGGCAATTTATCCATCAAAGACGAGGACGGCAATCTTTGGATCACGCCGGGCGGGACGGACAAGGGGACGCTGACCAAAGAAGATATGGTCTGTATTCGGGCAGATGGAACCGTCTGCGGCCCGCACAAACCCAGCAGCGAATATCCGTTTCATCTGAGAATCTACGAAACCAGAAAAGACCTGCATGCGGTTTTACATGCGCACTCGCCTGCGCTGGTGGCCTTCTCCAGCGTCCGAAAAATCCCGGATACTGCTATTCTGCCGTCGGCTTATCTGGAATGCGGCAAAATCGGGCTGGCGCAATATGCGATGACTGGCAGTCGCCAGCTGGGAGAGCGGATTGCAGAAGTTTTTCGGCAGGGCTGCGATGCGGCGATTATGGAGAATCATGGAGTTGTGATCGGCGCAGAGAATCTTCTGGAAGCATTTGGAAAATTTGAAGCGCTGGAAACGGCTGCCAGAATCCAGATCCATGCGGCGGCAATCGGAAACGTAAACAGCCTGGATAAAGAACTGCTGGAAGCATACAGCGAGCGAAAAGTTTTTCCGACGGCGAAGTTTGACTTGGAAGAAGCATCCGACGAGGAAAAAGCGGCGCGCAGCGAAGTCTGTTCTTTTGCGGCGCGAGCTTACCGACAGGGTTTGATTACCTGTATGCAGGGTTCTTTTTCACAGCGGATTACCCAGGGAAAGTTTGTGCTCACGCCTTGGCAGCGGGATCGGTTTTATCTGAAACCGGAGGATTTGCTACTCATAGAAAAGGGAAAAGAGATGGATTGGATGGCCGCGGTGCATCAGGCGATTTACCAGGCGCATCCGAATATCAACAGCATTCTTTACTGCCAGCCTCCGTATACCATGGCTTTTGCAGTTACAAAAGAAGTTCTGGATTCTAGAATCATACCGGAGAGCTATGTGATGATGCGGGAGATCTTGCGGTTTGAGGGGGCGGCAAAGCTTGCCGATCCGCGAAAACTTGCGGAACTGTTTGGCGAGAGCACGCCGATTGTTCTAATAGAAAATGACGGTATCCTGGTGACCGGGCAGAGTATGCTGCAAGCCTTCGACCGGCTGGAGGTCACGGAGAACAGCGCGATGGCCATGGTGATGGCAAGAAGTCTGGGGGAGATGATTCCCATTGATGAAAAGGGCTTAGAGGAGATCCAGGCAGGTTTTCATCTAAAGTAATTCAGACCACAGAATACCGGGTCCACGGAATCTTGGACGGCGGATAGGCTGCCAGAAAGTTTACAATATCGCTGCGCCCGTGATACTGGATATTGCCGTGGGAGTCCGGCGCTGTGAGGATAATCGGCATCTTGCCGAAAACCATTTGAAAGCTCTGACGGGTAAGCTCAATGTCAGGGCTTCTCAAAACAGCAGGTTTTACTTTTACGATGGAAAATTTGGTCTGATTTATGGTCATGGTTGCGCCTTCTACAATCATGGTTTTTCACTCCTTTTTCGGCGATATCTATGTGAATGGGACAGATAAAGGTGGAGAGAATTGCTTGACATGAATCCTCTCCATACATATCCAGAATGTTGATCTGCTTTATTTTTGACATTATTTTACAAAAGCTCCTAAAAATTTTTTAATATCTTCCCGTTTGACATCTTCGTATTCGATAGGATTGGGGACAGAAGTTTCGGAAGCCTTGGAAGCTTCTTCCAAAGCGTTGATAAAAATTTCAGCAGCATTTGATTCATCGATAACGATATTTTTTATAATGCTTTGTGTGGACATTGTATCACTCCTTTTGGCTTTTTAGTGGATATTTTGGGAGTGATTGCAGTACTAAGCTTTGGCTTGACTTGCTTCGGTATTGGATATACCATTGGCAAAGATAGTAATAAGATACAGAAATAGCCGCCCTTGTCTGACAAACTGAGCAGCTATTTTGTTGATCATATAGTTGGGCTGACCGTCTATCGGTAGTTCCTGGGGGACGTCTGTTGGAGCAGGTGTCCTTCTTTATTTAGAGAATACCATAAACCGTCCTAAAATTCAAGGGGCGCTTTTATTGGTTTGCGGCAAACGTTATTTAAGCTTCAGGATTTTGAGTTTGTACTTTTCTGCGAGAAAAGTACGAAATAAATGATAAAATTTATCAAAACATCGAATTTGATGGAAATCCAAGATTGCGAACAGTATAATAAAAGCTGCAATCGAAAAACTTAGATACACACAAGAAAACAAAGGAGGGATATCATTATGAAGCATCATAAATTTTGGGCATGGGCAGCAGTCGTATGTATGGTTCTAGCAATCTATACAGGCCACAAACACAAATAACCGTTTTTTGAAATCACAAGATTTATTAAAAAAGGGTCCGGGGGAAATCCATAATCCCCTAGACCCTTTTGGCACTTTTCTCATAGAAAAACACAATCCAAATTTATACGTTTGCATTTCGTTCGTCACAAATTTCTCAAAACTTCACAAGGATTTTATTTTGCTATCTGTTTTTTTGCCTCTAAATATTCCATAAGAGCATTCTGAAAAAGTTTAGAATAATTCACATCATCTTCATCTTTATGATGTGTCACTGTAATTTTACTCTTTTAAATTTGCATAAAACAAACACATTTTTGATAAGAGTATTTCTTTTTTGAAATAGGAATAGAAAAAAGTATACAAATATGGTAAGATATTAATAGTTCCTCGGGGCTAGAAATGTTGGCAGAAAAATTAAATAAAACCACAGAGGGAGGAAAACGATGCAACCAAAAAAACAGAAGAAGCAGATTACTGTTTTTATCATAGTGGGCGGAATTGTGCTGGCAGCGCTTCTTCTTATTGCGATATTATGGGTGACAGAAGACGCGACAGCCAGCGCTTACATACTGGAAAAGATAGGTGTGGGATCTGTGGAGGTTTTGTACAAGCTTCTGATTCGGACTATCGTTGTGATAGCTATGCTGTTTTTGATATTTTCGACGTTTTTGATACTGGTTCATCAGTCCAGAAAGAATGCAAAGGTTCTTCTGAGTCAGGAAAAAGAAGATAACAACCAGTTCAGAGAGGCGCTTGACCAGATTAAGCGGGAGCGGACCGCGATGGAAAATATTCAGGCGGCATTAGGTTCGGGCCCCTGGAGCATGGAATTTAACGAACGTGCGGAGATAACCTCTTGTATCTGAACCGATATGTTTCGGAAGATGCTGGGATACAAGGACGAATCAGACTTTCCAAACGAATTGGATTCCTGGTCGAATTTGCTGCACGAAGAGGATAAAGAGTATGGGATGAAAGAGTACTGGGATACGGTAATGGATTATACCGGTCAGAAAACCTATGATGTGAGATACCGTCTTCTCACCAGAAATGCAGGGTGGAGATGGTTCCATGCAGCGGGCCGGCTGTCCAGGAGGGAGGACGGCTCTCCAATTACCTTTGTAGGTTTTTTTGTAGATATTGATGATGAGAAGCGGATGGAGGCGCAGTTGGAAGCGCAGCGGGCGGATCTTCAGGACGCTCTGGCCACGGCGCAGCATGCCAACCGGGCAAAAACCACGTTCCTCAACAATATGTCTCATGATATTCGGACTCCCATGAACGCCATCATAGGCTTTACATCGCTTGCCGCCGCGCATATCGACAATACGGATCAGGTGCGGGACTATCTGACAAAGATTGCCACCTCCAGCAATCATCTGTTGAGCCTGATTAATGACGTGCTGGATATGAGCCGTATTGAAAGCGGAAAGGTAAAAATTGAGGAAAAGGAAAGCTCCCTTCCAGAAATTGTGCATGACTTAAAGACCATTGTACAGGCAGATATCATGTCAAAGCAGTTGGATTTCTATATTGATACCGTGGACGTGGTAAACGAACATGTTTTGTGCGACAGGCTCAGGCTGAACCAGATTTTGCTGAATCTTCTGAGCAATGCTATGAAGTTTACAAAGCCGGGCGGTATGGTAAGCGTTCGGATTCGGCAGAAGAGAAATGCGCCGGATGGTTACGCCGCTTATGAGTTCCAGGTAAAGGATACGGGAATCGGAATGAGCCCGGAGTTTTTACAGCATGTGTTTGAACCTTTCGAGCGTGAAAGGACAAGTACGGTCAGCGGAATACAGGGAACCGGGCTTGGCATGGCGATTACCAGGAATATTGTGGATATGATGGGCGGTACGGTTTCTGTGGAAAGCGAGGTAGGAAAGGGAAGCACATTTACAGTATCCCTGCAATTTAGAACCTGTTCCGGTCCGGTGAGGCAGGAAACCATTCCTGAACTGCAAGGACTTCGGGCGCTTGTGGTAGACGATGATTTCAATACCTGTTCCAGCGTAACGAAGATGTTGTCCTCCATCGGTATGCGCCCGGATTGGACGACGTCCGGCAAGGAGGCGGTGCTTCGGGTAAAACTTGCTGAAGAACAGAATGACAAGTATGCCGCGTACGTCATAGACTGGATCATGCCGGACATGAATGGAATCGAGGTGGTAAGGCGGATTCGAGGACTTATCGGGGAAGCTACGCCAATTATCATTCTGACTGCCTATGATTGGTCAGATATTGAAGAAGAGGCGAGAGAAGCGGGCGTTACGGCTTTCTGTTCCAAACCAATCTTTTTATCGGAACTCAGAGAGATCTTGGAGTCGCCGTTTACCGCTGAAGATTCGGAAAAAGCTTTGCAGGACGCGTTTTCTTTCCATGGAAAGAAGATTCTTCTGGTGGAGGATAATGAACTGAACCAGGAGATTGCCGAGGAGATTCTTCAGGAAGCGAGCTTTGAAGTGGATGTTGCCGACGACGGCGCCGTTGCGGTAAAACGAATGAGTGAGGCGGAACCCGGCCAGTATGATCTGATTTTGATGGATATTCAGATGCCGGTTATGGACGGTTATGAAGCGACAAAACAGATCCGGGCGATGGAGGATCCCGATATTGCCAATATCCCGATTATTGCCATGACAGCCAACGCTTTTTCGGAAGATAAAAAAATGGCGATGGAGGCCGGGATGAACGGTCATATTGCAAAGCCTGTTGACGTTTCCAAGTTACTGGAGCTTTTATGGGAGATAATAAAACCGACGGTAAATTGAGACTTGAACCGCTCCCTGTCAAGTAGACAGTTAAAAAATAAAAATTTTTGCCTGCCAGTCACAAAGAGGACTGGCAGAGTTTTTATGCAGCATCTTTCAAATAGTTTCTATATTCTATCGGTGTCATACAGTTTAAGCGCTTCTGATACCGATGATTATTATAATAATCTATGTAATCAGATATGGCCTCCTTTAGTTCCTCATATGTTTGAAATATGCTCCTCCTTACAGTGACAGTTTTATTATTTTGTCTGTCTACTTTAAGGGGAGCATATCAGGAATACCTTTTTGTATCGGATTGAAAAAATCAAAGACATTGTGGATATGGATCTGGAGGACCCGGACGTCAGGCTGGAGTTATTGATTTCCTATAAAATCCTTGAAATGAATGGAATTTCCTGGTAGCTTTTATCGGAAAGCTTAGATAGTTCTCTGTATCCAACAGAAAGCCGCTTGAAAAACAGATCAAACATACAGGAGGATGGAAGCCTGTTCCCGATTGGACTTGATGTTCTCTAATCGTTCGCATATAATAAAATGGACAAAATTTTCAAAAAAGGACGGTGCAAAAAAAGATGAAACGGATTTTCTTCGTGGAGGACGATTTAAGCCTAATCAACGGCCTATCCTTTGCTATCCAAAAGCAGGGGTATGAGATCGACATCGCCCGCACGCGCCTGGAGGCGGAGCAGCTATGGCTCAATGGCAAATATGACCTGGTGATTCTGGATGTATCGCTGCCGGACGGTTCCGGCTTTGATTTATGCAGAAAGATTCGCCAGACCTCCAAGGTGCCTGTTATGTTTCTCACGGCTGCCGATGAAGAGACAGATATCATTATGGGGCTTGATATCGGTGCAGATGATTACATCACGAAACCGTTTAAACTGGCGGTGTTTTTATCCAGGATTCATGCGCTGCTTCGCAGAAGCGATAATTTCAGTCAGCCGGATACCAAGTTGGATTCCAACGGTATTACGGTGCTGCTGCTGAAAGGGAAAGCTTACAAAGACGGGGAGCCTCTGGAGCTGACGTCCGGTGAGTACAAGCTGTTGTGCCTGTTTATGGAAAATCTCGATGTGGTGCTGTCTCCAGAACAGATCCTGGGCAGCCTGTGGGACTGTAACGGGAATTATATCGACAACAAGGCGCTCACAGTCTATATCCGTCGGCTGCGTATGAAAATCGAGGACAATCCCGGAGAACCCCGCCGGATTGTGACGGTACGCGGCATGGGCTACAAATGGAAAACTTCAGATTGAGGAAAACGATGAAGATTTTGACGAATCAAAAAATAAAAACGTTGTTTCTTCGGATTGTGCTGTGTATCCTGGCATTCGTTTCCTTTTCCGCGGCGGCAGCGTCTTTTCAGAAAAAAATTTATGCGCCCTTGTGTTTTCTGGGGATGGGAATCGTGGTGCTTGTCATCTGTTACCGATATTTCCAAGAACAGAATCGGATGCTGGAGGATGCGGTGGCGCAGATTCAGGCGTATATTTACGGCAACCGAGACGCCCGGATCGAGTGCAGCGAGGAGGGAGAGGTATACCGGCTATTTCATGAAGTGAATTCTCTGGCTGCTATTTTAAACGCCCACGCGAAAGACGAGGAGAAGGCAAGAAAATTTCTTCAGAATACCATATCGGATATTTCGCATCAGTTAAAGACTCCTCTGGCTGCTCTCAATATCTATAATGGCATTATACAGGAGGAAGCGGAGACGAAAGATTTGCCGGATATCCGGGAATTTTCCAATTTATCAGAGCTGGAGCTGGATCGGATCGAGACGCTCGTGCAGAATCTTCTGAAAATCGCCAAGTTTGACGCCGGGACGATCCAGATAGAGAAAAGCCCGGAAAATCTTTGGGAGCTGATGAACGAGGTGAAGAATCATTTTTCGTTTCGCGCCGGGCAGGAGGGAAAGGAGATTTTCCTCTCTGGCAGCGAATCCCTCACCTTTTTGTGCGACCGAAGCTGGATGACGGAGGCTGTCGGCAATCTGGTCAAAAACGCGCTTGACCATACGAAAAAGGGAGACTGCGTCTGGATAGACTGGGGGCAGTCTGCGTCTATGCTGCGGATTGCCGTCCGGGATAACGGAAGTGGGATTCACCCAGAAGACCTGCACCACGTTTTCAAAAGATTTTACCGCAGCAGGTATTCTAAGGACACGAAGGGCATCGGACTGGGCCTGCCGCTGGCAAAATCCGTGATCGAGGCTCATAACGGCACAGTGGAAGTTGACAGCCAGTTGGGCGTTGAAACTACTTTCGTTATCCATTTTCGGATTCCTACAAAACTGTAACCGAATTGTAGCCTGTGTGTAGTGTTTCCGTGCTATTATTTCAAAGAAAGAATGAGAAAAGAGGTGCGGACACTATGAATTTATTAGAAGTCAGGCAGATTTGTAAGACTTACGGCAGCGGCGAGGCCGCCGTACACGCGTTAAAAAACGTCAGCTTTTCCGTCCCCAGAGGAGAGTATGTAGCCATCGTCGGGGAATCCGGTTCTGGAAAAAGCACACTGCTCAATATGATTGGCGCGCTGGATACGCCTACATCGGGTCGGGTGCTGATTGACGGCAAGGATACGTTCTCCATGAAAGAGCAGAAGCTAACCGTTTTCCGCCGCAGGAATATCGGGTTTATTTTCCAGGCGTTTAACCTGATTCCAGAGCTGACGGTGGAGCAGAATATCATCTTCCCGGTGCTGCTGGATTATCAGAAGCCCGACCGGAAATATCTGGAGGAGCTTCTCGCGGTGCTGAACTTAAGGGAACGGCGCACGCATCTGCCCAGTCAGTTGTCCGGCGGACAGCAGCAGCGGGTGGCCATCGGGCGTGCGCTGATCACACATCCGGCGCTGATTCTGGCGGACGAGCCGACCGGAAATCTGGATTCCCAGAACAGCAGCGAGGTGATTGCACTGCTGAAAGAGGCGTCCAAGAAATATGAGCAGACCATCATCATGATTACGCATAACCGCAGCATTGCCCAGAGCGCAGACCGGGTGTTGCAGGTATCCGACGGGGCGCTCAGTGATTTGGGGAGGTGCCGCGAATGAAACGTTCTGTCAGGGAAAGTTCGATTATGAAAAGCTATCTGAGTCTGATCCCGATTTCCGCGAAGGTGCGCAGGCGGCAGAACCGTATGACGCTTTTGTGCATTATTTTTGCGGTATTTCTCGTAACAGCGATTTTTGGCATGGCCGATATGCTGGTCCGAATGGAAAGCACCCATACAAAGGAGGTGCATGGAAACTGGCATATTCAGCTCAAAAACATCTCAAAGGACGAAGCCGAACAGATTGCCGCCCGCCCAGACGTCGCCGCCGCTTCCTGGTACGATGTGGTAAATTTGGATATGGATCGAGAGTATTTTATCGATGGGAAGCAGACCGCGCTGTGCGGCATTGAGGAAGATTTCCGAACAGAGATTATGAGCTATTTTACTGGGGATTTCTCTCCACTGGGAGAAGACGGCGTGATTCTCACACCCGACGCCAGGGAGCTTTTGGGCGTGGATGTGGGAGGAAGCATTACGCTGGATACCCCGGCCGGCCGTTATCCATTGCGTGTAATCGGTTTTCGTAGCAGCGATCTCAAGTATGAGGACAGCAACACGGGAGAAACGACGGCGCTTTTGATGCAGGAGGGACAGGTCGGTGTTTTTATGGACATTGCGCTGCTGAATCGGATTCTTGCGGAAAATCAAGATAAGGGCAGTCCGGTTTATTATATCCAGTTTCGGGCGCATGCAGATATCAAAAAAGCGGTTGCCGAAATCCGGGAACAGTACGGACTGTCTGACGGCGATGTAACACAAAATACCCTTGTCATGGCAATGATGGGGCTGAGCGATAATTCCACGCTGCGAAACCTCTATCCGGTTGTGGCAGTGTTATTTTTGCTGATTTTGCTGGCGGGCGTCCTGATGATTTCGGGCAGCCTAAACAGCACCATTGCCCAGCGGTCGCAGTTTTTTGGCATGATGCGGTGCATTGGCATGAGCAGACAGCAGATCATCCGTTTTGTCAGGATGGAAGCTCTGAACTGGTGTAAGACGGCCATTCCCGCAGGCGTTGTGCTGGGAACGATAGCCTCCTGGGCCGCCTGCGCGGTGATGCGGTACGGAGTGGGCGGCGAATTTGCGGATATGCCGGTCGTCGGGGTGAGTGTCGTCGGCATTTTAAGCGGCGCGCTGTTAGGTGTTTTGACGGTGCTTCTGGCGGCCCGGTCTCCGGCGAAGCGTGCCGCGAAAGTATCGCCCGTAGCGGCAGTGTCCGGCAGTTTGGACAGCGCGCAGAGGATACGCCACAGGACAAAGGCGGGCCTTTTGAACATAGAGACGGCTCTGGGTATTTCCCATGCCATATCAGCAAAGAAAAATCTATTTTTGATGGCTGGGTCGTTTGCTCTAAGTATTATCCTGTTTCTGTGTTTTTCGGTAATGGTGCAACTGCTGAACTATATGTTTCCGGTAAAATCATATGCCCCGGATCTTTCGATCCAGAGCAGCGAATATACCAACACCATAGACCATACGCTGGTTTCCAAAATCGCCGGGATGCCGGGAGTGAAACGGGCCTTTGGGAGAATGTCAGCGACGGCCATTCCGGCAAAATTCAGCGTAGAAGCCGAACAGACGACGGTGGATCTGATTTCCTATGATAACTTTGAACTGGATTGCATTCTAAAAGACGACGAGTTAAGACCAGGAAGCGACCTGTCGGGCGTATACGGAGACAATGGCCAGGTATTGGTTATCTGGGACCAAAACGTTCCTCTGGGTATAGGAGATCGGATAGAACTCTGCGGCTTTGAGGTGGAGATCAGCGGTATTATGAAATACAATCCCTTTTCCAACAGCGGCGGAACGGACGGCGATATTATCCTGATTTGCTCGGAGCAAACCTTTACCCGGCTGACCGGGGATGAAGATTTTGCAATCATTGATATCCAGATGGAAAAAGATGCGGGCGACGCAGAGATGCGAACCGTCCGCGATCTGGTAAAAGGAACCGATACCTTCCGCGACCGGCGCGAGGAGGGCGATCGAAGTTTGTACTGGGCGTTTGGACTGTTTATCTATGGTTTTTTGATCATCATCGCCTTAATTACGATGTTGAATATTGTCAACAGCATTTCCATGAGCGTTTCCGCCAGAACCAAACAGTACGGAGCCATGCGGGCCGTGGGGATGGACGGGCAGCAGCTTACCAGGATGATTGCTATGGAGGCGGCAACTTATGCGTTTGTGGGCTGTGTAAGCGGCTGCATCATCGGTCTGCCGCTGAACAGGCTGATGTATGAAAAACTGATTGCGGCGCATTTCCCCTATTATCCATGGAGCCTGCCAGTGCGCTCTCTTCTGATTATCCTGCTGTTTGTCCTGGCGGCAACCGTCGCTTCGGTTCATGCTCCGTCCAAACGGATTCGGAATTTGGCGGTCACGGAAACAATTAATGAATTGTAGGGGTTTTACAAAATATGGAGGACGGTGCCTTGCGTGCCGTCCTCATTTTTATAAAAAATGTGTAAAAAATATCCCCCCAGGTGGCTTGTATCGGCTGTGGATTACCGATATACTAATAGAGAAATTCTATGGGGGAATAAGCGATGAATGTGAATATTTTATTATATGACGATTTTGATATTATGCACTTAGCAGGCCCGGCGTCGGTGTTTGGCAGTTTTCAGAAGAAGTTTCATTTAAATTATTTATCGGTGTCCGGCGATATGATAAACAGCACCCAGGGAGTAAAGGTGTGGACGGAGCCTTTGGACGTGGAGGAGATAGACGGGGTTTGGGTACTTCCGGGGGGACGGGGCGCCAGAAGACTGATTCACCAAAATGAAAAATATGTGGATACTCTGAAAAAATGTATGGCCAGATCAGACGCCTGTCTGCTGGTGGCAAATGGAGCGGGGATTCTCGCCCAGACAGGGCTTTTGTACCGCAGAAATGTGGCGGCTTATACCGGAGGAGAGAATTGGAAGCGGATGTTTACGGCGGGTATTAACTGGATTTCAGACGTGTCATGGGTGGCAGATGGAAAAATCTATTCCTGTCGGGATGCCATGGCGGCTCTGGATATGTCCTTGGGAGCAGTCTCAGATTTGGTAGACGTGGACGTGGCGGCGCAGATAGCCGAAAGCATAAATTACCAGTGGGAATTGGATGAAACGGGTTACTATTAGAACCTTCTAAGCAAAAAATGGGGAGCCTGGCGGGAACCGACAAAAGAAAGAAGTTTGCATATGGCAGGAATAGAGGAATATGTACTATCGAAAGAAGAGAAAGCAGTCATCAACCGTATAGCGAAAATTATCGGACATCTGAAAGCGGTCCAGTCCATGGTGGAAAATGGCCGCGATTGCAGCGAAGTCCTGATCCAGCTTGCCGCATGTAAGTCCGCCATCAACAGCGCGGGGAAAATCCTGCTTCAAGATTATATCAAAGATTGTGTCCATGAAATCGTAGAAAACGGAAAAAATCATGGACATACCCAACAGCAGGAGAAGAAACGGGAGATGGATCGGATCATCAATATGTTTATAAAGTAAGACAAAAAGACGCTTTAAACAGAAGTGTCTTTTTTTATTTTGTTTTTTAAAAATTTATCTGAAAATAACCCCCACCGGGGCTTGTGGCAGGTTCCGCCAGATGTTAGTATGTCAGCAATAAGAGCAAATACAAGGAGGAAATCTTATGAAGCAAAAAGCAGCTGCATGGATTTGGCTGGCGGTTCTGATAACGGCGCTTTTGTCTGGCTGTGGAAATTCTGTTACGCAACGGGAACGTGATTCGGCTAAAAGCAGTCCGGCACAAATACAGGAGGCGGCCGGTTCAGACGGGAGAAATGCTAGAAAAGAAAACGGGGAAGTGATTGTGGCCATTGGGGAAGAACCGGAAACCGGGTTTGACCCGTCCACAGGAGGTCATGGCTCCATTACAAAAGTTTTCTTTTCCACACTGTTTATGAGGGACAAAGAGCTGGGATGGACCAACGATTTGGCCACGGGCTATCGGGTATCCGACGACAAGCTTACTTGGACGGTCACGATACGCGACGATGCCGTATTTTCCGACGGCGGCAAAGTGACCGCACAGGATGTGGCTTTTACCTATTCTGCGGCAAAAGAATCCGGTTCGGATATTGATTTGACCATGATTGAAAAGATTCAGGCAATAGATGAGGTAACCGTAAAGTTTAAACTGAACCGGACATATTCTGCGTTTATCGAACGTCTGGCATACTTGGGAATTGTACCGGAGGCGGCTTACGATGAGAATTTCAAAGACGCTCCTGTCGGTTCCGGGCCTTTTCGGTTTGTGCAATGGGACAAAGGGCAGCAGGTGATAGCAGTTGCCAATGAAAATTATTATGGACAGGCGCCGCACATCAAACAGTTGACAATGGTATTTTTGGATAAAGATGCTGCTTTTGCGGCCGTTCAAAACGGCGATGTGGACGTAGCTTCCATTGATGGGATTCTTGCAGAACAGCAGTTGGACGGCACTTATGTAGAAAATATCGACAGCATTGAGTGTTACGGCGTATGCTTCCCGATGATTCCAGATGAAGGCGAAAAAGCGCAGGATGGAGCGGAAATGGGAAACGATGTCACTTGTGATTTGGCCGTCCGTCAGGCATTTAACAGAGCGGTGGACAGAAAGCGGATTGTCTCTGGTGTGTTAAACGGATACGGAACCGTTTCCACCACAGGGCTGGAAAAAATGCCGTGGCTCAATGAAGATACGGTTCTGGAACCTTCGGAATATGCAGACATCGAAGGCGCTAAGAAAATATTAGAAGCCGGAGGATGGAAAGACACCAACGGCAACGGCACCATTGACAAGAACGGAACAGAGGCAAGATTCACGCTGCTGTATACGGATGGCGTTTACCGCCAAGAGATGGCCCTGGAATTTGTAAATGTGGCCAAAGCGATGGGGATAGAAGTCACACTGGAAAAGGTGACATGGGATACCATTGTGGAGCGGATACATAAAGAAGCGGTGTTCTTTGGCTTCGGTTCCGGCGACCCTTCCGAACTGTTTAATTTGTATTATGGGGACAATGCGGGCGGCGTCGTGGCCTGGGACAATGCAGGGTGTTACCAGAATGATGAAGTGGACAAACAGATTGATGAAGCGCTCAATTCCACAGATGAAGCAGAGGCCATCGAGCATTGGAAAGCCGTGCAGCAATACGCTTCGGCTGTGGGAGATGCGCCTTACTGCTGGCTTGTGAATGCGAACCATGTATACCTTTGCGCAGACGGTTTTACTTTCGGGCAGCCGGTGGTTCAGCCTCATGGCGGAAGGATTTTCGACAACGTGGCAGAATGGGACTGGGAATAGAAGATGAAGAAACATACATTAGGCAAATTTGTACTTTATCGGTTGATGAAATTGGTTACATTGCTGGTAGCGCTTTGTATTGTGACGTTTGTGCTGTTGGAGTTGTCTCCGATTGACCCGGTTACGGCTTATGTGGGCGCCGACACCAAAGTCAGTGCCCAGCAGCGGGAGCTGATCGCAAAACATTGGGGTCTGAATAAGCGCCCGGCAGAACGGTTTTGGGCGTGGTTTTCTTCTGTTGTCCAGGGGGATTGGGGGACTTCCATGATATACAGAAGGCCAGTTCTGGAAGTGATAGGGGAAAAATTTGTTTCCTCGATTGTGTTAATGATGACGGCCTGGGTGCTTTCGGGGATTTTCGGATTTTTCTTAGGGATTTTATCAGGGGTGATGGAGGGAAGCTGGCTGGACAGGGCGGCGCGCGTCTACTGCCACATTCTGATTTCCACGCCGACATTCTGGCTTGGAATCGTATTCGTCATGCTGTTCTCTGTGAAATTGGGATGGTTTCCTGTGGCGCTGAGTGTTCCCATCGGGGTAATCCAGTCGGAAGTAACCCTCTGGGACAAAGTGCAGCATATCCTATTGCCTGCGCTGACTTTAAGCATTCTCAGCGTGGCCAATATCTGTATGCATACCCGTGAAAAAGTCTGTGAAGTGATGCATTCTGAGTATGTTCTTTTTGCGAAAGCCAGAGGAGAGAGCAGAGGCAGCATCATCCGGCATCATGTGATCCGAAACGTTTCCCTCCCGGCGATTACATTGCAGTTTTTATCTTTTAGTGAACTGTTTGGCGGCGCAGTTTTTGTGGAGCAGGTGTTTTCCTATCCCGGACTGGGGCAGGCCACGGTTCAGGCCGGACTGAAGGGGGATGCTCCTTTGCTGATGGGTATTGTGATGATTAGCCTATTATTTGTATATACAGGAAATTTTATTGCAGATCTATTGTACGTCTGGATAGATCCAAGGATGAAGGAGGGGTAGCTATGAGAAAAAAGTATACACTTTTCGCACTGGGCATCCGAAAAAAGACTATTTTCTCAACCGGCCTGTTTTTGCTTCTTTTTGTCTGGGTGATGGCGGCGGGGATCTTCATTGCGGAAGATGCATTGATGGTGGATTTGGAGCAGACATTTTCAAAACCAGGTATGGATCATCTGTTTGGAAGCGACTGGGTGGGAAGAGATATGCTGCTGCGCACTTTGAAAGGATTGAGCATCAGTATGCGCATAGGACTGTTGTCCTCCCTGATCAGCGCTGCCGTAGCCGTTTTGTTTGGCATTATCGGGCCGGTGTTCGGCGGAGCGGCGGATAGATGTATCTCTTGGCTGATCGACTTTGTGCTGTCGGTGCCTCATACGATCATCATTATTCTGATCTCTCTGGCCTGCGGCGGCGGTTTAAAAGGAATTGTGGTGGGGATCGCCTGTACACATTGGACGTCCCTGACCCGTGTCATCCGAGCGGAGGTTTTGCAGATCTTACATGTGGAATATACACAGTTATCCCGTCGCTTTGGCAAAAGCAAATGGTATATTGCCAAGGAGCATATGTTTCCCCATATCGTTCCACAGCTTGTAGTGGGGGTTGTGCTGGTCTTTCCCCATGCGATTCTCCACGAGGCGTCCATTACCTTTTTGGGATTCGGACTTCCGGCTCATGAACCGGCAATCGGGGTTATTCTGTCCGAATCAATGAAATATCTCACCAGCGGTAAATGGTGGCTGGCGTTTTTCCCAGGGCTTTGCCTGGTGCTGCTCTCTCTGATGGTGGATAAAATTGGAAATAATCTGGAAAAGTTATGGAATCCCAACACTGCACACGATTGAGGAAGAAAAATCATGAAGCGAGAACCGATCTTGAAAATAGAAAATCTGGAACTGTCTTTTTCCCAATATATCCAAGGGCTAAAAAAGCGGGAACTTACCGTAATCACCAATCTGGATTTGGAACTTGCCGAAGGGGAAATTCTGGCCGTGGTGGGTTCCAGCGGTTCCGGCAAAAGTCTTTTGGCACATGCCATCCTGGGAATCCTTCCCTATAACGCGAGAACAAGGGGAAAGATTCTATATAAGGGAAAGGTGCTGTCCCAGAGGGAGAAAGAGCGGCTGCGGGGACAGGAAATTGTACTGGTTCCCCAGTCCGTCAACTATCTGGATCCGCTGTTGCAGGTGGAACAGCAGATTGGCATTTCTTTACAAAACAAAACCAAAGAGCAGAAAGAGAAAATGAACAATGAGATTTTACATAGATACGGACTGGATCTTGCTGTAAAACAATATTATCCGTTCCAGCTATCCGGCGGCATGGCCAGAAAAGTATTGCTGGCTACTGCGCTAACCTCATCGGCAAAGGTGATTATCGCAGACGAACCCACCCCGGGTCTGGACGACGAGTCTCTTGGGGAAGTTTTAAAAGATTTCCGGAACCTTTCTGACAGCGGAAAAGCAATCTTGATGATTACTCATGATATCCAGGCAGCGTTAAAAATAGCGGATAAAATTGCTATTTTCTACGCCGGCGCAACTTTGGAATTAGCGGCTGGGATCGATTTTGCCCACGGCGGGCAAGGGCTGCGTCATCCATATACCAAAGCATTGTGCAGGGCGCTGCCAGGGGAAGACTTTGAAGCCATCGAGGGGAGACAGCCTCTTCCCAGTGAATTGCCACAAGGCTGCCTGTTTTCGGACAGATGCCAGCTCTGCACAGAAGAATGTACCCGGCAGCGTCCAGATTACCGGATGATCCGAGGAGGAAAGGCAAGGTGTATTCATGCGACTTAGAGCCCACAATATTACTTACGGATATGCAAAAGGCAGGAAGATTCTAGAAAATGTAAATTTTACGGTAGAAGAAGGAGAGGTTGTGGGTCTGACAGCCCCCAGCGGTTATGGGAAATCCACGCTGGCCAAGATCCTGGCCGGCTTTATAAAGCCAGAGCAGGGAGAAGTCTTTCTGGAGAAACCGGAAAAAGCAGAAAGCGGATACAAACGGGAACCGTTCAGTATGGGATACAATCCCGTGCAGCTTATCTTTCAGCATCCCGAAAAAGCGATAAATCCCAAATGGAAAATGAGAAAAGTTATCTCAGAAGTCGGGATGCCCTCTGCGCAAATGCTGAAAGCAGCGGGCATAAAGGAGGAATGGCTGGAGCGGTGGCCCGCCGAATTGTCCGGCGGGGAACTGCAAAGGTTCTGTGTGCTGCGTGCTTTAAATGAGCAGACAAGGTTTTTAATTGCGGATGAGATGACAACTATGCTGGATGCCATCACACAGGCACAGATATGGAACTTGGTTCTTACCTATGCATCAGAACATCGAATGGGCGTTGTAGTCATCAGCCATGAAAAAATCTTAGTGGACAGGCTGTGCACAAAAGTGGTGGATTTGACCCAGATGTGACAGCGCTATTTGTAATCGTTATGCTTACTTGCCTTTAAAATTGACCCATTGCAATCCAAAGCGCTACTCTGCCCATAACGTCTGCACAGATTTTCTGTAAAGTTATAACCTTTGGGTATAAACTGATGAACAAAACGAGACTTCCGTAAATATCCAGATGCTTTTATACTTAGTACATCAAGTTTGGAAATCATTTTCTGTACAAGATTTAAGAAAGGAAGAAAGTCGTTATGGAGTTTGTAACATTGAACAACGGAATCAAAATGCCTTTGGAAGGCTTCGGCGTCTTTCAGGTGCCCGATCCGCAGGTATGCGAGAAAGCTGTCTTGGAGGCCATTGCCAGCGGATACCGCCTGATCGACACGGCCGCCGCCTACGGAAATGAGGAGGCAGTGGGAGCCGCTATTAAAAAGTGCGGGATTCCCCGCGAGGAATTATTTATCACAACGAAGCTCTGGGTACAGGATGCCAGCGCCAAGAGCGCAAAGGCCGCGGTGGAGACTTCTCTAAAAAAACTGGGCTTGGAATATCTAGATCTGTACCTGATCCATCAGCCCATGGGTGATTATTACGGCGCATACCGTGTGTTAGAGGAGTTGTATAAAGAAGGCGTACTCCGTGCAATCGGCGTCTGCAATTTTTATCCCCATGTACTAACCGATCTGTGCGAGACAGTGGAGGTGATTCCGGCTGTCAATCAGGTAGAGCTGCACCCGTTCTTCCAGCAGGAGGATGCTCTAAAACAGATGAAAGAATACGGCGTTTGGCCGGAAGCGTGGGGGCCTTTTGCAGAAGGAAAATATGGGATATTTACACATCCAGTATTGACTGGTATCGGCGAGAAATATGGAAAAAGCGCCGCTCAGGTCGCGCTCCGCTGGAACATCCAGCGCGGCGTTGTGGTTATCCCAAAATCTGTTCACAAAGAACGGATGGAACAAAATATGGATATCTGGGATTTTGTCCTTTCCGAAGAAGACATGAAAGAAATATCTGAGTTGGACGTTGGACACAGCGAGATTGTAGATCATTATAATCCGGCCTTTGTAAAGCTTCTGCACAGTATGAAAATCCATGAATAGTGAAGTCTGTGCGAGCCGACATATTTTACGAAAAAGAAAGGGGAAAACCTATGAAGAGATGGAAAAAAAGAAGCTTTTGCGTGTTCTCTCTGGTTCTGACATTTGTTCTGGCATTTACATGTGCAAACCTGGGCAGCACCGTCGTACAGGCAAAGGCAAAGAAAAATGTAGTGATTTTGTATTTCAGCGCAACGGGAACAACGGAAACAGCGGCGAAGAGAATTCAAAAGAACACAAAGGGACAGATGCTTGAGATAAAAGCGTCCGATCCCTATACGGAAGCCGATCTCGACTGGACTGACAACGGCAGCCGTGTAACAGAAGAGCACGAAAGCGCAAGCTCCCCGGCAGTCAGCACAGTAAGGCCAAAAATCAAGAACTTAAGCGCAATCAAAAAAGCGGTAAAAAAAGCAGACGTTGTTTACATCGGTTATCCGATCTGGTGGGGACAAGCGCCCCATATCGTGTATAGTCTTGTAGAAAACGTTAGCCTCAAAAAGAAAACAGTAGTTCCGTTCTGCACTTCTTTGAGCAGCGGCATTGGGAGCAGCGCAAGCAATCTGAGGAAAAATGCACTCATCAATAATCAGACAAAGTGGCTGAAGGGACGTAACTTCTACAATGCACCATCACAGAAAACGGTGAATAAATGGATCAAAACATTGCAATACTGATAAATTGGAATCGTCAATCAGCGGTCTTTATGGCCGCTGATTTTGTAGTATAAAGACAATTAAATAAGTAGCCTATATATTTCCAAGATAATGTATGGTATAATTTTCTCATCGTTAAAAAGGTGATTGCCAATGAAGTTTTAGCAAAGAAAACAATGGAATTTGGAAATCAATGGGCAAGCTATAAACGTTGTTGACTGTGTCAAAGCTACTCAACATAAGGAGGTACGATTATGAATTTTTATGAACGGGCACTGGAACTGTGTGAGGAGACAGTTACCCACCGTCGCTGGATGCATAGAAACGCGAAGGTATTTGGGAGATTGGCGGAGATTGAAAAGATTTCCGAGGTGCCGACGCTCCTGCCCACAATCCGAAAGTTGGGTTTAATGAGGATGCCTGTCCAATCGGTTCCGCCTGTCTGGCGCACTGCGCCGTTCGTTGACTAGAAGAGCATTCGTAAATAAAGCAAGGACATCCTGCCTTTGATTAATATACGTGAGTTCAACAAACACTTATTATTGTTCACTGCCGATGCATTAGTTAAAATAAAAATCACAGAAGACTTTTCTTTGAAGAACAGCGTTTAAAGGGGGCCGGGGGAAATCGTAATTCCCCGGCGCTTTTTGTACTTTTCTCGCAGAAAAACCAACGAATATGCGGCGGAGAAATCACGAGGAGACGAAAGAATGATAGAAATCTATTATATAGAAGATGATGAAAGCATTGCAACGACTGTAAAAGAATATTTGAACCAGAAAGGATATTCGGTTTTTATATTTGAGACGTTGGGAAGTGCAAGGAAGGCATTTGAGCATCATATTCCAAGTATTGCACTGATTGACTGGAATATGCCGGATGGCAAGGGAGACGGATTTTGCAGATGGATACGTTCAAAATGGAGAGAATTGCCGATTATTTTTCTGACTATCCGGGATGATCCCCATGATATTATCTCTGGGTTTGAGGACGGGGCAGACGATTATGTGACAAAACCTTTTGTACTGGAGGTCTTGTATTCCCGGATTCACGCGTTGCTCCGCAGAGCAGGAAACATACAAAGCCAGTATCTTTCCTGCGGTTCCATTTCGATTGACAAAAACAAGATGGCGGTGTTTTGCGGCGAAGAAGAAATCGCGGTCAGCCAGACGGAATATCAGCTTTTGCAGCTTTTGATAGAAAACAAAGGCAAAACCGTGACAAGAGAGCGTCTATTAGCACAAATATGGGATAACAAAGGGAATTACGTCAATGACAATACGCTGACTGTGACAATGAAACGGTTGAGGGAAAAGCTCCATCATCCGCTCTGCCTAAAGACAATCCGAAGTTTTGGTTATCGTATGGAGGATGAGCCATGAACAAAAAATCAAATAGAAAAATGACGGTTCTGTTTGTATTGTCCGTCAGTTTGATTGTTGCGGCCATAATCACATTTTCTCTTACTGTTTATTATCGTTCTGTATGTTTTCAGATGTTGGGAGGAGTTTGTGAAAGCATTATCCAGAAATATCCAGATTCCAGACAGTATATTTTAGAATTATGGAAAACTCAGGACTTGTATATAATGGGCGTCGGTGAAAATACATTATCTGCTTTTGGATACCATCCGTCAAATCTAAGGATTGCGGATACGACAGTCCTCTGGATTGCCGTTTTTGGCTTTTTGACAGGCGGTATGTTGTTTCTTTTCTCCTTTTGGTATTGGCATAGAAAATCAGCTATCCGTATCCGAACATTAACGGAGTATTTGGAGAAAATCAATACCGGCGGACACGGATTGCTTTTGGATACCTCGGAAGATGAATTTTCCAGACTGCAAGACGAAATATATAAAACGGTGACGACACTTTACCAGACAAGAGACGCCGCGCTTACGGCACGAAACCATTTTGCAGAAAATCTTTTTAACATTGCGCATCAGCTAAAAACGCCGATTACTTGCATTTCGTTATCTGTCCAGATGGCAAAAGAACGTTTGGGGAGCGGCGTTATGGAAATAGAACGGCAGATAAACAGGCTTACGCGTTTGGAAGAAGCGTTATTGTTATTATCCCGCATTGATGCGGGAACACTTGCGTTTAACGAAAAACTTACAGATGTTTTTACTCTGCTTACTCTGGCGGCTGACAATCTATATGAGCTGTTTATGCAAAAAAACATTTTGCTTGATATTCCAGAACTGGGAGAAATGCATATTACTGTGGATTTAGACTGGACAATGGAAGCGGTCATGAACCTGATGAAAAATTGTATAGAAGCGTCTGAATCCGGCGCTGCCATTCATTGTTCCTATGAAAAGAATCCGCTCTATGTGCAGATACGGATATGGGATGAGGGACAGGGATTTGCAAAAGAGGACTTGCCTCATCTGTTTGAACGATTCTATCGGGGAAAAAGAGCGAAAGATACGGGAATTGGAATCGGCCTTTCCCTTTCTAAAGCAATCATAGAAATGCAAAATGGAGTCATCCGCGCGTTCAATCTTTCTGGC
Organism: uncultured Lachnospiraceae bacterium; assembly: GCA_947571775.1. GTDB lineage: Bacteria > Bacillota > Clostridia > Lachnospirales > Lachnospiraceae > MGBC164599. The sequence continues at coordinate 4,330 of CANOZK010000001.1, read as the reverse complement.
AGCGGCGCTTGTTTTGAAATTCGTTTTTATATGAAATGATTGCCGTGTGGCAAAATGGGATGCCCTTGGATATAGTCACTGAGTTGTCACTTTCATTTGCTATAATGCAGGATGGTAAGGTTCTTGTAGAAAGATCCCTAAAAAACTGACATATCTGCTTGGCTTATTGCCTGCGTGAGCGTAAAGGAGGATGTGACCGCATGGAAATACTCAGATGTAACGGTATAGAAAAGGTGTTTGGGGAAGGCGGAAATCCAGTTGCCGCTTTAAATGGAATCCATCTGTCCATTGAAAAAGGGGAATTTGTTGCAATCGTTGGGGCGTCCGGCTCTGGAAAATCGACGCTTCTGCATATTTTGGGCAGTGTAGATAAGCCGACAAAAGGCACGGTAACAATCGACGGCGTCAACATTAACGAATTGAATGCTACGGACGCCGCAATTTTCAGGAGAAGAAAGGTCGGTCTGGTTTATCAGTTTTATAACCTGATTCCAACTCTGACAGTAGAAAAAAATATTCTTCTGCCTATGCTTCTTGACAAGAGGAAACCGGATGCAGAATATTTGGAAACGATTGTAAAGACGTTAGGAATCGCAGATAAAATGAAGAGCCTGCCCAGCCAGCTATCTGGAGGGCAGCAGCAAAGGGTCGCAATCGCAAGGTCTTTGATTTACCGTCCGGCTATTCTTCTTGCCGACGAACCGACAGGAAACCTTGACCAGAAAAATTCAAAAGAGATTATCGACCTCTTAAAGCTGTCGAACCGTAATTTGAAACAGACGATCCTCCTTATTACGCACGATGAGAAAATCGCATTGGAGGCAGATCGCATTGTGACCATAGAAGATGGAAAAATAGTCAACGACTATTTCCGCGATTTGGCCGAATGGCGCGCGTGTCCCAGGGGACACGAAAGCAACGGAGGTGAATAAAAATGTGGAAAGACTACTCCAAGAGTTATATAAAACATAATCGTGCATCCAGTATATCGATTATGGGGGCGGCTCTGATTGCCACGATGTTTTTATCCTTGCTGTGCAGCATAGCTTATAATTTCTGGATATATGAGGTGGAGCAAATCGTTTTGGAGGAGGGCGACTGGCAGGGACGCATTGTCTGCAAAAAATTCGTGCAAGACAATCTCTCTACAATACGCCAATTTGCCAATGTGGAAAAAGCGGTTATGAATGAAGAATTATCGAAACCAGATGAAACTGTGATGGATGTTTATTTTCAGAATGTCCGAACCATTTATCGTGATATGCCGTTGATTTCCGCACAGCTTGGATTGAAAGAAGATTCCATACAATACCACTCGCTGTTTTTGTCACGGTATTTGATACACGACCCAGAGGATGCGGATCCACCAATGCTCTTAACGTTGTATCTGGTAATATTGATGATTGTAGCACTGTCATTGGTGTTAATTATCCGCAACTCCTTTGAATTGTCCATGAATGCCAGAATCCATCAGTTTGGCATTTTTTCAAGCGTTGGAGCTACGCCAAGGCAGATCAGAAGCTGTCTGCTGCAAGAAGCGGCAGTTTTAAGCGTACTGCCGATGATACTGGGCAGCTTATTAGGGATTTTTATAAGCTTTTGTTTCATAGAGACAGTCAACATCTTTGCCGCGGACGTATCGGGACGTCATGAAGCAGTTTTTCATTATCGGCTATCCATATTTGTAGTCACTATTTTGATTTCTGTTTTGACAGTGCTTTTTTCAGCGTGGATACCTGCAAGAAAATTAAGCAAAATGACGCCGCTTGAAGCAATCCGAAATACAGACGGTTTACTGTTAAAAAAGAGAAAACATTCCCGGATTTTATCTGCGCTGTTTGGCATAAAAGGCGAACTTGCGGGAAACGCATTAAAAGCCCAAAGAAAATCTTTAAGAATATCCACATTATCATTGTCGCTGTCTTTTCTGGGTTTTTCTATTATGCTGTGTTTTACCACTCTTGCCGCCATCAGTACCAGATATACTTACTTTGAACGGTATCAGGATGCGTGGGACATTATGATAACCCTAAAGGATTCAGAATTATCGGATTTCAGCCTGACAAAAGAATTGCAGGAGATTTCTGGAATACAAGACGCCGTTGTGTATCAAAAAGCAGATGCAACGACGTTCCTAACGGAAGGATTACAGAGTGAGGAATTGTTGTCGCTTGGCGGTATTGGGGCGCTAACAGGAACGAAGGAGGCAGAAAACAAATTCCAAGTATGTGCTCCGATTGTCATTTTGGATGATACAAGTTTTTTAAACTTCTGTTCGCAGATTGGAATTACGCCAAGCCTTGATGGGGCAATCGTATTGAATCAAATTTGGGACAGTGCAAACAGCAATTTCCGCTACAAAGAGTATATTCCGTTTGTCAGGGAGGACAGCCAGACGACAACGCTTTACAAGGAGGATTTGAACATAGAAATTCCTATTTTATCTTATACGCAGACAGTCCCCGTACTGAGGGAAGAATATGAAGACTATGCTCTTGTACACTTTATCCCGCTTACGATGTGGAAGGAAGCGTTGGGACAGATATGCGAAACGGAACCCGACAGCTATATTCGGATTCTCTCAAACGAAAACGATTTGGACAGCTTGGAAAAAGAAATCGTACAGCTTGTTTCACAGGAATATAAAACGGAAAGCGAAAACCGAGTGCAGGAAAGGCTTTCAAATGACAGCTTAATATATGGAATGAAAGTGATTTTAGGAGCTTTCTGCGTATTGCTTGCCATTATTGGGATTGCGAATGTATTCTCAAATACGTTGGGATTCTTGCGCCAGAGAAAGCGGGAATTTGCCCAATATATGTCCATCGGCTTAACTTTGCACGAAATGAGGAAACTATTTTGTGTGGAGGCATTTGTGATTGCAGGGAAACCGCTGTTGATCACATTGCCCCTTACTGTGCTGTTTATACAGTTCGCTGTAACTGCAAGCTATTTAGACCCGGCGGTATTTTGGTCAGAAGCCCCGATTCTGCCCATTTTGATATTTGCGTTTGCTATTATATTTTTTGTCGCACTTGCTTATTACATTGGTGCAAAGCGTCTTTTGCAAAGCGACTTGAGTGAGACATTGCGCAACGATACGTTGTTTTAATAAACAATAATATCTTTCCTTAACAAGAGCATATAGAAACACAACGATATAATAAGCTTGATGTCTGGAGTACAAAACGTTATCCTGTAAGTAGAGTACAAAGGAACTCCGTGGACGAAAAACACAATTATAACTTTGCTCTCGCGTCTGGCTAACAAAGGTTTTTTGAAAACAAGTAAAACGGGTTTTCGCAATCAATACATTGCGATTGTTTTAGAAACAGACTATCAAGAGGCGCAAACCAAAACTTTGCTTGATAAGCTCAATGGGATTGTTTGGTATTGGTTGGATTATCGACATTATCACGCTTGCAATGAAGCCGAATCCGTATTATGTGTAGAGTTACAACTGAATATTGAGAAAAGAAACAGCGGAGAATTCTGCTGCCCTTTTTATAAAAAACAAATGCTTTACATTGTGTATTGATTGTATTACAATAAAGAAAAAAGGAGCGGTGATAACATGGCACAGACAATGGTAAATTTTAGAATTGATGAAGATGTAAAGCGAAAGATGGAATCAGCCTGCAAGGAAATGGGGCTGTCGCTTAGCACGGCTTTCAACATTTTTGCGGTCAAGGTGGGGAATGAAAGAAGAATACCGTTTGAGGTGGCGGCAGACAATTTTTATTCAGAATCCAATATAAGGGTGCTGGAAGAACGTGCCGCAAACATTGAATCGGGGAAGTCCATTCCTAAAGAACATGAACTGATTGAGGTATAGCATATAGGAGTGCTATGGGAAAATGAAGCATGGCAGGAATATACCGATTGGCAGAAGCAGGACAAGAAAACATTAAATTTGAAGCGGAACGACCAAATCAAAAATGGTTGACCATCTCAATAGTTCAGCTTTTCATATTTCAGTGCAGTAAGGCAGAACAGTATAAATTGCCGCACCTTTTTATCTTCTTCATCTTCTTTTTCTGTCAATGTCCTGTCCTCCGTTTCTAAAAATCAGTGTATCTGAAACTAGGAAAGGACTGGCGGGGAACGGCAGCGTATCGTTATTTCCAAATGTAGAAAAGCGCTCATTGGTTTTTTTCCAACAAACGCTTTCCCGCCTTAATACCTAATTCATTTAAGTATCATATATTCCTTACTTTAAAAACTTCTGCCCACTTACTCTACATGGATTTCCTTTGTAATGACAGCCTTGTCTGTAACGCTGCTGTTCATTCCTTCCTGTTCCATCTGCGTCCAGTCATCAGGATTGTCA